>CAJTHM010000022.1 GCA_910576125.1 Lachnospiraceae bacterium | reverse complement strand
AACGCTCTCGGCAGTTTGATTGTGTATCCGTCACGAACCCTTACCACCGATGCATTCCGAATATCCGTCCAGCCGTACTTATTGTCTGTATAGCTTCCCGTGATTCCTACCAGGTCATAGAAGTCTGCCACACTGACAAGGCCATATGTAGCAATCAGTTCATCCATTCGAGACAGGACTTCTTCTGCTTCCCCGCGATTGTCCAGGATAACATCATCATAGTCATACCCTGTTCGCGTTCTGGAAGAACCATAATCCCTGCGGTCATCCCTCTTGTCGTAGTAGCTCCTGTAAGATACCTTGGAAGCTGTTCCGTTCTTTTTTGTTCGCCCAGTCTCTCCGTACAGGATCATGTCAATCCCGTTCGTCACAATATCTGATATGGCTTTCTTTACCGCCGGTACCAATACATCCATCAGAATATAAGACTTTACTTTCTGCGCATCCTCCTGGATAAACACATCCGCAAATTTCTGAATCTCACTCTTCTTTCTGGATTTTACAGACCCGCTGACCACTTTTTCCACTTTCTTTTCGGGGGGCGCCGTCTGCTGTTCTTCCTTAGATTTATGGGAGTTTGGCTTGTATTCTTCCATAAAATATAATTCTCCTTTCTTATGCAATCCTGAACGTCATCTCTTTGCTGTCATCACGACTGGAGATTGACTTAGCAATGGAATTGTAGATTTTGGAGACATTATTGAGATCACTATTGTACTTCTCTAAAATATCTTCCAAATCACTCTCGAACTTTTCGGCGGCTTTTTCTCCAGCCTTTTTAATTACATCCCGCTTAATTGAACTTATGTCAATATTACCGATTTGGTCTGAGATTTCTCTCTCAACTTTTCCACGCAAATCAGCATAAGCGTTATCCACAGCCGTCTTGACTTCTTTTTGTATATCATGACGAACCTGGTTCACAGCTGTTACGGTGGCAGACTGTACAGCCTTATATGCCGCTCTATCAGCCGCCCGATCAACAGCTTCCTTAACGATTGCATCCGGCATAGATATGTCAATGGATTCTGATAATTCATCCACAGATAAGTCCAGTTTTGCACAGAGTTTATTCATTTTACTGGTTACATGCATGGCATATCCAAGTGCCGCCACCCCTAGAATAAACAATACCGAACCCACTAAATTTTCTTCGTTTCTCATAGTTTTCTCCTTTCAGCTTATCTCCCGCAGTTTGCCAGGCAACGTAATCTTTACGCTGGCAATGCGGTTGTTCCTTTTCTTCCACTGGTAGGAAAGATTACTCCGGGCTTTTGTCTCAGATGCGGCCATTGTCTCTCCTTTCCAGTTGTTCTGGACACAACGGTCAAACTCCATGACCGGTCCGTCATACAAATACCTGTTCATTGCAATCCTCCTTCCGGGAAACGAAAAAAGGGAAAGCACCCTGTTACAGGTACTCTCCCCTCGTCTGATCCACCGAATATCATTGCTCGGATTCTTCTTCGGACTCCTCTTCGTCGTCAAAGTGGTCGTCATCAAAATCGTCCGCCGCCGAATCGATCATGGGCTTTGCTTTCCGCGCTTTGATCTTGGCGATTACCGGCTTAGCCAGCTTGCAGATAGCCATACCTGCAAGAATGCCCAAACCAAAACCAGCCGCCATCTTAAAGCCGCATCCGGAACTCGCTCTCACGATCTCCTCCGTAGCCGTCTCGATAACTTCCTCGTTTTCCATTACTTCGTTAGGTTCCATAATTGTTCTCCTTTCGTTTATGAAATAGTGTGGATTCTTCCATTAAAGGCATTGTAATTTTTGCGCAGTTACATCAAGGTGCGAAAATCATACCTTGGCGCTACCCGGTATCCAATCACAAGACAAGGCGTTTCGTCCTCTGCAAGCTGTGAACTGAACTCCAGGTTGATAAAACCGTCTGCCAGATTCCATCCGAGGTCGTCACCAATATCGGTAGAACGCAATCCGATCTCGTAATAGAACTCGTTCAGCGAAATATACATCTCGCTGATAAGCTTTTTATTCAGCTCGTTTTCCACCCTCCGGAGCTTTTCAATATCACACTTAAAATATCGGGATGTAATCGTATCATAGCAGAGAGTCTCCCCGCGTCCTGTGATGATGACCTCTTTATTCACGACCGGATCACGCTGAATCTTGTCCTTTGCTACCGCATCCCGGATTTCCTGCTCTTTCTTCTCCCCGATGGTCTCAATTACCTTCTCCTGGTACTCTTTTAAAGCGGACTCCGACAGGGAATAGGCTGCGGCAAGCGCTGCATTACGCCGAATGTTCACGGAGCTGGCACCAATCAAGCAGGCAATAGAAAGTGCGCCAGTGATGGTAGCAGGAATATAACAGACCCAAGTAGTCCGAACAAGCTCCATCGGCTTTAGCCGGTCGACTCTCGGATGACTGTCTAATCTTTTCCTTTCAGCATCTTCATACAGCTCTTTGTTCTGCCGGCGCTTCTCCTCCTCGATAAGAATCAGCGCTTTGGGCGTTGCCCGCACTGCCAATACGGTGGTGGTAATCATCCCGGCGATGCCAATTCCTGTAAGGATTTCAGGGCTATGTTTATGCAACCCCACCTTTACACTTTTGGCAATCCGGGAGAAATCAGGTTTCTTCATTTCATCGCTTCTCCTTTCAAAATATAAACCGCCCACAAGGGGCGGAGATTAGCCTAACCGCAAGCGGAGAACCGGACGAACCCCAAGAGAGGCCGACGCGTAGAAGTAGTTCGCATAGCCATCGGTACCCACATGAGCGAAATATGCCCCCGAAGACTTCAGCTTGTTCTGCAGCCAGCCCCACTCATAAGCTTCTCCTTCCCGGATGGCGATTCGATTCTTGCGGTCTTCCATAAGCGGCCACTGTTTCTTTCCGCTCGGTTCATAGGAATCGACATCTCCGAAGAATTCCTCTGCATACGGAATACGGAGCAGATCACCGTTTTTGAACGGAACCATCATTTCCCGGACAGAATCGAAGATTTCCAGAACGCTATTCTTCTGAAGCTCCTTGCGCAGGTCGCTCCCCTCATAGCCGCCCTCGTTCGTATTCTCACGATTCATCTTATAGGCCTCATCCAGATACTGATCCAAAAGGAAGAGCGCCCCTTTCCTGGTGACTTTCTGGCAGGTAGCGGTATATTTTCCAATCTGAATCTGATCCCCGACCTTGAATTCACCTGTTGTCTGAATAGATACTTCCTGTTGTCTTAATACTTTCATCTTTTTTCTCCTTTCGATATGTCATTTCATGGCAATCAGAACGTCCAAAATGTTCTCGGCCATGTCATGTGCGACTGAAAATATAATGCTTGTCTTTTTGTTCCGGCATGAGAAGTCATCCATTTTACGGATGAAATCCTCAACAACCATGATGGGCGGCGTGAATCGGGATTCCTCAATGCTTTTCAATATTTCACCCACCGCCCACCGGCTATACGAAACCTGCCTGAACCAGTCTTTTGACATACGCCAACCCGGTTCTTTCAGGTATTCATCCGCATATTCCCGAATTACGGATAAAATATAATCGTTGCTCATTGCGCTGCCTCCTCTGCGCAAGAAGAAAGAGCCCTTGTTAGGACTCCTCTTCATTCTTGTCTCTTCTGGACAATGCCTCATTCACTTTCTCTTCGATCTTTTCATCCATCTTCTTTTCGTTAACCCAATCGGTGATGAGTGATGTTCCCATCCCAATTACAGTCGCCGCCAATCCGATTCCTTTAATTACCGCTCCAGTCATAAAGCATCTCCTCCTTTCATAATAGTGATTGCAAATTTTGCGGAGTTGTTAGCATTCCCATTCTTCCAGGACCTCCGGTGAAAATACCATGTCAATGGAATAACAGGCTGTTCCTCCATCGTCATTATCAATCAGCCGATGTTCAAAATCCACCCACATAATTCCAGAAGACATGGACCACCCGGCAATTTCTCCGTATTCGGTCATAGGCAATCCCAGGAATTCGTAGAACTCGTTAAGGAACGCATACCCCCTCATTGTAAAATTGCGATTGAAATGATACTCAGCATCTATCACTTCCCGCTCATACCGCGTAACGGATTCCCCGGATATTTCATCGTAAAATATAACTTTATCGTCTGGAACATCTGAATCAAGCGGATGGAAATTGCAATGTTCTCGTATCATGGCATTTCGGATTTCGGCATCTGCTTCTTCGCCATGCAGTTCGATCAACTTATCACGATATTCCTTGTGATAGTTTCTAAGCAAAGCGTAAGCGCTCATCAATCTTGCCTGATGCTGTTTGTTAAGAGCGTTTGCTCCGAAAATACAGAAGATGGTGCCAGCTCCAATAACAGCCGCCGGGATATACAAATGAGCGACAGTGAGGACAATCTCCGTCCTGCTTAAATCTGTTCCCTTTTCGTCCGCAGCATCTTCCAACAACTTCATAGCTTTGGGAGTCGCCTTGACGGCGGCCACAGCTGTCCCTACAACACCGACTGCTGCTACACAACATAAGATAGTTGGCGATGAGCGTCTCAGATACAGCCTCGACTTGCCGCATATCCTATAAAATTTTTGCCTTAAATTCATTTCTTACCCTTTCCTTTCACTGTAAAAAAGTCTTTCAGCGAAAACGGTTTTTTCTTCTTTACAGGTTTCTTTGCAATCGGCTTTTGCGGTGAGTTATGTACTACTGGGGCCGTTCTTGGAGATTTCTCAATCTTAGGTATCTGAATAGGTTTCGGTTCCGGTTCTTCTTTCCGAAGCTTATTATTCCAAGACCGGATTCTCCGAAGCGTCCACACATCAGTAAAATATAATGGTGTATACCAAATGTCTTCTGGCCTCATATAGATTGGCTCGATTGTACTTCCGCAAACTGGCTCCAAAAGGGAATTGCCAACTATCACAAAGCCTGGGCATCCCAAAAGACTGATTTGGATATAACACATCTTGGCAACTACCGAGTCAATATCCTGCGCCACAAAAAGCACCGATTGCTGGTAGTTGATATCTAAATCGTTTTTACAGACATTTGCGAAAGCTATAAGCATACAGCCGGCACCACAGCAAGGATCATTGACGGAAATGTAATCCTGAGATGCAATCTTCTCTTTTGTCTCATCGCTGACCAGCATCTTTGCCATAAGCTCTGCAACATGCCAAGGCGTAAAGAATTGCCCGTGCCATTTGTTTTCAAGATTGAACTGCATGTACATCTTCCCCAGAAAGTCCTGTGCCGGGTTCTCTTCTAATGCCAATGTTGTGATGCTTAACAGTTCCGTGATGAGATTCAACTCCTCTTTGGAATATCTTTTGACAGTTGCCATATAAGAATCTTCCCTTAGTTTCCAGACATCTGGCCTCCGATCCACTGCATTGGCAATTGCACTGGCAGACATATTGACAAAGTCTTGCCACACCTGCCATGAGTGGTGCCGATTACAAAGCCGATTGAAGCTATCAATAAACTTCTTTTCCCATTCTGTACTTCCTCTGATGTTTTTGCTTCCTTTCATATTTTTTCTCCTTTCAAATAGGGATTTTTTATTTCAAGCTTTATTCAATCATCCAGAACTCTGGCCTAACTCCAAGAGAGCCCCGTGCGCCGTGAGCATTCGGGGACTTACCGCAGCCCACATAAGCAAAATCAGTTGAAGAAATGTTTTTCTTTGCCCTGTTTCTTAACCACCCCCATACCCATTCATTATTGAAGTACGCTATGCGGTTCCTTTGTTTTTTCATAAGTGCAAGTTGCTTATCTTCATCCAGTTCAAAATATGCATTAACCCATTTATCATCGTGACCAAATAACTCACCGATTGACGGAATAGATAAATTAGCAATTCGGCTTCTAAGCTCGTCCGGAAATGCTTCCAAAAGTACAGAATCAAACCAATCCTTTAAATCAGATTCCTCATAACCGCCTTCATTGGTGTTCTTGCTGTTCATCGGCCTGCTTGTCACATATTCATCAAAAATAAATAGGATACCCTTGTCCGCAATTTTGTGAGCTGTTGCGGTAAAATCACCAAGTTCTACCAGAGATACTAAAATCTGATCCCCGACCTTGATTTCCTTTGTTTCTGTTTCTTGTCTCCTTAATACTTTGATACTTTCCATTTTGTTTTCTCCTTTCGATAAAACGTAAAAGCCCTTGTTTGGGCTAAAAAATATAAGAGAAAGCCCCAGATTCGAACTGGAATCTCCCGAGATAAACGGGTGCTCTACTTTAAGCTAGTTTCTTTCTCCATAATAGAACTTGCAAAATTCGCGCAAGAAGAAAGAGCCTTTGTTAGGACTCTCCTTCATTCTTTGTAAACTTGTTCTTGATGTACTCTGTGATGTCACTCCAATAGAACCAAAGGTATGGAACAATCATCGAAATCACCAGCAGCACGGAATATCCTTTCCAATACTTCTTCATCCATTTCCATGACGGTCTCCATACCATTTCGTTGTAATCTTTTAATGCTCTCATCATAATTGCACCCTCCCGAAATTAGTTTTTTTCCATAAAAGCCTTTGCGATTTTTGCGTATGTAAAAGCAAAGAGACCGTGTCTCCACGATCCCTCAACTCTTTACAAGCCAATCGTTGCCAGAAGCTTTGTAAGTTCGTCTTTACCCAATTCTGCATCTACATTCAAGTGAACATGAGCCGTTCCATCCGTAACCGTTGCCGTAAATTCATTCAGCTGGATATCTACTTCGTATCCTGCCTTTTTCTTTACCTCTCTTTTTACGAACTTAGCAATCAAGTTCTTCAAGAATTTTGAGTTGATTTTCATTTCGTCCATACTCCTTTTCTCCTTTCCAAATCGTTGGTTTTCATAAAGGCAGTTGTATTTCAAGCGTAAAGAGAAAGAGCCCTTGTTAGGACTCTCTCGCATACTGTAATTTCTGTAATGACATACGCATTTTTGCCAGTTCATTTCTGAGCGTTTCAATTTCGTACCCATTTTTACTCCGTAATAACATATCCTCAAATATGCGTATTTTGTTGCTTAAATGTCTCTCCGTTTTGCTCATTCTTTTCTCCTTTCGTAAATACGTAGCTTTCCATAAAAGGAGTTGCAAAATTCGCTAAATCTCACGCCGGTCGAATACCGTTTCCCAACGTTCTCTCGGAATTGGCTTCATTTTTAACGCCCACATAATTTGCCTGACCGTAACAGTAGGATAAAGACCATTCGTACAGTCTCCGGCACGATTTTCAAAGTATTCCTTGAATCCTGGATGTAAATATAAGTCATCCGTTATCCACGAATCTACTTCTCCCCACCAAGTACTTTTGGTTTCTGCATTAAATCGTTGCTGAATGACAGCCAATCCTTTTTCGCCAATTTTGAATAAGGTGCAGCTGTTGTAAACCGGGTGCTCACAAATATAACGTTCTCCATACATAGACAGATAAATAGTCGGCTTTTCATAGTGATATCTCATAACATGCTCCTAAGCGGCAAAGAGAAAGAGCCCTTGTTAGGACTCCTCTTTAAAATTCTTTAAGTAATTATCCAGATAGTCAAACTCATCAACACAAACTTTCAGAGTTTTTAAAGCTAATTTAGTTCCTTCTTTACAGAAATGTTGATTTTTCTTCTTTGCCCATCTATGTATAAGCCTATATATACCACCTCTATTTTTTGTAAGAATATATATTCTTTTACACCGTTCCGCTTGTCGAGTATAGTAATCAACCTTTCTATGATTCTGACTAATACCAGTTAAAACTCTGTCATGATATGCTTTTGTTTTCTTTTCGTCTATCATAAAATCACGCTCCTTTCATAAGAGTAGTTGTTATCTATGCGGAGAAAAACGAAGAGTCCATGTGTTTTACACGAACCCTCCGCTCATTTGCTTTAAAATTCATTTTTTTGTCGGTCTGAATCGATTGAACAACCCTCTGAACGTCGTTGATGTATAAGTTCCCGTCTCTTCAAATTTGAATCCTCTCTTCATCCAGGTTGCATAGAAAATCAGCGGTAATACGATTCCTGCCACCTCTACTCCAAGTTTGAAATATCGGTCTTTAATCTGTTCCGCCAGCTGATCTTTCTTGAACTGTTCCTCGCGGGTCTGTCGATCCAGCTCATCCTGTTCGTGCTGTGCATCCACATCCCTGCGATATAGCTTTTCATCGTAATCAGTGTCGGCCTTTACATCCTCCAATCCCAATCTATAGAGTTTGGTGACATTTTCCACTGCCGTCTGCTGCTCTTTGCTTCCCGGTTGAAGATTACTCAAACCGTTAAGTTGACTTAAAATCTCATCTGCCAACGCCTGTCTAATTTGTTCATCCATCGTTTTCTTCTCCTTTCAATGATGAATTTTTATGTTCCATAACAGAGGGTGTTATTTATGCGTTTTTCCTTTATTGACAACATTGAGTTTTACCATCGGTTGTACCCTCAGTCTTTCGATGTCCAATCTTGAAATTTCAAGAAACATATAGGAACCGTCCTCCGGATCATCCACAATCATCAAATTTCCGATGGTGTCTTTTCTCAAAATATGCAGAGTCGCAGCAACACCAAGCAAAAATCCAACAATTATTCCAACCACTATCAGCACTTCTTTCTCCTTTCTGAAAAATTCTCCCAAATTTCTTACCCGGGGAATTTTCCAAATACCAAAATAGCATGTTTTTCCGTTACCTTCGTTCTGAAAATATAAAAGAAAAGAGCCCTTGTTAGGCTCCTCTCCTTTCGTTGTAATAATTTGAATAGCTGACACGACTGCTGCGTTTCCTTGACTCTGTCTTTTCATCAGCCAATACTGCCATAGCACATACAAAGATGGCGATCAATCCGCTTTCAAATGCGAGTGCTACTGACAAAATATAAATGATCATAGACTTTATCTTTGACATATAACCATGCCTCCTTTCATAAAGGAGCTTGTATTTACTGCGTACCTTTCGCTTTCTCGTATGTAATATTCTTCCTAAGGCTGGACCATGGAATATAACGATCCTCTCTGCAAACCGGGCAAAAGAACTTGTTGACCTTTCCGCCGATGTCAACGAACTCCTGACTCTCACCCTCCAACCGGCTACCGCATACCGGACAACTAAAGCGATAGGTCTGCTTAATGGCTTTCTCTACAATCTTCACACCTCAGTCCTCACTTTCTTATCCGATTCAATATCCAGAAGAAACGTCTGTACAATTCGTAGTAGACATCCTTGCAGCAAGGCACATTTACTCTCGCTCTTAGATGATCATAAGAGATTCCCTGAGTAACGGCTTTCAAAATATAATCACCTAGCTCCGCATCCGTTTCTGCAGCTGCTTTTTCAATCAACCCCATCCGTTCGGAATAGAATTCTCTCGCCTCCACACACTTAGCAGTTGGATCACCAATGTTGCTGGTAAGCTTAACCGCATCAATCGGTCGCTGGCTCAAACTGCTTAGTGCCGCTCTTGCTTTCTTCCAAATCGGATACTGAAGACAAAAGTGCTTCAGTTCATAGTACCGATGCTTCTCAATCCAGTACGGATTTTTCTCCGACAACTCTGGCCGTATTGTTGTACTCATTTTCGTTCTCCTTTCCACACATAACCTGTTTCCTCGAACAGCAATTTGGGAGAGATATAAAAGTTGATACGTCCATACTTGCTATTCATCTCCTCGATGTCCGTAATCAGCTTTCCATTCCTTGTAGCTTTCCCGATTGGCAGCCACCCGGATATGATGCCAGCTCGGACCCAGGAAGCATCTTTTCCATATACTTTAGCCGCCACGGAGACAGGAACAGAACCGCTCGCAAATTCTTCCATCTGCGTCTACCTCCTTTCTACGGCTATTCTAGGTTAAGGACGGCTGTTAGTAAAAACAACCTCGGTGGAAATAGAGCAAGAAGAAAGAGCCCTTGTTAGGACTCCTCTTCGTGGTTCTTTTTAGATTTTCGATATTTATAGATTGTTCTTGCTCCCTCAACAATGAAACCACAACACACTCCTGCCCCAAGTAGTACCGCCCCAGTAATTATGCCCTGTCTGTACATGTCCGCACCAAAAGCTACCAAAGCTTCCATATGTTCAGGAATAAGTTGTTCGATCTCTTTCTTTTGAGTCTCCGTAATAATCATAAATATCACTCTCCTTTCATAAGAGCAGTTGCGATTTCTGCGCTTTCCAACGAATCATGGTCATCTCGCACGGGTAATCTTCGTATCCCATCGTTTCCGGAGTAATGAATCCCTCCAGGACTCCTCGAATAATTTCTGCTTCATACTGCTTGTATGGAAAAATATCCTCCGGTAATTCTCTATGTAGCCCACCGCAATTCGGACATCGCAATCTCCGGATCAAAGTCCGGTTCGTAACACGTCCCTTTGTCCGTACAATCCGTTTTACCTTATCGTAAAGTTTCAGTCGTCCGCCACACTTTGGGCAGACCGTTTCATTCATGCTAACCGTATATCATCACCTCGATTCTTAATCTAGGTTAAAATATAACCTGCAAGAAAGTTTGAATGTAGGAGTTGACAATTCCTACACTATGATATATGATTGCTATGGATGTTGCAACAGAAAGGAGAGATAAGATGCTAATTAAATGTCCTGAGTGCGAATTGCAGATAAGCGATAAGGCTTTGATTTGCCCGCATTGTGGCTATCCAATTCAGCCGGATGCAAAGCCGCGGGTACCCCGAAAATCAAATAAGCGCAGACGGCTACCAAACGGATTCGGGCAGATCAGTGAGATTAAAGGACGGAATCTTCGTAATCCGTTCCGGGCAATGGTAACGGTCGGAAAGACCAAAACAGGCAGACCCATTTGCAAACCTTTGAAACCGGAATCGTATTTTCCAACTTATAACGATGCCTATGCGGCCCTGGTGGAATATAACAAGAATCCTTATGATCTTGGTCCTGCCATCACGGCAAAGGAATTATACGAGAAATGGACAGAGGGCTATTTTAAAACCTTGAAGTCGGATGCAAGTGCAAGAGCAGTAGACGCTGCCTGGGCGTATTGTACATCTGTATACGACATGAGAGTAATGGATATCCGTGCCAGACATGTGAAAGGTTGTATGGAAGAGGGGACAGCGATTGTAAAAGGAAAAGAGCAACATCCCAGCGCTGCCATGAAAAACAAAATCAAATCCCTATTCAACCAAATGCTGGACTATGCTTTGGAATATGAACTTGTAGATCGGAATTATTCCCGAACTTTCAACCTGTCGGATGAAGTCATCAAAGAAGTCACAAGTGTCAAGAAAGGTCATATCGCCTTTACGGATGAAGAGATAGCATTGCTTTGGCAGCACGTAGATGACAAACGGTATGTTGACGCCATCCTTATCCAGTGCTATTCTGGATGGAGACCGCAGGAATTAGGTTTACTGGAACTGGAAAACATTGATCTTGAAAACTGGACTTTCAAAGGCGGTATGAAAACTGAAGCGGGTACTGACAGAGTTGTTCCTATCCATTCAAGAATCCGCCCTTTAGTTCTTCGGAAGTATAAAGAGGCTGAAGCTCTTAGAAGTAAGTATCTGTTCAACTGCACCGATCCAGACAGTAACCGCAAAAATATAATGTTCACCTATAACCGATACCAGAAAGGTTTCACTCGAATCCGGACTGAGCTGAATCTTAATCCGGAACACCGTCCACATGACGGACGTACACACTTTGTCACCGCTGCCAAAAAAGCAGGTATTGACGAATATGCAATCAAATATATGGTAGGTCATAAAATCTCGGACATCACCGAAAAGGTGTACACGAAAAGAGAGTTTGAATGGCTCAAAGAAGAAATAGAAAAATTAAAATAGAATGTAATTGGTGTAGGAATATGGATGTAGGAGTGGTGCATGAATAATATACGAGTTACGTACATTTTACCGCTTTTTACCACTCCCAACCACTTCTAAAACCCTTGAAAATACAGGATTTTTGTTCATTGGCCGACTTAGGCAGTTTCTATTATATATTGTCCAAAAACAAAAGAATACCATTTACAAGACACTAAATGGCAGTGATTGAACTGCTGTAACATTGCTTCCTGATAAAACCTTTCGTTTTCCACCTACCTGACTGCCAGCGCAGAAACATAAAAACCGCACGGACACATTCGTCTCCGGCAAGCCCTATATAAGCGCCTGCCGCAAGCATATTCATCCGGATACCAAAAAGCCATGTACCTCCCACCATGCACAGATACATAAAAATAACTGCGATAACCGTGGTGTACAGTGCGTCCCCGCTTGTCTTTAACGCCTGTCCAAAGACAAGATTCGTCACACGTCCCACCTCCAAAATAATATCAATCTCCAGCAGTTTCCCTACCAAGGCAATCATCTCCGCATCTTCCGTAAAAATCCGGACTAGATAATCCGAACTGAACGCAAATACCGCCTCAAGCCCTGACGCAACACATATCCCAATACAGGCTGCTTTCTTGGTCTCCCTATCACAGGCTTCATAATCGCCCCCGCCAATCCGCCACCCTGCCAGAATGGCATTAGCCTGTGCAAGCGCCACACCCACACAATATGAAAAATTGGCTATCTGTGCCGCATATGCCCTTGCCGTCACATTCAGCCCCGCATCGTCCATCTGATTCAGGAAGCGGATGGTAAGTGTCATCGCAACATTGTAGAATGCTGTCTCCATAGCAGAAGGCAGTCCGACTTTTATGATTTGGACAAAGACCTCTTTGTTACCCAGATGGTCCGTTTCCTTATCCGGTTTCACCAGACGCCCGGAAGATATAATAACAATCGCAAGATTTAGGAAACGCGATATAACGGTTGCAGCCGCAACACCAGCAACGCCGCTGTGAAAGACAAACAAAAAAACTGCGTTAAGGCATAAATTCAACACATTCGACAAGACAGTGGCAATCAATGGCTGTTTCGTATAACCAAATGCCCTCAGATAACTTGAAAATATGGGAATCAGCGCATTCACAAAGCAGAAGCTGCCCACAATCTTCAGATACGTCTTTGCATAGTCCATCAAAAGCGGCGCCACACCCACAATCTCCAGAACATCCTCTGAAAAAACAAACAAAAACACAGAAAGCACTACTCCGAGTGCCAGATTCAAAACAGCGCCCAGCTGTCTTGCCTGATACGCCACTCCTGTTCTTTCTGCACCAATATACTGTGTCATCACGGCAATCATTCCAGAGGATACAATACCAAACATGATTATGAATACATTGATGTAAGTATTTGCCGTCCCTACTGCCCCAACCGCATTGTCTCCAACGGTAGACAGCATCATGGTATCGACCATTCCAGCCAGTATATAGCACAATGTCTCCAACGCAATCGGTATGAATAACTTTGTTAATGATTTCATTTCCCAGCCAGCACCCCGTTTTTCTATCTTTCATCTATTCTACAAGCACAACTGCCTCATCTGCCCACAAAAGCCCTTCCATTCACAAAATCCTTCATGCCCTTTAATGCCTATAGTTACACATTGCCTTTTTGTAGACATAAAAATCAATCATACGCTGTTTCTGCAGTTTCCTTTCCATATAAATAAGTCCCCTGTTATCATTCACATACTGTCTGGAAATCCTACCCCCTGTTAATGACAGATACGCATGACGAATTTGATTCAGCGTCTGATAATATCGGAACAACTCTTTATTCTGTCTGGCCTCATCCCATAGCATATCGCGTCTGCAGTCCGAATCTGCACCGCCGTCCATTCCTACTTCATCACCATAATACCATTCTTCTGCGGAAACTTCTTTGTCCGTGGCAAAGCTGGAGAAAAACACCTGGTAAACCACCTTGTTATTTGCCCATTCAGACAGTTCACGCAGTACCGTTTATCCGCAAAATGCCTGACTGCCTCCATAGTGATTCCTCCTCCCCATTTTTCGCTGCAGCCTGTATAATTTCATAACAGCCTGCAGCGAGTACCATACATACTGATAAAATGAAATAGCGTGTAAAATTATTATGAATATATGTGGATACTTGTATTTTACTCTTAAATACTTTATAATTCTTGTAGTATATCCTTACTATTTTGACACAATCCTATTTTTATAAAAACCAGCAAATACCTTTGCATATCTGAATGGCATTGGGAATTACACATATGAGCAAATGATTCGGAGGAGAATAATGGATTATGCACCTTTACAGGAAACTAAAATACATGGAACCGCCGCCTTTCCATACTCAGTCTATCATGGGCGCATTCCGGAATGGCTCCGCTCGTTCCCCCTGCACTGGCACGATGACTTTGAAATCATCTATTGTATGAAGGGCCAGATACAGATCACACTATGGGGACAGGCCCATGTCCTTCATGACAAGGATCTAATCGTTATCCTTCCCCATGCGGTTCATTCCATCGAGCAAAACAGCTCCAAAGGTGGAGAATATTTCAATATCATGTTTCACGCTTCCCTCTTCAAGGGTACTGAAGAAGATCCCTGCTACGCTAAGTATGTCCTCCCCTTTTTGAAAGGTGAAAAGACAATGGACTGCTTTTATCCGGCTGGATCCCCCTTCAACCAGACAGTGGCACCAGGCATTTTATCCATGTATGCACATCGCGAGGAAAGCTATTCCACATATGAGTTGTGCATCAAATCCAATCTGTTTCTGCTGCTTCACCACATGAACCAGAACAGTACCACCACGAGTGACAACTGTTCCCTACAGTTATCTTACAGCCGCCTGAAAAAAGCCCTATACTACATCCAAGAGTCTTACGACCATGATATTTCCATCTGCGAAATCGCCAGTCAGTGCGGTTTTTCAGAAAGTCATTTTATGAAATTATTTAAGGAACTGACTGGAATGAGCTTTAAAGCTTATCTTGTGTCCTACCGGCTTGAACTGGCTGCAAAACAGCTGTCAGAAACGAACCTCAAAGTGATTGATATTGCAGGGAACTGTGGCTTCCACAATCAATCCTACTTCACAAGGGCATTTTCAAAAAAATACAGCCAAACGCCTCTCATGTATAGAAAAACCGCGGAGATGGAAAGGCTCCAGAAGGTGTAACGCGGCGAAATAAAGTCCCCATCTACTGTAGCTTTCCTACAGATTAAATTCGCAGACTAAAAATAGCAACTACACAAATGTGCAGCTTAAAACGGATATGTAAGAAGAAAGCCAGGGGATTTTGAGCAGCGTTTGCAGTAGCTCTTCTACCATGCAGCCATCTTGCCTTCCATGAAATGCGGCCTCATACCAAGGAAGCATCTCACCGTCTCCCGCGACAGCACCACCGTATATACCGCCTGCTCCGAACTTCGCAGACAGCAAAGCCTCTCTGAGAGAAATCATGTCCATCGCTTTCATCCAATTCGTTCAGGATTTCCTCTATCTCTTCACTTTCCTGGGGTGTCAGGCTTTCGGCTTCGGAACCATTATCTTCACTGCCGGGGAACATATCGGAATAGGTACACTGGTCAACAAAGTCATACGGCTCGTCATGTTCCAGAATGTACGCATACTGCCAATCCCACAATTTCTGAAAGGCGGCGTTGACGGCTTCCCGGTTATTCCCCGTGTCCGGCATGAAAGCAAGGAAACTTCCATAGGTATGATAGGCAAGGTTCTCCTGGCTTGTCTTTGCGGTTTCCCATGACTTTCCATTGGCAGATTTCAGCGGCGCAAAGCAACAATAGGTGAGTTCGTAAATCAGCCTGTCAAAATCGGAAAGTTCTTCAAAGGGTATCTTCCCATCCCTCTCCGGGATTGTTGCGTCATAGACAAGCTGGGTCACGCCCTTGATGTTCATGATGTTGCTCCATGTAGGGTCAGTGGCGATAAAGGAAACGCTGTCAAGGAGTTCCTGGTAAACTTCCTGCGCTTCTGCGTTCCCGGCTTCGCCGCCCGTGCCGCCGTTCAGAATGACGCTCCCGCTGTCTCCGCCGTCCTGCGCTTCCGTTGCATTAGCCGCTGTCGGAAAGAGCATATACAGGAAACTGGGACTGAACATCGCATACTACCGAAAAGAGCGGGGACTTTCCCAAATCCAGTTGGCAGACCGTATTGATATCAGCCGTACCCATATGTCGCGGATTGAAAATAATGACTGCGCTGTTTCCCTTGACGTGATTTTCAGCATTGCAAAGACCCTGGAAGTCCCGATAGACAAGCTGTTTGAGTTCCGCTAGGTCTTATTCTGCCCATTCTTCCCCGCACTCGAAGCATAGATAACAGTGACCAAGCAATCCCATTTCCTCGTCAATCCCCACCAGGCCGTCCTGATAATCGCTAAGGTCTTCTTCGTTAAGGGGTTCTCCGTCCCCAAAATAAGTCTCTGTCAGCTCCTGCTTCAATGTTTCCGGATTCTTGAAAAGGTTCCCCCTTTGGAAACTGACGATAGCGTCTATGAATCCAATCAGGTGAAACCATCTCTCGTTTGCCGTCATGTAAAAGTCCCCGGATTGTTCATACTGTTTCAGGCGATATTTGCGTTCCATATGATTCGCAAAGTTTTTGTCGGATTTGAGCAGTGTATATAATCCCGCATGGGCATACTCAAAGGAACTGTAGGCGTATTTTTTAAGGTCATTGTATAATTCCGGTTTCATAGGCGTTTCCTTTCTTTTTATCACCTTTTTCATCTAATCTGCTTTCTGAAGTCTGGGCAAAATACATAGCCTGTTGTATCGCAATTATGAACTTTTGATTTTCCTTGTTCAGTTTTTTAAATTTCAGAATAAAGTCATTCATATCTTCTTTGTCCATATGTATCCTTTCTTTTGCATATGCTTTCTATGTGAGTAGAATATCATAACTATATAAGTATGCCAAGATTTAGTTCTATTATATACACTTGCATTGTAAGTAAAAATATGATACTGTAAGTTACATAGGAAAGGGGAGAAATCCAGTGTCAATAAATCATAGAATAGAACAGGTACGCCAAGCGTTAAACCTGTCCCAAGCTAAATTTGCGAAAGAAATATCAATTTCTAATGGATATATTGCCGGAATCGAACTGGAAAAACGCAACGTAAATGACCGTTTAATACGTCTTGTTTGCATTACTTTCCATGTCAGGGAAAATTGGCTAAGAACAGGAGACGGCTCTATGTTCGAAGAAGAATCAGACCCATTCGTTGAATTGGCTTTTGCCACATTTAAAAGGCTGAAGCCGGAATACCAAAAATATATTCTTAATCAAATTGAGCAACTTCTGGAAATTCAGAATAAAGAAGAATGAATAATAAAACAGAGGGATTAATTCCATCTATCTGTACAATACCGATTGCACAATTCCATGCCTGTATTTGTACATACATCAGGAAATCCCTCTTACAAGATTACCAGTATAGTAAACATTTGTTCATTCTGCAAGGGCATGTTCTAACCAACCGCACATTTCCGTATCCGTTATCTTCACCCCGTCCTTAAAGATAGCCACCTGCCGGAAACTTACAGTGTTATCATATACATAAACCTCGTCACATAACTGTATGGCTGTTTTCAGATTTTGCAATGAACTCTCATACCTTTTTCGTATATCCTTTTCCTCAATTCCATGACCGCCGACCCTTACCCTGTCAGCGACCCTTGCCACAGCCAAATCCGCGCTTTCCAGTCCCACATAGTACATTCTTATGGTAAATCCCAGGTTCTTCGCTTTTCGGATATTATTGATAATACTGCTTCCTGTCAATGTGGTTTCCTGATTGAAAGAAATGCCCTCCTGCAAATATGTTTTTATCCTTTTTACCGCTTCTTTCATGGCATTAGACTGGTCACGCAAATTCTTCCAGTCCCCCTTGCTCTCTCTTAGGATTTCATCAGAATTGATTCTTTTCTGGTCTCGGGGCAATATGGTTCCCAGATTGTAAAATGTAGATTTTCCCGCTCCATTTACTCCAGCAATCAGGGTATAGACTTTTTTCATCAGTATATCCCCTTTGCAATCAATTCTTTCTGCCTTTTCTGGAAAAAGAACTCATGCGCCATTTTATAAAACTCATACTCCTCTTTATCCTCAATCTCCGAACCGGCCTCTATGATTCCCACCGTGGGAGAAAATACCTCTTTGCAGATTTCATATGCTCTGTGGACTTCATCTATTTTTTTCATTTCTTCCATTTTGTTTCCCCTTTCCTGTTTGTTTATGATGACTTCCTTTTAAAACTTGTGTACACGCTGAATACGCACTGTTTTAATAACCCGATTTTAAGTAAATTTTTCTGCTTCACTTTCTAACAGATGACGCACTGTTTTTCTTAATTCATCAATCATATGAAGCGCAGTATTTATATTCCCTTTTTCCACGTTATTCTCTATCAACTCCAATTTGTCAAAAATAATCCACCCAAGTTCCCTTAAAAGCCGTTTTATCTCTATTCTCATTTCCTGCTCATTAAGTATACTTCGTTTCACCTCCATCCCACTATAAGGAAATTCTTTATCATCACATGGAAAGGAACTTTTCCAACAATCATATTCATTATTGCTTATTTCATGATTTTCCAATTCTTTTCGTTTTTCATACCATTTTTTGAAACATTCTGCAAGAATTTCGTCTTGAGAAATAATGCCATAAAATGGGGTTTCTTTCACCTCAAATGGGGAAATTCCATAATCTTCTTCTAATTCAAACAAAATATGTATAACATCTTCATATGTTTTTATTTTTCGGTCATATAACGCAGAAACATTGATTCCAAGGCAGTCAGCAATTCCAGATAATTTTTCATCAGACGGTTGTCTTATTCCAAGTTCATAATTTCTGATAGCCGTATCATTCACACCACATGCGTTGCCCATTTCTTTCACAGAAATATTCTTCATAAGACGCATTTTTCGCATCTTCATTCCTGCGGAATGTTTGTCTTTATCCAAGTTTTTTTCTACCCTATCAAAAAATGCCATGCCTGACTCCTTATAGGTTTTCTATTATTATACCTCTTATACATGGGAAAATCAAATGAGATAAAAATATAATTTATACTTGACAACACGTTTGTGTGACATTATACTATACGAACATAAAGACACTGTTTGGAAATCCAGACAAATAAAAGAAAGAGAGGAACGCAACATGACTAAAAACACAGAAACTTCCAACTGTCTTACCCTGCGTGTAGAAGAATGTGCCGACTTACTGGGTATCTGCCGCTCTGCAGCATACAACCTTGTCCGGCAGGCAGAATCCTCAAAAGGAAAGCCCTTTCAGGTTATCCGTATCGGAAATTCCCTGCTGATTTCCAGAAAATCCTTTCAGGAATTTCTGGAAACAAACGGTTTAATGTAAGGGGGATAACATGGCTTCCATTCATACTAAAAAGCGGAAGAACTCCGTAAAATACTACATTGTCTATCGCATAACAGGCAGTGACGGAAAGAAACACCTGAAATGGTATCCCTGCAAAGATACGAATGAAGCACGGCTTCTTCTTGACGATGTGGCACAGGCAGAAAAAGAGGACAGGGAATATAAACCTCAAGAAAGTTCTGCCTACTCCAAAAAGGTAAAAGACTACAGCCAAATGTCCGTCAAAGACCTTGTACTGAAATATGCCAATGAATACGCCGAATGGGAAGCAAGAACCTACCATGCCAATATGGGACTGATTCGGAACTACATTATCCCCTTTATCGGGGACTGTCCCATTTTAGAAGTAGACACTCCGTTCCTCATGGAATATTATGCCGACCTGCAAACGAAAAAGGCCGTACCCGGAAACCACCTTTCCGAACCGGGATATATCAGCGCAAGGACTATCAGGGATATTAACAAAATATTATCTCCCGCTTTCCGCTATGCGATATTTTTGCGGTTAATCCCCTCTAATCCCGTATCCGGCCTGAAGCTTCCGAAGATAGAGAAAAATCCCCGGAAGCGTTGGTCAGAGGAAGATTTCATAAGGGCGATTACCGTTTGCCAGGACAGAGACTTAAAACTTATGATGTGTCTTATGGTGAATTGCACATTGCGGTCAGGAGAACTTTTTGGACTTACATGGGATTGTATATCCCTGAAAAAATCTCCTGATGATTCAGAGCCGTCCATTGTCCATATCAAAAAGGAACTGGCCAGACTGAATAAGTCCGCAATCGAAGCAACAAAAACAAAAATATACCTGACATTCCCCAATATGAAGTTAAATGCGGAAACGGTAGAGGTGCTGAAAAAACCAAAAACACAGCAGAGTATTCGTTCTGTTTTCCTGTCCCCCCAGGTTCGCGACCTGCTGATTGAACACAAAGCGGTTCAGACGCAATGGAAACAGGAAATCGGCAGTGCCTATCAGGACTTTGACCTTGTTCTGGCACAGGAGAACGGACGGCCTTATACCCATGGCATGGTGAGTAAGAAATTTAAGCGGTTTTGCAAAGAGAACAATTTTCCAGAAGTTGATTTCTATAGTCTGCGTCATACCGGGTCAACTGCAAAATACCGCATTTCCAAAAACATAAAGGCCGTACAGCGGGATATGGGTGATAAGAGCAGTAATGTTCTCCTGGAACACTATCTTGATGCAGTGGACGAGGACAGACAGGAAAGCACTATCACCATGGGAAACAATATTTTTTCCAAACTAGACAAAAGCGCACAGGATAATGAATCATGAATTTTTCCTGCTGTATAGGTGCATATGGTACATATAATTCCTATGCTATTCTCCTGTTTTTAGCGTTTTTTAGCGGATACTCAACCATATGCGCCTGTTTCATAAAGAATGTTAGCGGATTTTTATCTCTGCCCATGCTAAACGGAAAAACCGCCTGTTAGCGGATTTCCTGTCCGGTTATGGCAGTAAAACATTACATTCAAGGAAAAAGAAAATAGCCAAACACCTTGTAAATCAAGGGCTTGACTACTCTCTCGAACGTTTCTGAGCGGATTCGAACCGCTGGCCTTCCGCTTAGGAGGCGGACGCTCTATCCTGCTGAGCTACAGAAACTTATTACAAAATAAACCAAATACTTAACGGAAAGGCACACACCCGGCAAAACGCTTAGAAAGCGGTCGCTCTATCCATCTGAGCTACGAGGACTTGTGTGAAATCTTCCCTCCCGACGCTCACACACAGCTTTCGGGAAAATTGATGCTCCCCTGCAGCCAGATGACTCCTTTGAACCTTCTGCCAATCTGGGGCTCACCGTATATATCTATTATATTAATAGAAACGTCAAATGTCAACTCATTACAGCAAATTGTTAAAATATAAATTTTTTCTTCCGTTATCTGGTTGATGGCCGTCCGCATTCCCACGATTTCCCCCAGTACGGAATACTGGTCGCACTCCACCCCATAGGGCATGAAATATGTGTCCACCAGGCTGAACACATCCTCTTTCTGAATCCGCCTGGATATGGCAGTGTACATATCCATGTCCTCCAGAGTCAGCGTCTCGATGGCTTCCTCGTCTCCTTTTCTGGCCGCCGCCATGAGAGAGCTCCTTGTGGCAGAAGCCTGCTTTACCCGTTCCACCTGCTGCTCATCCTTTTTGATGGGCAGCATAATAGTCCCGCTGACGGACAAGGCGGACAGAGTCAGGGAGGTTCCTTTCACAGGCAGCAAATCCTCCGCCATTGCCTTGACATAAGGGATTTTGTTTTTTAGATAAAATATAAGCGACATTCCGACTTTAATGTCATCACACACGCCTGCGAATGATTCCTTGTCCGCATGCCTCTCCACCGATACATCCTCATAGGAGGTAATGCCGCTGCCATCCAGATACGGAAAATAGTATTCATAGGTGAAGCGCTCATCTTCATCAAATTCCCCGCACACCGCAATTCCCAGACCCTTGGCGAAATCCTTGCAGAATTCCCCCAGAATCTGATTTTCCTGATTTCTGGTGACAGCGCGCCTGTCGGCGTTTATGATGGTTTCTGTCAGAAGCTCTTGCAGCCTTTTGCGGCTTTCCAGTTTGCTGAAGCCAACCGCTCGCATATATTTATGCAAAAATCTCACCTTCTTCCGTCTTGTGATGGATGCTGTCTCATCCGTTGGGCAGAATCTTCTCCTTGCCGCCCATGTACGGCCGCAGCGCCACAGGGATATCGATGCTGCCGTCCTCATTTACATTGTTCTCCAAAAATGCAATCAATCCTCTGGGAGATGCCAGCACCGTATTATTTAAAGTATGCACATAGTAAGTACCATTTTCCCCTTTGGTGCGGATACCGAGCCTCCTGGCCTGGGCGTCCCCCAAAGTGGAACAGGAACCTACTTCAAAATATTTCTGCTGTCTGGGGCTCCAGGCCTCCACATCGCAGGACTTCACTTTCAAATCCGCCAAATCCCCGCTGCAGCACTCCAGTGTCCGCACAGGAATATCCAGGCTGCGGAAAAATTCCACAGTATAGGTCCACATCTTATTGTACCAATCCATGGACTCTTCAGGCTTGCAGAGCACCACCATTTCCTGCTTTTCGAACTGGTGTACGCGGTACACGCCTCTCTCCTCTATTCCATGGGAACCCACTTCTTTTCTGAAACAGGGAGAATAAGAAGTCATCGTGACCGGCAGACTGTTCTCATTGACAATCTGACCCTTGAACTTACCGATCATGGAATGCTCGGAAGTCCCAATCAGGAACAAATCCTCTCCCTCAATCTTATACATCATGGCCTCCATCTCAGCGAAGCTCATGACGCCGTTCACCACACTGCTGCGAATCATGAATGGAGGGATACAATAGGTAAAACCTTTGTCAATCATGAAATCTCTGGCGTAACTAATCATAGCCGAATGGATTCTCGCCGCGTCTCCGCAGAGATAATAGAATCCGTTTCCGCTGGTACGCCCGGCCGCATCCTTGTCCAGACCATTGATGCGGTTCATGATATCCGCATGATAAGGCACTTCAAAATCCGGCACCACCGGCTCACCGTATTTCTGAATTTCAACATTTTCGCTGTCATCCTTACCGATGGGGACCGATGGGTCTATGATGTTGGGGATGACCATCATAATCTTCGTAATCTTTTCCTGAAGCTGAGGCTCCAGTTCTTCCAGTTCCGCCAGTCTCTTGGCACCTACTGCCACCTCCGCTTTCTTTTGCTGTGCTTCCTCTTTTTTGCCCTGAGCCATCAGCGCGCCGATTTCCTTGGAAATCTTATTCTTGGCAGCGCGGAGGTTGTCCCCCTCCTGCTTGGCCTTTCTGCTCTCCGCGTCCAGCGCAATCACTTCATCCACCAGACTCAGTTTCTCGTCCTGAAATTTCTTCCTGATGTTCTCCTTTACGATATCGGGATTCTCCCGCAGAAATTTAATGTCAATCATATCTCCTCCAACCTTTCTGTCTGGAAACCACTCTGTGGTTCCTTAGTTTGCCTTTCCTTTTGCGATAGCCAGAGCCTCTGTTTCCTCTGCGCTTAATGAGATACTATTGTCTCCATTCCTGATTTCCTTGGAATAAGAATAGCATCCCTCCGTGCTGTGGACGGAATTGATGATAAATCCATTGTCATTCTCGTCCAGCAGCGCCAGGCTGTAGCTCAGCTGCCCGCCCATCTGATTAAAAGCGTCATACCGCACCAATCCCATTTTCTGGTACATGGTCTGCATGCGCCTGAATATGGTGTCGATATCATTCCTGTCCTTTTCCTCCGATTTCCGCAGGAACTTATTGTCCTCAAACAGCTTCAGGATATCCTGCTCCAGCGACGCTCCGTCTTTTCCAAGCAGGAACTGGTCAATCCTTTTCTTCAGTTTATTTACCTTGAAAATCTGCACTATCAAAAGTATCAGCAGAATCAATATCAGAACCGCCAGGACCAGTATCCCTAGTGCCAGATACTCCGAATCAATGGAACCCAGTCCGATCTGATTTAAAAATGCACTGCATCCTATCGTATTCATATGTCTCCTTTAGTATATTATACTGCTTAAGTTAAAATTTCCGAGTAATCTGACTGCATAACGCCAGCCATATGCGTTTAACCATATGGTATGGTAAATTCTGGCGTTATGTAGTATAGTGATTTCCTATCATGTCTAACAGTCTGTCCAAATCCTCATGATTATAGAATTCGATTTCTATTTTCCCAGAACCTTCCCCTTTGGAAGTCACTGTCACCTTTGTGCTCAGTCTCTGCTTCAGCCTGTCCTCAATATCCTGATAAATCACCTGCATTGTATTATCGTCCGGCTTCTTCTTAGCCTTTTCAGGCTTATGGAGATTCTTCACCATTTTCTCCACATCCCGCACGCTGAGCTTCTCATCAAATATTTTCTGGGCCAGCTCGAACTGCTCTTCCGGATTTTCTACGGAAAGCAGCGCCCTTGCGTGCCCGGTACTTATCATATCGTCGATGACCATTTGCTGCACCCTGTCGCTGAGCTTCAGCAGACGGATGGAGTTCGTAACTGCCGTGCGGCTCTTTGACACACGCTCCGCCACCTCGTCCTGCTTCAGATTGAACTCTGTCAGCAGCCTCTTATAAGCCTGAGCCTCTTCAATGGGATTCAAGTCCTCTCTCTGAATATTTTCAATCAGGGAGATTTCCATGATTTCCTGCTCGGAATAGTCCCGTATGATGACAGGCACTTCTTTCAGACCTGCCAGTTTGGCCGCCCGCCATCTCCGCTCACCGGCTATGATTTCATAGTGGTCTTTTCTGTCCTGAACCAGGATGGGTTGTATCAGTCCCACTTGTTTGATGGAATCGGACAATTCCTGCAGGGCATCCTCATCAAAAGTCTTCCGGGGCTGTTTCCGGTTCGGTTCCACTGCGGTAATCTTCACAAGGGTCTCCCGCGAGCCGTCTGCCGAAGAATTACCTGAATCCTGAACTGTCTCAGCCGTTTCTTTTTTTGCTTTTGCTTCTCCTACCGCATCCGGTATTAATAAGTCAAGGCCTTTGCCCAGTCCTCTTGTTTTTCCCGCCATACTGCTCCTTTCTCTCCACCTGTGATGCTCTCAAATCAGTCATGCATTGCTGATTACTTCATCGGCCAGCTGCATATAAGCCTCAGCGCCTGCCGACTTTGCGTCATACAGGTTGATGGGCATTCCATGACTGGGCGCCTCAGCCAGACGGATATTCCTTGGAATCAGAGTATTGTATATCTTCTGATGCAGATTCTCTTTCACATTCTCTACCACTTGATTGGACAGATTCGTCCGGGAATCATACATCGTGAATACGGTTCCTTCCATCTCAAGGTCAGGATTCAATCTCTCCTTTACCAGATTGATGGTATGAATCAACTGGCTCAATCCCTCCAGCGCATAGTACTCGCATTGGATAGGAACCAATACGCTGTCCGCTGTGGTCATGGCATTGATGGTCAGCATATTCAGAGATGGCGGGCAGTCTATGATGATGAAATCATATTCTTCCTTAATATAATCTACTTCTTTTTTTAATATGTATTCCTTTTTGTCAATGCCTATCAGTTCGATTTCGGCGGCTGCGAGGTTTACATTAGAAGGGAGTACCGAAACATTGTCCACAACCTTTTTTATGATGCAGTCACTGATGGAACATTCGCCGAGAATCAGTTCATATATTGTATTCTCCAAATTGTTCTTATCTATGCCGAAGCCGCTGGTCGTATTTCCCTGTGGGTCAGTATCGATTATCAGTACTCTCTTGCCTTTTTCTGCCAAACATGCAGAAAGATTGATGGCAGTAGTAGTCTTCCCGACACCACCCTTTTGATTTGCTATCGCAATCGTTTTTCCCATGGCTGGTCTCCTTTCCTTGGACTCGCTTATTTATTATAGCACTAATCTATACTGATAGCTATATATAAGTTGAACAATATTTTTTCAAATAGGATTGATTTCTTTTAAATGTTTCACGTGAAACATTTATTTTACTATCCGCTGTTTGCTTCTGCTTACATTTTTACACTCAGTGCCCCCAGGGCGGCACTGATTTCAATATTCGAAGTTTATACTATATAACACCAGAATTCACCATACTGCATTGATCAAACGTATATGGCTAACATTATGCAGTCAGGTTACCAGAAAATATATCTTTACCATCACTGTCAAAAATTATCAGACATTTACTTCATCTGACATTCCGTTTTTCCCGCTGCTCGGTATTCCTCGGGGCTATGGAATTCAGGGCGCAGAGTCCTCTCCCTTATAATTCTATCTTACCTCCATATTTCAAAATGTTCTGAATCTTGTTGATATGTCCATAAGAAATGAGTCTTGTATATAAAAAACCTTCCAAAAGAGTACATTTCGCGAAAAAGGAATCTTCTTCAAAAAAGAGAACTCCCTTTTCGTAAAAATGTTTTCACCTCTTGTTCTGGAAATTTCAATAAATGTTTATGCATTTAATGCTGTACGAACTCTCATTAAGGAAAATCCTAATAAATTTTGTCCTTGCCACTTATTTGTATCAAATCGTCTCTCATCTTTCATAGAAAGGCCAATTCCCCATATTCTGTCCTGAACCGCACATTCTGCTAATATATGATTCTGCGTAGCCAAAAGATTCTCTTTTAATTCTATATTCTGCCGAAATTTTTCAAGTAATCCCTGATAGACTATAAGCTGCCGCATACCATTCCATATTAAATCTTCATAGTTCATCACGGATCTTCCCAATGCTTTGATTTTTCCCACATTTTGAGTATGCAGGATTTGCTCCGCTATCTCCCTATCCTCGAAAAGCAATGCCTTTTGATACATCATATACTGTTCCATAGAAGAATACTGAATACCACCCATATAAAAATCCGAGAGATACCAATTGCTTAAATATCCATTCATTTCATCCGGGTTATGAAAACATATGATTTTTTTCATATAATCTTCCCTCTCAATCCTGACTTTTTATTACACATTATACTACATAGCGCAAGAATTTACTATACAGCATTGGTTAAACATATACGAAAACGTTATATAGTCTGGTCACTTGGAATTTCTAACTGTTAAGCAGTATAATGAACGCATATTTTCTCTTACTGGGTACATAATTTCAAATAGAAAGCAGAAAAACAAACCCATCTATCGCCTTACAAGGGTCAGCAAATAACAAAACACTGGACCTTATCTGTATTGCCAACTTCCATAATTTTCCTCAGACGTTTACAAATGAATCATCCCGCCAATGCCAGCCCTGTTTACCTTCGAACCCTGGATGTCTGATGTTTCACACCACAATCAATGTTCCACATATTTGTTACAATATCTTGCGTCGAAATGTTTCATGTGAAACATTATCTTGTACCCTAAAAAAGTTCAGCAAAATGTTTCACGTGAAACATTTTCATCATATTGCAGAATAGACTATCTACATCACTGCAGATTACCCAACTCTTTCCTCTTTGTAAAACGCAATACCAAATCATCGTCATTACAGCAGTTTGCATACAGCTCGCAAAGGGAATCCCGGTACCACAGACTCCGGAACCATCAGAAATAAAATTTCCGCGCGGCCTGACTGCATCAGCCAGCCTCATACATTTAACCAATGCAATATGATAATTTCGGCACTATGTAGTATAATCATTGTAGTACATTGTAGTACCATATGCACAGAAAAACAACTGAAAATAAGATGAATTCTGGGTAAAAATAATAGAAAAACAATCAATATAGCAGAATCGTATGTATAAAATAGCAAAAGTAAACTATCATTTTTTCTCCGCTTTCTTTAACATAGTAATCAGGAGAGATTACCAAATCGGAACACTCATCTATTGAAAGGAGAACATAAGTATGAAAAAACGTGTTATCGCATTACAGGTCTATTCTGTCCGTGATGCCGCTGAACAGGACTTTGCAGGCACCATGCGCAAGGTAAAGGAAATGGGGTACGACGGCGTGGAGCTGGCCGGAACCTATGGCATGACCGCTGTAGAAGCCAAGAAAATCCTGGACGAAACCGGTCTGGAACTGGTCTCCGCCCATGTCCCTATCGATCAGCTGGAGGACAACAAGATTCTGGACGATTATGCTGCCACAGGCATGAAGTATATCGCTATTCCCTGGCTCACCGGCCCTAAGAATCAGGAGGAACTGGACGCAGTCATCGCGCGCATCCGTAAAATAGGCGAGCGCTGCAAGGCCCGCGGGATGCAGCTGTTATATCACAATCATGACTTTGAATTTGAGAAAATCAATGACAGATATATCCTGGATGCCTACTATGCGGAAGTTCCCTCTGACCTGCTTCAGACAGAACTGGATGTGTGCTGGGTCAATGTAGGCGGCGAGAAGCCTCCTGTATACATCCGCAAGTATAGCGGCAGAGCCCCTATTGTCCATCTGAAAGATTTCACAGGCCAGAAGTCTGAAAATATGTACGGCCTGATTGGCACGGATGAGAAGAAAGAAGAGGCCTCCAGCAAATTTGAATTCCGCCCTGTAGGCTACGGACTGCAGGACATTCCCTCCGTCATCGATGCCGCTGACGATGCCGGAAGCTCATGGTTCGTAGTGGAGCAGGACAGCCCCAGCATGGGCCGCACTTCCATGGAATGTGCCGAGATGAGCATCCGTTACCTGAGATCCTTTCTGTAAAGAAAATCATCATCATATAAAAATTGAAAAGGAGAGCATGCCATGAGCGAAAACATTCTGGACCGTTTTGAAAACATCTATGACGAGGAGCCCGAAATCGATGCCAGCGTGAAAGTAAAAGTAGGCATCATCGGCACCGGCTGGATTGCGGAGGAGCATGTGAGATGCTACAAGCAAATGCCCGATGTGGAAATCGTAGCCGCCGCTGACCTGGTTCCCGGCAAGGCCGAGAAGTTCTGCAAGACCAATAAACTGGAGGGCGTCCGCTGCTATGAAAGCGGACACGCCATGCTGGAGGCAGAGGAACTGGATGCCGTCAGTATCTGCACCTATAACTGTCAGCACGCTCCCTGCGCCATCGACGCATTGGAGCACGGTGTCCATGTCATGCTGGAGAAGCCCTTTACCGTTACCGTGGACGAAGCCGTGGAAGTCATGCGCGCCGAGAAGAAGAGCGGCAAAATCCTCACCATCGGCTTCCAGCCCAGAATGAGCGCCAACATGAAGCGCATCAAGCAAATCGTAGATTCCGGCGAGCTGGGCAAGATTTACTATATCCAGTCCGGCGGCGGCCGCAGGACCGGCATCCCTACCCCTTACGGCACCACATTCATCGACAAGGAGACCGGCGGCATCGGCGCCATGGGCGACATCGGCTGCTACTCTCTGGACATGCTGCTGAACGCCGTGGGCTATCCCAGGCCTTTGACCGTAACCGGCTATACTTCCGATTTCTTCGGCAAGGATCCCGCCACCTACCCCGGTCATCCGGAGTATGCCGATGTCTTCGGCGTGGATGATTTCGCCGCAGGTTTCGTCCGCTTAGAGGGCGGCATCATGCTGGACTTCCGCATTTCCTGGGCGATGCATATGGACACTGCAGGAGACGCGCTTATCCTGGGAACCAAAGGCGGACTGAAGATTCCCTCCACCGAGTGCTGGAACGGAGATTTCGACAAGCCTCTGAAGATTTACAAGACCATTGCCGGAAAGCCTACCTGCACCGAGATTCCCCTGGATCCCAGCGGCGACCTGTTCTACGAAAAGCTGCGCTCTTTCGTGACCGCAGTGAAGACCGGCGGCGGCGCTACCATTCCCTCCAGCCAGATTATCTACAATCAGGCCATTATCGACGGTATCGTCAAGTCCAATGCCGTCGGACATGAGATTGAGGTTGAGATTCCTGAAATCTGACTTCTTTAGACTATCAAATTAAAAACTGCCACAGGGAATTTCCCTGTGGCAGCTTCTTTTTATGCAAGCGCTTCTTCCACTTCCTGCCGCTTCGGAATGGACGCTGCCGCTCCTGCCCGGGATACGCTGATGGACGCCGCCATGGACGCCCTGCGCATGCATTCCTGCAATTCCATCCCCTGAGACAATGTAGTGAGGAAATATCCCGTAAAAGTATCTCCCGCCGCCGTGGTATCCACCGCGGACGAGGGATAAGCCTCCTGTCTGACTTTATTTTCCGGCGTATAACAGACAGCGCCCTCTTTCCCCAGCGTCACCACCATACTCAGAACAGGATATCTCTCATGGAGCAGCTGCCACGCGGCATCCGGGTCTTTCTGGCCGGAAATCTGCTCTGCCTCCACCTCGTTCACCAGCAGCCAGGAAATGGCGTCAAAATCCAGATTCAAAAGGGAAACCTCAAAGGGAGAGGGATTCAAGACTACTTTCATTCCCCTTTCTTTGGCCTCCGCCACCATCTCGGGAATACAGCTCACCTCATTCTGGAGCACCAGATAATCTCCCTGTTCGAACCGGGAGATGACCCTCTTTACCATTGCCGGCGTGATGGCACGATTGGAGCCTCCGAACAGCAATATACAGTTCTCTCCTCTCCTGTCCACCTGTATCATCGCGTTTCCCTGGATATCCTCCACAGTGACCAGACAGGAAATATCCACACCGCTTTCCGAAAGCTCCCGGGCCAGGCGCTCTCCCCCCGTCCCGATACAGCCTGCGTGATACACTTTCGCCCCTGCCTTTGCCAGGGCAACGGACTGGTTCAGGCCCTTTCCCCCGCAATTGACACATTGGGAAAGCGCACTCAATGTCTCTCCCGGCTGCACGAAATGCTCCACCTGATAGACATAGTCCAGATTCAGCGATCCAAAATTAAGTATCTTCATTCTGCTTACCTCACCGCTTTCTATCTCCATTTTCCGCTTCCTGCCTAGAATAAGGTCATTGTATCATGAGCACAGCAACGCTCATGGTATTGATGGCCATACGGCCGCTTTCTGCCGCGAATAAGGTCATTGTATCATACTTTTCAGATAAATGCGCCTGTTATTTGTAAAAATCACATTGCAAGTCCTCTGTTTTTCCAGTATACTGAACATTAATAAAAGATTTTAACAAAAAGCCCGAAAAAGAAAGGCAATCATATGGAAAAGAAAACCCAAAAGAAACAGCCCGACATCCTGCTGATCATGACGGATCAGATGCGGGGAGACTGTCTGGGAATCGCGGGACATCCCGATGTGAAGACTCCCTATCTGGACCATTTAGCGTCTATCGGTGTACGTTTCAGCAATGCCTACACCGCCTGTCCCAGCTGCATTCCCGCCCGCTGCGCTCTGCACACCGGCCTGGCTCCCGAGCACCACGGGCGGGTGGGCTATATGGACAGAGTGCCCTGGGATTATCCTGTGACCATAGCCGGAGAATTGTCAAAGGCAGGCTATTACACGCAATGCGTGGGAAAGATGCATGTCCATCCCTTAAGGAATCTGATGGGTTTCCATAATATAGATCTCCATGACGGCTATCTCCACGCCTACCGCGGCGCAAATGTACCCTACGCGGAAAACCAGAGAATCGCCGACGACTATTTCTACTGGCTGAAGTCCCAGATTGGCATCGACAGAGATGTCACGGACGAAGGGCTGGAGTGCAATTCCTTTACCGCAAGGCCCTGGATGTATGAAGAGAGGCTTCATCCCACCAACTGGGTCACGGACAGATCCATCGATTTTCTGCGCCGCCGGGACCGCTCGAAGCCTTTCTTCCTCATGGCCTCCTATCTCAGGCCTCATCCGCCCTTTGACGCGCCCCGGTACTTTTTCGACCTTTACCGGAATCAAAAGCTGACGCCGCCTGTCATCGGCGGCTGGGCGGATGAAGAACGCCTGCAGCGCCTCGGCAGGCGGACCGATGCCGACACCGGTTCCGTCGATCCTGAGCTGATGCGCCAGGCCCAGATTGGATATTACGCCTGCATCACCCATCTCGACAATCAGATCGGCCGGTTGGTGGATGCCCTGAAAGATGACAGTTCTTACGAAAATACCGTTATTTTATTTACGTCAGACCATGGAGAACTTCTGGGGGACCATCATACTTTCCGGAAGACGCGTCCTTATCAGGGAAGCATCCAAATCCCTCTGATTATCGCCAACGCGCCGGACATGGTTCCCGGCACGGTATGCGACCAGCTGGCGGAGCTGCGGGACATTCTCCCCACTTTGGTGGAACTGGGAGGAGGAGAAACGCCTGAGGGAATCGACGGCCTTTCCCTGCTCCATGACTGCGGGCGGGAATATCTCCACGGGGAGCACAGCGGCGGAGACCTGGGCAATCAATATATCGTCACAAAACAGGATAAATACTGCTGGTTCATGGAATCCGGAAAGGAACAGTATTTCCGGCTGGACACAGATCCTCAGGAAAAACATGACGCCATAACAGACCCTGACTGTCAGGAACGGATTTCCTGTTTACGTCAGATTCTTATCAGGGAATTGACAGGAAGAGAGGAAGGATATACTGACGGAAAACAGCTGATTGCCGGAAAAGAGCAGAAAAGCTGCCTGTCTTTTCTGCCGCCATACGAAAGGATATAAAGAACAAAAACACGGGCAGAACCGAAAATGGTTCTGCCCGAACCTTAAAACCTAACCTTAAACATTCCGCAAGGCTAAAATCGCCGCCTGCGTCCTGTCCGACACATTCAGCTTTCGGAATATATTGGAAAGATGGTTCTTCACTGTCCTTTCACTGATATGCAGAACAGAGGCAATCTCTTTATTGGACATCCCCTCTGTCACCCGGGCCAATATTTCCTTCTCACGGCCTGTCAATGCTTCCAATCCGTCTCCCGCCATATCCTCCGCTGTCGTCTCCAGAATCAGAATCCGAGGCACGGGAAATCTTTTTTCCAATTCTCCCTGCAGAGCCAACAGCATTTCAGCGCATTCCTTCCAGCTTCCTGCCTCTGCCAGCACATGTCCCTCTTCCCACATTACTTTTATGCCCAACCAGTTGCTCCTTATCTTACAATATCATCCTGCATTTTATCCACAATCTCTCTCAAAGATTTCGCTATGATGGCAAAATCTTGTCTGGCCTGCATGGGGCTTTTTTCGATAAATAAACTGCTTTTCTCGATTTTCCCGATTATTTCTTTCAATCTTTTCACGGAAGCATTCTGTTGTTTCTTTGCCGCATCCGCTCTGGAAGAAGAATCTTTCTTCTCATGGTTCAGGACAGTTTCCAGCTTCTCGATTCTCCCGTCTATGACAGCTTTTCTGGCACATAAACCACGATTCCGCTCCTCATGGGAGGATTTTTCTTCCTTTATCCTATCTATTTCTTCCTTATACAGTATTTCCATTTTTCTGGGAGAAAAAACCTTTTTATCCTCCGGTTCCAGATTTTCAAAGACCCGCAGATATACTTCCGCCTCCCGGATACATCCGAGATGCTCCTGTATCTGCACCTCCATCTCCGCCGCTTCTCTGCGGAATTCATTCAGCATCTCAAATAAAGCGTTACGGTCTTCTGATTTCATAATATTTCCTGCCTTTCCAAAATTTCCCGGAAGTTCTCACAAAGGCTCCTTTGAGGGCAGACCAGCTTTCCTGGGATATTTTTCCGGCGTCTCTTTCTTCTTTTCTATGACGAACAGACTTCTGTGTATATCAGAATCCGGCAATGTAAATTCCGTCCTTTCCCTTATCCTGCCCCCCAGCAAAAAGATAGCTTTTTCCGCCTGCTCTATTTCCGAAACTGCCTTTTCCGATTTATAGGCTATGAACAACCCGCCTTTTTTTACAAAAGGAAGGCAATATTCCGATAAAGTAGAGAGATTGGCCACAGCCCTGGATACGCACAAATCGTAGGATTCCCTCCGTTTCCCGGGCTTTGCCAAATCCTCCGCCCTGCCATGTACCGTCTCCACACCCTGAAGCCCCAGTTCCTTTATGACCGCATCCAGGAATTGAATCCTCTTGTTCAGGGAATCCAGCAATGTTACCTTAAGGCCGGGAAAGGCGATTTTCAATGCAAGACCTGGAAAACCTGCACCCGTTCCCACATCTACGATACTATAATTCTGTCTTAAATCATATACTTTCGTCAGGGACAGACTGTCCACGAAATGCTTCTTTAAGACATCCTGATATTCCGTGATGGCTGTCAGGTTCACCCTGTCATTCCATTCCGCCAGCATCTCATAATACCTGAGAAACTGCTCCAATTGCCTCTCTGAAAGAACAATACCGAATGCCTCTAAATCTTTCTTAAAATCCCTTGTATCATATTGATTCATCCAACCACCCCTATCTCTGTTTTTTCATCCGTTTCCAGTCCGTCAGGAAGGAAAAAGAGCGCTGCCAAAAAAGGAACCGTAATCATAAATGGTACCACATAACGAAACTGAACCGCAGGCCCCAACAACATCGTACCAAAATAAATCAATGGAAACAGACAGATAAATGCCTGTTTTTTCATATTTTTATACAACAGCCCTACCAGAATCATTAAAAATGACAGGATATACACAGCCGGCTTAAAAAGAACTGAAATAACAGGCCAATCATAAAATGCGTTATTGCTGACAATATCCTCCAGTCTTTCCTCCAGCCAGGGGAATTTTGATATATGCTGAATTCCTTCATAAGTATCCGAAGCTGATGAATTATTTGTAAAAATAGCTCCATGCCTGTTTCCTTCTATTCCCCACCCCTGCATTTCACAATAAGTCCTGTCATCCACAAACCAGAACCCCTCTGTCAGACATAAAAAAGCATCTATATATTCATTGGGATATTTTAGACCCAGCCTGAACCAATCTCTAAAGACCTGTCCCATATCCGGCTCCCATACCGCCGAAAAGCTCACTCCTGTACGGGAGGCATCCGCCAGAGCCGGCATATGCCTCTCCCAGGACTCTGCCGACACATATTTATCTACCAGCTTATAGGTCTCCGAATCCATATTATCTCCATGATAATATCCCACTCTGGCAAACTGCTGAATCAATACACTATATTTTTCTACAGAACTGCCGCGGATTTCTGTCCCCAGGCCAACCTGTATCCCCTCTTTCGCGGCTATGCCTCCCATCGTCATGACAGCACACAGTAAAAAAAGTCTTATCTTTTCCTTTCCCTTTGCAAAAATCAAACAGGACACGCCAAACGCCGCCATGGCATAGACAGCATTATATCGGAACATAGCCATCAATACCGCAGTGACCACCATAGGTATTTCCATCTGCCATTTACGGTTTGTATGATAAAAATTTCTATCCGCCAGTAATACGGTAAATGTCAGAAACAATCCACTGAAAATGGCATCCTTGGTCCCTACCATCATAGATACGGAACAAAATGGAAATATTCCGTAAAACAGCACAGTTAGTATGACCGCCCACTTTCTTTTCATCATTTTATATATGACAGAACACGCATATGCCATAGACAAAGATACCAGCAGCATCTGGAACAAAGTGAACAGCCCCATACCTATCTCATTAGAACCGAAAATCCCTCCAATCTGTAAAAACAGCCATATCAGCCAGGTATGAATCAATGGCTGGTATGAATTGAACCATATCCAGCCACTATAAGCCTCATTTACCTGCCTGTGAAAATCATAGGACATGACGATAGGATAATATGCCATCCACACCGGAATCCACATCAGAAAAATAACAGCAAAAGATATCCAGAAGACATCTCCCTGTTTCCATACATCTCCTTTCCGCTCCATAGATGAGGGAATTTTTTCTATGACATGAAACAGCATATCGCCAAAAGGAAATACCACTATTGCCAGACAGGCAGAACGGAATAAAATCAATACCTTTCCGCTTATTCCATAATCCGTCATTCCATGACTGTCCAATTGATAACCAAGTATCAGAGTCAATGAAAAGATGAAACTAATCACAAATGCGCAGATATAATGCTTTTTTGATTGTTCAGGACGGACTCTGTTCAGCAAAATATATACGGCTATCGCGAGAAACATTGACATGATACTATAATCAGAGTATATGGTTCCTGCCAGTTCCAGCAGATAACATACCCCGTAAGTTCCTGCCAAAGCCAATGCTGTCAGAACAATCTGTCGTCTTTCCTTTATAATTTTCCTCATCTCATTTCCTCCTGAATTCACTGTCCTAATCAGTATATCATACTTTCGTCATTTAATATAATATTTCGTATATATTTAACAGAGATTATTAAATTGAGTGGACAGATTGACAATAATCTATTATAATCAACATATAAAATATTTCTTGTCAGGAGGTAGAAATGAAAAATCTAAAAATAAGGACAAAGCTATTGGTGACATTCATGATTGTCATCATATTGTTCTGTGGGACGGTGGCCATAGCCATTGCAGGCTTACAAGCCAATGCAAGCAAATATTCCGAATTCTATAATGTGGAATATAAAGTGACCAACAATGTCATGAGCATGCGCCGCGGCTTACAGATCATTGTCAAGAACCTCTCATTCATCACAATTGAAAAAGACGAAGCGAAAAAGGAAAGCTATCGGACCGAGCTGCAGAAAGAACTGACATTCCTGGAGGAAAATGCCACCTGGCTGTTCCAGAACTTCAGCGGCGATTCCAAATTGCTGGATTCCTTTTCCACCCATATCAAGGAAGCCATGACGCTGCAGGAGGATATCATCAAGACAGCCGAAACAGACCTGGACGCGGCGCAGACGATGCTTCTCGAAGAGTATCAGCCTCTGGTGGAACAGGCCGTAAATGATTTGATTCAGATCAGCGCCATAGAGGAGAAGACAGCGGAGGATAATTTCCTCAGTACTGTGGATATGCAGGAGCTTCTGGTAGCCGCGCAGATCGGCATGGCCGGGTTCGCCCTTTTATTCACGATTTTCCTTTCTACATACCTGACCAGATCCATCACCAGGCCTCTTCGCCAGCTGGAGGATGCGGCGAAGAAAATCGTAAACGGTGATTTCAACATCTCCGTGACCTATGAATCAAAGGATGAACTGGGGAGCCTTACCAAATCCTTTAAGAATATGACTTTCATTCTGGAGACTGTCATTTCCGACGCGTCCAGGCTCTTAAGCGAGATGGCGGACGGCAATTTTGATGTCCGCACCAAAGCAGAGGAAAGATATGTGGGCAATCTGCAAAGCCTGCTCCTCTCCATCCGCAAGCTGAACAAAGACCTGAGCACCACCCTGGGACAGATCAACCAGAGCGCGGATCAGGTGGCATCCGGATCCGGACAGGTGTCCAATGGCGCGCAGGCCCTGGCACAGGGCGCTACGGAGCAGGCCGCTTCCGTGGAAGAGCTCGCCTCCACCATTGCCAATATCTCCCAGCAGGTCAATAACACCGCTGAAAATGCCATGGAAGCCAGAAGCCGTTCCAACACTGCCGGCGATGAAGCGGAAGTCTGCAACAACCAGATGCATGACATGATGACCGCTATGGAAGAAATCGCACGTTCTTCCAATGAAATCAGCAAGATTATCAAGACCATAGAGGACATTGCTTTCCAGACCAATATTCTGGCTCTGAATGCCGCCGTAGAGGCCGCAAGGGCAGGAGAGGCCGGAAAGGGATTCGCTGTTGTGGCAGAGGAGGTCAGAAGCCTTGCCAGCAAGAGCTCCGTGGCATCCAAGAATACTGCGGAATTGATTGAAAGCTCTGTCAATGCCGTCACAAGGGGCACAAAGCTCGCCAACTCCACAGCGGAATCTCTGGTGCAGGTAGTAAACCATGTCCGCTCCGCCTCAACCAAGGTAGACGAAATCGCAAACGCAGCAGAGGAACAGGCAGGCGCCATCGAGCAGGTCACATTGGGCGTGGATCAGATTTCCAGCGTGGTGCAGACCAATTCCGCTACCGCGGAGCAAAGCGCAGCCGCCAGTCAGGAACTCTCGGAGCAGGCTTCCATGCTGAAGAGCCTTGTAGCCAAGTTCAGGCTGAGGGAAGAATACGCCAGGGCGTCCTCCAATTTTGAATACAGCTCAGGCTATGGCAGCTCCTCTTCCGACAATGTAATCAATCTGGATTAAAAAAAGTTTCAAGAATTCAAAAATTCAAAAGGGCCTGGTTCCCGGCAGGGGAATCAGGCCCTAATTCAATCAATCCGCAGCCGCTTCTTCCGCTCCCCCGTTCAACTTCCGAAAGAGTCTGATCAGCACTGCCGCCGCTATGATGGAAAACAAAGGAAATGCCCCCTGTTTTCTTTTATTCAATTGCAACGATTTCCTCATATATCTGCTGCATCTCCACATCGGCGTTGAAGATATCCTCAGCAATATTTGTAAGCCTTCTTCTGGTGGAATCCGATACGGCCGCCGTTGCCTTATAGCGGAGCTGATGCTCCAGGCTGGCCCAGAAATCCATGGCAATGGTCCTCATCTGGATTTCCACAGGAATAATCTGCTTCTCCGAGGAGAGAAATATAGGGATTGCCACGATTAAGTGATAACTTCTGTATCCGTTCGGCTTAGGGTTCGCGATATAATCCTTTTCCCTGACCACCAATAGGTCGTCCTGCTGCTTCAGCATTCTGGAAATCTCGTAGATATCGTTTATGTAAGAACAGATGACCCGGATGCCGCCTATATCCGTAATCTCATCCCGCATGATTTCGTACTCCAGAGGGAGCTTCCGCTGCAGCATCTTTTTTCGGATGCTTTCTGTCTTTTTGAGTCTGTGGTTGATATGCTGTATGGGATTCCTGGCCTCTTTCAGCTCGAATTCCTGACTTAGATTTTCCAGTTTCGTGCAGATTTCCCGCATGGCGCAGGAATAGAGCATGGTCATTTCTTTTATTTGCTCAAACGAATCAGGGAAGCCAAGCGGCATCCCGGTGATATCCATATTTTCTGTTTCATCCATGGGTTAAGACCTCCTTTAGAACTTTACTTTCCTATTGTACCATATTTTCCTGACCCATGAATAAATCCTAAAAAGAATTTACACACTTTTAATGATTTCTTATGAATTTTATGACAATTATTTTCCATATCTCTCCAGATAGACCAACAGCACGGATACATCCGCAGGGGAAACGCCGGATATCCTGGATGCCTGTCCTATGGAGGCGGGACGGAACAGCTTCAGGTGCTGTCTTGCCTCCAGGCGCAGGGACGGCACTTCATCGTAGTCGATGTCCTGAGGTATCAGTTTCTTTTCCATCTTCCTAAACTGCTCTATCTGGCGCTTCTGCCTGAGGATATAGCCTTCATATTTTATCTCGATTTCCACCTGTTCCGGCACGCCGACAGGAAGAGGAACCCTGTCTTTGTCAATCTCCGCCAGGACTGCATAGGAAAGTTCAGGGCGGCACAGCAGCTCGGCCAGGCTGGCCGCTGTCTTAAGGGCGGAGCTGCCATGGGATTCCAGAAAATTCTGAATCTCCTTACCCGCTCCCACAAAAGTATCTTTCAGGCGGCTTATCTCCTCTTCTATCAGCCTCTCCTTCTCCAGAAGGGCCTGATATTCATTCTCAGAGATGAGGCCAACCGCATACCCTTTCTTCCGAAGACGCAAATCCGCGTTGTCCTGGCGCAGGAGCAGTCTGTACTCCGCTCTGGAAGTCATCATCCGGTAAGGCTCCCTGTTGTCCTTGGTCACCAAATCGTCTATCAGCACGCCTATGTAGCCCTCAGACCTGTCTATGGTCAGCGGCTCCTTACCCAGGATGGACATGGCAGCGTTCACCCCGGCCACCAGGCCCTGGCAGGCGGCCTCCTCATAACCGCTGCTCCCGTTGAACTGGCCGGCGCTGAACAGCCCTTCCACAGCGCGGAATTCCAGCGTGGCGTCCAACTGCCCCGCGTTGATGCAGTCATATTCTATGGCGTAGGCATTGCGGACAATCTTGCAGTGCTCCAGGCCGGGAACCGTCCTGTACATGGCAAGCTGCACGTCCTCCGGCAGAGAGGATGACATTCCCCCCACATACATCTCGCTGGTATGGAGGCCCTCCGGCTCTATGAAGACCTGATGGCGCTCCTTATCCGCGAATTTTACCACCTTGTCTTCAATAGACGGACAATATCTTGGCCCTGTGCCCTCTATGATGCCTGCGTAGATAGGGGATCTGTCCAGATTCCCGCGGATGATTTCATGGGTCTTTTCATTGGTGTAGGTCAGGAAACAGGAGACCTGCTCTTTCTGTATACTGTCCGGGTCTGTGGAAAAGGAAAATGGCACTATCCTCTCATCGCCGAACTGCTCTTCCATTTTGGAAAAGTCTATGCTGCGCCTGTCCATCCTGGCAGGTGTCCCCGTCTTGAAACGGCGGAGTTCTATGCCCATATCTTTCAGAGACTGGGTCAGATAGTTCGCCGCCTGGAGCCCGTTCGGGCCTGTGTAAGTGATGGACTCTCCGCAGAGGCATCTGGCTCCCAGATAGGTTCCTGTGCACAGGACTACTGCTTTACATTCGTAGACCATGCCTGTAAAGGTCTTTACGCCTGTGACCTTTTTCTGGTATCTTTTTCTCTCTTTCTTATCTTCTGTATTTTCCAAAGACCGGCCGGACATTTCGCCTGCCCGTCTGTCCTTTTCTATGTCTTCCCATAAAAGCCCGCAGACCTCCGCCTGCTTTATGGTGAGATTCTCCTGGTTCTCCAGCACTTTCCTCATAGCTCTGGAATATTCCGCCTTGTCCGCCTGTGCCCGCAGGGAATGGACTGCGGGGCCTTTGGACAGATTCAGCATTTTGGACTGGATGAAAGTCTTGTCTGTATTTTTGCCCATCTCGCCGCCCAGGGCATCCAGTTCCCTCACCAGATGTCCCTTGGATGAGCCGCCCACGTTTGGATTGCAGGGCATCAGTGCAATGCTGTCCACTGACACCGTGAAAATCACAGTCTCCAGCCCAAGCCTGGCACAGGCCAATGCGGCTTCGCAGCCCGCATGTCCGGCGCCTATCACACATACATCTACTTTTTCACGAAATTCAGTCATATATTTACTTCCCCATACTCACTTCCATATATGTCCGATACAAATTATTTCCCCATACAGAACTTCGAGAAAATCTCCTCCACCAAATCATCATCCACTTCCTCCCCTATAATTCGGCCCAGAGAAGCGTAGGCATTCATCAGATCGATGGAATAGAAATCCTCCGGCATGCCGTCCTCTATGCTCTTCTCTACCATCTTAAGAGAACTGCAAGCCTCTTCCAGCGCCTCCTTATGCCGGAGGTTCGTTATGACTATTTCACTGCTGCTTTTGATTTCTCCATGGAAGAACATCCCTTTCACTGCCTGTTCAAATTCCTCCATGCCCTCTCCCTCCAGAGCAGAGGTGCGCACGATGCGGATACAGCCGCCCTTTGATGAATCTTCCGGATATCCCTCTGAAACATCCTCATAGGCGGCTTCCCGGAACAGTTCCATGATATTCTCTTCCGTCGTCACATTCTCCAAATCACTTTTATTCAACAGCACTATCGTATTTTTATCCTGAATAAAAGAGACAATCTCCCTGTCATTCTCATCCAGCTCCATCGAAGCGTCCGCAACATATACAATTAAATCTGCCTCCTTTGCATATTCATAAGCTTTCTCCACACCTATCTTCTCCACGATATCTTCCGTATCCCGGATTCCCGCCGTATCCACGATATTGAATGAAAGCTCTCCCAATCTCAGAGACTCCTCCAGCACATCCCTGGTAGTCCCAGCCACATCAGTCACGATTGCCCTCTCCTCCCCGAGAAGACAATTCAAAAGCGAAGATTTGCCTACATTCGGCTTCCCCACGATGACTGTCCGAACGCCTTCTTTCAACATCCTTCCATTGTCAGCCGTATCTATCAGTCTCCGCAAATCACCGATTACACAGACCAACTTGTCAGATAACTTTTCCCCATATCTCTCCAAATCAAAATGCTCCGGATCATCGATGGCGGATTCAATGAAAGCCACCTCATAAAGAATCTCAGCCCGAAGCCTCTTCACTTCCTCCGAAAGCTTTCCCTTAAGCTGGCTTATCGAAGATGCCAGCGCATATTCATTCTGAGCCCCAATCACGTCCATTACGGCCTCAGCCCGGGACAGATCCATCCTCCCGTTCAGAAAAGCCCTTTTCGTGAATTCCCCCGGCTCCGCCAGCCTGGCCCCGCACTTCAGGGCCGCCTCCAGAATCTTCCGCATCACAAGCACGCCGCCATGGCACTGAATCTCCACCGTATCCTCCCCGGTAAAGCTTCTGGGCGCTCTCATCACCACGGCCATTACCTCATCGATTACGAAATTCTTCTCTGGCTCCGTTAGGAATCCATAATAAAATCTATGGCTCTCTGACTTACATAGAATTCTCTTACCGGAAGGGGACCGGAATAACCTATCCCCCACTGCCGCTGCCTCTCTCCCGCTGATTCTCACTATTCCGATTCCGGAATCTGTCATCCCCGTGGCAATCGCTGCAATCGTATCCCCTTTCTCCATAATCCCTCCCGCACAATCCGCTGCATCTGCCCGAAAAGCCCATACCCGCTCAAACTGCAAAAAACCGGATATTTCGCAGATATCCGGTTTTTCAAAAAACTATTGTCTCTTATAAGTAACCACAACTTTACGGAACGGCTCATCCCCCTCACTGTGGGTAGAGATATACTTATCATTCTGCAGCGCCGAATGAATGATTCTCCTCTCATAAGGATTCATAGGCTCCAGGGACACCGGCCTTCTGGTCTTCTTTACCTTATAGGCTATATTTTTGGCCAGATTCTCCAGAGTCTCTTTCCGCCTCTGTCTGTAATCCTCCGTATCCACCTTGACCCTGACATACTCGTCTGATTCCTTATTCACCACCAGGGACACCAGATACTGCAGGGAATCAAGCGTCTGCCCTCTCTTGCCTATCAGCACGCCCATCTCGTCTCCGGCAAGGTCGATATCCATCTTCCTGCCTTCCTCGTCATACTTCACGTCCACTGCCACTTCCATATTCATGGCTTCAAACACATCCCGCAGGAAATTCTTCGCCACCTCTTCCACGGAAATCTCTTCTACTTTCACCGCGGCCTTGATGACAGCAGGCTTGGATCCGATTCCAAGGAATCCGGCGGACCCCTCTTCCACAATCTGGTAATCAAGCTTATCGCTCGTCACGCCGAATTTCCGACAGGCTTCCGTAATCGCCTCGCTTACAGTCTTAGCACTTACTTCGATATATTCCTGGTTCTCCATACTTATTCCTTACCCCTCCAAAACTGTATTAGTTCCTGTTGTTCCTCTCGTTATAGTCTTTGACCATGTTAGCCTTTTCCAACATGCTTCCGGGCTTTGCAGTTCCGGTCTTCACGCTTCCGGCCCCTGAGCTCACGGAAGCCTTGTCCGCCATGCTCTTTCCGCCTGAGTTCGCACTTGTATTTGTGTTCGCGTTGGTATTCGGCCTGCCCTGCTGTCCGTTCCCCTTGCCGCCCTGAATGTTTCTCGTATTCATGTTTGCGTATGCATTCATACGTTCCTGCGTCTGTTTCATCTTTTCAAGCTTCTTGGCGCTCTTGGCGGAGTTCTTCCTGATGACCTCGTCAAAGTCCATCTTGTCGATATGCTTGTTGATGACTACCTGCTGTATGCTCCTCACTACGCTGCCGGCCACCCAGTAAAGGCCCATCCCGGCAGGAAGCGTAAAGCAGAACCAGGCGGACATCAGAGGCATGAACATATTCATGGTCTTCATGGAAGCCGCCATGGAATTTGCCTTTTCATTATCGCTCTTAGGCTGCTGGGGCATCAGTTTCACATTGATCCACTGCGTCACCGCGGACAGGACCGGAATCAGCACAGCGCCTATCACAATGCCCCAGGCGCCTGCCGCCATTCCCGCCTTTATCAAGTCGCTGGGGGAATCGCCCATATGCAGTCCGAGGAAATTGTTGTATACATCAATCAGGCCTCTGGTAGTTCCATTGCTGAGAATCAGCTTTCCCTGATAGGTCAGCTGCGTCAGATCATAATGCTCCGCAACCGTGGCCAGATCCGCCGAAGACAATCTATTCAGCACATCGATTACGCCGTTGGTCAAATCGCCGTCCGTCATGGACTTCCCGTACATGCTCACCATCCTGGTAATCGTCTCCACGCCGGAATCCTGCAGAAACCCTCCGCCGTCCAGGTCGATGATTTTGTCCGCCAGCACCTTGAACGTGCCGCCTATTTTCGTCACATAGGCCGGCATACGCTGAATGACCTGGTACAGGGCGAACAGAATAGGCATCTGAATCAGCAGCTGTACACAGCTTCCGGTGGCGGACACGCCGTATTTGGCATAGACCATCTGGATTTCCTGATTTTTTGCCATGGCGGAATTCTGATCTGTCTTGCCCTTGTACTTGGCCTCGATGGCCTGCAGCTCGGGACTCATCTTTGCCTGGAGCTTGGAGAACTTCTGCTGCTTAATGTTCAGAGGCGTCATCAACAGGTTCACCACGATAGTGAACAGTATGATGGCGAGACCGATGTTCGGAAGCCCGATGAAATCAATCACATAGAAAATTCCGTTCATGATCATACCGAGCACCCACGCCACCTGCCCTATGACAGGGGTAGTGCTTTGAGTCAATAAAATTAAATTCATTTATTCGTATCCTCTCAGTCAGGTTCGCCGGTTACGGGACAGGATCATATCCTCCATGTGAAAAAGGATTGCAGCGCAATACCCTCCACAGCGCAAGAAAGCTCCCCTTAATCGCACCGTGCTTTTCAATGGCCTCCAATCCGTACTGAGAACAGGTAGGGATATAGGGGCATCTCGTCCTTTTCATAGGAGACAGGTATTTTTGGTAAAACCGAATACCGGCAATCAAAATTTTTTTCATAATATATATTACACCTTAATGATACGATGAAGCTTCCCAAGGTGCAGCAGCGCTTCCTCTATCTCAAAATACCTCACCGAGGCTGCCGTCTTCCTTGCCACGACTACAATGTCCAAACCACTATTGAACACCGCTTCCTGCAGTCTGTAACTTTCCCGCACCAGTCTCGTGACCCGGTGTCTCACGACGCTGTTGCCTACTTTTTTGCTCACACTGACTCCAATTCTGTTCCTGTCGGTGCCATTTTCCTTAACATACATGACCAGATATTTGTCCGCATATGATTTACCGTTCCTGTAAACGAATTGGAATTGCCGATACTTTTTAAGGCTTTCAGAAAAAATCATTGGAACGCCATCCTCCAAAGAAAAAGGTCACATTTCTGTGACCTAAGCGGACAATCTTTTTCTTCCTTTTGCACGTCTGGCCGCTAATACTTTTCTTCCGGCGCGAGTGCTCATCCTCGCTCTGAAGCCGTGAACCTTTTTGCGTGAACGCTTTTTGGGCTGATATGTCATTTTCATGGAAAGCCACCTCCTTTTCCTCATGAACCTTTATCGTTGAAAGGCAACTGATTATTTTTTCACTTATTTTTTAGGAAAATAGCATATTGATTGTATAAAAAAATCGGGGCAATGTCAAGGAAAATTCAGTAAAAATCATTATTTTCCCTGCAAAATTTTTTTCGAATCAGTTTTCCACAGAGATATCCACAGAAAAACAGTGGAAAAGGGTTATGCACATCCTGTTGATTACTTGTGGAAAATTATGGACAGACGGGAGATATCCTGTGTACTTTCCGAATCAAATCCTCCTGGAAGCCAACAAATATCAGGCTTTTTGAATTTTTCACAGTTATCCACTTATTCACATTCCTATCCACATCCCCCTATGTACAAACTCTTTATGAACATAGTTATTCACAGCATGTGGATAACTTTATCCTTAAGTATGTTCATAACTAATATTTGAAATCTTTCCGAATCTATATTACAATGATAAAATGCCGGATTTGACAGGAATTCTCAGAAAGGATAATCAAGATGGATGATATCAAGGGCAGTTGGACTGCCATAAAGGAAAGTATTAAAAAAGAGTATGAGCTCACTGACATCTCCTATAAGACCTGGGTGGAGCCGCTGGAATACCTGAATGTGGTAAATGACGTTGTAAGCATTGTCATTCCAGCCGAACAGTCCCATATGATCAACTATATCTCCTCCAGGTACACCAGCTTCTTTCAGGTGACCATCACGGAGCTGTTCAATCATGACTATTCCGTAAAGTTCATTCTCAAGACAGAGGCGGAAAAGGAGCTCCAGGACAGCAGCGCGTCGCATGACCACGCTCACCTGAATCCCAAGTACCAGTTCGACACTTTCGTAGTGGGAAGCAGCAACCGCTTCGCCCATTCCGCCTCCCTGGCAGTGGCGGAATCCCCCGGGGAAATCTACAATCCTTTGTATCTCTACGGAAATCCCGGACTTGGAAAGACCCACCTCATGCATTCCATCGGACATTTCATCCTGAAACAGAATCCGGGGAATAAAGTCCTCTATGTGACCAGTGAGGAATTCACCAATGAAGTCATCGAGTCCATCCGAAGCGGAAACGCCGCCTCCATGACGAAGCTGCGGGACAAATACAGGACGGTGGACGCGCTGATGGTAGACGATGTACAGTTCATCATCGGCAAGGAAAGTACCCAGGAAGAATTCTTCCATACTTTCAATGTGCTCCACTCCGCCGGAAAACAGATCATCCTTTCCTCGGACAAGCCTCCCAAGGATATCGATAATCTGGACGACCGCCTCCGCTCCCGTTTCGAGTGCGGACTGATTGCCGACATCCAGCCCCCGGACTATGAGACCAGGATGGCTATCCTGCGGAGGAAATCGGAGACCTGCAGCCGCAAGATCAACGAGGAAATCATCAAGTACATCGCTACCAATGTCAAGTCCAATATCCGTGAGCTGGAGGGGGCTTTCAACAAAATCGTGGCCGCGGGCAAGCTGAATAAGGTGGATGTGACGCTGGATCTGGCGGAAGAGGCCTTGAAAGACATCATCTATCCGGACAAGTCCAAGGAAATCACGCCGCCTCTGATCATCAACATGGTGGCGGAACATTGCGGCGTAAAGCCCGAGGACATCACCTCCAAGAAGCGGAATTCCGAGTTCGTGCTGCCCAGACAGATTGTGATGTATCTGTGCAGGACGCTGACCGATGCCTCCTATGTGAACATCGGGAAGCTCCTCGGGAAAAAGGATCACACCACCATCATTCACGGAGTCAACAAGATTACCTCCGAGATGGAGGTAAATGAAGAACTTAAGAATAAGGTGGATATTATAATAAAGAAGATAAATCCTTCTTAAAAGATAAAAATGTGCCGCAAGAAAGCGGCACATGGAAGAATGCAAGGCATTCTTCCCAATACTATCCACAAGTTGAACACATAGCCCTGTGGGCGGGATGTTGATATTTCAGGCAAAGGTTCAGAGAGAATCTGAGCGGAATGGATCGCCTGTGAATAACTTAAAGCTTTTTCTTAGGTTATTCTGAAAATAATCGCAAGTTATCCATTCCCTTTTTCCCTGAAAAATAGTATAATAGATGAAGTTATTCACTTATCAACAGTCTTTATTAATATGATTATTAATTTCTATTATATATTAATATGTTTTGCAAATCCAAAAGCCGGGAAGGGAGTTGTCCATATGAAATTAGTTTGTTCCAAATCGAATCTGCTGAACGGTGTACAGATTGTATCCAGAGCCGTTCCGAACAAAACTACTATGTCCATACTAGAATGTATCCTGATAGATGCCTCTAACGGCATCATCACCCTGACTGCCAATGATATGGATATGGGAATCGAGACTGTCATAGAGGGAGATATCGTGGAAAGCGGCGTCATCGCCCTGGACGCGAAGATTTTCCTTGAAATCGTAAGAAAGCTTCCCGACAGCTATATCACTATAGATACAGACGCTTCCTACAAGACATTGATAACCTGTGAAAAGGCCAAGTTCACCATTGTAGGAAAATCAGGGGAAGATTTCTCCTATCTGCCCATGGTGGAAAAGGAGGAGAGCATCCTTATCAGCCAGTTCGCCTTAAAAGAGATGGTCCGCCAGACCATATTCTCCATCTCCGACAATGACAACAACAAGCTCATGACCGGGGAACTGTTTGAAATCAACGGCGATGAATTGAAAATCGTGTCCTCTGACGGGCACCGCATCTCCATCCGCAAGATGCAGCTGAGGGAAGTGTATGAGCACAAAAAAGTCATCGTGCCCGGCAAGACCCTGAACGAGGTGAGCAAAATCCTGCCCGGAGGAGCGGACAGTGACCTGACAGTGTATTTTACCGCCAAGCATATCGTGTTTGAATTCGATAATACGGTGGTAGTGTCCCGGTTGATTGAGGGAGAATACTTCAGCATCGACAGGATGCTTTCCGGCGATTATGAGACGAAAGTGAAAGTGAACAAGAGGGAGCTCTTGAACTGTATCGACAGGGCCACTCTGCTTACCAGAGAGGGGGACAGAAAGCCCATCGTCATCAATATCACGGATAGCGGCATGGAGCTTAAGATTGATTCCGCCCTGGGCAGCATGAATGAGGATATCGATATCGAAAAGCAGGGCAGGGATCTGATGATTGGGTTCAACCCAAAGTTCCTCATAGACGCGCTGCGTGTCATAGACGATGAGGAGGTAGACCTTTACATGGTAAATCCCAAGGCCCCATGCTTCATCAAGAATGAAGAGGAAAGCTATATCTACCTGATACTTCCCGTGAGCCTTGTGGCCAATTATTCCAGATAAAAGCGTGAAAATATTTTCTAAGCCCGCAAAATATGAGGACTTAGGAAATCTATACTGCATAACGCTGAATGCTGCCTGATGTAATCATGCGAATGAACCAGTCAGCGTTATGCAGTCTGGTTTCACGGCAAGTGAAATCGTTAAGCAGTATAAATTGCACACGGAAGAACGCCAAGGGCGGGCGTTCTTCCGGATTTGCACCGATTGTTTGTGCCGACCGTGTCGGTATGTTTAGAAGTGTGCGGGGAGGGATATGCATGGAAATCATACATCTGAACGATGAGTTCATCAAGCTGGGCCAGGCCCTGAAAGTGGCGAATCTGGCAGATTCCGGCGCTGAGGCGAAGATAATGGTTCAGGACGGTCTGGTCAGGGTGAACGGCGAGACGGAAGTCCGGCGGGGGAAAAAGCTGGTGGCCGGAGATATAGTGGAATACAACGGCAAGACGGTCAAAATAGAAGCGTAGAGAACGGGCACAGAGATGATCATAAAATCGATAGAGCTGGCAGATTACAGGAATTACGGCTGTCTTTCCCTGCAGTTCGACAGGGGTACCAATATCCTGTACGGGGACAATGCCCAGGGCAAGACAAATATCCTTGAGGCTATTTTCGTAGCGGCCACCACAAAATCGCACAAGGGGGCAAAGGATAGGGAAATCGTTAATTTTGGGAAAGAAGAGGCCCATATCCGCACCTGTCTGGAAAAAGAGGGCGTGGAGACCAGGGTGGACATGCACCTGAGGAAGAATAAATCCAAGGGCATCGCCATCGATGGGCAGAAGATCAAGAAAGCGGCGGATCTGATGGGACTGTGCAATGTGGTATTCTTCTCGCCGGAGGACTTAGGGATAATCAAGAACGGCCCGGGGGAGAGAAGAAGATTCGTGGATATGGAGCTTTGCCAGCTGGACAGCTTTTACCTCTATAATCTGAATCATTACAACAAGATAGTCAATCAGAGGAACAAGCTTCTGAAAGATATGTACATGAACCCGGATTTAAGGGAGACCCTTGGCATCTGGGATATGCAGCTGGTGTCCTTTGGCAGCAAAATCATAGAGCGGAGAAAGCTCTTTGAGGAGCAGCTGAATGAAATCATCTTCGGCATCCACAAGAAACTTTCCGGTGATAAGGAAGAACTTGTGATTCATTATGAGCCGGATGTGGAGATAGAGGATTTTGAAAAAAGGCTGCGGATGAATCAGGAGAGGGACATCAAGTCGAAAATGACATCGGTAGGTCCGCACAGAGACGATTTTTCATTTGTCATCGGTGATATCGATATCAGGAGATATGGTTCCCAGGGACAGCAGCGCACCGCGGCATTGTCCCTGAAGCTTTCGGAGATAGAGCTTGTGAAGAAGATTGCCGCAGATACGCCTATATTGCTGTTGGACGACGTGCTTTCCGAGCTGGATTCCAACAGGCAGAATTACCTTTTGAACTGCATAGGAGAAATCCAGACTATCATCACCTGTACCGGTCTGGAGGAGTTCGTGAATCACAGGTTTGAGATAAATAGGGTTTATAAAGTATCAGAAGGGACAGTCACATGTATGAGTACGGAAACGCAGGAGGAGGTTCAGTGATTGTCCGGTCATGCTTGATGACATGATTGCCGCAGACAGCATGGTGGTAAATATGTGCAGCGTCTGATGGTGAAGACTAGGAAAAAGGATGGGCATATATGAGCGAAGAGACAATTAACAATACGGCGGTAGAACACGAGTATGGAGCGGATCAGATTCAGATTCTGGAAGGCCTGGAGGCTGTCAGGAAACGTCCCGGAATGTATATAGGAACTACCTCCAGCAGAGGCCTGCACCATCTGGTGTATGAAATCGTGGATAATGCAGTGGACGAGGCCCTGGCCGGGGTCTGCGATACCATAGAGGTCATCATCCATGAGGACAATTCCGTTACCGTCATCGACAATGGACGCGGTATTCCTGTGGGCATCAACCACAAGGCTGGGATACCCGCGGTGGAAGTGGTGTTCACTATCCTCCATGCCGGCGGTAAGTTCGGCGGCGGGGGATATAAAGTATCCGGCGGCCTGCACGGCGTGGGCGCTTCCGTGGTGAACGCCCTTTCCGAATGGCTTGAGGTGGAAATCTGTCAGGACGGAAAAGTGTATAAGCAGCGCTACGAGCGGGGCAATGTATGCTATCCCTTAAAGGAAATCGGCACCTGTGAAAAGGAAAAGACAGGCAGCAAGATTACTTTCCTGCCGGATAAGCTTATTTTTACAGAGACTACGGAATTTGATTTCGATACCCTGAAAATCCGTCTGCGGGAGATGGCTTTCCTGACCAAGGGCTTGCGCATCATCCTCAAGGACGAAAGGAAAGATGAGGAAGGAATCGGGAGCCACGAGAACAGCCAGATTAACGAGCTGCTGCGCCGGGCAGAGGCAGACAGAGAGGAGGGGGCGGAGGAAATCCCGCTGAATCCACAGCCTGTAGAAAAGAAGACAAAGAAGAAATACGTGGAATTTCATTACGAGGGCGGCATCAAGGAATTCGTGTCTTACCTGAATAAAAATAAAGCTCCTCTGTACGAAAATATCCTTTATTTCGAGGGGCAGAAGAATGATGTGTACGTGGAGGTGTCATTCCAGCACAATGACTCCTTTAACGAGAGCGTATTCAGTTTCGTGAACAATATCAATACCCCTGAGGGCGGCACCCATCTGCAGGGCTTCCGCAATTCCCTGACCAAGACTTTCAATGACTATGCAAGGAGCGCCAAGCTTTTAAAGGACAGCGAGCCGAATCTGTCAGGAGAGGACATCAGGGAGGGACTGACAGCCATCATCAGCGTGAAGATAGAGGATCCCCAGTTCGAGGGCCAGACCAAGCAGAAGCTGGGGAACAGTGAGGCCAGAGGGGCAGTGGACAGCATCGTCAGCGAGCAGCTTACTTATTTCCTGGAGCTGAATCCTTCAGTGGCAAAGACTATCTGCGAGAAATCCATCCTGGCACAAAGGGCCAGAGAAGCTGCCAGAAAGGCCAGGGACCTGACCAGGAGGAAGACCGCCCTGGACGGCATGGCGCTGCCGGGGAAGCTTGCGGACTGCTCCGACAAGGATCCGAAGAACTGCGAAATCTACATCGTGGAGGGAGATTCCGCAGGCGGAAGCGCCAAGACCGCCAGATCCAGGGCCACCCAGGCCATCCTGCCACTGAGGGGGAAGATTCTGAATGTGGAAAAGGCAAGGCTTGACAAAATCTACGCCAACGCGGAAATCAGGGCCATGATTACGGCATTTGGTACAGGAATTCACGAAGATTTCGATATATCCAAGCTGCGCTATGACAAAATCATCCTGATGACGGACGCGGATGTGGACGGCGCCCATATAAGTACCTTGCTTTTGACCTTTATCTACCGTTTCATGCCGGATCTGATCAGGGAGGGGCATGTGTACCTGGCCAAGCCGCCTCTGTACAAGCTGGAGAAGAACAAAAAGGTCTGGTATGCCTACAGCGACGAGGAGCTGGACAAAATCCTGCTGGAGGTGGGCAGGGACCAGAACAATAAGATTCAGCGCTACAAAGGACTGGGAGAGATGGACGCGGAACAGCTCTGGGAGACTACCATGGATCCCGCCCGCCGTATCCTGCTGCGGGTGAACTATGACGAGGAGATGGAGTCCGAGCTTGATCTTACCTTTACCACCCTGATGGGAGATAAGGTAGAGCCCAGGCGGGAATTCATTGAGGAAAACGCCAAGTATGTGCAGAATCTGGATACGATCGGCTGATGTGCCGGCTGCCGTGATATAATGAAATTTTTTTGACGCAGTGCAGAAGAGGGAAGTTTGAAAGAAGTGAGCTTTCAGACTTTTGATTGGTATGCACGCCAAAGCGTGCAGGGGGTATAAAACATGAAGGACGATATTTTTGATAATGTTCCGGAAATAGATAAAATCCATGAGGTGGATCTGAAAGAGAGGATGGAGGCTTTCTATATTGACTACGCCATGAGCGTCATCGCCTCCAGAGCGCTTCCGGATGTGAGGGACGGACTGAAACCGGTCCAGCGCCGCGTGCTCTATTCCATGATTGAACTGAACAACGGTCCCGATAAGCCCCACAGAAAGAGCGCCCGTATCGTAGGCGATACCATGGGTAAGTATCATCCCCACGGAGACAGTTCGATTTACGGTGCGCTTGTGAACATGGCCCAGGAGTGGTCCACCAGATATCCTCTTGTGGACGGGCATGGGAATTTCGGCTCCATGGACGGGGACGGGGCTGCGGCCATGCGTTATACGGAGGCCAGGCTCTCCAAGATTTCCATGGAGCTGTTGGCGGACATCAATAAGGATACCGTGGATTTCGACCCCAACTTTGACGATACGGAGAAAGAGCCCACAGTGCTGCCCAGCCGGTATCCGAACCTGCTGGTGAACGGCACCACCGGCATCGCGGTGGGCATGGCCACCAATATCCCGCCCCACAATCTGCGGGAGGTAGTGAACGCAATCGTAAAGATTATTGACAATAAGACAGAGGAGAACAGGGAGACCTCCATCGATGAGATACTTCCCATCGTAAAGGCCCCGGATTTCCCCACCGGAGGGCTGATACTGGGTACCAGGGGCTGCAATGAGGCCTACAGGACCGGAAGAGGCAAGGTGGTTGTGCGGGCTGTCACCAATATAGAGACTCTGTCCAACGGCAAGAGCCAGATTATCGCCACGGAGTTGCCTTATATGGTGAATAAGGCCAATTTGATTATCAAGATCGCGGAGCTGGTGAAGCTGAAGAAGATAGACGGTATTACGGATATCCGCGACGAGTCCAACAGAGAGGGCATCAGGGTGGTCATAGAGCTGCGAAAGGACGCCAATGCCAATGTCATCCTGAATCAGCTGTACAAACATACCCAGCTGCAGGACACTTTCGGCGTCATCATGCTGGCCCTGGTGAACCAGCAGCCGAAGATCATGAATCTACTGGATATGCTCACCTATTACCTGCAGCATCAGGAAGAGGTAGTCACCAGAAGAACGAAATACGATTTGAACAAAGCCGAAGAGAGGGACCATATCTTACAGGGACTCTTAAAGGCCCTTGATTTCATAGATGAAGTGATATCCATCATACGCGGCAGCCAGAATGCCCAGATGGCAAAGGAAAGGCTCATGGAACGCTTTGAACTCTCCGACGTCCAGGCCCAGGCCATCGTGGACATGCGTCTGCGGGCTCTGACAGGTCTGGAGCGGGAGAAGCTGGAAAATGAGCACAATGAACTGCAGATGCGCATTCAGGAACTGAAGAGGATTCTGGCGGACGAAAAGCTCCTGCTGGGCGTCATCAAGAAAGAAATAGTGGAGATTTCCGATAAATACGGCGATGACAGGCGCAGCAAAATCGGCTATGATGAAGTCGATTTCTCCATAGAGGATCTGGTTCCCAAGGAGAATACCGTAATAGCGATTACGGATTTAGGCTATATCAAACGCATGACCGTGGACAATTTCAAGTCCCAGAACCGCGGGGGCAAGGGCATCAAAGGAATGCAGACCATTGAGGATGATTATATCGAGGATCTGCTGATGACCACAACCCATCATTACCTGAATTTCTTCACCAGCCTGGGGCGGGTCTACCGCCTTAAGGCCTATGAGATACCGGAGGCCGGCAGAACTGCCAGAGGGACGGCTATCGTAAATCTCCTGCAGCTGGCGCCGGAGGAGAAGATTACAGCCATGATTCCTATCGAGGAATATGAGGGTGACAAGAATCTCTTCATGGTGACAAAGAAGGGTATCGTGAAGAAGACTTCCATGATGGAGTTTTCCAATATCAGGAAAAAGGGCCTGACGGCTATCATCCTGAAAGACGACGATGAGCTGATAGAGGTAAAGAGCACGGACAAGGACAGCGAAATCTTCCTTGTGACCAAGCTTGGCATGTGCATCCGCTTTAAGGAGACGGACCTGCGGGCCACCGGCAGAAGTTCCATGGGCGTCATCGGCATGAATCTGTCGGATGGAGATGAAATTATAGGGATGCAGCTTCAGAGCCAGGGAGATTCCCTGTTGATCGCTTCTGAAAATGGTATGGGAAAACGTACTTTTCTGAACGAATTTACCGTACAGAACCGGGGCGGCAAGGGTGTGAAATGCTATAAGATTACCGAGAAGACAGGAAATGTGGTAGGCGTCAAGGCTGTTGGTGATGAGAATGAAATCATGATGATTACCACAGAGGGAATCATCATCCAGCTTCGGATGCAGGATGTGTCCACTTTAGGCAGGATTACTTCCGGAGTAAAGCTGATGGATTTAGAGGACGGCGTCAAGATTGCCAAGATTGCCAAGGTCAGGGAGAAGATTTCCGACGGGGAGCAGGAATTCGACAATGTGGAGGACGCCCTGAAGGAAAATAACAGTTCTGAAACCGCAGAGGAGGCATTGGAAGACGGCATTTCGGAAGAAAATACGTCGGAAGATGAATGAAAAAATGCTCTAAACAGTGGAATTTATTGGAAATACGTGGTAGAATCGTAATTGGAATGGGAGCTGCCCCGGACTGGCGAAAGCCTGTGCGGGGCGGCTTGCGGGAGATAAATAAGGAGGTATTTTCAGTTATGGAAGAAATCAGGAACGAAGCTGCGGAAGTTAAAGAAGAGACCGCGGCGGTAGAGGAGGTTAAGGCAGAAAAAATCGGCACCACAGAGACCATGGAAGATTACAGCAAGGAGCTGGAGGCATCTTTCCGTACCATCAAGGAGGGGGATATCATTTCCGGTTCCGTGATTGATGTAAACGAAGAGGGCGTTACGCTGGATCTGAATTACTATGCTTCCGGCGTCATCAAGGCTGCCGATATGAGCAAGGATCCCTCTTTTTCTATCATGGCTGATGTCCATGCGGGTGACGTCATTGAGGCGACTGTGGTAAAGAGAGACGACGGCGCGGGCAATATCCAGCTCTCCAGGGTAGAGGCTGCCGATGTGCTGGGATGGGACAAGGTAAAGAAATATCTGGATGAGAAGACCGTGGTCACCGTAAAGGTGGCGGAAACCGTGAATAAGGGAGTGGTGGCGTTCTTAGAGGGTATCAGGGGATTCATCCCGGCCTCCCATCTTTCCTTAAGCTATGTGGAGGATTTGAACACTTTCGTCGGCAGGGAACTTGAGGTTCATGTCATCACTGTTGAGAAGGAAAAGAAGAAACTGGTTCTTTCCGCCAGAGAGGTGTTGAAAGAGAAAGAGGCGGAGGCCCTGAATCACAGGATTGCCATGGTAGTGCCCGGCACCGTGTTGGAAGGAAAGGTGGAGAGCATCATGCCTTACGGCGCGTTCGTGGATTTGGGCGAGGGCTTAAGCGGCCTTGTGCATATCTCTCAGATCAGCCAGAAGAGAGTGAAGACTCCTTCTGAGGTGCTGAGCGTAGGGGATACCGTCAGGGTGAAGGTGCTGAATACCAACAATAACAAGATAAGCCTGAGCATCAAGGCAGTGGCGGATACCGCTCAGGATGTTGATGTGGTGGATGAAAAGGTGGCCGCCAAGTACAGCTCAAAGGAATCCATCGGTACTTCCCTTGGAGATTTGCTGAAAGGTATCAAGCTTTGATAGAAAATACGATATAAATTTGAAAAGATGACAGGGCAGAGGAAATGTTCCGCTGCCCTGTTTATATATCACTGTTCGCTTTCCGGTAGGCGTCGGGGGTCATGCCCCTGAACTTCTTCATATTCCGCACAAAAGTATTCATGGAACCGAAACCCACGGATTCCCCTATCTCCTTTAAAGGAATCTTCCAATCCTTTAACAGTTCACAGGCTTTTTCAATCCGCACGGAATTCAGGTAATCCGCGAAGCCCATCCCTTGCTTTTCGCTGAAATAATGGGATATATAGGCGTAGGACAACCCGGTCTCTTCCGCCACAGTCTTCAGATAGATATTCTCCGCGTAATGGGCTTCGACATAATTTTTGATCAGCTGAATCAGCACATCCTCTCCGATATCGGAAAATAGTTCCGTGACCATCATACAGACATTGCAGACAAGGCTGCGCATGGATGCCGTGCTCACCATATGCTGAATCTGCTTCGGGAGTTCGTGAAGAAAATCAACAGAGAGCGGGGCGTGACCATCCTGCTGACCACCCGCAATCTGCAGGACATTGAGGAGCTGGAGGGGCATTGTTTGCTGCAGAGGGAGGGCCTTCATGTAAGAATACAACATGACAGCCGTGTCAGTTCTTCTGACCTGATTGTGGAGCTGGTGCCCATAGCCATGATGCCGGGATGGATGCAGGGGCGCTTTCTTTTTCCAGCTATTATCCGGCCGGATTCCTGCTGGGCATGGAAAACAGGCCCATCTACTGGATTGGGCCTGTGGTGGCCGCGGCTCTGGCGGTGACGGCGGCTGCGCTGTTCTGGCGGTATGGGACGGGGAAGTACCAGAGCGCGGGGGGTTAAACAAGCCGCCAATATCCCCGCTCGTCCCTGTCCATCAGCTGCTCGGAAATCATATCCCGCCGGATAGTACAGAAATCATCATGGAAATCCGCGATGAGGATGTTGACTTCCCGCTCGGAATAGATTCTGCCCGGCTCGAAAGCTTTCGCGATTTCTTCCAGAACGATTCGCTCCTTCTTGCGCTGGGCGGGAATGGATTTCAGCTTTCCGTACTGGAAGAAAGCGTCTATCACTTTCTGGCGGTAGGCCTGCTCCCGCCTTGCCTGCAAATCTGCCTCATCCGACTGTTCTTTCAGGATATCCAGAATCTTCACGGCAAAGGTGTCCTGGCGCAGGGAATACATGGTATAATACTGGGTCTTATAGGACCTGACGGCATCGATCTCCGACAGCTTGCGCAGATGGAAGGAAATAGTGGCAGGGGTCAGGTTCAGCCGCTCCGCCAGCAGTTCCACATACATATCCTCCACGGCCAGGGACTTCAATATCTGCAGCCTGGACTTGTCTGCCAGGCATTTGAACAGCCTGATTGCGTTTTCTTCTGTCATAATGATTCCCCCCATATCTTTTGAAAAGTATCCCGAATCTCGGCCAGGGCTTCCAGTCTGGTCTGCTCCTGCACTATCTTCAGGTCGTCGCCGTGTTCCTTTGCTTCCGTGAGATGGCTTTCCCAGGTCTCTTGAAATAAGGTGAGTTTTGTGTCTAAGAATCTGACGCGTTCGCTTTCCTCCTGTGATACCCGGACGGAGGCCTGGAAGATTGTCTTGACGATTTGGAAGATATTCGTCCGGATTTTCTCAAAGTTGGCCTCGTCTCTCCGATTGTCCGCTATCAGGCGGAGAGTATCTTCCTGTACGGAGGAGGTTCGCTGGTCAAGGTAGTTAATGAATGTCTGGATTTTTTCGCTTTCCATAGTTTTACTCCTTTCTAATTTAATATTTTTATTTGATTATATATTAATAATATAAATATGTCAATAATTAATTTTATATATATCTAATTAAATTGAATACGATTTATTTTAGTTTTTTTGGATGCGATTGTTTGACATTTTCATCAGGCCATATTATCATGGAGATATGACTACATTTGATTCAAAACAGACTGCATAACGCTGACTGGTTCGATTGTATGATTGCATTAGGCAGTATTCAGCGTTATGCAGCATAATTACATTATCGGGTAAGAAATGTATAATGGAACTAAGATAATAAAAACAGGAGGTCAGCCATTGAAGAAGATAATCCTATGGTCCATGGCAAACTATAAAGGAAACATAAAAAAGATTCTGACATATGTAAAATATTATACGTCTTTTCGTATCGTAAAAAAGGATGGAAAATGGATGCAGAAGCCCCGCTATGAGGAGCCGTTTTATGATGCCATGACTTTCGATATCAATAATACATGCAACTTGCGCTGCAGGTTCTGCTTTAACGACTTTGAACAGAAAGCATGTTATATGTCAGAGGAGGTATATCGGAAGATACTGAGCCTTTTTCCTTTGATCAGACCTCTGAAAAGTTTGGGGGGGCGGGAATCCTTTTTTCATGCCTTTATGAGCCGTCCATAGCCCCGAATTTTCTGAAATTTTTAAAATTGCTGCCGAAATCCGGCAGAAAGAATGTCTTTTTCACTTCCAATTTCTGCAGAACCATGACAGAAGAGGAAATCCGTACCATTTTTTCGGCAAATATCCGTCATGTGAATCTGTCGGTAGAGACGCTAAAGCCTGAGAGATACCGCGAAATCTGCTCATCCGTCCAGTTCGAAAGCTTTTATCATAATCTTGAAAAAATTGCAAAGGTAAATGCGGAACGCCGCTTAGGAACGCACTGGGCAAAACTGTACTGCATCACAATGGTATTGAAAGAAAACAGGGATGAACTTTCCGCGATTGGAAAATTCTGCGGCGAAAAGCTCAAAGCGGCGAGACATGATTTTCGCACACCTTATATCAGTGACACAGCGAATAACGCGGATTGGAATAGGGGACAGTTCATGGATGAGACAGAATGCGGGCAGGTGTCCCGGGAGCTGGCTAAACTGCATCTTCCCATCACGCTGGACATTCATTCAAAAGAAGAACTGTTTTCCCATAGAAACGAGGCAGACGCCCGGGCGGAAGAGACAGACGCCGCAGCGGAAGATACGGCGCAGAATCGGGAATCTATTGCGAAGAAGCTGGAAGAAATGCGGCTTTGCATGGACAAGGAATTTCTGTTTCTTCGGTTCCATCCATCCGGTCTGTGCATCCCTGGTACAGCAGGGGAGAACGCCTGTATTGCAAATACGGAGGACAGCTGCGGCTTCTTCAAAAACAGGCTGACGCGTCTGTATAGGCGAAGAGCAGAGGCTTTTCTGATGCCGGATGTGGTCTTTGCTTCTTTTAAAGCTGAGGACGCCAGGGAAATATCTGCGCGGGTGATGTTTTACGCAATGAGGTCGAATCCGGTGTACCTGCATTTAGAGGGATGGATTCAAACTCCCGAAATTTCCGGGGATTTCCTTTTGTTTGCCACAGCGAAAGGAAAGGCGGGGGGAAAGCAGATGTTCCTTGCCCTGGAGCAGCCATGTCCCAAATGGATGCATGATTCAAATGCACATTTTTACGATTTTACGCTATGTTTGGAATGGAATAAGATAGACCGTCCTTTGTGCGATTTGACATTTCTGATAGTAGCGAAAAGAGACCTTACACCCATATATCAGTACAGATATCCCTATGGGATTTTATGAGTCCTATGGATTCTCCATGAAAGAGTTCCGTGTAAGATGCGAAATGTTTGACTTTACGCGGCCCATATTGTATAATTACCACCATAATTGCAAAGGAGCGGACAAGATATGCATTGGTCAGACAGAATTGCGGAGAAAATCATTAAAAGGAATCCGGACAAGGAAGAATATGTATGCGCCGCCGGGATAAGCCCCTCCGGCTCTATCCATATCGGCAATTTCAGGGACATCGCCACCAGCCTGTTCGTGGTGAAAGCCCTGGAGCGAAAAGGCAAAAAGGCGAAGCTGCTTTTCTCCTGGGATGAATATGACAGAGTCAGGAAGATACCTGTGAACGTGGCGAAAGTCAGGAACGACATGGAGAAATATATCGGGGCGCCCTACGCGGATGTCCCCAACCCTTTCGACACAGAGGAGAAGACCTACGCGGAATATTTTGAAAAGGAATTTGAGGCTGCCATAAAAAGATTCGGCATCAAGATGGATTACAGATACCAGGCCAAGATGAACAAGAGCGGCAAGTACAAGGACTATGTCATCGAAGCGTTGAAAAAACGTGGAGAAATATTCGATATCCTGGACAGCTTCCGGACTCAGGACGCCCGGGAGGGCGAGCGGGAGGCCTATTATCCTGTGGCAATCTATTGCCCGGAGTGCGGCAGGGACACCACGAAGATTACGGAACTCTCCCAGGACTGCACCAAAGCGAAGTACGTCTGCGTCTGCGGCCATGAGGGGGAGCATGACTTCACGAAGGACTTCAACTGCAAGCTGGCCTGGAAGATAGACTGGCCCATGCGCTGGAAATATGAGCAGGTGGACTTCGAACCCGGCGGGAAGGATCACGCCAGCCCCGGGGGCAGCTATGACACCAGCAAAGTCATCTCCAGGAAGATTTTCGATTACGAAGCGCCCCTGTTCGAGGGCTATGAGTTCATCGGCATCAAGGGCGTGGCGGGGAAGATGTCCGGCTCCACAGGCCTGAACCTGACGCCGGATACCCTGCTTAACATCTACCAGCCGGAAGTCATCCTCTGGCTCTACGCCAAGGCGGAGCCCAACAAGGCCTTTGATTTCTGCTTTGACGACGGTATCCTGCGGCAGTATTTCGAGTTCGACAAGCAGTACAACAGCTTCCTGGACGGTACGGCGGATGATTATATACGTGATATCATGAACAACTGTCTCATGTTCGATGAGAAGATTAAGACAGTGCCCATGTCCCACCTGGTGCAGCTGGGCTCCATCGTGGACTTCAACGTGGAGATGCTGGAGACGGTGTTCGAGAAGATAGGGACGCCTTATAAATATGAAGATTTCAAGGAACGCTTAGGCCTTGCGAAGTACTGGCTGGAGAACTGCTCTCCGGAGAATGTGAACAGGCTCTGCCCGGTGCGGAACTGGCCTGTGTACGAGGGCCTGGACGAGAAGGAGAGGGATGCGGTGAAGATGCTCCACGTCTACCTGTCCGGCAACGAGTATACGCTGGATGAGCTGAACAAGGAGCTCTACGAGATTCCCAAGCGGATTTACGGCTATGAGGCGGAGAACCTGAAAGCCCTCCAGGGCACCTTCTTCAAGAATGTGTACAGGCTCCTTTTAAATAAGGAAAAGGGCCCCAGGCTCTACCTGTTCCTGTACGCCATCGAGAAGGACAAGTTCCTGTCACTGCTTGATTTCTCCACACCGAAGACGGAAGAGGAGGAGAAGGCGCTGACGGCTCCTGCGCAGGAGCCCGTGGAAGAGGAGCCTGCAGTGGAATACGGCGAGCCTGACGAAGTGGCGCCCATAGGGGAGGAAATCGACATCGAGGAATTCCGGAAGATCGACCTGCGGGTCTGCAAGGTGCTGAAATGCGCCGAGATCAGGAAGTCCCACAGCTGCTACAAGCTGACCCTGTTCGACGGGCTGAAGGAGAGGGTCATCGTGTCCAGTATCAAGCAGTACTACAAGCCGGAGCAGCTGATCGGCAAGAAAATCATCGTGGTAGCCAATCTCCAGCCTACCCGGTTCGTTGGGGTCAAGAGTGAGGGTATGCTGTTAGCCGGGACGAACAACGCCTGCGGCTGCCAGGTGGTAATCGTGGACGACATCGTGCCGGAGGGGACGAGAATCTGCTGAGAATGACCTGCATTTTTTATTTCTGGTACTGCTGATGCAGAATAGGACCAGATTTTATCAAAAGAGGACAAAGGAGTCACAGAACACGGATTATGTGAAAGGTATCAGGGCATCTTTGTATCAGATTACGGTATAGTCTTTGCGGCTATACCGTTTTTCTTCTTTAAAATAAACAAATGACACATTAAATATATTCAGACAGTTCACTCTCTTAGCGGCATCAGCTTTGTGCCAATGCCGCTTTCAAAATCAACAAGAATAGGAATTTCTTTGATATGTCGTAAGGGACATTTCGATATATGAAGTGTTCCTTAGTGATTCCTTTTTATTATATATAATAGAAAATCAGCTCAAAAGAGATATTATATCAGTTTCAAAACCTACACTTTTTGGAGTGAGTATTGAAAGGGGAAGAAAAAAGAATAAACTTTCATATATATTAAAAAAAATTAAAAAAGATATAAGAATTCCTTGATATTTATACATTGATGATGTAAAATAGGTACAAAATTTATTAGTAAATCCTATTCCCAAAAAGTGTACTTTATGGGACTAGGAAAGCTATTTTCCCACAATGCAAAACCTCCGCCGGCCAGGCGGGTTTTGATGCTTTTCCGAAAGCATACATAAAATGGCTGAAAAGAAAGGAGAGTATTATGAAAAAGAAGAAAGTAGCGAAGATTCTCGCTATTCTGCTGGCGGCTGCCATGCTGGCGACTGGCTGCGGCAACGGCGGCACAGAGAGCAGCAGCGCTTCAGAAGCCGTAGATAGCGGCAGCGAGAGCGCCGCGGTTTCCGAGGAGAGCGGAAGCGAGGAGGCGGAGGGCGGAGAGGAATCTACCCCTGCCGACGAGGGCGGCGAAGCCACGGCAGGCGAGCCCATCAAGGACTTTAAGACATGGGCTTCCGTCAGCGGCGGAGACCTGAGCACCCTGATTTGCCAGCACAGCGAGGGTACCGATGTGGGCACTGTAGGCGCCAACTGCCTGTCTCCTCTGCTTGAGTTCGACAATTACGGCAGCCTTGTTCCGGCCGTGGCCACCGAGTGGGGCACAGAGGACGAAGGCTTGACATGGACATTCCATCTGCGCGATGATATCATCTACGTGGACGTGAACGGAAATGAGATTGGAAAATGTACCGCTCAGGACTGGATTACTTCCCTGGAATGGATTCTGAACTTCCATAAGAACGCCGGACTGAACACCTCCATGCCGGTATCCACTATTGCCGGCGCCCAGGAATACTATGACTATACCAAGGGTCTTTCCGAGGAAGAGGCTAAGACCATGGACAACAGCAAGTTCCTGGAGATGGTAGGCATCGAAGCTCCTGACGATTACACCCTGATTTACCATTGCCTGGACAAGGTGGCCTATTTCGATACTCTGGCTACCGGTTCCTGCCTGTATCCCATGCCCCAGGGCATGATTGACAAGGTAGGCGTGGACGGCGTAGTGGGAATCAGCAATGAGGACTACTGGTACAGCGGCCCCTACAGGCTGACTACTTTCGTGCCCAATAACGAGAGAGTATACACCAGGAACGAATCCTATTGGGATAAGGACTGCACCCTGTTCGATACCGTTACGGTAAAGATGATCGAGAGCGGCGACCGCGACGACGAGCTGTGGGAGACAGGGGAAGTGGATCACACAGAGCTGAGCACTGCCAAGCTGACCACCATCATCAACGATCCCAGTAACCAGTGGTACGGCAACCTGGCCGAGACCCGCGTGGCAAAATTCTCCTATGCGCTTTTGTTCAACTATTTCAAGCTGGACAAGGACGGGAATCCTGACGAGAACTGGAACAAGGCTGTAGCCAACGACGCTTTCCGTCTGTCCCTGTACTGGGGCCTGGATTTGTCGAACATCTGGTATCTCACCAACCAGGTGAACCCCATGAGCCTGGAGAACCTTGCATATACCAGCCAGAACCTGGGCGTGTTCTCTGACGGCAAAGATTATGTGAACCGCGTCATCGAACTTCTGGATATCCCGGAGGGAGACGGCACAAAGCCCAGACGCTACAACCAGGAGAAGGGTGAGCAGTACAAGCAGCAGGCCATGGAGGAGCTGGGCGCTGAGGGCGTGACATTCCCTATCCAGATCGACTACTTCATCAAGGCCGGCGACCAGACCTCTCTTGACTCCGCCACAATCTACAAGGAGACATTTGAGGCCCTTGGAACGGACTATGTGAACTTCAATATCAACACCTATGTATCCAGCGCCGCAGATGAGGTGCGTAAGCCTCAGCTTCAGTCCTTTGACGTCATCGGATGGGGCGCGGACTTTGGTGATGTCAGCAACTTCGTCAACCAGGGCTTCTACAATGACGATGCGGCCATCTATTCGGTGGAGCGTTTCAATCTGGACGATGTGACGGATGAGCATGTAATTGAGCAGTGGGAGGAATATACAAGGCTGGGCAGACTTGCCAACGCTGAGACAGGCGACAAGGACAAGAGGCTGGAGGCTTTCGCCCAGGCAGAGGCTTATCTGGTGAACAATGCCATGGTCATTCCCTGGAACTACAATGTGAAATGGCAGCTGACCAAGGTCAATGATTATTCCAAGATGTATGCCGCATACGGTAACAGCGATATCGTATACAAGAACTGGGAGACATCCACAGTTCCCTATACGACAGAGGATTATGAGCGCTTCAAGGCTGAATATGAGGCCGGCGGCAAGTAATCTCCGTATGTTGAAATACCGTAGATTGGAATTCTGAAACAGTAGCCGCCCGACAGGCATGCATTTTCTTTTGCGTGCCGGGAGGGCGGCTACAAAACTATACAGGGGGCAAAATTTAGGCTCGATACGAAGCGAGGAGGTTTGAGTATGGCAAAGTATACGGTTAAGAGACTGCTGCAGTCTGTTCTGACCGTGCTGATTATTGTGACTGTCGTGTTTCTTCTGCTGCGGATGCTTCCGACGGACTATTATTTCACAGAGGAAGAGTTGATAAAGCTTTCGGAGGAGGAGAAACAAGACCGTCTCATGGCGGCAGGTCTGACGGATCCGATTCTGGTACAGCTTGGCCGGTTCTATGGGGAGCTTGTCCGGCTTGACCTGGGGACTTCCAGCAGAGTCCAGGCAGGCTTGGAAGTGACGGAAATCATGACCAGCAGATTTGCGGTTTCCATGAAAATGGGGCTGATATCCATGGGTGTCTCTCTTGTGATAGGCATTGCCATGGGAATTATCCAGACCCTGCACAAAGACAAGTTCTTTGACCATCTGGGCACAGTGTACATCATTTTTGTGAACGCGGTCCCGGCCCTTGTCTCCTATTCCCTGATACTGGTATTCGGCACCAGGATATTCAAGCTGCCCTCTCTGTATTCTACCAATGATGTGGCGCGTACAAGTGTGCTGCCCATCGTATGTCTCTCCATCGGCTCCATCGCATACTATGCCCTGTGGACCAGGCGTTACATGGTAGATGAGCTGAACAAGGACTACATACGGCTGGCGCGGATTAAGGGTATGTCCTCGAAAGATATCATGGTAAAGCATGTGCTGAAGAACGCTTTCGTTCCGCTGATTGCCTATGTGCCGGCGTCCCTGCTTTTGACCATAGGCGGATCGCTTCTGGTGGAGAGGTTCTTTTCCATTCCCGGCATGGGCCCTCTGCTGACGGATGCTATCGGACGGTATGACGCCAGCGTAGTACAGGGATGTGTCATCGTCTATGCGGGCCTGGGGATTATCGGCGTGTTCCTGGGAGATATCATGATGATGATCTTCGATCCCAGAATCAAGCTTACAGGGAGGGGGGAGACGAGATGAAAGCTCATAAGAAAGAGGATGAAATGTTCCGTTTCGCGGAATATTCCGCTGAGGCAGCGGAGCGGGTGGGATATTCCAATTATTCCTATTGGAGATCTGTCTTCCGCAATTTCCTGAAGAAGAAGAGCGCGGTGGTGATGTCGGTCATATTCATCCTCATCGTGGTGTTCTCCTTTGTGGCCACTGCCATCGGAAGGTACGATTACGCCGAGCTGAAGTCCAGCATGCTGGAGGCGTTCACCTCGCCCAACGGCGAATACTGGTTCGGCACGGACAATCTGGGCAGGGACTACTGGTGCCAGGTCTGGTACGCGGCGCAGGTCTCTATCAAGCTGGCATTGCTGGTGGCCGTGGGAGAGTGCGTGGTGGGCATCATCATCGGCTGTATCTGGGGATATGTGCGGCAGGCTGACAGAATATTGACGGAAATATATAATATCATCGGCAATGTGCCCACGATTATCTATATGACCCTGATTGCGCTGATGGTGGGACAGAGTTTCCTCATCATGGCGGTATCCCTGATAGCTTTCGGATGGCTGGGCATGGCCAGGAATGTCAGGAACCTGGTGATGATGTACAGGGACCGGGAGTACAATCTGGCCTCCAGGTGCCTGGGTACTCCGATATGGCGGGTGCTGGTGAAGAACATCTTCCCGTACCTGATCAGCATGATCATACTGCGCCTGGCGCTGTCCATCCCCTCCACCATCGCTACGGAGACGACTCTGTCTTACCTGGGGCTGGGCCTGGATGTGAACACGCCGTCCCTGGGACTTCTGCTGCGGAACGCGCGCAGCTTTTTCCTGCAGTATCCGTATCTGCTGGTATGTCCTGCGGTCATCGTCTCTCTGATCACGATTACCTTCTATCTGGTGGGTAACGCGTTCTCGGATGCGGCGGATCCCAGGAATCATGTATAAGGGGGGCTTACATATGGATAGAGAATTGTTGCTGTCCGCCAAGGACATCGAGATAGAGTTCACGCTGCGGGGAAAGGTGCTGAAAGCCATCCGGAAATGTTCCCTGGATGTGTATGAGGGCGAGACCATCGCCATCGTGGGGGAATCCGGCTCCGGTAAATCCGTTTTCACCAAATCTTTCCTGGGCATGCTGGACGCCAATGGGAGCATCACCGGCGGCTCCATTACGTACGGCGGCGTGGATATTTCAAAGTACAAAACTGAGAAAGAATGGATGGGCATCCGGGGCAGGAAGATTTCCATGGTCATGCAAGATCCCATGACATCCCTGAATCCCTTAAAGAAGATCGGGAAGCAGATTCAGGAGAGTATCGAAATCAATCAGGGCATCAAGGGGGAGGAAGCCAGAAAGAAAGCCATCGAGATGATGGAGATGGTAGGCATCACTGACGCGGAACGGCGGGCCAACCAGTATCCCCATGAATTCTCCGGCGGCATGCGCCAGAGGGTGGTCATCGCCATCGCCACCGCCTGCCATCCCCAGATACTCATATGCGATGAGCCCACCACTGCTCTGGATGTGACCATACAGGCCCAGATTCTGGAGCTGATCCGCAATCTCCAGAAAGAGCTGAACATGACAGTCATCTACATCACCCACGACCTGGGGGTGGTGGCCAATGTGGCGGACAGAGTGGCCGTCATGTACGCAGGGCAGATTGTGGAGTACGGCACGGTGGAGGAAATATTCTATGACGCCTGGCATCCTTATACCTGGGCGCTGTTGTCTTCTCTCCCCCAGCTGGGCGTAAAGGGCGAGGAGCTGCCCACCATCGAGGGAACGCCGCCGAACCTGTTCAACGAGGTGAAGGGCGACGCTTTCGCCCCCCGGAACAAGAGGGCACTGGAAATCGATTTTGAGAAAGAACCGCCTTTATTCGAGATAACCGAGAGCCATAAGGTGAAATCCTGGTACCTGGACCCCAGGGCGCCGAAGATCGAGCAGCCGGAGATCATCCAGAAGCTGCGCAGGACAAAGTAAGGAGGTAGCGCACTATGTCGGAAAGAGAAAAACTGATTGAGCTTAAAGATGTGCAGATTACCTTCGGAAGCGGACGGAAGAAATTCGTGGCGGTAGATGACGTGAATTTCGACATCTATAAAGGGGAGACTTTTTCCCTGGTAGGGGAGTCCGGCTCAGGTAAGACCACCATCGGCCGGGCCATCACCAGGATCAATCCCGTGTCATCCGGCGAGATTCTGTTCAAGGGGCAGCGCATCAGCGGTAAGATTTCCAAAGAGATGGACAAGGAGGTCATCCGGAAATGCCAGATGATATTCCAGGATCCCATGGCCTCCCTGAACGAGCGGGCCAAAGTGGATTACATCGTGTCGGAGGGTCTTCTGAACTTCCATCTCTACAAGGACGAGGAGGACCGCAGGAAAAAGGTAGAGGATGCCCTGCGGGAAGTGGGGCTCCTGCCGGAATTCGCCTCCCGGTTCCCCCATGAGTTCTCCGGCGGCCAGCGGCAGAGAATCGGCATCGCAAGGGCCCTGATCATGGAGCCGGAATTCGTGGTGGCGGATGAACCCATCTCCGCCCTGGATGTGTCCATCCGCGCCCAGGTGCTGAACCTCCTGAACCGCCTGAAAAAGGAGAGAGGGCTGACTTATCTGTTCATTGCACATGATTTGTCGGTGGTACGTTTTATTTCCGACCGTATCGGGGTCATTCACCGGGGCAGGATCGTAGAGCTGGCGGAGACGGAGGAGCTGTTCGAACATCCTCTGCATCCATACACAAAGGCGCTCCAGTCCGCTGTGCCCATTCCGGATCCTCAGCGGGAGAAGAAGAAGAAGCTTCTGGTGTACGATCCGTCGATGCATGACTACAGCGTGGACAAGCCTTTCTGGAAAGAACTGCGCCCCGGACATTTCGTGTGGGCCAACGAGAGAGAAATGGAAGAGTATCTGAAGCAGGATGAAGAAAATCTGGAGACTGTATAAACCTTATATGATACGCCCTGTGCTGTACAAGGGCGTCACCAGATGCGCCGTGGCGCTGGCAGTGATACTGCTGTGGGACCGCTTCGTGGAGAGCCCCTTAAGCGCGGCCCGGGACGGCTCCGCTGCTGCGGCTGTGGTCCTGTTCCTGATGGGATGGATTTCCTATCTGAAACTGGACGGAGTGAGAATCAGCCGCCTGCCCGGGAAAGAGAAAGACAGGAAATCCAGACAGGGGAGCAGGGGCGATATCGTGGACTTTGTAGACGAGCATGTGGTCTCTTTTGACGAGCTGGAGCCGGAAGAGCAGACAGCCTGCATTTTGGCGGCGAATCTGCTGTCCGGGCTCCTGTTCCTGGGAGCGGCTCTGATTGCCATGCTGTGAATGGGCGCGGAACCACGATGAAATACAATCTATATAGCCTTGAAGAATGATACAGGTGCATTTATGTGCCTGTATTTTTCAGGTTTCCGTTTCCGGTACGTATTGAATGAATACACAATGAAAATGCTTTAATGAAAATGATAAAATCTGTTGCCTAATGCCTGTTACATCGTTTATAATGGATTTTAGATAATAGAATCTGTACTTGATTTCATATAGGGTTTAGGTAGTATACTTGTGAAATATTGTATTGCAATAATGTAGTAGAAAGGTGAGGTAGAAGAGTATGATTGTACCCAGACACTTTGAGAATCTGAAAGTGCTTCACGAGAACACTATGCCGGACAGGGCCTATTATGTCCCTGCCGCCGGGCGGCATGAGGACCTGGTGGAGCACAGAGAGCAGTCTGAGCGCTTTGCCCTGCTGAATGGGGAGTGGGACTTCTGTTACTATGACAGCGTGTATGATTTAAAGGAAGAATTCTATCGGGAAGACAGCAGCACGAACCCGGACTGGAAGACCATCCCTGTGCCTTCTGTATGGCAGATGCACGGATACGACAGACATCAGTACACAAATGTGAATTATCCTTTCCCTTTAGATCCCCCCTATGTGCCCCATGAGAATCCCTGCGGCACCTACCGCCATCATTTTACCTGGCACAGGGACGCGGCCGCGCCGAAGACTTTCCTGAATTTCGAGGGCGTGGATTCCTGCTTCTATGTGTGGGTGAACGGACAATACGCGGGCTACAGCCAGGTGTCCCATGCCACGTCAGAATTCGATGTGACGCCTTTCCTGAGAGAGGGGGAGAACCTGCTGGCCGTATTGGTTCTGAAATGGTGCGACGGCAGTTACCTGGAGGACCAGGACAAGTTCCGCATGAGCGGCATCTTCCGGGACGTGTATCTGCTGAACCGCCCGGAGCAGTGCGTGTACGATTATTTCGTAAAGACGAAGCTGGACAGAGAGGCCGGAAAAGCCCGGGTGAATATCGGCTTTTCCTATCTGGACAAAGAGATTCCCGTAAAAGTGTCCGTCCAGGACGCTGACGGAAAAACGGTGGCTCAGGAGTCCGGAACCGGCAATGTGACCCTGTCCATGGGGGATATCAGGCTGTGGAGCGCGGAGACCCCCTATCTCTATACTCTGATAATGGAGACGGAAGGGGAGGTCATCACCGAGGAGCTGGGCCTGCGGGAGGTGAACATCAAAGACGGCGTGCTGTACTTCAACGGACAGAACATCAAGCTCCACGGCGTGAACCGCCACGACAGCGACCCCGTCACCGGATTCACCATCAGCCTGGAGCAGATGCACAGGGATCTGACGCTGATGAAAGAGCATAATGTGAACGGCATCCGCACCAGCCACTATCCCAACGCGCCCCAGTTCTACCAGCTCTGCGACAGATACGGCTTCTATGTGATGGACGAGGCGGACAACGAAAGCCATGGGGCGGAACGGGCCTACGGACAGGCGTATCCGGACAGCAATAAATGGATTGCCGACAATCCTGACTTTATCCAGTCCACAGTGGACAGGACGCAGAAATGTGTCATGCGGGACAAGAACAGGCCCTGCGTCTTCTCCTGGTCCATGGGCAATGAGGGAGCTTTCGGCTGCACCTTTGAGGAGGCCCTGAAATGGACCAAGTCCTATGATGACACTCGTGTCACCCACTATGAGAACGCTTACCATGTACCCAAGGGCAGAGTGACGGATTATTCCAACCTGGATATCCACAGCAGGATGTATACCGCGCCGGAACTGATACGCGAGTATTTTGACAAGGCGGAGGAAAAAGACAGCGACCACTGTTATGCCGTAGCGGCGAAGAGGCCTTTCTTCCAGTGCGAATACTGCCATGCCATGGGCAACGGCCCGGGGAACCTGGAGGACTATTTCCAGGTATTCCAGCAGTATGACGGCGCCTGCGGCGGCATGGTCTGGGAGTGGTGCGATCATGCCATCTACAAGGGACGAACGGTAGAGGGCAAGGAAATGTACTACTACGGCGGAGACCACGGCGAGTATCCCCATGACGGCAATTTCTGCATGGACGGTCTGGTGTACCCTGACCGCAGGCCCCATGCGGGACTGAAAGAGCACTGGAACGTATACCGTCCCGCCAGGGTAGTGGACTTCGATGCCGCCACCGGAATTGCAAAGATACATAATTATATGGATTTCCTGAACTTAAAGGATTACTGCGGCTTGCGTTTCGAGGTGAATTGTGACGGCGAAAGGAAAGCCTGCGGCACAGTGGAGGCTTCGCTTCTGGACATCGCGCCTCACGGCGAGGGCGAGATAAAGCTGGATATTCCTGCCGTATCGGAAGCGGGCAGGAAGTACCTGAAAGTCACATGGATTTTGTGTGAGGACAACGGGGTGCTGAAAGCGAGCAGAGAGATGGGCTTTGACGAGGTGGAGCTCTCCGCGGCTGCAGGCAGCCAGGACAGCGCGGCCGATCAGTGCGCAACTGCCAGAAAGCTTCTCGACATGCCTCTGGAAAGCCAGGGCGGCGGACTTACGGTACAGGAGGATGACCATTATCTGACAGTAGTGTCAGAAAAATTCCGCTACACATACGACAAACTGAAAGGGCTCTTCTCCAGGATGGTGAAAGGCAACCAGAACCTGCTGGAGCATCCCATGGAGTACAATATCTGGCGCGCTCCTACGGACAATGACATGTACATCCGCAGTATCTGGCAGGACTGCCATTATGACCGTCCGGCCACCAGAGCCTATGGCACATCCTGTGAATGCGGTGAAAAGGGCGGCAAAGGATATGCGGACATCACCAGCGACATCTCCCTCTCCTCGGTGCACAGACAGAGAATCGTTGATATCCATGCAATCTGGCGTGTATGGGCGGACGGAAGCGTGGACGTGACGATGGACGTGAGAAAGAATCCCGAGCTTCCCAGACTGCCCAGATTCGGCGTCCGCATGATGCTGCCCCAGGATATGGGCCGGGTGGAATACTATGGCTTAGGGCCCATGGAGAGTTACAAAGACAAGCGCCGGGCCTCTTATCACGGGAAGTTTGCGGAGACCGTAGATTCCCTGTTCGAGGACTATCTGCGTCCCCAGGAGAACGGAAGCCACTTCGACGTGAGCTACGTGGAGCTGTCCGGGGAGAATGTGAAGCTTTCCGTGGCCTCAAAGAAGCCTTTCTCTTTCAACGCCTCCCGGTATACCCAGGAGGAGCTGACCGAAAAGGCCCATAACTTTGAGCTGGTTCCCAGCGGGCATACGGTTCTGTGCATCGACTACACCCAGGATGGCATCGGCTCCAACAGCTGCGGCCCGGAGCCGGAGACGCAGTACCAGTTCCTGGAGGAAGAGTTCACCTTTGCATTCGGTATCCGCATCGGGGTCTGACGCATAAAACTTGCCCCGAATACCGGCTGCAGACCGCCGGCAAGATGCCTTTGTTAATTTCCTGATTGCAAATTCCGGCGGTTCGCGGTATAAAATAGGTAGCAGCACCAAATACAGATTGCAGAGATTTCAGTAAGGAGGAAGTCAGAAATGAGCAAAATCATCGGAAAAGCATTGGCCGGGATGCCCTGGCAGGAGAAACCGAAAGGATTTGACAAGCCTGTATGGCGCTATACGGAAAATCCCATCATCGGCAGACATGAGATTCCCACTTCCAACAGCATCTTCAACAGCGCGGTAGTTCCGTTTGAGGATGGCTATGCGGGCGTGTTCCGCTGCGACAGTCTGTCCGTGAGCATGGATATCTTTGCCGGCTTCAGCAAAGATGCCGTCCACTGGGACATCAACCATGAGCCCGTTACATTCAAGGGAGAGGATCCGGAAGTGACGAACAGGGAGTACCGCTATGACCCGAGAGTGGTGTGGATTGAGGACCGCTATTACGTCACATGGTGCAATGGGTACCACGGCCCTACCATCGGAATCGGTTACACCTATGACTTCAAGACGTTTTATCAGCTGGAAAATGCCTTTTTACCGTACAACAGGAACGGTGTGCTGTTCCCCAGAAAAATAGGCGGCAAGTATATGATGCTGTCCAGGCCCAGCGATACGGGACATACTCCTTTCGGGGACATCTTCCTGAGCCAGAGCCCGGATATGGAGTACTGGGGACATCACAGATTCGTCATGGGTACCTGTGACGGGGATTTCTCCGCATGGCAGTCCATGAAAATCGGCCCCGGGCCCTGCCCCATTGAGACGGATGAGGGGTGGCTTCTGATTTATCACGGAGTGCTCCGGACCTGCAGCGGCTATGTGTACCGTATGGGATGCGCTTTGCTGGATCTGGAGGAGCCCTGGAAAGTGAAGCAGCGCTCCAGGTACTATGTGCTGGCGCCGGAGATGCTCTATGAGCAGACAGGCGATGTGCCGAATGTGGTCTTCCCCTGCGCGGCTCTGACCGATGCGGATACCGGGCGTATCGCGATTTATTATGGCTGCGCGGACACCGTGACAGGCCTGGCGTTCACCACCATAGATGAGCTGATGGGGTGGATGAAGAAATATTCCATGCAGTAAAGAGACAGAATAAAAAATGCGGCAGATTCCGGCAATGACCGGGAGGCCGCATTTTTTGATTCGATATATGGTTTTAATTTTCGGGTTTCCGTCCAGGTGAAGCTGCTGTGTCCGGCACAGATAATCAGTCTACGAAAAACCGTACTGATTTTTCGTATAAAACAGCTTTACATCCCGCAGGCAGTCCTTTTTCCCCTCTGCCTTGAAAGTCAGAATGAACCGTTTGGACTTCACCGCCGGAAAAGTGCAGATTGCCTTATGTCCTACCTGGTATCCCTCGTAGAAAAGCAGCCGCCTTCCCGACAGCACTGGCTGGGAATAAATCTGGAAGCTTTGGATATGCTCCCCTTCCTCCAAATGCTCGGAGAGCACCATGCAGTTAACGACGGTATCTTTCGGCAAGTCGATGATCAACTCTTCCGTACTCTCCTCCAGAACCGGATTCTCCAGCACCAGCAGCGGATGGGAAAAACGCTCCCGCAGCGCCTGTCCGAATTCCAGCGCCCGCTTCGTATCCGCTTCCGGCAGCTGCCCGGAGGCATCGGGCCCGATATTCAGCAGCAGATTGATTCCTCTTCCCACCGTATAGTCGTAGATGCCCATCAGTTCATCCAGGGTCTTGATTGTGTCCTGATCCTGCTCGCTGCTAAACCACGTATCCCGGCGCATCCGCATCCCGCATTCCGCGGGAAGGAACCTGCGGCTTTCCAGGGAATCCTTCCTGTCCGTGCGCACGGAGAAATCCAGATTCTCCACTTCATTGTAGCTGCGGATGGGCGCGATTCCCTCCTCATTCCCAATCCAGCGGGTGTCCGGATCCCACATATTGAAAATCAGGATTTCCGGCTGCAGGGTGCGGATGACCCGGATGATTCTCTCCTTGTCGTACTCGTGCCCCTCTGAGCCGCAGCCGTCGAACCAAAGATAATCGATTTTCCCATAATTGGTCAGCAGCTCCGATATCTGGTCGATGAAGTTCTGGTCATATTCCGCTGCGGTGAGTTTCTTTCCGATGATATTGGCGTCCGCCGGGGAAAAATACAGGCCCACTTTCAGCCCGTATTCTCTGCATGCCGCCACATAGTCCGCCACCACGTCCCCCCTGCCGTCTTTCCAGGGGGTCCTGGAGATATTGTAGGAAGTGTGGGCGGAGGGCCAGTTGGCGAAGCCGTCGTGGTGCTTGCAGGTCATCACCGCGTAGGCGGCTCCGGCTTCTTTCGCGGTGCGGATCCATTGCCTGCAGTCCAGATTGGGCGGATTGAAGCCCTCCGGAGTCATCTCCGCCTCGTTGCCGTCCCAGTCCTGATGGCCGGGATAGAAGGTGCGGATGCCGAAATGGAAGAACAGCCCGAACTCCCATTCCATGAACTCCAGCTGTTTTTGTGTCGGTTTTGCTTTCATGTGGATTCCTCCTCTTTTTGCTTGTCTGGCTGGTCCGAGAGATGATTTTTCTCCTGAGATTCCAGGGCTTATTCATTATAGCAAGTAACCTGCATGGATTGCAATAGCTTTCCGCAAGAGGAGATGACTGTCCCGCAGCGGAAGAAAATGATTTTATTTCGACAAAGAGGAATTGCTGGAATGTGCGCAAATATTTATACTACATAACGCCAGAATTTGCCATATTTCAGGTTAGACGTATATGGCAAATCTGGCGTTATGTAGTCAGATTACTGGGAAATTTTAACTGTTAAGCAGTATATCTTACTGCAACACATGGACATCGGATGTGTGGGGCTGTCCTATAGGAAGTGACGTGTCGCTGGGCCACCAGGTATCGTCGGCATCGATGCTGACGGTGAGGCTCTGTCCGATGTACTGCTCCAGGCCGTCGGCTCCGGTGACGTCAATCAGACTGACCTCTCCCTCATGACTGCCCGATCCGTCCCCACTGCGCAGCGTCATGCCCTGGGGCGTATCCAGCACAATCAGCCAGTATGTCTCTCCCTGGTCGCTGCCGGGATTGGGATCTGATATTTCCTGAAGCGCAAGGACATCGCTGTAGCTGTAGGCCCCGAGCGTCCCTGTGAACACGATCCGGTCTCCGTCTGTGGGCTGTGCGGGTTCGGTGTCCTGCGCGTCCTCCGGCTCTGTAGGTGCGGGTTCAACAGGCGCAGAGCCCGGCGTCCAACTGTCCAGGGCAGCGGTGTCGCCGATGTCGTGCCAGTCTATGTCCAGAAAGCCGATTTCATCCGCAGCCGTGTCCGTATCGTCAAAGATATTGCCCTCCCAGATAACTTCGCTCCGGAGCCTGTCACCGTCCAGGGTGGTGCGCGAGGTGGAGCCCATGCCAGTCCCGCTGCTGAACTCTGTGCTCAGAAGGCCGTTCCCATCCCCTGCGGCGGAGAGGCTGCCCCGATACCCTCCGACGCCGCCCACTCCCTCTGACAGCGTATCGGCGGCCTGGAGGACGCTGTCGCTGTCTGTGTCGTACTGGAATACCAGAATGGAGCTGATTCCGAAGGCAGTGTCCTGCTCCAGGAGGAGGGCGGGCGCGTCTGCATCCGGCGTCATGGGCACCAACGCGTACCGATAAGCGCCGGTAGGTTCATCCACGGAATCGTAGTCATACGTATCTGCCTGGCTGATGATGGCACGGTACTGTTCCAGGGCCAGTTCCACCGGACCTGCCGGATGGAGGATGTCCAGGCCGGAGACGTCCAGGATGGCCTGGGCAAGGGCGCTGTCCTGTTCCACCTCTTCCACGATGAAGGCGGGGACATCCTTCGCGGTGAAGGGCTGCACCTCAATCTGTCCGTTTTCGGTCATGGAAGCCATCTCCCCGGGGGACACCTGAGAAGCCTGGCTCCCGGCGGAACATTCCGCCTTTCCCTCCAGCAGATAGAGGTTCATATGGCTTTCGTCCGGCACCTCCACCCAGCCGCAGGTGCCGCGGATGCCCACCACCATGCTGGAGGAGCGGATATCCATGGTCTCATTCTCAGCCAGGGGTTCGGTGACATGGAAGAACAGGGAGCCGGACTTGACTTCGATTTCCAGCTGCTTGTCCTCTTTCTGGATGGCAATCTCGCTGTTCTGGTCCATTTTGGTCAGCTTCACGCTGTCCAGGTCGATCCAGGCGAAGCTCTCCCGGCGGGTGTCCACTCCGTAACCGCTGTACAGCCCCAGATTCTCCAGCAGAGCCACGTCCTCCCCGTCACCGTCGGAGACGGCTACCTGTCCGCTGGTGCGCGTCAGATGCATGGTGGTGGCTTTTGCGCTGTTGCCGCCGCAGGCGGTGAGGGCCGCCAGTTGGGACAGTATCAGAAGCAGAACGGTTCCCTGTCTGGCAAGCAGGGATTTTTTATGTTTTCGGATCATTGGGGTGTCGCTCCTTTGCGTTATGATGTGTTTATTTGTATGGCATTCGTGATAAAGTATAGCATCCGGGTCTGTGATTGTCAAATCTGCTTCTGTGTGTGGGCAGCTTTGACGCTTAAACTTTTATATCTTCTCTTAGAGCATCAGGATTTTTTGTTTTCCCCACTCTGCCCGATATGCTTCTTTATCTGTTCCCTTCCGTCCTGCCATCACCCCCTTCCAACACTCTGCCTTACTCTGGCTCCAGCCCGATCCGGATCCTTCTTGCAATCTCTTCCCTGTTTTCTTTCAGTCGCACTTTCTTGAATGATTCCAGCACCCTCTGATGCCTCTGCTCCCTGCTCTGTCTGCTTTGGCTCCACAGCTTCTCCCATGCTTCCATAGCCTGCGCCACCATGTGGCCGATCTGCGTCAGGTAATAATGGTTCTTCATCGCCTGGTAGTCTTTACTGTACTGATGCTCCAGATGGTACCCCTGCCTCTTCTGCGTGTTGAACCCCTCGTTCTCTATCTTCCACCGCATCCTTCCTCTTTGCACCAGCATACAGGCTGTCCCCGCACAGGCAGATGGGCAGCCTCGGGAACGCCTCCGCTATCTTTTCCATCAGCCTCCAGCAGGCCTTCCTTTCACAGTCCTGCTTTTCCATCTCTTTCCTGGTACTCGTCCTCCGTCCCTTTCTGGTGGATGCGGTACAGGCTCTTTCCATCCAGCTCCCCCCGCGTGTTGTACAGCTGCGTCCCGTCGATGATGACCTGCCAGTACTTCCCCTGATGCGCATGTCCTCAAAGGCACGGCTGCGCAGCAGGCTGCGGCACAGGCTGTTTATGGCCTCCTGTAGCCCACATGGGTCCATCCGCTTCAGATAGTGGTCGATGGCCTCCCAGTATGGGAGTTCATTTTTTTGAGCGTCAAAGCTGTTTGACTTTTCTGTTTATGGACAAATATCAGTAGAAAATGATATGATAGAAGATGGAAAACACAGGACAGATTTCATCTATCACTAAAAAATAAAGTAGAAAGGAAGGCATGAAATGAACTTAACAGCGAAAGAAAAGGTTTCATACGGCATCGGGGCAGTGGGGAAGGATATGGTCTACATGCTGACAGCCAGCTATATTCTGTATTTTTATGAAGATATCCTGGGAGTCAGCGCGGTGTTCACCGGCATTCTGCTGCTGGCGGCCAGGGTATTCGATGCGGCTAACGACCCGGTGATGGGGATATTGGTGGCCAGGACGAAGAGCAGGTTCGGCAGGTTCAGGCCGTGGCTTTTCAGCGGGACGATCGTCAATGCGCTGGTGCTTTACGCCATGTTCGCGGTGCCGGAGGAGCTGGAGGGGAATCCCCTTCTGGTCTATATTTCCGCCGCCTACATCCTGTGGGGCGTGACCTACACCATGATGGATATCCCTTACTGGTCCATGATTCCGGCCTTTGCCAGGGACAGCAGGGAACGGGAGGGCCTTTCCACCCTGGGGAGGACATGTGCGGGGCTGGGCAGCGCGCTGGTGACGGTGATTACCATGCAGGCGGTGTATCTCCTGGGAAAGGGGAACGAAAGGATCGGGTTCAAATGGTTCGCGCTGATTGTGGCGGTCTTCTTTGCCTTTACGGCAGTACTGATGTGCCTGTGCATCAAGGAGAAATCCACAGTGGACATGCCGGTAAATTCCATCGGGGACATGTTCCGGGCGCTGATCCGCAATGACCAGGCCATGACTGTGGTGATTTCCATTGTGCTGATCAACTGTTCCATTTACCTCACAAGCAATCTGGTGATTTATTTCTTTAAATATGATTTCGGCGGCGAGGGCTGGCAGAATGCCTATACCCTGTTCAATACCTTTGGCGGCGGGGTGCAGATTCTGTCCATGATGCTGCTGTATCCCCTGATCCGGAAATTTCTGTCCACCGTCCAGGTATTCCGCACCGGACTGGGCATGGCGGTATTGGGGTATGTGGTGCTGTTGATTCTGGCCTGTACGAACATGTCCAATGTGTTCCTGCTGTTCCTCCCTGGCTTTTTCATCTTTGGGGCCAATGGGCTCCTGACCATATTGACCACCGTGTTTCTGGCGAACAGCGTGGATTACGGGGAGTGGAAGAACGGCAGCAGGGATGAGAGCGTGATTTTCTCCATGCAGACCTTTGTGGTGAAGCTGGCCTCCGGCGTGGCGGCGCTATTGGCGTCCGTCTGCCTGGCGGTGTTCCAGATCAGTGACAATACAGAAGCGGAAGCGGTGGCTGCTGTACAGTCTGTGATGGGGCTGCGGCTGACCATGACGGTGCTGCCGGTAATCGGCCTGGCGGCCGCGGCTTTGTTCTTTGGTAAAAAATTCCGGCTGACAGATGAAAAAATGGAAGAAATCGGGGAAGCTCTGAGATGCCAAACTTAATAAGGAGACGAAAAACCGTATGGAAATTATCAAAGAGACAGACTACCGGGACAGGATGGAGAAGGAAGTGGTCCCTTTTCTAAAAAAACACCGACACAGCGGCTTCTTCTGTCCTGATAATGGTCAGGATAAAATCTATTATGAAAGCTACCGGAGGGAGGATGCAAAAGGGGTCATCGCAATGGTTCATGGGTTCTCTGAATCCGCCGAGAAATACGTTGAGATGATATATTATTTCTTTCAGGCCGGATATCAGGTGTACATCATGGATCAGCGGGGGCATGGGCGCTCTGCCAGGGGACAGGAGGATCTGTCGCTGGTGCACATCGACCGCTTTGAACAGTATCTCTCCGATCTGGACTATCTGGCGGCAGAGGTGGCAGACCGGGAAGACAAGGGGCTCCCCAGGTATCTGTACGCCCATTCCATGGGCGGTGGGATAGGCGCGGCATTCATGGAATGGCATCCTTCTGTCTTCGAGGGCGCAGTGTTGAGCTCGCCTATGATACGGCCGCTGACGGGAGGGATTCCCCTGGGCATAGCCCGGGGGATTGCCGAAATCCAGGTCATGTTGGGAAAGGGAGCAACCTACGTTCCGGGGCATCACGCTTATCGGGGGGACGAGACCTTCGAAACCAGCGCCGCCACCTCTGCGGAACGGTATGAATATTATGCCGGAAAAAGGCGCAGCCAGCCGAACTTCCAGACCAACGGCGCTTCCTATTCCTGGCTTCGGGAGGCCGCCAGAATGTCGAAATACATATTGAATAAGGAAAACTGCGGGAAAATCGTGGGGAAGGTGCTGGTGTTCCAGGCCGAACAGGAGGACTATGTGGACAAAGAGGCTCAGGAAATCTTCACAGGACAGGTAAAAAGCGCCCGGATGGTGCCGATGCCAGGGACGAAGCATGAGATTTATATGAGCGATGACAGCCATATGAGGGTGTATGTGGAGGAGATTCTGGATTTTCTGGAAAAATGAGGGTGAGATGTAAAGATGGCAAGCTTTTAGATGCCAGAGAGGAGGACAGATATGGAACGGTGCGGATGGTGTCTGTGCAATGAGAAAATGGTGAAGTACCATGACGAGGAGTGGGGCGTGCCGGTGCATGACGACCGAAAGCAGTTCGAGTACATGATGATGGAGGCCATGCAGTGCGGGCTGAACTGGAATATGATGATCCAGAAGCGGGAGATATTCCGGGAGTGTTTTGACGGATTCGACTTTCAGAAGGTGGCGGCCTATGGGGAGGAGGACATCCGGCGGATTCTGGATACGGAGGGGATGATTCGGTCGAGACGCAAGGTGGAAGCAGTGATTCACAACGCCCGGCGCTTCCTGAAAGTGCGGGAGGAATTCGGCACGTTTTCCGAGTATCTGTGGGGGTTCTCTAAGGGTAAGATGATTCTGTATATGGGGCACCAGAAAGGGCAGATTCCGGCGAGGAACGGGCTGTCGGACAGAATAGCGAAGGATCTGAAGAAGAGAGGATTCAAGTATCTGGGGTCGGTGACAGTTTACGCCCATCTGCAGTCCTGCGGGATGGTGAATGACCATGTGGAGGGATGCTTCCGGTACCTGGAGGTGATGGACGGGGCGGAGACGGCGCGGAAGAGACGGGATATAGAATCATGATATATTTAAGCAGCTTTCTATTTTCGGATGAAAAGGTCATCGACCCAAATATTTACCCTTATAATGTGTTCGCAGACAAGGCGGAAAGGCTGTTGCTGTTTGCCCCGATTACCGTCCTGTATGGCGAGAATGCTTCGGGGAAGTCCACCATGCTGAACATCATGGCGAATAAACTGCGGCTGGAGGGCCTGGAGTATGCCACCAGCAACCAGTATGGGAGAGTTCCCTATTTCCTGAACTTCATAAAGGGATGCAGCTACGCTCTGGGGGAAGAGGAGAACGGAAAGGCGCTGCGCCGGATTCCCCAGGGCAGCAGATATATCAAGAGCGAGGATATTCTGTACGAAATCAAGAAGATACAACAGGAGCAGATTCTGGAGGACGGGTATGTGTACGAGCATGTGCGGAGAGGGCTGGCGAAAGAGCAGAGAGAAGAATTCCGGAACTCCTATGCCACAGAACAGAAACTGGAAATCCTGAAATATGCCCAGGAAAAATACTCCAACGGAGAGACCACCCTACAGATGCTGGACGACTATATGGAGCCGGATGCCCTGTATCTGCTGGACGAGCCGGAGGTGTCGCTGTCTCCGGAAAACCAGACGAAGCTGGCGGAGAAGCTGAACCGGATGGCCAGGTTCCTGGGCTGCCAGTTCATCATATCGACCCATTCGCCTTTCATGCTGGGGACGCTGCAGGCAAAGATTTATAATCTGGACTCCAGGGATCTGGAAGTGGTGGGGTGGACGGAGCTTAAAAATGTACGGTACTTTTTTGCGTTTTTTGAGAAGCATCGGGGGCTTTTTATGGATTCTTAGCGGGGGTTTTTGACAGGTAGGAGAATGGCGTAATGGGAGCCGGAGGACGAACCGGAATTCATGTTCGGTGTGCAGAGGGAGATGCATGGGCGGAAGATTATGCGGTATGACGTGGGGGTGGCGGCTTTTTTGGGGGATTGCACATTGTAGCTTTGTAGCAGGAAAAGTATCCTGAAAATGAAGAGGAGGTGCTCTAAATGATTCGAATAGAGGAATATATTGATGAACTGACAGATATATTGGCAGACGCATTTGGCGAGAGACTGGTGTACATAGGATTGCAGGGCAGTTATCTTCGGAATGAAGCGACGGAAAACAGTGATATTGATATCATGGCCGTGATTGATGATATTTCGGTGGAAGATTTGGACACCTATCGACAAGCCCTTGTTTCAATCGGTAATTTTGACAAGTCCTGTGGATTTATCTGCGGCAGGGCTGATTTAAGCCATTGGAACCCCTTGGAACTATGCCATTTATTGAACACGACAAAAGATTATTACGGAGAATTGAAGAATCTTGTTCCGGCATATACCATGGAGGATGAAAGGAACTATGTCAAGTTCAGTTTGAACAATCTCTATCACGAAATTTGCCACCGTTATATACACGCTGACAGGGAGCATAATATTTCAAGGCTGCCGGTAACCTGTAAATCGGTATTTTACATTGTGCAGCATTTGCATTATCTGCATACCGGTAATTTTGTTCCGACAAAACGGGAATTGCTGGAATGTGTGCAGGATGAGGATAAAGCTGTTCTGGAATTGAGCGTTTCATTGCGGAATGATGACGGCTATGATTTTGACAGAGCTTTTTCGTTATTGTTTCGTTGGTGCCAGAGTGCGCTGGCGAGGATATGATTTTGGGCCGCGGGACTTTGCCCCGCGGCGGAGAGGCCGCCGGCGCTGCCGACCCCTCTGCCTCTGATAGTGTATCGGCGGCCTGGCTGACGATGGTACGGTACTGCTCCAGGGCAAGTTCCGCCGGGCCTGCCCTCTGGTGCGCGTCAGAGGCTTTTTATGATTTCGAATCATTGTCTTGTTTCTCCTTTTTATCATTATGTATTTTTATGAATTTGCTCATATCTACTATCTGATTCTGTCAAAGGCGCTCTGTATGAGAAGTATTCCTGATAATGAAATACATAAATGACTGAAAAAACTTTGAAAGGAATGCCTGAAGAGTTGGCAAGAAGCGCTCTGTTAAGCGAAATCGAGTTCCTTTTTTGTTGCAATCAAATCGAAAGTGTTGCAGTTATTTATAGGATAGTGCAATCGTTGTAAAAACCCCGCTCCGGTTGCGGAAATGCCGGATACGGAAGGGCCTGTTGCAATCATGGTGATTCGGTTGCAAAAGTAAGGCAATATATTGATAAAAATGCAACCGGGTGCTATGCTTTTCCTAGATTCTACAGACATGGGACGCAGAGGAGACAGGGGGATGTACACATGGATGACCAGATACAGAAGGATTTTCTGAGAAAGCGGATGATTGAGCTTCGGGAGAAGAACCACAAGACCCAGTCCCACATGGCAGAGCTGATCGGATGCAACAAATCCACCTTATCAAGAGCGGAAAAAATCGGCGGCGACACCAGCTACAAGACCGTCCTGGGGTTTGCCCATGATTACTGCGACAAACTGGGGCTCACATCCCGACAGAAAGACCAGTTCCTACGCGGAGACAGAGTCGTAGTAACAGACACGTCGGCGCTGTTGAAGAACATTCAGCTGATAGATGAACTGAGCAGAGAGTACAGCAGAGTCATCGTGCCGGATATGGTGGTGGAGGAGCTTGATTTCATCAAAGACCACAATCCGAAGCTGGCCAAAAAGGCCTGGCAGATTCTGAAGAGCATTGGTTCCGGCTCCAACGTGACCACAGGGAATCCCGCGGGAGAAAGGAAAGCCGGTAGCTATGACGGGCAGGCTGTAAAGGTAGCGCAAGGTGCTGGGAGGAATCCGCCAGGGAAGGGGAGAACCGGCAATCCTGACGGGCAGGATGTAAAAGCGGCGGAAGGTGCTGGGAGGAATCCGCCAGGGAAGGGAAGAACCGGCAATCCTGACGCTCAGATTGTAAAGGTGGCGGAGAAGGCCGCCGAAGAGTTCCACTGCCAGGTGGACATCATTACCTATGACGCGGGATTCGCGGCGCGGTTGAGCGGACATGCCACAGTCAAGGCCCTGTACCTTGAGGAATACATGGTCACGAAACAGAACCTGATGGACATCCAGAGCCTTAAGAAAATCAACGCCTACTACGCGGATTCCTATGAGGGCATGGAGAGCGCGCTGGGGGTGACGATTCCGAACCGGGAGGACATCAACGCCTACCTGCCGGAGGGCAACACCCTGATTATCTCTGTGGTAAGGAGCCGGAAAAAGCCCATGAACCAGAGGAAAGAGAAAATCCGGTGGCTGATTGGGCACGGCGCAGACGTGGACAGAAGAGACTGCGGGAAATACTATTTTCCGCCCCTGTCCCACGCCATCCAGAACCGGGATTTCGAGATGTTCAGATTTCTGCTCCATGAGTGCAGAGCCAACCCCAACGTGGGCAGCAGGAACCCCTATGACGCCGGAAAGATACGGCAGAAGAATGACGGAAACATGCCCCTGATGATCGCGGCCTGGGACAACCGGGTGGAATTCGTCAGAGAGCTGTGCGCGGATCCGCGGATTAGCCTGAACCAGCAGGACGGGAACGGCTACACGGCGCTGATGAAGGCGTGCCACTGGGGATGGCTGGAATGCCGGGACATCATCCGGGCGGCCGGGGCGGATGAAAGGATCGTGGACAGGAACGGCTACACCGCGGAAGACCATTACCGTGAATACCTGGAGACCGGAAGGAGCAAGAACCGTACCTGGCAGAAAAACCAGAATGAGGGAAGGAAGCGCGGAAGGCCATGATCGACAGGATATGCATCTCCATCAATAACCGATGCAACCTTGCCTGCAGCTACTGTCATTTCCATGAAAAGGGGAAAATCGAGGCTGCGGAAATGGATGTATATGAAATACTGAATAACGTTAAAAAATATACGGAAAAGAAATGCCCGGAGAAGGGATTTAAGATCGGGTTCGTGGGAAACGGAGAATGCTTCCTGGACTGGCAGGCGCTGAAATCCTATATCGCCTACTTAGAGGACGCTCCGGGAGTCAGAATCTATACCATAACCAACGGAACCGTCAGGCTTCCGGAGGAAGACCTGGCGTTCCTGGAGGAACACAGGGTCAATGTGGGGTTTTCCATTGACGGATACAAGGAGCTGCACGACAAGTATCGGTGCAATTCCTTTGACCGGGCCATGGAGAATGTGGAGCGCTATAGACAGGCGACAGGGCATTATCCTACCTTCAACGCCACTGTGGGCAGGGAAAGTCTGAGAAACGCGGAAGAGGTGATTTCCTTTTTCCAGCCTTTTGGAACCAAAGTGACCTTTTCCCGGATGATTGGAAAATATGGGATTTCCCTGGGGGAATACCGGGATTTCATGGACAGGGCGGGAAAGGAGCTTCCGGTCAGGCGGGGCGGATTGGACTGTACGATGTACGGCGGCCTGTGCGGGGCTGGTACGAATAATTATTTCTTTGCAAACGGTAAAACGTATTACTGCGGGAACTGCATCGACCTGCCGCCGGTGGGGGACAGCGGGATATCCCTGGAAGAGCTGGAAAAGATTTCGCTGACATTCGACCGAAGCTGTTGTTATAAGGAGTTTCTGGGATGTTATACTGCCTAACGCTGACTGGTTCAATCCCATGATTACATTAGGTACCGTCCAGAAATAACTCTTCAAGAGTTATTTCTGGTTCCGGCAAACTGCGAAGCAATTTGCCGGAATTGTCAAAAATAATTTTTTGACAATTCCTTAGGCAGCATTCAGCGTTATGCAGTATAACCCACAGGCTTGCGATTCCGGGAGCATGTGACAGGCTCACGGAATCTTTGGAGGCGGAACCTGGCATCGGAGCAGGACAAAACCGGAACAGTGGGGGGAATCGGCTCAGAGGAGCTTCGGTAAGCTCCGTGATATGCGGCCTGGAGATTCCTGGAGCATATTGTGGTATAAGGAGTGGCTATGAAAATTGGATTGTACGGAATGCCCGCATCGGGGAAGACCTATATTCTGGACAGGATTCCCTTCCTGCAGACCCTGGCCGGAAGCCGTCTGCTGCGGGAAGGGAATCCGGAATTTGACAGTCTGGACGAGAGGGGCAGGGAGAAAGCCAGGAAAGCGCTGGCTCGCGGGCTGCGGGAGCGGCATGGGGGAGAGGATTTCATCATGGACGGGCATTATGCCTTCGGCGAACAGACCGTGTTCACGGAGGAGGACGGACAGTTGTATGACGTTTTCCTGTACCTGTATCTGTCGCCTGCTGTCCTGCGGGCGAGGATGGAGGGTTCCGGGAAGAACCGGAACTATCTGCAGTACGATATAGGGGCATGGCAGGACAGGGAGATTGCCGGCCTGCGGCAGTATTGCCATGAGCATGATAAGGATTTCTATGTCCTTGACAATCCGCCGGAGGATGTTTTCGGGGACATATCGGATGTGATCGGATTCATCCGGGAGATTGGGGAGGGCTATAGCTGCGTGTCCTTTGCGGCAAGGTGTGTGGAGGAGATTCTTGGGAGGAGCAGAACGGATACGGTCACATTGCTGGACGGGGACAGGACGCTGGCCGTGGAGGACAGCAGCAAGGCGGTCTTTGGCTACAGAACCCATGTCTTTGACGGAGAGTTTTACACCGGATATCAGGTGTGGAAGCAGAACAGGGAATTTGAGGGGTATCCGGTTCCGGAATTGAAGGAGATGCCTGTCCGGCTGAATGAAAGGATCGTGGATGGCATTGCGGGCGACGCTTTCCTGCTGACATCCGGGCATGAGCGGATATGGCGCTTCATCGCGGGAGAGCTGCAGATTCCGTTCTATGGCGGGAGGGAGATGGCCGCGGAGACCAAGTTCTTCATCGCGAAGATGCTGCAGAGGGCCGGGAAGAGGGTCATCGCTTATGGGGACAGCATGAATGATTACTATATGCTGCGGCAGGCGGATGTGGGGTACCTTGTGAGGAGGCCGGACGGCTCGGTGAGCGGGAGCCTCAGGGGAAAGGATATGGAGGGGTTGATTTATGTATGAATTGAAGAGGAATGAAGAGGTGGAGAGACTGATTGCCATGACGAAATCCGACTCGGGGGTCTGCGGGCCGAGGCTGGTGGAAGCCCACAGGGAGCTGGGAAGGTCGTTGGGGGCGCAGATAGGGCAGCTTGGGCAGTTTGAGCCGGAGGAGACTACGGTTGTGGCGGTGCTGCGCGGGGGGATATTTTTCGCGGAGGGGATGTATCTGGCTATGGGGTGCAGGTTCGGGCTGTATGATCCGAAGCATGAGAAGTTCGCGCGGCCGGGGACGAGGCATGTGATTTTGGTGGATTCGGTGATCAATACCGGGAGGACGTTGACGGAGGTGTGGGATTCGGGGGTTTACGCGGCCTGCTGCGTGGTGAATGAGCGGGCTGTGCCGATGTTCGGGGAGAGGCTGTTCGCCGTGCGGGTTTCGGGGAATTCGTTTGTGGGAGGGGAAGTTGCCAGGCAGGTGGGGAGCGTGGGGCCGGATACGACTTTGCGGTTGTTTCATCTGTTGTGAGGCGGATTGTCTTTTTCTGGCATTGCGGAGGGGATAATGTCCAGGTCATGATTCAGAATTAGGTATACATTGGCCATGGTCTGGGACTTGATGCGGTTGTTACATCTGCTGTGAGGTGGATTGTTTTTTTCGGGCGTCGCGGAGGGAATCACGTCCAGGTCATGATTCAGGATTAGTTATACATTGGTCAGGGTCTGGGGTTTGATGCGGTTGTTTCATCTGTTGTAAGGTGGATTGCCTTTTTCTGGCATTGCGGAGGGAATCACGTCCAGGTCATGGTTCAGGGGCAGGTATACATTGGCCAGGGTCTGGGTCTTGATGCCCTGCACCGCGTCCACCAATATGGCAACGTCGCAGGCTGCCGGGGAGCGGCTGACTTCATAGTTGAAGTCCATATGTCCCGGGGTGTCTGTCAGGTTCGGGATATACTCCTCCCCGGGCTTTTGTGGAATAGCGGCTGTAAAAAACGATTGCGGTATTTGTGGGGGCATGCTAAAATATCCACAGGAAGCACATGGAAAGAGGGAATGAAGGTTGGTGACCGCATAACATAGAGAAGGATAGGTTCTCGGAATTTCAGGAAGCAGAATCGGGCATTGGGGCAGGACGGCACCTGGAAAAGTGGGGGAACCGTTTCAAAGGAGTTCCGGAAAGCCGCGTGATATGTGGTCTGGCGCATCCGGCGAAGGCTTTCAGAAACCCTCCTGCCACAGACAGCACCACCATGGATGAAAGGCGGGGGTTTCTGTGGATGCCGCTGTCCATATACTGCATAACGCTGAATGCTGCCTAATGTAATCATGCGATTGAATCAGTCAGCGTTATGCAGTCTGGTTTCACGGCAAGTGAAATCGTTAAGCAGTATAAATAGGGCATGGGACAGAGAAGGTGTGGAAAAGAGGGGATAGGATTGGATGTATAGGGACAGGGTTGCACTTTATAGAGAACTTGAAAAAGAGTTTCACAGCAAGATTCTCGTTTATGTGACAAGCGACAGGCCGAACATGGCCGCTCAGATCTCTCCCGATGTAATTGATTATTTTATCGATCATTTAGATAAAATAAAGCCATGCGGGAGGATTTCGCTTTTATTATATACCCGGGGCGGGGATACTTCAACTGCAAGGAATATCGTAAATCTGCTCAGGATGTATGGGGATTTTCTTCAAGTCATAATACCCCACAAGGCGCACAGCGCGGGTACGATTATCAGTTTGGGAGCGAATGAAATTGTGATGACCAAGCAGGCTACGCTGGGGCCGATCGATCCAAGCCTGTATACCGCTTTGAATCCCAGAAGGCCTGAGGGAGGGATTTTTCCGGTAAGCGTGGAGGCTGTAAAGGGCTATCTGGAGTTCGCTAAAAATGAGTTGGAAATTCAGGATGAGGCATCGCTGGCAAGCATATTCGAAAAGCTGACGGATTTTGTGCATCCGCTTGTGCTGGGCGAGGTATATCGCTCAAAAGCCCAGATTCAGATGATGGCGGAAAAGCTGCTTCAGAACCAGGTCACTGAGCCGGAAAAGATCAAGAAGATCATTGACTTTTTATGCAGTGAATCGGGGAGCCATGATTATACCATCAACAGGCGGGAAGCCAAGAACGAGTTAGGGCTTCAGATTGTCAATCCCACTGCTTTTCAATATGAACTGATAAAGAGAATATATGACGACATAAATGAAGAGCTGCTGTTCGGCAAGCCGTTTTTGATTACGGAAGTAAATGGCGCTTATGCTGTCCGCAGGTGCATACTGGAGAGCGTGGTCGGGGGCGCGGATTATTTTTCCACAGAAGGGGTCGTGGTGAGAGGAAAAATGCCGGACGGCCAGACGGCGATACAGAACAGCATAAGCTATGAGGGATGGAGGCATGACCATGCCTCGGAGGGAGGCCAGGTCTCGGTGAGGAATGGAGAGGAGGAGGTAATATATGAGCGTGGTTCAGGATATCAGACTTAACACCATGTCTCCATGGCCATATGATGCATATCGTTCCTACATGACATCAGCGATTCCGACGAATACAGACAGGTATGTTTTTATAGATCCCGAGGAAATAGAGAATATTGAAGTGGAGGAAACCGGGAAATATTCCATCTTTGATGTTGCGAACTGGTTTTTATCCAAAAGCGATATGACCCATAAAAAGCTTCAGAAACTCTGTTATTATGCCCAGGCCTGGGCATATGCATTGAAGGGGTATCGCCTGGAGGATACGGATTACCAGGCATGGGTACATGGGCCGGTTTCACCTGCGCTGTGGGAGCGGTTCAAGGCATTTGGATACGATACCATCTGCATGAAAAGTGGGAATAAGGCTCATTTTGACCCTGAGGATATACGGTTATTGGAAGATGTATGGGAAACTTATGGCGACAGTACGGGAAATGCCCTGGAAGCCCTGTCACATCGGGAATTGCCCTGGATGGAGGCAAGGAGGGGATATGAACCGGCTGAAAGATGTACGGTTGTGATTTCTCCCCACACCATGGCATCCTATTATAAGTCTATCCATTGCGGCGATTGATATGGCGAAATTAACACAAAAACAAAACCGGGAGGTGCCTTTTGAATTATGTTTCAAGTACCCTTTGGAGAACGGGTATACGTTTAAGGAGCTGACCCCGGAAAATGTAAGACAATTTCAGGCCTTTTTGAATAAGATATCGCAGATGACGGTAACCCAGGTGGACAGGGCATTTGCGCGTAAACCGGATACGGATGACACTTACAGGGGAATGCAGGTGTATCATTATGAGGTGACGGAAGTATTTAGGATACATGTGGTCATTGAGGCCGGGTATTATAAGGTCATCCGGTTGGATCCGAGACATAAGGTGCATAGAAGTTAGAAACCACTAACTAAGGAAAAGAACCCACATGGATATATTTGAACTGGTAGACAACGAGAAATTCTTCCATCCTCTGAGCAGCCAGAACCGGAGGATCTATTATGAATGCATCCTTTCCCTGATCGAGAAGTCCAGGGAAGTCCCTGTGCTGTACGATTCCGATGCCAGGAACTGCGTGGCGCTCTACCTGAGGAACAGCAAATATGTGTTCCAGGATGAGCAGGGGGAAGGGCAGGAGCAGCAGGCGCCGGACAGAAGCGCCTCCGCCATCATGGCCTATCTGCGGGAATGCGGCTGGGTCACCCCCCGGGAGATCGGGCGGAACGGGGAAAATGTGGCCAATGTGTCTATGAGCTGCCGGAGGATCATGGAATTTTTCCGGAAAATGTGTGAGAAGGGGAATCAGGGGACGCTTTCCAATCACATTTTTTCCATGTACGAGATCCTGAAGGCAAGCTTTGAGGAGGATTCCGCCCGGGCGGAACGGCCTTATTCCACGATCCTGAACCCCCTGTCAGACCATGTGGAGGAATTGAAGAACGAGCTGCTGGACTTAAAAGACAGCATCGCCAATATCATGCGGATGGTGATGGAGCTCCAGGACGCCAACAGCGTGGGAAAGTTTTTGATGAAGGACGAACTGCTGGACAAATTTTTCAACGATTATTTCTTCCTGAAAAATAACGGCCTGATTCCAAGCCAGCTTTCCTTCATCCGGAACAAGCTCCGCGTCATAGAAGAGGGGCGGATATTTGAAAAAATGGCCGCGGAATGCGCCGCCGTGCACCAGATAGAGGGCGCACAGGCCAGAGAGAAGGTGCAGGCCGTCCTGGCGAGGCTCTCCTATTTCCTCAGCGTGGAATACCAGGAGAACATGGAGCTGATTGACGCCAGGATCAATACCTATTATCGTCTGGCCAACATCCGGATGATGCTGGTGATGGGAAACGGCGTGGAGATGGAGTCCCTTCTGGACGGATTTCTCAGCGCCCTGAAAGGGATGGGACAGGAGGAAAGGCAGCAGGCGCTGGAGCGGGCGGCAGGCTGCATGAGGGTCTCTTCCCAAAAGTACATCGGCAGGAAGTCTTATGAGAGACGGAAGCCCAGGGAGCGGGATCGCGGGGAGATCGGCCTTCCGCTCTGCGACATTTCCCGGGAGGAGAAGGAGCTGCTGACCCAGGCGGTGATGTCCGGTACGAAAAACCGTTTTTCCATAGACGGCGCCAGGCGTTTCCTGGACGGGAGGATGGCCGGGAGAAAGGAGCTGGAGCTCCGGGAGCAGAGGGTGGCGGACAGGGAGGAAGCCATGCTCTTTGCCGCGGCTGTGATGTATTCCGGCATCGAGGAATTTCCTTACACGGTGGAATTGATGGATGGCTATGTGGAGACGGACATCGCCAGGATGACCAATCTGAAGATCAGGAGACGATAGAGGTATCATATGGGGGAATTTGACTTTCTGGAGAACATGAAGGACGAGGAAGAGCTTCTGTTTAAGAGATGCATCCGGAAGCTGCTGGACGCCACTTTTATCATAGAGGACAGGGACGAAAGGCTGTACCAGTATCTTTCGGTGGAGTCCAACTGCTATGACGTCTCTGCGTTCCTGCGCAAGATAGGGTATGACGTGGTGGTGGAGGACAAGCTGAAGGTGGCCATGCTGGTGCAGAACGAGGCGGATCTGGATACGGTGGGGATCAAGCGCAGCAATCTGGTGGTCTTCGACGGAAAACAGGTGCAGATGCTTCTGGCGCTGTGGCTGCTCTATCTGGAGAAGGTGGGCTTTTCGGAGGAAATCTATGTGACAGTGGGGGACGTGATCGATAAGTGTAAGGTGTACGGGATAGAACCGGCGCCCACGGAGTTCCGGGCGGCGTTCAAGCTGTTCAAGCGGTTCAGCCTACTGGCCTGGGATGAGAACGACACAAAGGAGGACAGCAAGGTGAAGCTCTATCCCTCCCTGCAGTTCTGCATGGATATCCCCCAGCTGAAGCAGGTGATGCGGGAGTATCTTCCGGAGGGCAGATTCGACCCGGCGGAAACGGAAGCCGGGGAAGAGGGAGAGGACGCGGAGGATGCGGACGACGCGGAAAGGGATGCGGAGGATTTTCAGGAAGCCTTCGACTGAAAAGGATTGGGCGGAGGAGCATGGAACCGCTCTAAAAGAGTTCCTGAAAACAGCGGGATATGCGGCCTGGAGAGTCCGAGAGGATACCAGGATGGAAAATACGGAGAAATACGGCAAGAGGGTAGCAGGATGGCAAAGGTAGCGCTGACGAATATATATCTGGTGAACTGGTACGGCTTTATCAATACGAAGATCCCCATTGGGCGGGATCTTACTTTGATTACGGGGGAGAACGAGTGCGGGAAGTCCACGATCCTGGACGCAATGAAATATGCCTTTACCGGGGACGTGGAGTTCAATAAATCCTCCAGCTCCCAAAATGTGGGCGGCAGCAGAAGGACGCTGTCCTCCTACACCCGCTGTCTGATAGACCCCAGCGCCGGGATCTATTCCAGGCCGGCGGAGCGGATGCCGAATGTGTACAGCCATATCTCGCTGGAATACCATGACGAGCTGAATGAGGATTTCTTTGTGCTGGGAGTGGTGCTGGAGACCAATTCCAGCAATAATGTGTCCTCCTACTGGTATGCGGCGGAACATACCTCCATGGAACAGATGCAGTATGTGTACCGGGAAGAGGGCGTGGTGAAGCCCTATGATTACCAGGGGTTCCAGCGCGCCCACAGGATACCGGTCATGTCCCAGAGGGAGGCCATGGTGAAATTCATGAACATGACAGGCCTGAAGCTGTCCTCCGGGGAGATCAGGAAATTCCAGAGAAAGCTCCGCAGCATCATGACCTACAATCCCGCGGCCAAGATCCAGCAGTTCATCAAGGAATCCGTGCTGGAAGCCAAAGACATCAATTTCGACAAGCTCCGGGACGCCAAAAATTACATAGAGAAGATGAACCAGACCCTGGAACTGATCAAAGTGGAGCTGGAAGCCCTGGAGGGTATCCTGAGGGATTTTGAGAGATACGAAGCCGTGAAGACCAGGCTGATCGTGGACGATGGAAAGCAGATCTATAAAAATATTTTGAGACTCAAAAAATCCATCGGGGAGACCCAGGATCAGATTGCCGGAAAGAAAGGGGAGATCGGGCACCTGGAGGAGACCATCGGGGAAAAGGAAAGGGAGAAAGACCGGGCGGAGACCGGGCTTTTGAAGGCCAAGAGCAACCTCAACGAGCTGGACTGCTCAAAGGCCATCGAGGAAGAGGAAGAGAACCGGAGAAGGCTGCAGGCGAAACTGGACGGGCTGGAGCAGGCCAGGGGAGAGCTGTCCGCCTTTCAGGAACAGGTGAAGGAGATGCTCCGCACATTGGGCAGCCTGGGGGCGGAGACCGGGGATGAGGAGATCCTGACGGGGCTTACCCTGGCGGATTTTTCCTACGGGGAGAAAAAGAACGCTTCGGACAGGCTGAAGAGGGCGCTGTCCGCCCAGAGGGACGGCCTGACGGAGCAGAGGGTGGAGATCCGGGGCAGGCTGAAGGCGGTGCAGGAAGAGCTGATCCATTATAAAAAAGTGGCGGAGGACTGCGAGAAGAACAGGCTGGATTATTCCCATGTGCCGGAACAGGCGGAACTGATCCGGGAGATCAACCGGGAATTCCAGAACCGGAACATCCCTGCCCGGGCCATGTTTTCCTGTGAGTATGTGGTGAAGGTGGAGGACGAGGAGTGGAGGGCCGTGATCGAGACCTTCCTGGGAATCCACAGATACAGCATCCTGGTGGAGCCGGAGTGGTTCGATATCGCTGACCAGGTGCTGGACAGATCTTCCCACAAATACGTGGAGCTGGTGAACACCCGGCTGCTGGCGGGGAAGAAGGTCAAGCATTACGAGGACGCCGTGGTGAATAAGCTCCTGATCAAGAACGAAATTGCCCAGAAGTATTTCGATTACTGGCTGGGTGGGATCCACGCGGTGCCCGAGGAGCAGGTGCCCCGGTATGAGAACGCCATGTCCAGGAGCGGAAAACTTGCCAGAAATATGGCGGTGACCTATATCAATACCAGGAAGAACAAAACCTTCTGCCTGGGGCAGGAGGCCATAGAACTGAACAGAAAGCATGCGGAAAGACAGATCCAGGAGCTGGAACAGCAGGAACAGGCCCTGGGGCGGGAGCAGCAGCAGGTGCAGGATGGGATCCAACGGATCACGGAACAGCTGGATTGCTTCAAGGCCTATGACTTTGACGCTTTTGCCAAATATGACCAGGCGGCGGGGGAGCTGAACCGGTCGGCGGAGAAGCTGCATGAACTGACGGAAGCCCAGAAGAACAACCTGGAATACCAGACCCTGTTCCTGCAGGTGCAGGAGCTGGAAAAGCAGCTTGAAAAGGTGAGGAAGGGGCTGGATCAGGCAAAGGACAGGAAAAGGAGCCTGGAGCTGGAGAATCAGAGCCATGAGACGAAACTGACCCAGGACCGGCTGGCGCTGAAGGACAGGGAAGAGCGGCTGGAAGAGCTGAGGCTCCTCCACGGCACGGAGACAAAGATGGCCATGGAGGAATACGATGGCTTTCTGGCGGGGATTTCCCGGACAGGGGACGTGATGCTGCCGGAATCCAGAAGGAAGCGGGAGGGGGAGAAGCAGAGCCTGGAGGCCAACATTTTAGGCGGGCAGAAATCCTATAACATGAAGAAGAACCAGGAGGATCAGCTGCCGGAAGGCCTGGGGCAGGAAAGCAGATACCTTGCCCGGAAGAACAAAATCTGGGTGGATGACCTGCAGGAGATCCACGCGAAAATGGCGGAGCAGACCAGGCGGTATGAATCCATCTTTAAGAATGAGTTCGTGCTCTCTGTGTACCAGACTGCCCTGGGGGCCAGAGAGGATATCGCCGGGATCAACAAGGAGCTGCGGAAGCTGAAATTCTCCACCAGATACCAGTTCGACGTGAATCTCCTGGATGACAAATCTGACTATGCCAAAATATTGCGGTACGCGGAATACCTGAAAAAGGTCAACAAGGTGGACGACGGACAGATGGTGTTCGCCAGCCTCTACGGTTATGAGGAGGACGAGATTGAGCAGCGGGAAAAGGAGATCCGGGAGATCATCAACCGCATCATAGACAAAAACGATATGGGGGCGATCCAGGACTTCGCGGATTACCGGAATTATATGAGCTATGAGATCGTAATCAACAATGCGGACGTGAAGGACGGGAAGCTTTCCAGACAGGCGGGGTACAGCTCCGGCGCCGGAACCCAGATTCCCTACACCCTGATCTTGTCGGCGGCTCTGTCCATGCTCTACAATGCCAGGGTCAATTCCACCAGGCTTATCTTCATCGACGAGCCTTTTGAGAAGATGAGCGACCACAATATCAAGCTGATGCTGGAATTCTTCCAGAATCAGGACTTCCAGGTGATTTTCTGCGCGCCGCCCAACAAGACGGATTCCATCGGGTTCGCCTGCGATACGGTGATCCCGGTGCTGAAGGTCAGGAACGATAATATGCAGATAGGAAGCGTGGAATTCCATGAGCGAAAGGGAGCGGTACATCACTGAGATTTTGGGGAGGCTGTTGAAGAAGCATTATCCGGGAGGCTCTGGGTAAGCCGGCTGCGGAGACGGAAGGGATTGGGGGTGAAGATGGAGCAGGAGGTGGTTTCGGTGGTTTTGGGGGAGGAGGGAGTTGGTTCGGGGATTGTGACGCCTTATGGGACTGGCGGTTGGGGTTGAGCTGTGAGTAAGGTTTCTTGGAGGGATTGATTTTGGTATGATATGAGGTGGCCTGGAGTCAGAGGTTTTACGCTCTGGCTCTTTTTATACATTTCTTTGTGACAGACAGCGGGTTCGGTGATAGGGATGCCCGGTTTCCGGTAATTGACTACCAAACCGTTAGACAAAGCATATGTTTTGTGTTAAGCTGTTACTATGCCGCAATCATATAAAACGGATGGTTTTTACCAGGGAGATGAAAAGCGTGATTAGCAATCTGTGGGACACTGACCCTGTCTATGTTTCAAATTTGAAATTGAAGCAGATCCTTGTTTTAGCCGGAGACGGAAATATTTTTAAAGAGGAGACAGCGCAGGATTTAAGGCAGTTTTTTCAAAAATTGATTTGGGGACGATGTCCGGATACATAGAGGACGCGTTATCGTCAAATAAGGAAGACAAATTCGATGAGCGAGGATATGTGCTTCAGGATATGGTGAATGAGATAGGCAGCAGGCTTGGCTACAGGGTGACGAACGGCCTGTACCGGGGCAAGCGGAATAATGAGAACGGATATGACGGATTGTGGAGATGCCCGGACGGCTCGTGCATTATCATGGAGTCAAAGACTTCGGATGCGTATACGCTGGATTTGGAAGCGATTGTGGGATATCGGGAAGAGTTGATTGAGGCCAGGGCTATGGAGAGGAAAAACAGCTCTATCCTGATTGTGCTGGGGCGGGCGGACAGAGGGACGTTTCCCAGCCTGATAAGAGGTTCGAATTATTCGCAGAATATCAGGATTATCAGTACCGGGGCTTTGTTTGAGCTGTTAAAGATATATGACAGGAATCGGGTGCCGGTGGTTAAAGGGCAGATTATGGAGCTGCTAAAGCCTCATGATTTCATGCAGTTGGATAATTTGGTAGAGCTGGTATTCCCCCAGGCGGAGGGTGGGCTGGCGGATTCTGCCGGGGTAGTGAGTCCTGTTGGGGTGGCGGACAGGGATATTCCAAATCTGGTCGGTGATTGTAATCAGGATGTGGTTATTCCGGAATTGCCGGACAGGAGTCTGAAGGTTGGGAGGTTTATCCATACGGCGATGGAGAGATTGAGCAGTAGTGGGTATGTGTTTTCGGAAGCTCAGCTTGAAAAACTCTGTGATAGGGCGTGGAGTAAAAAGACTTTTAAAATAAGGTATCCGTTCATGAAGAGGAAGTCGGCGGAGGGGGAGACTCGGCTGCGTGATGCAGGGGGATATGGGCGATATTGGGTTGATTGTTTTCGGTTTGGGGATGCTGAGGTATTTATTACGAAGGAGTGGTTTGAGGAGAATGGTAGTAGGGAACGGTTTATAGAGTGGTATGAAGGAATTAAGGATGGATGGGGGTTTGATTAGAACTTATGGAGTATCAGAGGTAAAGCGGTAGATAAGGATGAATGAAAAGGTGAAGCGCTATGAGGGATAGGGATAAAGGGAGCATTCAGAGTACGATTCAGTATTATGATAAAAATGCGAAAGACTTCATCAGCAGTACGGTGGCAGTTGATTTCACGGCAACGCAGACTCGTTTTCTGTCAAAATTAGGAAAGGGTTTCCATATTCTTGATTTTGGTTGTGGATCAGGCCGAGATGCAAGATATTTTCTGGAACATGGCTACCAGGTCACTGCAATGGATGGCTCTGCTGAGTTATGCAAACTGGCCAGTAAGTATACGGGAATCCCGGTAAAGCACATGATGTTCCAGGAATTGGATGAAAGAGAAATTTATGATGGAATCTGGGCCTGCTCTTCTATCCTGCATTTGCCATTGCCGGAATTATATGATGTTTTCTGCCGGATAGTGGGTGCATTGAAGAAGGAGGGAGTCCTCTATACCTCTTTTAAGTATGGAAATTATGAGGGAGAACGTAATGGTAGATATTTTACGGATATGACAGAGGACAGGTTCTCTGATTTCCTGAAAAATATACAGGGATTGCAGTTGGAAGAACAATGGGTTACTTCGGATGTAAGGACGGGGAGAGGCGATGAGAAATGGCTGAATATCATATTGCGGAAAAAGTAGATGATGAATTGCTCCAGATAGAGACAACGGACGTTATGACCGGTGACAGGAATCAGAGCCGTTTTTTGTACTATCAGTTGAAAATGAGCATCCGACAGGCGAAGAAAATAGATATCATCGTATCATTTCTGATGGAATCCGGTGTGAGGCTGATTCTGGAGGATTTAAAGGCTGCGTTGGGGAGGGGTGCAGTTATTCGTATGCTGACCGGGAATTATCTCGGAATTACACAGCCATCGGCATTGTACCTGATTAAGAAGGAATTGGGGAATCAAATCGATTTGCGCTTTTATAATCAGAAAGGACGTTCTTTTCATCCAAAAGCTTACATTTTCCATTATGAAAGCGGAAGTGAAATCTACATAGGGTCTTCTAATGTGTCTAAAAGTGCACTGACTTCCGGCATTGAGTGGAATTACAGGTTCAGCAGTCATAAGGATAAGGGAAATTTTAATCTGTTTTATTCCACCTTTACTGATTTGTTTGAGCATCATTCCATCATCATTGATGATGCAGAACTAAAGCGTTACTCCAAGAGTTGGCACAAACCAGCAGTGGCTAAGGATTTGGAAAAGTATGACAACCTTGAGGACTATCCGGACACGAAGGTGGAGCCGCTGTTTCAGCCCAGAGGGGCGCAGATAGAGGCGCTGTACGCGCTGGAGGACAGCAGGGCGGAAGGGGCTGTCAAGGCTCTGGTGCAGGCGGCGACAGGAATAGGAAAGACCTATCTTGCGGCATTTGACTCTGCAAAGTATGAGCATGTCCTGTTTGTGGCGCATCGGGAAGAGATTCTGAAGCAGGCTGCAGTATCTTTTCGGAATGTCAGGGATTCGGAGGACTATGGATTTTTCTATGGGAAATACAAACAGACTGACAAGAGTGTCATATTTGCGTCTGTGGCTACCCTGGGAAAAGAGGAGTATCTGCGGGAGGAGTATTTTTCGCGGGATTATTTTGACTATATAGTAATTGATGAGTTTCATCATGCCGTAAATGAGCAATACCGACAGATTATCAATTATTTTTGTCCTAAATTTCTGCTAGGCCTGACGGCTACGCCGGAGAGGATGGATAACAGGAATATTTATGAAATCTGCGATTACAATGTGCCCTATGAAATTTCCTTAAAGGATGCCATCAACAAAGGTATGCTGGTTCCTTTTCATTATTATGGGATATATGATGAGACGGATTATTCCGTTTTACGCCCGGTTCGGGGGCATTATGAAGAAAAAGACCTGAATATCGCTTATATTGGAAATGTCAGAAGATATGATTTGATATATAAGCATTATATGAAATATCGTTCGCAGAGAGCTTTTGGGTTCTGCTGTTCTAAAAAGCATGCGGAGGACATGGCACAGGAATTTTGCCGACGGGGAATCCCTTCTGTTGCGGTATACAGCAATGCTGACGGAGCATTTTCAGAGGACAGGGATATCGCCTTGGAAAAGCTGAAAAAAGAGGAAATTAAAGTAATCTTTTCGATAGATATGTTTAATGAAGGCGTGGACCTTCCAGAGGTTGACATGGTATTATTTTTGCGCCCCACAGAGTCCCCGGTGGTGTTTCTGCAGCAATTAGGTCGTGGCCTGCGTAAAAGTAAAGGGAAAGAATATCTTAATGTGCTTGACTTTATCGGAAATTATGAAAAGGCAGGCAGGATTCCGTTCTTCCTTGGCGGGGAAGTAGTTTATACGGATAAGGGAGATAAACGGACAGACGAGATAGAATATCCGGATGATTGCATCGTAGATTTCGAGATGCGCCTGATTGATTTGTTCAGGGAGATGGAAAAGAAAGGGCTGACCATTCGGGAGATTATCAGAAGGGAATATTTCCGGGTAAAGGAATTGCTGGATGGAAAGGTGCCTACACGAATGGAATTATTCACACACATGGAGGATGACATTTACCAGATGTGCGTGAGAAATGCCAAGGTTAACCCATTCCGCAGATATATGGACTTTCTTCATGAACTGGGTGAGTTGTCTATGGATGAAAAGGTGGTGTATGATGGACTGGGGCGTGAATTCCTCAATTTATTGGAGACCACGGATATGCAGAAGGTGTATAAGATGCCTGTTCTATACAGCTTTTATAATGATGGGGATATCCGCATGGCTGTGACGGACGAGGAAGTTCTGCGGGTTTGGAAAAAGTTTTTTTCTGATGGGACAAATTGGAAGGATTTGGGGGAGGATATGACTTATGAGAAGTTTTTGAAGATTACAGACAAGCAACATTTGTTTAAGGCAAAAACTATGCCAATACGGTATTTGAAGGCTTCAGGGAAAGGGTTTTTTATTGACATGCCGGGGTATGCCGTTGGAATCAGGCAGGGTTTGGAAACGGTGATTGGCAGTCGGGTTATGCGGGAGCAGATGAAAGATATTATTGAATATCGGACTGTTGAGTATTATAGGAAAAGGTATATTAGTCCTTTAAAAAATAAATAAACAGCGTAAGGGAAACAGGAGAAAGATTAAGAAATATGGATATGAAAGTATCCTGATAGGTGGAATAATCGCGATTCTGAGAAGTTATATAGTTGAAAGGAGGATGTCGAGATAATTTTGTACTCGATAAATGCTTTGGATACTTATAATATAGATGAAAGTGGAATAAATAGTTTGAGGGGATATGCATATCAAATTAAAGTGTTTGTGTTGTGTATATTATCTATAAATGACGATATGCAGGTTGGATTTGAAGTCATAGATGATGTCTCTATAAAAAAATTGACTCCTGAAACAATTGATGATAATGAGGATAAATTTAGAAGTTCGATATATTCTTGTGAATTAGTTAAGGCAATACAGGTAAAAAGAACTTCTATTTCTAAAGATGATGCTAAACAGATACTATTTAATTGGATATTATTGGAAAGCTCAAAAGAGCAGATAACAGATTATATTTTATTTACGGATAGTTCTTATAAGAATAAAGATATTATTTTTAAAAATTCAGTAGAAGATTTATATGAAGAAGTTCTAAATACAAAAAGAACTTCAAAAGCAACAGTGGCCAAAATAAAAGATAAGTTTAAAAAGAATAAGACTGAGTTTATAAGGATTTATAAATCAATTAAAGATAAATACACTTTTGTTGCAGTAGATATGATTGATAATAAGATTGATGAGAAGTGTAAATTGCTATTTAGAAAAACAGGGGTAACTACTATTACATATTATAATCGGATATCAGAGCTATTGAAACATATAACATTTGAAATTATGAAATGTGTTAATGAGAAAGAACCTTATAGAATGAAATATGAAGAGTTAATGGCCTGTTCAGAAGATATATGTTGTAGAATAACAGATAAATTCATGTATCCAGCATATTCAGAATTTAAACGCTTAAATAAGATTGATTTTACTGATTTGAAAATTGCAAAGTCAAGAGAATATAAGCAATTATTAGCATGTAAAATGCCACAAAAATTAATAGAGATGCATTTACAATACCGCAACTATTATCAAGATGTTTGTTATAAGTATTTAGAATTAAATAAAACCAGCATAATTCAAGATATTGAAGAGACTACATATGAAAATTTTGAGAATGTTAAATTTATACTTCAAAATGAAGGACAGGATACTCCATTTAATCGGCTTAAAGAAACCAATAAGTGTCCTAACTCTTATGCCAATAATGATCAAATAAAATATGGATCAGGGATATATCTGACAAGGGAAGAGGAGAAAGAACGTCAAATATCATGGGAGGACGATGATAATGCAGAATCTTGAATTGGATGTTGAAAATGTCCAAGTGAGTATATATATAAATATTATATTAAATACTTTAAAAAAACATAAAGAGTTGTCGGTAAATAAGATGTTGCTTTTTACATATTTGATTAAGAAAGAAAAGTTTGTACCAGGAAAAATTTATACAGCAAACAATACACAGGACGTTGTATATAAGGCAATCTCTATGATAAATGGGGAATATTTAGATTATTGTGAAAGTATAAAATTTATTATAGAAGCGATTCATTTGTTGATTATTAATAATAAAATCAGTTTAAAAAACTCTATGTTACATTCAATTACAGAAATAGAAGTGGATAAATGTGTATATCCAGAGTCTTTGTTTATGGAAAAAGCGATTGAAGAAAGTAAAAGAATGTCAGATAGACAATTTATGAAAGAGGTGATTGCTAGTGTTTAGAATAATAAGATTAACAATGTATAGTTTTGATAACAAGGAATATACCTATCATTTTACTGCGGGTTTGAATTATTTTAGAGGTAGCAATAGTTCAGGAAAAACAGAATTTTATAATTTTTTGGATTTTATGTTTGGCTCTTCAGAAGATATTAGAAACAAATCATGGTATAGAGATACATTAAAAAAGGCAACAATGGAAGTACAAGTAGGCGACATTACATACATTTTAACACGATTTGATGACCCTTCGCGAAATTATCTTTATTATGCAGGGGAGAAAGAAAAGGAGATTCTTGATTTAAGAGAATATAAAAATAGATTAAATGCTATTTTTGCAAGAGACACAGAATTATTAAAGAGAATTCGAGATTTTACTGACGAAGAATTAACATATAGAACATTTACAATATTTAATTTTTTAGGAGAAAAGAGACAGGGAATTATTCATGATTTTTTTGATAAATGTAGTAATATTAAATATTCTGTAAAACTAGCACCGATTTTAAATTTTATTTTTAATAATAATCTTGAAAAAATTTATCTTTTGCAAAAAGAATTGGAGAAATTACAAGATGAATTAAGAAAGGCAGAAATGGCATATTCAAGATATGATTTTATTTGCAAACAGGTAAATAAAAATATTGAAAAATTGGGCTCAAACGTATGGTTTGACGGAAAAAATGTGGAAGATATTAGAAAGAACATAGCAGATATAAAAAATATGGAAGAACCAAAAAAGAAAGGGAAAGATAGAAATATATCTGAGTTAGAAGTTATGTATAATAACTTATCTGAGCAGATTAAAGTTTATGAGAATTCAATATCTGATGCAAAACAATTTGAGAATGAAAACATAAATAGAAAAAAATTGTTAGAAAGTTTAGAACATTTAATAGCTGAAAATGCATCGTTCAAATACTTGGTAGAGCCATTAAAGCAGTTAGTTAACGAACTTGATAGTACAATATCATTTAATCAATATACAATTAATGATAAGACGATATTGGAATTGAAAAAACAAAGAAATATAATAAAAGAAGCTATAAAAAGGAAGCACAGCTGCTGGGGACGATTGAAAAAGTATATGAGCAGCAGGAGTACATGTACAGGAACAGGACACATTCGGTGGCAGACCGGATCGTGAGCATCAGCCAGCCCTGGATCAGGCCAATCGTCAGGGGCAAGGCGAAGACGCCTGTAGAGTTTGGGGCCAAACTGGACCTGAGCATCGATGGATCCGGCTATGGGAGGATTGAAAAGATATCCTTTGATGCCTACAACGAGTGCGGCTCCCTGGAAGATGCCGCAGAGCGCTACAGGAAGCGCACCGGGCACTATCCGATGAGGATCCTTGCGGACCAGATCTACCGGACAAGGGACAACCGCAGGTTCTGCAAGGAGCGCGGGATCCGCCTGTCCGGGCCGAAGCTGGGCAGACCCAGTGAGACGGCAAAGCAGGACAAAAAGAAAGAATATCAGGACAATGTAGACAGGATCGGAGTGGAACGGGCATTCAGCTTATGCAAGAGATGCTATGGGATGGGGCTTATTGTGACCAAGCTGGAAGAGACCCAATTGACATCGATTGCGCTGTCTGTATTCGTGATGAATCTTTTCAAGATTCAGAAACGAATACTTTCTGCCATTTTGTGCGTGTATCGACTTTTGGATAATAAATATACATTTTACAGAATCCCTTGCATTTAACCAGACTTAATCAGCAGACACTAA
>CAJTHM010000021.1 GCA_910576125.1 Lachnospiraceae bacterium | reverse complement strand
AAAAGCGCTTGGTTGGGAAGCTCCAGTAGTTGCCGCATAAACCTGTCAGTTAAGTTTAAAATCAGCTTTTTTGAGTTTGAGGGGGCAGTCTGCGCTTTTTTGGCTACCCGGAAGGTTGTGTTTCATAGTAAAACTGACAGGGGGAGCAGAGCCATGTATCCATTAACAAGATTATATGCAAGAAAATTATACAGACAAAAATTGATTTACATTTTTTTGCCTGCTTTTTTACAGCTTCTTTCTTTTACGCTTTTCTTATTTCGACACCGCAAATGGAAGAAATGCTGAATATCAATATTGGAATTGTCGGGAGAAAAAATTTCCCCGAATTTATGATGCGGTTTTATGTCGGTACAGTAGGTATTCTTTTTAATGTATTTCTGTTGACGCTGTTTGTTTGTGAAGAAGATAGGAACAAAATGCTTTACCAGCCTTTATTGCATGGGGAAAACCGCAACAGAATGATACGTTCAAAAATCTATGTTGCTGTTAGTATGTCAATGATTTTTGTTTTGTTGGTGGCTTTTATCAATTACATAACAGCCTTTATGCGTTGGGGCTATGAAATCTTTGAACAGGCAGCCTTTATCAGAACCATTATAAAATATCTGTTATCGGGTATCTATATGTCAGTTATAACGCTTGGTATAGTTGCACTTTGTATTTGTACCCGCAGCGCATGGAAAACAATATTTTTTGTGATTATTTATCTATTGATTGACCAGTTTATATATAGTTCCAATATTGCTTTATTACAAAAAATATGGGTTGGATATTACTTTAATCTTTGGACGTTTGCATATGAGTATCAGAAAATACCATTTAGCGAACTGCTTATAGGAATATCCATTATGATACTGTACGGAATTGCTTTTTTTCAAATAGCCCTATACAGAACAAAAAAAATAGATTTTTGAGAGAGGTAAAAAATGATTATAAGATTACTAAATATACAATTTGCACGACTGAAAAGGCAAAAGATATTATACTTATTCTTTGTTGTAATGGCAGTGATTATCATTTCCAATGCGCTTCAAGAAGATAGTGGCACGGCGAATTTCGCCGCGGGATATTATGCAGGCGGTAAATTTCCAACAATGTGTATGCAGTCCTATATTGATATTGTCGGTACACTATTCCTTAGTTTTATCAGCGCAGTATTGATTTGCGGAGAAAAGGCAAGCGGTATGTTCAGACAGCCTTTGTTGAATGGCGTTTCCAAAAAACAGCTTTTAATCGCAAAAACTATCAGTATTTCCACAGTTGCACTGATCTGTTTTTTGTTTGTGGTAATCGTCAGCATTATAACAGGTTTCTTTTTATGGGGCAGTCATATCTTCGATCATGCACAGGAATATTTGTTACAAATGTTGTTATTAGCTTTTCCGCAGATAACAATGGTTCTGTTTTTAGTGCTTTTATCCTTGTATATGTCGAATATATCCAGTATGATGTGCGCTTCTTTGATAATTTTATTAGTCAATAATTTATTTAGCCAGTTTTTTGGCAGTTACATATCGTTTGTAGACTTTATGTATTATCTGTATGTTTTTTCCGGGTATAACGGAATGGAATTAACAGGCAAAATGATTGTATTAGGAATTGCTGTTAATGTCATAACAGGAATTATCCTTGTTTATGGAATTAGCAGACGCACGAATAGTATGATAATGTAGAATGTAAGTTAGCGACAGCACAATAACAACAAAAGGCATTCATAATCAGTTAAAAACAAGAAATCTGCCGTGCGGCGGTAAAAGAAAAAAACGTTGCACAGTGGATATTTTTTGGTACTTTAATACAGCGGTTTTGAGAAATCAATTCTGCTGTTTTTTAGTTTGTATGTTTATAAGATAAAAACGGCAAATGCTTTAAAGGCAAGGAGATGCGGGCTAATGAAGATAAAACGAAAAATACATGGGAACAGGATGAGAATGTCTATTAAAAGTAATGACACACTGTACACATCAAGGTGCACTGTAAATCAGATTGAAACTGAATTACAGTGTATTTTTTTATGTCGATTTTTGACTGATTTTGTATTTTGCTGTTATTCTGCCAGATACAGGGCCACGATTTCCTCCAAATCTCTGCAGAATTCCCGCAGAACATCCTGTCCCGCCTGCTGGAACAGTTCCACGAAGCGTCTGCATTTCTCGACATATTCATCCTTGTGCTCAAAATACAGGGGCAGATTCTCAATATACAACTGCTTCTCTGCCTGACGTTCCCTTTCCTCATACCACCCATCGTCATATTCTGGACGCTCCCAGTCATCACCGTCATAATCATCCGCGTCGTAAGGACTGTATTCCATGTCATAATCGTCCTCTTCTCCATAGCTGTCTTCCGTATTATAGCCGTCCTCATCTCCGCAGATGTCTCCGGTCATGTCCTCCTCATCCGGCGGCGTTTCCTCCACTTTCTCCGCCAATGACCAGGGTCTGCGGCCCACGTAGATTCTTTTGAATTGATTCCGTTTCACATTGCCTTCATCTGTCAGGGAACTAGGGGCATCCACAGGCAAACGCCCAACCAAATCGAATCCATTGTCGTGCCCTGCTGCCGGACATGAGAGGACACGGTAGAGATGGAGACCGAACTTCCCGTCATAGCCCCAGAACAGCTGATTCTTTTTACTCCCATCCTCCTCTTTCACGACACACCAGCCCCGCATAAGCCACTCCGCCTGTTCCAGCAGGAAAGCGAAGTCCGTCCGCACTTTCAAACTGCCGCCTACCACAAAGTCATAATCCGCCTGACTCAGGCTGCACCGCATGATCAGGTACAGATAACTGCCGTACAGCTCCTGCCGCGCCCGGATATAGGATTCCGCCATGCTCTCCCCGGTGGACAAATCCGTGAACGTGCCCTCCCGCTGTTTCTCCGCCCAGCGGGCCAAAAGCTCATCCACAAAGCCGGAAAGCTTCTCCTGGCTGAATTTTCCTTTCTCGTCTGTAATCTCCGGCTTGAAAGAGACTCCATGCCCTTTCATGTGCCCAAGAAGCCTGTCTGCCACATCCTGGATGCACAGCAGGTTCTTTTGATAGTCCTCAACTTTCTTCCACAGCGGGCTCTTTTCATACTGAAAATATTTTTCGAAGTCTGCCTCAAAATCTTTTAAGGGTAATTCCCTGCGTGTCTTGTTTTCTTCACTCATGCTTTTTCACCGCACCTTTCTTAAACTTGTGGATTCCGCGCCCGGGGGCATCCCCCTGCATTTTTATCCTCACATGATTATAGCATAAAAGCAAGGTAATAGATGCAAGTAACGTAATGGCGCTGCCGCCTACTGTAGCCCGAACAGGATTGTCGTAATAAGATGTTTTATCGTGTTATTCCTCCATCCGCAGATAGGGTTCCACCCACAGCATATACAGATCCGTCACCGCTGTATTGATTTCCCGCATGGCGGATGCCAGCCGTTCCTCACAGACGTACTTCTCCAGAAGGGCCTGCAGATCCCGGGAGGGAGACTTGGCTGCCAGCTCCCGCAGCGCCCCGGGATGATAGTCCCTCTCAGAGAGGAAAATCCGGCTGCGCAGCGCCCCCGGGGCGGTATCCTGGCTGCCGGGATTGGGCAGTTCTTCCGGGTACTCACAGGCCAGCGTAAAGTAATATCCTTTGGGATCCAGATACCGCTTGTCAATCTCCACCAGCTCCCATCCCTCCAGGTCAGAGCCGTACCGGCAGAGCGCCTCCCGGAAACGCCGAATCTTATCCGCCTCTTCCTGAGGAAGCGTCCTGCCCACCTCTTCCTGCTCCAGATAACAGGAAAGGGCGCCTATGCAGCGGAGGATATGATCCAGATGGTCGAACTCCTGCCATGCGGCAATGTAGCGCCCCAGGATGTCCGCCAGCGCATCTCCCAGGGGCCTGGAGCCGTCATGGTCTTTCAGAAGCATATCCCTCCAACTCCGGGCATAATCCGTCAAATCCGGCTCCGATCCTCCGTTCTTTCCGAATCCCAGATTCATCACAGCGTCCAGGTACTGTCCCAGAGTCATCCGCGTGCAGTGATAGATGTCTTTCGGCCTCAGCCTGCCCCTGGCGTGATCCAGCAGCATCAGACCCAGCAGGACCATGGCATTATTCATCCTGACGCCCCAGACCGGCTCATAGGAATCACGCTCCCCCGTCAGGAGCCTGTCCGGCGAAGACAACCGCGCGAAATCGTTGTCGTGCTCGACTGCAAGCCGGAAACTACGGCTGAAGCCGCGGTAGCTGTCCACAGATACTGACGGATGCTCCCAGAACTCTCCGGTCAGCTCATACATAATCTCCACGTCAGGCTTTCCGAAGAAAACCCGGAATGCGGGAATCCCGGCGAACCGCTTCACCAATTTGACGGCGGCCTCAGGCGAAACCGCCTGAGACTTTGCCGTGCGCGCCAGACGCTCCTCCAGCGTCAGGCGCGCCTCTCTTCCGTCCCTCATACTGCCTCCTTTCCGGACGCTTCCTCCTCTGTGTGCATCCACATCACAGACTCCATCAGGCCACGGTAGACTTCATCCTGATTCAGCTCATATTTCCGCGCTTTGCGCGGCTCACTGCCCCTTTCGAATATGAACAGGGTATCCAGCGGCAGGTTCAGGACTGTGGAAACCTGGCAGTTGAACTTCTCGGCGAAGTACTGCGCCGTCCGGGTATCCGTCCCGCCCAGGTACAGGCAATGGTCGCAATTGTTGATGATGGTCTGAGCCTTCGCATGACTATAGAGACCCTCCAGCTGGGAAAGGCTCTGGATGACCACGCTGACATAGATTTCCCGGGAGCGGATTACCGATATGATTTTATCGAAATCCGGTATTACGGTGTTCGTGCTGAAGTCATCCAGGATGAAGCGCACCGGAATCGGGAGACGGCTGTCCGGCTGCCTGTCCGCAGCATCCATGAGGTACTGCAGCGCCTGGGTGTAGAAGAGGTTAATCAGGACGTCCTGGCTGCGGTCGGAGTCGCTGACGGACAGGAACAGAGCCGTCTTCCCTTTGAGAAAGGCACCCATGTCCACCTGTTCCTTCATGCGGAACATCCGCTTCACACCGGAGTATGTCACCACGTCCAGATGCTGGGCCAGGATTCCTTTGATGCTGGCATCCATCTTTTCTACCCTTGAATTCTGCAGAATCATCCCAATCTTGCGGGCGAAAGCGCTGTCAGGATGAGTGGTGCACTCCTCTTCTATCATATCTTCCAGCCCATCGGTTCCCATCTTCGAAAGAAAGGTGTACGCCTCGTACAAGTCATGCTGCTCCGGAGGCAGCAGATTCAGGACGAAGAGGATAATCGCCTCCAGGTACATCTGGGCTGCCTGGTCCCAGAAAGGCTCTTTACCGTTCAGGCACGGGCAAAGGGCATGAGCCAGCTTCTTTACATCCTGCTCCCGGTAATAATCCCCATTCCGGTTGAGTTCCGCGTCCCGGCACTCCCGGATGTAAGCCAGAGGGTTGTAGCCCCAGGGAGTGCCGGCGACATCGGTAAAGTCCAGGTGCATGACCTTGTAGCCGTTCCTCTCCAGGTGTTCCCCATACAGCCTGCGCAGGTTCCCCTTGGTATCGGCCACAATCAGGCTGTCCTGGGCGTGGAGGATGTTGGGGACCACATAGCCCCTGGTCTTGCCGCCTCCGGACGGTCCCACCAGCAGGTCATTGTTGTTGATTCCCGTGGCCCAGGTGTCATTGCTGGCGAAGATGTTTTTTGCAAGGATACGTTTTGTTTTGATGTTGTTGTACATTCTTTTTCCCTCCTGATATGATTGGCTGCCCCGGCATCCGTCCGGCGGATGCCGCAAGGCATTAGTTATTGCGATTCTTGTACGCCGCAGCGTCACTTATCGTCCGCAAGGCTTGTGATGATGCGGTCCGCAAGGCCGAACTCCACGGCCTCCTCCGCCCGGAAGTAGCTGTCGCTGGCGGTCTTGGCCAGGATTTCCTCCATGCTCTTGCCGGAGTGATCCGCGATGACTTTGGCGATAATCTGTCTCGTCTCCATCAGGTCGTCGCTGACCGCTTTCAGCTTCAGGGCGCTGCCGCCGGTCTGGAGAATCAGGGGATCGTGGATCATGAGGCGGCTGTGGGGCAGCATGTCGCGCTCCGCGCCTGAGACGAAGAGCAGAGCCGCCATGGAGGCCGCCAGCCCCACGCAGACCGTCCGGATGGGGCAGCTCACCGCCTGCATCACATCGTAAAGGGCCATGCCGCTGTCCACGCTGCCTCCGGGGCTGTTGATGTACAGGGTGACGGAAGCCTCCGGATTCTGACGCTGCAGATAGCGCAGCTGGCGGATCAGGGCATTCACCGAAGCAGCGTCCACCTCCCCCACCAGCTCCACCTCCCGGTGGGAGAGCATCTCGTCCTGGATGGGGATGCGGTGATAGCCGTGGGATGATTCTTTGATAATGTTCGCTTCGTTAGGGATGTACATGTCGGTTCTCCTTCCTTTTTTGAAAATTCTGTTTTACAGTTCTGTCATACTTTTATGTTTCCATGGCGCCTGCCTTACAATGAATAGTATAGCAGGCGCCAATTTCTGCATTCGTAATTATTACGGTCCAAACAGAAATCTCTCGCCCAGCGGTTCCATGGCATCCTGGCGGGCACAGAGATTCCGCCGGTCTTCGATAGCAATCCTCAACACCGTTGAAAACAGGTGAAAACAGGCGGCTTTTGTGGTATTCTTTCTATATAACGCATAACTTCTTTGTCGGCAGGCAAAACAACGAAAGCGGGAAACAGATGAAACACAGAGTCACAGACCCCAAATATCATTTTATAACGCTGTTCGATGACAGAACAGGAACCTATATCCGTTCCGGCGTTATCGAAAACGGCAGAGATACCGGCGCAGACCCATTTATGGCGTCGTTCCCCCATCTCATCGACGTAGGGGTGATGGGGCACTGCATCCACGGGAAAACGGGGCTGTGCCGGAAAGCGGGAATCGGCTGCTACCAGAGCGGCGCGCTGGTAGAAAAGCCCAATATGACAGTGGACGATGGAGTTATGCCTGGGCGGCTGCCCTCTCATGCCGGAAATCGTATTTTGCGGCAGCGAACATAGAAAAATCCAAATATGAAAGGAGCAGGCGGCTATAAAAGCCGCTTTCCTTTCAGAACAAAAATTTACCCCCGGCCATCTATCTCAGGCCGGGGGCTCTGTACAATTACTTCTGTAAGATTCAATCCGCATACCCATAAGGCAGCTTAAGACAGCGTTTTCTTTTCGAATCAAGGCTCTCATAGCGGAAGTTCGCCAAAGCCTTAGGTACGTACAGGCTTCTCAGATTTTCGCAAAGGTCGAATGCCTGCTTCCCGATATGCCTGCAGTCTTTGGAAACCCTGACCTCCGGTCCCAGCCAACGGCAGACATAGAACGCGCATTCTCCGATGGACTCCGCTTCGGCGAGTTCTATATTCCGCAGTTTTTCGCAGCCCTGGAACGCATGGTCCCCAATGCTTTTCACGCTGCCGGAGCCCTGGAATACCACCTGCTCCAGCTTCCTGCAACAAAAGAACGCGCGCTTCTCGATGACGGTGCCCGGATGGCTGATGCTGATCTGTGTCAGGTTCTCGCAATCGGCGAATGCCCGTTCCCCAATGCGGACGACGGTGGACGGTACGGTATAGGATCCCTTTTTCCAGCGGTCGCACCAGATCAGTTCCGTCCTGTCGCGGTTGAACATCACTCCGTCTGTAATAGTGAACCACGGGCTATCGAAAAGTATCTCCGGCTCCTCCTTATCCGAAGTTCTATGAAATAATTCCGCCATATAATCAGGAGAGTAGGGTACAGGCCCCATGTAGGTCGTACACTTGCTGGAGGAGCGTGTCTTCCAGGTTCTCGTTATTTGGTGCCGGGTGCCCAGGAACCTTACTTTTTTCAGCTTGTGACAGCCCTCAAAAGCCGGCTCCATGTACTCCAGGCTGTCCGGGAGCCAGATTGACCACAATTCCTTGCAGCCGCGGAAAGCATCCCACCGAATCTCTTTCAATTTAGATGACAGGTCTATTGACGCAAGGAAGAGGCAGTGGTTGAAAGCCTCTTCCCGAATCACCGTCACGGTATCAGGCAGAACCACCTGGCGCAGGCTTTTGTTATAAACATATTTCACATGGTATTTATTATTGCCCCTGTCCTGTACGATGCTCCCGTCCTCCCTTTTCACCGGAAGCTCATGCGGATATCCCGCAAAGGCCCAGGGACCGATTTCCGTCACACTATCGGGAACGGTATAGATCCTGTCCTGCTTCCCATAGGGATACCAGATCAGCCAGGTCATATCCTTGCTGAACAGTACGCCGTCCCGGGAGGCAAAATATGGGTTATCCTCGTCCACCACCACCTCCCTCACAGCAGCAAAACCGAAACTGATGCCCATGACCCGGCTTGTCTTCCAACGTTCCGGATCGGGCAGATATTCCGGTTCCTCCATATCGATATCAGCATTCATGGCAATGCTCACCGGATCCAAATTACACAGGGGCTCTTCCTGCCTCTCCACATATTCAGCTTCCCGGTACGCAGGATCCGCAACGTAGTCTGCTTCCGCCCTATAGCCGTAGCGCCGGAGCGCCCCAAGCAGACCGGCGGGTCTAGCCCATGAGCCATAATATTTTTGCGAGTAACCGAGGCCTAAGACAAAACTTTTCAGAGAGTCAGCCTGATCCTTATCCTCCTGGGGCACGCACCGGGCCGTGATGCGGAGCGTACGCATGCCATTCTCCAGTTCGACCCCAAATTCAGATAACGCCTTTCTGCATTCCATGATACTTTCCATCTTCTCATCCTCCTGTTCCGGCCGTCTACAGCCTTTCTCTTTGATATGCTGTTTCCTGTAACTTTTTACGTGCAAATCCGGTATTTTTTTGCCGCTCTCCCCGGAGCCGCCGCACGCTTCCTGCGGCGTTGCCTTTCTCTCCTTGGCGCGCGGGACCCGGACGGGTCAGGCGGCGCTTCTCCGGGAGAGGCATCCCTCCGGACGGTCATTTCAAGTTTTTCAAGGTGCCTGTCTTACAGTGATTAGTATAGCAGGCATCATTATTCATCATCGTAATTTTTACGATTATCCAAAGTTCCCTTATAATCGGAAATCATATTTTCCAGCGTGATTTTTTTCAGACTTTCACACAAATCCTCCCTGATTTTCTGATAAGAGCAATCCAATACTGTATGGATATTTCTCCCCACAGGACATAATGGCGAGGGCATGGGGTGGACGCCAATCAGTTTGGAATCAAAGTCCGGCTCTATCGCCCGGCATATGCGGTATAGGGTGATTTCGTCCGGCGGACAGTCCAATGCAGCGCCGCCTGTTCCGAATCGGACAGATATCATGCCGTCCTTTTTCAGCGCACTCAGGATATTTCGAATGGTGACAGGATTGCTGCCGCTGGACAGCGATAACAGTTCGCTGGTCACCTTTTGTTTCTCCCCATATTCATAGATGAAAATCAGACAGTGAATGGCCACTGAACATTTCGTGCTGATGTGCATAACGCCTTTCCTTTCTGCAATAAGCGTCCTCGCAGTAAGCGGCAGGGAATCAGCCCCTGCCTTATATATACTGCTTAACAGTTATAATTTCCGAGTAACCCGACTACATAATGCCAGCCATATAAGTTTAACCAGTGCAGTACGGTAAATTCTGGCGTTATGTAGTATAAAATTGTAGCACAAACGGACATTGCTGTAAATCTTGACATGCCGCCATGCATTTGCTATAATGATGTAAATTTAAAAATTACAGGAGGTGCAGACATGAAAGTCTCGCAGATAATTTTCAGCCCTACCGGCGGAACCGCTAAAGTCGCGGATATCATAACAGACACATGGGGAATGCCCGTCAGCAAAATCGATCTATCCAACCCGGAGATGGACAGTTCTTCACTCAACATCGAAAAAGAGGAAATCGCCATCATCGCGATTCCCTCTTTCGGAGGACGCGTCCCCGGCCTTGCCGCCCGGAGAATCGCAAATATCCACGGAAACCAGGCCCCCTGCGTCATCGTCTGCGTATACGGCAATCGGGCCTATGAGGACACGTTGATCGAACTGCAAGACCTTGCGGAAAAAAGCGGCTTCAAAGTCATCGCCGCCATTGCCGCCATTGCGGAACATTCCATCATGCATCAGTACGCCGCAGGCAGGCCTGATGAACAGGACAAGAGCGAGCTGGTCAGTTTCGCCCAAAAGATTCTGGAAAAAATAAACGGGAATTCCGCCGAACCCTCCACGCCGCAGATTCCGGGAAACCGCCCTTATAAGAAAGCGGGAGGCGGCGGTTTGGTGCCGAAAGCGGGCAATGGCTGCACCAACTGCGGCCTTTGCGCCAGACAGTGCCCGGCACAGGCAATCAGCCTGGAAAATCCCAAAGAGACGGACAGCAAAAAGTGTATTTCCTGTATGCGCTGTACCGTGCTGTGCCCTCAGTCAGCCCGGAAACTGAACAGCGCCATGGTCTCTGCCGCAGCGCTGGCGATGAAAAAAGCCTGCTCCGCAAGAAAGGAGAATGAGCTGTACCTTTAAGGGGTGGGCAGATATAAAAAATAATATGGCTTTTACATCCGCACCCCATAGAGATTCACGCCGTCATGCTCACCGCCCACGCGCTCCTCTTCCAGGATGACCTGGTAACGCCCGTCCTCGAACCTAAACCCGGTAGTCCGCTCCTCATACCAGATATTGTCCGGCGAGGCCAGGCAGTTCACCACATCCATCAGCTTATCGGTGTTCTCCACCGTATGCCCCCCGTAATAGCTGTTGGGCAGCATGGCATAATCCGCATCAATGGCAGGATACAGGCGGGAGAGGAAGTTAAAGCAGTGATGGGCGACCTGTACCACGTCCGACTTCCACAGCCCGGCCGGAACCGTCCGAAGCACCAGTTCCTCTGTCTCCACGTTGGTATCCCCAAGCCACATGACCGTGCCATTGCCTGTAGTCATTTTCAGGATGACGGAAGTGCAGTTGAAATCCCGGAAAGGGAATACCTTGGAATTCTCTTTGGAAATGGCGTCCTCCTGGGCATACAGCACGTCAAAGCGGACATTGGCCAGCGTGACGGCCTGGCCGCTGTGAAGCTTCAGGCACTTTACATCCGGGCAGAACTCCCGCAGGGTCTCTTTCAGTATCAGCGCATCCAGATCACCGGGATGCGTGGTATAAGGCGGGAAATTGAACATCACACGCTGCAGTTCGAAACTTTCAGGATATGTCCGAAGCAGCCTGATGCAGGCCGCCATGTGGTCGTCATGGGCATGGGAGAAAAACCATGCAGCAATGCGGATTTTCTCTCCCTCCGCTGTGTCTGTAATCCTGCGCAGGAAACGGTACATGCCCTCCACCGCCTCCGCGGAGCACTGCAGATAATGGCCGCCATCGATCATGACCAGCTGGTTGTCGGCCAACCGTATAATATAGAACATCCCGCAGTTGACCGTAACAGGGCTGAGTTCATTGCGCGGGTCATAGTAGAGTCCGTATTGATAGATTTCCGCAGAGGCCCCTCTCTCGCAGGTATAAGAAAATTCTTCCAGGGACACGGAGGCCCTGTCCTCGATGACGCGCACCTGGCCCAGGGCACGCGTATAATACACGTAAAGCAGCGCATCCGCTTTCTTCATCTGGCAGCAGTCCACGGCGGCGGTATGGTTCTCAAAGACTTTTTCAAAGCCCAGCCCGCACAACTTTTCAAGGTATGCCCCATACTCCTTTTCATTGGTGTCCGTCACCAGCAGCATGGGGCCGTCATCTTCCGTCGGGCCGCAGCTATCATCCGTTATCATGGAGCCTGTATTATACAGCCCCGCTGCCGGGCAGCCGCCCTCATATGTCCATTCCTCTTTCCATTTCAGCATGATTTTCTCTCCCTTTCGGTGTTTTAGAAAGCCATATCTCTATAATATCATGAATCCTTTCGGGCAGTCGTCCAGCCTTACCATATAGTGTTCATCCGGCCTGCATGAGCCCTCTGTATCGAACCTACGCCTCCGGCCGCAGCACGGCGCACACCGGATAGTGGTCGGAAAGGAACACCCCGCCCCTTTCATCCTCCCACTTCTCAACCCTCTCACAGACAAAGCCCTTTGTGAAAATATAGTCAATACTGCAGGGAGGTTCGCTCCGCTTATAGCCATGATAAGTGATGCCGATTCCCTCCGTCACATTTGTATAGGAAGAATCTTCTGCCATCACCGCCATTTCCTTACTGTCCGGCTCCGCGTTCATGTCCCCGGTGATGATTACAGGCACCTGGGCAAAAAGCACCGCCTGCTCCAGCTTATCCAAAATCTGCCGCAGCCCCTGCTCCCTCGCTCCTGGCCCCTCGTGGTCCAGATGCGTATTCACCACCCGGAACACCTGCTTCGTGGCAAATTCCTCAAAGACCGCCTCCGTGCACACTCTGGGGCAGATGCTCTGGTCCGGGTAGCGGGACGCAGGCACATAGGGCGTCTTTGACAGCCAGTAGGTCTCCATCTGAATCAGGTTGACGGCATCCTTTCGATAGGCAATGGCCACCTGCTCGTCCTCCAGGGTCTCGCTGCGGCCGCAGCCGATGACATAATAGTCCGAAAGGGCCTCTTTCAGCCATGCGGCCACATGGGGGAGCACTTCCTGAAAGCAGATGATGTCAGCTTTCTCTTTCTCCAGTTTCTCCAAAATCAGCGGCTTGCGGAAACAGAAATTGTTATCTCCGTCCTGGCCATAATCACAGCGTATATTAAAAGTCACTATTTTCAATTGTTGCCTCCTTTAAAGAGCCGCCCTCTTTTGCGGTCACTGTCTCTCCGCAAAAGGGGCGGCTGCCATTTCCATCTTATTTATTTCTTTATCCTGACGGTCTTGATTTCAAATGCCCTGAAAGGCAGGACAATCTTGCCATCGTTCACAGCCGCTTCCTCAGTGACGTTTTCCAGCATATCGCACAGATAAGCCTTGCCCGCACCGAAGTTCAGGCTCACTTCCGCTTTTGTCGCCGCTTTCTTGGACTCATACAGGCGCAAGATAATATCTCCGCTTCCGTCCTCCGCAGGCTTCATGGTATCCAGGATGACATTGGCCTTATCCACCGTCACGGCGCTGAAGCGCTTTCCGGCGCCCCCGCTCACCGCGGGCTTCACATTCAGCTCATAGCCCTGTCTGACTACATCACTGTCTGCAAAGCTTCCCTCCCATGCCGTGAAAGCATAGGTAAAGGAATGCTGCCCCTGATCCGCGCGCATCTCAGGACATGCGGCTGCCCGCAGAAGGGTCAGCTCCAGAGCATTGCCGTTCATGCTGATACCATACTTGCAGTCATTGAGCACCGCCGCGCCGTGGGAACCGTCACAGAGCGCGCTGTAGCGATGGTTGCATACCTCGAATCTGTCCTTGTCATACAGCTTGGAGCGGTGTGCGGGACGCTCCACATAACCGAACTGCATTTCGTTGATGCCGTTCTCCGCATATACGTCCACAGGGAAAGATGCTTTCAGCAATCTGTGAAGCTCATTCCAGTCCACCTCAGTGTCGAACACGATTCTCCTGCTGTCCGCAGCCAGGCGGATGTACTGCACGAAGCCGGATTCGCTGAGCCTGCCGGTGACTTTCACTACGCCCTCGATGCCGTCAGAGACTTTCTCCACGGAAACCTCGGTCACAGCCTCCACTTCCTGCAGGATATAGTTGGAATCGATATCCCAGGCGTCGAACATACGGGGAACATCCTTGTACAGGCGGAATCTGTTCATGGGCTCTGCCGCGAACTCTCTGCCGGACTCTTTCAGCACAAAGGAGACTACCTCGCCTCTGTTGTTGACAACTGCCCTGACCTGGCTGTTCTCCATCACATATCCGTCTTTATCTTCTTTCACGGTCACTGCAGCTTTCACGCTGTCCTCAGAAGCCGCGCCCTCTGCAGGAACCAGGGAGACCGCGCCGCAGGAAGGAATCTCTACGACTGCTTTCACGCCCTCCGCCGTCTTCTGCACGGGCACCGCCTCTCCCTCGAGGGTCTTCGCGCCCTTTGCAAAGGCCTCGGGCAGCTCCACCAGAGCCTTTCTGTCAAAGCTTAAGGAATTCCATACCGTTACGGCTCCTTCTTTCTTCTCCTCCGTCAGCGCCTCAAGAGCCTGGTCAAGCAGCTCTGCCGCGCCGTCCAGGATAGCCTGATGGGCTTTCTTCGCCTCCTCATAGACGCGTCCGATGCTGGAGCCGGGCAGGATATCATGGAACTGATGCAGCAGGATTTCTTTCCACAGGGCATCCGCCTTAGCCAGATCATAGTCCAGGCCGCGCTCAGCCGCCAGGCAGCTCCACAGCTCCGCTTCCCTCATGGCCAGCTCGCTGCGGCGGTTGTTCTTCTTCACTGCCGCCTGGGAGGTATAGGTCCCTCTGTGGGCGCTGAAATACAGCTCGCCTACATATGTGTTCACAGGGCCGCCCTGTTCCTCCATATCCCGGAAGAATTCCATGGGGCCTGCCATCTTCACTTTCACGCTGCCCTCCAGGTCTTCCTGGCGCTTGGCGTACTCGATATAATCCCTTGCGGGACCGCCGCCTCCGTCGCCGTATCCGTAAGGCATCAGGAACGCATCCAGGTCCTGAAGCTGAGTCCGGTTCTTCCAGATATTGTTGGCCTCGATAGGATCCGTGCGGTAGGTATAGCTGGTAGGCAGGAAAGACACGATCTCAGAGCCGTCCATGCCCTGCCAGGTGAAATAGTGGTATGGGAACTGGTCTCCCTCATTGTAGGACCAGAATATCTTCTGGGTCACCAGATAATCCACGCCGCAGCCTTTCAGAATCTGGGGCAGGGCCGCGGTGTATCCAAAGGTATCCGGCAGCCAGAGCACCTTGCTGTCCACGTCGAACTCTTCTTTGTAATACCGTTTTCCGTGTATCAATTGACGGATTAACGCTTCTCCGCTGGCCATATTGGTATCCGGCTCCACCCACATGGCGCCGTCCGCGATCCACTGGCCGCCTTTCACAGCCTCCTTGATCCTGGCGAACAGCTCGGGATAGTTCTTCTTGCACATCTCATAAGAAGCCGGCTGGCTCTGGATGAACTTGTATTCCGGGTACTCCTCGATCAGGCGCAGCTGGGCCGCGAAAGTCCTCTCCGTTTTGCGGTAGGTCTCAGCCATGGGCCAGAGCCATGCCAGATCCAGATGGGCGTTGCCCACCGCGTAGAACACCGGCGCGCTGGAGCCGTTCTTCGCCTCCATCACCGGGCGCAGCGCCTCCCTTGCCTCTTTATAAGAAGCGATGCGCTGCTCTCTGGACTGCTCAAAATCCACGATGAGGGTGAAATTCTGCAGCGCCTTGGCAATCTTCGCCGCCCGCAGGGACTTCTCGTCCAGGGTCGTCAGGAGCATGCTCAGCGTGGCCACGTCCATGTACAGCTGGTAAGCGTCCTCATTCCAGATGCCGTAGGTGCATTTCTCCAGCGTGCGGCGCTTTCCCTCCACCGCCGTGTCCTCATAGGCGCCGGGCAGCACAGGGCCGGTGGCGCAGCCTCCCGTAGGGGCCTCGGGGATGAAATGTCCCGCGTAGGTCTCCATCAGCAGGTCGAACCGCTCTCCGCCCTCCGCGCAGGTGCTGAGCACATTGTCCTCGATAAAGTGATGAGGCTCGTTCACCCAGGACGCGCGGTAGGTTCCAAAGGATCTGCCGTTCACGAACAGCGTGGATTCCCCCTGGGGCTTCAAATCCATCACAATCCGCTGGCCCTTTGCCTGCTCCGGCAAAGTGATGCTTCCTCTGAACCAGCAGTACTCCCAGACATGTCCCCAGGTGTAGCCGGGGCTCACAGGCTCGAAAGGCCCTTTCTGCGCCTCCTCGGGCGTCAGGTATTCCATGGTGGGGTACGCCTCCCAGGAAATCTCTCCCAGAGGCTCATACAGATCGTCTCTCAGGGTGCGCATCCAGTGTTTGACTCTGTCTTTCCATTCGGAATGTACTAATTTCATCTCAATATTCCTCCTTCTTATAACAATCAGCCTTGACCCAACTCGGGGCTTTCCCCAGCCCCATTCATTCTACAACAATGTTTCCGGTTGTCAAGCCTCAAATTCATACCTATTCTTCGGTGCCTTGCTGAAACGCTGGCCTGTCACCCAAGCTCTCCCGTCTGCAGCCGATATAGCCTTGCATAGAGGCCGTCCGACTCCAGTAGCTGGCCGTGGTTCCCCTGCTGCACCACCTTGCCCCCGTCGAAGACAAGTATCTGGTCGGCATCTGTCACGTTGGACAGCCTGTGGGCGACGATCAGGGTGGTCCTGCCCTGCATGAGCCTTGACAGCGAGCCCTGAATCCGCTGCTCCGCCGCCCCGTCCAGCGCTGCCGTCACCTCGTCCAGCAGCAGGATTGGGGCGTCCTTCAGCATGGCCCTGGCGATTGCAATCCGCTGGCGCTGGCCGCCGGAGAGCTTCACCCCGTTCTCGCCCACCAAAGTATCGTATCCGTGCTCCATCCCGCTGACAAATTCGTCCACATCCGCAGCCGCTGCCGCCTCCAGTACTTCCTCCCTACTGGCAGAGAGCCTTCCCAGCTGTATGTTCTCAAAAATGCTCCCGTCGAACAGCGGGCATTCCTGGGGCACATAGGCGATTCGGCTGCGCAGCCCGGCCAACGGCATGTCCCGGACCTCCCTGCCGCCGATCCGCAGGCTCCCCTGGTAGTCCTCCATCCCCATCAAAAGCCGCAGCAAGGTGCTCTTCCCGCTCCCGCTGTGCCCTACGATGCCGTAAGTGCTGCCCATGGGAATCTCCAGATCCACATCGGTAAGCGCCGGTTTCCCCTCTTCATAGAAAAAGCTCATATGTTCCGCCCGGATCGCCGCGCCCTGGCCAAAAGACACATCGCCTCCCTCTCCCCTGCCAATGTCCTCCTTTTCCTGGTCCAGGAGCTCCGTGACGCGGTCGATTCTGGGCGCCACCTCATTCCAGCTGTCCCATGTCCAGCCCAGTTCCGCAATGGGCGACACCACCATGGTGCCCATCTGGATCAGCAGCGGCAGCGCGGTCAGGGAGAGGATTCCCTGATAATAGAGAATCATCCCCAGCCCCAGGCTCCCCGCCAGCGTCAGCCCGGCATTCACCTGGTTGAAGCCGTAATAACAGGCGCGCACATTCAGGGCGCGCATGGACGTATGGAAGAATTTCATACAGCTGTCCTCAAAGCGCCTCATCAGGCCAGTGTCCTCCCCATAGATGCGGACTAGCCGGGAACCGGCGAGCAGATCGCTCATATGGGCGATGTTCTCTCCCTGCTGTGCCGCCAGCTCCTTATACCTCTCCTGGTTGCTCCGGATCAGAAAGGAATTGAAGACCAGCATGAACACGCCCACCCCGCACAGCACCACCGCAATCAGCCAGTGGATGCTCCAGACCGTGATAAATCCCAGGATTACGGAAAGAACCGTCCTGGCAATGTCCCTCGTCAACTCCCCCCACAGTCTCTGGCAGCTGTCCACATCGCTGTCCAGGCGGGACAGCAGATCTCCGCTGTGCTGTCTGCTGATCAGGCGGTAAGGCGCACAGATCATGTCCCGGTACAGGTCTTTCTTCAGTTCCGCCGCTGCCCTGCGGCCCGCGCTCTCAAAGGCATACTGGCCCACAGCCGCGGCAAGCAGCCAGGCCGCCATGAGCAGGAGCCATTTCGCCGCTTCTCTCATGACGCCGACAAAGTCCCCGTCCTGGGCGAATTCCAGCATCCCCCCGATGAACAGGCCTACCAGCAGCGATTTCATATAGGGGTCCAGGGCCGTGACCAACAGGCCCGACACATACCGGAACTTCCATGGGGCCACATATTGCAGCAGCCGCTTTACGCTTTTTGCTCCCGCTCTTCGTTCTTTCATTCCCCCAACCCCCCGTATAGCTGTCTTTCTACCATTTCACGATATAATCCGCTGGCGCGCAGCAGTTCCTCATGGGTGCCCGCGGAGACGATCCTGCCCCCGTCCAGCACAAGGATGCGGTCGGCATGGCGAATCGTGGCCAGGCGGTGCGCCACCACCAGCACGGTCTTCCCCTCCATCAGCTGCTCCAGGCTCTCCTGCACCACCCTCTCCGCCTCTGCGTCCAGCGCGGAGGTGGGCTCGTCAAGCAAAAGCAGCGGAGCGTCCTTCAGCATGGCCCTGGCTATGCTGATGCGCTGTTTCTCCCCGCCCGAAAGGGCCACGCCCCTCTCGCCTGCCGCCGCGTCCCATCCGCGCTCTTCCACGAATCCCAGGATCCCCGCCCGCGCACAGGTCTCCCTCAGCCGCTCCATGGATGCCGTGTTGTCCGCCGCCAGCAGGTTCTCCCGGATGCTGCCCGGGAACAGATAGCTGTCCTGGGTCACATAGGCCAGCTGCTCCCGCAGAGGGCCAAGGGCCCATTCGCAGACACCATGGCCCCGGACGCGCACCTGGCCCTCCGCAGGAATCAGGAAGCCGCAAATCATCTGCAGAATCGTGCTCTTGCCGCCCCCGCTTGCCCCAACGAGCGCCACGGTCTCCCCCCGTCTTACGGAAAAGTTCAGATCCTTTATCAGCTCAGGGGATTCCGGATAAGAAAAGGATACATTTTCAAACTCCACAAAGGGCGCCTCCGCCACCGGCTCCGTCTGCGTCCCGCCGCTCTCCTCCGGCAGGTCCAGGTACCGGAAGAGCCTCGTGCAGGCGCCGCTGCATTTCTGTATATAGCCGAACACGTCCGGCACCTGGGTCAGCCAGGTCACGAAATGCTTGCTGACCACTGTCAGGGAGAGCAGCATGCCCACCGTCAGCGTCCCCTCAGACACGCGCAGCGCGCCAAAAGCCAGCATCGCCATCATGGGGAGATAGCCCAGCAACACTCCCGTGCCGTTCATGGCCGCCGTGGTCTTCTGCATGCGCAGGTCCACTGCCAGCGCCTTCCCCAGCGCCTCCCGAAACCGCCTGCCCACGAAGCCCTCCAGCTGGAAAGACTTCACCACTGCCGCTGCCTGCAGGCCCTCGTTGGCTGCCTGCTGCGCCAGGCCGTTCCCCATGCGCAGGCTCTCCTCCATGTCCTTGAACGGTCTGGAGATCCACAGGCTCACCGGCAGCACCAGAAAGGATGAGGCCACAAACAGCACGGTCATCCTTCCGTCTATGAGGGACATGAAGAGAACCGTGCCGAACACGGCTGTGAACAGGGTCGTAATCATGGAAAGGCCATATCCCACAAACCCGTATACCGTCCCCAGCTCGCTCCCCAGATGCGCCATGATGTCCCCGCTCCTCTGCTCTTCCAGCGCAGGAATGGAAAGCCTCACGGCCTTTCTCCCCACCGCGACGCGCAGCTCCATGACTACCTTATCCGCCATCCGGAATTTTGTCAGCATGGATATGGTGTGAAAGGGAGCCGCGAGGAACGGCGCCGCAATCATCCATGCCGCCCGATTCCAGAATGCCCCGTCCACCTGTGTGGCGGCATCCAGCGTCTCCCCGGTCAGCTTTCCCATCACCATGTCCAATATCAGATATGCCATTGTGGCCAGCACGCTGGGTATATAAAGATACCAGTTCTTCCAGACCAGCTTCATGATTCTCTTCATCGGTGAAGCCGCCTCTTCTTTCCTTATCATATTCCATTCCTCTCCCGCTCTTCCCATGCGGCCTCTTACAGTGTGGGACAACTGAATTGTTCTATGCTTTTTCCTCAATAAAATTCCCTAATCGTAATACCGCCTAAAAACCGATAGATGGCTCAGTCCCTATAGTGCCCTGTCACATCCACCGCTTTCGCGCAGCTGTCATAGCACACCAACAGAGTGCAGGTCCTCTCATCCCATTCCATGGAGACGGGCACTTCTTTTCCGTCCTCGTCCACCGCTGTGACCTTTCCCACAGGGCGGGGCAGGCGCACTCTCAAGAACGCCTTGATATTGTCCGCCGTCTTCAGCCGGAAAGTCATGCCGCTCTCCGTATTCTCCGCCTTTTCCACTCTGGCAGAGGTGCCCACAATCCTGAACTCTTCCTTCTCAATCTTGGAGAAGTCAAACAGGATGGCGTTTTCGTCCGGGCCGATTTCTTTCTTATCGATAATCCGATAATCATTCTCCAGCATGTCGGCGAACAGTCCATCGAACCTCTTGGTTGCGTCGCTCACACTCTCGTCCATCACAGCCGAGATGATGTAAGGCCCTCTGTGCAGCGTCAGGTCGTTGCGGTACTGCCAGTCCGCGCCGCATTCCTTAAGCCCCTCTTTCACCAGCTTTCTGTACTCCCCGGTCAGTTCCTTTGACAGGCAGAGCCTTGCAGGCAGCATGTTCCAGACGATGATCCTGCCCTTGCCCACAGGATACTGTCCGTCCGCTGAATCCTGCTCCAGCCCCGCCATCTCGAAGAGATGTCTTGCCGGGTTCTCATAGCCCGACTTTCTCCACCAGGAAGAAATCCCATGGAAAGGATCGCTCCCGTCCCCGATGTACATGAGCGTCCCGCCCGACCTTACCCAGGACACCAGAGAGGCGTTCACATCCGGAGCCTCCGGCTTGATGTACTCATAGCTTAAAATCAGGAAACGGCAGTCGTCCAGATAACCTGCGAAACGGCGTACATTGTCCAGCTGCACCGGCTTCACGGGCAGTCCGTATTTCACCAGAGGCAGGGCCATGCCGAAGAACTGGGGGAAAGCGGGACTCTGGATGAAATCTTTCATCATGGAATCATCCGCCTCGATTTCCCGCATCAGCGCTGCTGCCTGCTCCTCATCCACCGCATTACCGGAATTCTTGTGCAGGGCTTTCCGGAAACGCTCCTCGATGGATTCCCCGGTGACGATTCCGTCCGGGAAAGTGCGCTGGAACAGTCCGCTGTCCGACATGAAGAGCCCTACGCCCGACACATCTCCCTCAAAGGAAATGTCCGTCTGCTCCATGTCCCCGAACAGCTGGAACATACTGGAAAGCAGCGTGGCATAAGATTGCGGAATCGGCTTTGACTCTTCCGTGGCGAAGCTGGTCTCAATCTTCTCCGCTATCCTGGGCTGTACTCTGGGATAGGAGCCCTCGAATACCCTGTGAGGCCAGGGGCATATCTCATAATGCCAGATATAAGGGTGCAGAAGAGAAGCCGTGGCCGTCTTCACGTAATTATAGCGGTAGTTCTCCCAGGTATAGCTGGGCAGATCCTCTATCGGATCGTTTAAGAACCACATCCTGCGCCCGGTGCCTTTCACCAGCTCCTGCATCACGCCATACTCCAGGTAAGCCGTCTCGAACGTGCGTTCTTTATAGACTCCCTCATAGACATTGGCCTCCCTGCTGGTGCCCGTCCAGATCTGAGCGATATAGCCGTCCACGGAGGGGATTCCGATCAACGCCGCCTCCGGGCTCATAATCTTCCACTGGGTATAGTTCAGCAGGCTGTGGGTGGGCACATAGAACCTTAAATCCTTTCCATGCTTCACCTTGGCATACTCTTTCAGGGCGGCGCTCACCCTGTCGATGGTGCGGCAGTACAGATAAGCTTTCAGCCTGGCGGATTTATAGCGGACATCCAAATCCTCGTGCTGGGGCCTCCAGGGCTCCCTGTAATGGATCTCATATTCCCGCTTGAACGCCTCGGAATAGCCGCTCTTGTCCCAGAACTCCGGCTCCTCCACATGGATGGCCTCCACCCCGGCATCCACGGCGATCTTCATCCGTTCCGTCAGATACTCCGAAAACGATACTGTGGGAACCATGTAGGGCACCGTAGGGTTGTGGTTCACCCCCGCGCCGTCCCTCTGCACCTGCCCCTCGTCCCAGTGTTTCCTGCCGTCCCATTTGCCGTCCAGATAGTCCTGGTACTCGCCCCAGGCGATACCTGTCATCAGATGGATGACATAGCCCCTTTCCCTGTACTCCCGGATGCGCTCCGGCATGGTATCGTCGATTCCGTACACCATGACGAAATCGCAGCCTAAGTCCACGGAGGCGCGGAATCTCCCGCCCGCCTGATAACCGGTCAGTTCTTCTGATTTCTCTCTGATGTATGCCATAATATGCCTCCCTTTTTTCGGCCGATTTTATAGAATAAGAGGATGCCTCTTAATCGTATATACCTATTAAGCTGCACCCTCTTGTTTTTAATTATTTCTTCTATGGAACTATTTATAAAACCATTGCAGAACGAGATTACGGATTAGTATACGATGTCATCCCTGCTGGTGGACACGCTGGTCATGTAGTCCAGGAACTCCTGCATCTTGCCGCCATCGTTGGTTCTCAGGTACTCCTGATAATCTTCGATGATGGATCTTGCTTCCTCTTCGGTATCAGCGAAGAATGCACGCTGTACGTACTCGTTCTCCTTCTCGCTGTCGAATGCCCACTGGGAGAACTCCTCATATCCCTCAAATCCGGGAGCCAGAGCGTCGATGGCATAGCCGGGAAGAATCTCCGCAGGCCTCATCTCGCGGTACTCAACAAGATAGGGATCCAGAGCGTCCGCCTCGAAAGGTCCGGGCTCGCCGAACCACAGGTTGTTCTTCTTGGCCACATAGGTTCTGCCTGCCATGTACTTGATGCCTCTCTCTCGCAGCTCTTCGTTCACTTCCTCCTGGTTCGCGGCATATCTCTCGGTCAGCTCAGCGGTCATCCTGGGCTGTCCCTGATCGTTCAGCTCATAGGTGTCTCCCTCAAAGCCGTAGCAGATCAGCTTTGTGCCCTCTTTGCTGTTCACATAATCCAGCCAGGTCAGGGCAGCGTCGATGTCGGTGCAGGTGGTAGGGAAGATGATGGCAGGAGAGCCGCTTCTTCCTTCGGACTCAACCTGTACCATAGGAGAGCCGTCCTGATAGGTCAAAGGACCTACAGGGATGTATCTCATCTCCGGATGAGCGTCATACAGACCGGTCATCTTGGTAGCATCCAAAGTTACGCCGTACTGCGCACAGGAGAACAGGGCTGTACCGTTGCCGACTTTCTCTTTGCCGCGGTCGTCAGTCTGGGTGAAGCACTCTTTGTCCAGGATGCCCTCATGTACCATCTCCCAGAAGAACAGCTGCTTGTTCACATAGTTCTCTGACAGTTTGTCATAGATTACTTTGCCGTCTTCGCCCAGGCTGTAGTTGGTCAGCTTCTTCTGGTCGAAGCTTGCGCCGTAATCATTGTAGCTCCAGCCATTGTGGTAGGTGGTAGCTACGATACAGTCATTGCCGTTGATATCCTTGAAGCCGTAGTCTCTTGCTTTCTTCATGAAGTCCAGCAGATCCTCGGATGTCTTGATGGACTTCTCGTCAATGCCCAGAGCCTCGGGCACATCGCCTCTTACGAACACGCCGTAAGCCCACAGCGCGATATCCTCTTTACTGCCTGCCACCTCAGTGGGCAGAACGTATCTTGCGCCGCTCTCTGTCTCGATGTCATTCTCCAGATACTTTGTGCTGATGACACCGATGTCATAAGCGTCCGCAATGTTGGGATAGTTGGGAACCAAATCCTTGATGTCAATGAGACGGCCTTCGTTTCCGGCCTTCTTGATGACACCGGTCTCGCCTGCCGAACCGCCCCAGTAGGGTGCATTAATCATGTCGGGCATATCGCCGGTGGCGAACATCTGGTTCAGCTTCTCTGTCTCGGACATGTTGATGCCCTCGAACTCTACGGTAACGCCAATCTTTTCGCGGATGGCTGTGGCCACATCGTTGTTGTACTGGTCAGAGGCAGTCTTAAATCCGCCATTCCAGCAGATCAGCATCTTCAGCTGGACGTCGTCGAACTTCTTATACTTGTTCCCGTCCTCGTCCGTATAGTACTCTCCGTCATCAGCCGCGGTCTGGCCCTCATCTGCGGACCCCCCATCGTCAGCCGCCGGTGTGCCGGACTCTTCCTGCCCCCCCTGGGAGCCGGAAGACTGACTGCTGTCCCCGCCGTCGCCGCTGCCGCAGCCGGTGAGAACGCTTGCAACCATAGCCGCTGACAGCAGCAATGCCATTGCCTTTTTCTTCATAACTTTGTTTCCTCCTTTTATTTTTGGTTTTAACCATATATTTCGGGTAAAGGCTGATTAAATCATCCCAAAGGGATGACGCGTCATCCCTTTACAGAACCGACCATGACACCTTTCACGAAATATCTCTGCAGGAAAGGATAGACAATTACGATGGGCATCGTCAGGATCATAACGAATGCCATCTGCAGGGACTGGGAGGTGTAGGTAGTCATACCACCGGCAGCCGCCGTCTCCTGTCCCACCTTGACCTGGCTGCCTGCGGAAGCCTCCGCCAGGAGCCTCTGCAGCACTGTGGCCGCAGGATAGAGTTTCGAATCGCTCTGATAGTAAGCAGCTGTGAACCAGTCGTTCCATTTGCCCACGCCGATGAACAGTGCCAGAGTGGCCAGAATCGGCTTGGACAGGGGCAGATAGATTCTGCTTAAGATGGTCCAGTCCCCCGCTCCGTCCAGCTGCGCCGATTCCCGCAGCTCATAGGGTATGCCTTGGAAGTTCGCCCGCAGCAGGATGAAATTAGAGAAACTGAACAGGCTGGGGATGACATACAGCCAGAAGCTGGAAGTCAGCTTCAAATCCCTCAGCACCATGAAATACGGAATCAAGCCGCCGCCAAAAATGGTGGTAAAGTACCAGAAAAAGCTGAATATGTTCCGCCCGGGCAAGGTCTTCACCGTCAGGGCGTAAGCCGCCAGCGCCGTGAGCAAGAGGCTTGCCACCACCACAATCACCGTGGCCTCCACGGAAATCCGCAGGGAGGGGGCGATTCTGTCATCGTTGAATGCCTTTGCATAGTTCTCCAGGGTGAAAGCCCTGGGGAAGAACCATACGCCGCCCCGCATAAAGTCACGGCCCTCGTTCAGGGACGCCACCAGCACGTACCAGAAAGGGTAAAAGGTGGCCAGCCCCAGCAGCCCCAGAAATGTATAGTTGAATACCTTGAATATCTTCTGACCTCTGGTCTCTTTCATCTTCACTCTCCTCCTTGTCAAAACAAGCCTACTTCGGTATACTTGGTCGTCAGGTGGTTCGTAATCACCACGAATCCCAGCGAGATAATCGACCGAATCAGGTTGATGGCCGTGGCGTACTCAAACTTTCCGTACCGGAGACCTGTCTGCAGAATATAAGTGTCCAGAACCTGGGACAGCTGCATGTTCGCAGGCTGCTGCAACAGCAGGAGCTGATCCATGTCCGCCCCCAGGATTCCGCCCATCCTCATGATGAACATGATGCCGATGGTGGTGGAGATGCCGGGGATGGTCACATGCCAGGTGGACTGCCAGCGGTTCGCGCCGTCGATGGCGGCCGCCTCGTAGAGCCCCTGATCCACGCCGGTGATGGCGGACAGATATACGATGGAGCTCCAGCCTACGTTCTTCCAGATGTCCGTCAGGATGACCAGCGGGTAGAACGCCCCTTTCTCGCCCAGCACGAAGATGGGATCCAGCCCCATGGCCTTGCGGATGTCATTGTAGATGCCGCCGTAGGGGGAGAAGAGCGCCGTCAGCAATGTCACCACCACGGCCCAGGATACGAAGTTGGGCAGATAGCTCACGGTCTGAACCACACTCTTGAACTTCTTCGCCCGCACCTCATTGAGCAGCAGGGCCAGTATGATAGGCGCCGGGAAACAGATGATAATCTTCATGATGCTGATGACCACTGTATTCCTCGTCGTCGTCCAGAACTCAGGGGACGTGAGGAACGATTTGAAATGCTTGAACCCCGCCCATTCGCTGCCGTAGATACCTAAGTCGAACCGATAGTTCTTGAATGCCAGCACGATGCCTCCCATGGGGACATATGCGAATACAATCAATGAAACCAAACAAGGCAGCAGAAACACATACAGTAACCAGTGTTTCCTAATCTCCACCCACAGCCTCTTTCTGTTGTAGGCTTTTTGCTCCGGGCTTAATGCAGCCCCTGCCGTCTTCCCTGCCATACACACACCTTCCCTTTCCTTATAGTTTGATATTATGCACGAGATTTCAACATGACTTTATATGCATTATTTGTTATGTATATATTCATTTTGCTATGCTATTTGCCATGTCTTTCTTGTTAAATAATAGCACACCGCTATGCACAGCGCAACAACTTTTTGGTTTCGAAATATATTTTTAGTTATATTTCACATATTTCCATGCCGGCTATGCGACATAATTCATATAACAAATAGGACGAATTCAGCAAAATGCCCAGCTTGACACATAGCATATCAATGAGGTATATTTAAAGGGGAACTACTTGCTTCATCTGATTCGGGATTACAAAGGAGGGATTGTTCTATGGCGGATATCATGAATCAGCCCATGTATCAGAAAATAAAAGAAGATATTCTGCACCAGATCAAGACCAGCCTTCTGGCCCCCGGAGACAGGCTCCCCACAGAGCACGAGCTCATGCAGCATTATCAGGTAAGCCGCATCACGGTCTCCAAGGCCCTGGGCGAGCTAAAGAACGAGGGGCTGATAGAGCGTTTCCCCAACAAGGGAAGCTTCGTATCGCGGGCGCAGGTGCCGCCCTCCCTTTCCAATGAGGTAAAGATACCGGCAGAAAGCACCGGGAGCATGGAACACCTGCCCGAGATCGCCTGCATCATACCCACGGTCAGGGATATGTTCTCGCTGTCCATGATGAACGGCGTCCTGTCGGCTTTTCCTCCGAATGAATATATCTGCCATTTTTTCCAGAGCCAGAATCCGCAGATAGAGAACTATCTGTTGAAGCGCTGCCTGGAGACGAATATCGCGGGCATCATCCTGTTTCCCCAGGATCAGCCCTTTTTCAGCAATGAGCTTTTGCTGATGAATCTGCAGAAATACCCTCTGGTGCTCCTGGACCGCTATCTGCCGCGCCTGAACACCAGCCATGTCATCGCGGACAACGGGAAATCCGGGGAGCTGTGCGTCAGACATCTGTACGAGCTGGGACACCAGCGCATCGCTTTCGTCACCTCTTCGGACAGGTACACCTTTTCCGTCAAGCGCAGGATGGAAGGAATCATGAGCACCGCCGAGAGCCTGAACATGCCGGAGAGCGCCATACAGGCGGTGGAGCGTGTGGGCAGCCATGATACCAATTACTACCGGGAACTGGTAAACAGACTGGTCAGGGAAGAAAAAATCACCGCTTTCATAGCCGCCGAGTGCAACACCTGCGTCTATCTGGACGAACTGTGCGCGTCGCTGAACCTGGACGTTCCGAAAGCTGTCTCCCTGGTCTCATTTGACCAGCCCATATCCAAGACCAGGAACCCGGACTTTTACACCCATATCAACCAGTCCGAGCACCTTATGGGCCAGGAGGCGGGGCTTCTCCTGCGCAGGCGGCTGGAGCAGAACGACATGGGCATTTACCACAAGGTCATCACCCCTTCCCTGGAGATTCATCAGTCCACGGCGTCTGTGGTGTTCTGACTGCGCCAAACATTCCCACAAGAATCCGTGTTCTCTGAATATTGCATCTTCTTGTGGGAATGTTTTTGTTATATTATGTACCAATGGCTTTGTGCATAATACATTGACGCATACGCACCATTTTTTCTCATAAGCGATTCATGGTCTCCGTCTTCAATCAATTCCCCTCTCTGCAAGACTAATATTCGATCTACATATCTGGCCACAGCCAGCCTGTGCGAAATCAGGATACATGATCGGTTTTTCATCATCTCGATAAAATTCGCATATAACTCATTTTCCGCAACCGGATCCAGCGAAGCAGTCGGCTCATCCAATATCAAAATCTCACTATCCCGGTAACAGGCTCTGGATAAAGCCAGCCTCTGCCACTGTCCTCCCGAGAGTTCGATGCCGTCCTCCGAAAGGTTCCCTAACGGCTGCCGCAGCCTCTCGGCCAGTTCATCGGACAGACCCTCATGCAGCGCCGCTTTCACTTCCGGTTCTCTCTGTTCCTGGGAGCGGCTCATTTTATCAATATCACCCAATTCCACATTCTCCTGTACCGTAAAAAAATACCTTCCATAATCCTGGAAAATGACGCTAAAATTCCGGATTAAGGCCCTGGAATCCAGCGCTGCCGTATCACGACCGTTGATTAATATCCTTCCAGAATCTGGTTTGTACAGACCGCACATCAACTTTATCAGCGTGGATTTTCCAGACCCGTTCTCCCCTACCAGCGCCATCCTTGTCCGAGGCTTCATCACAAAGCTTACATCCCGCAGTGCCGGCTCCGTTTTTCCCGGATAGGTAAAGGTCACATGTTCAAAGCGAACGCCCTCTTCCTCCAGTTCTAAATCCCCGGATCCTCTCTCAGCCGTCTCCTCCAGCCGCATAAACGACAGATAGTAGTCCACAAACATAATCCGCCGCTGTAGTTCGGAATACTCATCCCCAATCTTACGGAAAGAATCTATTATCTGCTGAAGCGCGCCAACCAGAGTAATGAACAGACCGATTGTAAGAGCCCCTTTTATAAAGGAATCCACCAGAAAAAGCAGAACAATCGCCATCCACGCCACTACCACCAGGTCGCCATATTCATAAACAAGCTGTGACTGTATCGTCCGGCGATAGCGCTCTTTCACAATCGAATCGGATAGTTCCTTTCTCTTTTTCAGCAAAAAATCTACTGCGTCTGCCACCCGCAAATCATACACCACCGCCTTGTTCCCCAGCATCTGCTCATAGCTTTCCATCAAGCGCTCCTCTTGTGTCTGTTCGTCATACAAATTTGCCATGATGCGCATCCGCCTGAAATCAAAGAACAACATGACCCCAAAAGCTAACAGTCCCAATATCATGCACCAGACAGATAGGCTTGCGAAAACAGCGGCATAACAAAGCGCGCTAATTATTTCAGAAAACAATTCCAAAAAAGCATTGAAAAATTGCAAAATATTTTCTTGGGGCGCGTTCCCCATACGCTTTATGATGTCAAGGGTCTGCTCCGACTCATACGCTGAATACTGGATTTTAGAAAACTTCTCCAAAACTTTCGCTGAAAATTGTCCATAAAGCTTCCTTTTCATCCTTTGCTTTCCCATACTATTCTCGTAGGTGATTAAAAAGGTCAAGAAAGCAACAGCACCGAAATACAACATTTCCAACAGCAGAATCCCTTTTTCGGATATTGCAGCGTCTATAACCCTTCCTCTGAAAAAGAGCATTGCCGGACCCGAGAATGCAGTACATACCATCGTAAGCAAATATCCCGCCATTTCTTTTCCGCATGCCTGAAAAAGGATCTTGAAAATTATCATTTGCTTTGATTTTTTCATAATTGCACCTCTTGGATTAAAGTTGATATCCTATCTATAGCACCTCTCCAACATTGTCTGACCGAAAAAATTTACCATTACAGTTCCTCTCATCATCGGATGCCGCGGAATCCAAGTACCACTTGCTCTGCGTATCATAAAGCAGCGCGTATTCTCCTTTTTCTGCCATCAATTCCTCATGGGTTCCGCATTCTATTACTGTTCCGCCTTTCATTACAGCGATTTTATCGACATACCGGCACAGTCCCACGCGGTGCGAAATGATAATGGTCGTGCGCCCCGCCGCCAGCCGGAGGAATTCCTCCAATATCGCATTTTCCTGAAGAGGATCCAATGCGGAAGTCGGTTCATCCAGAATAATCAGTTCCCTGTCCGCAAATAATACCCTGCTCAATGCCAGACGCTGCTTCTGTCCTCCGGAAAACTCCAATCCCCCGAACTCTTTCCCCAGAATCCCATCTTCTCCGGTGGTCCGCTCCCTCACACCATCCATGTGGGTCCGCTTTAATGCATCTTGGATACGGTCTTTTTCATCAACATGACTTAAATCTGCCAGAGCAATATTTTCATCAAGAGATAGCGGATACAATGCAAAATCTTGCGATAACAACGCCGTATGCTGGTATATGGAACTTTTGTCCAGACCTTCCAAGTCTATACCATTATAGAGGACTTCTCCCTGCGCAGGATTGTATATCCCCAGGATTAGTTTTACAAGAGTCGTTTTCCCACTTCCGTTGACTCCGATCAGGGAGATTACCTCACCCCGGCGTATCGTCAGTGATGCGCCCCTTACCGACAGCTTCTGGCTATGAGGATACCGGAAATCCACGTTTTTTACTTCAATGGTTTCAATCCTCTCCTGCAGTTTCGGTAATTTGCTCTCCTGCACACCCCTTTTATCTATGAAAGTAAAATAATCCGCCGCCAGGCTCACAAAACCCGGAAGCCTCCCGACAGAGCTGAAAAAATTGCCAACGGCTTTCTGAACACTGGCAAACGCAACCAGACACGCACCGAATACCCCGACGGATATCACATTCTTGCGCAGCAAGAATACACAAAGCACCACACCCGTTAAATACCCGAATGTCATTATCGCATCACACAATAAATGATAGCGCGACTTCTTCCTGTCCAGTTCCCATTGCTTCTCATTCACCGCATCACGCTCCGTTTTCCAACGTTCCGCCAGATAGCCGGTAAATCCCATGACCCGCATTTCCCGGACGCTCGCCAAATCCGTAAACAGCGACCATATATAGTCCCTCTTTCTTCTTTTTTGTGTCAAAGCCACTTCCAACCGATAGCCCTCTTTTTCCAGCAGCCAATCCGACAGGAAAAACTGCGCCACACTGGCGGCTGCCACAATCGGCAGCAGAGGATGATAAAGCCCCAGGGTTACAAGCAATGAAAAAATCCCCGCTATTGAAGTCATCAACACTGTCGTCAGCATAAAGATTCCCGGTATCCTTTCATTTTTCACACATTCCTCTGCCCGTTTTCTACATTTGAGAGTTTCCTCGTCTTCAAACTGAATCAGCGAAATCCCTGATACTGTTTCAACGAGGTCGTCATTCAACAGGTGCAGGGCCTTTTCATAGACCCCGGCATTAATGCAGATACTCGACAGAGAATACACAATATGATAAACCAAATAATACCCGATAATCAGCGCCGCGCATCCCCACAGGGCCTGAGCATTTCCACTGCCTGCCAGATATCCATAAGCTTCTTCAAAAAAATATGCGGACAAAACCGTCATGATTGTTGCGTGAAAATTCTCCAGCACATATGCCAGCGTGGAAAGAACACTGGCTGCCGGCATTTTCTTGTAAAAAAACTTTATGATGCGCCAGATTACTTCTTTCGTTTTCAATTTTGCCCCTTCCCTTTCCCTATAATACTAAGCGTGCTGTCATAAACTTATAACAGCACGCAACGAAATGCCAGTTTCCTCTCTTTCTATTCTGTCATATCAAATCTGTCTTCCGCCCATCAGGCAAAACGAATCTCCACTTCAGCCAGCGCGTAGGGCTCCACCGCGAATGTGACCTGGTTTCCGGAAACCGTCACCTCCGCGTCCTGCTCCTTGCCGAACAGGTTGACCGCTTTTGCTTTCGCCACGTCCGCGGCAAAGCGCAGGCTGACCGCCTCTTTCTCTCCTGACGTCTCATAGGCCCGAACCAATACGCTGCCGTCCTCCCCGGGCAGCACGGCTGAAATCACCGTATGGTCCGCCGCGGCCTTGAGGAAACTGCTTTCCATGGGCAACGTGCCGTGATGGGCGTTGGAGGGCTGATAGAAAGGCGCGTGGTTGCAGGATACGGCCATCTGCTCCGCCTCTTTGGCGTCCGCGCCGCAGGCTCCCAGCCACAGGGTGATGTTGTGAATCCCCCTCTCCGGATAGGGATCCGGGCTGGTAGAGCTGTTAATCAGAGTCAGGGCAAGCTTCTGCCCCTCCGCCCTGTAGCCGTATTTGCTGTCGCTGATCAGGATGGCGCAAGCGTTCTCCTGCCTCCTGGCCAGGCCGTACTGCAGGCCGGGCACATCATTGTGCAGGGCGCTTCTGCGGATGACGCCCGCGGGGATATCATACTGATAATCCTCCGGCTCGTAGGACAGAGGGATACGGTAATCCAGAACCGGGATAATCTCGCTTCCCGACTCATGCCAGTCCGCTTTCACCTCCATCCGCACCGCGGACTGATATTTATCCAGGCTGTATATAGTCTCTATCTTGGAATTCGCCACCTGCCAGGTCACTTTCACGCTCCCACGCAGAGGGCCATCGGCCACGCGCTCTGTCCTCAGACAGCGGTCCACAGGGAACTCGCGGATATATCTGCCGATATTCCACGCGCTGGAGGTAGCGGTTTCCGTCTCGATATAGGTAAAGCCCGCGCCGCGGTCACATCCCACCAGCTCCGCGCCGGTCTCCTTGTCAACCAAAGATACGATGCGCCCTGACGAGGAGGCTATCCTGACGGCAAGCCGTTCATTTTCAAGTTCATAATCGTCAAACATCTTGGCCACATGCTCCCGCTCCTGCAGATAGGCAGGATACTTTTCCGCCTCTTTCTCGGAGAGCACCACCGTGGTATATCCAAGGGCCGGCACCGTCACGTCCACCAGCACGCGGATATACTTGTGATCCCAGTACTGCTGCATCTCCTCGTCCAGCAGCTGGCATTGGATTTCTTTTCCCGCCTGATCCGTCACGCGGATACGGCGCAGATCCCCCGTCCAGTCCCAGACGGTGAGCTCCGCCGCCTGGCTCCGCTCCCATGTCAGGGTGTTGAAGATATGGAAGATACGCGTGTGCCCGCCGCCCCGCTCGGTGCTGGGTACGCCCACGAAGTTCTCGATTCCGTAGCCTGCGCCCGCTCCCTCGGACTGGCTGTAATAGGGATCTACGTCCACCTTGATGGAGGATGTGTCGATATTGCGGCCGATGGAGGCCATGGCATTCTGAATCTGGGTATTGGCTGTGGCCATGGAGGTCTGGAACAGCCCCATGGCGTGTTCCCTGGAATCCTGCACGCAGGATCCGGTGAGGATATCATGGAAATGGGTGAACAGCACATCCCTCCATGCTTTCTCCATTTTCTCTTTCGCAAAGTCGAAGCCGGTCAGCTTTCCCGCCATGGCGGACATGGCCTCCGCATCCAGCAGAGATGCCTCCAGGCGGCGGTTCCCTCTCTTGATCCGGCTCTGGGTGGTGTAGCAGCCGGGGGCAAAGTAGTTCAATTCATGGTCCACTACCGGCAGCTTCTCCCACACGCTTTCCGCCTCATGGAAGAACTCATGGAAAGTGCCGAACTTTATCTGAGGGTAAATGGGCCATTCCATCATCTCCAGGGCCCGCTCCACATCCCTCCTGGTAGGGCCGCCGCCGTGGTCTCCCACGCCGTAGACCACCAGGCCCGTGCGCAGTCCCATGCAGCGCCTGCTGATCTCCGGGAACCCTGCCGCCATGTGGGGCGTAATCGCGCCATTGTACCAGTTGGGCTCCCTGTAGGTCAGGACTTCTTTTCCCGAGGGCGCCTTGTAGCGGTAGAGGATTTCCTTTCCTCCGTTCCCCCGGCAGTGATAATAGTATTTCACCTCGCCGAACCTGTCGATTTCAGGCACATTGGCGCTGTGTCCGAAAGTATCCGGCGAAAAATCCACTTCCATCCTGTCCACGCCCCATACCTGCTCCATGTACTCCTTTGTGTACTGGATATGGCGCAGCAGGGACTCTCCCGTGGGCATGTTCTTGTCCGTCTCCACCCAGGCGGTGGCGGTCACTTCCCAGCGGCCCTCCGCGATTCTCTTCCTGACTTCCTCCATCAGTTCCGGATCGTATTCCTCCACGATTTTGTATACCGCGCCCTGGGACTGGGAATAGGTGAATTCAGGGTACTGATCCATGATATTCAGGATGGAGCGAAACGTAGCCAGGGTTATCGCCACGGTCTCATTGAAGCTCCACATCCAGTTCATGTCGATATGGGCATGGGCAGCCAGAATCAGCTTGTAGCTCTTCGCCTCCTCCGCCATAGGGGCCAGGATCTCCTCCGCCGCGGCGCAGTCCTGATTGGTGAGGACGCCCTGGGCGTCTATCTTCTCCAGCAGGAAATCCAATGCCTGCTCCAGGACACCCATATAGCGCCCCTGCGCCTCCTCCGAGACATGGATGGCAAACTCCAGTTCGCTGATGATTCTGTTGTTCGCCTTATTGGGGCGCGTGATATGGGCCTGTTCTTCTTTTGGCATTCCGAAAGTATCTTCGTATCTGGTCTTCTCCCGGTTCCCGCCGATGGATGTCTTCAGTTTTACAAATTTCTCAACAATACTTGCCATAGCAACCTCCTGTGCGCCGAGCCATCCTTTTCTGGCTCCGTTGTCATAATCCCGATTCAAAGCAAAGTTTCTGAGTATGTATTGTTTGACATGTAGGACATGATGGTATTATAGCACATTTTGATATATGTTCAAGTTTTTATTGTTATTTTTCGTTTGTTTTCTGATTTTTTATGAATATTTTCCAGAAGAAAGCCTTTCTTATAGTCATAATTGCATATAGCAAATATATCATAGAATCGCTTGGTTACAGGCAGCCTTACAGAGCATACAGCCAGATGCCCCAGTAGGAATCCTCCGTCTCGAAGTATCCCATGGGGGTAAGCCCCATCCTCTCCGCGTCCAGGATCTCCCCTCCGGAAAAAAGGTACTCACAGCCCAGGCCTTTCAGCGCCTCCATATCGAACTCCAGTCCTTCATATTGGACACTGCTGTCTTTTTTCATCATCCAGTAGCCGCCTGTCTGGGAATTGAACAGGTAGCAGCGGCTGCCCCACTTGTCAAAATATACTTCGCTTTCCCCATCCTTGTCCAGTTCTGCCTCAATGACCTGTCGGAAAGCATGCTTGTACTCTAACGGATAATTGTTGGAGTAGCCGTCCACCGTATAGAAACCGTGCATCAGGGCAGGCGCGGGGCTGATGCCCAAATGGGCCACCCGGTAGGAGCCCGGCTCCCGGCCAATGGCCTCGTCCAGCTGCGCCATCAGCTCTTCGGAGTAAAAACTCTCCCAGGAAATATATCCCGTAATGTCAGAGCCGTTGTTGTACTGGTTCACATTCATATAGAAGTAAGAATTGTGCAGAACCATATCCCCATGGGGCAGCATCACTGCCGCCAGCACCAGACAGGGCAGCAATACCCTGCCAAGCGCTGCCGCCGGCCTGCGGCTTTTCCCTCCCGCCTGCAGCTGCCGCCGCCAGACACTGAAAGTCAGCGCAAGTTCCAGATACCAGCCCGCCGGATAGAACCAATAAAAGCGTTCCGCCTGAAAATAGCGCAGGAACCCGCTCATGCTGTTCTTCCAGTCCACCACTGGTTTCCACTTGCAGATTCCATAGAACACCGCGATTCCCGCAAGTACAGCCACACCCGCAAGAGCGCGCTGATAGTCTTTCCGCGCCTCGGCGCACAGCCTGGGATACAGGCAGCCGAAAAGCAGCAGCCCCAGCACAATGGGCAGAATCAGCTCTCTGTGATACGAAGGCGCATGTTGTCCGCTGTTGAGGAACACGTCCCTCACTGTCTCCCAGAAAGGCAATTCTCCGTTCACCAGTTCCTCCCGATGGCTCACGTAGTTCCCCTGCCCCAGCAGCAATTCCAGAAAAAGCCGGTAATTTGCCACAAGGTAGGTGGCTAAGAGGGCGCCAAAGCCCATGATGCTGCGCCCTGCCTTTTTCCTGTGCAGTAAGTCCCATAAAATTCCAAGAAGCCAGAAGCCAAGGGCACCGTAGCCGGTACACACCAGATGGCTGGTCAGTCCAAAGAAGACCGTCAGGATAAGGGCTGTCTTCACTCTCCTGTTCTCTCTGAGACATAGATATGCGTACAGCAATAAAGGCAGCCCCATCTGAGTAAGCCCATAAATCGGATACGCCGGCAGCATACAAAAGCATCCCCCGGAAATCACCGCCAGGATGCTGCTGTCCGTCAACTTCTTAACTGCCAGATACATTCCCAAAAAGCCGCACAGGAACATAATGGCGTAAGAGGCCATGAAAGCGTGGAAAGCCGGCAGGAACCGATACAGCGGCAGGAAGAGCACTGCGGCCGGCCGGAGTCCGCTGGCGCTGATTCCCCCCAGCATCTCCGGAATGACGGCCTCGCCGGGATGTCTGGCTGTCAGCACATAATTCATCAGGGACTCGTCCAGCTGGTCATGCACCACAAACACACTGCCCTCCCCCAGCCGGACATGGGGCACCATGACAGCGGCGAGCAATACTATCCCAACCCACCACAATTTCCTGCTGTCTATCCAGCAGAGCAATCTGCAGAATCGATTAATCCATTTTTCGCCGCAGTTATGCAGCGGTGTCTTTTCCTGCATTTCAGGCCAACTTCCCCCTTATCCTTTTTCCCTCTGCTCTTCTTTCCGGCCTGCCGCGTCATACCGATAGACTGCTATCTGTTCATTTTCCGCAAGCAGGACAGCTCCTAAATCAGCGGAAGAATTCCCAGAACCACTCCGCTTATCATCCTCTGCTTTTTCATCTCCACATTCCTTCTTCTATTTCCACAAGTAATATGGCACATTATAGCACAATGCCTGTGATACCACAAGCAATTCGACTTTACTTTTACAGAGAGAGAAGATAAAATGAATATCAAAGGCAATGGAGGATACCCCAAATGAAAGAAAATTGCAAGAAATGGATTCGTACCCCGGAATGCTGGCTGATGCTCACTGTACTGCTCGGAAGCCTTGCCAGATTACTGTATCTGGGCAGCCGCCCCATGGGTCTGCATCAGGATGAAGCATATTCAGCATATAATTCATGGGCCGTCATGCATTATGGACTCGATTCCCTGGGCTATACCAGGCCTGTCTATTATACTGCCTGGGGCAGCGGAATGAGCGTGCTTTATTCCTATTTCACCATGCCTTTTTTTGCATTGTTCGGAGTGTCGGTGACCACGATCCGGCTTCCTCAGGCAATCTTGGGATGCCTTTCCATCCCTGCCGCATACGGGCTGGGAAAAGAAATGTTCCGCTCCAAATGGATGGGCACGCTTTTCGCTTTCTTTCTGGCCATCAATCCATGGCATATCCAGCAGTCGCGCTTTGGCATGGACTGCAATCTGGCAGTTGCCATGCTCCTGTTTGCCATGTTCTTTTTCTGTCGGTATTTAAACGGCCATTTGAAAAGTCTTTGGGGAGCGGTTCTTTTTTGGGGGCTGACTCTGTACTGCTATGCGCTGACCTGGCTGCTGATTCCATTGATTCTGGTGCTCTGCCTGATTTTTTTCTGCAAAAAAATAATGTTCAGCCGGGATTTCTTTCTGGCATTTCTTTTGCTGTTCCTTATGGCCCTGCCGCTGCTTCTGTTTCTGGCCGTAAACTTTGGGCTGATACCAGAAATCCGGACGAAGTTGTTTTCCATTCCGAAACTGCCGGCACTGCGGACAGAGGAAATGTCCCTGCACACATGGGTCATCAAACAGCGGATTCTCTCACTCATAGAAATGCTGCTCAAACAATACGACGACAGATGGTATATCAGCAACGCCAAAGTCGGCTCTTATTATTATATCTCCACGCCCTTTGTCCTGTTGGGCCTGCTGTATCACTTGAAAATATTCTTCCAATGGATTTTTCAAAAAAAGGAGCTGCCAGTACATTTTTTGCTGGCAATATGGTTCGGCGCTGCTTTTCTGGTAGGATGCAGCATCGATTCCGTATACTTCCATAAAGTGAATTATATCCATATCCCTGTCATTCTGTACGGCGGGATAGGAATCTGGTGGCTTGGAGGCCTCTTCAAAAACAAAAAGACTCTTTTCGTCACCGCAATGACATGCGCATATACGGCATGTTTTGGCTATTATATCTATTATCAGGCGACCTATCCCATTGACTACGATGCCTATGGGAATCCATGGGTCTCACATATGAACCTGTACCGGTATGAGGATGCCCTCGCATATGCACAAGACCTGGCAGTCGAAGACATATCCGTAATAGCATTGAATTATGCCAACATCATGCTCCATGCGCAGATTCCGCCTGATGAATTTTCAGAGACAGTGACATATGCCGGAAATCCCCGCTTCATGGAGGTAACGCGTTTCGGCAGGTATCAAATAGGGGCGCTGCCTCCCACAGACCCTGAGGCGCTGGAGAAAGACCCTGTCGTATACGTATATCCCCATATGACAGAGAATCTCTTCCAAGAGCTCGGTTATATAACGGTGCATGCCGATGCCTGCTATGGCGTGGCATACCGTGAAGAAATATATGGCACAGACTAATGGAACAGCCCTCCCTGAAGAAGAACCCGGAAATAATCAATCCCGCAGATCATATGCAGCCCATATGCAAGCCACTGAATCCCCAGCTGCCATGCAGGCTGGCGGCGCTTCAGCGTGTTCCCGGCCAGAACGAGCAGGCTTACCGCATAGGTAAAAAACAACCCGTACATATATCCCCAGGAAAAATTTACATGGGGCAGGCGGTAGCCTTTTTCATACAGGAAAGTCAGTGTCACCAAAGCCCCCAGATAGAACTGCCACGAAAATTTCAGCAGATTCGGAAACTCCCTGTGCAGCAGGCAGAACAGCAGCACTGTCAGCGGAAACAAGATTCCGAGGAAAATCGACAACGGCGCATTGTCTGTGGCCTTGGACCAGGCGGTCATAAAGCCAAATCCTATCCCGCCGTCCCCCTTTCCTCCGGCACGGAAGACATCTCCGAATTGGTAGAGCAGCACCAGAAAAGTGGGGATGAACCAGATTCCCATCTGGAAAAAGGATTTCACTCCCCGGAAACCGCCGGCTGCCAGTCTCCACAGCATGATGACTCCGGCTGTGCCCGCCAGCACCAGCGTAAAGCTGGGCTTGGCCAATGTGGAGAGAAGCAGGAACAGGGAAAAAAGAACATATTTCGGATGCAGCCATCGGTCCTCTTTCTCATAAAAAGTCAGAATATCCGCAAACAGGAAGAAGACCGGCACCGAAAAAGGCCGTGCCGTCAGATAGGTGGCATTGTGGTAAGGATTGGGAGTGAAAGTTCCCAGATAACGATACAAAAAATCCTCCCCTGGCTCATGATACCTCCCCAGATAGGTAAGGGGATACACCATGGACATCAGCAGAATCGAAAAGACCAGCAGCGTAGACAGAATTCCTCTCCTGAAATCCCCAGTCTCCCGCGCTTGCAGAAATTTGTCAAAATAATATTTCAGGATAATAGGCGTCAGGCCATTCCACAGGGCGGTCGCCATCGCCATGGCATGCTTCGGTGTGGTGAAAAGCAGAAAAAGCTTTCCTGTCAGAAACAGGATAGGATATGGATATTGATATCCGCTGTCCAACCCCTGTATCTCCGCAACATAGGATCCCATGTCGGAAGGGTACAGACCGCCATAAGACACCGTTTGACGGTGGAACAGAAATAAAGTCGCAATCAGATAAATAAACATCAAAGCTCCAAATAGCAACACATCCTGCACTGGATATTTTTTCTTGGCAGTCATGGCCATGTCTCCTTCTCGTTTTCAGTGTATTCTTTCCAACCAATCTGCTGCCGATTCCTATATTATCAGATTTAAGAGCAGATTCACGCCGCCGCAGGCCACCATGATCAGGACAGGGCTTTTCTTCGTCCTGCGCAGGACCAGGAAAGCGGCGGCGGCCAAAATGATGCCCGGCAGATTGAAGCCGTTCACGGACAGGCTGCTCTCCGATACCGCCACTGTCTTCAAAATGGACAGGCCTGCTGCCGCAATCAGCGCGATAATCACCGGACGGAGGCGCCCTAAAATATTCTGGATGGCGTTCAGGTTCTGATATTTGAAATACAGCTTTGCCAGAATCGACACGAGTATCAGGGAGGGCAGGATACAGCCGAACGTGGCCACCAGCGCCCCCGGGATGCCGGCGATGCGTATCCCTACAAAGGTAGCGGAATTCACGGCCATGGGGCCCGGCGTCATCTCGGCTATGGTAATCAGGTCATTGAATTCGCCAGCGGTCAGCCATCCGTGCCGTTCCACCACCTGACTCTGTATCAGCGGCAGCGCCGCATATCCGCCGCCGATGCTGAACATTCCTACCTGGAGGAAGCTCCACAGCAGCTCCAAGTATATCCTCATAGCTCTCCTTTCCGGACCTGCCTGATCCTGACGGTACGCTGCCAAAACGCGAAATCCGTCGCAACCTCACAGTCCCCCCAGTAAGGTTCAGGATTTTCCCATCCTCCGTTTCGCATATCCCTGGGACAGGATTCCCACTGCTATCGCTGCCAGAATAATGTACACCACATTTATCCCCCACACTGCCGTGGCCAGAAAGGCCGCCGCCATCAGGATGTAGTTCAGCCAGGATTTCGTCTTCATCACTTTGGCTCCCATGCCGCATACCACATCGAACAGCACGGCCACCACCCCGGCCTGCATCCCTTTCAGCACAAAACCCACGTACACATTGGAGGCGAAAGCCTCATAGATATAGGATATAGCCGACAGGATGGCGATGGGCGGCAGGATGGTGCCGAAGACCGCCGCCGCCATCCCCGCGGCGCCCGCGATCTTCCAGCCCACCAGAATGGCCGCGTTCACCGCAATCGCTCCCGGCGAGGACTGGGCCAGCGCCGTGATGTCCAGCATTTCCTTTTCTTCTATCCAGCGGAGCCCGTCGCAGAACTTCCTTTTCATCAAGGTGATTATCACAAAGCCGCCTCCAAAGGTAAACGCGCTGATATAGAGCATGTTCAGGAATAGCAGGAACAGGATATTCTTTTTCTTCATGGAAGCAATCCTCCCGCTTTATTTATAGAACCCCCTTTCCATTATACAGGAAATTCCGAAAAATGGAATCTATTCTTTTTCTGATTTTCGTTCTGCCTGTTTTTTTCCTTCCGATGCATGCTTCCGGCGCCTGCTGCCTTTTTTCACCAGCAGGATGAGAATGGCGGCCAGCGCCGCGCCGCCAGCCGCACAGACGGCAATCCGAATTTTGCCGTCATCTTTCTTTGCAGCCGTCACCCGGAATGTTCCCTCTCCCTCCATGGAAAATTCCAGATAGCTTCCCACCGCCTTGCCGGATACCGGCCTGTAGCCCTCCCCGGAATCCACTTCCGCTTCTGCCTGTTCCGGATTGTCGCTAAGCACCCGCACGAGAAGCTGCGCTTCATAAGAGCTGTCTGTTTCTTCACCGTTCATCAGGACAGAAAGTCTGGTGCCGCCGTCCGGCTGCTCCTCCAGCACAAGCCTGCTCTCCGGCAGGAACTGGCCCTGCGCCAAAACGACAGGCCTGTCATTTTCATCTTTTTCCTCGCTGGCCAGGGATGTAATCCATTTTTCATACTGTGCCTCCAGAATCCGATTCCCCGTCACGAATTCGTAGTCGAACTCCGGCCATACACCGTAAAATCCCTCTTTCTCCGGCACTTCCGGAATCAGGCTGCTGTCAATCGCTCCGCCATAGGGGCACTGGAGCGAGGCAAGCTCTTTTCCATCCGCATAGAAGCTCACGGTAAATTCGGAGAATGCCTCCGGCACGCCGTCCATGCGGCAAAATTCCTCATAGGGGAGAGGCTCCGCGCCGCCCTCATAGCCGATGGAATCCACTCCGGGCACATTCCCCTGCACATAATAGTTCCCCCAAAGGATTCCCTCTTCCTGAATCCATCCTGCCACTGAACCCGCCCGCTCCCCGGCGCAGTCCACCTCCGGGTAGGCACAGCTGTAGAAAATATCGCAGCCTTTGCCGGCAATGCCGCCTACATAAGCTTCTCCGGACAAGGCGCCCATGCAAAAGCAGCTCCTGATACAGTAATCCGAAGAACCTGCGATACCGCCTACACAGCTTCCGCCCGTGCTCTCCACCGCGCCGTAGGATTCACAGGAAATCACTGCGCCGAAATCCGCTTTTCCTACCACGCCTCCCACATAATCTTTTTTGCCTGTTATCCGGCCCAGATTGCGGCTCTCGCGGACTACCGCTTTCACGGACTGCTCGATGCGGAAACTCTCCTCCCCGGTGAGGGCGATGTCGTCCTCCGGGTCAAAATCGTACTCTGTGGCTATCACCCCTGTGATGCCGCCCACATTGGTGTCCGCCTCCACGGTTCCCTGATTGATGCAGAGGGTGATTTTTCCCTGTTGGAAAGCAGAGGTATCGTAATAAGCCTCCCCGGGCTGCTCCGCCCCCAGGTTCTCCGCATCTCCGCCCGGGGTCTCATCCGACGCGTCCTCCACCGTGATTCCCTCATAGCGGAACAGATTATCGCGCAGATCGTTGATGCAGCCCCGCAGCACCTTTGCCTGGGCCAGCAGGGCGTCCACGTTCGCGGAAGTACTGTCGCCGCCCTGCCGAAGCACCTCCGCCAGCCGGCGCAGGTCATTTCCCGCCGCGTCCAGTTCCTGGTTCAGGATCTGGAGGTCGCCGCTGATGCCGCCGCTTCTGTCGCTGGTGGCGGAGGTGATATTGCCCAGATGGCCGTTCACGCCCTCGCCGAACCTGCGCAGCGCCGCCAGATAGCTCTCCACATCCTTGCTCAGTTTATCGAAATCCGGCAGGTTCGTGTCATCCCAGGGAAAGTCCTTATTGCCGGAGTCTTCTCCGGGCGCTTCTCCCGGGCCGGTTTCCGTTCCTCCCCCTTCTGCCGGGTTTCTTTCTCCGGGACTCTCTTCCGGCGTGTCCTGTCCTGCCTGGTTTTCTCCCGAATCCCCTCCTGTGACATCCTGGTCTGCCTGGTTTTCTCCCGAATCCCCTCCTGCGGCATCCGGGCCTGCCTGGCTTTCTCCCGAATCCCCTCCTGCGGCATCCGGGCCTGTCTGGCTTTCTCCCGAATCCTCTCCTGCGGCGTCCGGGCCTGCCCCTGTCTCTCCCGGCTGCTGTCCGCCAGGCATTTCCGCGGCACGCTCAGCGCCCCCATCAGCTTCCGTCTGCCCGGCCGCGCTGCTTTCTGCAGGCTCCTCTCCCCCAGCGATGTGCTCCTCGCTGGTGGGATTGAGCTGAGACTCTCCTGGTTCCTGCGGTTCCCTGTCAGTCTCCGCCTGGTTCTTCCATTCCCCATTCAGCCGGTTCAAATCATCATTGATTCCGGTCAGCTCCTGATTATAGATATACCACAGCTCACTGGCCGCCCCGGTCAGGCTCCCCCCGGCCGCGGAGGCATTGGTCAGATGATTGCTGATGCTCATCGACAGATCGGCCGCCTCGCCGCCATAGCCGCTGATTTCCTCATGGGTCGCCTCCAGCAGGTTGAAAAAGATTCCTATCTCCCGGTCCAGCTCTCCCAGCTTGTCGTTAAGATACTGAATCTCCAGAAAAGGCTCCAGCTGCCCGGCGATGCCGCCCACATCCTTTCTGCCGAGGATGTGCCCCGTATTGGTACAATTCTGCACATAGCCCTGGTGCAGCCTGCCCACGATGCCTCCCGTGTTATAGCCCACATGCTGGTAGCCTACGGTCCCTGAGTTGGCGCAATAATATATTTTCCCTTCCGAATAACCGGCAATCCCCCCTGTATCCGTGTGCACTGCCACATGCTCCGTACTGTTGATGTCCTCAATCTCATCCATGGTGATATCTTCTATGCTGAAACTCACTTCCGTGCTGTGAGTATTGATGCTGCCGGAATTCTGACAATTATTCAACGTCCCGTAGTTGCTGCCGCAGATACCTCCCGCCTGATGGTCTCCCGTGACGAAAGCCGCAGACTGGCAGCGCCTGATTTCCCCTGTGGCCTCATTGATGCCGGCGATGCCGCCCACATCCCCGGCGCCGGTTACGCTGCCGGAAACGCTGCAGTTCTCGATCCTGCCGTAATTGACGCCGGCCAGAAGCCCGATTTGGCTCTTGCTGCCGCCGGGAGCCGCATTCCCGGACAGGGACAGATTCCGCACCACGCCCCCATCCTGCACATAGCGGAACAGTCCCATGGCAGAGCCCTCCTCCTCAAGTTCCAGCCCGGAAATCGCATGTCCGCCGCCGTCAAAGATTCCGCCAAAGCTGGGAATGGAAAGGTTCCTGTATTCCTCCAGGATAATATCATTCTCCAGGCTGACGTATTTATCCCGGGACCAGGCATCCAGCCGGCAGTCCTGCGCCAGAGCCGCCAGATCCTCCTCAGCAGAAATCGATATCGTAATATATTCGCTCTCCGGCAGCCGCTCCGCCCGGGCATTCTCCCCGGACATCAGCTGTCCAAACGCAATGCTCTCCGCAGCCGATGCGGGCAGCGCGCACTGCCATGTCAGGATTCCGGCCAGAACGAAAGAAACCCCTGTCATCCATCTGCCTTTATCTCTCATCATGATTCGCCGCCTCCTCTTCCTCGCCTTTCTGTACGCGCGCGGATTCTGTCTCCTTGTCACTCTCTGTCCTGTTCCAGGAAGCATGCGCCCTTCCATCCTCCGGCATGCCGGAAGAATCATCTGCTGCCTCCTGCTCTTTCCCATTTCCGCACGAAACGATCCGTATGTCCCCGCCCTCCGCTTCATCAGCCGCTTCAAGCCTGGGCGGCGCCTCCTGTACCGGAACATTCTGCCGCATCTGCTCCACCGTATCCCTGGCCCGGACCACCGCGCCCATCTCGCCGTCGATCAAGCCGGTGAAATCTCCCTCTATGACGCCGTTCACATAGCCCTTGATATGGCCGCTCATCCTGATTCTGCCCCCTGCCGGAAGCGGCTTGACCGTCTCACGCCTTAAGGTGAACGCAGTCTTTTCAATGATGATGTCGCCAATCAGGAGTGTCTGGGGCAGCGCCAGCAGCACCAGGCCGATGGACGTCAATGTGCCTCTGCCCAGAGCCAGGCCGATGGCGGCCACCACCGCGTTAGTGGACACATTGCTGATGATGAATCCTGCCGCCACCAGCATGGAACCGCTGGTCACAATGGTGGGGAACGCCTGGTTCAGGGTCTCCACGATGGCCTTTTTAATCGGCATATAGGTCTTCAGATCCATGTAGCGGCTTGTGATTACAATAGCATAGTCAATTGTCGCTCCCATCTGGATGGCCGATACCACCAGATATCCCAGGAAGTATACCACATCCCCGGTAAGGTACGGCATGGAGAAATTCAGCCAGGTGCTTCCCTGGATGGTCACTACCAGCAGCACCGGCAGGCCCGCCGACTGGAAAGTGAACAGCAGGATTACCATGACGAACAGCGCCGTCAGAATCGTGACGGTATTATTGTCCATGCTGAAAGAATCGCTCAAGTCCCTGTTGCTGGTGGAATTGCCCACCAGATAAATGTCATCATAATCGTAATACTTTGCCACCACGCCCCGTATCCTGTCCAGCGCGGCGTAGGTCTCATCCCCCTCCAGAGGCACGGACAGCTCCAGGACGAATCGGCTGCAGTCCTCCCCCAGCAGCTGGTCTTTGGCGATGCTGATCTGGGAGTAGGCGTCCGCCATGGTCTCCTCCAGATCCTCCTCCAGCGTAATGTTCCCCCGCTCTTTCTGGTCATAGATGAACAGGAACATATCAATCAGCGGCACCTTGTATTCGTTCAAGCCTCCCAGAAGCGCCCCATAATTGCTGTCATCCACCGCGTAGGCGGAATAAAGGAGATCCGCCACCTCGATGTCCATGTCAATCAGCTCCGCGAACTCCCTGGGGGAGAGCAGCCGGGTCAGGACATAGCCGTCCATGGCCTCGATATTGGCCAGGCCCATGCAGGAATTCACCTCCGGCAGGCACTCCAGCTCCCGCAGCACCTGCCCCTCTTTCTCGTAATCCCCATCAGGCACGATGACCGCCAGCTGATTCACGGTTCCGAAATTCTGGTTCACCATTTCCACCGAAAATTTATTTTCACTCATGGTCTTGGACTTCAGGGTGTTGACATCGTACACATATTGGGCCCTGCCGGAAAGGATGGCCCCGGTAATCACCGCCGCCACCAGCAGGGGAGGCACGATGAATCTGGTATGTACGCAGAATTGTCCCACCGCCGTAATCTTCGGCACGAAGCTCTTGTGGTGGGAGCGGTCAATGGCACCCGCAAAGGTCAGGAGCAATCCCGGCATCAGGAAGAACACGGAAAACAGGCTCAGCAGGATGGCCTTTGCCAGCACGATGCCCATATCGTAGCCAATCCGAAACTGCATGAACATCATGGCCACCATGCCGGACACAGTGGTCAGGGAGCTGGAGGAAATCTCCGGGATGGCCTTGCTCAGGGCCACGATCACAGCCTCCCTGGCATCCTTGTCCTCGTGCTCCTCCATGAAACGGTGGCAGAGGATGATGGCATAGTCCACTGCCAGCGCCAGCTGCAGCACCACCGCGATGGAGTCCGTGACGAAGCTGATGGTGCCGAACCAGTAGTTGGTGCCCTTGTTCAGGATCGCCGCCACAATGAAAGTCATCAGGAATACGGGAATCTCCGCGTAGGTGGTGGAGGTGAACAGAAGCACCGCCACGATGACCACGCCCGCCAGCAGCAAAATGACAACCATGTCATGATTCAAATCTGCCGCGTCCCGCTCTTCCTGTCCGATATCGGAGGAGTAATAGACATCATACCCGTCCAGAGCCTCCAGGACGCCATTCAGATACTCCTGCGCGGCCTGATCCCCCGCCTCCCCGTCAAAGGTGACTTTGAACAGCGCATCCATGTCGTGGTAATACGCCTCGCTGTCCTCGAAATCCAGCATGCTGACCCCGTCCATCTCCCGGATGTCCTCCGCCAGCCGCTCCGCCTCCTCAAAGGTGATATTGCACACCATGATGCGGGCGGTGCCGTAAGTGATGAACTGCTCCCCCATCAGATCCAGTCCCTGGCGCGTCTCCGTGCTGTCCGGCAGATAGGAGGTAAGGTCATTATTGACTTTCACCTTATTCATGGAGAGGACGCTGTACACAATCAGCAGAATAAAAACCAGATAGAATCCTTTCCGCTTATCCACGATCAAAGTGGCCAGCTTCATCATAAAGGAATCGTCTTTTTTCTCTTTTTCCATAAAAGCCCCACACTTTCCCTGCTGTCAGGCATCCGTGCATATGGACGACTTCTGTCCATAAACCATATTTTTGTCTTTTACTGAACAACAGTTGATTTTTCTTTCAAAAGTAATTATAATGAAAATATGGCAGATGGCAATAAACAGTTTTTTTCATAATGTGCGTTTTTAGACATTTCGCGCTTCATGTGCCGTTTATTTATAAAATGTTTAGAAATGGACACAAAAAGACACCCGCAGAAAATCCGGGGCGTCAGGAAAGGCAGAGGAACCATATGGCAGACAAAAAAACAGACCGCAGGGTCCGGAGGACAAAGGCCCTGCTGCTCCAGGGACTGATGGAATTGATGGAGACAAAGGATATTAAGGACATCTCCGTGAAGGAGCTGTCCGATTTAGCGGACATCAACAGGGGGACTTTCTATCTGCATTACGGCGATGTCTATGACATGCTGGCACAGACAGAGGATGAGCTGTTCGTGGAATTCTACGAAATCATCGACAGGACCCTGACCCCCGACGGGGCTGTCCATTCCCCGCGCACCACCCTGTTCGAGGTCTTCTCGTTCCTGGAACGGCACAGGGTGGTGGCGCGGGCCATGATGGGCCCCCATGGGGATCTGGCTTTCGTGAACCGCCTGAAAGACCTGGTGAAGGGACGCCTGAACAGCATCCTGGCGGCCAGGCGGGCCGGGCCGGACAGCCGTTACATGGAATCCTTCGCGGTCTCCGGCTGCATCGGGGTCATCGAATCCTGGCTGACCCAGCCGGAGCCGCCTGACCCAAAGACAATGGCGGACATCTGCGGCGGCATCCTGGAGAGCGGGTTCGGGCCCTACTGACAGACCCAAGGCAATCGCCTCCCCGGGAAAAACCGCCGCTCCGCCCTCCGGCAGGCTTCTTCCGGATATCCAGACAACCGGCATCCTTACTCAAAAAAGCCCTCTGCCATCAGCCTGTCCAGCAGCTCCGCGAACAGGGTGTTGGCCCAGGCGAACCAGGACCTGGTGAACTCCTCCGGCGCGGAGGGGTTGAAAGACTCGTGCATGTAGTTGGTTCCCGCATGGGTCTTCGCCAGCATGTCCAGACACTCCAATATCTCCTCCCTGCTGTCGGAAGTCAGGGCCTGCATGACGATGCCGATATGCCACACATAGCCAGCGGGAGTGTGGGGGCTTCCCATTCCTTTCGCCAGTTTTCCCTCATAATAGTAGGGATTGTCCGCGGACAGGAGGAACTTTCTGGTATTCCGGTATAGCGCATCTTCTTTATCGCAATATCCCAGATAGGGCATGGCCAGCAGGCTGGGGGAATTGGCATCGTCCATGAGGATATGGTTGCCGTAGCCGTCCGTCTCATAGGCGTATATCCTGCCGTACCCGGGATGCTCCACCACCGCGTAGGTCTCGATGCCGTCCCGAATCTCCTCCGCAAGCTCCCTGCACTGCCCGGCCAGCGCCTCATCCCCAAGGCAATCTCTGCAGATCTCTTCCGCATAGCCCAGGGCTTTCACCGCCATCATGTTCGAGGGAACCAGGTAGCCAAAGCAACAGCTGTCATCGGAGGGGCGGAAGCCCGACCAGGTCATGCCGGTAACGTTCACAGGACGGCCCTTTCCCTTGCAGGGCAATGTGTCCGTCTTCACGCAATGGTAGCGCCGGAACGTATAAGGAGAATTCCTGTGGTCCTGCTCCGTGGTGAAGACATGGACGATTTTTCGAATCATCTCGTGATATTCTGCCGTAAATATCTTGTCGATTCCTGTCTCTTTCCAGTAGCAGTATCCCAGATAGAGCGGCGCGCACAGGGAATCCACCTCGTATTTGCGCTCCCATACATGGTCATTTTGCCGGGTCTCGTCCTCATATCCCGCCCCCGCGCCGTTGGCGCTCTCGTTGAACGCGTTGGCGTAAGGGTCCACGCAGACAAGCTGCGCCTGCTTGACGATGATGCTCTCCAGAATCTTCTGCAGGTCGGCGTCGTCTTTGGCGTACTTCACATAGGGCCTGACCTGAGCCGCGGAATCCCTAAGCCACATGGCCGGGATGTCCCCCGTTATGACGAAATGGGTGCCGTCCGCCAGCTCTTTCACTGTGGTCTCCATGGTGTTCAGGAAGCACTGGGCGGCCAGCGGCGCCAGGGCCTCGTAGTGGCTCTGATAGTACGCCTCCAACTTCGCAGCCCTTTCTTTCAATACTTTCGGTACGTTCATCTCTTTCTCCTTTCATCCGCTGCCTGTCTGCACAGGCGAATTCTTTCCCGGGAAACCTGTCCGGATTGTCCGGCAGCGCTGTCTTTCCCCATTATACCGGGCCGAAAATTATCTGTCAACATGCCGGATTGGGGAACCGGATGAGATCTGCCTGGCGGACGAAGCCAAAATCCCCGGCAGTCATATCCGTCCTCTGTCATAAAAACGGTCCCTCCGGGAAAAAATATTGGCAGCTTCTGATTTCATATGCGCCAGGACGCAAGGAATTGTGGTATAATCTTCATATCATGGTATAATGTTGACAGAAGATGCTGAAATATCCGGAAAGAGAGGAAATCAAAATGAAAATCCTGTTCTACGACACCAAAAGCTATGACAAAGAATCCTTTGAGGACACCCTGAAAGCCAAAGGCTTCACCGACATCACCATCGAGTACACGAAATCCGACCTGGATCCCCGCACAGCCGCCCTGGCGGAGGGCTTCGACGCCGTCTGCGCCTTTGTCAGCTCTGACATCGGCACCCAGACCCTGGATATCCTCCACGAAAAGGGAATCTCCCTGCTCCTGATGCGCTGCGCCGGGTTCAACAATATCGACCTGGACACTGCCACAAAATACGGCATCCGCATCATGCGCGTCCCCGGCTACTCCCCGGAGGCCGTGGCAGAGCACGCCATGGCGCTGGCGCTGGCCAGCAACCGCCGTCTCTACAAGGCCTACAACAAGGTGCGGGAGAATGATTTCAGCTTAAGCGGCCTCATGGGCTTCAATTTCTATGAGAAGACCGCCGGCATCATCGGCACCGGGAAAATCGGCGCCGCCATGTGCCGCATCTGCCGGGGCTTCGGCATGAAAGTCATCGCCTATGATGTCTATCAGAACGAATCCCTGAAAGATTTCGTGGAGTATGTCCCGCTGGAAAAGCTGCTTTCCGACAGTGATGTCATTTCCCTCCACTGCCCGCTGATGGACTCCACCTACCATATCATCAATATCGACACCATCCGGCAGATGAAAGACGGCGTCATCCTGGTGAACACCTCAAGGGGCGCTCTGGTGAAGACCGACGACCTGATTGAGGGCATCCGCATGCACAAGTTCGCGGGGGTGGGCCTGGATGTGTACGAGGAGGAGACCAACAATGTCTTCGAGGACCGCTCCGACGAGATCCTGGAGCACTCCACCACGGCGAGATTGCTGTCTTTCCCCAATGTGATGATCACTTCCCACCAGGGGTTCTTCACCCGGGAGGCTCTGGGCGCCATCGCCGAGACCACGCTGCAGAATGCCCTGGATTATATGGCGGGGAAAGAAAGCCCTAATGATGTGAAAAACGGGTAGGGAAGACTTTCCTCCCTACCCGGCGCGCCGGGCATCTTTCTTTCGGATGCCCGGGCACAGCGCCGCCTTTGCGGCGCGCTTTCCTGCCATAATCGCTGCCGCGCAAGCAGCCCCGAAAGCTGCTTCACAGCCCGCAAAATGCCGCCTTTCCAGAGCATGGGAGCATCCGATTATGAAACCGTAATAGAAAATCCCTCATAAATCCCCGCCGGGACGCTTTCCCCAAAGGCGTACTCCGTCATCCGGTCCTGCTCGAACTGGTATACCGTCACCGTCTTCCTGTGCGGATCCACCACCCAGTATTCCCGGATGCCTGCCGTCCGGTACTTGAACAGCTTGGTGAAATAGTCCATGGACCTGCTGCCCGGCGACACGATCTCTATGACCCAGTCCGGCGCCCCGTGGCAGCCTTTTTCGTCCAGCCTGGAGGTATCGCATATGACCGAGATGTCCGGCTCTACATAGTTGATGTCGTCGTCATTCAGGAATACCGCAAAGGGCGCTGGATAGACCTCGCAGCCTCCTTGCTTTCCCTGAATATAGTTTCCTATCGTCCGATCCAAAAAATGCACCAGCCTCTGATGCGTCCGGCCCGGAGGAGCCATATAATAAATCCGCCCGTCAATCAGCTCAGCCCGCTCCCCATCCGGCAAAGCGTAGATGTCTTCTGTCGTATAAATTTCTTCTTTCCTTAACGCTTCCATCCCGATTCCTCCTCTCTCCTTTTTACCATCTGTCCATCCGCCTCGGCACAGCCCTTACTTCTCCGCCACGATGGAAAAAGCAAAATGAACCTTTCCGTCATTCATTCTGTATCTGTCCATCAGCTGCGGCCCGCAGCTGGCCGATCCGATTCCGCTGACCTTATAGTCGATCCGCACATTCGTGTACGCATCCTTTACCAGCTCATAGTCGTGGGCTTTGGAGGCCAGTTCCTCCGCAGCATACTCCGATACATTGGCGCTAAATCCCTGCCTGGACACGAAAGAGTACGCTCCCAGGCGCAGATACTTCGTATTATAATGGCTGCCGTGCTCCTGAGGCTTCTTATAAGGCACATACTCCTTTTCGGCGCTGCTTTCGAACATCCCCATCCAGGAGCCATGGCGCATATCCGCATAGGCCTCACAGGGGCCATGGCCAAAATAGGTGAAGTCTTTCTGCGCCGTCCTGAACTCGAATCCAAGCCTGGGCAGGAAAGTCCTCTTCTGGTCAAAGGTTCCGTCAATCTCCACATCCACGCGTCCGTCCTCAAAGAACGTATAGGAGGCTTCATAGCGGAAGAACGGGCTTCTGGACACAGGCGCCAGGGAGGCTTTCAGGGTAATCTTGTTCCCCTCTATTTTATATTCGTACACTTTCGTGTGCACCTTATTATAATTCTCGTCATACCACTGATTTTTCACATTTCTCTCATTGTCCGTGGGCGCTTTCCATACGGTCAGACGCACAGGACTCTTCAGGTAATCGTTCATAGTCTCCAGCTGCCCATAGTGGAGATTGAAACGATAGGTGAAATCTTTCCCCTCGATCAGGGCGTATTCCCCCTGCTCCGTAATCTTCGCGCTGCCCCGTCCCGCCTCCGGCGCTTTCGCCCCGGACAGTTCGATCTGTGAAAAAGCCGCTTCCCTGCCGTCTTTTTCCCGCATGGAAATCCGCAGATAGCTGCCATAGCTGCTCTCTGGAACCTCAAGGGCCAGCGGCACAGTCACTTTTCCATGTCCCGGAGCTTCCAGATTCAGGCTTCCGCTTGCGCTCACCTCTCCGTCTGCGGTCACTTCCCAGAAGAAATCGTACTCGTCCAGGTTCCTGAAATCATTTTTATTCTCCACAGTCAGCAGACCCTCTTCCCAGAAAGCCGCCATGGGCTGGTAGACCGCTTTGGCCTCCAGGGAACCCGCCTTAAGGCTCCTGTCGCTGAACACCAGACCGTCACAGCAGAAGTTGCCGTCGTGGGTCTCCTCCCCGAAATCTCCTCCGTAGCCCAGATTCCCGTTCTCGTCCGGGGCCACATGGTCCGCCCACTCCCAGATGCATCCGCCGATCATATAAGGATTCCGCTCCATGACCTCCCAGTAGTCCGCCAGGTCTCCGGGGCCGTTGCCCATGGCATGGCTGTACTCGCACAGGAACATGGGCCTCTTATCGCCGGTCTGGGCATGGTACTGCACCATCCTGTCAGGCGTCCAGTACATCCTGCTGACCACATCCACGAAATCCGGGTCTTTCTCGCCGGCGCGGTTGCAATAGGCATTCTCATAGTGCACCAGACGGCCCATGCCCTTTCTCTGTCCTTCCCTGTCCTTGATGTACCGGCTCATGGCCGCGAAATTGTCGCCGCAGTTGCTCTCATTTCCCAGGCTGAACATGACCACGCAGGTATTGTTCTTGTCCCGCTCGTAAAGCCGCGCCGCCCTGTCCACAAAGGCCTCCTCCCACTCTGCGTTCCGCGTGGGCCAGATGGTATCCGCGTCGTAGCCCCACTCCAGCGTCCTGTTCCCGAATCCATGGGTCTCGATATCCGCCTCGTCCACCACATAGAAGCCCAGCTCGTCGCACAGGGCGATGAATGCGGGCTGAGGGGGATAATGGGAGGTGCGGATGGCATTGATGTTCAGCTCTTTCATCACCAGAAGCTCTTTGCGCATCTCCTCCAAAGTCAGCACATAGCCGTTGCGCTCATGGGTGTCATGATGGTTGACGCCTTTCAGCTTCACGCTGACGCCGTTGATCAGCAGCTCTCCCTTTTCACTGACGCTCTGGTCCCGCAGGCCTACCCTGACGGGAATGAATTCCCCTGCCTGCTCCACCACCACCGTGTACAGGTAGGGCTGCTCCGCGTTCCACAGCACAGGGTTCTTCAGGTCAGTCTCCTTCCCCTGAGCATCGAACACCTGATAAGTCCCGTCATAATACACCTCTTTCGCGTCAAATCCGATATTCAAATCGAACACATGCCCCTTGGGTCTGCTCAGGAGATACACGTCCCGGAAGATGCCATTGTTCCTGAAAAAGTCCTGATCCTCCAGGTAACTTGACACGCACCATTTATAGACCTTTACCAGAATCTCATTCTCACCGGCTTTCAAGTCCACCCTGAACTCCGACGTGGAATGGGAGACCGTGGAATATCCCACATAGGCGCCGTTCACGAAAAGCTCCAGGCAGGGAGCGACGCCCTCAAAGACAAGATAGTTCTCCCGCCCGGCCTCGCCGTCCGTCACGGCAATCCGCTTTCTGTATACCCCCAGGGGATTGTCGTCCGGCACATAGGGCGGATCCACCGGGTAGGGATAATTCACATTTGTGTAATAAGGCCTTTCATATCCTGTGGTCTGCCAGCAGGAGGGCACCTGCACTTTCTCCCACTCCGTGATCTCCGCCGGGCAATCAAGATCCCTGGCAAAATACCGGAAATCCCACTCCCCGTTCAGGAGCCTGTAGTACGCGGAATCCTCCCTCTCTCCCCGCAGCGCTTTCTCCAGCGTATCATAGGGGATATAATGCGCCCGCGGAGGCATAACGTTTTCATGAATCCGTTTCAGATCTTCATACTTTCTCATATCAGCCGACCTTTTGCCATTGCCAGCCGTCAGACCCGCGGAGCGGTCCGGGCTGCTCTGGCTCCTTTCTTTGAAGTTTGTCTATTGAGTCGCTATCGCAATGCCCATGCAGCGGCCGGATTACAGCTGCCGCGCTTATCCGGCAGGGAATCCTTTGAGCATCTTCTTTAGTTATTCTCACCAATATTATCGAAAATGTCAATAGGCTATTCCACAAAAAATCATTCCGGATACACAAGCTTTATTTTCAAAAAAACTCTTGCAATATCAGAATCAATATGATATCATTTTAATATCAATTTTAACATCAACCGACAGAAGTGAAGAAAGCGAGGAATTTACTATGAATGAAAAGATTCTGCATGGGAAGAAAAATGGCATGGCCGTGCTGCTGGCCATATTTCTGGCCTATATCCTTGGGATTGCCGCTGTGGTTTTATGCGGCATCAGCCTGGATCAGGCCGCAACGCCCCTGAACGTGATGGGAATGGTCATCGGTATCGCAGTCCTCAGCCTTGGATGGATTTTCCTGCTGGGGCTTAAGGTGCTCAAGCCCCAGGAAGCCCTGGTGCTGACTCTGTTCGGCCAGTATATCGGCACTCTGAAAGAGCATGGCTTTTATTACGTGAACCCTTTCTGCGTAGGCGTAAATCCCGCGTCCAGGACGAAACTGAGCCAGAGCGGAGATGTGTCGGAGCCCGGCAGCGGCCTGCTGACCCTTGCGAGCAATGCCCAGAGCGTGAACGTGTCCGGCGACTATGGCAGCAAGAAGCTGTCCCTGAAAATCATGACCCTGAACAACAGCCGCCAGAAGATCAACGACTGCCTGGGCAATCCCGTGGAAATCGGCATCGCTGTCACCTGGCGCATCATCGACACAGCCAAGGCCGTGTTCAATGTGGACAACTACAAGGAATTCCTCTCCCTCCAGTGCGACAGCGCCCTGCGCCAGGTAGTCCGCCTCTACCCTTACGACGTGGCCCCCAATGTGGACACCACCGGTGACGGCATCGCGGACGAGGGAAGCCTGCGGGGCTCCAGCGATGTGGTAGCCGCCAGAATACGGGATGAAATCCAGACCCGGGTGAAAGAGGCCGGCATCGAAATCGTGGAGGCGAGAATCACCTATCTGGCCTATGCCCCGGAAATCGCGGCGGTGATGCTGCAGCGCCAGCAGGCTTCCGCCATCATAGACGCCCGCAAGATGATTGTGGACGGCGCGGTAGGAATGGTGGAGATGGCATTGGACCGTCTGAATCAGAACGATGTGGTACAGCTGGACGAGGAGCGCAAGGCGGCGATGGTCTCCAATCTTCTGGTGGTACTGTGCGGGAACCGTGACGCGCAGCCTGTCGTGAACTCAGGGAGCCTGTACTGATATGGCAGACGCCAAGAAACAGGTGCCCCTGCGGCTGTCCCCCAAGCTCTACGACGCCATCGCCGCCTGGGCGGAAGACGACTTCCGCTCGGTCAACGGCCAGATAGAGTACCTGCTGACAGAATGCGTCCGCCAGCGGAAGAAGAACGGGAAATACGCCCCTGAGGAACTGGACGTGCCGCCGGAACTGGATATCTCATAGTCCGAAAACAGACACAGCCCTGGGGGAACCGGCCTTTACCATACCGGTTTCCTGCAGGGCTGTACCAAAAAAGGAGCGAAAATATGTCCCGGGAACTGTATGGACTCAATCCAGATGGAACACATTCTGCAGATCCACGCTCACCGGGCTGTTGTCCGGGTTGGTCTCCATAATGTCCGCCATGAAGTCCCACCATTTCCGGTTGATGGCAGTGTCCGCCCCTTTGGCCCAAAGCGCCTCGTCCTCGATCTCTATGCAGCCGAAGAGGGTCAAAGTCTCCCTGTCCAGGAAGATAGTGTAGTTCTTTCCGCCGTGCTCGTGAATCATGTCCTGCATCTCGGGCCAGAGCTCATTGTGCCGCTTCTCGTACTCCGCCTCCTGGCCGGGGTACAGCTTCATTTTGAATCCTTTGATCATTGGTTTGCGCCTCCTTTTGGATGTCATGGCCGTTTGGCCGTCTCCTGTCAATAAAGATATATTATCATATTCCAATCTCATAAGTAAAGCTGTTTTGTATGGTCATCAGATAACTCATATCCGCGTTCCGCAAGGGTGACGTCAATCTGCCGTCGGATGAAAACACGCTCAGACCGGATATCATGCTGCGTACATTCCTTTGCCCTGCCCGTCCTTTTATACGCAGAGCAGCGGAAAAGAAATTTCCGGCCCTCACAGGTAAAGCCGCACCGGCCCCAACAGCCCGGAAGGTTCCTGGGGCATGGCCCTGTCGAACACATTGCCCATCTTCTCTTTCGCGAAGGTATTGGTCACGATGATGCGCAGTTCATTCTTGCCGGGCCTGCATTCCAGCCTGTAGACATGGGGCGGACAGATTTTGTTCCCCACAGGTCTGCCGTTCAGCTCCACATCGCTGATTTCGCAGACCCGGCCCAAGTCCAGCACGGCCTCCCTGCCAGCCTCCTCCGGCCCCGCGCCCGGCTCCAGCTCAAAGGAAGTCTCGTAGCAGATTCTCCCCGAGTACTCCGGCAGGATGTCCGCTGCAGAGATGTTGGTGAGTTCTGTAAGCCCATTCAGGGCTTCGTACTCTCCGGTTTCCCGCAGGACGGATATCCTCCAGGCCCCCTCCAGGCGCTTTTCCCTCCGCGCGGCCACAAATGCCTCGTCCACAAGGGGAATCGGCCTCTCTCCCGACTTTCCGGACAGTTCTGCCCTGTTCAAGGCTCCCGTTTCCCCGGTGGCTCCCATCTCCGCAAAGCCTCCCGCTTCCCCGGCGGCTTCCGGCACCACGAAAACGGACTGATATGGCTCCAATACCAGCCGAAATGTCACCGTGCCGTCCGCGCCGTCAATCCCAATCTCCTCCAGAAGAGGATACCGGACATCCTCCATGGCATCATAGAATACCAGCCCGCCGGACTCCCTTACCGTGACCACCGTGTCCACCGTATTCCACAGACTTTCATTCGTGAAGAAGTAAACGTTTCCCCATTCCCGCTCATAGTGCAGGAAACGGAGGTCAGGGCAGGCATCCCGCACCCGGATATCCGTAAAGCCACGGCCTTTCATCCAATCCGCCATCTGGTCCAGCCCGCATACTTCCACCAGAGGGTTATCATCTAAAGCTCCCTGCACGGCATGGAGCCCCGCCGCGTAGTACACATGCTCCGGATAGCCGTCCAGGAAGACCACGGGCACGCCTCCCTGTGCCGCCTGGTCCAAAGCCTCCAGCAGCTTCTCCGGCAGGCACTGGGCATAGGGGATGAGGATGACCCGATATGCCTCCTGGTTCACCCACAGTTGTCCGTCCCGGACTTTCACCTGACCGGTTCCGGCCTTCTCCCCCGCCGCCTCCGGATCCACAATCCGGTCTGACGCTTTCGCCGTTTCCGCGCCCACAATGCGCTCCAGGCAGTCCACCGGCAGCACGTCGCAGTCAATCTGAGCCTCCGCCAGCGCCCTCACCACTTTCTCAAAAGGCTGGTAGCCGCCGCCCCACTCTGCTTCGGCGTGGTATAGCACCGCGGCCGTGGCGCGGTGAGTTCCGTCCCGGAGCAAAGTGCAGACCCTGTTGGCGTAGTCCGCCCATTTCCGAAAATAGTTCCACTGGGGATTCTTTCCCTTTGCATAGAAATGAGGCGGACAGTCAGAATCCGGATATTTCGGAGAAAAGGCATGGGGCACCAGCATATTGATGCCCCGGACGCAGACATGGTCCGTGAGCCATTTCATCAGCTTCAGCCCCTCCTGCCATCCGTAGGCCCCGAAAATCTCGCACATGGTGATGCCTTTCTTGGCAGGATCGATATGGGCGGCGGAAGAGGCCATCTTGGAAATCCCCCAGTAGAAGAACTCCGCGTCCAGATAGCCGAAAGGCGTGGTGAAGAAGCCGTCCTTATGCTCCGGCCAGACCTGGTACACCACGTCCAGACCGGCGGCGTCGAAGCCCTCCATGCTGCGGAAATAGTGGCCCGGCCCATAACCTATCCTGGCATGGACGCCATTGTCCTCCACCACATGGCCTATGACCTTCACCCCATGCTTCCCGCACCACTCCCTGATCTGCCCGGTGAAATCCCGGGCGAACAGCCTTGATACTACATTCATGTAGGTGAACTGTACGTCCCTGCACAGGGGATTCTCCCTGCTCCACAGAAGCGGGAGGAAGCAGGCCCACCTTTCTCCCAGCTCTTCCTCCAAAAGTTCCGGCACCTCCCCGCTCCAGGGATAGACATGGCCGTTTATCCCCAGCGTCCTCTCATAGGTGGCCGTGCTCCCGAACCGGGGCTCGTCCACGAAGAAGCCTTTGATGGTCTTCCCGAACTGATCCCCAAAGCGCCTGTAGTGCTCCCCATAGACAATATCGATGAAATGCCCCACCGCTTCATAGCTGATCGGGTTGACATAATCCCTTGTGTGCTCCTCGCCGCCGTCCCTGGTGATGACTAACAGGAAGACCCGCCACTGCCCGGCGGGCACGTCCCAGTACAGTCTCCCATCCCTGACATCTTCCGTCAGGTCTGCAAAGCTGTCTTCATCCAGTTCTTCCCTGCCGTTCGCCCTCCTGGCGGCAATCACCTTGTACAGTATCTCCTCTTCCTTAAGCCAGGGCGCTATCTGGAAAGAAGCCCCCGGCATGGGCCCTATGGCATCTATCTGCCGATTTGCGATATAGCGCTTGCAGGCCTCCGGGTACAGCTCCTTCACTTTGCCTCCCCCAAGCCCGCTGGGGTACGCGCCGTCATCGAAAATCCAGACTTCCATCTGCCTTTTCGACGCCTCCGACAGAATCACATCCAGATCCCGCCACCAGCCGTAGCTCAAAAAATCCGGGTGGGGACGAGATTCCACGATGAATCCCCCGATGCCTCCCTCCTGCATTTTGCCAATCTCCTCCCTGAGATCCTCTTCTTTCTCCCCATGCTGCCAGAACAGCGGGTAAAGCGCGTTCTTTGCCTGCCTCATACTCTCTCCTTTTCCATCCACAGGAATCGTGAACCATTTCCCGGCCTTGACGTTTCAGAAATTAGCTATTATAGTATTTTTATAATAGAATCTCAGGAGAAAGTCAACTCTTTTTTCTAAATTGACTGTATTAAAAGCTTACCCGGAAAGGAGAGGGAAAACATGGCCACTGTCATGAGCATTCAGGAAAAATATATGAAAGAAGCCCTGAAGCAGGCTAAGAAAGCCCTGGCTCTGGGGGAGGTGCCCATCGGCTGCGTCATCGTCCATGAAGGAAAAATCATCGGGCGGGGCTATAACCGGCGCAACACAGACAAAAATACGCTCTCCCACGCAGAAATCACCGCCATCAAAAAGGCCAGCAAATATATCGGGGACTGGCGGCTGGAGGAATGCGCCATCTACATCACCCTGGAGCCCTGTCAGATGTGCGCCGGGGCCATCATCCAGGCCCGGATTCCCGAGGTGGTCATGGGCTGCATGAACCCAAAGGCCGGCTGCGGGGGCTCTGTCCTGAATATCCTGGAGATGCCCCGGTTCAACCATCAGGCCGCTGTCACCAGGGGCGTGCTGGAGCAGGAGTGCAGCGCAATGCTGAAGACCTTTTTCGCGAATCTGCGGGCCCGGAATAAACTGGAAAAGGAAAAGCGCCGCGAGCTTCCGGAAAATGTCCAAAAGCCCTAGGCGCTCTCCGATGAAGCCCTGCCTCTCCTTTGCAGAGCACACTTCTTCCTCCGATAATGCTTTCCTGTCAATCCTTTCTTCTGGCCTGCTTTCCCATCTTGTAGAGTTCTTCCGCGGCCAGCCTGGTCTTGGCCACCACATCGCCGCCTTCTGTGGGGAAGCAGTAATACAGCACATCCCCATTGCCGATGCAGATCACATCCCCCACCTCGTACCAGTAATAGTCCGAATACAGACTATAAGAAGCCCCTGGCTTCTGCGCATAGTCCAGTTTCCCATCGCAGCCAATCAGGCGAAAGCCCTCCGCCGTGTGGCGCAGCCGCCCCTTCCCCACCCGATAGATGCTTTTCGTATCCACCATCATACAGATATCCACAGGCACGTCCAGCAGATAGGTGCCTTCCTCCAGCTCTTTCCGCACGCTATCCCGCTCCCAGCGGTACCAGTCGGGAATATGCGGAAACTCCGTCTCTCCCTCCACGGCCTCCAGGAAACCATATTCCGTCAGCTCATAGGCTTTCCCACAGTTCCCGCAGCGGATTCTGCTCCCCTGGCCCAGCATCTGCCCCTCCGTGCCGCAGTGAGGGCATTTGTACAGGACCCGGTTCAGGCAGTCGGCCCGGAAAGCTTCCCCGATGCGGATTCCATTCTCCTGCTGCCAGCGGAAATTATCAAAGGAGAATTTCTCCTGTATCAGTGCATTCAGTTCTTTCGCGGATTTGCTCCGGATTTCCTCCGGGGACAGAAGATATTCCATGTCCGCGGACACGTCCACTTTCCGCAGCTTCAGGTTATTGTACAGGGGATCTCTGGCAAAAGCGCCGTAGGTGCGAATCATCACCACCGGGCCCCCCAGTATCTTCAGGCATTTCCCCAGGCTGTCCGGCAGGGGCGTGGCCATGCCGTCAAAGCTGTAGCTGGCCTCCGGGAACATCAGCACGCTGCTTTTCAGTTTTTTCAGCGCGAACAGCATATCCCGCATCAGTCCCATGTCCGTGACAAATTTCTTCGTGGGGATACAGCCGATGGCCCGCATGAGCCAGTTCTTCCCCACAAAGCCGTCGGAGGTGCACACAATATTGAACGGCCTGGGATAAAGGATGGCGGCCGCGATCTTCAGGTCGATGAAGCTGGAGTGGTTCATCAGGATCAGGCAGGGCTCCCCCTTTCCCAGCCGCTCCATGCCGATTTCCCTGTGGGTGAAATGTGTGGCCCGCAAATCCGGCAGGGACAGCAGCTTCAACAGCAGCCGGAAAATCCGCGCAGGCCTCACAGGGCTCCGGTGGAGCCCCACAGGGCGCGCCAGGACCTCCTCAATCGCCATATCTTTTATCTTTATCTTCATGTAACCCCCTCATCACATCCCGTACCTTTATGGGACGCCCCTTTTCATCCAGGAGAAGTTCAATTCAGCGCACGGCTGTCTCGGTTCTACCGCCTACTCGGCTATATAAGTAGGCGCGTTCTTCGGGCTCTTCCCCTTGATTACATTATGATAGTACGAATAGGTCATAGGCGTGTCTTTCTTCAGGATGTCCGCATCCAGCACTTTTCCCAAAAATACGGTATGGGTGGAGGTCTCCATCTTGTCGATGACCTCGCAGGTAATATAGGCGCAGGCATCGGTCACTACCGGCAGAAACCCCTTTACGGCATAGTCCACTTCGTCAAATTTGTCGTTGTCCCTGCCGCTCTTGAAGCCGAAAGTGCCTATGATGCCGGGCTTTGAATTCTCGCCAAGGATGGAGATGGCGAACTTCCCGGTGTCCTGGATGCACTGGTTGGTGTAGTTGTCATGGTTGATGCTCACCGCGATCGTGGCGGGCTCGGAAGTAATCTGCATGGCGCTGTTGGCCGTGCAGCCGGTGGCCCTGCCCTTGTCCCAGGTGCTGACTACATAGACTCCGTAAGATAATTGATAAAATGCGCTTTTGTTCATGATTTCCTGTCTCCTCTCTTTACCGCGTTCCTTACGATATTTTCTGTCTCTCCTCTGCTGCCTGTTCTCCCCGGATGAAATTCCCCTATCCCCACAGCCGGGATTTCAGTGAACCTCTCCGTTTCCATGATTATAGTCAAATTCGCATTTTTCCAGAAATGCCCTGGCCATCAGCGTGGCCCCTACCCGGTTGGGATGCACTCTGTCCCAGGCGATAAAAGCAGAATGACGTATCTTGCAGTAATCCTCATACTGCCTCCATACATCGTTGATGCCGATGCAGATGGAGACCCAGTCCGGCTTCAGGTCCACCACATCGCTCTGGAACCTTGCCAGCAAATCGCGGCTGGTGTTGCCGGAGACTCCGGAATTCGTCACCCGGATTTTCCGCTCCGGATAGCAGGCCGCCAGTAAATTATCGATAATCCGCACATACCCCATGCCCAGGTTTTCAAACAGCCCCTCTCCCACCGGCTGGGCGCTGCCCATATCCGTCACTGAATCGCCGGCGAACACGATTCTGTCCATATCCTCAAAAATCATTTCCGACTCCTCTTTTCTCATTTGGTAAATATTGTTTTCCAAATGCTATACTAACAGCTTACTTTATCGAACCCGAAAAGTCAACAGAAACCGGATGGAAAGAGGAGCCGGGAGCAGGCTGGAAAACTTTCTGAAACAGCCCTGGCTGAAAAATTTTATCCTTGACAACCCTCTCAGCTTCGGCTATACTGAAAATGCCGTACCTCTTCAAGGTTCGGTACAGTGATGAAATTCGGTCTTGCGCAATGGGAATCCGTGAATCGTGTCAGGTTGGGAACAAAGCAGCACTAAACGGAACCTCTCATGTGCCGCAAGGCAGCCGGGTGGAGCTGTACCGGCCTTGAAGGGGTGCGGTTTTTGCGTACATGGCAGAATGGGAAAGTTATTCCCGGCAGAAAATAAGATATGACCCATAGACCTTTAGAGAAGATGAAGGAGATGCGCTTATGGAAATGGCCCTTAAGACAGTCAATCGGATAATGCAGGACTGCGCCCTCTGCCCCAGACGCTGCCATGCAGACCGGTTTTCGGGAAAAACAGGCTTCTGCGGCCAGGGTGCCGAAATCGCCGCGGCCAGGGCCGCCCTGCATTTCTGGGAGGAGCCCTGCATCTGCGGCAGCCGCGGATCCGGCGCGGTGTTCTTCTCCGGCTGCAGCCTGCAGTGTGTCTTCTGCCAGAATCATGATATCGCCCTGGGGAAAAGCGGACGCCCCCTGTCCCTGGAACGGCTGGCCCGGATTTTTCTGGAGCTTCAGGGCAAAGGGGCCGTCAATATCAATCTGGTCACAGCCGGCCATTTCCTGCCCCAAATCTCTCTGGCCCTTTCCATGGCCAAGAAAGAGGGGCTCTCCCTTCCTGTGGTATACAATAGTTCCGGCTATGAGGAAGTCTCTTCCCTGCGCATGCTGGAGGGGCTTGTGGACATCTATTTGCCGGATTTAAAGTACCATTCCCCCCGGATTTCCGCCCTTTATTCCCATGCCCCGGACTATTTTGAAAAGGCTGCGGCGGCGATTGCGGAGATGTTCCGGCAGGTGGGCAGACCTGTCCTGTCCCCGGACAGCGGGCTGATGAAAAAAGGCGTCATTGTACGCCATCTGCTGCTCCCCGGCTGCGCGGGGGATTCCAAGAGGGTGCTGCGCCATCTCCATGACACATACGGAAATGACATCTATGTCAGTATCATGAACCAGTATACCCCTCTGGAACATCTGAAGCAGATTCCGGAACTTGCCCACTCTCCGCTGCTTCGTCCGGTGACAGAGGAGGAGTATGCCCGGGTGCTGGATTTCGCGGACAGAATCGGCATCGAGACGGGCTACATGCAGGAGGGCGGCACGGCTGCGGAAAGCTTTATTCCGGCTTTCAACGGCGAGGGGCTTTAGTTTTTATGTCAGATTTCCGTCCGCATCATATAATATCCGAAATCCCCGGGCTGCGCAGGTTCCTCGGCGCATTCAAAGCTCTCGAATCCGAACATGATGGCTACCTGCTTTTCCTTTTCGTAGAAATTTCCCGGCACCCCTATGTAATAGGCGTACTCTCCTTTTTGCTCTACTCTGGCCAGAAGAAGATGCTGATAATTGTAATAGCCGTGGAGCAGGAAGCTGTTGTTCACAGACTTATAGGAAGCCTCCGGGAACAGCACGAAATCAGAAGGGCCTAAGGAAATATACTCCCGCGCGTCCTGAAAGGGGCGGATGTGCGGATAGATTGCCCAGAGCTGTGACCACTTGTCCTCCATAAGCTTCACCGGCTTTTTCCGGGACTCTGCGGAATTTGCGCTTTGCCTCCTCTCGCGGTCTTCCCGTTCCGCAGCCCTTTTTCCGGAATTGTTGACACGGTCCACTATTTCCCTGGCTTCTCTCCCGGCGCTGCGACTTTTCCAGTCCGCGGATGTTCCTCCGAGTTTGTCGTCCGCCCTCTTCTTGTCAGTCTCCTGACGGCCAGACAAAGTCGGCTCTCTGTAGCCGTTCCTTTTTGTACGTCGCATACCCTCTGCCATACCCTCGCTCTTCTCCCAGCCTCTTTCCATGCGGCCTGCTGCATTTCTCGTGCCGTATGCCGTATTTCCTATGCGGCCTGCTGCATTTCCCATTCTGCCTGCCGTATCCTCCAAGCTGCTGCCCTGCAGTTCGGTTCCGTTTCGTCTTTGTGTGCCGTCTCTTGCAGAATTCTTCATCGGGCTCTTTTCCGCTCTGCGCAGGTCAGCCTTTGTTCTCTCCACGTCTGCCGGCACAGTATCCTCCTCAATCGCCTCCCCTATAGCCCGGCTTTTCCTGACTGCTGCATTTTCGACAAATTTTTCATGATTCGCCTCTTCCGCAAGGCTATCTTCCGCAGCTCTTCCATTTCCGATTACATCTCCAGAAAAAGCCGCCTCATCTCTTCCTGTCTCTGCTATCCCCCCAGTCACGCTGCCTCCGCCCATGTCCTCTGAAAATATAGCTTTCTCAGCATCATCTGCTGTTTGGCTAAGGCCGTCCTTTTCCAATCCGACGGCCTCCCGTTTCTGCCCGCTGCTTTCTTTTCTCTCCTGCTGCCCGGCCTCTCTCTCCTCCTGCCGCCTAATCTCCCTCTTCTCTTGCGGTCTCCCCTGCCATTTGCCGGAAATCTCTCTCCCTCCCCCCAGCGGAACGCGAATCCCGCTAAGTTCCTCATAGCCTATCCCCGTGCCGCCGATATCCTCCAGATTCCTCCACAAATGCCCAAACTTCCCTCTTCCTGCCGCAATCTCTATCTTTCCGGCAGCTTCCTCCCGCCCTGTGCCGCAGAGCACCACATCCCGGGCGAAAGTATCCGTATGGTGCAGCCCGGTCACCAACAGTTCCATCCGCAGCGTCCCGTCCCTCACTTCCAGCTTTGCAAAGCCGCCTCCTCTGACACGCATTCCCCCCTCATAGTAATCCAGATACTTCACTTTCTTCTCATACAACATAAAAAATCCCCCGAATCTATTGATGGTCTCTTCCATCCAAAGATGGCTTCTCCATTCAATATATTCGGAGGGTTGTCTCACTTATTCCTAATCGGGCAAATCTCGTCCCAAGATGTCATGGAATCCTGCGGACTCCAAAGAATCCTGAGGATCCCAAAGAATCCTACGGATCCCAAAGAATCCTACGGATTCTTAATAATCAATGCTGTCCAGATATTTCATGTAATTCACTACCATCAGCGCGATCTTGAACGTCAATGCATCATCGAAATTGCGTAAATCCAGCCCCATGCTCTTCTGAAGCTTCTCGATACGGTACACCAGCGTATTCCTGTGCACGAACAGCTGCCTGGAGGTCTCGGACACATTCAGGTTGTTCTCAAAAAACTTATTGATTGTGGTAAGGGTCTCATCGTCCAGATCATAGGGCACATTGTCGCCAAAGATCTCGTCGATGAAAATCCTGCACAGGTTCACCGGCAGCTGATATATCAACCGTCCGATGCCCAGCGTATTATACGCCACCACATTCTTCTCCGCGTAGAATATCTTGCCCACATCCAATGCCATCTTTGCCTCTTTGTAGGATTTGGACACATCTTTCAGCTCCTGAACCACCGTGCCGATAGCCACTTTCACGTTCAGCATAGCCTCAGCGTTCATCATATCCACGATGACATCCGCCACCTCAAGCAGCGTGTCATTGGTATAATCCGGCTCCAGCGCCTTAATCAGGATGACGCTGCTCTCGTCCACCGCCGTGATATAATCTCCGGCATGGCTGGAGAACATCCCCTTAAGAAGCTCCATCACCACGCCGTCCTTCTCCAGCTTGGTCTCCACCAGGAAGACCGCCCTGGGCACTGCCACTTCTATGTGAAGCTTCTTGGCCCTGTTGTAGATATCCACCAGAAGCAGGTTGTCCAGCAGGAGATTCTGAAAGAAATTGTTCCTGTCGAATCTCTCCTTATATGCGATGATAAGATTCTGCAGCTGGCACACTGCAATCTTCCCTACCATGTATACATCCTCGCCGGACCCTTTTGCAACCAAAATGTACAGAAGCTCTCCCTCGTCCATAATCTTCAGCAGATGATGGGCGCCAATCACCTGGCTGTCTGCAGGGGAATATGCAAATCCACTGACCAAATCCGCGGTAATGTCAAGCTGTGTCGTCGTGGATGCCACCGGCGTGCCCGAAAGGTCATAGACACATAAATCCACTTTCGTGATAGCTTTCAGTTCATCTATACTGGTCTGAATCGTCTGACTTGAAATCATGTTATCTCCCATCTGCCCCTTAGCGGTCACACCAATCAGGCTGGTATTTTCTGTCTTTTTTAAGAAAAAAGGGGTGCCGTTGCCGACACCCCCTTATGTTGCTCATACTAGTTCGTGATAACCTGCTCGGTCTCTTTATCGAATACATGAATCTTATCGATGTCGAATGCGAATCTAATCTTGTCGCCAGGTCTCGATGTGGTGCGGGGATCCACTCTAGCAGTGATGGGGAACTCCTCCAAATCAAAGTACAGGTAAACTTCTGCACCAAGCAGCTCGTAAACTCTGACGGATGATTCGAATATGGTCTTAGGATCGCATTTTGCAAGGAACTCCTCGCTGTCATAGATATCCTCAGGACGGATACCGAATGTAACAGTCTTTCCATCATAGCCGCCGGCGATAACTTTCTTGGACTTCGCCTCAGGAAGAGGAATGCTCTTGCCAGCGATTTCAAGGCTTGCAGTATTGCCGGAAACCTTAACCTTGGCATCCAGGAAGTTCATCTGAGGAGATCCCATGAATCCTGCAACGAACAGGTTCTGGGGCTTCTGATACAGATTCTGAGGGGTATCAACCTGCTGGATGACACCGTCCTTCATAACGACGATTCTGGTACCAAGCGTCATAGCCTCGGTCTGGTCATGTGTAACGTAGATGATGGTGGTGCCCAGTCTCTGATGCAGCTTGGAAATCTCAACACGCATCTGTACGCGCAGCTTAGCATCCAGGTTGGACAGAGGCTCATCCATCAGGAACACCTTAGGATTACGTACGATAGCACGGCCCATGGCAACACGCTGTCTCTGACCGCCGGACAGAGCCTTCGGCTTACGGTCAAGGAGAGGAGTCAGGTCAAGAATCTTGGCAGCTTCTTTAACCATCTTGTCAATCTGATCCTTGGGAACTTTCCTCAGCTTCAGACCGAATGCCATATTGTCGTACACGGACATATGAGGATACAGAGCGTAGTTCTGGAATACCATTGCGATATCACGGTCCTTAGGCTCTACATCATTTACAACCCTGTCACCAATCTTCAGCTCACCGGAGGAAATGTCTTCCAGACCAGCGATCATACGGAGGGTAGTAGACTTACCACATCCGGAAGGTCCTACGAAGATGATGAATTCCTTATCTGCGATTTCCAGATTGAAATCCTTAACCGCTTCGAAGCCGTTAGGATACACCTTACAGACATTCTTCAAAGATAAACTTGCCATAATAGAAAACTCCTTTCACGTTTGCATGGTTTCTTTATTCTAGTTTTAACGATGCCCCCGCATCGCTTCACCCTGTACTTAGTATAGCGAAAAATAGGTTTTTACGCCATACCACTATTCCACAAAGTTTTTTGGGCAAAACATCTAAAATGCTTATAAACATGCGGATTTTTTGTCACTTTTGTTATTTTGTACACTTTATTGCCATTGTCTTAGTCAAAATGCACAGCTTCAATCCTGTCCTTCTCCAATGCGCAGCGGCTCTTCCTGGATGCTCTCGTCCAGCTCGTCCTTGAATATCCTTTCGTCCTCCTCCGGATTCTCCAGGTTCTCCGCGCCCTCTTCCCCCTCGGCTTCATCCACTCCGTTCATCTTGTCCTCCAGCTTCTGGAAGAATTTGTTGTACAGCTTCGCGGAGGCCCAGGCAGGGGCCGAGAAGCCGAACAGGAACACCACCGGTATGATCTGGGGGGCCAGAATGAAAAGCGCCGCCGGTACCACGGACAGAATCATCATCAGAATCGTCTTGGGGAACTGCAGGATTCCGATGAAGAACGCATTCTTGATTGTGCGCATGACTGTGTTGTCGAACTTGGACAGCACGGGATAGACGAAAGTGAACGTGAACAGCACTATCACTGCCACCACTGCCAGGATAATCTTCATGGGCTGTCCGAAATCTATGGTGGAATTGCGGATGATGAAGAAATCTCCCACCAGGAGCATGACCACCACCAGCTCAATCAGCCAGATTATAATTCCCTGGCGGAGATTCAGTTTAAAGGATTTAAAATAGTCCTTCGTGATGTAGCACTCCTCGTCTCTCGCTATCTTCAGCGCCATATAGTGCAGGGCGGTCAGGGCCGGGCCCACGGTGATAATCGGGATACAGAAGAATAAAGTCAGGATATTCAGCCACATCAGATCGGCCACCTTATTCAGGAACTGCATCAACGGGCTATCCAGATTAAAGAGTTTCATAAACATTTTCCTCCTGTCTTAAAAGACTTTTTCCATGGGCGTCAACCGTATGCCTGAGATCTCCATCTCGGGCCGCACAGCGCGGAACCCCTGTTTTCTGTAGAAATTTACGGCTGCGGACGCCGCTTCCAATGACATGTACCGTTCCCCCGCCTCGTTTTTCAGATAATCACAAAGTTTCTTAAGAATCGAGCTTCCGACGCCTCTGTAGTGATAGGCCGCGTCCACGAACAGCAGCGACAAGTGATTTTTGTCCCTGACAGTGCCCGCGCCGATTATCCTGTCGTCGTCCACTGCCACCATCAGCCGATACTTCCCCTCCAGGAAAGACTCATACAGTCCAAAACCCGTGATGAAGTCAAAAAAATGCTCTACGCCCTCCCGGGGATATTCTTTTCCTTCATATTGCAGAAACGTGCGCCAGATCATCTCCACGGCGGGCACCCATTCCTCTTTTTTCGCCCACCTGACCTGATACTGTCTCTGCAGACTCCTCATATCCATCGATTTCGCTGCTCCATAGATGCCTCGTCACGGCGCGGTCTGATTCGCGGCAACAGCCCGCCTTAAGCCGTGGATTCTATTGCTTCAGAACCTTACTTTGCACCCATTCCAGAATATCCTCCATGACTTCTGCCCGGTTGGTCTCATTCAGCAGTTCATGCCTCCCGCCCTCATACAGCTTCAGGCTGATATCCTCAAGCCCGGCCGCCGCCAGGGAGTCGCAGGCCTTGCGCACGCCCTTTCCATAGTCGCCCACCGGATCAGCATCCCCTGACACCATGAATACCGGCAGATTCTTTGGAACCGCTTTCAGATTCTCCTGGCTGTGGAGCCTGCTCACCAATGTGAACAGCGCGTCAAAGCCGTTCACCGTGAACGTAAAGCCGCACATGGGGTCAGCGATATATTGATCCACCCGCTTCTCGTCCCGGCTCAGCCAGTCCCATGGCGTCCGCGGATTCCCGATTTTCCTGCCGTAACCGCCGAAAGCCATCTTATCTATCAATTTGCTCACATGGCGGGAGCCGCAGAACAGTTTCTGTATCCCCGCCAAAAGCCTTGCCGCCAGCAGCACTGCCATGGGCTGCATTCCTGTGCCCATGATAATCGCCGCGTCTATCCCGGTTCCGTACCGGCAGATGTAATTGCGGGCGATGAAAGAGCCCATACTGTGTCCCATAATCACATAGGGCACGTGGGGATAAAGCTCCTGCGTCAGCTTCTTCAGCCGGTGCTCATCCCTCACCAGGACAGTGGCGGGATCCTGCTCGCAGAAATACCCCTGTTTCCCTTTCTCCCCCACTGATTTTCCATGGCCCAGGTGATCGTCCCCGGTCACCACGAAGCCCCGGGCTGTCAGATATTCCGCAAATTCCTCATACCGCTCCGCATACTCCGCCATGCCGTGCACTACCTGGAGGACGCAGCAGATTTTTTCCGTGTCCTCCGGCCGGTAGCGGACCGCGTGAATCCTGCTCTCCCCGTCCCGGGAGTCAAAATAGAATTCTTCTTTTACCATACTGACAGTATACCTCATTTTACAGGAAATGTTAACAGATTTCTGCGCCTGCGGGCATCTCCTTCTCAGGCGTCATCAGCGCCAGATTCCCTGACGCGTCCTCCGCGCACAGAAGCATCCCCTCGGAAAGCACGCCGGCCAGCTTTGCAGGTTTTAAGTTCACCAGCACCATCACTTTCTTGCCCACCATCTCCTCGGGAGAATAATGCGCCTTGATGCCGGACACAATCTGCTTCACCTGGCTGCCGACCTTCACCTGGCTGCAGAGCAGTTTCTTGGACTTGGGCACTGCCTCGCAGGCGATGATCTCCCCTACCTGGAACTGCAATTTCTCAAAATCCTCAAAACCGATTTCCGCCTTGGGTTCTATGTCGATTACGTCAGCGGCCGTCTCGGAGCCGTCAGCCGCTCCGGTTCCGGCGGTTTCCGCGCTCTCCTGCGCCGCCATGGCTGCCGCCATCTCCTCGTCTTTCTTCTCCACTTCTTTCATATCCAGCCTTGCGAACAGAATCTCCGGCTTGTCCGTGACCTTGCTGCCGCTCTCATACAAACCGAAAGTCTCCAGCTGGCCGAAATCCCGCAGTTTTGTATTCAATTGCGCGGCTATCTTTTCTGCGGTCTCCGGCATATAGGGTTCTAAGAGGGAGGCTCCGATGCAGATGCCCTCCACCAGGTTGTAGAGCACCGTGGAAAGCCTGTCGGTCTTCGCCTCGTCCTTTGCCAGGATCCAGGGCTCCGTCTCGTCGATATATTTGTTGCAGCGCTTGAAGATGCCGAAGATCTCCGTCAGGGAGTCCGCCACCCGCAGCTGCGCCATTTTTTCCTTCACTTTCCCGTAGGTTGCGGTGACCACGGCCTTCAGGTCCCCATCCAGGGCCTGGTCCACGGCGCCCTTGTCCGCCACCACGCCGCCGAAATATTTATTGCTCATGGAGATGGTGCGGTTCACCAAGTTCCCCAAAGTATTGGCCAGGTCGGAATTGGTGCGCTCCGCAATCAGCTCCCAGGTAGCATTGCCGTCATTCTCAAAGGGCATCTCATGGAGCACATAGTAGCGCACCGCGTCCACGCCGAAAAAGTCCACCAGGTCGTCCGCGTAGAGCACATTCCCCCTGGACTTGCTCATCTTGCTGCTGTTCATCAGAAGCCATGGATGGCCGAAAATCTGCTTCGGCAGCGGCTCGTCCAGGGCCATCAGGAAAATGGGCCAGTAAATGGTATGGAAGCGGATGATATCCTTTCCGATCAGGTGCAGATCCGCAGGCCAGAGCTTTTTGTACTGCTCTGTGCTGTTCCCCTCCGCGTCATAACCGATGCCGGTGATATAGTTGGTCAGCGCGTCCAGCCACACATACACCACATGCCCCGGGTCGAAGTCCACGGGAATCCCCCATTTGAAAGAAGTCCTGGACACGCACAAATCCTGGAGCCCCGGCAGCAGGAAATTGTTCATCATCTCATTCTTGCGGGATACGGGCTGGATGAACTCAGGATGCTCGTTGATATGCTTTATCAGCCTGTCCGCGTATTTGCTCATACGGAAGAAGTAGGCCTCCTCCCTGGCGGGCTTCACCTCCCTGCCGCAGTCCGGGCACTTGCCGTCCACCAGCTGGGATTCCGTCCAGAAGGACTCGCAGGGGGTACAGTACATCCCCTCGTAGGCCCCCTTGTAGATGTCGCCCTGATTGTACATCCGCTTGAAGATCTTCTGCACCTGTCTCTCATGGTAATCGTCCGTGGTGCGGATGAATTTGTCATAGGAAATATTCAGCATATCGCACATGCCCTGGATGATGCCCGCCGCATTGTCCACGAATTCCTTGGGAGTCACGCCGGCCTCCTGGGCTTTCAGCTCGATTTTCTGTCCATGCTCGTCCGTGCCGGTCTGGAAAAAGACATCGCAGCCTTCCTTTCTCTTGAAACGCGCGATGCTGTCCGCCAGCACGATCTCATAGTTGTTGCCGATGTGCGGCTTGCCTGAAGTATAGGCGATGGCCGTCGTAAGATAGTATTTTTCCCTGTCTTCCATTTCCAATCTCCTCTCATTGATTCCCGAGGGCATCCTGCGCAATCCCGCCGCAGACAGCCTGTACGCCGAATCTGCCTGTTTTGGCAGGTCTGCTTTCCGCCGCGCCATTTATCCGGCCATTACCCGCAGAAGCCTGTCCGCGCTGCAGATTCAAAAAAGCCCGCCCCCCAGCCTTTCATGCACCAGAAGACGAGCTCATATGCCCGTGATGATACTTTCTCCGCCTGCCCCGCGCAGGAGACGGCGGAAAATCCCTGTCACCTCGTTTTTCTTCCTAATACATAACGGTAACACATAACAAGGATGACTGTCAATAACTATTTTTTTGTGGAAATCTTGCTGTATCCTCCCTTTCTGTCATAGGAATCCAGCAGGTAGCTCTCCTCCACATGGTAGGTGCTGATCTGCACTGCGTCCCTTCTGGATTTCACCTCCCTGCGGGGCTCCTCCCTGACATTTTTCTGCTTTGCCTGAAAAGGACGTCTTGCCTCATATTTGGAGGCATTCCCCCTTAGATGCCCGGCAAGCTGTCCTGTGATATCCTTGAAGCGGACACGCATCCTGCTCCACAGATTCCCTTTCTGGCCATCGTCTTCCTGCACTGCCGCCACATCGGCAGCCTCCTGTGTCCGGGGCTGTGCCGCCGGGGCCGCCGCCTGTGCGGCCCGGGATACATGCACTGCCTGGGAAGCTTCCATCTGCCGCCCGTCCGTCACTGCCGTGTCCACGCTCTGGCTGGCAGTATCGGAAGCCTCTTTGCTGTCGCTTATCTGTGCCAGCACCTGCTCCTGGCCCGTCCTGCCGCCTGCCTCCCCTGCCGCGCCGGTCTCGCTGCCGCTCCAGAAACGCCGCAGCATTCCCCTGCCCTTGCCCAGCTGATTGTCCAGCCAGGCCGACAGGGACAGCTGTCCCTCGCCCTGCTGCTCAGCCACCTGCTGATTCTGGGCTTTCGCCGCGGAGGCAGCTGCCTTTGACACGTCCGCCTCCATCTTGTAATGAGAGTGGTCATGCATACATTTGGTTATATGATGAGCCTGTGCGCTGTGCTCTCCTCCGCTGATTCCATGAAAATCCATCGCTGCCCCCCTAACACATTTTCTCCAGGAAACGAGTCACATTTTCCGTAATATTATTCTGAAACACTGCGGATCCCGACACTATCACATTGGCTCCCGCCTCCAGGGCCAGCCCCACATTGTCCGCCCGGATGCCGCCGTCCACTTCGATATCTGTCCTCAGTCCTCTCTCATCCACCATAGCGCGCACTTCCCGCACCTTGTCCAGGCATTCCGGCATCAGCTTCTGGCCGCCGAAACCCGGCTTCACTGTCATGACCAGCACCATGTCCACCAGCTTCAGATAAGGCTCCACCGCCTTTGCCGGGGTCTCGGGGCTGATTGTGATGCCTGCCTTTTTGCCCAGGAAACGAATCTTCTGTATGGTTCCCACCACGTCTTCCGTGGCCTCTATATGGAAATTAATCAGATTGGCCCCGCAGTCGGCGAATTCCTTGATATACCGCTCCGGCCTGTCAATCATCAGATGTACGTCAAAAAAAATGTCAGAGCACTTTCGGATGGACAATATGACCGGCATTCCGAAAGAAATGTCCGGCACAAAGACTCCATCCATCACATCAATGTGCAGATACCGTGCTCCCGCGTGCTCCACTTCCCGAATCTGCTCTCCAAGTCTGCTGAAATCCGCTGCTAAAATAGACGGCGATAGAATGTTCATCTTCTTTCTCCCCAACTCCTGCCCGAACAGGGCTCCGCATGCTTTTGCACGGTCTATTTTAGCAGAGATTCTACAGCTTGTCCACGTCCTTTTTCAATTGTTCCCAGGCATCCTCATGTTCCGTGTAATAAAGAGGACATTTTTTCCCGCCGCAGTCATAATGGCGCAGGATATCCTCGGAATCCAGGCCATAGATGTCCGTGAGCCAGGCCAGCAGGGAAATCAGGGAATCGTAGGTCTCCTGGGTGAACGATCCGTCCTCCGCCAGATAGCAGCACTCGATGGAGACGGAGTCATAGTTGCGGGTCATCACGGCATAGGCGATTTCGTCTAAGGGCACGCACTGAATGATCTCTCCCTCGTAGCCGATGACGAAATGGGCGCTGACGCTGGCTTCATGGGTATCCTTCTGCCACTCGAAATAGCTGCGGTTCTGGGCGGCGCTGGTGCCGGGATTGGCTGTGTAGTGGACAAAGACGTTCTCCACGGACTCCAGGGGCTCGCCGGGGCGGGAATATTCGTTGGGCGTCAGGAAATCCTCTGTCCACTCGGGATGCTTCGCGAAATCATCCGCCGGGATTCCCTGCACAAAGGTTCCCGCAGGCTGCTCGGCCTGTCCGTCGGCCTCCGCACCGCCGGATACGGGCAGGGCATTTCTTTCCTCGGCATTTGCCAGATGATTTTTCAGGGCGAAGAATCCCGCGAATAAAAAGATGCAGAGCACCCATGCTCCCAAGAGGAGGCGCTGCATGAGGACGCGCTGCCTTCTGCTCTGCCTGGGGGCGACGTGCAGGGCGGCGGCATTGCGCCGGCGCGGCATGCTCCTCCCACGCTCCCGGTCGGGCTGTCTTGTCATGGTTTTCCGGCACTCTTCCCTGTACTGCCGCGATATGTCCCCCTTCTGCCCTGCTGTCCCGCGTCCGGCTTCCCGGCGCATGCCGCGGTCTATGGGCACGAAAGCGCGGGAATCCGCCGTGCCCTTGGGCTTTTGGCTCAGGCGGGATTCCGGACGGCGATGCTCCTCCTGAGGCAAAAAGCCCCTGTCCCTCTCAGAAAATTCCCTCAGCCGGGCAGAGGTTTCCTGCTGCCGCTGTCTGGTGCGCCCCTCCGGCGGCCTGCGTTTCCGATTCCTGCTGTCAGGAATCGGCACCTGCACTATCTTCCCCTTTCTGACAGGCTCCCGGCCTCCATAGCCGCCAAACATGTCCGCCGTCACCTCACGCCCGGAGCCGCTCCCGGCCCTTCCCGCCGTACCAGCCGTCCTGACAGGCCGACTTGGCAGATATTCCTCTTCCGGCATCCATCCCTCATCGGGCATCTGCCTGTCAGGGGGCACGCGGACGTCCAAGGCAGATCCGCTGCCTGCGGCCACAGTGCCTTCATCGGAGACAGGCCTGCGCCCCTCCGCCATCCGGCTGCCATAGGCAATAGGCCTGCGGGCCTCATCCGCCCTGCCGCCATAGCCAGCCTCCCCGGGAGCCCTGCCATCCGCCCCCCGCACGGCCCTGCTCTGCCGTCTCTCATAATCCACCAGATAGGGGTTGCGCCTGGCCCCGGTCTCTTCATAATCCGCTCTCTTCTGTGCACTACCGCCCTGCCTTACCATCTCTCCACCTCGCCAAATCTGTTTCACTATGTCTTATGTGAAACCAATGATAAACCGGAGATGTATCATTTTTGTTTCGGTATCCTATCAATTCTACAAAATTTCCTCTCTTCCATCCTTGCTATATAAACGGCATCTAATTTCTGCCAGCCATCATACACAGCAAGTCATGCCGTTTATCCGGTTTGTGTGCAAGCTTTAATCACCGAATATATAGGCTCCGGCCTGCAGCTCCCACATCCGGCTGTATTCGCCGCCAAGGGCAAGGAGCTGCTCATGTGTCCCTTTCTCCACGATTCTCCCTTCCTTCATCATATATATGCAGTCAGCGTCCCGGGCAGTTGCAAGGCGGTGGGAGATAAATATCACAGTCTTGTCTTCAGAAATCCTGTGCAGCTCCTGGTTCAGACGATATTCGGAGGCTGGATCCAGGGCGCTGGATGGCTCGTCCATGATGATCAGCTCATGCCCTCTGTAAAGGGTCCTGGCAATAGCCACCTTTTGGCTCTCGCCGCCGGACAGGTTCACGCCGTCCTTTTCAAACTCCGTGGTAAGGGGCGTCTCAATCTGATATTTCAGTTTCCTTTCCGAAATGTCGAACTTCGCCCGGTCCAGCGCACGCTCCACTTCATAGGTCTCCCGTTTTTCTCCGGTGCACAAGTCCATCACCACATTCTCCCTGAGCGTCGCGGCATAAATCTTATAATCCTGGAAAACCGCGCCGATCCCCTTTCGGTAATCGGACAGCCTTAAATCCCGGATATCCTGTCCGTTGCGCAGAATCGCTCCGCTGTCGGGATCATAGAGCCGCATGAGGAGCTTCACCAGCGTAGTCTTCCCGGCGCCGTTATACCCTACCAGCGCGACCTTCTGCCCTTTCCGAATCTCCAAATCGATGTCGCGAAGCGTATCCCGTCCCCCGCCGTAGGAAAAGCTCACATGGGAAAGGGCCAGACTCCGAAAGCCTCCCTCCACCTCTTTCTCCCCGCTTACAATCTTCGGCTCAAAGAAAAGGAACCGCCGTATCTTTTCAATGAAAGCACCGTTGTAGGCAAAGCTGGGAATACATTTCACCAGGTCTCCCGAGCGTCCGATCATCCTGCGGACCGCGGCCAGCAGGATGACCACCAGGCTCAGCGAAATGCTCTGCCGGATCATGGCCCGATAGAGCAGGAAAGGCAGGTACACGGCGTAAAGCATGAAGTATTTGGGCAGGTATGCCTGTACAAATCCCAAAAAACACAGCCTGGGGCCGTACTTCCTGTTCACGGCGTTCATCCTTGCATTGCATCGGTCGAAGTCCCCCAGGGCCAGCCGGCTCATCTCCGGATGGAGGCGCAGCTCCTTGGCATAGTCGTGGAGATAGAACAGCCGATGCTGGTAATCCCGTTCCCGCTCCAGGGGAAGCTTTTCCAGCCTGGCCTTCTCCTGGAGCCTGAAATAGGCCTTACCTGCCCAAAGTCTGAGCAGGCTGCAGGCGAGGGCCAGAACCAGCCCTGCCGTATCCATGGACAGCAGATAGGAGAAATACAGAATGCAGACCGTGAGGGTGGAGACAAAATCTCTTGCGTCATTCATGAACCGCTCGATGCACTGGTCCGCCTGGGTGGTGGAAAGCACAAAGTCATTGTAGAATTCCGGATCGTCATAGCAGGACAGATCCATGGACTTGGCTTTTTCGTAAATCTGCCTGCGGAGCTGAAAGGTCAATATGGGCTTCAGGCGCTCAAAGGCCCACTGGTAATATACGCTGTCCACAAACTGATGAACCAGATAGGCCAGAAAGACCCCCAGCGTGAGAAGCGCCACCTGAGAAAAAGGCGCGCCGTTTTCCACCGCGTTTAAGTTGTATCCGATCCAAATCGTGTATTCAAAGAAAACAAAGACGCTCTGTTCTACAGGTATGAACAGATTGAACACCATCAGCTTTGGCGATGTCTTCATGCAGAACGAAAGTAGCCAGAGCTGGTTGGAAAGCTGCTTTTTCATCGTGATCTCCCTCCTTCCATGGCCGAGACGCTCTCTATCTTATACTGCCTCGCCTGCATCCGGTAAAGCGCCGCGTATTCCCCCTCTGCCGCCATCAGCTGCCCATGGGTTCCCTGCTCCGAAATCCTCCCGTCCTTCAGGACGATAATCTTTTCCATGTCCTGCACACAGGACAACCTGTGGGAAATCAAAAGGAGCATTCTCCCGGTGCTGTCCCTCTTAATGTTTTCCATAAGCTCATGCTCCGCAATGGGATCCAAGGCGCTGGAGGGCTCATCGAAGATCCGGACAGGGGTGTCCTGGCAAAAAGCCCTGGCCGCCACCAGCTTTTGGGTCTGGCCGCCGGAAAAAACGGCTCCCTTTGCATCGAATTCCCGGGTCAGGATGGTATCCATGCCCTCAGGGCATTTCTCCACCACAGGCCATATCCCCGCCCTCAGGAGGGCGTCCTGCAGGCTGCTGTTCTCCTCCCTCCCCATGGTCAGGTTGTCCCGGATGCTCCGGGCAAAAATCTTCCCATCCTGGAATGCCGCGGCGAACAGGCTCCGATAGGCTTTCAGGTTGTACTCTTTGATATTGATGCCATTGACCCGGATCTCCCCCGACGTGGGGTCGTAAAAGCGCAGGAGCAGTTTTATCAGGGTGGACTTGCCCGCCCCGTTGTACCCCACCAGCGCGCAGGCCTCGTTTTCCTTTAAAGTGAAGCTGATGTTCTTCAGCGCCACCCTGCCGGACTTATAGGCAAAGCTCACATTGTCGAATTCCAGGCTGTGAACCTCCCTGTCCGGCATGATGCCCTGGGCGTCTTCCGGAATCGCGGGCTCATACGCCAGGAAATCCCGGAGATTCTGAATGAAAAGGCTGTTTTTCATGCTTTCCAGAAAAGCTTTCGTATAGCCGATCAGAATCCAGGAGACGGAAGTCATCAGTGTAGTAAGTATCGCAAATTCCGAAAAAGCCATGGTTTTCGACACCATCGTGCGGTATGCCCCATAGAAGATCACGCCCTCGAAAATAATCACAAAGGTAAAATAGAGATAGCCCCACCCAAGCAGGACATTTTTCACCAGATAACTGTCCAGGGTTTTGGTGATGCCTTCCCGGGCATCCTCATGCTTTTTCTCCATCACCCGGAAGATGTCCGTCATGCGCAGCTCCTTGGCATAATCGGCCAAGTGGATGACGCGGTTCACATAGTCGGCGATCCGGCGGAAGACTACAGATTCCTCGTAAATCCGATAGGCAAGCTTATTTAAGGCATTGGCGAACACAAAGTTGCCGATGATGGGAGCCAGCACGAAAAATACCACAAAGCGGTCAATCCGGAACATCATCACCCAGGAAACCGCCACTGCCACCGTCCCCATCAGAATCTGCCACACATTGTCGATTGTCTGGATCAGCCGTTTATCGCTGTCGGCCATGGCCAGCATGTAGCGATTATAGAAGTCGCTGTCCTCAAAGCAGGAGAGATCGGCGTTGCCTGCCTTTTGGTACAGAGCGTGATAAAGCCCCCGGTAAATCCTCACATCTGTCACCGGGACCAGATAGTTATCATACCAGCTGTTGAACAGGAATATGACGCCGAACAGCCCTGCCGTGGCCAGCGCGAAAAAGAGAACCTCCAAAAAGCCGGCGCTGCCTTCTATAAGGGACAGCACTTTCTTCATGAAGTATCCGGAAAAGAAGAGATATTCAAACCTGTCCAGCCCATGGTAAATCCCTGTGAAAAGCACCCGGCCGGGGCAGATGCGCCATGCAAAGCCCATAATATAGCCATTGTTCTTCAGCGTCTGAGCCGCCGTCCCCTTAATTTCTTTTTTCATAGATGCACACCCCTTTCCAAGCTGTCTATCATTATAGCGCCCGGAGAGGGAAAAATCCAACTTGTCCTCCAATTCCCCGTTTTTGTCTCCGAAAAAAGATTGTAGCCACCGGGGATTTTGTTTATAATAAGGACATAGAACACAGGCCGGGGCGGACGTAAAGCGCGGCGGGTGCACAGGCAGGGTAGATATGATCAGAGTGGGGCTATGCGACGATGAGCCGGTTTTGCTTGAAAAACTGAATCAATTTGTCTCGGATTGCTATGGAAAGCATCAGATTTTCGCCCAGGTACGGGGATTTGAAAAAGGCCGGTCCCTGCTTTACGAGGTGGAGGACGGCGCGCAGTTTGACCTGCTCCTTCTGGATATCGAAATGCCCGGGATGAACGGAATGGAGCTGGCGGCCCGGGTGCGGGAATTTCTGCCAAAGGTGCTGATCATTTTCATCACCTCCCATATGGAATATGTGCTGGATGCCTACGAGCTGTCGATATTTCGCTATATCCCCAAGGCGGATCCCGGCCCCAGGCTCACCCACGCCCTTCTGGACGCGGCGTCCATGGTGGGCGTCCAGCAAGGAGAAAGCTATGTAATCCACAACCAGAGCCTTTTGGAGCGGATTCCGCTGCAGAATCTTCTCTACATTACCCATGAGGGGAAAAATGCCGTGCTGGTCACTGACCTGCCTGCCGTTTCGGGGGAGCGGGATGTCTGCCGCCGGGTGCGCCGTTCCCTCCAGCAGGTATATGACGAGCTGGACGGGACACAATTCCTCTTTATCGACAGAGGGTGCATCGTGAACCTTTCCAAAATCATGAGCATCCAGGGCGGCTGCGCAGTCCTCAGGGACGGCACCCGCCTGCCGGTGAGCCAGGCCAGGCTCCCTGTCCTCAAGGAAAAGCTCCTGAAATTCTGGAAACAGCATATATAAAGTGTCAGAGGATTGGTATGGGAACTCGCAGAAACCTGAAAAGAGAATCGGAAAAAGCCCAAATGCTCCGCAGCCAGTATGAGCTGCTGTTACAGGCATGGTCGGAGAACGCCATGCTGTTCCACGATATGGAAAACCATCTGCAGACCATTTATCAGCTGGCCCGGGAGGGCAGGCCGGAAGACATCATGCAGTATATCTCCCGGGTCAGCAGGCCCATGGAGCATCTTTCGGGCATCCTGTGGACCGGCGTGGGGGTGGTGGATGCCGTGCTGAACGCCAAAGAAAAGCTTGCCACGGAAAAAGGCTATCGGATGGACATCAACGCCCAGCTCCCGGCAAACACCGGGATTTCGGAGGATGATTTCTGCACGGTGCTGACGAACCTTTTGGACAACGCCATCGAGTCCCTGGACAGGGAAAGGAGATCCGCAGGCAGGAAGAGGGACCGGGCGGGTTCCGAAAGCGGCCGCACATGCCAGCCCGAAACGCCCCCGCCCGTCATTCAGGTCTCCCTGAGGAGCATCCATCGCTTTTTGATTGTCCGCGTATCCAACCCCTGCGCCGGACAGCCAGGGCCGCGCCTTTTCCCCACCTCCAAGAGGGACGGGCTGCGGCATGGCTGGGGGCTGAAAAGCGTCCGGAGAACCGTGGAGAAATACAATGGCTCTCTGTCCCTGGAGATAGCGGAGGGGAGATTTATCGCGACGGCGCTGCTGTTTTTTGTTCCTCCGGGGTAAAACCGGGAACCGGCCGTCCCCTAAATATCCCGGAAAGCCCGGTAAGTCCTCTCCATCCCCTCTGCGATATCCACGTAGCTCAGCCCCAGCTGCTCCTTGCCTTTTTCATTGGAATACAGCTCCGTCTCCGCCTCCGTCACCGGAAAGGGCAGGGGCAGCCCTTTGTCTTCGGCCTCCCTGGCGGTCAGGGAGATTTCCTGCGCCTCAGCGTCCGAAGCGCGCCCCAGCTCCCGGAAGAAAGCATCATATGTCAGGATTTCCTCCCCGCAGAGATTGTAGGCCTGTCCACAGGCCCTGGGATTTCGCAGGCATTTCAGCACGGCCCGGGCGGCATCCTTCACATAGACGAACTGGAAAGAGCCTGTGGCATCCGTGATGCGGGGCAGCACATGGTTCCGGGCCAGCAGCCGGATATAGACGGATTCCCTGGGGGCATAGTTCAGGGGGCCGTAGAGGATGGCCGGGCGCAGCACCGTTACGTCTATGCCCCTTCTGCCGCATTCCTCCCGCACCTCCCGCTCCAGGGCCACCTTTCCGGCGATGTACGCCCCGGCCTCCCCGGGCAGAATCCTGGCCTCCAGCGGGGTGTCCTCCCCTTTCAGGCCGCCCCTGCCCCGCTCATAGACATCCACGGTGCTGATGAAAATGTACTGTCCAATCTTTCCCGGCATATTCTCCAGCACCCTGGCGATGTCCCCCTTCTCATAGGCGCAGAAGTCCACTACGCAGTCGTAGTCATCTGTCACTGTCCTCCATACTGCCGCGTCCTTTCTGTCGCCGGTTATCTGCTTTGCACCCAGCTGCGCAACGGAATAGGTTCCCCGGTTCAGCACCGTGACATCGTGCTCCTTTGCCGCCAGCATCACGAAGACCCTGCCGAAAAAGTAGCTGCCTCCTATGACCAATATCTTCATTTCGCTCCTTTCCCATCCCCCTGGATGGCCTGTCCCTTATGTGTCCGTCTCCGGTTCCACTCCCGCCCCGGGCTGCTGCCGTTCTGCCGGCCTTGTTCGCCCCCTGAACTCGGGCGCAGGCCTGCAAGCCTATAGGCATCCTGGCCTGGCCGGTCTACATGAATCCCTTCACGGACTTGTACACGCCCTCCGCATCCAGTCCGTACTTCTGCACCAGCGCCGCGGCGGAGCCGGACTCGCCGAACACATCCTGCATGCCCAGCTTCTTCACTCTGGTGGGAAGATTCGCGCTCAGACAATCGCAGACCGCGCTGCCAAGTCCGCCGATGACGGAATGTTCTTCCACGGTGACTACTTTTCCCGTCTTCTTCGCGCTGTTTATGACAATCTCCTCGTCCAGAGGCTTGATGGTGCAGATGCTGACAACCTCCGCGCTGATGCCGTCTGCCTCCAGGAGCTTTGCCGCTCCCAGCGCGGAATCCACGCAGATGCCTGTCGCCACGATGGTCACATCCGTGCCCTCTCTGACCACAGAGCCCTTTCCAATCTCAAAATGGTAATCAGGCCTGTCGTTGATCACAGGCACAGCCGCGCGGCCGAAACGGATGTAGACAGGCCCCTCGTATTCCAGGGCCGCGCGGACAGCGGCTTTCGCCTCCACGTCGTCCGCGGGGCACATGACCACCATGCCGGGGATGGTCCGCATCAGAGCGATATCCTCGTTGCACTGATGGGTGGCTCCGTCCTCGCCCACGGTTATCCCTGCGTGGGTGGCACCGATCTTCACGTTCAGATGGGGATAGCCGATGGAGTTGCGCACCTGTTCAAAGGCCCTTCCCGCGGCGAACATGGCGAATGAACTCACGAAAGGAATCTTGCCCACCAGAGAGAGGCCTGCCGCCACGCCCATCATGTTGGACTCGGCGATGCCGCAGTCGATATGCCTGTCGGGACAGGCTTTCCTGAAGATACTGGTCTTGGTGGCTGCCGCCAGATCCGCGTCCAGCACCACCAGATTGGGGAATTCCTCCGCCAGCTCTTTCAGCGCGTTGCCGTAGCTTTCACGGGTCGCGACTTTCCTGATTGTATTCTCTGCCATTACGCCTCACCTGCTTTCTCTAATTCTGCGCCGATTTTGTCCAGGTCGGCCATTGCTACTTCATATTCCGCATCATTGGGAGCCTTGCCGTGCCAGTCCACATTGCCCTCCATGAAAGAGACGCCCTTGCCTTTCAGGCTGTGCATGACGATACAGGCTGGCATGCCCTTTGTCTCCCTGGCCTCTTTGAAAGCGGCCCGGAGCGCGTCGAAGTCATGGGCATCCACATTGATTACATGGAAGTTGAACGCCTCGAACTTCTTATCGATGGGGTAGGGGGAGCAGACCTTGTCCACGGGGCCGTCGATCTGCAGGCCGTTGTTGTCCACGATGACGCAGAGATTGTCCAGCTTGCGGAAACCGGCCAGCATGGCGGCCTCCCACACCTGTCCCTCCTGGATCTCGCCGTCGCCCAGCAGCGTGTAGACGCGGAAATCCTTTCCGTCCATCTTCCCGCCCAGAGCCATGCCCACAGCGGCGGAGATTCCCTGTCCGAGGGATCCGGAGGACATGTCCACGCCCGGGATGTGGATGCAGGGATGCCCTTGCAGATAGGAGCCCAGCTTGCGCAGAGTGGTCAGATCCTCCACCGGGAAGAATCCCCTGTTGGCCAGGGCCGAATACAGGCCCGGGGCGTTGTGCCCCTTTGACAGCACGAAGCGGTCCCTGTCCTCCTTGTCCGGATTTTTCGGGTCAATGTTCATTTCCTCAAAATAAAGATAGGTGAACACGTCCGCGGAAGAAAGAGAGCCCCCGGGATGTCCTGCTTTCGCGCTGTGGACTGCCGTGATGATGCCTTTCCGCACATCGTTGGCGCGCCTGCGCAGTTCTAAGTTATCCATTTTATCCTCCATTCCGCCGCATGCCCGCCAGACGGCACAGACTTGTGCTTACCTGCGGGCATGCGGACCGTATCTTTGTTTTTCCGTTTATTTATAGACGTCTTATCTATTCATGTTGTCCATAATAGGCATTCGCGCCATGCTTTCTATAATAATGCTTATCCATCAGCTCCTGGGGCGCGGACTGGACATGGTGATTGATGGATTCGGTGCGGTAAGCCATCTTCGCCACTTCCTCCAGGACCACCGCGTTGTGCACGGCTTCCTTTGCGTCTTTCCCCCATGTGAAAGGCCCATGGTTCTTGCACAGCACTGCAGGCACGGACAATGGATCCTTGCACATACGCAGGAACTCTCCCACGATCAGGCGACCCGTATTCTTCTCGTAATCCTCCGCGATCTCCTCCGCGTTCAGACATCTGACACAGGGTACCTCGCCGTAGATGTAATCCGCGTGGGTGGTGCCGTAGCAGGGAATGCTCCTCCCGGCCTGGGCCCAGCTGGTGGCGTAGGAGGAATGGGTATGGACGATGCCCCCTATCTCCGGGAACGCTTTGTAAAGCTCCGCGTGGGTGGCGGTGTCGGAGGACGGGTTGTAGCGTCCCTCTGCCTTTTTACAGTCCAAATCCACTACGACCATATCTTCCGGCGACAGTCTGTCGTATTCCACCCCGCTGGGCTTGATGACAAACAGGCCGCTCTCTCTGTCAATGGCGCTGACATTGCCCCAGGTAAAGGTCACAAGGCCGTATCTGGGTAAATCCAGGTTGGCTTCACAGACTAATTTTTTCAATTCTTCCAACATAATAAGGCTCCTTTCCGCTTGTTTTATGCCAGTCCCTCCACTGCCGCTTTCTCAGCAGGCAGGGTGCTCTTGTATTTTTCAATGAACGCGTCAAATCCGGCCACATCTTCGGGCTTCGGCTCAATCGTGGTGCCGGTCTGTCCCGCGAAGATTTTACTGCTCAGATAATCCGGCAGGGTCTCCCCCGCCTCTTTTTCATACATATAGGCCGCCAGCACTGCCATGCCCCAGGCGCCGCCCTCGCTGGCGGTATCCATCACGGTCACGGGAGCGTTCATGGCCGCCGCCATCAGCTGCTGCCCTACCACAGGAGTCTTGAAGAGGCCGCCGTGGCCGGTGAGGGAGTCCACTTTCACCTGTTCCTCTTTCAAAAGGATGTCGTTCCCGATTTTCAGTGCGGCCATGGCGCTGTAGAGGTGGCTGCGCATGAAATTGGCCAGAGTGAACTTCGCGTCCGGCGTGCGTACGAACATAGGCCTGCCGGCGCTTAAGCCTGTCACAGGCTCCCCGGAGAAGTAATTGTATGCCATCAGGCCGCCGCAGTCGGCATCCGACTCCAGAGCCTCCCTGTACAGAAGACCGTAAAGCTCATTCTTGTCCAGCTTGCCTGCCAGGGGCAGCTTGCCCATGAATTCCTCGAACAGGTTCACCCACGCGTTCAGGTCCGAAGTACAGTTGTTGCAGTGCACCATGGCCACAGGGCTGCCGTCGGGCGTGGTGACCATGTCGATTTCCTCATGGACTTTGGCAAGGGGCTTTTCCGTCACCACCATGGAGAAGATGGAGGTTCCCGCGGAAATATTGCCGGTGCGCTTCCTGACGCTGTTGGTGGCCGTCATGCCGGTGCCCGCGTCCCCCTCGGGAGGGCACATGGGCGCGCCGGGCTGCAGGGTGCCCGTAGGATCCAGGAGCTTCGCGCCCTCGGCTGTCAGGGTGCCCGCGCCCTGTCCCGCGCACAGCACTCCCGGCAGGATATCCTTTAACTTCCAGCCCAACTTTTTGTCCGCCACCAGCTCGTCGAACCGGGCTATCATCCTTTCGTCAAAATCACATGTCTCGGAATCGATGGGGAACATGCCGGAGGCCTCGCCTACGCCCAGCACTTTTTCCCCTGACAGCTGCCAGTGTATGTATCCGGCCAGAGTGGTGAAGAACGCCACATCTTTCACATGCTCCTCTCCGGTGAGAATAGCCTGATAGAGGTGGGCGATGCTCCATCTCTGGGGAATGTTGAAACGGAACACGGGCAGCAGCTTTTTGCACGCCTTTTCGGTCATGGTGTTGCGCCATGTGCGGAACGGCACCAGCAGATTGCCTGCCGCGTCAAAGGGCATGTAGCCGTGCATCATGCCGGAGAAACCAAGAGCGGCCAGCTTCGTGAGGGGTACGCTGTATTTCGCCTGCACATCCTCTGCCAGGTTCCGATAGCAGCCCTGCAGCCCTTTCCAGATATCCTCCAGACTATATGTCCAGATATTGTCCTCCAGACGGTTCTCCCAGTCCCAGTTCCCCTGGGCGACGGGCTGATGGCTTTTATCCACCAGCACCGCCTTGATGCGGGTGGACCCGAATTCCAGACCCAGCACCGTCTGTCCCTCCTGAATCGCTTTCCTGATTTCCTCGCTCATAATTTACCTCTTTCCTGTCTCTATGCATGATTTTTTACTGAAATTGCCAAGTTCAACATCTCTACTTATCAGTATAAAAAAATTATGCAATAAAGTCAATAATGTCCCATATAATGTAGCAACATCTTTTCTCATCAGGTGATTTTTTGAAAAAGAATTCACGTCTTTCCAACAAACAGCTGCTTTTCGGTCTGGTCTTTTTGCTGGCTTTCATCGGCCTGACTGTCTTCCTTTTTACATATCAGAGAGACGAAAAGCGCTTTGAGAGCCTTACCACGAAACTTTTCGCAAACGAACTGGCGAGCAACACGCTGAACCTCCATTATACCCTGGCAAATCCGGCGGACTTTGGGCTGGGCGACTACAGGCCCTCCCTCTCCTGCTATGATTCCGGGAGCGTGTCCGGCAGCCGGGCCGCAGCCGAAAATGTGCTGGCGGCGCTTAAAAGTCTGGATGCGGCAAAGCTCTCCGAGGAGGACGCCTGGTTCTGGCGGCTTCTGACCCGCACTCTGGAGAATTCCCTGGCTTTGAGCGGATTCGCCTATTACGACGAGCCTCTGTCGCCCTCCTCGGGCACCCAGACCCAGCTGCCTATCCTGCTGGCGGAATATGCTTTCCGCTCCAAAAGGGACGTGGAGGACTATCTCGCGCTCCTGGACCAGACCGACGAATATTTCGCCTCTCTGCTGGTCTATGAACAGGAAAAGGCCGCCGCAGGCTTCCCCATGCCCGCCTCCTCCCTGCAGTCTGTCCGGGAACAATGTGACACCATTGTCACAAAAGAGGATCTGGAGGCCGGCACGCATTTCCTGCAGACCACCTTTCAGGAGCGCCTGGAGACTCTCTTTCAGGAAGGCCTTGTCACCGCCGATGAGGCCGGCCATTACATCGCCCAGAACGAAAGACTGTTAAAGACTGTGCTGCTGCCCGCTTACGCCGAGCTGGGGGACGGCCTCATGCTGCTGGAGGATTCTGACGCCCTGCCCGCGGGGCTGGCGGCGCTGCCCGAGGGGAAAGCCTATTACGAACAGCTGCTGATCTCCCAGACCGGCTCCTACCGTTCCATCGAGGAAATCCAGCGGATGCTGGCGGAAAAGTTCTCCCAGGAATACGAGGCCATCAAGAAAATGGCGGCGGATCATCCCGAAATCGCCCGGTACTATGTCCAGGAGGAGGCGCCGGAGTTCCCCTATCGCGAGGCCTCCCAGATGCTGCTGGATTTAAAAGAACGAATGGGGGCAGACTTCCCCCCTGTGCCGGGCGGGGCCGTGGACGTCCACGTGAAAGCCGTTTCCGACAATCTGACGGATTACTGCGCGCCGGCCTTTTATCTGACAGCCCCTCTGGACGACACGGATTCCAACGCTATCTATATCAATCGCCAGAAGACCCCTGACGGTCTGGACCTGTATACCACCCTGGCCCACGAGGGGTATCCGGGGCATCTCTACCAGACTGTGTACCACAACCGCTCCCTGTTGGCCGCAGGCGGGCGCCCGGCCAGGGAAATCCTCTGGTACGGGGGATATCAGGAGGGCTGGGCATTGTACGTGGAATTCCTCTCTTTCGGCTATGCGGCAGACCTTTTGCGGGAACATGGCCAGGAGACCGCGGCCCTGGCCACTGAGCTGGAGGCCCGCAACCGCTCCTTACAGCTGTGCCTCTATTCTGCCCTGGACGTGCTGATCCATTATGAGAACGCCTCCTACAGCCAGATAGCAAAGGTGCTGTCAGGTTTTGGAATCACCGACAGCACCTCCATGAAAGCAATCTATAATTACATCATACAGTCGCCCTGCAACTACCCGAAATATTATCTGGGCTATCTGGAAATCCTCTCCCTGCAGGAAGAGGCGAAACGGCTCTGGGGAAATGAATATACGGATTACCGTTTCCACAGTTTCTGTCTGGACTGGGGGCCTGCGGATTTTCTGTCCCTGGGCGAAAAGCTAAGGCAGACGCAATGACCCTGTCGCCCGCAGCCCGCCCTTATGGCGCGGCGCGGGACGCTTCAGGAGTCTTCCGCCTCCTCCACCATGTCCTCCAGATACCCTCTGTCCCACAGCAGTATCTTCAGTTTCCCGGCGGCCTCCACCGCGGGCTGGGTAAAATACTGGTTGGTGAGCACCGCGCCTACCATCCTGTCATAATAATCCCGCCCGGCGTAGGCCTCCTGGACGGCTTTCACGCCCACGGAGGCCGTGTAGCATTTGCACTGGATGGCGTATGTGACGCCGTCCTTCTGGGCCAGGATATCGATGCCGTAATCGCCGCTGCCTTTGGTGACCTCCACTTCCTGAAAGCCGTTCTTCCTCAGGATCTCCGCGCAGTAGTACTCAAAATCATGGCCCTCCATCAAATCGAAGTCTTCCGGCCTGGCGCGCCTGGCCCGATGGCGCAGATAGAGGACAGCGCTGCCTGCCATGGCTGCCGCGCACGCGATCATTATGATGATTATCGTATTTGTATCCATATTTTGTTATCTTACCGTTCCTTTTTCCATATCGAAATGTAGTTTGTAATACATTATACTGCCTGCAGCCATTTTAGGCAATGATTTTGCGGAAAAAAGAAACGCAGGAAGAGAGATTCGCTCAGGTCACATCGTCCCGCAGCGCCTCTATGATGTTCTCCCTTTTTATCCTGCCCGCCGCGTACAATTCCGTGACGAATATCACGATAAATACACCGAGTATGCTGATTCCCAACCCTTTCCAGGGAATCGGGAAAGCAGCCTGCACACCCTCCCTGCCTGTCAGCCACCAGTGAATCAGCCAGGAGACAAGCAATGCGGCGGGCAGGCCGAAGCACAGGGTCCGCCATCCGTAGATAAGGCATTCAAACCACATCATCCGGCCGAATTCCCTGTCGGACATGCCCACGGAGCGCAGCATGGCAAGTTCCCGCCTGCGCAGCCTGATATTGGTGGAAATCGTGTTGAACACATTGGCCACTGCTATCAGGGAAATCATGGCCAGGAACACCGCCGAGAACAGATTGACGATAAACCGTATATTTCTGTTCTCCTCCAGAACCTCATAAATGTTGCTCAAAGTGCAGGCATGGCCTGCCGCGATTCCCATGACCTCCAGCATGGCCTGCATCTGCTCCGTGGACCGGGCAGGGGACTCTGACCAGAAAACCAGCATCCCCTCCGGGCGGCATTCACTTTTGTATACACCGTCGGCGGTCTTCAGGTTCCCATAGACTTCCTGCAGCCTGCCTTCCTCCATGTCTTTTGCCTGAAACAGGATATCCCCATCCAAATCCACCATTGTCAGTTCCGTCAGCTGCTCCAGAGCCGTCTCAAAGGAGCCTGCTGCCACGAACAGTACCACGCTTAAGGTAAGGGAGAGGATGACGCTGCGGTAACGCCTTTTGTTTCTCTTGAAATTCTTCAGCGCAAGGATTCCGGGCAGGCCGCAAAGTCTGCCGAAAGATTGGGATGCCCGCAGAGCTTTCGGCTCCAGCTTCAGTTCACCTGTCTGGCGGATGCATTCCATCACGGGCATGCGGGCCGCCTTTTTCGCCGGAATCCATGCCGAAATCAGTATGGTCACCATGCCAATCAGCGCGGCGGCAGACAGAGCCGGCAGCGATATGGTCAGGGTCAGGGGCACACCCTCGTACAGCACATTCCTGAAGTTCTCCTCCACCAGCGCCAGCACCAGCCTGATGACAGGAATGCCGGTCAGCACGCCCAGAGGGATGCCTGCCAGGCCGATGCAGAAACCCTCGAAAATGGCCATGCCGCGCAGCTGCCTCTCCGTGGCCCCTACCGACAGGAGAATGCCGGATTGGTGCACCCTGTCGTTTAAGGAAATGGTGAAAGAATTATATATAAGGAAAACAGAGCCCAGCATGATCAGCAACACCAAAATGATTCCTATCGCGTACAGATATCCATTGATTGCCTCGCTGTCCGAAAGACCCAGGAACCGCATCACCTCCTGATTCAGGGCATAGGCCCCGTCTGCCGACGTCTCCTCCCCATAGGAGCGGGCCTGATAGGGATTTTGCAGCGTGACGAAAGCGCTGAAGCTGCCCGTCTGCAGCCCGTCCCTTTGCAGGCCATCCGCAGCCGTAATCAGGGTATACCCTGGCGCAGTCCGCTCTTCAAAGGAAGGCCTTTTATATATGCCTACGACTTTGTAGACTTTTTTATCCGTGACGAGCAGGTTCTCCTTTTCCGTCCCCGGCTCCCGGCCGGAACGGTAGGGCACATGCTGGTTCAGCGTCTCATCCGTGCACATGCGCTCCCCCACAGATAGGAAGAGCACATCTCCCACCGAAATCTGCACGCCGCCATTGGAGGCCACATGGGCCGGCACCAGAACCTCGTCGTCCCGCTCCGGCAGCCTGCCCAGAATCAGATTCACCGGCAGGGCCTCGAAAGTCTCCTGAGAAAAGCCTGCCAGGAACAGATAGGGCTTATCGGGATTCTGCCCTCCCTCCAGCCGGGCGTATCCGATGTTGGCAAAGGTAACGATATCCGTCACCCGCGAATCCTCTGCCTGCTCCTGCACAAAGGAGGCGTCTGCCACGGGGAAATTCACATGCCAGCCGCCATGCCTGACAATGGCGCCGTTCACCAGATAGGACTGAAGGGACACCGCGAAAGTGGTGACCGCCGTGAACATGGCGGCGGACAGCGCCACCCCTATGACTGTGACCAGGCTGCGGACGCGGCTGTTCTTTAAGCTCTGCCAGGCAGTCTTTCTGAAAATATTCATGCCGTCACACCTGCCTTTCGTCCCGGACCACCTGTCCGTCCGAGATGCAGATGATGCGGTCCGCCTGCAGGGCGATGTTCTCATCATGAGTGACAATGATCAGTGTCTGCCCATACTGCCTGTGGCTCTCCTTGAGCAGGCGGATGATCTCGTGGCCATTGCGGCTGTCCAGGCTGCCTGTGGGCTCATCGGCCAGCATCACCTGGGGCGCGTTCATCAGGGCCCTGCCGATGGCTACCCGCTGCTGCTGGCCGCCGGAGAGCTGATTGGGCAGATGGTTCCTGCGCTCCGTGAGCCCCAGCAGCTCCAGCAGTTCCTCCAGGCGTTGGCGGTTCACACGCTGTCTGTCCATGAGAACGGGCAGCGTTATATTCTCCACCACGGTCAGCGTGGGGATCAGATTGTGGAACTGGTAGATCAGCCCCACCTGCCGCCTGCGGAAAATGGCGAGTTTTTCATTGTTCTGGGCATAGACGTCCTGCCCGATCAGCCACACCTTACCGCTGGTAGGAGCGTCCACGCCGGCAATGGCATGCAGCAGAGTGGACTTTCCGGAGCCGGAGGAGCCGATGATCGCGATGAACTCTCCTTTCCGGATAGTCAGGGACACATGGTCCAGCGCCATAACCTGGTTCTCACCCTTGCCGTAGACCTTGCACAGATTCTCAATCCTCAGAAAATCCATGGCAGGCACCTCCTTTCCTTTTTCCGGACAGCCGCGCAAACAGCCAGCACAGACTCAATATTCCTGCCGCAATGAGACACTTTTTGAAAAAAGTCATGATGTAATCCTCCTTTTGATTCCGTTTCCGTGTCAGCCTTTCCGGCTCAGGCCCCATCGGGACTCCCGGCCCTCCAGGCTTACCCCTATCTTATCGCCCGGGGCTTACATCTTCGTGACTTTTAGATGACTGATCCGTCACTTACATTTGTCACTTTCACTCCGGCCATTTGGCTCACTTGGGGAAACGAATCAGGAACATGGCACCGCCTTTGGGATGGTTCTTCGCGGTAATCGTGCCGCCCTGTCTGGCGATGACTGTCCTGCACAGCGCCAGACCGATGCCGTACCCGGAAGTCTCCCCGCCTTTTCCGCGGTAGAAGCGGTCAAAGAGATGGGGCAGATCCTCCTTTGCAAAGCCGGGCCCATTGTCGCGGATGGTAATCCGGGCATAGAGCGGCGTGTCCTCGCAGATTATCCGGATTGTCCCCCCATCTCCCGCACTCTCCATACAGTTTTTGACGATATTCCGTATTGCCTCCGGCAGCCATTCCGAGTCTCCCCAGATTTTTATCCCCTCCGCCCCTTCTGTCTCCAGGGTGACGTCGTGGAGTTCCATGGGAATCAGCAGAGGTTTCACCGCTGCCTCTATCAGGCCGCTCACCTCCAGCTGCTGCCGTTTCAAGACTACGATGCCGGCGTCCAGGCGTGACAGCTTCAGCAGCGCGGTAATCAGCCAGTCCATCTGGAGGAACAGCGCTTTCATCTCCCGCAGCAGGGCACGCCGCTCTGCCTCCGCCGGCTTGTCTTTCAGCAGGGAGCAGATCAATGTGGCGGAGGTCAGGGGCGTGCGCAGCTGGTGGGCGATGTCCGCCAGTGAATCGGCCAGAAGCTTTTTCTCCGATTTCAGGGCATCATTCTGTTCTCTGATGCGCAGGGTCATCTTGGTTATCTCGGTCTGCAGGATGGACAGCTCGCCCTCATCCGCCTCGCTGATGTAGAGGACATCCGCATCGTGGAGCACCAGGTCGATCTGCTCTGAAATTTTCGCAATGCTCCTGTACCGGGCCCTGGTGAACAGAAAAAAAGCCGCTCCATAGGCAGCGGCAGCGCATAATATCAATATTCCGGCCTGCCGCTGGAGGGCAAAGCCCGCAAGGGCGGCCAGAAGCGTTATCCCGGCGAAGCTAAAGCCAAACCGGCGGATTTCCTTATTCCGAAACATCATTTCCTCCCAATCGGTATCCTGTCCCGCGGACCGTGAGGATGATCCGGGGCGCGGCAGGATCCTCCTCAATCTTCTCCCGCAGACGCTTGATATACACTGTCAGCGTGTTGTTGTTCACGAATTCTCCCGCGGCATCCCACAGTTCGTCCAGGAGCCTGTCCCGGGTCAGGATGCCGCCCCTGCTGCCCAGGAACACCAGAAGCAGGCGGTACTCCAGCGCGGAGAGGAAGACTTCCCTGTCGCCCTTTTTCACGATGCCAGCCGCCGTGTCCACGCGCAGATTCCCGATTTCAAATATGGATGGGGCATGGGCGTTTTTGCGCAGGGCTGCCTGAATCCGCGCAATCAGCTCCCGGGGGCGGAAAGGCTTGGTGACATAATCGTCCGCTCCCATATTCAGGCCGGTCACCACGCTGGCCTCGTCGCCGGAGGCAGTCAGAAAGATCACGGGCATGTCCTGGGTCTGCCGGATTTCCGTGCAGATTGCAAAGCCGCTGCCATCGGGTAGGGAAATGTCCACCAGCGCCAGCTCGAAGCGGTTCTCTGAGAGCAGTTCCACCGCTTCCTGCCGGGTGCGGGCGCAGGTGACGGAGAAACCCTCGCCATGCAGAAGCAGCGCCAGATTCCTGGCGATTTCTTTGTCATCTTCCACTAAAAAGATTCGTTTCATAGTCTTTCCTTACTACAGGCAGTGTCATACAGGCAATGCCGTGCTTTTTATTTCATTTGATTTGACTTGCTCTAACGTTTCCTCTCTGCTGTTGCAGTGTCTCTCTGTCTTCCTGAGCAGACAGTCCATCAGTCCTATGACCAGACTGATGATTCCGTACAGAATGCCCAGCAGCACCAGCAGAATCCCTAAAAGCAGGCCGCCCGCAGCGAACACGATGCCTCCTGCCATTCTTCTTATGAATTGAATATATTTTTTATCTCTCATCGTCATGTACCTCGCTCCAGACTTAATCTTGCATGTCTGAGTCTATCATAGGATATGCGGGTTACATTTTCGTGACTTTTTTGTGAGAGATTCGTCACTTTTCTCCTGCCATTTATCATGCCGGACAGATAGCCTTTGTAAATCAACTGGTTCCTGTCCTGCAGTTCCACCCGGTAGGCTGTCTTCGCGCCCCATTCCTGCCGGTTTTCCTGTTTCCGCGGAATATATATGTTTGTTCCGTCAACGTACTGTTGAATCAGCGCGATAATCTCCTCCGGCAGAATTTCTTCTGCTCTTATATAGCCCATGTCTGCCTCCCATACTCGCAATCGTCAGTATAAATCGATGATTTCGGGATAGCATTGGCTATAACATTCCATTCACATACGGATAGCCCGCACAAAGCGGCATCCGTTGTTTTTTCTGCAATAGCCAGTGCTATGCAGACTTAACATATCTCCTCATATGGAACTCTCCTTTCTGATTTTTCTCATCATAGCATGATTTTGCCGGAAAATCAACTTTCCTTATCCTCTAATCCCCCATTCTCATTATCAATAGTACTTTTCAAGCCTGTTCAGTATCCCATCAAAGTCCATTTCCCGAACCTCAAGGAATTCGTCGGTTCTCAATCCGGTGTTCAAGACTGTCTGATACTCTAAAACCCTGTTGACTTCCGGAGAAATATATTGAATTCCTGTCAAAGAATGATTATACTTATTGTCATTAAGAGGAATTTATGAGAGGATGCTATGTCAATCTTAAGATTATTCAGGAAAAAGCCTGATTCCATTATCATAAACGATGAGATGGGTACTTTTATTTTAAAGAATCCGCTCAAGGACAGAGTGTATGACGGCGAAATAAAATGGCTCGGCAGGGAGGTATCCGTCAGTCTGTACTGTGACAGCGGCGACTCTCCTGCGGCAGATATCGCGCTGGAAAACCTTCGCAGAATCGTCGCGGAATCCGCCGGCTGGGACAAAAAGCTCAGGCAATGCGCTGTGGAATATGCGGCCGGTGAAGACGGATTTGTCGAAATATGGGGAGAGAACGCCGATTTTCCCCCCATTACGACAGAGGAATTTCTCAGCCGCATTTCGCTTGGCTTCCTGTATGTATATCCAAACGGTGAACTCTACTTTGATTACGATTTGGACGAGATGTTTGCCGATCACGGTCTGGGGATATATGCCAATATTTCAGGCGAAATCTTATCTGTGGGCTTGATGGGGTGAGCTGCCGCAGCCGAACCGGAATGCAGCCCATGCCCCATCCCTACTCTTTCATAAAGCGTCTGTCCGCCTCCGGTATCCCGCCCTCGTCAGCCGCGTACCGCTCCACCCTCATATGCAAATCATATTTCTCCCGAAGCTCCGCAATCTTCGCCATCATCGGGGAGGCATGGTGCCGGTCAATGGCCTCCTGGTCTTTCCAGCAGTCGATTAGCAGCACCGTCTCCCGGTCTGCCATGGGAATGAAGTATTCATATCGCAGATTCCCCTCTTCCTTACGGATTTTTGACGCAGTCCCACTGCTCTCCATTTCCTCCGCAAACTTCCGCGCGTTCCCGCCCGTCCCGGTATAATAAATATTCACAACTATGCTCATGTCCGGCATCCCCTCCATATCTTCATTCTCCGTTCCACTTTGCCGTCATCTCTTCTGTTTCTCCGCTTCCTGCTGTCCCCGGCTTACAATCTTGCGTTCCTAAAACAGTTTTAGAACCGGAACTTCAAGTGTCTGCTTTCCTCTCGCAATCAGACGGCGGGCAAAAGCTCTTTTCTCTTCCAACGCCCTTTCCTCTGTTATCATATCATGCGTGTATTTCTTTTTCAATCCCATCTTCCTTTCCATTGTTGTACTACATAACGCCAGAATTTACCATACTGCACTGGTTAAGCAGTATAAGTTCCAGCATATGAGCAAGAATCGCCACGTTGGGCTGATTCCCTTGTCTTATGTTGATGTGCTCACAGAACTGTTTTTACTTGACATGCAAATCTTTCATGTGTAATATTTGTAGAGTGTATTGAATTCTTCCCGTAAATCTTACGTCAGTGATATTTAGGCTATCTATTTATTATAAAGAGCTGCAGGCTGGAGGACAGATTATGAAGAAAAAGAATAGAAAGTATCTTTTATTTGCAATGATTAGCATGATAATGATGATATTGACGGGGTGCGGTGATGAAACGCCGGAGGTATCGGACATCGAGATAACACAGACAGACAATGAAGCATATCTTTCCGCTGAAAATGATTCTGCCGATGCAGAACGCATAGAGGAGATCCTCAGCGACATTTATGAGGAAGCGGCAGATGCTAATACATTGGGAAGTCTGGATATCACGCGGCGCATGGTGATCAGGCTTGGGGAAAATGGTTATGTGGCTGTTGATAGCGGAAATCAGGTTGACATGACGCAGGCAGAACAGGCGCTCGGTTTTTGCAGAGCAGTAGATGAAAAAGAGACTGCTGAGCTGACAATTATAGTGATTATGGGGATGGGAATCCGTAAATTTGATTTGAAGACAGAGGACGGCAATGTAAATATCGTCAGAGGATATTACCAGTATGACCAGAACGGATGCCTGAAAAACAGAAGCGCGGTAAGTTACCCGGCGGATTTCTGGCAGTATTCAGAGGAGGGATATTTAATCTTTGAGGGAAGCTGCTTTTCCGTTGAGGGGTATATCCTGACATTAAGCGCTACGCGGGAACATACGATGCTCCGGATTTTACCTTTAGATGAAAAGTGCAGGGAATATAACAGAAAGTATATCCTGCCAGTCGGTTATGAGCAGAACAACCTGTTTCTGTGTAATTGGAGTGAGGACGATTTTGGAGATTTGGATTTTTACGATTTATTTGACAGGTTCTATCCAATGGTGCACGGCCAGCCAGTGCCTTATTTGCCGGACGAAGACTTAGAAGTGGGAGCAGTTTATCATGTGCCGGATGAACTATTTGAAAATGTAATCGGGGCATATTTCAATATGGACAGCCAAACGCTCCATTCCAAAACAAAATATATTCCGGAGCTTGCCGCCTATGAGTACAGACCACGAGGCTTTTACGAGGTGGAATATCCGGATATTGCGTATCCGGAAGTAGTGGGCTATACGGAGAATGAGGATGGGACGGTCATGCTTATTATCAATGCAGTATATCCCAATGGAAATATGTCTAAGGAGTTTTCGCACACAACCGTAATCCGTCCATTAAGTGAGGAAAGTTTTCAGTATGTATCGAATGAGATAATCTTACCAGAAGAAGATTATAATATTTGGTGGCATTCCAATCGACTGACAGAGGAGGAATGGAACGAGGTTTATGGAGGAACAGAATAGTGAATTCACCCTAATATGGGGTGCTAGCACCATGTCTTTTATATCATTAAGAGAACTTGGAATTTAAAAATGCTTCTCTATCAATCGAAAAAATATAATCCCCATTTTCATAAAAGGAATTTTGAACCATTCCTACCTTCTGCATTACTCTATATGATTCTACATTGCTCTTTGCGCATCCTCCATAGATTATGTCATATTCCATCTCCTCAAACGCATAATTTATCAATTCCATAGCGCATTGCGTAGCATAACCTTGATTTCGGTATTTTTCATCAATCATATAAAAAAGAACTGTTTTTCCTATTTCGGCTTCTCCGTCTAATCCGCACCAGCCTATTATCACATTTGGTTCTTTCTTTTGAAAAACGCCTAAACATAAATGGCAAATTGATTTCTGCCGATTCTTACTATGAGTATCTTCCATGTATTTTAACGCTTCGTATGCCTTATCTATCGTTGTTTCATGTGGGTATTCCCACATTCTTGCAATCTCCTTAATGTCGTTTTCAGTCACAGTCCGCAGTATTAAATCATTTGTTTTAAATTGCACTATTCATTTCCCTCACTATCTATAATAACTTTCATTTCATCAACTATTTGCTGAACACTTTTATTATCTGTATTGATAACATAATCGCCTTCATATGGTTTTAAATGCAGCCAGAAAAAAGAACATTCATTTGCATCTCCACGCTTTTTATGACGTTCACGCAAAGTTTCCTCTGAACAGGTCAGGGTAATGCCAATAACAGAATAATCTTTTGCCGTTATATCTTTTAGTATCGCTTCACGAATTGTTTTATCCACAACAACCACCGATGAAAAAAAGACATAATCAAAACCAGAGTTTAAATATGTAGATAACGCGAATGACATTGTTTTATCACCATTTCTTAATCGCGGATCATCAACCGAAAAGGGATTGACGCACCATGCCCAATCGCCATCAAAAAAAGCACTGTTTTCATAAGAAGTAAAAAGTTCCTGTGTCACTGTCGTTTTTCCCACACATGGAGAACCTGCTATAATAATCAATTTTTGTTTTGACATCTATATTCCTCCAATCAATCGCTTGATTCTACATATCTGATTCCTATCAGGAAAGATCATTTGACACCGCTCTCAACATATGTGCTAATGTTTTATCCCACCTTGACATTCTGAATACCTCCCTATCCATATTATATGTCACATCCCTCAATCAACGATATTAGAAAAATCAGAAAAAATATGCTTAAGTTCCAGTTCTCTTTGCTCTATTTGGTAAGTACATTTATACATTTCACAATTCTTTACTTTACATACCATTTTTAAATTGCCCTGAATTTTGGCATCGAGATTTTTATTTTGTAAATCTGCGATTTTTTTAACATTGTCTGATATATTTATTTCTCTTACAACAAATCCAAGCATGATATTTTTTCCATAATATGCTGAATACTTTTGAGTTATAAATCGTGCAACTCCTTCTTCTATGTATTTTCTATTTAAGTCTTCTGTTCCATCAATTCTTTTGCATTCAATTATGTAATATGCGCTATGTTTATCAAAGTCTGTTTTTAATTTAATCCTTATATCTGCGCGTCCAATGTAGTTTCCTTTCCCATCATAGTTTTCTTGTGTTTCAGGAGTAAAACTATAATCCAACATATCATGATTCTTTCTTATGATATCATTATCCAAGTATTCTTCTAACATTATGCTTCTAATTCTATTTTCATTATTGGGAAGCTTTCTATTTTTTCTTGTAAAGTCTTCTACGAGCAATTCACAAATTTCCATTATATAACTGGTAATCTGCTCCAAATCATCTAGACGCAATGCATCACTTATTTTATGATTTATTTTTCCTCTCATTCACAGTCCTCCTCTCCAAGAAGTACTGCATTTAATACCCTATAACTATCTTTTATCGCCATTGCAGCGTGCCAATTTCTAGACTCTATGGGCTTGACAATAACAAATGCGTCATCATCAAACTCCCCTATGTTCTTAGTCTGATAAAAACAGTCATTCAATTTATAAATCATAAAATTAGTCAATAATGTTAAATTGTCATCCACTTCTTCCATTATGTTTATCGTATTATCCCTTTTATCAAAAGAGAGACACATATAAAAGGCTGCAAATCTTCCTTTTATATTTGGATATAAATTTATTGAATAACTTATATTACTTCTTTCTAATCTTTTATCCCAAACATTACTAAATACCTCCGCATATTGAATAAGCATCGCCGAATTACACTTCGATTCAGTATAGTTTCCACAAAGCATTGGTATTTGCACCTTTAAAGCATAGTTGATAAAATAGTTGTTTTGTACTCCATACATTTCAAAAACACAATTATCAATTTTTTTCTTAATCTCTTCTGTTGGCGAGTTGTTTTGAATTGCCAAATGCATTTTTTTTACTAATTCAACTAGATTTTCACTGTAAGCATACGGAAACCTCTCCAATTCATCTAAAAACACCTGCTCCCTTTCTATTCCAACAGAGGAACCAAGCATAAAATTCAAATAAGTAAACAAAGAAGAATTTAATAGCCCTTCGAAATTAAGAAGTATATTTTTATCCTCTTTATTCCCTTTTATGCATGATATTGTACACTTATATAATAATCTTTCTTCTGTATAAGCAGCTCTAATTGAATAATCTTCACAGTTCAATCCTTTTTTAAACAAAACATATGGAGGTTCAAATATCTCTTTTGCTCTCACACGATGTATTTTGCTTTTATTGAAAAAATACGCATTATCTAAAGATATACAGAAAGGTTCTATACAACCGTCCGAATCAATAATACGTCTCCCAACCAAATGTGACGCATCCTGCCCGACCCCCACATGGTCTTCTATACCTTTCTTCAATATAAGACCATATTCTTTTGCTACATCTTCAATTATCGGCATTTCTTTTCGTAAAGAATCAATCAACTCATAATCCCAATAGCTGCCATATACCAGCACTTTCCATAGCCAGTCATTCTTCAAAAGCAGCTCTTGTAAAACATACTTAACGTCATCCGGTTCTATCATTATGATGCCATATAACCTTAAAAACTTATTGGGTTTTAGGCTGATATATTCCAACTTATGATTATGCGGAGCTTTATGGCATACAAAAGAAAGCACCGCCGCTGGTGCTGTTGCCCCTTTGAATATCTGCTTTCTCACTGATGAAATTTCTAATATTTGCAGCATACAAACATTACTTAAAAACTTTTTTCTAAATTCGCAAGAAGGCTTTTTCCCTTTATATAAAATTTTAGAGGGAATGACTAAGCTACATTCCGTATTTTCATTCCCAACTTCCTGTACTTTTAACAAAAAAGCGACACTAATTTCCCCATCTTGAGGAGTAACGTTTTTACTTGCGCAATATTTTTTATAACCTTCTTGTTGCATCTTTCCCCAAGGCGGGTTACCAACTACATATTCAAACTTGATTCCATCAATTAATTTCAATATATTCTCATCAAAAAAATCTCCGAAAAATATATTTTCCCCCTTCAGTAATGGTAATTGAAACTCTTTCAAATTTTTCGGATCCTGAAAATCAAAAAGAGTAATATATAAAGAGAAAATTGTAACATCTACTGCTTCTTCATTATAATCCACACCATATATATTACTTTTAACCAATCTATTAATTTTTTCTTTGTCATAAATATAACCATTTACCGAATTTTTCTCTAAAATTTTTCTAAGAGCTTTCACCAAAAAAATTCCTGATCCGCATGATGGATCAAAAACTGCACATTCATTACTTTTCATAAGACGTTTTCCGACTGTATGTTGGATAATATAATCCGCAAGATACTCAGGTGTATAAAAAGCCTTGTCTTTATCTTGTTTATCTTTTCCTAACAAAATTTCATATATATTGCTAATCAACTCAATTGGAATAATATTAAAATCATAAAATGGAAAAAGGCAATATTGTCCTGTCTTCATTTCAATTTTTGCTGTCAAAAAGTCATACAACATAATAAGTGCAGAATCACTTACCTCACGCCATTCACTCTGTTCATCCATTTCAAATAAATTTCCATTAAACTCCTGCTTTAAAAATTTAAAAAGCAAAAAAATTTCCTTCTTGTCTCGTACTATTTCAAGAAATTTGTTCTGTGTTTCTTTAATATTACTATCTAATCCTTTGTATCCAATACACACCCCTCTATCTATTAGATATCTAATAAATAAAATTCTAAGAACTAATTTATTAGCAAAAGATATATGATATTTTTCCTTCAATTCTGATGTAAGAAATTTCAAATTTCCAATCAAAAAATCATTAAGATTTTTTTTCGCTGAATCTTTCTCATATAGGCTAAGTGTCCTGTTACTGGTAATGTTCCAATACGAAAAATTATTAGTTTCATCGCATTGATCGACATTATAGTTTGCAATATCAGTAAGCCGTATTTTCTCCCCATTATCTATCTGCATGCTTTTACCGTTATAAATTTTAACCCAGTTTCCCTCATCAGAAATTATTATCGGAATCTGTGCATTCCAAATTTTGCATTGGATATCCTCATCTACTCTTTCACACAAATTGTCAAAAAAAGCAACTAAGGCACTATCATCTACAACATACACCGCATATGGGGATAGCTCATTTATTACCCTTTTGTCATGCCAAGATATTGTTTCACAAGTATTTATCTCTGATAAATATAATAAATTATCTGACTTGTCATATCCCAATCTTTTTATAATAGACTGAATGCTCCCCATCAGGCTACCTCCTTTTTCTTAGTTTCTAAACATTTCTATACAATACCATTATACTATGTATACTGTCCCATAAACTTCCCTTTCAAATATCATCTGCCCCTATGTCTTTCTTTCCTTTTCTGCCGTTTCAGTCCAAACTGCCGCTGTTTCTCTGCTTCCCGTTGTTCTCGTCTCACAATTTTGCGTTCAGTTTTCAACTGCTCCTGCTGTAATTTCAAAGCCTGTTGTGATTTTGTTCCTATCCCGGTATTCTTTACCTGTTTCCGCACTTCACGCTGTACTCGTTTAGGATTGCGACTAGCTACTTTTACATCAGTTGCCACAGCCGGACTAAACCGTAACCGATAGTAATTTTTCAGAACAAAATTATAAATCTCATAGTCCTTTGGTTCTGCCCCAAACATAACCTTACATACAGATAGCTTTCCATCTGCTACACGTTCAAACACTCCCACCCAAAACGGTTCCTCAAAAAATACTGTCAACTTTCCCGATACTTTGTCCATGACAATTCCTCCTTAAAATAATTGTAATGAACAAAGAACGGACGACCCTAAGGAGGGAGAGCTACTTACACCAAATCGGTGCGACTGGACTACCTACCAGTTCTGCAAAATTGCCTTGCGTTGTGTTTTTATCTTTGCCCCTATATATTACCACATAACCGCTTATTTTGCTATAAAAATGTGGCAATTCGCTTAATAGTGTGAACTGCCACATTATCACATTTTCCTTATCCGAATTAACTTACATGGTTCTAGCACCATGTTCAAATCATTATTTCTCGCAACAGAGTTCCATTTCCACATGCAACATCAAGGACAACATTACCCTCATACAAATCTATAGTGTCAGATAGTTCCATAATATGAAATCTTGTATATTGTCCTTCCCTTGACGCATCATATTCAGATGCTTATCTTTTTTATTAAATTTAGCATTTCCGATAAGTTATTGCTGTATTATTATCTGAATTATGCTAGAATATATGGAGAATACAGAATTGAGAGGTCAGCTATGGACGTAACGATACGAGAAATACAAAAACAGGAATATCCGTTACTGGATAATTTTCTATATGAAGCAATCTTTATTCCAGAGGGTATCGAACCTCCACCTAAAACCATCATTACATCCCCCGAATTACAGGTTTATGTTGAGCATTTCGGGGAATCAAAAGATGATTGGGGATTAGCAGCAGAAGTTGACGGTAAGATTGTTGGGGCTGTTTGGGTTCGCATTATGAACGATTACGGACATATAGATGATGAAACGCCCTCTTTGGCAATCTCTCTTTATAAAGAATACCGGGGCTTTGGCATTGGAACGGCTATGATGAAAGAAATTCTTACCCTGCTTAAATCACATGGGTACAGTCGGGTTTCCCTTTCTGTTCAAAAAGCTAATTATGCGGCAAAGATGTATCTAAAGATTGGCTTTGAGATTGTAAGGGAGAATGAGGAAGAATATATTATGGTGTACTGCCTATAACAAATTTATAAATAAATTGGAGAAAGGACATTCCATTTATGAGAATCCGACCGTATATATCAAGCAAAGATTACGAATATGTATCAAAATGGATTGATGACGAAAGAACTCATGCTTTTTGGTGTGCAAATCTTTTGCCATACCCCATGACACAAAAATCTTTCCATGATTTATTAGAGAAAAATGCAATGGACTGGACAGACAGTGCTTATGTAGCAACTGAAAACAGCGGACAGGCAGTAGGCTTCTTCTGTTATTCTGTCAATACAGCAGACAATATTGGTTTTCTTAAATTTGTTATTGTTGATAAAACCAAACGCGGAAAAGGTTACGGAAAAGAAATGCTGAATCTGGCTCTGCAATTCGCTTTTCAGATAACCGGCGCAAAAGCGGTTCAACTGAATGTTTTCAGTGAAAACGTATTAGCAAAGCAATGTTATGAAAAAGTCGGCTTCGTTGAAAGAAAGATTGATAAAGATGTATTTGCATATAAAGATGAGTTGTGGAGCAGATGTAACATGATAATTTCAAAACAGTCACTCTGATTTTCAGAAAGGATACATGACTATGGTATTAGGAGAACGGATAAAGAGAATACGCACGTTCCGGGGCTTGACACAGCGTGAACTAGGCTTGAAATTGGGATATGCGGAACGCAATGCTGATGTTCGTATCGCACAGTATGAATCCGGCTATCGTGTTCCCAAAAACAACACTTTAATGGAAATGGCAAAGATACTGAACGTCAATTATATTCATTTTATTGGTGTCACTCCCGGTTGTGCCGAAGATATTATGCTTACATTCCTTTGGCTTGACGAAGATGACCGCAGCACGATCCACTTATTTCAGCTTGTCCGCAACTCCGGCAAATGCAACGCTTCTGATGATAAATCGGTGCGATATTATGACAATGACGACTGGCCTGCTCATGCCCCGGTGGGTATGTGGCTAGAGTATGGTTTAGTCAATGATTTCATGCGGGAATGGTGTCTGCGGAAAGAGCAGTTGAAAAGCGGAGAGATTTCAGAGGACGAGTATTTTGAATGGAAAATCAACTGGCCTGCTACGAGTAGTAAGGTTGATTACAATGGAAAAGATGATAAAAAATGCAGTTACCAATGGCGTAAAAAATAACTTCCGTATTATAAGCATATTTGCTTTATAATAAATACATTAATGAAAGGGCTGATGCAGATATGAAAAATAATCAAAATTGTGTTTGGAGGATACACGGAAAATAATCCTCCAATAAATAAAATCGGAGGAATTACCATGAATTTTTTATCAATCACATCATCTGACGATATGTGGGAAAAAGTAAGCCAATTTGCGCAAAGCTGCTCATGGAGAGCCGGAAAATCTCTATCCCAAAGTATGTCTGACAACACTTTTACAGATTGGGAACGTGTGATAGTTGCTTTGCACGAAACTGATATTGCGGGCTACTGTACTGTTGCAAAAAGTGATTGTATTCCAAATGTTTCATATACGCCTTACATTGGCTATATGTTCGTTGATGAAAAATATCGAGGACAACGCCGAAATTGAAAAAATCTATATGCGTGAGATATAAAAATTTTCATTATTCACTCATATAGGTATCAAAAAGGTATCACGCTCCACATCAAAAGCCGGAAAGTCCGCTGTTTATGCGGCTTCCCGGCTTTCTGTTTACTATTCGAACTCTTCTCACAAGAATTTAATCTGCCTTATTTCCTGTGTTCTACATATGTGTATTTTGGCTATTATTGTTTTTATTCGCCATTTTTCCACTTTTCTAAATTTTTTGTACTCAAAATGCACTCACATATTAGCACATTGTCAATCGTTTTTCACCCTCTAATCGTAATGTCCCCTGCATGAGATAATTACTACAGTCTCTCGCTCAACCGCATAGACAATCCTGTGTTCATCGTTAATACGGCGACTCCAAAAACCGCTCAAATTGTCTTTCAGCGGCTCCGGCTTGCCAATGCCCTCAAAGGGGCTTCGCCGCATGTCCTTTATCAACATATTGATACGCTTCAGGACGGCTTTGTTGGTCTGTTGCCACTGACAGTAGTCTTCCCATGCGTCAAAATCCCATTGTATCCGTTTTATCTGCATAAGTCCCCTATTCCTCAATCAGTTCATGTTCCGCCAGTTTCAGCCGCCCTGCCTTGTAATCCTCCATTTTCTTTTCCAGGTAGCGGATATTGCTTTCGCTGTAAAAGGGGTCTGGGTCTGCGGTGATTTCAAAGGGGATTCTTCTTTCCTGTGCCACTTTCGTACAGAAAATGGTGATTGCCGTGGTAAGGTTCATTCCCATTTTCCGGCAGATTTCTTCTACGGATTCTTTCAGTTCTGCGTCCATGCGGAAATTTACGCTTGTCTGTGCCATACGTTGCACCTCCTTTATGTCCACCTACATTATAGAAAAACAAATATGGCTTTCTATAACCGAATACGGCGCAAAAAGATGCGCCCTTTTATCGGAATCGAAAGGATTGCTTCCGATAAATATATTATATCGTGTTTTGGATATTTGTAAATCTATTTCTTTATATTTTTGCATATTTTCTTTACATGCTTTCCCTTTTTTCACAATATATGCTTTTCTCACCCGTCTTTTTCTTCTTCCACCACACACTTATCCAAAGCATATGCCAAAAAAGTCCCAATCAGTTCATTCCTGCTATGTCCTGTTCTGGAAGAAATATCATCAATCTGCGCCACAATTTCTTCCCTGATTCTGATTGAGAAAACTTTGTATCCGTCTTCTCCTTTTGCTTTCTTAGGTTTTATCACTAAATTATCGTTCTTCATATTGCACCTCCGTTCAACCATATTTTATGCTTGAAATTCAGTGCTATATATGTTGCTATTTATGTTATACTTTTATGTTATAATGTATTTGAATCTTTAAGAAAATCGAGCGATAAAAAGAAAGGAAACGCCTATGAAGCCGGAATTATATAATGACCTCAAAAAATATGCCTACAGTTCCTTTGAGTATGCCCATGCGGGCTTGTATACACTGCTCAAATCCGACAAAAACTTTGCGAACCATATGGAGCGCAAATACCGCCTGACCAGGAACTCCTTGACAGCGTTTCCTTTATCGCCACTGACCCTACATGGAGCAACATCATGAACATTAAGGGCGTGACCCAGCTTGTCTATGACGCAACAATCCCGGAGAGGGACGGGAAGATACCCTTTGAAGAACTCTCCGACTTTGACAGGCTGATTTACGAACTCACCTATTGTTGCTTTGCGCCGCTGAAATCTGCCAATGGAAAGTCATGGGAAACCGCAAAGACAAGCCAGGAGAACCTTGCCTATCATACCTATGGAAGTTTCCTTGCTTTCATGCCGGACACGGGGAATAACCGGGAAACCGTCAACGCCGCCTTTCAGAAATTGTGGGATTGGCAGTATGCGTACATCCTGGAACATGACGAACCTTATGACTTCGTTGACCAGTGTGCCTATTCCGACATGTTCCCCGGCAGTGAAGATAACGATTCTGAAGCCGAAAGCCTGACACCCCAGGAAAGTGAAGAGATAGAGGAAATCCTGAACGAATTGGATGAGAGCGATAAAAAGGAAATCCAACAGGCAGTAGAGCAGGAGAAGAAAGCGGAGAACAGCGACAGAACGGAATCATCCTCTATGGGAGTCATGGTTCCTGTCCCGATAGTGATTGTGGCAGTTGCGCTGTCAGCCGCCTTTTTCCTTGTAAGAAAGAAGAGTGGCGGGAAAAAATAAATCTGCGCAAGGCCATAAAATCCGTGTACACGCTCTATGTCCGGCAAGGCTATAAAAACATGGACAAGTTTCCACAAGCCTGTCTATGAGCGTGTACACGTTTTTCAAAGGGGAACAAGGCTGTCGTTAAGGGCAGTTCGAAAAATAGTATTCAAAGTTCCTATGCCTGTAGTGACGCTTTGGGAATATGGCAAAGGCCATGGGGGAAGCCGCAGAGATAAAGCAATCCCGGAAACGCCCATTTTATCAGCATTTCCGGGATTTTATCCGTTACTCGAACTCGGCGTGTTCTTTG
>CAJTHM010000020.1 GCA_910576125.1 Lachnospiraceae bacterium | reverse complement strand
ATACACAAGGCCATGTAGAGCGAAAACAAAGACGTTCTACTTCGTGTACCCTACACCATCTATTTTCGTACCAGATACAGAGAAATGTCCATCTCCTTGGCTCATTCATCTGAGATATGAAACTTAAAATTCCTTGATTTTTTAAGGAAAATCACTTGACATTATAGGGAGGAATGCGCTTTACAAATGGTGATACCATTTTAGCCAGAATTACGCCTTGTCTCGAAAATGGCAAAACTGCCTATATTAATTTCCTTGATGACAAAGAAATAGCATTTGGTTCAACAGAGTACATTGTCCTTTCTCCAAAAGAAAATGTGCCGCCAGAATATCTATATTGTCTTGCGCGATATCCTTCATTTGTTGACTATGCAGTTAAAAATATGAATGGCAGCAGTGGGCGGCAACGTGTATCAGCAGATACTATCGGTCAATTTATAATAAACTGTCCAAATAAAGATGCTTTGATGAACTTCGGAAATGTTGCTTTCGCACTATTTATGAAGATGCGAAGTAACTCTCTTGAAAACATTAGGCTAGCATCCTTGAGAGATGCACTTCTCCCGAAGCTCATTTCGGGTGAAATCGATGTGTCCAGCCTCGACATCTAAGCTACCCGTAGACTCGAAAACGGCCTTGCCGTTTCCTCGTTACCGCCGCAACCTGCTTTTTCCGCATTTTTCCATTCCTGATGCGGCGGTAAATTATCGTTTATATGCATAACATATACAAGATTCAGAAAGGAGATTGGCTAATGACGATTCTAAATGAATTGGATTCCACTTGCGGGCTCTCTGACGAGGAGTTGACGATAAGATTCAGGGAATCTATAAGGATTGATAATGAAGTGAGAAAGATAAAGGGTTTGCCTGTTGCAGGATATGACGATGAAACTCAGAAAGCGTATCTTGAATATCCGGACGGGAGGCGCGAGTATGTCGGGAAATGATGGGATAAGGCTTCCAGAAGTCATTGTATTTGCCGGTCCAAATGGAAGCGGCAAATCAACAATCACTCGAATGGCAAAGATTCGAGGCGAGTATATAAATGCAGACGATATAAAAAGGACTACATTGTGCACGGATATGGAAGCAGCTATAAAAGCGGAAGAATTAAGGGAGCACATGATAGTGGACAGAAAAGATTTTACATTTGAGACTGTGCTGTCTACTGACAGGAATCTGCTGTTACTGCAAAGAGCGAAAGAAAAGGGATATTTTATCAGGGGAATTTATGTTTTAACATGTAATGCAGATATCAATATTGCAAGAGTGAATGCAAGAGAAGCGCTGGGAGGGCATGGCGTTCCGGAAGAAAAAATCAGATCAAGATATGATAAGGCGCTTGCGCTGATTCCAAAGTTCGTCGAGATTTGCGATATCCTGCATATATACGATAATACGCAGGAGCCGTTCAGGATATTTAAGAAACGCAAAGACGTATATTATCGTTGGAGCAATCAATATTGGAGTAATGATGATATTAAAAAATTAAGTGGAATTGCGGAATTTGTAAATTAATCTATAGGCATATTCCCTCAATGTTGGCGAGAGGAAACAGGCGGAAGAGCTGCCTATGTCGTTCTCTGGAAATACGAAATAAAAGTTTAGTTGTTGTCCTATCCCCCTGTGAGTGGCAGGAGCCAAAGCCGGGGACTGCCGTTCCGTAGCCTTTCTCTAAAAATGAAGGAGGAAAGACTATGAAAGAAGAATTGATGAACAAGATTATTCAGGGGATGTTGCTGCTTTTAGACAACGCACAAATGGGGCATCTATTAGAAGTGCTAAACTGCGCATTATTTGGGTATGAGGTTAAAAAGTCGGACGGTATAGAGCAAGAGGATATTGAACAGGAGAATATAAAAATACTGGATGCTTTTATTTCCGCTAAAAATATTGAGGGTTGTTCTGAGAAATCCTTAAAATATTATCGAACAACGATAGAAGCGATGATTGCCACCATTGGAAAAGGGGTTCTGCATATTACGACAGAGGATTTGAGGGAATATCTGACGAACTACCAGGAAGAGAAGAAGTCCAGCAAGGTAACGATTGATAACATTCGAAGAATCCTGCCAAGCTTTTTTACGTGGCTGGAGGATGAAGATTATATATTAAAAAGCCCTGTACGAAGGATACACAAGGTTAAGGCTGCCACAGTAGTAAAGGAGACATATTCCGATGAGGAATTAGAAGTTATGAAGGATGCCTGTGATAATCCGAGGGATTTAGCTTTAATTGACATGCTTGCATCAACAGGGATGCGCGTTGGCGAATTGGTTCTCTTAAATCGGGCGGATATAAATTTTGAAGAACGGGAGTGTATAGTATTTGGTAAAGGCAGCAAGGAGCGTATCGTTTATTTTGACGCGGGGACAAAGATACATTTGCAGGAATATCTGGATGGACGGACCGATGATAATGAGGCGTTGTTTGTTTCGTTAAGGGCTCCTTACGACAGGCTACAGATTGGCGGTATTGAGGTCAGGCTTAGGAATCTGGGGGAAAAGTTGGAGTTATCCAAAGTACATCCGCATAAATTCCGGCGGACGCTTGCGACCACGGCTATTGATAAGGGGATGCCGATAGAGCAATTGCAGCGATTACTTGGGCACCAGCGGATTGATACCACGTTGCAATACGCTATGGTCAAGCAGAGTAATGTGAAATTGGCGCATAGAAAATACATAGGATAGGAAGGTGGCTTAATGGGAAACTGGATAACGTGTACCATAGCAGATATTGGTACGGTTGTTGGAGGAGCGACACCATCAACAAAAAAAGCAGAGAATTATGCCGGAGGTACAATTGCGTGGATTACACCGAAAGATTTAGCTGATTTTTCAGCTAGATTCATTTCAGGTGGAGCGAGAAATATCACTGAAATCGGATTAAAAAGTTGTTCGACTCAGATAATGCCAAAACATACCATTCTGTTTTCCTCCCGTGCACCGATAGGTTATATTGCTATTGCGGCAAATGAAGTTTGCACGAATCAGGGGTTTAAAAGTGTGATTCCAAATGAAAGTATTGACTATATGTTTCTGTACTATCTTCTTAAGTATAACAAGGAAAATATTGAGAGATTGGGAAGCGGCACGACTTTTAAGGAAATTTCAGCTGCTACCATGCGAGGGATTCAAATTAGGATTCCAGAATCGTTAGATGAACAGAAAATTATTGCAAGGGTCTTGTCTGCCTTGGATGATAAAATAGAAAAAAATATGAGGATAAACGATAATTTACCGCCGCATCAGAAATGGAAAAATGCGGAAAAAGCAGGTTGCGGAGGTAACGAAGAAACGGCAGGGCTGTTTTCGAGTCTATGTGCGGCTTAGAAAGCAAGGTTGGACACGTCGATTTCACCAGACATAAGCCTTGGTAACAGTGCATCTCTCAGATTGGACAATCGAATATTCTCCTCTGCGTTGCTGTGGATGGCTTCCATCATAGGAGAAATGGTTAAAAGCACGACTTCTGAATCTTCCGCATTGAGGACATTGACAATTTCCGTATCGAAATCGCGAGTAACGATTGCATCGAACACAGCTCCAGAAGCTTTGTGCTTTAGGGAGGCCACCGCTTTAAGGGCATAGAAATACACCATTAAAGGATTGATGCTATCACTTGCCAATGCGTAGCACGATTGATTCATCGCCATTGGCTTTCCTGCCAAACTTACCTTACCGACAGTGCCACGAGCCGTTACGAAGGATGTGTTTTTAGGATACAAGCGACTATTGCAGTGGGCTAAGCCAGACTCGGTGATATATTTTTCGGTCTGAAAAGTATACGGTGTACCTACATCCTTGGGTGTAAAGAATGGAATGGGGCCGTTCCAAAAGTCTGAAATACCTGTTTTCGGTGTACCGCCGCCCAGCACGCTAATCAGCGCGGTAAAAGAAGCTTGTTCTGTCGAGGCATCATAATAATGGGTAAAAATCGACTCGGCTTGTTGAAGTAAATTATCGTTTATGTTAGGGAGGGATTTCCTTGGATAAGGAGCAATTGATTAAGCTTGCAGAGGAATTATATCAGGAAGCATTTGATGCGAATGCTTACTTCCTTATTATACAGCAATATGGAAAAATGAGAAAGGAATATCTGCCTGAAATGAGGTTGTCATCGGCATTTTATTCTGTGGTTTATGAGGCGCTACAAAGGGCGTGTTTTATTGAACTTGCAAAATTATACGATAGGACAAAGGGGGCATATAGCATTGGAACTATGCTCAATTTTTGCGAAGAAAATTTAGCTTACTTTTCGGAATACAGAGATACCGTAGAAATTGAGGATGATGGAAAGAAGTATGTTTTCCCTGTACCCTACCAGCATAGGCTTAAGCCTGCGGAAGAATGTTTTTTCAAGGAGGAGGTTCGGGTTCAGAGAGATATTTATAAAATATTCGATGCTTCTTCAGCAGATACGGCTCCAGTTACAGTTGAGTTGACATTTAGACAGTTTTTAGAGTTGTATAAGAAAAGGTATTCTTCTTTGAGCAAGAAGAGGGAAAATATGTCGGAGCAGCGCAACAAAATATATGCACATAATGACAAAAGGGGAATTTTCAATCAAGAAGAGGTATTGGAAAAGAATCCTCTTTTCTATACGGATATGCAGGAGCTGATTGAATTTGCATTAGATACGACGGGGCTCATTGTGGGGGCTTTGACGGGAGTATGTAAGGCAAGGAGTTACTCTAACATAGACGATTGGGAAGGGACTTTGATGCTTGCCAGGCTTGGGCTGAAATATCAGGGTTATGACCAAGAGCAGAAGGAAAAGGCGTTTTGGGAGGAGTTCCATTCCAAAGAGAAGAGGCAGGCAGAATGACGGATTTGGAAAAGGCGGGGATGTGCTATAAAATAATAGGGTTCTGCTTTGGGGGATTGTAGGGCTGATTTTTAGATGGCTGTTATTTACATTTACAGATAGCTGTTGTTTTTTGCATATGGCAGAGAAAAACGAAAGAAGGATGCGATATCATGCCAATCAATGAAAATACGCTGGAGCAGGCGGTGATTGCAGAACTGCAGAAAAAAGGTTATGAATATCTCTATGGACCTGATATTGAGCGGGATTACCATGAAGTGATTCTGAGGGATTACTTTGAGGCTGCTATGTTTAAAATCAATTCGGGAATCACTGTAGATATTGTGGAGGAGGCTTATAAATCAATCAGGAATCTTGGATTGCTGAAGGTGGAGGACATGAATGCTGCTTTTCACAGATACATGATTGAGGGAGTTCCTGTTCCTTACCGCAAAAATGGCGAGCAGTCAACTTTTACGGTGAAGCTGCTTGATTTTAGAAAACCGGAGGATAATGATTTCAAGGTCGTCAATCAATATACTGTTATAGAGTACAAGAATAAGCGGCCAGATGTGCTTGTCTTCATTAATGGGATTCCGATGGTGCTGTTTGAACTGAAAAATATGGTAAACGAGGATACCACGGTAGAGAATGCGTATAGGCAGGTCAAAAACTATCAGCTTGATATACCGTCATTGTTTCATTACAATGCGTTCAATGTAATCAGTGATGGGTTTGATACCAGGATTGGGACGATAACATCGGGTTTTACAAGGTATATGGAATGGAAGTCTGAGGAGGGGGAGAGACCTGCCGAGGGCGGCGTAAATTATTTTGCGGCTCTTATCAATGGCGTTTTCCCGAAGGAGCGGTTGCTTGACATTATCCGTAATTTTATAGTGTTTCAGGATGCCGGAGGTAAAACAGTAAAGATTTTGGCGGGTTATCATCAATATTTTGCGGTCCGTAAGGCTGTGGAGCGGACGAAGAAAGCGCTGGAGGAGCAGAGCCGCAAAGTGGGGGTCGTGTGGCATACACAGGGGAGCGGGAAGAGCTTGTCGATGGTATTTTATACGGGCTGTGTGGTGACGAATCCGGAATTCAATAATCCCACTGTCGTGGTTTTGACGGACAGGAATGATTTGGACAATCAGTTGTTTGGGACGTTCTGTGCGTGCTCCAAGCTGGTACTGCGGCAGACGCCGCAGCAGGCAGCGAGCCGGGAGCATTTGAAGGAACTGCTGAAAGTGAAGGCTGGCGGCATTATTTTTACTACCATACAGAAATTTGAGGAGAGCGGCGAGGTCTTAAGTGAACGTAACAATATTATATTCATGGCGGATGAGGCGCATCGGTCGCAGTATGGCTTGGAAGGGAAGTTGGACAGGGGGACGGGTGAGTGGAAATACGGCATGGCAAAATATATGCGTGATTCCCTGCCGAATGCAACTTTCATTGGCTTTACGGGGACGCCGATTGATTTTGAGGACAAATCTACGGTGGAGGTGTTCGGGGATTACATAGATATTTATGATATGACGCAGGCGGTGGAGGATGGAGCGACAGTTCCGATTTATTATGAGAACCGTACTGCTAAAATTAAGCTGAATGAAGAGTTGCTGAAACAGATTGACATAGAGTATGACAGGCTGGCGGAGGAAGCATCGGAAACCGTGATTGAGAAGTCGAAATCCGAATTGTCATCTATTGAGGCTATCGTTGGGTCGAAGGAGCGTCTGGATTTGCTGGCTGATGATATTATCGCTCATTATGAGGACAGGCAGTATGTCTTGACGGGTAAAGCCATGGTTGTCTGTATGAAGCGCAGGATTGCCATTAATTTGTATCGTACCATCTTAAAGAAGCGTCCGGAATGGGATAAAAAGGTGAAGGTTGTGCTTACGGCCAGCAACCAGGATGATGAGGACTGGCATGATATAATCGGCAATAAGGCATACCGCGATGGGCTGATGACAGAGTTTAAGGATGAGAAGAGCGATTTTAAGATTGCTATTGTCGTGGATATGTGGTTGACAGGTTTTGATGTCCCGTCTATGGCGACCATGTATATTGACAAGCCGATGAAAGGGCATAACCTGATGCAGGCCATTGCGCGCGTAAATCGGGTGTATAAAGATAAAGAGGCCGGCTTGATTGTAGATTATATCGGAATGGCGGCAGAATTGAAGAGCGCTTTGAGCCGTTATACTAAGAGGGATCAGGATAAGGTGCCGGATTTGGGGCAGGCATATTCCATTGCCATTGCGAAGCTAGAGGTCATGAGGGATTTCTTTTATGGGTTTGATTATTCGGCGTTTTTTGGGGATTCGGATTCCGACAGGCTTTCTGTGATTGCTGATGGGGTGAATTTTGCTCTGGAGTTTGAGGAGGATGAAAAGAAGGAGTATATCCGTGAGGCAACGGCACTCAGCCAGGCGGAAACTTTGTGCCGTAGTTTGTTGGATGTACAGACGAAACGGGAGATTGAATTTTTTAAGAGTGTGAAAGCCGGATTGTGTAAATGTAGCGGCAGGGGCGGCATTACATCGAGTGAAATTAATGCAAGGATTATGACCATGCTGGAGCAGGCGATTGAGCAGGATGGCGTGTATAATATCTTTGCGCGGGCGGGGGAGAAGAATCCGGAAATCTCTATCCTCTCCGATGAGTACATGGAGCAGATACGCAGGATGAAGCATAAGAATATTGCGGCGGAAATGCTGCGTAAGCTGTTGGAGGACAATATTCGGGTGTTTGCGAGGACGGGGGTTGTTAAGGCGCAGGTATTTTCCGAAAAGATGCAGAAGCTTCTGAAAGCGTATAATAACCGGATGGTGACGAATGTAGAGGTGATTGAGGAACTGCTGAATCTGTCAAGGGAAATGTCGGAGGCTTATCATGCGGGAGATGATAAGGGGCTGTCTACGGAAGAGTTAGCGTTCTATGATGCGTTGGTGGCGGATCCGGATGTGCTGGTTAGGATGGAGGATGAGGTGCTGGTGCAGATTGCCCATGAGCTGACAGAGCTGATTCGTAAGAGCAGGACGGTGGATTGGGACAAGAAAGAGTCTGCACGGGCATATATGAGGACGCAGGTAAAGCATCTGTTGCGTAAGTATGATTATCCGCCGGAGAAGGCGAGAGGGGCTGTGGATATCGTGATTAAGCAGGCGGAATTGATGAGCAGTAATTTGGTTTTGTAGTGGCGAGCGGGATTATGGTTTGATTGGAGAGGAGGCCAGTATGAGGAAAGTTAAGAATGACAATGGTGGGGTTTCTGGAATAATTCCAGAAATAAGAATTATGACAGGCTTGGATTATGAAAGGATTCTTTCAAGAGTTGATTCAAACACATATGTTAAAATATATACATATGATCTTTATGAGGAGATAGAATTTTATGAGGCATGTCTGAGGCATCTGCATAAATGCGATGTGATTGTAAATGGAAGCGGAATTACTCAGAGAAAGATTGACGAATTCAACGTAAAATTGCCTAATGTTAATGTTATACAAAAACCAGATACGCATGCAAAAATGATTTTAATAGAGCCTGAAGAGGTGTATCTATCCTCGCAGAATTTTTCGAGAGCTGATTGGTTTCAACACGCAGTATACATTAAAGATAGGGAAGCGTATTCTGTTTATGCCACAAATGCTTTAAGTTATGAAAACTGTAATTATACAGGAAACATTAAAATGAATTTAAGCCATGAAAATATAGGGCATGCTATTAAATAAAAGTTTCCCAATTTGTCGGACTATATCTTATTATATAGAAGCATATACCTTGATAAATCGCAGTTTTGAATTCCATTTTATGAAAACTGTGTAAAATATATAGTCCAATTATAGCAAAATAGGACTATATATACTATGCTTTTTAATACGATTTGGCAAGCAACGCTTGGTGCAATACCTGATTTTATTTGTAAAGTGGTATAATTTTTGCAAAAAAGTTCCGTCAACGTATATGCAGGAATCTGCAAATGGCTTAAAAGGGGCGCTTTCTTGCAAAAGTCTATAGTCCTGAAAATTGGGAAACTTTTAATTAAAACAAGCAATATTTCTGGAATATATCAGCCGGATTATGAAGGAATCATATTAAATGAGATTGAAGGAAAATTTGCAGAATCAGTTAATTGGAATCAGAAGCTAAATAATGTAAGAGGAAGGGATATGTATATATGTACTCATACCTTGCCTGATATGAAATATATAAGACAAATTTTGGATAAACTTTGTAAAGAAGGTAATCGGATAAGAATAATTGCGAATTCATCATCTGGTGATAAACTTTGCGAGCTTACTAAAGATTATTCTGATTTGACGTATTATCTTTTTAATAATTTTCATGCTAAAATGGTTTTTTACAGCCCGCAGAATGTAGGCGGGAAAGGGACAGTATGGCTTTCATCCCAAAATTTTGGAACAAGCGGATATTTTGAGAATCTGGTAATGCTTAAAAGCAACCAAGCATACCAGTATTATGTGGAAAAGCTAGAAGAATTTGTAGGGCATGAATTATGATTTTGATTTGTCATAGCTTCTGCCGTATAATTTATCCCATATTAAAAAGCATATTCCCATAAAACGAGGGCTTTGAGATGTAGGCGGAATTAACTGGTGGAAACTATAGGTTAAAAAATTTTGCGATAGGATATAGGTGCGGAAAATGGCAATACCCAAAATACAAGAATTATATAATGCAATACTGGCCTATCTGATGGAAAATGGAGAGACTGAACTAAGCAAAATCCGGGAGGAAATGGCACCATTATTCTATGTGCCGGATGATGAGGCATTTGAAAAAGGGGAACAGAAATATTCTGTTTTTGAAAACCGTGTAAATTATGCGTGTTGGGATTTATGCCATGCGGGTTTAATTGAGAGGACACGGATAGGCTTCTATGAGTTGTCGCCTGAGGGTAGTCAGGCTGTCAGCGGGGACAATCATGTCGATAGGGATTACCTTTGGGATATACCTGAGTTTCAGAACTATTTTCTTTCGCATAAAGAAGATTCCGTTGAGGAGGCAGATGGGCAGGAATCCAAGGAAAATGTGAATAAAGCGAAGATTGTCCGTCCCCCAAAGCTAAGGACGGAATTTGTACCGATTGAGCATCCTTCGATTTTACAGATCATGGAATTGGAACGGCAGGATACCCGTTTCGCGAACATGATTTCAACGGGCTGCTATATGTATGCGGATGGGATGGTCATGGAAGTCCCTGAAGTTGTCATGGCAGGCGAGATGACCTATGGAGAGTATAAAGCCCAGAATGGGGAATATGGCTCAGCAGAAAATGTTATCCTGTGCATGGAGGATGCCAATGGTTCAGGAAAAATGAAGGCTGTGCCGCCCAAGAAATGTGAAGGGACACATTATGGGCCGCGGAAGAAAACGGCATGGGCAAACCCGCATCCATTGGATTCGGGAAACATGAGAAAAAATTATCCTGCTATTATAGAGGCACTAGAGTATGCAAGACAAAATCATACATTTGGTGAGTATCTTAAGTATCTTATAGACGAAGTGTACAAAATTGAAAAGACGGAATTAGCAGCAAGGAGCGGGGTAAACAAAAAAACGATAGACAGAATGATATCGATTGATAAAAGAGATAATACAGTAGAATATATCTTTGCAATCAGCTTTGCCCTGCAGCTCCATCCCGATATTGTTGAAGAACTGTTGCGTTTGGCGAACCATAATCCGAAATCGCCGCAGTGCCATCCATATATGATTATTTATAAAATGGCTTCACATGCTACATATGAGGAAGTAAATGCTATGTGCGTGCAGGCACATATCGAAGAAATATTTCCCCATACATTGACAGGTCAGATCGCTTAAATCTGGCCTGTTCTTTTTTCTAAAAATACAAATCTGGACATCTTGTGTCCACGCTTTCTTAAAAAGAATTCCCTATTTATCGTAAATGGAATATGATTGTTCCTTTTTTGCGCCCTAAAGTGGGACACTATGTGTCGCTCGTTTCTGCATATGTAATGACCTATACTGTAATCACGGCACTTGGAAAGTGCTGAAAAATATCATATAGCCAAATGGCGCGCGACATTTCGGCGAGGATACATAAAGGTTTGCTTTACAGGTTTTCTGTAAATTGCCGGGCCTTTATGAAATCTCGTCTAAATGCCGTGCCGTTTAGATATGGGTTGGCCTCGCCGGGTGTAGTGCCAGGGCGGAAAGGTCAGCCTATGAAAAGAAAAGGCAATAAGAAGAAAGCGTCAAAGTTGGTTCTGCCGAGATATGCGTATCCGATTTTTGTCCCGATTGAGGATTGGGATGAGGCCTCCATCAGGTACTACAAGGGCTGTGGTGTCCCGGTTGCCCGGTTTGCGCTTCCCGGCTGTGGAAGGCACTATTATGCCATACTGGCAGGGCGTACGCAGGCAGAGGCGGATGCGCTGAACCGGCAGATGGGGAACTGGATGAGGCAGATGGCCCGCGATAATGCCAGGAGGGCGGAGCATGAGGTCTCCTATGACAGCATGGCGGAAGATGGGTATGATGCCGCAAAGGAGGATGCCAACCCGGAAGATATCTTGATGAATCTTGCGGTGATAGGGGCGTTGTATGAGGAGCTGGCGCGGCTCACCGAGGAGGGGCGCCGCATCTGCAGGATGGTGGCGGATAAGGAGTCCGAATGTGCGGTCGCGGAGGAGATGGGCGTGAAGCGCACTACGATGAGGGACCACAAGAAGCGGATACTTGCCGGGCTGGCGGACAGGCTGGGCGGGTACAGGTAGGATTATGGCAGGGCACGGCTGCCGGGAAATAAGGAATCCGTCTGGGGTTAGGTTCTCCAGGCGGATTTCGTTTTTATTCTTTCTGATAATATGGCGCCTCGTATCCGTCAGCACGGAGCAGGAGCCCGCGGATCCAGTCCGGTGTCTGCCCCATTTGGCTGCAGATGGAATCCAGGGGCATGTCCATGTCGCATTCAATGATCAGTTCGTCATGGACATGCCCCACGATGGAGCAGTGGCGGAGCGTCTTGATGGCATGCATGAGGATGTCGCGGCTTATGGCCTGGACGATGTTCTCCACGAACTTGGGGCCGTATGACTCGATGCGTTCCCAGGCCTTTGTCGGCCCGATGCCTTCATAGGTCACGGACTCGCTGCCGAAGCGGTTCTCTCCGATTCTGGGCTTTACATAAGACAGTCTGCGTCCGGAGGGGAGGGCGATGAAGAGCATGCCGCTTTTATGGAGGAAGCGGATGCCGTGGGTCTCTGTGGAGGTGCGCTGTCGGATGGCGGTCTTTACGGCGGCATCCACGTCCCACCAGAACCTTACTATGTTCGGGTTGGATGCCCGCCAGGCAGTTACCAGCGGCTGGAGTTCCTCCTCTGCGAGCCCCATGTCCAGGGCGCCCATTGCCGTCAGTGCGCCGACAGAGCCGCCATATCCTAAGGCAAGCTCTGCGATTTTGCCTTTCTGCCGCAGGTGTGAGTTCTGTCCGTGTTTTTCAACGGGGACATGGAACATGGCGCTTGCGGATGCGCAGTAGATGTCGCCGTTATTGCGGAATACGTTAATCCGCCAGTTCTCCCTGGCAAGGAATGAGAGCACCCGTGCCTCTATCGCGGAGAAATCTGACACGATGAACTTATGTCCGGCGTTCGGGATGAAAACGGTGCGGATGAGCTGGGAGAGTGTGTCCGGTATGTCGTCATACAGGATTTCCATGCTTTGATAATCTCCGAGGCGGACAAGGGAGCGGGCTTCCGCCAGGTCAGGCATATGGTTCTGGGGGAGGTTCTGTAACTGGATGATCCTGCCGGCCCATCTGCCACTTCGGTTCGCGCCATAGAACTGGAACATCCCTCTTGCGCGGCCGTCCACGCAGACTGCGTTCTGCATCGCCTGGTATTTCCTGACGGAGGATTTCGCGAGCTGCTGGCGGAGGAGGAGCACGTCTTTGGCATTTTGGGGTGCTGTTTTAAGGAGCCGGGCAACGGATTTTTTGTCGAGGGATTCGGTCTCCACGCCCTGGCTGGTGAGCCATCTCTTCATCTGTGCCACGGAGTTCGGGTTCTCAAGCCCGGTCTTTTCTTTCAGGGATGCTGTCAGCCTTTTCCGGCTGAGGGCATCGAAGCGGATGGCGTTTTCTGCTATCTTCATGTCCAGTGCGATTCCGCGGTCGTTTATCTCCTGGTCGATATGGTATTCATCCCATATGGGCTCGGGGACGGGGAATCGGGAGAGCTTCTGCTGGATGGCCATTTCCGCTTCCACGTCCCTTTTGTTGTACGCCTTGAAGGCATCCCATTTTTCCATGTCATGCTCTGGCAGGTTCCTGGTGCGGCCGCCGTTCGCCCTGGTCGGCGTGCAGGGCCTGCAGAAGTAGCGGATGAGGGCTTTCCCTTCTTTTATCTTCTGGTCTTCCAGCCTTAAGACTGCGCCTGCGGCTTCAAGGGAGAGGGGCAGCCCCATGTATGCAGACCATACCATGGAGCACCGCCATGAGGATGGGGAAAGGTAGCTGCCGGCTGTATCTGCGGTTGCGCCGTAGGGTTTGAAGTGCCGTGGGTAGTTGCGTTTCAGCCAGATGGACAGGAATATGCGCTCAAAGCTGGCGTTGAATGCCCATTTGATGACGGAGCCGTCAGAAAGGGCGGAGAGGATGTCTTCAGGGATCTCTTCGCCGTTCATGATGTCGTATACCCTGACCGGCCCATTGTTGGCTGAGCAGGCGAACAGGAGCATTTCTGCGTCGGTGGATTCTGCATATTTATAGACGCCACATTTTGCGAGGTCAACGGAACAGTATGTTTCAATATCTATGGATAGGGTTTCGATGTTTGGCATGTCTTGTCGCTCCTATGGGAACAGGCGGCAGGGGGTGTGGAGCCCTGCCGCCTGTCCGGGATATTCTGTCAGTTGAGGAAGTCTTCGTCGTCCACGGTGGCGAAATCGTCTTCCGCGCGGGACCTCCCGCCGAGGGGCTCCCCGTCGCGGAGCTTCTGGAGGTTGTTGAGCCCACAGGCGATCCCTTTGTTGCCGTTGATGTTGAAGGCGTACATGTTGATGGAAGCGCGTCCGTATACGCCGGAGTAGATTTCGGAGTGGTCTACGATTTTCCGGCAGTCGGCATCCACGATGTTGGGGGCGGTGGATGAATTGGCGTTGATGAAATAGGAATCAGCATATGCCAGGTCATCCGGGCGCTCCAGGTCGCCGTCCCTCAGAGGGGTCTTAAGGACTGCGAGTGGGGGTACGGTTTTGCCTGTGCCCTTCAGCTTGGCCTCGCCTTCTTCGTAGGCGGCCTGGATTGCGGCCTTGATCTTGGTGATAGTGGCGAGGTCATCCTTGGGGATGATGAGGGACACGCTGAACTTGGGGGTGCCGCCGTTCACGGACTTGGCCTCCCAGGCGTTGACGTAGGAAAAGCGGGTATTGGGTCCTGTGATGACTTTGGTGCGGATAACTTTGTTTGCCATGGTTTTGTCTCCTTTTTCTCTTGGAATCATTGTTGGCTGTGTCAGGGACGCTTGTCTGCGTCCGAGGGCATGAAGTCGCGTGCTGCCTGTTCGTGGGTGTAGCCGGCATATTCCCGGCAGGAGGCTTTGGCGCTGCAGAACCGGCAGTGTTCCCCGGCTTTCAGTTCGCCGCTGCCGGCATAGGCCAGCCTTGCAGCGGGGGAGAGGACGGCATCTGCCCATGAGAGGAGCCCGTCTCTGCTTATCCCGCTGGTGCTGATGTTGTCCCTTCTCGGCTGGAAGATGGTCATTTTTATTGTGCTGATGTCATAGATGCTGCCGTAGGCGTCCAGGGCGCCGAGGGCATAGCACCGCATCTGCGGGTTGTCCTCTGCGCTTACGTGGACTCCCAGGCCGTATTTGAAGTCGATGACCTGCAGGACATCATCTGTGACTATGATGCAGTCGCCGGTGCCGAAGCCGGAGGGTGCCCATCTGGAAAAGTCAAGGCGCTGTTCGATCAGGATGAGCGGGTCGGGGCAGCGCCGCTTTGCGTCTTCATACTGCTCCATGACATGGCTGCAATAGGCGTCCGTGCAGGCTTCCATTTCGCTGTCGAGGAATGTAAGGTTTTCCCGTGGGTCGGCGCATGCCCTGCCGAGCGCTGACAGGATCTTGAATTCGCATAGGGAGTGGGCGTCCGTGCCCTGCTGTGCGTAGGGGCTTGGCCTGTCCCCGGCAGCGGCGCACAGCCTTGCCGAAGGCGGGCAGCTGATCCAGCGGTGGCTGGAGGACGCGGAAAGGACTGCGTGTTTATTAGGCATTTCCGACTGCCTCCACTTCCGCAACGAGGTCTGCATAGAGGGAAGGGTCTACTTTGCTGAGCGTCTTTCCGTCTGCGTATTTCTTGATGATGTCGAGCACTTCCCGCTTATGTGCGCCATCGTCTGCCGACGTCTTTGCCGCGCATATCTGCCGGACTTCCTCATAGGAATAGTTTTTTGGGGTGGGGCCGGCGCTTTTTTCGGTGGCGGCCTGGGCGGCGGTTTCTTTCGGTTCGGCAGCCCTGTTTTCCGGTGGCTTTTCTGCCGTGGAAGAATAGTGGCCCTTAAGGGCAGTGGCGGCCTTTGCCAGTGCGTTTCCTGCGGCGATCATCTCGTCCAGGATTGAGGACAATTCATTCATTTCGCTTTGCCTCCTTTTGTCGTTGATTGGCTTTGGTTCTTTATGGGAGATTTCCTCCTTCACTATCCTTTGGACATGCTTTTGGGAAATTGACGGGTGTGTTTTTGGAATCCCCAAATTTTTTGCAGTGGCGTTTGCCCTTAATTAAGGAAATGATGCCGTCTGCGGCAGAGATTTCCGTCAAAAATGGAGGATTGTGTCCAAAGGATGGTAGAGGGGCGTATGTTCCTGATGATTGAAGGAGGAGGTGGCGGGATGGATTTTACCTTGTCGGTTGCATCTGTCTGCTGTGACGCAAAGAACTGTTCCTACCCTACAAGGGTGAGGGTGGCGGATGCTGACGGGCTGGCGGAGGCGGCAAAGTTTGACCATGTGTGCGGGGAATTCCGGAAGAATTACCGCAGTACGGCGAACTTCATTGGGGCGGATGTGATAGTGATGGACTGCGACAATGACCATTCGGATGACCCTGGGGAGTGGCTGACGGAGGGTAAGCTGGAGGGCATGATGGCGTGCGTCTGTTATGCCCTTGTGCCCAGCCGGAGCCATATGCTTGACAAGAACGGGAGGACGGCGAGGCCGAGGTTCCATGTGTATTTTCCGATAGAAAGGGTTGCGGATGCGGAGGAGTATGCGGCGCTGAAGAGGGCGGTACAGGCGGAGTTCCCGTTTTTTGACGGCAATGCCCTGGATGCCGCGAGGTTCATCTTCGGTGCGGACAGCGGGGATGTGGTGTGGCATGAGGGGTTCGTGGACATTGACGAGGAGGTCGGGCGGCCGGACTTTGACGAGGGGCTGGGGGGCGGCAGCGGCCCTATCGTGGCCGGGACGCGCAACAGCACGCTCTCAAGGTTCGCAGGTCGGGTGCTGAAGCGCTATGGGGAGTGTGGAAAGGCCAGGGAGCTTTTTATGGAGGAGGCCGACAGGTGCGATCCGCCGCTGGATGGGGCGGAGCTGGAGGCCATATGGTCCTCGGCCTTGAGGTTCTACAGGACGAAGGTCAGCGGGCAGCCCGGGTATGTCCCGCCGGACAGGTACGGTGGCGGGAGGCGGCCGCTGAGGCCGGAGGATTATTCGGATATCGGGCAGGCGAAGGTGCTGGTGCAGGAATATGGGGATGAGCTGAAGTATTCGGATGCCACGGACTATCTCCGGTATGACGGGGAACGGTGGCTGGAGGACAGGCAGATGGCGGTCGGGGCGGTGGAGGAGTTCCTTGACCTGCAGCTTGCGGATGCGCAGGATGCGGTGGAGACGGCAAAGAGGCTTCTTGTGGGGCATGGCGTGTCCGAGGATGCGGCCAACTCCGGCAAGAAGATGGAGAAAGGGCTTACGGCGGAGCAGCTCCCATTCTATTTCATGCTGCTTGCGGCACAGCAGTATCTCGCTTTCGTGATGAAGCGCAGGGACTATAAATATATCACGGCTGCGCTGAATGCGGCCAAGCCCATGCTTGCCGTCAGCGTGGATGACCTTGACAGGGACGGGAACCTGCTGAATACGCCTTATGCGACATTTGACCTGTCAAAGGGGATGGCGGGGGAGCGCCCGCATGCCCCGGAAGACCTGATAACGAAGATGACGGGGTGTTCCCCCGGGGATGAGGGGGAACAGCTTTGGCAGGAATCGCTGGAGCTGTTCTTCTGCGGCGACATGGGGCTTATTGAATATGTGCAGCAGATTGTCGGCATGGCGGCCGTAGGGAAGGTCTATCAGGAGCATCTCATCATTGCCTATGGGGGCGGCGCGAACGGCAAGAGCACTTTCTGGAACACGGTGTCGCGGGTGCTTGGCACGTACAGCGGGAAGCTCTCAGCGGAGACGCTGACGGTGGGGTGCAGGCGGAATGTGAAGCCGGAGATGGCGGAGCTTAAGGGCAGGCGGCTCATCATTGCCTCGGAGATGGAGGAAGGGGTGCGGCTGAACACGGCGGTGGTGAAGCAGCTCTGCTCTACGGATGAGGTTTTCGCGGAGAAGAAGTATAAGGCGCCGTTTTCTTTTGTCCCGAGCCATACGTTGGTGCTTTATACGAACCATCTGCCGAAGGTGGGGGCGAATGACGACGGCATCTGGAGGCGGCTTATCGTGATTCCGTTCAATGCCAGGATTGTGGGGGCATCGGATATCAAGAACTATGCGGAGTATCTGTACGAGAATGCGGGCGGGGCGGTCCTGAAGTGGATCATCGAGGGCGCGGAGAAGGCGATGGCGGCGGGGTTCCAGGTCCCTTTGCCGGGATGCGTGGAGGATGCCATCGATGCCTACCGGGAGGAGAACGACTGGCTGGGGCATTTCATCGCGGAGTGCTGTGAGGTGGATGCGTCATATGCGGAGAAGTCCGGGGAGCTGTACCAGCAGTATCGTGCCCATTGCATCCAGAATGGGGAGTATATCCGTAGTACCACGGATTTTTATAACGCCGTGGAGAAGGCGGGCTATCCGAGGCGGAGGCAGAATACGGGGATGTTCGTCATTGGGGTGAGGCTGAAGGCTGGGCAGGATTTTTTGGATCCGTGAAGGTCGTGCAGGCCGGGGATAAACTTTTTTAGATATGTATGGATTTCAAGGAATCCTTGTTTTATGCCTTTTGTGTAGGTCGTGTTAGTCGTCTGCAAAAAATACCTATAAGGGGAAAAACAGAGAAAAAAGCCCTATAGAGGAGTTTATGCAATGACCTGCACGACTTACACTGTAAAATTTTGAAAGGGGCTGTGATGCGTGAAAGGGACATTGAAAGGAAACTGGTTCTGGAGGTTAAGAAGAGGGGAGGCATCTGCCCCAAGTGGGCATCCCCGGGATATGATGGGGTGCCGGACAGGATTGTCCTGCTGCCGGGGAGGCATTTTGGGTTCGTGGAGGTGAAAGCCCCGGGGGAGAGGCCCAGGGCGCTGCAGGTGTCGAGGCATAGGCTGTTGGCGGAGCTGGGATTTTCGGTCCATGTCATTGACGGGGAGGGGCAGATTGGAGGTGTGCTGGATGAGATACAGTCCGCATGAGTATCAGGAGTCTGCCATCCGGTTCATCAAGGAGCATCCCGTTGCGGCGGTCTTCCTTGATATGGGGATGGGCAAGAGTTCGGTTACATTGACGGCAATCATGGATTTGATGTTTGAGAGCTTTGAGGTGTGCAGGGTCCTGGTGGTGGCGCCTTTGAGGGTCGCGAGGCATACATGGTCTGAGGAGATTGAGAAGTGGGACCATCTGAAAGGGCTTAGGTATTCAGTGGCTGTGGGGACGGCTGCGGAGAGGAAAGCGGCGCTGCAGGAGGACGCAGATATTTATATCATCAACAGGGAGAACGTCCTCTGGCTGGTGGAACAGAGCGGGATTCCTTTTGACTTTGACATGGTGGTGATAGATGAACTGTCGTCCTTTAAGAACCATCAGGCAAAGGGGTTTCGTGCGCTGATGAAGATCCGCCCGAAGGTGAAGAGGATCGTGGGCTTGACCGGCACGCCGTCCGGTAACGGGCTCATGGATTTGTTTGCGGAGTTCAGGCTGTTGGACATGGGGGAAAGGCTGGGGCGCTCCATCGGGCAGTACCGGGCGGCATATTTCAGGCCGGATAGGATGAATGGGCCGGTTGTTTACAGCTATAAGCCCCTGCCCGGGGCGGAGGAAGAGATTTACAGGAGGATTTCTGACATCACGGTTTCCATGAGGGGAAGGGATCATCTGCGGATGCCGGAGCTGGTCAGCAACAGGTACCTGGTTCATATGGATGGGGGTGAGAGGAAGAAGTATGAGCTGCTGAAAGGAGATTATGTTTTGCAGACCTCCGGGGGAGAGGTGACGGCTGCAAATGCGGCAGCCCTGTCAGGGAAGCTTCTGCAGCTTGCCAATGGCGCCGTTTATACCGATGAGGGCAAAGTCCAGCGGGTGCATGACAGGAAGCTGGATGCCCTGGAGGATATGGTCGAGGCCGCAAATGGGAAGCCAATCTTGGTGGCGTACTGGTTCAGGCATGATTTGGGGCGGATTATGGACAGGCTTTCAGCGAAAGGGATTTCCTATGGGGGGTTGGATACGCCAGTGAGCATCAAGAGGTGGAATGAGGGGAAGATTGCGGTGGCGCTGATCCATCCGGCATCTGCCGGGCATGGGCTGAACCTGCAGGCAGGCGGCAGCACCCTGGTCTGGTTCGGGCTGACGTGGAGCCTGGAGCTTTACCAGCAGACTGTGGCAAGGCTGTGGAGGCAGGGGCAGCGGTCGGGGACGGTGGTGGTGCAGCATATCATCACTGCCGGGACGGTTGACGAGCGCGTCATGGAGGCGCTGGAGCGGAAGGATGGTGCACAGTCCGCGTTGATTGATGCGGTGAAGGCGGAGGTGGATGTATGACGGCAAAAGAATATTTATCACAGGCATATCATCTGGACCAGAGGATACGCTGCAAGATGGAGCAGGTAGCGTCCCTGGACGATCTGGCGAAGAGGGCGGTGGCTATAATCAGTGATACGCCGGGAAACCCGAACAGGGGGAGGTCCGCGATGGCTGATGCCGTGGAGAAGATCGTTGACCTGAAGATGGAGATTAAAGCGGAGATTGGGCGGCTGGTAGACCTGAAGGTAGGAATCACCAATGCAATCAGCCAAGTGGGGAACGAGGAATACCAGGTGCTTTTGGAGAAGAGGTATCTCTGCTTCCAGACCTGGGAGGACATATCCGTGGAATTGGGGTGGAGCCTCAGGTGGACATATGCCATTCATGGGAAGGCGCTGGCGGAGCTGGATGAAAAGATGAATAGTGCATGTTAAATCACTATCATTCCTGGGTGGATGTGGTATTATGGTAACATAGAAAAATGAACATAAAGCGAGCCCGATGGGAGGAATCCTACCGGGCTTTTTTCGTGGGAAGGATAGAGGTGGATCAGATGCCGAGGAAGCCGAAGCATCCATGCGGGTATCCGGGATGCCCGGAGCTGACGGACGGCAGGTATTGTGAGGAACATGCCAAGGTTATGAACAGCAGGTATGAGAAGTACGGCAGGAGCCCGGAGGCGAAGAAGCGTTACGGCAGGGCGTGGAAGAGGATACGTGACAGCTATGCGTCACAGCACCCGCTCTGTGAGCAGTGCCTGGCGGCAGGCGTGGCCGTGCCAGTGGAGGAGGTGCACCATAAGGTGCCGCTGAGTGAAGGAGGCACTCATGACCGGGGGAATCTGATTTCGCTGTGCAAGTCGTGTCACTCGCGGATTCATGCGGAGCGCGGTGACCGGTGGGGCCGGTAGGGGGGCGTGGAGATCTCCGCTGCCCTTCCCCTGGGGAACGGGGCGTGGGTCACACGCACAAAAAGCGGTAATCAAACGGGGTATTATCCCGTGCAGGAGAGGGGTGAGGAGAATGGCAAAGGACGGGACTGCAAGGGGCGGGCCCAGGATCGGGGCAGGGCGGAAGCCTAAGACATTGGCGGACAAGGTCGCGCAGGGCATGGCGGCGGACGTCCCCGCCCTTCCGGCGCCTGCGGACATGGAGGGCGTGGACGTCCCGCTGGTGAAGGATTTTTTGAAGGCCGCCCAGAAGAGCGGCATAGACCTCTGTGCGGAGGAGGTGCTCAGGAGCACCTATGTCTGGCTGGAGGAGCGTGGGTGCGGGCAGTATGTGAACGCCCAGCTCATTGAGCAGTATGCGATGTCGGTGTCCAGGTGGGTGCAGTGCGAGACCTGCATCTCGGAATATGGGTTCCTTGCGAAGCATCCGACCACGGGGGCGGCCATAACGAGCCCGTATGTGACGATGAGCCAGAATTACCTGAAGCAGGTCAACCAGTGCTGGTTCCAGATCTACCAGATCGTGAAGGAGAACTGCTCTGCCGGGTACGGCGGGGCGAACCCGCATGATGACCTGATGGAGCGGCTGCTGACGGCCCGCAGGAGGAAGGAATGAGGCTGCGGGTGCAGGAGGCGGTGTATATTCTGCCGGATGTCTGGTGGGTGTATCAGGGCGCAATGTCGGGGAAAGGGATTCTGGCAGCAGGAAGCTGATGAGGCATCCTGCGTGGGCAGGGTACAGCGTCCGGAAGGAAATGTTTTTGCAGGAGGGATGGAATGGAGTATGTGAAGAAGAGACTTGCGGAGATCAGGCCGTATGAGAATAACCCCAGGATCAATGACGGGGCTGTGGATGACGTGGTGGAGAGCATCCGGCAGTGTTCTTATATCGCCCCCATCGTCGTGGATGAGGACGGGGTGATCCTGGCGGGGCACACCAGGTATAAGGCGCTATTGAAGCTGGGGTATGAGGAGTGTGACGTGGTCATAGCTGCCGGGCTTACGGAGGGCCAGAAGAGGAAGTACCGGCTTTATGACAACAAGACGGCGGAGTTTGCCGGGTGGGACCAGAAGAAGCTGGGCGCGGAGTTGGCGGACGTGGATTTCTGCGGGTATGATTTCGGGCAGTCTGCCCCTGCTGCTCCCGATGGAGGGGAGCAGGACGGACCTGTGGTGAAGACGTGCCCGTGCTGTGGGGAGGTGTTTGAGGTATGAGGCTGGAGGTTTTGAAACTTGCGGATATCGTCCCTTACGGGAATAACCCGCGGAAGAATGACGGGGCGGTCAATGCCGTGGCGGAGAGCATCCGGCAGTGCTCCTATGTTGCGCCCATCATCGTGGATGAGGGGAATGTCATCATTGCGGGGCATACCCGGTATAAGGCGCTGAAAGCGCTTGGCGTGGAGGAGGCGCAGTGCCTGGTCTGTGAGGGGCTGACGGAGGAGCAGAAGCGGAAATACCGGTATCTGGACAATAAGACAGGGGAAAAGGCGACATGGGACCTCCTGAAGCTGGAAGTCGAGCTGGAGGGGCTTGACCTGGAAGGGTTTGATTTCTTCGGGATGGCGGAGGAACTGCCCGTGGACGGCGCAGGCGCGGGGGATGGCGTGGGCGGCGGCACGGATAGCGGCGCGGACAGGGAGATCACGGGCTCCACGGAATATGATGCGGAGGTGTTCGGGGATGAAGAGTTCAAGTACCAGTGCCCGGCGTGCGGTTTCCGGTTCAACTGATTTCCCGTGGGACTGGCGGCTGGGGGATCTGGATAAGCGCCCGAAGCATGGGCACACGGTCTTTTCCTGTTTCAGCTGCGGGGGCGGCTCTTCCATGGGGTATAAGCTGGCGGGATATGAGGTGGTCGGAAACTGTGAGATCGACCCGGACATGATGAAGATATACCGGAAGAACAACCACCCGGAGCATAGTTTCCTCATGGATATCCGTGATTTTGTTGAATTGCCGGACGGGGAGCTGCCGGAGAAGCTGAAATGCCTGGATGTCCTGGACGGATCGCCGCCCTGTTCTGTGTTCTCGCTGGCGGGTGTCCGTGAGGAGGGATGGAACGTGGAGAAGTCTTTCCGGGAGGGGCAGGCGAAGCAGAGGCTGGATGACCTGTTTCTGTATTTTATCCGGGTGGCGGAGCGTCTGCAGCCGAAGGTGGTCATTGCGGAGAATGTGAAGGGGCTGATCACGGGGAACGCGAAGGGCTGGGTGAACCGGATCGTGGGGGCGTTCGATGCGGCCGGCTATTCCGTGCAGATATTCCTGTTCAATGCTGCGCGGATGGGCGTGCCGCAGAAGAGGGAGCGGGTGTTTTTTATCGCCAGTAGGAAGGAACTGCATTTTCCGAAGCTGTCCATGGTGTTTAATTCAAAGCCTATCCCTTTTGCGGATGTCCGGGAGCCTTATGGGAAAGCGCCGTCCGGGGACAGCCTGGCGGCGCGGATCATGAAGTACCGGATCCCCTCGGACAGGTGTGTTGCGGACATCAATATGAGGGTGAGGAAGAAGAACAGCGGTTTCACTTCCCCGGTCAACCATGATGATGAGCCGGTGCAGACGGTCACTGCGGGAGGGTACTGCTTCCGCATGTGTGATGGGCTGCTCATGACGGATAAGGATATCATCAGCTGCCAGACGTTCCCGCAGGATTATGATTTCATGGGTCAGAGTGTGCAGTATGTCTGTGGTATGAGCGTCCCACCGGTGATGATGGCGAAGATCGCGGAGCAGGTGTACCGGCAGTGGCTGAGATGACGGGCGGCAGGGCTGTCCGGGCGGAGGGATTTTATCCGGTATGGGTAAAGGTCCTGCTCTTTTGGGTGGATGCCGTTTGATGGTCTGCCGCCTGGGAGGGATTGCTGTCTGTGTTTTGGGTGCTGACAGAGAAGGGATTTGCAGGGAAGCGGATAGGTGTCTGTTTTGATATAGTTCTGTATGCTGGCAGGGAAATGCCGGGGCATGACGGGAGGAGGTGAGGCTGGTGGCGATGCGGAAGCTGAAGAAGTACAGGCCCACGAAGTTCAAGGCGCGGGGGTCTGTATATGATAAGGCGGCTGCGGATTATGCGGTCAGCTTCATCGAGTGCCTGTGCCATACGAAGGGGACTTGGGCAGGGAAGCCTTTTGAGCTGATCGACTGGCAGGAGCAGATCGTCCGGGACGTGTTCGGGACGGTCAAGGGGAACGGGTACCGGCAGTTCAACACGGCCTATGTGGAGATTCCGAAGAAGCAGGGGAAGAGCGAGCTGGCGGCGGCCGTGGCGCTGCTCCTGACCTGCGGGGACGGGGAGGAGCGCGCGGAGGTGTATGGGTGCGCGGCTGACCGGCAGCAGGCTTCCATCGTGTTTGAGGTGGCGGCGGACATGGTGCGGATGTGCCCGGCGCTGAACAGGCGGGTGAAGATACTGGCGTCCCAGAAGCGGATCGTGTACCAGCCGACCAATTCTTTTTATCAGGTTTTGTCGGCGGAGGCTTATTCAAAGCATGGGTTCAATATCCACGGGGTTGTCTTTGACGAGCTGCATACCCAGCCGAACCGGAAGCTGTTTGACGTGATGACGAAGGGATCCGGGGATGCCAGGATGCAGCCTTTGTATTTTCTGATCACCACGGCGGGGGCGGATACGAATTCCATCTGTTATGAGACACATCAGAAAGCCGTGGATATTTTGGAGGGGAGGAAGGCTGACCCTACTTTCTACCCGGTGATCTATGGGGCGGATGAGGCGGCTGACTGGACGGACCCGAAGGTGTGGAAGAAGGCGAACCCGTCTTTGGGCATCACGGTGGGGCTGGACAAGGTGAAGGCGGCGTGCGAGTCGGCGAAGCAGAATCCCGGGGAGGAGAATTCTTTCCGGCAGCTGCGGCTGAACCAGTGGGTGAAGCAGGCGGTCCGGTGGATGCCGATGGCGAAGTGGGACGCCTGCGGGTTCCGGGTGGACGCGGAGGGGCTGGAGGGGCGTGTGTGCTATGGAGGGCTGGACCTTTCTTCCACCACGGACATCACGGCCTTTGTGCTGGTGTTCCCGCCGCTGGATGAGGAGGATAAGTTCTGCGTGCTGCCTTATTTCTGGATACCGGAGGAGACGCTGGAGCTGCGGGTGCGGCGTGACCATGTGCCTTATGACGTATGGGCGCGGCAGGGGTTCCTGGAGACCACGGAGGGGAACGTGGTGCATTACGGGTATATCGAGAAGTTCATTGAGCGGCTGGGGGAGCGGTTCAACATCCGGGAGATCGCGTTTGACCGGTGGGGCGCGGTGCAGATGGTCCAGAACCTGGAGGGGATGGGATTCACGGTGGTCCCGTTCGGGCAGGGGTTCAAGGACATGTCGCCGCCCACGAAGGAGCTGATGAAGCTTGTGCTGGAGCAGATGGTGGCACATGGCGGGCACCCTGTCCTGCGCTGGATGATGGACAATATCTTCATCCGGACGGACCCGGCGGGGAACATCAAGGCGGACAAGGAGAAGTCCACGGAGAAGATTGACGGCGCCATTGCGATGATCATGGGGCTGGACAGGGCGATGCGGTGCGGGAACGATACGAGGGAATCCGTGTATGACACAAGGGGGCTGCTCGTATTTTAGATGTGGCTAAAATCGGGCAAATGATAAGCTCATGCTTCCGATTTTTAAAGAAGGTACAAAGCCGTTCAACATGCCAAATGCGATAAGCCCGAAAAAGGACATTGTTACTATACCGACTGTTATAGAAATTGTTTTGCCATTTGGTCCATTAAGTGCTTCTGCAAGAGAGACGGGTTCTGCAATTTCCCGGATAGGAATGGCGGTTTCAGCATGAGTGGAGATATTATTTCCTTGGATAGGGTTTGACTGGTTATTCATAAAAATCCTCCTGTAATTTATCTTGCAATATGTTCTTCGTTGCAATATCATTGTAGTGGATAATATTGAGATATTCAATTCCCCAATATTGCCCAATAATGTCCAATTGGAGGTGCGATGATGGCGAATAAGCCTATGCCTAAAATGGAAATCAACACGGAACGCTTTAAAGAGGTTCTTAAGCAGAAGGGTTATACAATCCGCAGTTTGGTAAAGGCAGCAGATATTGATAGGGATGAAAAAACTATTCGGCGGTATCTTACACAGGGGGAGGTTCCTTTTGATATGCTCTATCATCTGTGTGCGGTTATAGATGTTGACCCGGAATATATATCAAAGAATTTTGATAAAAGGGCGGCACAGGTAGAGCCTGATGAGGAAAAGCGTAAGAAACTTATTTACGAAAAATTAAATGCAGAGGATTTCCCATATGTTCGTAAGGTAAAACGTGATGTTAATATGGATGATTATTGGGAAAATCTTCTGGCAGTCCATGATATTCCAATAAAGCTGTATAAGGGCTTGTCGAAAGAGCAACAGATCCGTTTATTGTTAGCGCTTGACCGTGCAATCAACAGAGTTCTATATGAGTTCTTTCCGCCAGAGGTACGGGGTGAGAGTTATAACAAAGTTCGTGAATTCAGGATTGTAACTACGGAATCAGGAGAGGAAATAGTTGAAGAATAATCAGCAGAGCATTTTTGGATGGCATCGCTTCGGCGGTGCCTTTCTTATGCTCGTTTTTCGGAAAGGAGAGTGTTCCTATGGGATTTTTAAGTGGATTATTTAGGGCGAGGGGTGCACCCGCTAACCGCACTTCTGGCAGTTCTTACAGTTTCTTCCTGGGGAACAGTACCAGCGGGAAGCGGGTGAACGAGCGGACTTCCATGCAGATGACGGCGGTGTATTCCTGCGTGAGGATTTTGTCGGAGGCGGTGGCGGGGCTGCCGCTGCATTTTTACAGATATACGGAGGGCGGCGGGAAGGAGAAGGCGGTGGGGCATCCGCTGTATTTTCTGCTGCATGACGAGCCGAACCCGGAGATGACTTCCTTTGTGTTCCGGGAGACGCTGATGACCCACCTGCTCCTGTGGGGGAATGCCTATGCGCAGGTCATCCGCAACGGCAGGGGGGAGGTCATGGCGCTGTACCCGCTGATGCCGGACAGGATGGCGGTGGAGCGGGACAGGGGCGGGCAGCTTTATTATGAGTACACGCCTGGAGCGGATGACGCGCCCACGGTGAAGGGAGGCACGGTGGTCCTGCCGCCTTCGGAGGTGCTGCATATCCCCGGCCTGGGGTTTGACGGGCTGGTGGGGTATTCGCCCATCGCCATGGCGAAGAACGCCATCGGGATGGCGATCGCCTGTGAGGAGTATGGGGCGAAGTTCTTTGCCAACGGCGCACAGCCCAGCGGGGTGCTGGAGCATCCTGGGACGATCAAGGACCCGGCGCGGGTGAGGGAGAGCTGGCAGTCCACATTCGGGGGCAGCCATAACGCCAACAAGGTGGCGGTTCTGGAGGAGGGGATGAAGTATACGCCCATCTCCATCTCCCCGGAGCAGGCGCAGTTTTTGGAGACGCGGAAGTTCCAGATCAATGAGATCGCGCGGATCTTCCGTGTGCCGCCGCATATGGTGGGGGACCTGGATAAGAGCAGCTTTTCCAATATCGAGCAGCAGAGCCTTGAGTTCGTGAAGTATACGCTTGATCCGTGGGTGTCCCGGTGGGAGCAGTCCATGGCGCGGTCGCTCCTGTCTGCGGAGGAGAAGAAGCGGTATTTTGTGAAGTTCAATGTGGACGGCCTGCTGCGGGGCGACTACCAGAGCCGGATGAACGGGTACGCGGTGGGGAGGCAGAACGGGTGGATGTCGGCAAATGACATCCGGGAGCTGGAGAACCTTGACCGCATCCCGGAGGACCTGGGCGGCGACCTGTACCTAGTGAACGGGAACATGATGAAGCTGCAGGATGCGGGGCTGGGCTACGGCAAGGGCAGTCCTGCTGGAGGAACGGAAGATGGCGGGGCAGCCGCCAGGGAGGGAAGACAGAGGAGCCCGGGAGCCGGTGCTGTAGGGGCTGCGGAAAGGAATGGCGGTTCTGGCAGCAGCCTGGGAAAGGACAGGAATGCCGGGGAAGGGGATGGAGGTATGGTCTGAGAGACTGGAGACGGCCGGGGGCAGTGCTGCGATGGTGCAGCGGATGATGGAGGTGGATGATGAAGAGAAAATTTTGGAACTGGATAAAGAACCAGGATGAGGGCGGCGCCGAGATGCGGACGCTCTTTTTGAATGGGGAGATTTCGGATGAGACATGGTTCGGGGATGAGGTCACGCCGGGGATCTTCCGGGATGAGCTGAATGCCGGGAAGGGGCCGGTCAATGTGTGGATCAATTCCCCGGGCGGGGATGTGTTCGCGGCGGCGCAGATCTACAACATGCTGATGGACTATCCCTATGATGTGACGGTGGTTATTGACGGGCTGGCGGCGAGCGCCGCGTCGGTGGTCGCGATGGCGGGGACGAAGGTGCGGATGTCGCCGGTGGCGATGATGATGATCCACAACCCGGCAACGATCGCAATCGGGGATTCGGAGGAGATGAGGAAAGCGGTCAGGATGCTGGACGAGGTGAAGGAGTCCATCATGAACGCCTATGAGATCAAGACCGGGCTTCCCAGGGACAAGATTTCCAGGCTGATGGATGCGGAGAGCTGGTTCAATGCCAGGAAGGCCGTGGAGCTGGGTTTTGCGGATGAGGTCATGTTCTCCGCAGGGGGCGGGGAGGATGCGGGCGGCGTGCCGTTTTCGGATGGGATGGACGCGCCGGTGCTGTTTTCCAGGCAGGCGGTGATGAATTCCATGCTGGGCAGGCTCATCCCGCCGAAGGAGCCGGGGACCCCGGCGGAGCAGCTGGAGAAGCGGCTGAACCTGCTCCTGCATTAGGCGCTTGACGGTGGAATCCTGTGCATTCTGGCAGGGTTTTGGTTCCGGCTTATTCGGGAATAGGGGATTACAGAAGAGCCGGCTGGCCGGTGCAGGGGACATTTTAGAGGGGAAGGGCAGGGGGAGCCTGCCGGGTTCAGGAAGAAGGGGAAGGGGCTGAGAAATCGGCTCTTTTTGTGTTTCAGGGGGAGGTGCAGGCGGTGGGAAAGGCCGGGAGGAGAGGGGACTACCATGCGGTGTCATTGTCTGGAGGGAAGGACAGCACGGCGATGCTCCTTATGATGATAGAGAGGGGGATGCCGGTTGACGGCGTGTTCTGGGCGGACACGGGCATGGAGTTCCCGGAGATGTACCGGCATATCGAAAAGGTGGATGCGTACCTGTTCCGGGAGCGGGGGCTGCATGTCCGTACCCTGCGGCATCCACAGGGTTTTGAATGGCTCATGTTCGAGGAGCCGAAGCAGAAGAGGTCCGCGGTGGAGCGGCGCATCCGGGACGGCGTCCCTTTATGCGGGAACGGGTGGCCGGGGATCCGGGTTAGGTGGTGCACGGGGCAGTTGAAGACGCATCTGATCACGAAGGAGGTCAACCGTCTGAAAGGGGAGTACAATGCCGTTTCCTATATCGGCATCGCGTATGACGAGATGGGGCGGTGCAAGGGGGAGCGCTACCCGCTTGTGGAGTGGCGGGTGACGGAGGAAGAGGCTCTGCGGTACTGCTACGGGAAGGGGTTCGACTGGGGCGGGCTGTATGAAATCTACCACCGGTGCTCCTGCTGGTGCTGCCCGTTCCAGAGGATAGACGAGCTGCGGAAGTTGAGGAAGCATCATCCGGAGTTGTGGGGGAGGATGCTGGAAATGGATGCCAGGGCTTTGGCGCAGTTCGGGGAGACGCCGCTGGGGATGTTCCGGAAGGGCTGGACGGTGGGCTTGTTGGATGAGCGTTTTGAGGCGGAGGAGCAGGGAAGGAAGTTCTGCCGCCGCAGGAAGAAGGAGGCAGGGGCTGGGGGACCGGCTCCTTTAGTTTGCGCAAAAACGGGCGTCCCGGATGCGGATGCCGCAGATTGAGAAAGAGAGGGTTTAGCTATGGGAAAGATTTTGGAGCTGAGGGAGAAGAGGGCGAAGGCGTGGGACGCGGCAAAGGCGTTCCTGGATGCGAAGAGGGGCGCGGACGGGCTGCTGTCCGCGGAGGACACGGCTGCTTATGAGAGGATGGAGGCGGACGTGGTGAACCTGGGGAAGGAGATAGAGCGGCTGGAGCGGCAGGCGGCGATCGACGCGGAGCTGGCCAGGGCGACCAGCACGCCGATCACGGGCAAGCCGAACGGGAAGGCTCCAGGGGAGGAGAAGTCCGGGCGTGCGTCGGATGAGTACAGGGCATCCTTCTGGAACGCCATGCGCTCCAAGGTGCCGATGCCGGCGATCACGGACGCGCTGCAGGTGGGGACGGACTCGGAGGGCGGCTACCTGGTGCCGGACGAGTATGAGAGGACTCTGGTGGAGGCGCTGGAGGAGGAGAACGTGTTCCGGCAGATGGCGAAGGTGATCAGGACTTCCAGCGGCGACCGGAAGATCCCGGTGGTGGCGGGGAAGGGGACGGCTTCCTGGATCGATGAGGAGGGCGCGTTCCCGGAGAGCGATGATTCCTTCGGGCAGGTGTCCATCGGGGCGTACAAGCTGGGGACGATGATCAAGGTGTCGGAGGAGCTGCTGAATGATTCGGTGTTTGACCTGCAGTCCTATATCTCCCGGGAGTTCGCCCGGAGGATCGGGGCGAAGGAAGAGGAGGCGTTCTTCACGGGGGACGGCAAGGGCAAGCCGCTGGGGGTGCTGGCGGCCACGGGAGGGGCGCAGACGGGCGTGACGGCGGCTTCCCAGACGGCGGTGACGGCGGATGAGCTGATGGACCTGTATTATGCGCTGAAGGCCCCGTACCGGAAGAAGTCGGTGTGGGTGCTGAACGATTCCACGGTGAAGGCCGTGCGGAAGCTGAAGGACAGCAATGGGCAGTACCTGTGGCAGCCTTCGCTTACGGCTGGGACGCCGGACACGATCCTGGGCAGGCCGGTGAGGACTTCGGCCTATATGCCGGCGATGGCGGCGGGGGCGAAGACGGTGGCCTTTGGGGATTTCTCCTATTACTGGATCGCCGACAGGCAGGGGCGGAGCTTCAAGCGGCTGAATGAGCTGTATGCGGCATCCGGGCAGGTGGGCTTCTTGGCGAGCCAGAGGGTGGACGGGAAGCTGGTCCTGGCGGAGGCGGTGAAGGTGCTGGTGCAGAAAGCGGCATCCGGGAGTTAAAAAGGTAGGAAGGCTCCGGCGGCGGTGCCGGCCGGGGCCGGATATTTTCGGGAAGGGGGCGGCGGGCATGGTGGTGACGCTGGAGGAGATGAAGAACTACCTGCGCGTGGACTATGATGAGGACGATGCGCTGATCGGGGGCATGGTCGGGGCGGCGGAGAAGATGTGCATGGATGCGGCGCGGATGGATGACGAGGGGGAGTTTGCCGGGGTGGGGAATGCGAAGGTCTCCGTGATGTATGCGGCGGCTTACCTTTATGAGCACCGGGAGGAGGCGGACCACAATGCCCTTGCCCTGACGCTGCGGGCGCTGCTCTCCGGCAGCAGGAAGGAGGCTTTCTGATGGATGTGGCTCTGCTGAATGAGAGGGTGACGTTCCAGAGGAATGAGGCCGTGGTGGACGGCGTGGGGAACCATGGGAATGTCTGGACGGATTATTATACCTGTTTCGCCACGGTCGGCGGGGAGGGGCTGGCGTCTTCGGGGGAAAGGCAGGAGGCTGGGATGACCGTGGAGGATGTGTCCATGACGGTGACTGTGCGGTACTGCAGGAAAGCGGTGGACATCATGTCCACCGGATGCCGTGTCCTGTTCCGCGGGGAGGTTTATGACATTGTAAATGTGGACCATATGAATTTTAAGAAGAGGTGTTTGAAGTTTACCTGCAGGAAAGTGAGGCGGTGAGATGCCGGATAGGGTGCGGGTTGACCAGCTTGCGGCCGCGGTGATGGAGGGGCTGGCGGAGTATGCGGACCTTGCGGCGGATGAGCTGAAGGCGGCGGTGAAGAAGGCGGGGAGTTCCGTGAAGAAGGACATCCAGGCGGGCGCGCCGAAGGACACGGGGGCTTATGCGAAGAGCTGGGCGGTGAAGAACGTGAGGGAGACGTCGAATTCCATTGAGCTGGTGGTGCATTCCAGGAACCGGTACCAGCTTTCGCATCTGCTGGAGTTCGGCCATGCGAAGCGGGGCGGCGGGCGTGTCCCGGGAAAGGCGCATATCGCCCCCACGGAGGAAAGGGCGAAGCGGACGCTGGAGAGGGAGATTGAAAAGGCTCTGCGGGGCTGACAGGCTGGGGTGTGCGGCGGATGCCGGGCATGAGGCTGGAAAGAGGTTGAAGGGCAGACGGGCTGGGACGTGTGGCGGATGCCAGAGCAGGGGATTGAGAAGAATTTGATGGCTTGAAGATTTGAGGAGGTGAGGCTGTGGAAGAGCTGGTGAGGATGATGGGGGAGACGGGGCTGCCTTTTGCGTATGACCATTTCGCGGAAGGGGAGTCGCCGGAGCCGCCTTTTGCCTGTTACCTGCTGCCGGGGAGCGATAATTTCGCGGCAGACGGGAAGGTGTACCACAAGGGCGTGAATGTCCACCTGGAGGTCTATACGGATAAAAAGGATCCGGAGCTGGAGGAACGGGTGGAGGATGTGTTGGATGCCCATGGGGTCTTTTACAATAAGTCGGAGACGTGGATCGGCAGTGAGAGGCTTTATGAGGTGCTGTATGTTTTTGGATGGGAGGCGTGACGGATGGCGAATAACAAGAAGAACAAGGTGAAGTACAACCTTAAGAACACGCATTATGCGATGCTCACGGTGTCGGAGGAGGGGACAGTTTCCTATGGGACGCCGGTGCCGATGCCGGGGTCGGTATCCATCTCTCTGGATGCCAATGGGGAGCCGGAGAATTTCTATGCAGACGGGACGGCCTATTATGTCATCAACAACAATATGGGCTATGACGGGGACCTGGAGCTTGCCATGATCCCGGAGTCCTTCCGGAAGGATGCTTTGCGGGAGGAGCTGGACAGTAAAGGCGTGCTGGTGGAGAACGCTTCGGCGGAGCTGGCGGCGTTCGCGCTGCTGTTTGAGTTTGACGGGGACCAGAGGCATATCCGGCATGTGCTCTACAACTGTTCGGCGTCCAGGCCGGGCATTGAGGGGAAGACCAATGAGGAGAGCCGGCAGGTGCAGACGGAGACGCTGACGGTGAAGGCCACGCCGCTGGCGGACGGGATGGTGAAGGCGAAGACCGGGGACTCCACGGATGAGACGGTCTATAAGGACTGGTATAAGGCGGTGTATATGCCTGTCATGGCGGAGGATGAGGCCGGCGGGGATGTTCCGGGCGGCGGAGGAAGTGATGAGGGCGTGGATGCCGGAGGGGAGGGTGACGTATGAGCATGACGACGAAGATCACGATTGACGGGAAGGAGGTGCCTTTCCGGGCATCGGCGGCGGTGCCGCGCATTTACCGGATCAGGTTCCACCGGGATATCTATAAGGACCTGAGCGCGCTGGAGAAGAGCATCGGGGGCAGTGACGAGGAGAATTCCAACCTGGATTTGTTTTCGCTGGAGCTGTTTGAGAATATTGCCTTCATCATGGCGAAGCACGCCGACCCTTCCATCCCGGACACGCCGGAGGAGTGGCTGGACGGCTTCGGGACGTTCTCCATTTACCAGGTGCTGCCCCAGCTGATCGAGCTGTGGGGGCTGAACGTGAAGACGGATGTGGAGGCTAAAAAAACTTCGCGCAACTGACCGCCCGATGACCACGCCGCTGTTCCTGCTGCGGTGCGTGCAGCTGGGCATTTCCATCCGGGATTTAGACTTACTGACCATCGGGATGGTGAATGACATGTATGCGGAGAGCAGCAATGACGGGGCAGATTATGCCGTCCTTGCGGGGCAGGAGGATTTTGATTCGTTTTAGAGTAAGTGATGCCTGGGGAGCCGGGCTTTTTTTGTGTTGTTGAGGGGGTGTTGGCGTGGCGGCAAACAGGATCAAGGGCATCACCGTGGAGATCGGCGGCGATACCACGAAGCTGCAGACGGCGCTTAAGGGCGTGAACACGGAGATCCGGAACACGCAGTCACAGCTTAGGGATGTGGAGAAGCTGCTGAAGCTGGACCCCGGCAACACGGAGCTGATGGCGCAGAAGCACCGGCTCCTGGGGGATGCGGTCCGTGAGACGAAGGAGAAGCTGGAGACGCTGAAGACGGCGGCGGAGCAGGCGAATGAGGCGCTGGCGAGGGGCGAGATCTCCCAGGGGCAGTATGACGCATTGCAGAGGGAGATCATCGAGACGGAGAACAGCCTGCGGGATTTGGAGCAGCAGGCGGGCAGGTCTGCCGTGGCCTTGCAGAAGATCGGGGCCGCCGGGGAGAAGCTGCAGGGTGTGGGTTCCGCCATCGAGGGAGTGGGGAAGAAGCTGATGCCGGTCACGGCTGCCGTGGGCGGTCTGGGCACGGCCGCGGTGAAGGTGGCGGCTGACTTTGACTCGGCCATGAGCCAGGTGGCGGCGGTTTCCGGGGCGACGGGGAAGGACCTGGAGGCGCTGCGGGACAAGGCGCGGGAGATGGGGAGCAGGACGAAGTTTTCCGCTTCCGAGGCGGCGGAGGCCATGAACTACATGGCCATGGCCGGGTGGAAGACCGGGGATATGCTTTCCGGCATCGAGGGGATCATGAACCTGGCGGCGGCTTCCGGGGAGGACCTGGCGACTACTTCCGACATCGTGACGGACGCTTTGACGGCTCTGGGGCTGTCGGCGGAGGATTCGGGGCATTTCGCGGATATCCTGGCGGCGGCAAGCTCAAATGCGAACACGAACGTGGCCATGATGGGGGAGACGTTCAAGTATTGTGCGCCGGTGGCCGGGGCGCTGGGGTTCACGGCGGAGGATACGGCGGAGGCCATCGGGCTGATGGCGAACGCGGGGATCAAGTCTTCCCAGGCGGGGACGGCCATGCGCTCCATGATGACGAACCTGACCGGGGAGGTGAAGTTTACCGGGGCCGCCTTCGGGGAGCTGACGGTGCAGACCACCAACACGGACGGGAGCATGAGGAGCTTGGGGGACATCCTCGCGGACTGCCGGGCGGCATTTGTGCAGATGTCCGAGTCGGAGAAGGCGGCCAACGCGGAGGCGCTGGTGGGGAAGAACGCCATGAGCGGGTTCCTGGCGGTGATGAACGCCGCGCCTGGGGACATTGAGAAGCTGAACAGCGCCATCAATAACTGTGACGGCACGGCGGAGAAGATGGCGGCCACCATGCAGGATAACCTTGCGGGGCAGCTCACCATCTTAAAGAGCCAGCTGGAGGAGCTGGCTATCTCCATCGGGGAGATACTGATGCCGTATATCCGGCAGATCGTGGGATGGATCCAGGGGCTGGTGGACTGGCTGAACAGCCTGGACGAGGGGACGAAGAAGATCATTGTCACGGTGGCGCTAGTGGCGGCCGCGCTGGGGCCGGTGCTGGTCGTGGTCGGGAAGGTGGTAGGGGCCATTGGAACGATCATGACGGTGGTGCCGCAGATTGCGGGGGCCATTTCCGGCGTGGTCGCTTTTGTGTCCGGGACGGTGATCCCGGCGATCTCTGCGGTGGTGGCGGCTATCGGGTGGGTGCCGCTGGCGATTGCGGCTGTTGTCGCCATTTTGGTGGTGCTGTGGAACAAGTGCGAGTGGTTCCGGGATGCGGTCAATGCCATCTGGACGCAGATCAAGGAGTTTTTCGTTTCGGCGTGGCAGGTCATCTGTTCTTTCTTTACAGAAACCATACCGGCGGCATGGGAGTCCCTGGTTTCGTTTTTCGAGGGGATCCCGGAGTGGTGGAGCGGGCTGTGGCAGTCCGTGGGTGACTTTTTCAGCAATGTCTGGACGGGGATGATGGAGAACCCGGTGCTTTCCGGGATTGTGGATATGATACGTTCCCTGTGGGAGAACCTTTCCACCACTTTGCAGGGCATCTGGCAGGGGATTCAGACGGCGGCTTCCGGGGCGTGGGAGCTGATCAAGAACGTGGTGCTGGGGCCGGTGCTCCTGCTGATCGACTTGGTGACGGGGAATTTCACAAAGCTGAAAGAGGATGCGCTGAATATCTGGACGAATATCCAGAATGCGGCGTCAAATATCTGGAACGGCATCAAACAGGTGGTTGGGTCGCTGGCCCAGGGGCTGGTGAACCATGTCGTCATCCTGTTTACCGGGCTGAAAAATACCGTCGCCAATATCTGGGCGGCGGTCAAAAATACGGCTTCGGTCGCCTGGAACGGGCTGAAGAACCTGGTGGTGTCCATTGCGTCCAGCCTGAAACAGGCGGCGGTAAATGCGTTCAAGGCCATGGTGTCCGGGATCGGGTCTGCGCTGTCTTCCCTGGGGAGCGTGGTGCAGTCCGGGTTCCAGTCGGCCATCAGTTTCATCACTTCGCTGCCGGGGAAGGCGCTGCAGTGGGGGAAGGATTTCATCAACGGGATTGCGGATGGCATCCGGGGCGCTATCGGGAATGTGATCAGCGCCGTGTCGGATGTGGCGGACAAGATACGGTCCTTCCTGCATTTCTCCGTGCCAGATGAGGGGCCTCTGACGGATTATGAGAGCTGGATGCCGGACTTCATGGCCGGGCTTGCGGAGGGCATTGAGAAGGGCCGGGGCATGGTGAAGAGGGCCGTGGCTGATGTGGCGTCTGACCTGATGCTGCAGCCCCAGGCGGCTGTCCAGGGGGCGCAGGGCGGCGGCAGTGCTTCCGGGGATTCTTCGGTGAGGGAGCTGCTGGGCGGCCTGAAGGAGATGCTTTCCGGCCTGCAGGGGATGGCAGGCGGCGGGACCATCTGCATCCCCGTGTATGTGGGCGGGACGCTGCTGGATGAGGTGGTGGTGGACGCCCAGGCGAGGCAAAATTTACGGTCTGGGGGACGCTGATGGAATTCATTGGTGTTTGTGCCGATGGGGCGGAAGGGAGGCGCATATGGCGTATATACAGTATCTGACGCTTGACGGGGTGCCGCTGCCCCTGCCGGATTCCTATGAGGTGCAGATGAGGGACGTGGAGGCGGATTCCGGGGGCGAGACGGAGGCCGGGACCACGCAGAGGGACGTGGTGAGGATGGGCGTGGTGTCCATCCCCGCCGCGTTCTCGGTCTCCCCGAAGTGGCTTAAGGTGCTGACGGGGCTCAAGCAGAAGGAGAAGCTGGCGGTGGATTATTTCGACACGGGGACGCTGGAGGTGAAGCGGGCGGAGATGTTCATAAGCGGCTATAAGGCAAGCCTTGTGAAGGATACGTCCTATAAGGGGCTGTGGAAGGTGAGTTTTACGCTGAAGGAGTTTTAGAGTTAAGTAGTGGATGATTTTTTGTAAGATGTTTGATATAATGGAACTGCAGACTGAAAAACAATTTATGTAAGTGACGGGTTGCTGCTAGATACAATATGAATGTAGATTTGTATCAAAAGTGAGGTTAAGGATGAGAGCTGATTATATAAAGGATATAATAGAGTCGTATGACAAATCGCCGTACAAATGTATTCTTATTAGTGGTCCATGGGGAGTAGGCAAGTCATATGCAATAAATGAAATGTTGGGAAATAAGAGTGATGCATGTCATATTTCAATGTTTGGGATGAGAGATGCCCAGAAAATATACCATGAAGTTTTTTTCCAGCTGGTTATGAAGGATAAATACTCAATTCGTAATATATTTTCTAAAGTTGAAAGAGTTGCTGCATTTTTTTCAAATAAAATATCTGTTGTGAAGAGTGTTATAGAATCTTTGGTACAGGAGAAAGAATTATTCCTCAAAATATCTGAAACTTTCAATAAGATTCATTATATTGTGATAGATGATATGGAAAGGATGAATGAGAATATTAGGCTGGAAGAAGTATTTGGTATTATAGATGAATTAAAAAAATGTAATTACGTTAAAATCATTTTGGTTGCTAATATAGAACAATTGTCACAACAAGATATATTTAAAAAATATAGCGAAAAGGTAATTGATAGGACATATTATATTACGGAACGTCCTGGAACAGTTGAATGGAGGAAATTAGGAATTCATCATGATTTTATTGAGGACTTTCTGAGCAAACATCATGTCAAGAATTTGAGAACACTGCAAAAGGCACAGAATCTATATGATGATGTTAGACTGAAGCTGATAAATAATTATAAAGAAGAATATTATGATGAAATCCGATTGGTTTGTTATGCTATAGTAGTTGAGACGATTGAGAACTTATATGAGAAAAAACTTGATAACACTCAAGATAATGAAACGTTGAACATTGTGCAGCAAATCAATAATACACTCGAAAAAAGAATTGCTCACCGCTATGGAATCCGAATAAGCAATAGTATAGTTGAGATGTTGCAAAAATATTATAAAAATGAAACAGATATAACTGCTGATGAGATTGATGCTGGATATCAAGTATTTATACGAGCTGGCGGAAAAGCAAATTATTATAAAACAGATGAAGAAATAAAACAGCTATTACCTGACTTGGCTGAAAAAATTAGACAAGAGACTAATATTGCGGCAATAGTACAGTATGCTGATGAATATTTTATTTGGAGTGAGCATTTACAACTGGATACTAGACAAATAAAAAATGAATACAAGGATAGACTTATTTCAATGATTTATAATGAAGTTATGAAGGGTGTCATAGATTACCTGACATTTGGCGTAAATGCATTTCATATGCAATCCTCAGTAAATCAAAGTGTTGTCAAAGATGTATGTAATGTTGTCACAAGGAAGGTAATCATTGATCATATAAAATATCTTTCTGAGAATACACAGGGAGATCAGGCTTTCCAGTATTCATATAATCTCAGAAAGTTTATGGATAATGTTTTTTTCCAAAATGATATTTCAGGTAATGTGGACTCTTTGTATAATGAAAAATCGTTTCCAATTTATGATGTAACTGAGCAACGGTATTGGACTGCTTATAATATTATGTATGTATTGTATCATGAGAATAAAGATAGACTTTTAGATTATTGTAAGGAATTGAAAACGCACTGTGATAATATGGCAACACATAGAATTGATGTTATTTTAGAAGAAATTACGAGTAAAAAATAAGTAGAAAGAAGTATAGAGGTAAATAGTTATCTGTGTTGAAAATAGCAGACTAAAAGGCATCAGTCAGGAATGGCTGGTGCTTTTTGTATGGAAAGGGGTGTTTTCATGTACCCGGTGAGCAGTGCGTTCCTGCAGGCGGTGCAGGAGAATGCCAGGCGGTATTACTGGACGGGGGAGATCAGGACGAAGGGCGGCGCGGTCTATCCTTTCGGGTATGAGGATATCGTGAAGGGGAGCGGGTATGTCACGGCGCAGTGCTGCGGCAGCGCGGAGATCGAGCTGGGGACGGTGTACGCGGCGGAGATGGGGGTCACGCTCTTTTCGCAGGTGGACCGGTACACGCTGGAAGGGGCGGAAGTGCGGCTGTCCTACCATCTGCGGCTTGCGGATGGGAGTTATGAGGAGGTGCCGATGGGCATCTTCGAGGTCAGCGAGGCGAACCGGACGGCGCACTGCCTGGAGCTGAAAGCCTATGACTATATGCTGCGGTTTGAGAAGGGGATCAACGGGTTTGAGACCGTGGGGAATGCCTGGGCTTTCCTGGATTTGTGCTGCAGGGCGTGTAACGTGGGGCTGGCGCATACAAAGGAGGAGATTGAGGGGATGCCCAACGGGGCGGAGCTGCTGTCGGTCTATCCGGAGAATGACATTGGGACGTACCGGGACGTGCTGTATTTTGTGGGGCAGGTGCTGGGCGGGTTCTTCTGCATCAACCGGGAGGGGAAGCTGGAGCTGAGGAAGTATGGGGCGGAGCCGGTGATGGAGGTAAAGAGCAGGCACCGGTTCACCAGCAGCTTTTCCGACTTCATCACCCGGTACACGGCGGTCAGCTCCACGAACCTGCGGACGCAGACGGCGGAGTATTATGCGCTGGAGCCGGATGACGGGCTGACCATGAACCTGGCGGTGAACCCGCTCCTGCAGTTCGGGCTGGAGGAGACCAGGGAGCAGCTTTGCAGGAATATCCTGGTGGACCTGGCGGCGGTGAATTATGTACCTTTTGACACCAGCACCATCGGGAACCCGGCGCTGGACCTGGGGGACGTGCTGACGTTCACGGGCGGGCAGGCGGACGGGGCGCAGATTGCCTGTATCACCTCTTTTGACTGTAGGATCGGCGGGAAGCAGAGGCTGAAGTGCGTGGGGAAGAACCCGCGGTTGGCGCAGGCGAAGTCGAAGAACGACAAGAACATCTCCGGGCTGCTGAACCAAATCGAGGCGGGGAAGGTCGGGATACACAACTTTACCAATGCGTCCGCTTATACGGTGGCGGAGACCAATGTGAGGATCATCAGCATCGAGTTCGCGGCGAAGGAGGAGACCCATGTGCAGTTTTTCGGGCAGGTGCTGGTGGATGTGTCGGCGGAGCCGGTGGGTCGGTCTGCCACTGCGAGGGGGAGCATTGTGGTTCCGTTCCCGGTATCGGGAGCCGCCGGCGGTGGCATGGGGAGCGGTGACGGGGATGCTGCCGGTGGTACGGCAGAGGCCGGGGCAGATGAAGCAGGGATCGATGCGGTAGAGGCTGGAACGGGGACGGATGGCAGCGGGGAGCCGGGGACGGATGAGGGGAGTGTCACGGTGGACGTGGAGCTCCCGGTGACCTGGACGGAGGACGGGAAAGCAGTGGCGCATGTCACCTATGAATTCAATGATTTGGAGGTCCTGGTGCATTATCCGGCGGAGACCTGGGGGAGCGGGAAGCATATCCTTTCCCTGTATTATCCGATTGACGGGCTTGTGCCGAATGTCACGAACACGTTCAATGTCCACCTGCGGATGGAGGGCGGCACGGCGCAGATCGGGACGGGCGGGTGCATCGCTTCCATCAGCGGCCAGGGCATGGCGGCCGGCGCGGCGTGGGACGGCACCATCACGGTTGAGGAATATGTACAGCCGTTTGCGCTCATGGGCGGGCTGCAGGCGAAGGCGTTTTCCGGGGAGATGGGCTTTGAGACAATGGAGCTGGTGAAGAAATATTATTCCGACAGCATCCGGAGGGCGGCGGTAGGCGCTTTCGGGATGCCGGTGGAGCTGCCGCAGGAAGGAGAGGGGACTGGATGAAGCTGAAAGGGACAATGGTGCTGGAACTTACGGATGTGGAGACGGGCGAGGTGGAGAGCGTCACGGAGGAGAACATGGTGACGGAGGCGGTGAACGACATCCTGGGAATGAACCCCATGGGGGTGTTCTATTCGGAGAAGGAACTGGGGGATGTGCTTGCGTGGAACAATGTGCTGCTGCCTATCTGTCCGAACATGGTCGGGGGCGTCCTGCTCTTTCCGCAGGCATTGGAGGAGGATGCAGCGCATATCTATGAGGGTTCGGGCAACCTGCCGGTGGCGTATGCCTCAAATAACGTGAACACCACGGCGAACACGGCCAGGGGGAGCATGAATCAGACGGAGAGCAAGCCGCTGGAGAATGGGTATAAGTTTGTGTGGGAGTTCACGCCGAGCCAGGGGAACGGCACAATCGCGGCGGTGGCTCTGACCAGTGCCCAGGGCGGGCAGAATGGGTACGGGAGCATTGTGGGGGATGGCAGCGCTTTTTTGAAGATTAAGATGTTAGACATCGGGAATCTGGGGACGGCGAAGCAGGCGGTGCTGTTCGAGGCGGTGGAGGTAGATTTCGGGAATGACATGCTGTATTCCATCACGTTTGAGGATTCCAGCGTGCGGGTCAGGAAGGTGCGCATCCCGATCTTTACGGTGGGGCTGAATGAGAAGCTGGATGATTCCACCTACACGGTGCTGGAGGACCATGCGGCGGCCACGGAGACGTTCCTGTTCCTGGGCAGCTATACGAAGTACGGGGAGTTCCTGGACGGGAAGGATGGGTACTGGTACGGGTTCTCCAATGAGGGGAATTCTTCCGGGAGCGCGAAGATGCTGTGGGTGAAGATTTCTAAGGAGGACTATTCCCTGACGGAGGGGGAGTGGACGCTGTCCAACGCGAAGCTGATGGCGGTGGGGGAGCGGGATATGGACAACACCTATCCGGAGAGAAACTGCCGGTGCTGTATGCGGGGCGGGTATCTGTATGTGCCGGCCTATGACAAGAAGGGGATCTACAAAATCAATGTGGCGAACACGGCGGATGTGTTGCTGATCCCGTTCGGGTTCACTTCCAAGATGAAGCCGCTGTGTGAGTCCGGGACCTGCGAGCTGTACCTGACGCTGGTGGGGGACCTGGTGGTCGGCGGGGATTTCCAGGTCACGGCGGATGGCCAGGTCATCCATACCCAGGGGAGCGCAAGGCTGGGGTGTGCGGCCACGCCGCTGTTCCAGTACAAGCAGTTCCTGGTGGGATGGGGAGGCAGCTATGGGAACGAGTACCGGCATATGTACCTGCTGACGCCGTATCTGGCCACGATAAACAACCTGGCTTCGGCGGTGGTGAAGGATGCGAACAAGACCATGAAGATTACCTATACGCTGACGGAGGAGGCGTGACGGGTGTGCCCTGATGTGTGGGGGCATGTAATAAGATGTTATCTGGATATGGGGCTGTCTGCCGTGGGGCGGGCGGCCTTTTATCATACAAAAAATTCATTGAAGGAGGGTTTCGTTATGAAGGGATTCTGGAACACGGTACAGATGGTTTTTGCGGCTGTCGGGGGATGGCTCGGCTGGTTCCTGGGAGGCTGTGACGGGCTGCTGTACGCGCTGGTGGCGTTCGTGGCGGTGGATTATGTGACGGGCGTGCTGTGCGCCGTGGCGGACAGGAAGCTGTCCAGCGAGGTGGGGTTTAGGGGCATTGCGAAGAAGGCGCTCATCTTCCTGCTGGTGGGGATGGCCAATGTCCTGGACGTGCAGGTCATCGGCAGCGGCTGTGTGCTGCGGACGGCGGTGGTCTTCTTTTATATCTCCAATGAGGGCGTGAGCCTGGTGGAGAATGCGGCGCGCCTGGGGCTGCCGGTGCCGGAGAAGCTGAAGGACGTCCTGGCACAGCTCCATGGCCGGGCGGAAGACGGGAAGGGGGACGAGTGAGCATGAGGATTGTGGAGAGTTTCCTGATAAGGAATCCTTGTTATGCGGCGGGGCGGAAGATTACGGTGAAGGGGCTGATGCTGCATTCGGTTGGTTGTCCCCAGCCCAGGGCATCGGCCTTTTTGCGTTCATGGAACAGGGAAAGCTATAAGAAGGCGTGTGTGCATGGGTTCATTGATGCGCTGGATGGCAGGGTCTACCAGACTTTGCCGTGGGATTACCGGGGATGGCATTGCGGTTCCGGGAAAAATGGGAGTGGAAATGATTCATATATCGGAGTGGAGATGTGTGAGCCGTCCTGTATTTCTTATGTGGGCGGTGCGGCTTTCAGGGTTGCTGATGGGAAGCTGGATGAGGCGAGGGACTGTGTGAAGAGGGCTTATCAGGCGGCGGTGGAGCTTTTTGCCATGCTCTGTAAGGAATTTGGGCTGGATTCGCTTGCGGATGGCGTGGTGATTTCCCATGCGGAAGGACATAAAAGTGGGATTGCATCCAATCATGGGGATCCGGAGCATTTGTGGAGGCAGCTGGGATTGGCTTATACGATGGACGGGTTCCGTAAGGAGGTCAGGGCGGCGGTGGGCGGTGTATCTGCAGGGATGGGCGGATATACCAGGGTTATGGGAAAGGCCGTGGCCTCTGTAGGGCAGATGAGGGCATACCTTAAGGAGAAGAACCCGGAGGTGGCGCAATCCGTACTGGATATGGTTCCGCTGTATATTTCCGAAGGGGAGGCGGAAGGGGTAAGAGGTGATGTCGCTTTTGCGCAGTCCTGCCTTGAGACGGGGAATTTTACCTTTACCGGCTCTGCGGTCACTGTGGGGCAGAATAATTTCTGCGGTATGGGGGTGGCTTCAAACGGGGTGAAAGGGAATTCTTTTGATACGCCGCAGTTGGGCATCCGGGCGCAGGTGCAGCATTTGAAGGCTTATGCTTCTAAGGGGGAGCTTGAAAATGCCTGTGTTGACCCACGGTTCAGGTATGTTGTGAGGGGATGTGCGGAGTATGTGGAATGGCTTGGGCAGAAGGAGAACCCTGACAGGAAAGGATGGGCCGCCGGGAAAGGTTATGGTGGGAAGATTTTGGGAATTTTGGATCGTATCTCTGGCATAACAGATGCTGTGGGGCATAAGGAGGAATTCAAGCCTTACCGGGTGCGGGTGTCCATCCCTGATTTGAACATTCGCAGAGGTCCCGGAACGAACCATGTGGAATCTGGAAGGTATACAGGGGTTGGGATATTTACTGTCATAGAGGAGGCGGACGGTGTTGGGGCGTCCCGATGGGGGCTTTTGAAAGCTTACCGGGAACAGAGGGATGGCTGGATCAGCCTTGACTATGCGGAGAAGGTATAATTGAGTATGGGGGATGGATGTTGTCTGCGGCGCTTTTGATGGTGCCGCAGTTTTTTTAATGGATAAAGGATTCCCGTCAATTTTATGAAACTTTGTCCAAAGGATAGTGAAGGAGATGCTGTTTGGCGGTGGATGCCGGAAAAATTCGGGCTTCTTCTTTCATAAATCTGGAGGTGCGGTATGGCGTTTGAAGAGATGAGAGCAGTGGATGCGAGGACGGTTGACCGGGATTCGCTGGTGGATGTGACGCAGATTCATATTGATGAGGGCATGCCGAAGGAGGAGCGGCTTAGGGAGTTCGTCCGGCAGGTGAAGAATCCGTACTGTTTCCGCGTCGGGAATGTCGTGGTCAAGAATGTGTACAGCAATGACGGGGTATCGCTGAGGGAGCGGTTTGAGCAGTTCGCAAGGACTCTTTGAGTCTTCGGAGTCTATGACTCTTCGGACGCTGTGAATCTGGGACATTGCAGGAAGTCCGCAGGACATTGCCCCAAGTCATGGAAATGCCATGGAATCCGTGGTAAGTTGGAATCCTAAAGGACTATTGCCTGTGCGGCCTCTGGTTTTCTGGGTTATCCGGATTGGGCACCGGATAAGGAAGAACAGGACAGGAGGATTGCATATGGGAGCGTTAGATTCTATTTCTAAAACATATCATGCAGCTGTGTACCTGCGGCTGTCCAGGGAGGAAGGTGATGTTGCGGAGGGCGGCAGGGCTTTCAGCAACAGCATCTCCAACCAGAAAGAGCTGGTCATGGACTATCTGGGGTCCCACGCCGAGATCCAGGTCTATTCCGTGTATGTGGATGACGGGTGGAGCGGCGTTGATTTTCAAAGGCCAGAATTCCAGAGGATGCTGGATGACATCCGGGAAGGTTCTGTTGACTGCGTGGTCGTAAAGGATCTGTCCCGGTTTGGGAGGAACTATATTGAGTCCGGGAGGTATATTGAGAAAATATTTCCCATGCTTGGGGTACGTTTCATTGCCGTCAATGACGGGTATGACAGTCTGGACGAGCAGTATGGGAACGACATGGTCATCCCGTTCAAGAACCTCATCAATGATGCGTACTGCAGGGACATTTCCGTGAAGATACGGAGCCATATGGAGGTCAAGCGGAGGAACGGGGAGTATATTGGGGCGTTTGCTGCCTATGGGTACCTGAAGGATCCGGAAGATAGGAACCATCTGGTGGTGGACGGATATGCGGCGGGTGTGGTGCGGGATATCTTCGACATGAAGCTGGCCGGATGCAGCCTGAAAGCGATAGCAGACAAGCTGAACCGTGACGGCATCCTGTCGCCGCTCCAGTATAAGCGGAGCATCGGCATCCGGTTGGAAAGCTCTTTCCAGAAGGGCATGGAGCCGAAGTGGAGCTATAATGCGGTCCTGCGGATTTTGAAGAATGAGGTGTATGTCGGTACGGTGGTCCAGGGGAAATGCACCACGCCGAGCTATAAGGTCAAGAAGCGCATGTATAAGGACGAGAGCGAATGGGTCCGTGTGGAGGATGCCCATGAGGCGATTGTGGGCAGGAGCGAGTTTGAACTGGTGCAGTCGCTGCTTGCGAGGGATACAAGGGTGTCGCCGCAGAAAGGGCGGGTGTTCCCGCTGGCCGGGATGGTGTTCTGTGGAGGCTGCGGGGAGCCGATGGTACGCAAGACGGTCTCTTCCGGGAATAAGAGGTATGTGTATTATGTCTGCTCCGGGCATAAGAGGGACAGGGATTCCTGCTCATCCCACAGCTTTTCCGCAAAGAAGCTGGAGGAGAGCGTGTTGGCGCTGATGCAGACTTTTATCGGAAAGGTGCTGATGCTGTCCGAGGCGGCGGAGATTGTTGGCAGGGTGTCGGGGATGGCGCCTGATGTGGGGAAGGTCGAAAGCCGGATTGCGAAGCTGAGGGAAGAGGCGGAGGAATGCGGCAGGAGGCGGAAGAACCTGTATGAGGATTTCAAGGACGGCATCCTCACGAAGGAAGAGTATTCCATGCTTCGGGAGCAGTATCAGGAGCAAGCGGCCAGGATAGAGGATTCCATTATGTCCCTGGAAAAGGAGAAAGCTGGCCTTCGGACTGGGCGGACGGCCGGGCAGGAATGGGTCGATGCGCTGAAGCGGTATAAGGGCGTGGAGAGGCTTGAGCGGGGGCTGGCGGCGGTCCTCATTGACCGGGTGGAGGTCATGGACTCGGAGACCTTGCAGGTGTCCTACCGGTTTGAGAGGGAGGCGGAGGAAATGGAGCGTTTTGTGATGCAGTACGGGGAGGAGGCGGTCTGACATGGCGAGGAAGAGCAGGAAGGGGAGCAGGGAGGCTGTGGCGGTGCCGGCCCTGGCAGCGGGCATGAGGGTCTATCGGACGGCGGTGTATGTGCGGCTGTCCAGAGAAGACGGAAGGAAGATAGAGAGCGACACGGTGGAGAACCAGAGGGCGCTCCTGGAGGATTATGTGGCCGGGGAGCCGTCGCTGGAGCTGGCGGGGGTGTATGTTGACCGGCATGTAAGCGGCACGAGGTTTGACCGGCCGGAGTTCAACCGGATGGTCGCGGACATGAGGGCGGGGAAGATTGACTGTATCGTGGTCAAGGACCTGTCGAGGCTTGGGAGGAACTATCTGGAGGCCGGGGATTATATTGAGAAGATTTTCCCGTTCTTCGGGGTGCGGTTCATTGCGGTGACGGATTGTTATGACAGCCTTACGGCTGGCGCGGCGGAGGACGGGCTGGTGGTGCCGCTGAAGAACCTCATCAATGAGGCGTATGCGAAGGATGTCTCAAAGAAGATTTGCTCTACCTTTGAGGGGATGTTTGAGAAGGGGGTCTATCCGGCGACGAGGGTGGCGTATGGGTATAGGAAGGATCCGGAGGACGGCCACGGCCTGCTGGTGGATGGGAACGTGAGGGACGTGGTGGTGAGGATTTTCCGGGAGCGGCTGGAAGGGAGGAGCCTAGCGCGGATTGCAAGAGGTCTGAATGAGGACGGCATCCTGGCACCGGGGGTCTACTGGCAGGGCGCCGGGGTGGCCAGGAAGCAGAAGTATGCGAACCTGTGGGAGGGGAAGCAGGTGAGGCGGATACTGGAGAATGTGGTCTATACCGGGGATGTGGAGATTTCCAAGAGTTACCGGGCATATTATAGGGGCATCACGAAGCCGGTGTTCAGGGATAAGGGGGAGCGCTTCTATGTGGAGGGGCACCATGAGGCCATCATTGACCATGGGACTTTTGACCGGGTGCAGGAGCTCCTGCAGGCCAGGAAGAGGGAGTATTTTTCAGCAAGGGAGAATGCGGTGGGAGACCGGAACCGGAGGGAGGATAAGCTGCAGGGGCTGCTGTTCTGTGGGCATTGCGGGAACAAGATGAACCTGTACCGGAAGACGGTGAAGCTGGCGGGCGGCTATGGGCATTACAGCACTTATGTGTGCAGGCGAACGGCCACCTACGGGGAGGCGGACCCGCCGAAGAACGTCAAGGCGGAGGTGCTGGAGGTACTTGTGCTGGAGCTGCTGAAGGCGCATATGGCGGTGTATGTGGATGCCAGGGAGCGGATGCAGGCGCTGAACCGGGGGCCGGAGGCGGCGGGAAGGAGGTCTGCGTCGGAGGAAGCGCTTTCCGGGAAAGAAGCCCGCAGGGAGAAGATTGGCGGCTTCATCCAGGCTTTGTATGAGGATTTTGCTGACGGTGTTTTCTCTGAGGAGGAGTATCTGGAGGTGAAGGCTGGGTATGTCTCGGAACTGGAGGAGTTGGACGCGGAGATTGCGGCGCTGCAGGCGGAGCTGGAAGGGCTTGCTCTGGATTATGCCGGGAATGGGGAAATGGCGGCGGTTTTCGGGAAGTACCTTGGGGCGGGAGAGCTGACAAGGGAGATGGCCGTGGCGTTCATAAAGAGGATTGTATGTTACGGCAGCGGCCGGTTTGAGGTGGAGTACACTTTTGCGGAGGAACTGGCGGAGCTGGCAGAAAAGGGAAGGGATGGTGGGGAATGATGGGGAAGACGGGGGCGATTCCGGCGGATTATACTATATGTGCTTATATGCGGCTTTCTAATGAGGACAGGGATGTTTTCGGGAGGAAGGTGGAGAGTGGGAGCATCACTTCACAGCGGAGCCTGATTATGGATTTTATAGGAAGGCAGCCGGAATTTGCGGGGTGCCGGGTGATTGAGCGGTGCGATGACGGGCTTTCGGGGAGGTATTTTGATACCAGGCCGCAGTTTACGGACATGATTGGCCTGGCAAAGCAGGGGAAGGTGAACTGCATCATTGTGAAGGACTGTTCCCGGTTCGGGCGTGACTATGTGGAGCTGGGGGATTATCTGGAGCAGCTGTTTCCGTTCCTGGGGGTGAGGTTTATTTCGGTCAATGACCGTTATGACAGTGAGCAGGACGAGGGAGGGCTGGATATCGCTTTCAAGAATCTGGTGTATGATATTTATTCCAGGGATTTGTCCAGGAAGGTGAGGCAGGCGAAGGAGAGGATGGCGCTGCAGGGGAAGTATTCTGCGGTGCAGGTGAGTTATGGGTACAGGAAGACGAAGGCGGATAAGCACAGGTTGGAGCTGAACCCGGAGACGGCTCCGGTTGTCCGGGAGATCTTTGACATGCGGCTGGCCGGGGTGGGGGTCTGCGATATCGCAAGGAATTTGAATGACCGGGGCATACCCTGTCCCACGGTGTTCCTGCATGAAAAGGGGGAGGTGACGAACAGGACGGGGGGATTTGGGATGATGTGCTGGACGGGGAGCGTCGTCAACAAGGTGCTCCAGAATGAGATTTACACGGGGGCTGTGGTTTCCCTGAGGAGCAGGGTGGACGGCAGGTCGGGGAAGCAGGTGGCGCGGCCAGAGGGGGAATGGGTGCGCGTGGAGGGGATGCATGAGGCGATTGTCACGAAGGAGGAGTTCGGGCGGGTGCAGGAGATGGTAAATCCGCAGAAGCGGGCGGTGGGGAAGCGGAAGGTGCGTTATGCCTGTGGGGTGTGCGGGAAGCGGCTGACCAAGCGGAACGGGACGGACCTTTACTGTATCCGGGGGTATATGTTGAAGGAGTGTGAGTGTGGGCGGGTGGTGATGAAAGAGCCGGAGGCGGACGAGGTGGTGCTAGGGGAGCTGAAGCGGAAGCTGCGGCGGGTGCTGGACGAGGAAGAGATGAGGCTGGGGAGGATGGGGGATGCCCCGGCGGAGGGGAACAGGCTGGAGAGCCTGGGGAATGCGCTGGAGGCGGCGAAGAAAGCGAAGCGGAGGCTGTTCGAGAGGTTGGCGGACAGGGAGATTGGGAGGGAGGAGTTTTTGGAGAGGAAGAGGGGGTATGATGTGGAGATTGGGAGGCTGGAGCGGGAGATTTTGGATGCGGGGGTGGCGGAGAGGGCTGTTAGGGATGAGTATGGGGAGGCGCGAGAGCGGGTGGATGCGGCGCGGTCTTTTCTGGATGTGGGGGAGATGACAGAGGAGATTTGGGAGAGGTTCGTGAAGGGGGCCTGTGTTTATTCGGATGGGAGGATTGAGGTTCGGTGGAATTTTGGGGATGAAATGGAGTGAGGGATGCGGCGCCTGGACGGGGAGGTCTGGGGGCCGTAAATTTTTTTGAAAAATTTGTTAGTGTATAGTTGACAGAATCGGGCGGCTCCGGTTCGGGCAAGACGAGGTTTTTCGTAAAACCAAACCTTATGCAGATGCACAGTTCCTACGTTGTCACTGATCCGAACAGATAAGTATAATAGGGTTATAGGGAAGCGCGCACCCTCAAAGAAAGGAGGTTACACACCATGAAGAAGCAGACAGAGAAAGACAAACTCACCGCCCTATACGAAAGGCTCTCCCATGACGACGAGCGAGCCGGGGAATCCGTAAGCATTGAGAACCAGAAGCGGATTTTGGAGGACTACGCAAGAAAGAACGGTTTTACCAACATCCGGCATTTTACTGATGACGGAATCCGGGGGACTACGTTCAAGCGTCCGGGGCTTGACGCTATGTTAGACGAAATCCGGGCGGGGAACGTGGCGACTGTTATCATCAAAGACCAGAGCCGAATCGGGCGTGACGTGGTTGAAGTGGGGCTTTTGAAGCGCACCTTTGATGAATACCATGTGCGTTTTATCGCCGCCAATGACAATCTTGACACCGCCAACGGCTTTGATATTATGTCGATTTTCCGTGATGTGATAAACGAGTGGTACGTTGCCGACACCAGCCGCAAAATCAAAGCTGTTTTCAAGTCCAGAATGGAAAAGGGCTTGCGATGTTCGGGAAGTGTCTGCTATGGCTACCGCGCTTCCAAAGAAGAAAAAGGAGAATGGATAATTGACGAGGAAGCCGCCGCCGTTGTGCGCCGTATCTTCCAGAGCGTCCTTGCCGGGGAAACCATAGCCAGCATAGCAAAGGAACTCCGCGCCGAGAAAATCCCTATCCCGTCCGAGCATTGGAAACGGACAGGCGAGCCAGTCCGAGCGGCGAAATACGCCGACCCCTACGCATGGTCAGCTACCACTATCGGCTACATACTGAAACGCCCGGAATATACGGGGCGCAAGGTATTGGGGAAAACCGTATGCGAGAACTACAAGACCAAGAGCAGCCGCAAGACCGCGCCGGAAGAACAGCACGTTTTTGAGGGCGCAATCCCCGCCATTGTGGACGTGGAAACGTGGCAGACCGTACAGAAGATACGGGAAACCGTGCGCCGCGCCCCCAAGCGGCAGAACGCCCCGAACCGTTTGACCGGGCTTTTATACTGCGCCGACTGCGGCTCAAAACTCACACACCGCTACAACCTTGTGCAAGGGAAATGGATAGAGGACGCTTTTATCTGCTCCGGCTACCGCCACTTAGTCCATGACTGCACCATGCACCATATCCCCACGGCGAAGATTGAAGCCACTATCCTTGCCGTTATCCAGCGGGTAAGCTGGTATGTGCGGCACAACGAAAAGGAGTTTACAGAGCGTGTCCGGGAAGCATCCGACCAGAACCAAGAAAAGACCGTCAAGGAATGTCAGCAGAAAATCAACAAGGCACAGAAGCGGCACAAGGAGCTTGACGGGCTTGTGAAAAAGCTGTACGAGGGCAACGCCACGGGCAAGATACCCGACAAACATTTTACCCGTCTGTTGAATGAGTATGACGAGGAACAGACCGGGCTGGAAACGTCCATAGCGGAATGGCAGAGGCAGATTGAGAACTGGAACGCCGACAAGCTGAAAACAGACCAGTTTATCCAGCTTGTGAAACGCTACACTGATTTCTCTGAATTGACAACACCCATGCTCAACGAGTTTATCGAGAAAGTGATTGTGCATGAGGGCGAGGGGCGGGGGAATGACCGCCGCCAGCGGATAGACATATACCTAAACTTTATCGGGGCTTTTGAAGTACCCGCCCATATCGTCACCCCGGCAGAGGTGGAGGAACAACGCCGCCAGCAGGAGGAACAGGCGGCAAAGGAAGCCCGGTCAAAGGAGCTTGCAAAGGCGCGGTATGAGAAGCGCAAGGCAGAGAAACGGGAATTTACCGCAAGGAAAAAAGCGGGGCTTCTCACGCCGGAGGAACTGGAAGCCGAGGAAAAGCGGCTTGCACACAACCGGGAGCGACAAAAGGAATGGCGGGAGAAACGCAAAGCCGCAGAGCCGCCCAAGCCGCCTAAGAAAAAATCCATAAAGAAGCTTATGGAACTGGAAAAGACCGGGGCGGAGCTTACGCCGGAGGAATCGGAACGGCTTGCAGAACACCGCCGGAAAAAAGCCGCACAGCATAAGGCGTGGCGCGAAAGGCAGAAAGCCGGACAGCCAAAGACAAAGACGCTCAAAGAGCTTGCTGCCGCCCAGAAAGAGGGGGAAGCCCTAACGCCGGAGGAATCGGAACGTCTGGAAGCCTACAAGAGCCGGAAGAAAATCGCAAGGGAAAAGCTGGTACAGCAAGCCGAAACCGACCCGGCAGCGGCGGCAGAACTGGCAAAGAAACGGGCGTATCAATCCGAAGCCACCAAGAAATCCCGGCAGAAAATGTATGAGGAAGCCGCCACTGGAAATCCGGAAGCGGTGGAACGCTATGAGAATTACCTTGCCACAAGGAGGGAAGCATACCACAGGAAAAAACAGGAAACGGAACGAAGCGCATAAGGACTGAAAAACAAAAGGCGCATTGTGGAAATGTGCATAACAGGCTATGGAATCATGGATAACTCTATTCACAGCACATGGAAAAGCTAAAGAGCAGCTTTCCCACGTCCTGCAAACAGAGTTACCCACAATTCCATAAGACAGCCAGTTATACACATTACCAGCAATGCCGACTACTACGGAATCCATCTCATACCGATTTTTCGCATATATCATTTATAATTATGGGTTGCACTTATAGGTTGCGAAAAAGAACGAGAAAGTTGATAGTCTTAATTATTTATATTTGTTATAATCTACGAGAACGCAAGGAGGTGTTTCTATGAAACTGTCTGAAAAAATCCAGTTACTTAGAAAAGAAAATAGTTACTCACAGGAAGAACTAGCAGCTATCTGTAATGTGAGCCGACAATCTATTTCTAAATGGGAAGCTGATATTGCGCTTCCAGAAACAGAAAAATTGATTATATTGAGCAATTTGTTTCAAGTAACAGTTGATGTCCTGTTAAAAGATGAACTTTCAATCAATGGAACAAGAGAAGTCTATACCTGTGGGAATAATGCTATCAGAAAAGAGAGAGCAAAATTATATGAGGGTGCGTTGATTAAAGAAAGCATAGAAGATGAAACACTTTTGGATTATATTCGGGTTCATAAAGTTGAATTATGGAATACTGGTGGAGTACCCAAATATTGGACTGTTATTTTTTTTACATCCAGCGTTCCAAATTTCCCGGAATTAGCTTCAAGAGCTTTAATAGCAGACCATGAAAAAGGTGTAAATTGGTTTGTTGACTTCAAATGCAATAATACAAAATATATCGTTTTCAAAAACAAAATATTGAAATATACCATTGGGAATAAAGAAGAAAAAGCTATTGTTTGTAATGAATGTAGAATACAAGGAATTTCAGATAATGAAATGAATTGGAGTGAATAAAACAGTTTAATATGAGGGAAAAAATATGTCACGCTATTATGGAGAAGTAATCAATCTAAGCCTTAGAGATATTTCTATGCTCAAAAAGTTTAAAATAGTTGATATAAAAAAGCGTTTCTTAGGGTTAGTTAAAATTTATACTGTAGAACTTCCAAGTAAAAAAATTGAGGAAATAGCAAAGGATTTTCAATCTAATATGAGTACAAGTCTAAAAAAAGAATGGTATATTACCTTTCACAATAGGGAAAGGGTTATTGTCATTTTCCGTACAAGAATATTTGACTTATCCGGAAAAGGTATTACACCTATTCATGGAAAAATGCTTGATATATCCCATGCAGAAGATAAAGAAAATTGGAATGAACTGATTAGCTATGCAAAAAAATTAGGTGTTCCCAATAGTCAATGCGATTTTTTACCAGAAGATTTTTCCAAGAGAACATATTAGGTATTGCAAGCAATGCGTTTGATATATTCAAAAGTAATCCTAAGACCATAAATTTGTGAGATTTTACAAATAAGCGTAGAGGGAGGTAATAGTTCAATGAGAGTTTTACAGTGGATATGTTGTCCTGTTTGTGGAAATAAAACACGATTGCAGATACAAGCAGATACAGAATTAAAAAATTTTCCTCTTTATTGCCCTAAGTGCAAGCAAGAAAGTTTAATTGACGCAAAGAACTTTCAGATAACAGTTATTAGAGGGTTAAATGTTAAGGGGAAGAATTTATTAACAGAGTACCCTGTTTGAATTATTCAATCAAGACAGTATATCATTAAAGAGCCAGACGCACAGACGCAGAGCCGACAGATTTGTGAGAAATCACAGTTTGTCGGCTATTTTTCTTGAAAATGAAATACCAAAAGTATGCCAGAAGATAATCATAGGGTAGCAGTCTAAAGTGCTGTCCTTTGTATTATATAAAGCAACTGTAAACCATGCACCGCCCTTTGTGGGAGAAAGGGGGAATTTCTATGGCTTGTACAGAAGCATACAAGGAACACATCATGTATTCTTTCAATGGCTTTTGCAAAGTCGTCATACGCTATGCTGCTATCAACGCATGGCGCGACAGGAACAGGCGGCGGCAAAGAGAAATATCCTTTGAATACCTCACAGAAGAAAAGTTCTACCCTCTAAGCACATCAGACGAATTTCTCAAATCACCTTACGAACAATACCCCGTTACAATCTGTGGTCAGACAATTATCCTCACCAATGGGGAACTTGCCGCCGCCCTGTTATCCCTGCCAGAGAAAAAGAGGGAAATCATTTACCTTTACTTTTTCGGGAATTACACACAGCAGGAAATCGCGGATTTATACGGGCATTGTAAGAGTACGGCATGGCATTACATACACAGCGCATTACAGATGTTGCAGAAAGAAATGGAGGGATTTTCACATGGGGAATACTAACCTTGTGCCATATGAAACCATTGTCCGGGCGACAAACGGCGAGCCGGAAGCCGTGGACGAGGTTTTACGGCATTACAGCAAACGAATACGCTTTGCCGCCCTTGAAAACGGGCACGTCAACACAGACACCGAGGACAGCATAAGACAACGGCTTATCACTGCCCTGTTCCAGTTCCGCTTTGACTGAAAAGGCAGCATGACAGGAGGTGAGGCTTGTCGGGAAAATAGCCATGCTGATATTCAATGATACCGAGGAAAAAGCGGTTGAGAAAGCCATAGCCGCCCTTGCCGATATGATACCGCTGGAAGCCATACAGCCGCCCCACTCCCCGGCACTTATTTTTCCGGGATTGGAAATAAGGCTGCACCAACGTCGGGTACTGAAAGACGGGATTGACGTTTCCCTCACCCGTCTGGAATACGGCGCACTCTGCTACCTTGCCGCCAGTCCGGGGAGGGTATTCACAAAGGCGCAAATCTTTGAAGCCGTGTGGAGCATGGAGAGTGAAAGCTGCCAGTCAAACGTGGCAAATGTGATATGCAATCTACGGAAAAAGATAGAGCCGGACAGCCGCCGCCCCACCTACATAAAGACAGTTTTAGGCATAGGCTACAAGTTTACTTCCGGGGAATAACAACAGGATAACCGCCGCTATTGGCGAAGATACGAAACAGGAAATCAAGGAAAAAGGTTTCCTGTTTTTTTACGCCCATTTTGTCTGTTTCCGGCTTTTCTGCATGGGAAAATACCGCCGCAAAATTGGCAGAATCCACCCCTCGCAAGCCGGGGGAAATCGGAAAAAGCCAGCACAGCGGAATCCGTCAGTTACTAAGAGCAAGATTCTACCACAGTACCAAATTTCGCCTACCGGCTCATTTTGTCCTGCGGGAATCTTGTTGGGGTTGCCACCCCAAGCCCGCCTTTTTGCGGCTTGCGCCGCTTGAAAAAATCCACCCACGAAAGGAGTTGAAGCCCATGAGAAAATACAACACGCCCCACCGCCGCCGGGTAATCAAGACCCGCTTGACCGAGGAAGAATACGCCGAGTTTTCCGAGCGTGTTTCTCTCTGCAAAATGAGCCAATCTGAATATATCCGGCAAGCCCTTATTAAGTCAAGCATACGCCCGGTTATCACCGTTTCCCCGGTCAATGATGAATTACTCTCTGCCGTTGGAAAACTCACAGCCGAATACGGGAAAATCGGCGGCAACCTCAATCAGATTGCCCGCTGTCTGAATGAGTACGGCGCACCTTACAACGCCCTCTCCCAAGAGGTACGAGCCGCCACCGCCGAGCTTGCCGCCTTAAAGTTTGAAGTCTTGCAGAAAGTAGGTGAAGCCGTTGGCAACGTTCAAACATATCAACTCTAAAAATGCCGACTATGGAGCAGCCGAGCAGTACCTAACCTTTGAGCATGACGAGTTTACTATGAAGCCCACTCTTGATAAAAACGGGCAGATTATTCCGAGGACAGGCTATCTCATTTCCTCTCTGAATTGCGGTGATGAAGATTTTGCCATAGCGTGTATGCGCTCCAATCTGAAATACGGCAAGAACCAAAAGCGGGAGGACGTAAAGAGCCACCATTACATTATCAGTTTTGACCCCCGTGACGCGCCAGACAACGGCTTGACCGTAGACCGGGCGCAAGCATTGGGCGAGCAGTTTTGTAAAGAGCATTTCCCCGGACACCAAGCCCTTGTATGCACCCACCCGGACGGGTATAACCACAGCGGCAACATTCATGTGCATATCGTAATCAATTCTTTGCGGATTGCGGAAGTGCCATTGCTGCCGTACATGGAAAGACCAGCCGACACAAGGGAGGGCTGCAAGCACCGCTGCACGGACGCTGCTATGGAGTATTTCAAAGCGGAAGTCATGGAGATGTGCCACCGGGAAAACCTCTATCAGATTGACTTGCTGAACGGGAGCAAGAACCGAGTTACCGAGTGTGAGTATTGGGCGAAGCGGAAAGGACAAGCCGCGCTGGATAAGGAGAACGCTTCCCATGCCGCCACGGGAGAGCCGCCCAAACAGACCAAGTTTGAAACCGACAAGGAGAAGCTGCGGCGCACAATCCGCACCGCCCTGTCCTCTGCCGTTTCCTTTGAGGACTTTTCTGGGAAGCTGCTACAACAGGGCGTGACCGTCAAGGAGAGCCGGGGGAGATTGTCCTATCTCACGCCGGACAGGACGAAGCCCATCACCGCCCGGAAACTGGGTGATGATTTTGACCGTGCCGCCGTACTGGAAGCACTCACCATAAACGCACAGAACGCCGCCAGAGCCGCCGAAACGTACCTATCCAAACAGGAATACCCCCGCAGTATAAAAGACCGTTTACAGCGCAACAAAGCCGCCATAAACGCCCCGAAGAATGACGGAGTACAACGCATGGTAGACATAGCAGCCAAGAAAGCCGAGGGCAAGGGGCGGGGCTATGAAAAGTGGGCGACCTTGCACAACTTGAAGCAAATGGCGGCTACCATGAGCATATACGAGGAATCCGGCTTTTCTTCCCCGGAAGAACTGGAAACCGCCATTGCCGCCGCCAGCGCGGAACTATCGAGCGTCCATGCCAAACTGAAAGCCGTGGAAAGCACCCTGCATGAGAAAAAGGACTTGCAGAAACAGCTATTGGCGTACATCAAGACCAAGCCCGCCCATGACGGGCTGAAAGCGCAGAAAACAGAGAAAGCCCGCAAAAACTACCGGGAGCAGCACGAAAGCGATTTTATGATAGCCGAAGCTGCCACCCGGTATTTTAAGGCACAGGGAATCCAAAAACTGCCAGCGTCCAAAACCTTACAGACCGAGATTGAGCAGCTTACCAAAGAGAAAAACGCCCTTTACAACGAGTACCGGGCAAAGAGGGAACGCACAAAGGAATTGCAGACCGTAAAGGGCAACATTGAGCAGATTTTAAGGCGAAAGCCGGAACGGGGAAAGGGGCGGGATAATGAACGGTAAACGCCCCTACATGGATTACCCACAGCACAGAGCCGCCCGCCGCCTTGTGCATGAGTGCTGTAACTACGATAACGGCAACTGCATTGTACTGGATAACGGCGAGCCTTGTGTATGCGTCCAGAGTATCAGTTATTCGTTCCTATGCCGCTGGTTCATTGCCGCCGTGCTTCCCCTTGACTGGAAACTGGAAGCCGCCCTACTCCACCGGGCAGAACTGAAACGCTGTACCGAGTGCGGCGGTCAGTTTCTCCCCAAATCGAACCGGGGGAAATACTGCCCGGACTGCGCCGGACGCATGAAAAGAGCCAGAGCCGCACAGCGCAAGCGGAAACAGAGGGGGAAATGTCACGCTTTAGAAAATACAGAACCCCCGTAAATCAAGGCTTCCCGGCTACTGCTCAACGGGTATGCGGTACATTTATCCTTTACCCCCGGAAAAGCCGTTTTAAATGCGTAACAGAAGCCGCAGACAGGAGGTGAAAACCATAACCGAATACATTACAGCCAACACCACAATGCCACCCTTTTTCCCCTATCCCCGATTTCTGCTGAAAATGGACTTGTCACAGACTGCAAAGCTGCTCTATGCGCTGCTCCTTGACCGTTCCACCCTCTCACAGAAAAACGGCTGGCAGGACAATGAGGGCAGGACGTATATTGTCTACCCCATAGCAGAGATAGCGGAAATACTGGATAAAAGCACCATGACCATACAGAACTCCCTAAAAGAACTGGACATTGCCGGGCTTTTGGAGAGGGAACGCCGGGGATTTTCCGCGCCGAACCGCCTTTATGTGAAAGTGCCGGAAGTAGTAAAGGTTTCTTTAGATATGACACAAAGAAATCTTGATGTCAGTCCTACAGAAAACTGTACATCAGACACAAAGAAAACTTTACCTATGATACAAAGAAAACTTTACCCTAACCAACTAAATATAAACAAACTAAAAGAGAGCCAACGAATGGGAGTGAGTGGGGAGCCGCCCGCGCCCTATGGCAAATACCAGAATGTTTTCCTCACTGAAAGCGAATATGCGGAGCTGAAGCAGGAATACCCGGACTGCCTTGAACGGCTTATCGAGGAAATGAGCCGGTATATTGCTTCCAGCGGGAATGACTATGTAAGCCATGCCGCCACGCTTTACAGGTGGGCGGACAGGGAGAAAAAGGAGAACCCGAAAAAGGGAATCCCCGATTATTCCTACAAGGAGGGCGAGAGCCTTTGACGGCAGAGATATAACGCCCCGTAAACAGGGCGTTAAAAAACCCATGAACAAGGAGGACAATTTATGAGCGATTATGACAACGCTATTTTCCGGCTTGCCACGGCACAGGAAGCAGAGCCGGAGGACTACACGGGCGAGGACGGGCTTTTGTACTGCGGGAGCTGCCGCCAGCCCAAAGAAGCCTACTTCACCGAGGGAAAAGGGCTTTTCGGACGTGACCGACACCCCAAAGAATGTGACTGCCAGCGCAAACGCCGGGAAAAGCAGGAAGCCACCGACCGGGAGCGCAAGCACCGCGATACCGTGGAGGAATTAAAACGCCGGGGATTTTCCAACGCCGCCATGCGCCAGTGGACTTTTGAAAATGACAACGGCAAATGCCCCCAAATGGATAAGGCTTTATTCTATGCGGCGAACTGGGAGGAAATGAAAGCGGAAAATATCGGCTATCTGCTATGGGGCAAGGTAGGCACAGGCAAGAGCTATTTTGCCGGGTGTATCGCCAACGCCCTTATGGAGCGTGAGGTTTCCGTGTGCATGACAAATTTTGCCTTGATACTCAATGACCTTGCCGCCAGCTACAAGGGCAGGAACGAATACATAGACCGCCTTTGCCGCTTCCCTCTGCTTATCCTTGACGATTTCGGCATGGAGCGTGGCACGGAATACGGGCTTGAACAGGTATACAACGTGGTTGACAGCCGATACCGAAGCCGGAAGCCGCTGATTGTCACAACGAATTTGACGCTGGAGGAATTACAGCACCCGGAGGACACCGCCCATGCCCGGATTTATGACCGTCTGCTTGAAATGTGCTGCCCTGTCTGCATTACCGGGGAGAACATCAGGAAAGCCACGGCACAGGGGAAAATGGAACGGTTAAAAGGACTGATGAACGGAAAGGAGCGCCTATGAACAATGACACCAGCAAGACCAGCCGCACCGCCGCCCCTCTGGACGTGAAGCCCGACCTTGTGAAGCGGATAGGGAACACCACCTTTGACATTCATATCCATTTCAGCGAAACCAGCCGGGAAACCTTTACGGACAAGGTAGTGCGGCTTATTGAGAATGACAAGGACAGTGTAACCAACTGAAAAGAAGATACACTTTTTCTTGTTCCCTACTTGACATTACCAAAGGGGACAGTGTTAGTAGAGTGCGGAAAAATGCTCTTAAAGAATCATTACCGGGTAAAGGTGCTGAATACCATTAACTTCAAAAAATCCATGCACTACAACCCTCTCGTTTATATCCGGAGCGAGAAGGACATTTTGAAACTCGTAAACACAATCATCTTAAACACTAAAGGGGAGGGGCAGCAATCCGGCGAGGATTTCTGGGTGAAAGCCGAAAAGCTCTATTACACCGCACTGATCGGGTACATCTGGTATGAGTGCGTGGAGGAAGAACAGAATTTCACCACCCTGCTTGACATGATAAATGCCAGCGAAGCAAGGGAGGACGATGAGGAATTTAAAAATCCCGTTGATTTGATGTTCGATGAGCTGGAGGAAAGAGAGCCGGAGCATTTTGCGGTAAAGCAGTATAAAAAATACAAACTTGCGGCGGGTGATATATGCTCTAAATGACTTCTTAATCACGAGATTTTCTCATGGTTAGTGAAGGACACATTTAGAGCATTTTTCATACAAGGAGGGCTATGCCATGATGAAAACAAAAATCACTCCGCTATACGAGAGGCTTTCCCGTGACGACGAGCTTTTGGGCGAGAGCAATTCCATCAGTAACCAGAAAAACATGTTAGAGGACTATGCCCGCAGGAACGGCCTGCCGAACCCGACCCATTTCACGGACGATGGAATCTCCGGAACCCGGTTTGACCGCCCCGGCTTTAATGCCATGATGGAGGAAGTGGAGGCCGGACGTGTGGAGGCCATTATCGTAAAGGATATGAGCAGATTAGGGCGTGACTACCTCAAAGTCGGCCAGATCATGGAGATTTTGAGAATCAAAGGAGTGCGCCTGATTGCCATTAACGACGGTGTAGACAGCGCCAACGGCGATGATGATTTCACGCCATTTCGTAATATCATGAACGAATATTACGCCAGAGACACAAGCAAGAAAATCAAATCCGTGTTCAAGGCAAAAGGCATGAGCGGGAAACACCTGACCGGTACTGTCATTTACGGCTACTTGTGGGACGAGGATCGGAACTACTGGATTGTGGACGAGGAAGCCGCCGCCGTGGTCAGGCAGATTTTCCAGTTGACAATGGATGGTTTCGGCCCTTATCAAATCTCACAGCTTTTGAAGCAGCAGAAAATTGAAATCCCCTCTGTCCACCTTGCCCGGCACGGTGAGGGCGTGAACAAGAATAAGACGGTCAAGGATATTTACGGCTGGGGATCATCGGCCATTGTCCAGATTTTGAAGAAGCGGGAATATCTGGGGCATACGGTGAATTTCAAGACCCGTAAGCACTTTAAGGACAAGAAAAGCCACTATGTCGATGAAAGCGAGTGGACGATCTTTGAGAATACCCATGAGGCCATCATCGACCAGGAAACTTTTGACAATGTGCAGAGAATCCGGGCAAATGTGAAGCGTTACCCGGACGGTTGGGGAGAGGCAGCCCCGCTTACCGGACTTCTTTACTGCGCGGACTGCGGTGCAAAGATGTATGTCCACCGTATGAACAATGGCAAGCGTATTTCACAATATACCTGCTCCAATTACAGCAAAACGCCGGTTGGCGTCCTCTGCCCCACCCAGCACCGTATCAACGAGAGCGCCGTCCTCACCCTTGTTTCCGATATGCTCCGGGCAATCGCGGACTACTCCAAGAATAACCGCGCCGAGTTTGTGCGGACGGTCCAGGAGACACAGGCGGCACAGCAGGCCAGCGACATTTCCAGGAAGAAAAAGCGGCTGGCGGCGGCACAGAAACGCGCCGGGGAACTGGAAAAGCTGATCTGCAAAATCTATGAGGACAATGTGTTAGGCAAGCTACCGGATGCCCGCTATGCCGCCCTTGATGCTCAATATGCTAAAGAACAGGGTGAACTTGATACGGAAATCGTACAGTTGGAAAAGGCAATCAGCACCTATGAGCAGACCCGGAAATCCGCAGAGAAATTTATAGCACTGGTTGACAAGTATGAGAATTTTGACAATCTGACAACGGCCATGCTGAACGAGTTTGTAGAAAAAATCCTTGTCCACGAGCGTGACCGCAAAGGCAGCATTGAGACCACACAGGAGATTGAGATATATTTTAATTTTGTCGGGAAGTATATGCCGCCCCACTTCGGGGAAGTGGACTTGTCCCCGGAGGAGCTGGAAACCCTGCGGAAGAAAGAGGAACGTAAGGACCGGCTCCACCAGAACTATTTGAAACGTAAGGCCAGCGGTTGGCAAAGAGAATACTACGAGCGGACGAAAAGCGAGAAGCGCCGGAAAATGGAAGAAGCCAAAGCTGTTATCCGGGCAGAGGACATGGCAAAGGGAGTGTTTATCCCAGCCAGCCAGTTGCCGAAACAGGAACCGAAGAAAGCACCGGTACAGACTTGTGCCGCAGTCTAAGCAAAGGAGGGTTGTAGATGGAAAAACTGACCTATTGGTGTTAGTATATTCCCGTTGTGGAGATTATTATATCCCGAACCTGAAACTGGCAAAACAGCCGGACAAGCCTGTCGGCAGGTATGGACATATGCGGCAACGGTATTTGAAAGAATACCACCCAATCCTTTACAGCAGCCTGATATTGAGCGAAAAACTGTACCCTCACCTGTTGGAGATTGAACAGGCAGCACAGGAGCGTTTAGACACCATACTTCCCCGCATGATGGAGGCGGCGGGAGTTACCGAAGAATTGAAAGCCCGTGACCCTATGCGGTGGGTAGGGTTGATGAACACGCTGAAAGCGCAGATTGAGGAAATTATAGTAAGTGAATTGATTTATAACTAAAATAAAAACGGCTGAAATTCAAGCGAAGTTATCGCCTAAATTTCAGTCGTTTATTTATTATATTGATTTCTATATTCAGTTGGAGTTAGACCGGTTTCAAATCGAAAGCGTTCTGTGAAGCTCCCCTGATTTTGATAGCCTATAGCCTTTGCTACAGCATTGATTGGTATTGTAGTGTCAATAAGCAGTGCTTTTGCCTTTTCCATCCGAATAACTCGTACATATTCTGTAATTGACATTCCTTGCTGTAACTTGAAAATATGGGAAAGTTTATTTCTTCCCATATAAGCAACTTTTTCTATGTTGTCAATACTAATAGATTCACTATAATGCTTATGTAAATACGTTATAACATCCTTGATTGCCTCCCTATCTTCTTTTCTAATTCCATCACCTGCGTATAGGATATTTTTTTCATGCCATTGCAGCAGAACAGAAAACAACTCCATGATCTTTGCTTCGTAATACATTTCCGCATGAGATGGTGTGGGCTGCGCTGAAAATATTTGTCTTAGTATAATTTCAGCGTCAGCACTTGTAAAGCCGTGGTTATTGCCAAAACAATCTTCAAGAAATTGTTTATAATCCAATTTATATTTTGAAGTTAATGTCTTTAGGTATTCCGGAGAAAATGCCAGAGATGCATTTTTTACATGAGTTCCACTGGAAAAATTCCCCGAAAAAGTACCCTCTGGCATAGAATAGCTGATGATTTTTTCTGCTGTTCTTGAGGTTCCTAAAATGTATTTTGCAGTAGGATCATTCAACAAGCCTATGGTAAAAAATTCAGGATGATTATATTTGGGCGACATATTTTTAAGTATCTCAAAATCGTGCACAGAAATTGAAAATAGTTTACCGCCAGAAAACTCCCAGCAAAATCCATTTCCGATTTCTGAATTACAACAAAAAGTGCTGCCACATTGACGATATAAATATCCCTCTGATAAATTCATTCCAAGTTGACTAATATAGGGTAATAGAAGCTGCTCTGATAAACTTTCCATGCTTTCACCTTACTTTCTTTCGGTAATTATCCTTGACTTTTCGGTATCTATCCTCACGTGTGTATAACGTATTGATTATATATGTGGAGTGGGGTATATTGAAATACGCAGTTAGAAATACCTAATTGCATTGCTATTATAACATACCCATGTAAAAAAATAAAGTAAAGGAGGAATAGGGTTGAAAAAAAAGAATCTTTTGGCTCGGCTTATGAGATATGCTGGTAACTACAAGATTTCTATGGTATTATCATGGATTTTTACCGCTATTAGCGGAGCCGTAACGGTTGGAACCTATGTTTACATATATAGGGCTGCCAACGCAGTTTTTCTTTATGGAGAGAACGCACCTACAAACGAATTAGCGCATTATGGCTGGCAGGCTTTAATGATTACTTCGATGGGGTTTGGCACATATGGAATAGGTTTGTTATTTTCTCACTTAACTGCTTTCAATATGATGTCCAAAATCCGTATTTCTCTGATTCGGCATTTGGAACGAGTACCTTTGGGATACTATTCTGAAAATTCCAGTGGTGAATTAAGAAAGACTATCGAAAAAAGCGTGGAAAGTACAGAAAATTTTGTGGCTCATCAAATGCCGGATATGGCTCAATCTTTCGTTATGCCATTTGTATTTCTAGCTGGAATGTTCTATTTTGATTGGAGAATGTCTTTCATATGTCTGGTTCCGATCATGATAGGATTTGGCGCTTTGTCTATGATGTTAAAAGGTGAGAAAAACGGACTTATAGACCAATATCAAAAAGCGCTGGGGGAAATGACTTCTGCCGGTGTAGAATATGTCCGTGGCATCAGTGTGGTAAAAGTGTTCGGACAGACCGTTCACTCATTTACACAGTTTTATAAGTCTATTATGAATTATAAGAAGTTTTCAATGGAATATGTAATGTCCATGAAAATACCTATGAGTATTTATATTACTGCTGTAAATGGTTTGTTTTTCGTCTTAATTCCGGCAGGCATTATTCTCTATAATGCTTCGACAAACCCGGCAAAAGCCTTGCATAGTTTGATTTTCTTCATCATTTTTACGCCCTTAGTGTCAACAATCCTTACCCGTATTATGAATTGTTCATCAAATATGATGATGGCAACTCAGGCACTGGATTCTATTGAAGAAATTTTATATGCACCGGAACAAGATTTTTCAGTTTCATCTACTCTGGTTACTAACTTTGACATTGAATTTAAGGATGTGACATTCAAATATAAAGAGGATTCAGAGCCCGCACTAAATCATCTTTCTTTTCATGCGAAATCAGGGACAGTAACAGCCCTTGTAGGGGCGTCTGGCAGTGGAAAATCTACGGTTGCAAATTTGATTGCACGGTTTTGGGACAATTATCAGGGTCAGGTTCTTATTGGCGGCAAAGATATAAAAACAATAGACTATCAAACATGGATGAAACAATTTAGTTTTGTTTTTCAGGAAAACGAACTTTTAAAAATGAGCATTGCAGATAATGTTTCCTTTTGCAAAAAAGAAGCTACGGAAGCTGAAATCTTACAAGCGTTACATGAGGCGCAATGTGACGATATACTAGAGAAATTACCCAATGGCATTTATACCATAATCGGAACAGATGGAGCATATCTCTCTGGTGGTGAGCAACAACGCATTGCCCTTGCAAGAGCTATTTTACAGGACGCTCCCGTTATACTGCTCGATGAGGCCACATCATTTGCTGATCCAGAGAATGAATATCTGATTCTAAAGGCGTTGGAGAAACTTGTGGCCGGAAAAACTGTTATTATGATTGCACATCGTCTCTCCACAGTAGTTGGTGCTGATAACATTATTGTACTAAAGAACGGAAGTGTCATCGAACAGGGAAGTCATATAGAGCTTCTTAACAAGGAGGGAATATATGCTGGAATGTATCAAGAATACAATGCCAGCACTTCCTGGCGGATTGGAGGTAAGATAAGATGATTAAAAAATTGAGAGATACATTTTCTCTTACAGATCAAGGCGTAAGAAGCGTACTCGTTGGGATTTTAACAAGTACACTACATAATATCAGTATTTTAGTACCTACTATACTTCTCTTTGTTGTTGTTTCTGGTTTGATTTCCCATTATTGGAAAGAAACCCCTGATGTTCCTGACCTGTTTTTTTACTGGGGAATTGCCCTGATTATTGCAGGAGGAATCTATTTTATCTATCAACTGAATTATACCAAGACTTATCAATCAGCCTATGACGAAAGCTCAAACACAAGAATTTCTTTGGCTGAAAAAATAAGAAAATTACCGCTTTCTTATTTTGGTAAGAAAGACCTTAGTGACTTAACCAGTACATTGATGAGCGATACTTCTACTTTAGAACATGCTCTTGCCAGTGAATTTCCATCGTTATTTGGCGGAATCCTTTCCAGCCTGTTTGTTATTATACTGTTATTCTTTTTTAATTGGCAGTTATCGCTTGCAATGTTTATTTCTTTGCCAATATCTTTTGGTGTTTTTATAGCCAGCTATAAGTTCAGTAATTCTGTCAACTGGAAAAATCGCAATGCAAAATTAGCGGTCAGTGATGGTTTACAAGAGTTTTTCGACAATATGAAGCTTATGCACGCTTCACCAAAAGCAGATGAATACAGAGTAAACCTTGAGGCTAAAGTGCGAAAGGTTGTAGCTACTTCCATGCTATACGAAGTGGCGGTAGGTATTTTTATCTGCCTTGCATATAATGTACTTCGTGTTGGACTTGCGCTGGTTATTATTGTCGGTGCCGGCTTACTTGTAACAGGTACAATTACTATATATACGTTTTTATTGTTTCTGTTTGTTGCTTCACAGGTTTACGACCCACTGACTAATATTATTTTTCAAGCCGGAGAATTTTTTCATTCAACAGTGAGCGCTTCAAGGATTCGTGAAATAGAGAAATATCCGCCGCAGGAAGGGAGCGTTGATACAAAACTGGAGAAATACGATATTGTGTTTGACCATGTATCTTTTTCCTATCACGAAGGACAGGAAGTAATTAGAGATGTCAGCTTTATTGCAAAGCAAGGTGAAATCACGGCTCTGGTTGGGCCATCCGGATGTGGAAAAAGCACTTTAAGTAAACTTGCCTGCCGTTTTTGGGATGTTCCCAAGGGCCACGTCTACATAGATGGGAAAGATATCAATAAAATTGACCCCGAAACGCTGTTACAATATTTCTCTATTGTTTTTCAGGATGTTGTGCTGTTTGATGATACGATTTATAACAACATAAAAATCGGGAAAAAGAACGCTACAGAACATGAAATCTATGAGGCTGCCCGCCTTGCACAGTGCGAAGATTTTATTCAAAAGCTGCCCGATGGCTACCAAACAATCATAGGAGAAAACGGTAAAAGCCTTTCCGGTGGTGAACGCCAAAGAATTTCTATTGCCCGTGCCTTTCTAAAAAACGCACCAATTATTTTGCTGGATGAGGCTACGGCAAGTTTAGACCCAGAGAACGAAACTTTAATTCAAGAGGCAATCAGCCGGCTTGTAAAGAATAAAACGGTACTGATTATTGCTCATAGGCTTCGGTCTGTAGAAAGCTGTGACCGTATTATTGTTCTTAAGGAAGGGCAGGTTTATGAAAGCGGGACACACGAAGAACTTATGAAAAAGAATGGTCTTTATCGCCATATGCTTGAATTGCAGAAAGAGAGTGCCGGATGGAGCATGAACGCATAAAGGAGGATTTACAATGAATAATTCAAACAAATTACAAGCAAAAGATTTAGTCAATGTCGGTATTTATTCAGCAATTTATCTTGTTATCACTTGTGTATTGTCTTTTTTGAGCCTGATACCGATTTTTCATCCATTGCTTGCCGTAATATGCCCGATTGCCGGCGGTATCCCATTTATGCTTTTTCTGACGAAAGCAAAAAAGTTCGGCATGATTACGATTATGGGTATTATTAGCAAGCGCCGTTGCTTCTGGGCGCGAGATAATGGTTTTTGACGAACCGACTAGCGGCCTGGACTTTCGGCATATGGAGGAAGTTGCAAAGATATTGACAAACCTGCAGCAGATGGGGAAACCCCTTTTTATTATTACTCATGACCCGGAATTGATTGAAAAATGTTGTGATTATTTTGTTTTCATCGAAAAAGGAACAGTATGCTGGCATGATGGTTGGAATACTCAAACAGAACAAAAACTAATAGACTTTTTTAATCTGTCGAACAGAAAGAGGTGAAAGTTTGAAACTTCATGCATCCGGGGAGGACTATTTGGAGGCTATACTGATACTACAAAAGCAAATGGGAGAAAATGTGGTGCGTTCCATTGACCTTGCCCGGCACATGGGATTCAGCAAGCCGAGTATCAGTCATGCGGTGGGCGTCCTCCGGGACGGTGATTTTCTGGCGATGGATAAAGACGGATTTCTTCACCTTACAAAGAAAGGCCGGGAAGTGGCAGAAAAGATTTATGAGCGACACCGTTTTTTTACAGAACAGCTTATTGCTGCCGGTGTGGATGAAGCAACTGCGGAGCAGGATGCCTGTCGGATTGAACATGCTATCAGTGATACGTCTTTTGAAAAACTAAAGAAGAAAATCGGAAAGGCTGACTAAGCGCACGCCAGCACATTTCCCAGAATACTGGAACTGCCTGCCCCGGACGGGGAAGAAAAAAACCGTCATTAAGGGCAGGTGATTCCGTGCACCTAAATTACATATCTGTTTGAGATTACAGCGGTTTTGAAAAATCAAGGCCGCTGTTTTTACATCATGCCAAATGTTTTTGGCACTGGAATAATCGGCGGTTGAAATGAAGGAGGCAGCCGCCATGAGAGCCAGCACATTTTCATACAGCCAAGAAGGAATTATCCTGTCAAAAAAATCCCGTCCGCCAGACGGGGACAGTTTACCGGCGAGTGCGAAATTCGTCGCATTATAAGTGAATACCGTATTTTATGCGCCCGAATGGAAACTATCCGTCCGGGCGTTTTTGCGTCCTCACGGGTGGATTCCCCGGCGTGGAGGGAACCGCCGCCCAGGTGCCGCTCCCCGCCCTCTCCGTTCAGAAACTTTTGCAAAAAATCTGAACGGAGGAAAGGAAGATGGAAGTCACCATCAAATTGAACGGACAAGCCCTGTCCGTGGACGTGAGCATGGAAGTCTACGAATATCTTGACCGGGCCGACCACAAGGCAGAGAACCTGGCCCATGAGCAGCGGAGGCATTGGGACGGAAGGGAGTTTGACGAGTACATAATTGCTACGGAAGGGATAGGCATATACAGTGAAACGCCGGAGGAATTTCTCTGCCGGAGCGAGACATTGGACGAGCTGCTTTTCGTTCTGGATAGCTGCACCGAGACCCAGCGTCGCCGGTTCCTGCTCTACGCACTGGAAGGGTTGAGCTATTCCGAAATTGGGTTGGTGTGCGGCTGTTCCAAAAGTGCCGTGCAAAGCTCCATTGAGGCGGTCAGGAAAATTTTTCAAACTTTTTTCAAAAACAGACCGTGCGACTGACCGGTTTTGAGGCTACCCAGTGAAGGGACTTGTTCCCTATCACATTTCAGGGAGGCCGGACAGTTTCACGGCTGCCCGGCTTTTCCCTTTTCAGGAGGTAAGCCCATGCAGACTGTCAACCTAAAGAAGTATTACTATCCCCTTTTTGTGAAGGACACCTTTGTGGAGGTGTCGGACGAGGTGGCCGAGGCGCTGCTGCTCATGCACAGGGAGGAAAACAACCGCACCCATAAAATCTGGTATCACAAAGCCTACTACTCCCTTGACTGTGAGGACGGGATCGAGAACTGCGCTCTGGACTTCACCACGAAATCCCCGGAGGACATCCTTGTGGAGCGGGAGGAAGAACAGCTTTTCCTCACCATGCTGGAACGGCTGGCCGAGGCCATGGGGGATTTGACGGACACACAGGCGAGGCGCATCCATGCCCGCTACGTCCTTGGGAAGAAGCTGGCCGAGATTGCCGCAGCGGAAGGCGTCAGCGTCTCCGTGGTACAGCAGACCATCAAGAGCGCCTTAAAGCGGATGCGGAGATATTTTGAGAAAAAGAAATGGAGGAAATGAAGGAATGAATTTTACAAAAAGCGAATTGGAAATGCTCTACCAGTACGCAGCGCCCACGAAGGAGGAAACCCTTGCGGGGCTGAAAGAGATCGTGCCAATCCTGGAAAGGAAGGACGACCTGCTGACAAAGATGATCGTGGAGAACACGGTGAGGAAGCTGGAAAAACTGGCAGAGCCGGAGTGCAGCCGGTTCATTGCCGACAACCGGGCCGCCTTTATCACAGAGAGGGACAATTCCATCCGCAGGAGGCTTGCAGAGGCGGCAAAGGAGCCGGCCCTGCTGGGGCATGACCTGGCCGGGACGGAGCGGTTTCTGCCGGGGACAAGGCACATGGTAACGGTGGATATTTTAAACAGCGACAGCCCGGTGGGATTCCCCGGAGAGAGATACCGCTTTTTCCTCTCTGACGAAGGCTATCAGAATGCCAGGGCCAGCGAGGGCCGGGGCGAGGTGAAGATCAGAAGCCATGCCGCCGTATGCGCCGGGAAGCTCTATCCTGATAAGAAACCAAAACAGCCGGAACGGTAAGCGGAAAGGGGAAAACGAAAATGAAGGAATTAAAAAAGTTACAGTCTGAACAGCAGAAAGTCCAGAGGGAGATTGAACAGCTTCAGAACCGCCAGAAGATTCTCCTGAACCGAAAGACGGACACGGAGCGCCGTGCCAGGACCCGCCGCCTGATCGAGCATGGGGCGGTTCTGGAAAGCATTTTCCCGGCAACCGCCGCCATGACCGGCGAGGAAGCCAAGGCATTTCTGCTTGCGCTCTCCCGTCTGCCGGGGGCAGAGAAAGCCGCCGCAAATGTACGCAAATCCGGGGATGCTTCCTAAGTCCCTTGGTTACAAGGGCGCACTTATGCACCGTTCCGGTGCGTGCGCCCTGCCAGGAGCCTTTGCGTCCTCTGGACGCGATGGGGAGCTACACTCCCCAAACCCCTTGTGCGCTCCGCTGGAAACGACACCCGCTTTGCGGCTGCCATTTCCGGCAGAGCCTTATACATTCCATCCCGGAAGGAGGCGAAAATCCGTGGCAATCTTCCATTGCCCCATCAAGATCATCCAGCGCAGCAAGGGCAAGTCCGCCGTGGCTGCCGCCGCATACCGGAGCGGCACGAAGCTCACCAATGAGTGGGACGGTCTGACCCACGACTATACCAGAAAGGGCGGCATCATCCATTCGGAGGTCATGCTGCCCGCCCATGCCCCGCCGGAATTTTCCGACCGCTCCATCCTCTGGAACAGCGTGGAGCAGATTGAAACCTCAAAGAACAGCCAACTTGCCCGTGAGGTCGAGGCGGCGCTGCCGGTGGAATTATCGCCGGAGGAACGGCTGGCGCTTGTCCGGGCTTATGTGAAGGACAACTTTGTGGATTCCGGTATGTGCGCCGATTTTGCCATCCACGACAAAGGGACCGGCAACCCCCATGTACATATCCTGCTCACTATCCGCCCGCTGGATGATAACGGCGGGTGGGGCGCAAAATGCCGCAAGGTCTATGACCTGGATAAGAACGGACAGAGGATCCCGGACGGGAAAGGCGGCTATAAGAACCACCGGGAGGACACCACCGACTGGAACGACAAAGGCAACGCCGAGAAGTGGCGGGCGGCATGGGCGACGTATGCGAATAAGGCATTGGAATCAGCCGGGAGGCCGGAGCGGATCGACCACCGCAGCTATAAGCGCCAGGGCGTAGATAAAATCCCCAGCGTCCATTTAGGCGTGGCAGCTATGCAGATGGAAAGGCGTGGCATATCTACCCGTAAAGGAGATTTGAACCGGCAGATTGCCGCCGACAACAGACTGCTCAAAGAGATAAAAGCCCGCATTACCCGGCTCTATAACTGGTCAAAGGAACAGGCAGAGAGACCGGAAGGAAAAGAAAGCATCCTGCTCCAGTTATGGCAGGCCCGGCAGGAAATGGACAGCCCGGATTCCCGGTACGGAAAAATAAAAGACCTGAAAGAACAGGCGGCGCTTTACAGTCTCCTGCAGGGGAATGGGATCACCACCATGCGGCAGCTCCATGAGAAAGTCTCCGCCATGAATAAAAGCTACTATGACCTGCGTGGGAAGATCGTCAGCGCAGAACGCCGCATCAAGGTCCTGGACGAACACCTCTCCATGTGGGAACAGTACGAGAAGCACAAAGGCATCCGCCGCCAGCTTGACAAAGTGAAGCCGGGGAAGAAAGGACAGTTTGAGCAGAAGCACGGAACGGAGCTTGCCCTTTACGAAGCCGCCGCCCGGTATCTGGAAAAATTGAAATCCGGCGGGGAACCAGTCACCCCGAAGAAATGGAGGGCGGAATCGGAAAAGCTGACCGTACAGAAAGAAATCCACTATCAGGAGATGCGCTCCATGAGGGAGCAGATCAAAGCGGTGGAGAACCTGCGGAAAGCCGCAGACCAGCTTGAAAAGTCACAGCAGGATCGAAACAGAAAGAAGGAGGACAACCAGCTATGAGACATTTTCTTTTGCATATCAATATCCATTTTTATATCCCACGCCGGACCGTGCTGCCTGTACCGGGCAGAGGTACAGAGGGAAGGGAGAATCCCCATGACCGCCACGCCAGCAGCGGCTCCTGCTCCTGCCATCACGGACACGGCCATACCGGTGATGAATGTGGCTGCCAGTGCCATTGCCAGGAGACCGGCCATGAGTGCCGGTGCCGCCATGAAAAAGAAAAGCGCTGAACCCATCCCGGTGATGGATTACGGACAGTTCCGGCGGGCAAGGAAGTTGGTGCATGAGTGCTGCAACTATGACAACGGCCAGTGTATCGCCCTTGACGAAGGGGACGGGTGCGTCTGTGTCCAGAGCATCTCCCATTCGGTTTTATGCCGGTGGTTCCGCTGTGCCGTCCTTCCCCTTGACCGGGAATTGGAAGCGGCCCTTTTCCACCGGCTGGAACGGAAACGGTGTTCCGTCTGCGCCAGGCTTTTCCTTCCCGGCTCCAACCGGGCGAAATACTGCCCGGACTGTGCCGCCCGCATGAAGCGGAAACACGCCGCCGAACGCAAACGGAAGCAGAGGCGCATATGTCACGCTTTAGGAAGGGAAAAAGCCTTATAAATCAAGCACTTTTTTTGAGTGTCGGAGGGCAGCCAATACTTTTTATCACTGGCACCCAAAAACAGCCTTAAATGGCGTATACGGGCCTCACAGCCCTATCCCAGAGACCAAAGGAGCAACAGATATGTCAGAGAACCGGAAATATTACTACCTGAAACTGAAAGAGAACTTTTTCACCACCGAGAAGATGGTGATACTGGAAAGCGCACAGGACGGGCTTTTGTATTCCAACCTGCTGCTGAAAATGTACCTGATGTCGCTGAAACATAACGGCGTCCTCATGCTTGGGGACGGCCTGCCCCACACGCCCCAGACCATAGCCACCTTCGCCCGCCACCAGATCGGCACGGTGGAGCGGGCATTGAAGCTCTTTACCGAGTTTGGCTTTGTGGAGGTCCTGACGGACGGGGCTTATTACATGGCAGACATCCAGCTTTTGATTGGCCAGTCCTCCACTGAGGGCGAACGGAAGAAGAAAGAGCGGATGCGCCTGAAACGCCAGAAGCTGCTCCCATCCGGACCGGCGGACAAATGTCCACCATATAGCCGGGGGGGACATTTGTCCACCAGAGATTAGAGATAAGAGATTAGATATTAGAGATAAGAGTATAGAGAATAGAGAGTGTGATAATGACGCACACGCTTATGGAAAGTATGGGAATGTTTTTTTGGCAGAAAGAGAAATGTCGGAGCTGCAGAAAGAATTTTCAGACAGTGTCCTGCAGGACTATGTAGAGCGTTTGTCGGAATACATGGAATCCACCGGGAGGGAATACAAAAGCCATGCCGCCACAATCCGGCGCTGGGCCAATGCGGACAGGAAAGGGGCGGCTCCACCGGCAAGAAACCGGGATTACACCGTAAAGGAGGGAGACACCATATGATCGAGATCAACGAGGCTGTCCGGGCATTTATTGACAAAACCGCCGGAGGTACGGAATTATCGGAGGACGAATACATAGACCATTCTGACGGTCTTATCCACTGTAAGAAATGCGGAGGGAGGCGGCAGACCATCCTCCCCGACCCGCTCCGGCACAGCTACCTCATGCCCCGCTGTGTCTGCCCCTGCCAGCAGGAGGCCGAAAAGCAGAGGAAGGCCGCCGGGGAACAGAGGGCGCTCATGGAGAGCATCCGGCGCAGGAGGGCGCAGGGCCTGCAGGACCGCTATCTCCATGACTTCACTTTTGCCAATGACAACGGGCAGAACCCGCTCATGGAGAAAGCCCGTGCTTATGTGGAAAACTGGAAGGAGGCATACCGGGAGAATACCGGCCTTCTGCTCTTCGGTGACGTGGGGACGGGAAAATCCTTCTTTGCCGGATGTATTGCCAATGCCCTAATCGACCAGGATGTACCGGTGCTCATGACGAATATCCCCTCTATCCTAAACCGGCTGACCGGGATGTTTGCCGAGGACCGGGCGGCGTTTATCTCCGCCCTTGACGATTACAGCCTTTTGATCCTGGACGACCTGGGCGTGGAGCGCAATACCGGGTATGCGTTGGAGCAGATGTTCCTTGTCATTGACAGCCGGTACAGGAGCAGGAAGCCGCTGATCGTCACGACCAACCTGAAACTGGAAGAGATCAAAAATCCGCCCGACCTGGCCCACGCCAGAATCTATGACCGCATCATGGAGCGGTGCGCCCCTGTCCTTTTCTCCGGCAGAAACTTCCGGGAAGAAAAGGCGGCAGCTACCAAAGAGGCGGCGAGGGGGATTGCCTCCCCGAAATGAAACCTGAAAACAGCAGCAAGGGCAATCCCCATACCTATCAGTGGACTGTCCGGGAAAGGAGCATGATACCATGAGCAGCGAGAAAAATATCCAGAATGTAGCAGACACCACGGCAACAGACGGGGCAGAGAACCCGCCCGCACTGGTGAAGAAGATAGGCCGCACCACCTATATCGTGCGGATTCATTTCAGTAAGACCAGCACGGAGACCATGAGCGACAAGATCAAGCGTATGCTGAAAAATGAGATACAGCAGATGTAAAAGGACAGGGCCGGAAGCTGTTACAGTTTCCGGTCCTGCCATACAATGCTGTTTTTATTCCATGCCAAGAAATTCAGCCGGTGTCATAATCATTGGATTCTCCAAACCTGATTCCAGAAAATCCTTGTCGCCGGTGAGCAGGACATCAGCCCTTGCCGCAATCGCCGCCCTTAAAATGGGACGGTCATCTGCATCCCTGACCTGTGATTCCGACGTGTTTTCGTCTGTCGGGATGGGTACTAATTCCAGCGTCAGTAAGGCTATTGAAAGAAATTTGTCCAATGCCGCCAGACGTTTGGGGAATTTTTTATTGAATATCCGTTTCATTTCGTCCACATTCTGCTCACAGATCAATCCGTGGTTAGGATAAGAGGCTGCTTTTACATAAGCCCGATAGGGAACACCGTTTGCACTCAATGCCGCAGATATGAGGACATTCGTATCAATCAGAACCCTCATACGTTTTCGTCCTCATTTCTCAATTCTTTTACAAGTGCCATAACATCATCGTCAGATGTGAGACCAGCCCGTTCTGCTTCGCCTGCCATTTCCCCCTGGAGCATCTGCATGGCATAGACAGCCGAATTAACGATACGGACAGTGCCGCCCTCCACAATAAAAGAAATGCGGTCTCCGCTTGCCACACCAAGCACTTCACGGACATCTTTTGGGATTGTGACCTGCCCTTTGGCCATGACCTTTGCGTTGTCAACAAAAGCGTTTGCTAACATATCTTTCACCTCCTGAAATATGGAAAGTAGGGATTTCCCTACTTACATTATATGCGACTGCCAAAGAAAAATCAAATGAAATTCATGGAATGGGCTTTATCAGACATTGGAAATGTGAATTTTTTGTGAAATTGATTAAAAAGTCCTTGACGATTTGTCTCTGGCAAGACAGCGAAAAGCATTTTAATTAGCTGCGGCGCACGTTTAGCCCCTTTTGACATCAAAGAGCTGCGTGACCTGACAAGCTATGACGAGTTGGGACTTGACATGATTGGGGATGAAAAGACAGCGTTGTTTGTCATTATCTCCGACACCGATGACACATTTAATTTTATCGTGTCTATCATGTATACGCAGCTTTTCAACCTGCTCTGTGACAGGGCGGACGATGTGTATCATGGGAGATTGCCCGTCCATGTGCGCTGCTTACTCGATGAGTTTGCAAACATCGGGCAGATACCAAAGTTTGAGAAGCTGATTGCCACAATCCGGAGCCGGGAAATATCGGCTTCCATTATCTTGCAGTCGAAGTCACAGCTTAAAGCGATTTATAAGGACAACGCTGACACCATTGAAGGGAATTGTGATACCACCTTATTCCTCGGAGGGAAGGAAAAGACCACTTTAAAAGAGATGGCGGAAATTTTGGGTAAGGAAACGATAGACCTTTACAATACCTCTGACACAAGGGGTACGTCGCAGTCCTACGGTTTAAATTATCAAAAGACCGGAAAAGATATGCCATACTTGTTCGTGAAGAGTTCAGTTGCCTAACAAATTCACATGAACAGGGACACGAACAACTGGATTCTGGAAAACTGAATACAGGAGGTCACGAATGAAAGAACTGCCAGAAAGAATCCATGACGATACCAACGGCCTTGACTACATTCTTGTGGGTGATTATTACATTCCCGCCCTGCGGCTGACGGAGGAATCCCGCCCTATCGGGCATTGGGGGCGCAGGCGTAAAGCCTATCTGGAAGAAGCCCGCCCCGCCCTTTATTGCAGCCTGCTGTTATCCGGGAAACTCTGGACGCACCTTGCCGACGTGGACGAGCAGGCACAGGAACGGCTTGACCTTATCATGGAGCAGATGAAAGCCGCCGAGGGCGTGACGGAGAAATTGAAAGCGGATGACCAGCTTGAATGGGTGCACCGCTGCAATTCTATCCGTAACCGGGCGGAGGAAATTATCTATGCGGAACTGGTCTATGTATAATGCGGCTGGCTCCTGTCTGGAAAAAGCGGCTCTAAAGCCGGAAAATTGAACATGGGACACACGATACAGTAAAGAGGACTGCTAACCGGATTTTACGGGAATGGCAGCCCTTTTTGCGTCATTCTTTCGTCTTTTTCTTCCCAAACAGGGACAGCAGCTTTGATTTTCCACGCTGGCTGGAAGCTACGGGGAGCAGGGGGGATTTTTTAAACACACGGGCAAGGGTGGCACGTTCCTCTTCCGGGAGTCCCATATAATCAATGCCGAACACCCGGCAGATAGTAAACGCCCGTTTTTCGTCCGCCGTGCCTTTGTGCATGAGGGCGTCCAGCAGTATCACCGGGATGTTCCGGGCAAAGTCCGCTGCTGGGGTTTCCAGTTCGGCGGTGGTCTTGTCGGATTCGTGCCGGGTGCGGAGGTCTTTTACAATCCGGTCAAGGTCATCATGGATGACATGGCTGAAAAACAGTTCCTCGCTGACCTGCCCCAGTTCCAACGTGCGCATATAGAGGTCGTTTTCCGGGGGCTGCCGCTGTTCCATAATGGACTGCCTTGCCTGTTCCAGAACTAAGTTCATGTCACGGATGCGCATATCCGCAATCCGGTCAATGCAGACTTCCATATCCGTCAGCAGGCGCAAAAATCCCGGATGGCAGACAAACTCGCAGAGAAGCCGGTTGTTGAGTGCGCCGCTTTTTAACAAATCAACCGTGGAATCATTCAAGTGCAGCTCATGCAGGGCGGTGTTCGGGTGGTTCTTGTTTTCGGTCAGCCCCATGAGGTAATCCATGGAAAGGCCGTAGTATTCCGCCAGCTTTGCGAGGTTGAACGGGCTTATATCCGTGCATTTGTCGGATTCATATTTTCCCAGCGTGGCTCTTGCTATGCCTGTTGCCTTTTCCAGTTCCGCAAGCGTCATATGGCGGTTGGTTCTCTCGTCTTTCAATTTCTCCTGAAGCGTCAGTTTTATATACATTGCGCCCCTCCTCTCAAAACAGGGTTCGTGACCATTATAGCACAGGGCATTTCCGAAAGCGTGGAAATTTTGCGCTTTTGGGAAATTTTCCAGCCTTTCGGACATACGGGGGAAGCCGGTTTATTTTGATAAGATTTCAGTGTCACAGGGACATTGAAAACAGAATGACCGGCTGCAAGTGATACCGTTCCCGGAGAAGTAGTGCCATGACAGGAGCATACCAAAGGAACGGAAAACGCTGGGGTGATTCCGGGCAGGAACGGATTGCAGGCAAAACGGCAGGAAAACAAAATATCAATTATGGAGGAAGGAACATGAAGTTAAACATTGAGGAAAAGAAGATTTTATATGCCTTTGGGTGCAGGAGCCATGAGAATACAGTCCGCAGGCTGAAATGGGTCACTGCCCTGACGGTGGATGAAAAGGTGAAACGCCGGGTGCTGTGCCTGGCAAGGAAGCTGGATGATGGTGGAGCCGGTGAATGGTATCCCTGCTTTTACCATCATCTTCGTTTGGAAATGGAGGGATATTTTGAAGCAAAGAAGCATATCCGCATGGTGGAAAAAAGCACAGACTGGGAGGAATTTTATGGGAAAGCCGTCTAAGTATGAAAAGGAAACTATCGTAAATTTCAACGAGGGTGAGAAGGAAGCAAGCGTCTATACCTTCAATGCGGACTTGAAACGGCGGCTGGCGGAGTTCAGCAAAAAATATCCGCTCCTGTGCCGTTTGGAAAAGTCCACGCAGGAAGGGAGCGTGACCTATGTTCTGGATAAGTCCCGGCTGTCTATCCGGCTGGTTCCGCCTTACAGTGAGGAACGGCGGGCGGCGGCGAGGGCATACGCCAAAGAACACGGCTTCAAGCCCATGCCGGGCGGGAAGGATATTGCCTGATTTGGGGGCGTTTTACGGTCAAAACAACGGGTGCGGAGCCGGTATTTTCCCCATGGTTCACGGTGGAGGTATCAGACATCAGGGAAGCCCCGGACGGCGGAAATGCCTGTTTTGGGCGTGTTTTTCCGGCTGTCATGGGGCATGGCTTGGGTTTCTGTGGGAAATCAGAACGAGCGCGGCGCGTTCTGATTTTCTGATACGGAAAAAGGGAGCCGTCTTTGACGTGGGCGGGCGCAGCGCACTCACGTTGGCGGCAACCTTTTATGCGGGGAACAGGGGCGCAGCAGCCCTGTTGGGGTCAAGGGGCAACGCCCATTGGCGGGTTAAGGGCGGCAGTCCTTATCGGGTCAAGGGTGAAACGCCTTGCCCAGCTAGAGTTGATGCCTGCGTCAACTCGTACTGGGTATTACCTGACGCAAGTTCCGCAGGTTCGGCAGCTCCGCAGCCCTCCCGCCAGCCCGGAAATCGGTAAAAAGGAAAGGGGGATTTTGGATTGAAACTGACACGGCACAACGGGCGCTCCGGCAAAAACGGCACGTACAACCCACGCCACAATGACCGCCGCTTTGACGTGGAAAACAGCGGGCATATTGATTCGGAGCGGGCAAAGAAAAATGTATACTGGGACTGCTACCGGGGCTATACCACCGCCGGGAGCCGGGAGGATTCTTCCCAGCCGGATTTCAGCTTTGAGCAGATAGAACTGGCTTATTACACCGAGAATTATTCGGATTTCATTGAAGCCTAGAACGCAAGGAACGAGAAGAACCGGCACACGGAACGCAACCGCACGGTGGGGGATTTGTTAAAGAACAATAAGACCTGCCCGGAGGAAAGCATTTACCAGATTGGGACGGTGGAGGAATCCGTCCCGCCGGAAACCTTGTTCCAGATTGTGAATGAGTTTTATGCAGAGTTTGACCAGCGTTTTGGTTCCCACGTGCATCTTCTGGACTGGGCGCTCCATCTGGACGAGGGGACACCGCATATCCATGAGCGCCATGTATTCGATTGCAAAAACCGGTATGGGGAGTTATGCCCCCAGCAGGAAAAGGCGTTGGAAGAACTGGGAGTGCCGCTCCCTGAACCGGATAAGAAAAAGGGAAGGGACAACAACCGCAAGCAGACTTTTGATGCGGAGTGCCGGAAGATGCTTTTCCGTATCTGCGCCGCACATAACCTTCACTTGCAGGCAGAGCCGTCCTACGGCGGGCGGGATTATCTGGAAAAGCAGGACTTCATCATTGAAAAACAGAAGAAAATACTCTCCGCACAGGGGGAAGCCTTGACGAAAAACACCGTAGCCATAGCGGAGCAGGAAAAGAAGTTTGATAAAGCCGCAAAAGCCGTTTCAGAAAAAGAAAAGGAACTGGAAAAGCAGGAGGGGCTGATTGCGGAAAAAGGGCGGGAACTTTCGGAAAAGCAGGCGGCACTTGCCACTGTCACCATGAAGATTGCGGACATGGAATCGCTGGTGGAGGAAGTGGCGGACACGGCTTATGAGAAAGCCTGCGAGGTTGTGGCGGATACCGTCCGGGCGGAAACGCAGAAGGAGGACATCCGGGCGGTGGAGGATTACAAAAAGTGGCTGGCTTCGCCGGAACGGAAAGCCCCGCAGGAGAAAAGGGATTACGCCGTGAAGTGCCTGTGTACGGTTCAGGAGCAGATAAAAAATGCGGCGCAGAAAGTGTTAAGGAAAGTCCAGTCGGCACTCCAAAAGCCGGAGGTGAGCCGTGCAAACAAGGAGCAGATTAAAGAGAAGGCAAGGGAATCCATGAAGGACAGGCTCGCAAGGGGGAAAATAGAAGCTGACCGGGTGAACCGGGAGCGCATGGAGCGCAGGAACATAAGGGCAGCAACAAAAAAAGATATGGAGATTTGAAGCATTTGCTTTCCGCTGTGGAAATGGCAGATGCTTTTTTATTTCCGGGAAGGGACGGTATGAATGTATTTGAAGCAGTAAAGGAAAATGTAACGGCAAGGCAGGCGGCGGAAATGTACGGCATCCGGGTGAACCGGAACGGCATGGCGTGCTGCCCTTTCCATGATGACAGGAATCCCAGCTTGAAGGTGGATAAGCGGTTCCATTGCTTCGGCTGCCAGGCGGACGGGGACGTGATTGACTTTGTGGCAAGGCTTTATGGGCTGCCCGGTCTGGAAGCGGCGAAAAAGCTGGCTGCGGATTTTGGAATCCCTTATGAGAGCCGGGGGCGGGCTTCCCCGAAGCCAGCCAGACGGAGCGTGTCGGCGGAACTGCGGTTCTTGCAGGCACAGCAGAAATGCTTCCGGGTGCTTAGTGATTATCTCCGCCTGTTGGAGCATTGGGGAACGGCCTATGCGCCCAAATCGCCGGAGGACGGCTGGAACCCGCTGTTCGTGGAAGCCATGCAGAAGCGGGAGTATGTGGGTTATCTTTTAGACACACTGCTGACCGGGACAGTGGAGGAAAAAGCCGCCGTCATCACGGGGCATGGGAAGGAGGTGGAACGGATTGAGCGGAAGGTATCAGAGTTTGCCGCCAGAGGCCAGACAAGCCGTGGAGATAGCCGCAGACAGCTTGGACGGTGAAAAGACGGTGGGGGAAGTCCGGCAGATGCTGGAAACCACGCAGAAGGGGCAGACCGCCAACACGCCGGGGAATTACAGGGCGGTGTTTCTGCATGACCCGCTGCTTAGAGGGGCGTTCAGCAGCAACCTCCTGACTGACCGGGTTGACATTGTGAAGCCCCTTGGCTGGTATCGGGACGGGAACCGCTTGACGGACGTGGATATCCAATATCTGGTTCTGTACTTGGAGGAACACTACGGGCTGACATCAGAGAAGCGGATTGAGGGGGCTATCAAGGTAGCCGCCAATGAATACCGGTATCACCCTGTCCGTGATTACCTGAACAGCCTGCAATGGGACGGGACGGAGCGGGTGCGCTATGCCCTGCGCCATTTCCTCGGTGCGGAGGTGAGCGATTACAATTACGAAGTCCTCCTGCTGTTCATGCTGGGGGCGGTGGCACGGGTATTCAAGCCGGGGACAAAGTTTGAGGTCATGCTCTGTCTGGTGGGCGGTCAGGGAGCCGGGAAGTCCACCTTCTTCCGGTTCCTTGCTGTCCGTGATGAGTGGTTTTCCGATGACCTGCGGAAGTTAGACGATGATAACGTATACCGGAAGCTGCAAGGGCATTGGATTATTGAAATGTCGGAGATGATTGCCACGGCGAACGCAAAGAGCATTGAGGATATTAAGTCCTTTTTGAGCCGCCAGAAGGAAACCTACAAAGCCCCTTATGAAGTCCACCCAAAAGATCATAAGCGGCAGTGCGTGTTTGCCGGGACTTCCAACACGCTGGACTTCCTGCCCCTTGACCGAACCGGGAACCGGCGTTTCCTGCCGGTGCAGGTGCAGGCGGAAGCGGCGGAGGTTCACATTCTGGAAGATGAAGCCGCTTCCAGAGCCTATATCGGGCAGATGTGGGCGGAGGTCATGGAGGTTTACCGGAAGGGGGATGCAAAGCTGAAATTAAGCCCGGCAATGGAACGGTATCTGAAAGAACACCAACGGTCATTCATGCCAGAGGACACCCTCGCCACCCAAATTCTGAACTTTTTGGACGGGTACGGTGGGAAGATGGTATGCTCCCTGCAAATCTACCATGAAGGGCTGGGACACCCGGCTCATGAGGAACCGAAGCAGTATGATATTCGTGATATTAATTCCATTATGAAGAACTATGCGGCGGGCTGGAAAGCCTTTGAAAATCCACGGCATTTCCCGCCGCCCTATAACCGGCAGAAGGGCTGGGAACGGGCTGAGCCGCCTGACAACGGAGGTCATGGAGAATCGGGTTTCCAGCCTTTGCCCGAAGGGGAAGCCGTCCAGCTTGGGCTGCCAAAGGAATGGCTGGAAGGGGGAAAGCCATAGCCGGTTGTCAGCTGGTTGCCCCTCCCGTTGTCAAGCCCGTTGCCGGGAAGGGAGCCTAAAAATACCGTATTTTAGGGCTTTTTCTTCCCCTGACAACGAAAGCAACGGAGAAACAGGAAGAAAATCAATCAGGACAGGAAACGGGAAGCCGGGTTTTGTGTGCGGAGTTTTTTAACGTCCGTTGTCAGCACCCGTTGTCAGGCTCCCACTTGTCCGGCAGCACACGACACACGCCCGGACAGAGTTGTCAGGGTATCTTTATGGAGGTAAATGCCTATGGCAAAACAAGCAGACCGCCCGGCGCAGAGCCGGAACAAAAAGAAAAAGGTACAGTTTATCGTGTCCCGTGAGTTTGCGGGCAGCCAGACCATGCAGGAAGCCTTTGAGCAGCTTATCGAGCGGCAGACCTGTGAGCGGTTCGAGGAATGGCAGAAACGGCAGGCCAGCTAAAGGGCGGGAACCGGAGAAAAACCGGGAATCTTGCAGAAAACAGTTGAACAAATGGCGGGGGCATGGTATTATCATGGTATCGTGTCCCTGTTCATAGAAGGAGAACCCTATGAGCAGGAAAAATAACCTATCGAATCAGAAAATAACCGCCCTCTATTGCAGGATTTCCCTTGATGACGGCAGCCAGAATGAGAGCATGAGTATCTCGAACCAGAAACTTTTGCTCAAAGATTACGCTGAAAAGAACGGTATGCCCCGGTACGAATATTACGTGGACGACGGGTATACGGGAAGGAATTTCAACCGCCCTTCGTTTAAGCGTCTGATTGCCGACATTGAAGCAGGGAAGGTAGGCTGCGTGATAACCAAAGACCTTTCAAGGCTTGGGAGGAACTATATTGAAGCGGGCAGTTATATCGAAATCTTTTTCCCAAAACACAATGTAAGGTATATAGCGGTCACGGACGGCGTGGACAGCCTGACAAGGCAGGAAATGGACATTACGCCGTTCAAAAATATCCTGAATGATATGTACAGCCGGGATATTTCAAAGAAAGTGCTTGCCGGGCGCATGACACGCTCCCGTCAGGGGAAATTCTGCGGCGGGCAGCCGCCCCTTGGCCTGATGCGTGACCCGGAGGAAAAGGGACACCTTATCCTTGACCCGGACACTGCGCCGACTATCCGTAAAATCTATGACCTTGCCTTAAACGGCTGGGGGTGTATGCGGATTGCCAAACAGCTTATGGAGGATAAAATCCCCATTACACGGGTAAAGGGCAATACGGAATGTGACGTGAATTATTACTCATGGGGGAGCGCACGGATTAGCCATATCCTGCGGAACCCATTTTATAAGGGGGCGCATTTAGTCTGCCGGACGCACCAGAAAGGAATCCGCTCCAACACCTATGACATCATTCCCCGTGAGGAATGGGAAGTGCTTGAGGGCTGCCATGAAGCTATCGTAAGCCCGGAGGACTGGGAGAAGGTGCAGGAACTCATTGACCGCCGCCCGCCTATCATGGAGGGGAACGCCTGCCCCTTCTACAACCTGTTCCACGGCATTATCTACTGCGCAACCTGCGGGAAGTCCATGCAGGTACGCTATGAGAAGGTGGGCAGAACTGGGAAGAACCGCTTTACCGGCGAGGAACGGGAGCCGATAGACAAGGCGTATTATATCTGCCAGACGTATAACCGGCTGGGGAAGGATGCCTGCACCAGCCATAAGGTGGAAGCGAGGGATTTGTACAACCTTGTGCTGAAGGATATTCAGGAACTTGCGGCAATGGCGTTGAAAGACGTGGAATCGTTCTACCAGCGGATTAGCAGCCGCATGGAGCGGCGGTATCTGGCGGACGCTTCGGAGATGGAGAAGGAACGGGAGCGGCTGGAAGCAAGGAACCGGGAGATTGACGATATGTTCCTGAACCTGTATACCGACAAGGCAAAAGGAATCCTGTCCGAGCAGCGGTTTGTGAAGCTGACAGCGGCAATGGAGCGGGAACAGGAGGAAAACCAGAAGCAGCTTAAAGAACTGGCACTCTCCCTGCGCCGTTCCAATGAGCAGGAAAGCGATGTCCGCACCTTTATCCGTGAAATCCGGCAGTATGCCACGATACAGGAATTGGACGAGGGTATCTTAAACCGCCTTATCAGCCGGATTCTGGTGGGTGAGGTGAAAAAGGTTGACGGGGAGAAGTTTCAGGAAATCAAAATCATTTATAACTTTGTCGGGGAGATACCGGCGGTAACAGAATAACGGCAATGCCCTTCTCTCTTTTTGGGGGAAGGGTTTTCTTTTTGCCCGTACACGAAAAAGAAGCCGGGTTCCCTATTCTCCGGCTTCCAGAAAAAACTGAGATTTATTTGATAGGTGTCCCAATGCGTTTATCCAATCTCCATTGTGGTGCCATTCCATCATCGGCATAATATTCGTCCATTGCTGTAATTTTATCGTTTTTTGTTTGAATAAACGAAGTCACATGAAAAGAAATACTTCTATCTTTGGGATAGATACGAACAACTGTAATAATTAAATCATTCACAATTTCTACTCTTTCAACGAGTCCGTCCCATTCTCCGGGGTACTCACAATTCGCAACAATATATTCATCCACCGTAAAATGCTCGTTGGTGCAATGCCAATTTACATAGGCTTCTGCATGAAAGTATTTTCTAATTTCTCTTTCATCTTGGGCAAGAACGGCTTTCCAAAATTGTTCTATATTCATAATTTTCTCCTTTAAATTGCGATTTCCCAGTATGTCAAACTGGAAATGGTTGAGAAAGACACTATATTGAAATCCAAAATCTTTGAATAATGCCACTTTTACTTAATCCCACTGTATCAACAATTTCATTTTCCATCACTCCACCGTTTTTAATAATCGTCCTTTGCGAAGCTACATTTCGCTTATCGCAGGTTACTAAAACCTTGCTTTCTCCAAACGCACGGCAAAAAGGTAAAACTAATCCCAGCATTTCAGACGCATAACCTTTTCGTCTTTCTGACGGACGAACACTATATCCAATATTACCCCCAAAATTTTTGAGAAAATCCGATAATGGGTGTCGAAAATCAATCATACCAACAACAAAATCGTCTTTTCGCCTTACCGCTAAAAACACTTCTGATGGAACATATCCGCTTTTATATTTTTCTCTTAATCTTCTCTCAAAGTCAATCCACTCATCAAATGATTGGACATCTTCAAGACCTGCACAACCATCAAAACTATCTCCACATTGTAACATTTCTTCTTTATATGACATGACTTGTTTTGCATATAGTTTAGATGGCCTAACCAACATCAATTCACGCATCACATTCATCCTCACAAATTTGAATTTATCTATACAAGGAAATACAATACCTCTCTTATATCTTTCCCACCGATATTATCATCCCGAAATACTTCTGAATAAATAAATCCGTTTTTTTCATAAAATTTTCTTGCTCTATGATTATCCTCCAAAACCCATAAAAGCACTTTACTAAATCCGCATTGTTTTAATTCTTTAATACACTTGTTAAGCAATAACCTACCGTATCCTTTTCCAATGTAATCAGGCAAAAAATATATGGAAACGATTTCTCCATATTCGCTGTATTTTTCCCATCTTGATTTACAGAAACTTGCAGTACCTATAAGACGCCCATGTTCTATCAGAACAAGGTTATTCATACCAATTTTATTGATACTATTAGCCCATTGCCCCGTTGGAATACTATTAAGATAGTTTTGAGGAATAATGTTTTTATATGCGTATTTCCAACTACTTTCATATATTTTGCTTATTTCAAGAGGATTATCATCTTTGGTGATGTATCTAATCTCCATTTCAACAACTCCTTAAATACCGATTTGTTCAAATCTATAAACTGGAATCTATCTATTTTCCATAATCAATTCTTTGCACTTCCATTCCTCACCCAGAATACAATATCTTTCTGTTGTATCAAGAACTACGTCGCTAAAACCGACTGCCTTATAACAGTAATAAGCTGGAAGATTATTCTCAAAAACACCCAATGATACTTTTTTTGCTCCATATATTTCAAATGCAAATTTTAGACCTAACTGGAGCATAGCTTTTCCATAGCCTTTTCCTCTCTTGTGAGGATTTATAATAACAAATCCAAAGCGTAATTCATCCAAAGATTCATCAGGATTCCTTAGTGTAAAAAAACCAACAATTCCAGTTTCATCAAATGCAGTAAACGGCATTAGAGATTCAACAAAGCAAAATTCATTTTGTGTTATTGGGTAATTACCAAGTACACCTGCTGTCCATTGATAAAATGCTTTTTCATCTTGACACCACGATAATATCGTATCTACATCCGAAGCTTTATATGGTCTTATTCTAATCATACATTTCTCCTTGCAAATTTGAAGCTGTTACCCTAAGACTTCCATGGTTTTTTCAAATTTATTTTGATAGTGCTTTTTACTTCTTGCAGATAATTTTTGAAAACTTCTTATCAGTTTATTTTTTACAAATTCCTTACCATCTTCAATCCCCATCCCTCTTTGAACATAAGCTAAATACAACAAACTTGGTAGACTGTCAAAATGTGAAATTGCATCAGCATCAGCAACGCATAATTCCTCGATACTATTTTTTTCAAGAGATATACTTCCTCTATGATTTTTAATACATTTTTGCACTAATAAAATTTTTTTGTCCTCATAACCATATTCTTTTAGAATACTATATGCCATTTCTGCTCCATGTATATGATGAAGTTCATACAAGCTGTATTCTGTGATAGATGCAATATCATGTAACCACGCTGCTATCATAACAATTTCCTTATCTGCTCCATATTCTTCTGCCAGAATTTCTGCATTTTTAACCACTGCAACAATATGATAATAACACCCCATGCCAAATTTATTTGTTTCTTTTTGGCATCTGTCATATATTTCCTGTTGTAAATTCTTCAAAATATCTTTTCGCATAGTGTCATCCCTGTAAATTCTGATTTGTTATTGCGTTCAGTTTAGCACATTTATAGAACATCTACAAGATTCCGTGTATGAAAAATCAAAAAGAATGAAATCTTCACTTGACAATGTGGCAAAGAATTGATGTCGATGGATGAGATTTCGGTTATGGATGGTGGAAAATGCATCATGCAGCTTAGAGGGGTTAGACCATTCTTCTCCAATAAGTTTGACATCACCAAGCACAAGCAGTACCGGCTTCTGTCCGATTTTGATGACAAGAACGCCTTAGACATCGAAAAATATGTAAAGAACCTGTGTAAAGCAAGAGTCAGGGACAATGACACCGTTGATGAGGTGGAGGATGCAGGCGTGATTGAAGCATGACAACTGAATATGGAAAAAACTGAATAGGGAACTTGTAAAACAGTCACAGGACTTTTGGACAAAAAGTCCAGAAGTGGAATGGAGTTTTGAATGTACTTGGGAAAGGACAAAACAAAGCGTCCGGCATAGCCAATCGCCAAACTGAATATGCCGGATGCCCGCAGGGTTCTTCCTAAAGGATTGCCCTGTCTTTATCTTACCATAAGGCAGGGCATTTTACACGAAAAAACTCTTTCAGAAACCAGATAAAACAATTTAATGAGAAAGAAAGAGGTAGAAACATGGCATTTTTTACAACAGCAGTAACAGGATTAAAGACAGTCGTAACAGCAATCGGCGCAGGCGTGGGCGTATGGGGCGTCATCAATCTGCTTGAGGGATACGGGAATGATAATCCGGGTGCGAATGCTCATGTACGGTAAAGAAGCAAGCAACCGAAAACAAGAGATAGACTGCCAGCACCACACTATTCCGAACCAAAGAAACCAAAAAGCAGAAAGCAAGCTATCTTATACAGTGCCATTCCCCAGTATTTTTTATTTTCCCAATCAAAGTTACAAATACATTTTATTGATACTCCATGCTCTGCCTTGAGTTCATTTCTATTATGCCGTATAATGAAAGCATATTTTAAGCAATCAAAATTAAAGTATACCCTACTTTATATGGAGGATATAAAATTGAAAAAAATAGCAATCATTGAAGATGATACCGATATTTGCAACATGATAACAAAGTTTCTGATAAATCACAATTATGAAGTGTATTCTGCCCCTAATGGAAGAGAGGGAATAGACCTATGCCAGAAATTTTTACCAGACCTTATCATTTTGGATTTAATGCTTCCAATTCTAAATGGCGATAGTGTGATAAAGCAATTAAGAACATATACAGATATTCCTGTAATTGTTGTGTCTGCAAAAACAATGGTACAATCCAAAATAGATTTACTGCGTTTGGGAGCAGATGACTATATGACAAAACCTTTTAACCTTTTTGAGTTACTTGCAAGGATTGAGGCTAACTTAAAAAGAAGTGTAACTGCTCCCATGAAAGCGGATATTCACTTAAAGTATAAGGATATTAAAATCGAAAACTGTAATGCCTATATAAAAGGAGCAATCGTACAATTTACATCAACAGAATTATCAATTTTAATCCTTCTGTTACAATATCCGCAAAAAATTTTTTCAAAACAAAATATTTATGAATCAATCTGGCAGGAAGAATATGCCTACGATAATGATACAATCAACACGCATATCAGTAACATTCGGAAAAAAATAAAAAAGCATACGGATACTGATTATATAGAAACTGTATGGGGGATTGGGTATAAACTGAAATAATTTTTATTTCTTTAGATTTTTTTTAGATTTGGATTGTAAATTAGCATGGAAAGGAGTTGGTAAAATGTCAGAGATTATTTGTCAAACAACAGAACTTTGTAAAAATTACAAAAATTTCCATGTATTACAAAATGTTAATTTTTCAATTAACCGGGGAGAAATATATGGGTTAGTCGGTGAAAACGGCGCTGGAAAGTCTACCCTAATCCGTATATTGACGGGATTAGCATTTAAAAGCAGCGGTATCATTACTCTGTTCGGAAAAACAGATTATTTGCAGCATGAACGTACTAAAATTGGCTGTACGATTGAAATGCCTGCATTGTATAAAGATATGACTGCAAAACAAAATTTAGAGATTCAGCGGGTACAAAGGGGCATTCCAGACCAAAAATGTATCTCAAAAACATTGGAACTTGTCGGACTGAATAATACGGAAAAAAAGAAAGTAAATAACTTTTCTTTGGGTATGAAACAGCGTTTGGCATTGGCTGTTGCTCTTTTGGGTGAGCCGGAATTTCTAATCTTAGATGAACCTGTCAATGGATTAGACCCAACAGGTATTATTGAACTTAGAGAGCTGCTTAAAAAGTTAGCCCAGGAAAACCATGTAACAATATTGATTTCAAGCCATATTTTAAGTGAGCTTAACCAGCTTGCAACTTGTTATGGCTTTTTACATCATGGTAAGCTGCTGAAACAAATTACGGCAGAAGAATTAAATGAAGAATGTAAGCGGCATATTAAACTGAAAACAGACGATACGAAAAAAACTGTTACTGTTTTGGAAGAACAGCTAAAAATCAAAAATTTTTCTGTATATCCAGACAATTTTATAAGGATATATGAGAAACTGGAAGAAACACATACTATTTCAAAAACGCTTTCTTCTAATGGCATTGTTGTTGAAGAAATGTCTGTACAAGGGGAAGAATTAGAAACCTATTTTGAAAATCTAATAGGAGGGCGCAGATATGTATAATCAGTTGAAATCTGAATTTCTGAAACTGAAATATTCCAAACTGTTTATAGCGGTTCCAATTCTTTTTTTGGCAGGGCTGATTTTGTATGGGAGTTTCAGCCTGTCCGCAGGGGGAACACAGCTCTTCGTTTCAGAGGGAGATGAAGAAACAAATGCTGCCATACAAGGAATTATTGGCTTTTTTGCATTTACATTTGAAAACATTGATACACCTAAATTTAGCGAAATTATGCAATCCTGTATATCCTGCAATGTATTTCTCTGGATTGTTACCCTCATTTTAACCATACAATTTTTCTGCTATGATTACTCTACGGGTACAATCAAACTCCCTGTTGCCTATGGAATAGATAGAGTAAAAGTTTACTTTGCAAAGACTATTGTTATTGTTTTATATAATGCAGTCTGCTATTTTATATTCAATACCATTACACTTTTGTTTACTTGTTTGCAGACCGGGTATCTCCCCGACACAACTGAGTTGGCACAATATTTAAGTTATGTCGGATTAAATTTTTTAGTATTGGTTTCATTTATCTTACTTTGCCTTACTATATGCATCTGCTTGAAAAATACCGGTATTATTGCAACTGTCATGTGTTTATTTACTTTGGGCGGCGCAGTAATATATACCGGGATATGGCAAGATTTTCACAGTCATGCAATATTAAAATATTTAGTCTGGCTCAATCCATTATACTATTGGATGAACATGGGAACTTTCCGGCTTGAATATGTGCTAATCAATGAAATAATCATATATTTTATTTTCAGTTTATTATTTTTACTGCCCCTGTCTGTTATACTTGTCAGAAAACAGGAGTTTAAGTAATTTTTATAAAACGAATAGTCAGCAGAAAATATTTTCTGAAATTCACCGAAGGAGAGAATGTTAATGATGTATTTATTACTGGTCTTATTAAATATAATATTGGCATTTTCTCTTTTTTCATGGAAACGCCAAATTTGTGAAATAACAAAACAGATTAGCGAAAACAAAAAACTGCGAATTTCCTTATCAAATAAGCAAATAGAAAAATTAGCAGGTATCATCAACGAAAAAAAACATTTAGAACAGAAAACAAATATCCAGATTATACAGGAAAAAGAGCAATTAAAACACTCTATTGCTAATATTAGCCATGATTTAAGAACGCCTTTAACATCAATCCAAGGATATCTAACACTTTTAAAAGATTGTGAAGATAAAGAAGAACAGGAACACTACTTTTCTGTTATTCAGGCAAAAACAGACTATTTAACAGAACTAGTGCAAATATTTTATGATTTGTCATTGATAGAAAGTGATGATTATATTCTGGGAATTGAAAAAATAGATGTAAACAGAATTGTAACTGACTGTCTGATTAACAAATATAACGAATTAAAAGAACTGTCCCCCACTATTAAAATAGAAAATGCTCCTGTATGGATAACCGGAAATGCTGTTACCTGCAAAAGAATTATTGATAACCTGGTTACAAACGCAATACGGTATTCTAATGATTATATTGAAATTGTGATGGACGCAGATGGTATCTTTACAGTAAAAAACACTACATCAGAATTAAAAAATATAGATGTTAATATACTATTTCAAAAATTTTATACAGTAGATACATCACGTTCAAACGGGAATACAGGGTTGGGGTTATATATTGTAAAAGAGTTATTAAATAAAATAGAGGGTGGTATAAAGGAAATTAGTTACAAAAATAATATATTAACAGTTTCTGTTTATTTTAAACTTTATAAGCAAAAATGTGATATTTGCTCTTTGGGGCAGAGAACAATATGATGTATCAGGCAGCCTGTATACTGTAAAACACCTGTTACTGAATGTGGCATATTTAGTGTTGGTTGCAGCGGCGGTATATCCAATAGCAACAATAAGAAAATGGAAGAAAAAGAAACAGACAACGAGATTGATACTCTTTGACATTATAAGGCATGGCATATTGCCACTACTGTTACTCTGTTTGCCCTATATGGTAAGTATTCCATTATGGGTAGTATGGTATTTTGTAAAAGACTTGTTCCTTGTTTTGTTGGTAAATTCAAGTCTGCTTTGGGTTATGGGATTATACAAAATATTATTTGCGGTATTCAAGACATGACAGACTACGTGCTGTTATTGCTCTGAATTATAAAAAGCAACTGTAAACCATACACTGTCCTATATGGGAGAAGGGGGGAATCATTTATGCCTTGTACAGAAGCATACAAGGAGCATATCGAATACACATTTAACGCCTTTTGCAGAGTTGTCATACACTATGCTGCTATCAACGCATGGCGTGATAGGGATAGGCGGCGGCAAAGGGAAATATCCTTTGAATACCTCACAGAAGAAAAGTTTTACCCGTTAAGCACAACAGATAAATATTTTATAGACCCTTGCAAGCAATACCCGGTTACGATATGCGGTCAGAGGGTTATCCTCACCAATGGGGAACTTGCCGAAGCCCTGTCCTCTCTGCCGGAGAAAAAGAGGGAAATCATCTACCTTTATTTTTTCGGGCGTTACACACAGCAGGAAATCGGGGAACTATATGGACGCTGCCGGAGTACAGCATGGCATCACATACATAGTGCCTTGCAAATGTTAAATGAAGAAATGGAGGTGATTTTCCGTGAGGAATCCTAAACTTGTGCCGTATGAAACCATTGTCAGAGCAACCAGCGGAGAGCCGGAAGCTGTGGACGAGGTTTTACGGCATTATGGCAAACGAATCCGGCTTGCTTCCCTTGAAAACGGACAGGTCAACAAGGACACCGAGGACAACATCAAACGGCGGCTTATCGCTGCCCTGTTACAGTTTCGCTTTGACGAACAGGCGACATAACGGGAGGTGAGATTTGTCGGGAAAATAGTCATGCTTATATTCAACGACACAGAAGAAAAAGCGGTTGAGAAAGCCATAGCCGCTCTTGCCGATATGATACCGCTGGAAGCCATACAGCCGCCCCATTCCCCCGCACTGGTTTTTCCGGGATTGGAAATCAGATTACACCAACGCCGGGTACTGAAAGACGGTGCAGACATCTATCTAACCCGTTTGGAATACGGCGCACTCTGCTACCTTGCCGCCAGTCCAGGGCGGGTATTTACAAAAGCGCAAATCTTTGAATCCGTGTGGAGCATGGAAAGCGAAAGCTGCCAATCAAGCGTTGCCAGTGTGATATGCAACTTGCGGAAAAAGATAGAGCCGGACAATAAAAACCCCACCTACATAAAGACGGTTTTAGGCATAGGCTACAAGTTTGCTTCCGGGGAATGACAACAGAATAACCGCCGCCCATCACAGCGGCACACCAAGACAGGAAATCAAGAAAAGGTTTCCTGTTTTTTTGCGCCCAAAACCGAGCCAGAGTTTGCGCCGGGCTGAAAAACTTCAAAAAGTTTCAGATAATGTTGCCAAAATTTCATTTTTTCCCGTAGTAAGTTATAGAGGGGCAAATGACCGCCCATATATTTCAGCGAAAAAAATTTTCAACAAAAGATAGAGAACTTTTCCATTTCACGCCCGCCGTGCGTAACAAGGGAAAAGAGAAAACAACTGCCGCTTTGTCTGGCAGTTTTCTCTTTTTATGTGGCGTGGAAACAAAAAAAAATATTAAGATTTTATGAAATCTTTGGCAAAATCGCAAAGTGCGGTGTTGTAAGGATTAAGGGGAAGTTTACGCAAATCAACGTCCATTTTGCCTTTTGCTGGTTTGTAGGTATTGGAGAGAAAGTTTCCGCAGCTTTGGCAAAATCTCTCCGTGCGGCACTAAAGGTATTGAGAGAGAAAGTTTCGCCGGAACGCAACAAACCAGCCGCCAATAGCCGGATAGTAAGTGAACAGACCACACAGCGCAGTTTCTTAGAGCAAGATTCTACCACAGTACCAAATTTCGCCTACCGGCTCATTTTGTCCTGCGGGAATCTTGTTGGGGTTGCCACCCCAAGCCCGCCTTTTTGCGGCTTGCGCCGCTTGAAAAATCCCCGAAAAATTTTTTCGGATTTTTCAAAAAACACTTCCGCTTTGACCCCTGTTTTTCTCCTATTAGTGAAAGGGCAAAGCATAAAAAGAAAGGAGTTGAAGCCTATGAAAAGATACAACACGCCCCACCGCCACCGGGTAATCAAGACACGCTTGACCGAAGAAGAATTTGCCGAGTTTTCCGAACGTGTCACCCTCTGCAAAATGAGCCAAGCCGAATTTATCCGGCAAGCACTTATCAAGTCAAGCATACGCCCGGTCATTACCATTTCCCCGGTCAATGATGAATTGCTCTCTGCCATTGGGAAACTCACAGCCGAGTACGGGAAAATCGGCGGCAACTTGAACCAGATTGCCCGCTGTCTGAACGAGTACGGCGCACCCTATAACGCCCTCTCCCAAGAGGTACGAGCCGCCACAGCGGAGCTTGCCGCCTTGAAGTTTGAAGTCTTGCAGAAAGTAGGTGAAGCCGTTGGCAACGTTCAAACATATCAGCTCTAAAAATGCCGACTATGGGGCGGCTGAACAGTACCTAACCTTTAAGCATGACGAGTTTACCATGAAGCCCACACTGGACGGAAACGGGCGGCTTGTTCTCCGTGACGATTACCGCATTTCCTCTCTGAATTGCGGCGGGGAAGATTTTGCAATCGCCTGTATGCGCTCCAATCTGAAATACGGCAAGAACCAGAAGCGGGAGGACGTGAAAAGCCACCACTATATCATCAGCTTTGACCCCCGTGACACACCAGACAACGGCTTGACGGTTGACCGGGCGCAGGCGTTGGGAGAGGAATTTTGCAAGACGCATTTCCCCGGACACCAAGCCCTTGTATGCACCCACCCGGACGGGCATAACCACAGCGGCAACATTCATGTGCATATCGTAATCAATTCCCTACGGATTGCGGAAGTGCCGCTATTGCCCTACATGGAAAGACCAGCGGACACAAGGGAGGGCTGCAAGCACCGCTGTACGGACGCAGCTATGGAATATTTCAAAGCGGAAGTCATGGAGATGTGCCACCGGGAAAACCTCTATCAGATTGACTTATTGCATGGGAGCAAGAACCGCATTACCGAGCGTGAGTATTGGGCGAAGCGGAAAGGACAAGCCGCACTGGATAAAGAGAACGCTTCCCTTGCCGCCACAGGCGAATCGCCCAAACTTACAAAATTTGAAACCGACAAGGAGAAATTAAGGCGCACAATCCGAGCCGCCCTGTCCTCTGCTATCTCATTTGAGGACTTTTCCGGGAAACTGTTACAGCAAGGCGTGACCGTCAAGGAGAGCCGGGGGCGGCTATCCTATCTCACCCCGGACAGGACGAAGCCCATCACCGCCCGGAAACTGGGTGATGATTTTGACCGTGCCGCCATACTGGAAGCACTCACCATAAACGCACAGAACGTCGCCAGAGCCGCCGAAACACCCGCACCCAAACAGGAATACCCCCACAGCATAAAAGACCGCTTACAGCGTAACAGAGCCGCCATAAACGCCCCGAAAAATGACGGAGTACAACGCATGGTAGACATAGCCGCCAAGAGAGCCGAGGGCAAAGGGAAAGGCTACGAGAAGTGGGCGAGTTTGCACAATCTGAAGCAAATGGCGGCGACCATGAGCATTTACGAGGAATCTGGCTTTTCTTCCCCGGAAGAACTGGAAGCCGCCCTTGCCGCCGCCAGCGCAGAGCTGTCAAACGTCCATGCGGAACTGAAAGCCGTGGAAAGCACTTTGCGGGAGAAAAAGGACTTACAGAAACAGCTATTGGCGTACATCAAGACCAAGCCAGCCCGTGACGGATTGCGGGCGCAGAAAACGGAGAAAGCCCGGAGAGCTTACCGGGAGCAGCACGAAAGCGAGTTTATCATTTCCGAATCTGCCGCCCGGTATTTCAAGGCACAGGGAATCTCCAAGCTGCCAGCGTCCAAAGCCCTACAAACGGAGATTGAGCAGCTTACCAAAGAGAAAAACGCCCTTTACAACGAGTACCGGGAGAAGAAAGCGAACGTCTGGGAATTGCAGACCGTGAAAAGCAATCTTGACAAAATATTACGCCGTGAGCCGGAACGGGGAAAGGGGCGGGAAAATGAACGGTAAACGCCCCTACATGGACTACCCACAGTACAGAGCCGCCCGCCGTCTTGTGCATGAGTGCTGCAACTACGATAACGGCAACTGTATCTTGCTGGATAACGGCGAGCCTTGCGTATGCGTCCAGAGTATCAGCTATTCGCTTATATGTCGCTGGTTTAGGATAGCCGTGCTGCCGCTGGACGGGAAACTGGAAGCCGCCCTACTCCACCGGGCAGACAGGAAACGCTGTACCGAGTGCGGCGGCTATTTTCTCCCCAAATCAAACCGGGGGAAATACTGCCCGGATTGCGCCGGACGCATGAAAAGAATCCATGCCACACAGCGCAAGCGAAAACAGAGGGATAAATGTCACGCTTTAGGATATTCCAAACCCCCGTAAATCAAGGCTTTTCAGACCGCCCTCAACGGGTAGACGATATTTATATCCTTTACCCCCGAAAACGGCGTTCTAAAGCGTAACAGAAGCCCAAAACAGACCAAAGGAGGAACGAATGGCAGACAACCGCAAATATTACTACCTAAAGCTGAAAGAGAGTTATTTTGACGAGGACGCTATCGTGCTGCTGGAAAGTATGCAGGACGGTATGCTCTACTCAAACATTCTCTTGAAGATGTACCTAAAATCGCTGAAAAACGGGGGAAAGCTCCAGCTTGCCGAGAATATCCCCTACACCGCACAGATGATAGCCACCATCACCCGCCAGCAAGTCGGCACAGTGGAAAGGGCTTTGCAGATTTTTATGAAACTGGGGCTTGTAGAACCCTTGCAGAACGGGGCTTTGTACATGAGCAACATAGAACTCTTAATCGGTCAGTCCTCTACCGAGGGGGAGCGGAAACGCCGTGCAAGGCTGGCTTTACAGGAACAGAAAGCCTTGCCGGAAGCCGTGGCGGACATTTGTCCACCAGACGGGGCGGACATTTGTCCACCAGAGATAGAGATAGAGAAAGAGATAGATATAGAGTTAGAGATAAAGAGAGAGGGAGAGCTAAAGAAAGGACAGACCACCCCCGCCCCTTTTGGCAGATACAAAAACGTCTTTCTGTCAGAAAAAGAGCTTGCGGAGCTGCAAGAGGAGCTTCCCGGCAAATGGGAGTATTACATTGACCGTCTATCCGGCTATATCGCTTCAAGCGGGAAGAACTACAAGAACCATGCCGCCACTATCCGGCGTTGGGCGGCTGATGACAAGGCAAAGGGGAAGCCGAAAAAAGGAATCCCCGATTATTCCTACAAAGAGGGCGAGAGCCTTTGACCGCATAGACACAACGCCCCGTAAACAGGGCGTAAAAGACCATGAACAAGGAGGACGATTTTATGTGTGATTATGATAACGCCATTTTCCGGCTTGCCACGGCGCAGGAAGCAGAGCCGGAGGACTACACCGGGGAGGACGGGCTTTTATATTGCGGGAGCTGCCGCCAGCCCAAAGAAGCCTATTTCCCGGAGGGCAAGACCTTTTTCGGACGTGACCGCCACCCCAAAGAATGTGACTGCCAGAGAAAACGCCGGGAAACGCTGGAAGCCGCAGACAGGGAATACAAGCACCGGGAGGAAGTGGAACGGCTGAAACGAAAGGGATTTACAGACCCGGCTATGCGGGAATGGACGTTTGAAAACGACAATGGGAAATGCCCCCAAATGCACAAAGCCTATTCCTATGTGGAGCAATGGGAACGGGTAAGCACCGGGAACTATGGATTGATTTTGTGGGGGAATGTCGGCACAGGGAAAAGCTATTTTGCCGGGTGTATCGCCAACGCCCTCATGGAGAAAGAAATTTCCGTGTGCATGACGAACTTTGCCCTTATCCTCAATGACCTTGCCGCCAATTTCAAAGACCGCAACGAATACATAGCCCGTCTTTGCAGCTTCCCTCTGCTTATCCTTGACGATTTCGGCATGGAGCGTGGCACGGAATACGGGCTTGAACAGGTTTACAACGTGATTGACAGCCGATACCGCAGCAGAAAGCCGCTGATTGTCACAACAAATTTGACGCTGGAGGAATTGCAGAACCCGGAGGACACCGCCCATGCCCGGATATATGACCGCCTTACGGAAATGTGTACCCCCGTCCGCATTACTGGGGAGAATTTCAGAAAAGCCAAAGCACGGGAGAAAATGGAACGCCTTAAAAAGCTGCTGAACGGAAAGGAGATTTGCCTATGACCGACACGCCCAAGAAAAGCACCGCCACCACCGCCCGCCGCCCGGATTGCGTGACAGAGGTACGCCGTGGGAACACCGTCCTTGTGGTTTCCGGCTACTTCAAACAAGGCACTACCGCCACCGCCGCCGACAAGATGATGAAAGTGCTGGAAGCGGAAAGCGCAGCCGGACACAAGCTGATTTACAGCGCATGACAACCCGCAGATAAAAACCGTCATTTTGACGGGCGGTAAAGAAGCAAAAAAGACTGTACAGACAGCCGCCCCATGTGGTATGATAAACCTACGGAATAGTGGGGCTGGCTGTCGGAAACGGAGGACATTATGCCAAGACAGACCACCCAAAAACTCATTACCGCCCTTTATCCGAGATTGTCGCACGAGGACACGCTCCAAGGCGAATCCAACTCCATAAGCAACCAGAAGCGGATTCTGGAAGCCTACGCAAAACAGAACGGCTTTTCCAACCTCAAATGGTACACGGACGACGGATTCTCCGGGGCAAATTTCCAAAGACCCGGCTTCCAGTCCATGCTTGCCGACATTGAAGCGGGGCTTGTGGGAACGGTTATCGTAAAAGATATGTCACGGTTAGGGCGAAACTATCTGCAAGTGGGAATGTACACGGAAATGATTTTCCCACAGAACGGCGTCCGTTTCATTGCCATCAATGACGGCGTTGACAGCGCACAGGGCGACAATGATTTTGCCCCCTTGCGTAACATTTTTAACGAATGGCTGGTGAGAGATACGAGCAAGAAAATCAGAGCCGTGAAGCGGTCAAAAGGCATGAGTGGGAAGCCCGTCACAAGCAAGCCCGTGTATGGCTACCTCATGGACGAGGACGAAAATTTCATCATTGACGAAGAAGCCGCCCCGATAGTAAGGCAGATTTACAGCTTATGCCTTGCCGGGAACGGTCCGACCAAGATAGCCCGTATGCTTGCCGAGCAGCAAATCCCCACGCCGGGAACGCTGGAATACCGCCGGACGGGAAGCACCCGCCGCTACCACCCCGGCTATGAGTGCAGATGGGCGACAAACACCGTGGCGCATATCCTTGAAAACCGGGAATACACGGGCTGCCTTGTGAACTTCAAGACCGAGAAAGTGTCCTATAAGGTGAAGCAGAGCAAAGAGAACCCCGTGGAAAAACAGGCAATCTTTGAGAACCACCACGAAGCAATCATTGACCGGGAAACATGGGAGCGTGTGCAGGAGCTACGCAAGCAGCGCAAACGCCCCAACCGCTATGATGAAGTGGGTTTGTTCTCCGGCATACTCTTTTGTGCCGATTGCGGCAGCGTCATGTACCAGCAGAGATACCAGACGGACAAACGGCGGCAGGACTGCTACATATGCGGCAGCTACAAGAAGCGCACGGCAGACTGTACGGCGCACTTTATCCGCACCGACCTCTTGACCGAGGGAGTGACCGAGAACCTACGGAAAGTCACCAGCTACGCCGCCAAGCATGAAGCCCGGTTTATGAAGCTGTTGACCGAGCAGACCGAGGACGGGAGCAAACGCCGGAACGCCGCCAAGAAGAAAGAGCTGGAAGCGGCGGAAAAAAGGATTGCGGAACTCTCCGCCATCTTCAAGCGGCTGTATGAGGATAGCGTGACCGGGCGCATATCGGACGAGCGTTTCACGGAGCTTTCGGCAGACTACGAAGCCGAGCAAAAGGAACTGAAAGAGAAAGCCGCCGCCTTGCAGAGCGAGCTTTCCAAGACGCTGGAAGCCACGGCAAACGCTGAAAAGTTTATGAAAGTGGTACGCAAGTACACCAGCTTTGAGGAACTCACCCCTACCCTGTTACGGGAGTTTGTGGAGAAAATCGTAATCCACGAATCGGAAGCCCTTGACGGGAAACGCCGGGGGAAACTCCGCAGACAGGAAATCGAAATCTATTACTCTTTTGTCGGCAAGGTAGAATTGCCCGACTAAAGCCCGACCCGTCCGGCAGTCAGCCGGACAGGGAACGGCAAAATTTTTTACACTTCTTTTACTTCTTTATCTCACATGAGCAAAATCACAGGGCATCAAGCAGTTCATGGCTAATTAAAGGGAACAAAAAGAAAGGAAAAGCACAATCCAGACGGTATCAGCGGCAAGATACAAGAATAAATTGTGATTACACAAGATTGGTGTTATAATAAGAGAAAAGTTCCTGCCGGGGCAGCCGCCCCGGTGGTATGGGTAGAAAGGCAGGAAAACAATATGCACATCAGCTATAAACCACTCTGGCACACACTGTTAGAACGTAATATGAGAAAAGAGGATTTAAGGCTTGCCGCTGGTATGACAACAAATATGATTGCCAACATGAGTAAAGAGGGAAAGCACATCAGTATGGATACATTAGCCCGTATCTGCGAAACGCTGAATTGTGAGATTACCGATGTGATTGAGTTAGTACCAGACGAGCCTGCTTCCACAGGAGGTAAGGAACATGAGCGAATTGAAACCAAGAATAACGGAAAACGGAATTGATTATATCCTTGTTGGAGATTACTATATCCCGGATTTGAAGCTGCCGGAGGAACACCGCCCTATCGGAAAGTACGGACGGATACACCGGGAATATTTAAGAGAAGCCCACCCAGCCAGATTGAACACATTGATACTGACCGGAGAATTGTGGACATATCTTGCAGACCTGAACGAACAGGCACAGGAACGGTTAGACACTATCATGGAACAGCTGAAAGCTACCGAGGGCGTGACAGAGGAATTAAAGCGTACCTGTCAAATGGAATGGGTACAACGATGTAATAACATCCATAACCGGGCAGAAGAAATTGTTTTGCATGAGATGATTTATTCATAACGGTGTGGTAGAATGATTATGTAAATAAATTTGATTTGGGGTGATAAATATGAAGGTATTAGTTAGTGCCTGTATTATGGGAACAAACTGTAAATATAACGGAAAAAACAATAAAAATTTAGCAGTTATCAATTTCTTAAAGGATAAAGAAGTTATTTCTATTTGCCCAGAAATATTAGCTGGCATGAAAATTCCTAGACCTTGTGCAGAAATTGTGAATGGGATTGTAGTAGATGAAAATGGAAATGATGTTAATTCTGAATATAATAAAGCAGTGTCAATGGCATTATCAAAAATTCAAAATGAAGATATTGATTTGGTTATATTACAATCCAGAAGTCCTACTTGTGGTGTAAATCAAATATACGATGGTAGCTTTACTGGAAAACTAATTTCTGGAATGGGATTTTTTGCGAAGGCATTAAAGCAAAGAGGATATAATGTTATTGATGTTGAAGAAGTTTAAGTTTGTCACTTTGAAATTTTAATTGAATAACCACAGCATAAACCGCTGCTACATGGGAGCCAACAAACCATGCAACAGCAGTTTTTTCTTTACCGTTTTTTCCTCTGGCTGATAGGCGTTCCCATTTTCTTTGATTTTTTGAGAATCCGAATCAGCCAGCGAAATTCTTCGTCTGACAGATTTTTATAGTTGATACCGAGCTGCTTGCAGTAAAGAACAACCAGCTTTTCATCCCGGCTGCCCTTGAAATTTTCGACCGCTTCCAGATTTTCTTTCAGTTCATCGGCAACGGTGGTCTGGGGAGCACTTTCGCTGTCTTTTTTGTGAGCTTCCCGAATATCCCGGATAATGAGGTTGAGGTCATCCAGAACCATGTGACTGAAATATTCATCATCGCTGATATGGGCGGCTTGCAGCACTTTCAAATGCGGGTCATCTTCGCCAGGGCGATACCGTTCAATGATTTCATGCCGGACGGTATCGACAAGAGCGTTGAGATTTTGAATCTGCATGGTGGCAATCCCATCCACATAAATCTCAATGTCCGCAAGAAACTTGATAAAGTCCTTATGGGTGGCAAGTTCGCAGAGCAGGCGGTTGTTAATCCGACCGCTTTTCAGAAGTGCCACCATTTCATCATTCAAATGCAGCTCCGTTAGTGGCGTGTTGATCTGCTCCCGGTTCTCTGTCCGGCACAGTAGATAATCAACGGAAACCCCATAGAAGTCTGCCAGCGTGATAAGGTTGCCATGATTGATTTCCTTATAATCTTCTTTTTCATAATTTCCAAGAGCTGATTTGGAAATGCCCGTCAGCTTTGATAATTCTTCCAGATTTAAGCCTTTGTCCTTGCGGAGTTCCCAAAGGCGTTCCTGTATGCTTGTTGCTCCTTTCATGGGCGCACGCTCCTTTCCGGCGGTTTGATTGCTGCCGCTTATCTGGATTATATCACACTTTCCGCAATCGTGGAAATTTCCGCTTTTTACCCCTAATTCCTACTTTGTGGACATACGGCACAGGGCACAAAAATGTTCTATGATACAGGTAGTTCATCGATGGATTATTCCAATCGAATGACCAGCCTGTGTGGGATATGCTTCCCCGGCGATGTAGCGCCATGACTTTTGGCAGGGATGTGGAGGAACCCTGACCGAAACGAGCGTACCAAAGGGAGCGATACGCCGCTGTGAGATTCAGGGGAGGAACGACACCGGGGAGAACTGGCGGACTGACACCGAAATGATACCGAAACACGACAATCTGATAGGGGGATAGTCTACCCTATCGCTGATACTTCGGGAGATTTTAGGCGGCTCTATGACCGTAATTTTGCCGAAAATCGCCCCGAAACTATACACGAAAACGGGAGGAAGCGCAATATGCCGAGAATGAGCAAAAAGAGGAAGCATGAGCTTTCCTTTTACCTCAATGACCGGGGGCGTGTCACTTACAACGAATTATGCCGGAAATGCCAGCATGGGTGCAGGCAGAGCTTCCGGGCGGTTGTGGTTGACTGCCCCCGTTATTTATCCAAACGAGCCAAGAAAAAGGAGGAACACACCGAATGAATTTTGAATTTATGACGATAGACACACCATTGCCGCCCTGTATGCCATTTCCCAGAGCGTTGACAGGATTTCCAGTCAGCAGCACCGCAAAGGTCATGTACTGCCGGATGCTGGACGCTATGCTATCCAAAGGGCAGGAGGACGAGAACGGAATCCTGTTTGTCTGCTTCCCTGTCACAGCCATTGCCACTGTCCTGTCCCGCAGCCCCATGACGGTCAAGCGTTCTCTGAATGAACTGGAAACCGCCGGACTTATCATGCGGGTGCGTCAGGGCGTGGGAGAACCAAACCGGATTTATGTGCTGATACCGGGAAAGGAGGACGCTGCCCTTGCCTGATACCTCAAAGCTGGAAAAGCTCAACCGGGAGCTGGAAAAAAGCGAAAAGAAACTGCGGAAAGCCATCAATGATGAAAAGGCATTGCAGCACCAGTTAAAGCAGCTTACCCGAAAGGAACGGACACACCGGCTCTGTACTCGTGGCGGCATGCTGGAAAGTTATCTGCAAGAGCCGGAACGCCTGACCGATGATGATGTCATGCTGTTGTTGAAACTCATTTTTCACAGGCAGGACACGCAGGAACTATTGAAAAAACTTCTGGAACGAGAGAAGCCGTAAACCCCTTAGTTTACTAAGGACGCAATTATACACCACCCAGAGGTTGGTGCATTGCGTTCTCCGAAGGCTCCTCGCCGGAGGGCTGTGATTTTCCGCAGTCAAGGTCTGCTCCAAATCAAACAGGGGACGCTACGCTTCCCCTGCGCTGGCTGCCGCCAGCTACCCTTTTGTGGACTTGCCATCTGGGGACACCTTGCAATGCAAACTGTTCCCAGCCGACAAGTTTCATAAAATATGCTATCTTTTCGATAAGCAATAAAGTATAATGAAGTCAGTAATAAATTTAGAAATTGAGGTAAAGTTATGGCATCCAGCAAAGAATATTTAGAATTTATTTTAGGTCAGTTATCTGGCTTGAATGAAATTACCTATCGAGCTATGATGGGCGAATTTGTCATTTATTATCGTGGTAAGATTGTAGGCGGTATCTATGATGATAGATTACTTGTTAAACCAGTAAAATCAGCAATAAGTTATATGCCAACGGTTTCGTATGAGTTACCTTACGAGGGAGCAAAAGAAATGTTGTTGGTAGATGAAGTTGATAATAAAGAGTTTTTGACAGGATTGTTTAATGCTATGTATGAGGAATTGCCTACCCCTAAATCGAAAAAGAAGAAATAATAAAATAATAATTTGAGAGGAAGTGTTACTGATGGAAAAGTTTAAGCCGTTTATTATACCTGTGGCATTATTGGTTTTAATTGACCAGACGGTTAAAATAGTAATTTCAAAAGTATTTATGAAATGCGAATTTGATATAATAGCCAAAGTTTTAAGATTTAATCCAGAACTAAATACTCGTTTATCTTATGCTGGAAATTTCTTCGAATTATTATCAAGTCCGTTTGTTACCATTTTATTGAATGTGTTTGTTTTGTTCCTCTTTTTTTCAGGATATATGCTATATCAGGCAAAAAGAGCACATATAAGTTTTTGGGTAAAAATAATAATGATTTGTGGCATATCGGGATGTTTATGTAGCTTGATTGATAAGCTGTTTTGGGGTGGAAGTTTAGATTTTTTGCAGATACCTACCCTTTTTATTTTTGATTTGAAAGACTGCTATCTTACAGTTGCAGAAGTTATATTTGTTGCTATTGGAATTTTGAATAGCAAAGAAATATCGGTTAAAGAGTATTTACATTTTTGTTGTAACAAATTTAGCTTGTAAACTTCTGGTTTATTATTTCTTATACATCGGGTCAACTTGCCCCGAACTTTTACAACTAAATACCCGCCGCCCACACAGCGGCACACCGAGCAGGAAATCTGAAAAGGTCTCCTGCTTTTTTTCTGCCCCAAATGAGGTGGTAAAACGCCACCCCATCCACCAATTACCGAAAGGAGGGACACGAAATGCCCTGTCCACACAACGAAATCACGATTGTTCAGCGCAGCCAGCGGCAGTCTGCGGTTGCCGCCGCTGCTTACCAGAGTGGCGAAAAGCTGTTCTGTGAATACGACCAGCAAGTGAAGCACTACCCAGAAAAGCGTGGTATCGTCCACAATGAAATCCTGCTCCCGGCAAATGCCCCACAGGAATATGCAGACCGCAATACCTTATGGAACGCCGCCGAAGCGGTGGAGAAGCAATGGAACTCTCAGCTTGCAAGGCGGTGGGTGCTTACCATCCCCAGAGAAATACCGCCCGACCAGTACGCTGTCCTTGTCCGGGAGTTTTGCCAGAAGCAGTTTGTTTCCAAAGGCATGATTGCTGATTTTGCTATCCATGACCCCCATCCGCCGGGACATAATCCCCACGCCCATGTCCTGCTGACCATGCGGGCAATGGACGAACATGGGAAATGGCTTCCCAAGAGCCGCAAAGTTTATGACCTTGACGAAAACGGGGAACGGATCAAACTTCCGTCTGGCAGGTGGAAAAGCCACAAGGAGGATACGGTGGACTGGAACGACCAGAAGTATTGCGAAATCTGGCGGCATGAATGGGAGGTCATCCAGAACCGCTATCTGGAAGCCAATGACCGCCCGGAGCGTGTGGACTTGCGTTCCTATGCCAGACAGGGGCTTGATATTATCCCTACTGTCCATGAGGGGGCTGCTGTCCGTCAGATGGAAAAGCGTGGTATTCAGACGAATATCGGCAGCCTGAACCGGGAAATCAAAGCCGCCAACAATCTGATGAAGTCTATCCGGCAGCTTATCCAAAACCTCAAAGGCTGGATTACCGAGCTGGGAGAAAAACGGAAAGAGCTGCTTGCACAAAAGGCGGCGGAGGAGGCAACACTTCTTCCCAATCTGCTGATGAAGTATATGGAGATACGAAAGGAAGAACGGAAGGACTGGACAAGGGCTGGACAGAACCGGGGGACTTCACAGGACTTAAAGGCAGTCAGCGAAGCCCTGTCCTATCTCCGGCAAAAGGGGCTTTCCACTGTGGAGGACTTAGAAGCGTTTCTGGAATCTTCCAGGAAATCAGCCGCCGATTACCGCAGTCAGATGAAGCCAAAGGAAGCCCGCAGCAAAGTGATTGATGGGATTCTTGCCAGCCGGACAGACTGCAAGGAATGTAAGCCTGTCTATGAGAAGTACCAGAAGATATTTTTCAAGAAAACAAAGGAGAAATTCAAACAGGAACACCCGGAGGTTGCCCGATATGCGAAAGCCGCCGCCTATCTTGCCAAGCACCCGGACGATAAGGATAAAACGAAAAATGAGCTGCAACAGGAGCAGGAAACGCTTCTTAGCGAAATCGCAGAGCTGAAAGTACCGCTGACCGAGGTACAGGAGGATTTGAAGAAGCTGCGGGACATCCGCTACTGGGTACGGAAAGCCACACCCGGCACAGAGGAAAGCAAAGAGCCGCCCAAGAAGCAGCCTATCAAGGAAGTCTTGCAGGATAAGGCAGACGAGAAAAAAGCACAAAGAACCGCCCCGACGCAGACGAAACACAGACAACAGGATATGGAACTTTAACAGGCACTTGCCATTTTCAAGCAGAGAATGTCAGGTGCTTTTTTCTTTTTAAGGAGGGATAGATTTGAATTTATTTGAAGCTGTGAAGCAGTCCGTCACAACCAGACAGGCTGCGGAGCATTATGGAATCCATATAGGTCGGAACGGGATGGCTTGCTGCCCGTTCCATCACGATAAAACCCCAAGCATGAAGCTGGATAGGCGTTACCACTGCTTCGGCTGCGGTGCGGATGGGGATGTGATTGATTTTGCCGCCGCCCTGTATGGGCTGGGAAAGAAAGAAGCCGCCGTACAACTGGCACAGGACTTCGGGCTTTCCTATGAGGACTGGAAACCGCCGGGAAAGGCAAAAAAGCCCAAGCCCCGGCAGAAATCCCCGGAGGAACAGTTTCAGGAAGCAAAGAGCCGCTGCTTCCGTACCCTTGCCGATTATCTTCACTTGCTGATGGCATGGAGAATGGACTACGCCCCGCACTCCCCGGAGGAAGCCTTTCATCCCCGGTTTGTGGAAGCCTTACAGAAGCAAGCCCATGTGGAATATCTGCTGGATGTGCTGCTGTTTGGGGAGACGGAGGAAAAAGCGGCTTTGATTACGGACTACGGAAAGGATGTGATACAGCTTGAACAGCGAATGGCAGAGCTTGCAGCCACAGACGCAGCAAGAACTAAAAAACACCATGAACGCCATGCAGCCGCCCCAGAGCATTGAGGAAATCAAGGCGGGGCTGGAAACCACCGAGAAAGGCGGCGTCCGTCAGAGTATACGGAACTGCCTGACCGTATTCCAGCGTGACCCGCTGCTTTCCGGAGCTATCGCATACAACATCCTGACCGACCGCAAAGATATTATAAAGCCCATCGGTTTTCAAAGGGAAAGCACCGCCCTGAACGATACGGACATGAAGTATCTGCTTCTCTATCTGGAAGAAACCTACGGGCTTACCAATGAGAAAAAGATTGATAACGCCATCGGGATTGTGGCGAATGAAAACAAGTATCATCCCATCCGGGATTATTTAAGTTCCCTTGTGTGGGACGGGAAGGAACGAATCCGCTTCTGCCTACGGCACTTTCTGGGAGCTGACGCAGATGATTACACCTATGAAGCGTTGAAGCTGTTCCTGATGGGCGCTATCTCACGAGCCTTTCAGCCGGGGTGCAAGTTTGAAATCATGCTCTGTCTGGTCGGAGGTCAGGGGGCTGGCAAGTCCACCTTCTTCCGTCTGCTGGCAGTCCGGGACGAGTGGTTCTCCGATGATTTGCAGAAGCTGGACGATGACAATGTGTACCGTAAGCTGCAAGGTCACTGGATTATCGAAATGTCGGAAATGATGGCAACCGCCAACGCCAAGAGCATTGAGGAAATCAAGTCGTTTTTAAGCCGGCAGAAAGAGGTTTACAAGATACCCTATGAAACCCACCCGGCAGACCGCCCCCGTCAGTGCGTGTTTGGCGGCACTTCCAATGCCCTTGACTTCCTGCCCCTTGACCGTTCCGGCAACCGCCGCTTTATCCCGGTCATGGCGTACCCGGAGCAAGCCGAGGTTCACATTTTGGAGGACGAAACTGCTTCCAGAGCCTATATCGGGCAGATGTGGGCGGAAGCGATGGAGATTTACCGAAGCGGCAGGTTCAAGCTGGCTTTCAGCCCCGCCATGCAGCGGTATCTCAAAGAACACCAGCGGGATTTTATGCCGGAGGACACCAAAGCCGGAATGATACAGGCGTATCTTGATAAGTACACCGGGAGCATGGTCTGCTCCAAGCAGCTTTACAAGGAAGCCTTGAACCATGCCTTTGACGAGCCGAAGCAATGGGAAATCCGGGAAATCAACGAGATTATGAACCAGTGCATTTCCGGCTGGCGGTACTTCCCGAACCCAAGAATGTTTTCAGAATATGGCAGACAAAAGGGCTGGGAGCGTGAAAACCCGGCAACGGACTCCGGCAACCCGTCTGAAAAAACGATGGACGGTTTTGTGGAGGTCACAGAACAGATGGAGCTTCCATTCTGAGAATGACAGCCCGTTGCACCTCCTGTTGCTATCCCGTTGCCGAGCCGGTTGCCGGGGAAAATCCCTTATTTCCGGGCTTTTCTCCCTTATAACAACCAAAACAACAGAAAAATAAAAGAAAAGTATAAATAGTAAGTAGTGCCAGATTGAGATTGTTTGCAAGGTCTTTTGAAGCCCGTTGCCGGACTTCGTTGCCGACACCCTCTGTCTGGCTATTTTCATGTATGGAGGATAACTGCCTATGGCAAAAAACAAAACAGAGATTCATGTGACTACTGTGTTTGACGGAGAACTGGACGCCACTGATGTGTTCGTCAGCCTGATTTCCCAGAAATACGGAAAGATAAATGCGAAAGAATATCTTGCTAAAAAGAAAGATATGGGCTATAATGAAGATGAGGTTCAAAAGAGCCAGATACCGTCTGGATTGTGTGGGTAAATGGCTATGATGAACGAAATGGAATACAGAACAATCGGAAAGGCACTTGCCGGGGGCTATCGTGCGGCGGTCTATTGCAGGCTGTCAAAGGACGATGACCTGCAAGGCGAAAGTGCCAGTATCGCAAACCAGCGTGATATGCTGGAAAAATACTGCGAAAAGCAGGGATGGGAGGTTGTGGCAGTCTATCAGGACGATGGCTTCACAGGTCTTAACATGGAGCGTCCTGATTTACAGAGGATGTTGAGAGCCATTGAGCGCAGGCAAATCAACCTTGTTATCACGAAAGACCTCAGCCGACTGGGGCGGAACTATCTGCAAACCGGGCATTTGATTGAGGACTTTTTCCCAAGAAACGGTGTCCGCTATATCGCCATGAATGATGGTATCGACACCCTGCGGGATAACAACGACATCGCCCCGTTCAAAAATATCCTGAACGAGATGTACAGCAAGGATATTTCCAAGAAAGTCCATTCCTCTTATCTTCTGAAAGCGCAGAAAGGGCAGTTTACCGGGTGTCTTGCCCCGTTTGGGTATCGGAAAGACCCGGAGGACAAAAACCATCTGCTCATTGACGAGGAAACCGCCCCGATTGTGCGGCTGATTTTCGGATATGCCCTGAACGGTCATGGTCCGAACTATATCCGCAGACGGCTGGAGGAAGAAAAAATCCCCTGCCCCACATGGTGGAATCGGGAACGGGGGCTTCGCAATACCCGCACCAAATGGGAAAAGAAAGACCCGGAAAACGGGCGGTATATGTGGGACTTCTCCGTTATCAAAGACCTTTTGATGAATCCCGTCTACACCGGGGCGATTGCTTCCCAGAAAAAAGACTACCGCTTCAAAATCGGCACGATTGGGGAAAAGAAGCCGGAGGACTGGATTGTGGTGGAGGGACAGCATGAACCGCTGATTGACCGCATGAGTTTTGACATTGTGCAGAACAAGCTGAAATCCCGCCAGCGTCCGGGGCAGACCAATGAAATCAGCCTGTTTGCCGGACTGCTAAAATGCGGCGAGTGTGGGAAGTCGCTGACGATACGCTACACAAACGCAAAACATCCCCAGCGGATATACTCCTGCAAGACCTACAATGCCTTTGGAAAGAACCACTGCACCCAGCACCGGATTGATTATGACACCCTTTACAGCCATGTGCTGCGGAAAATACGGGAATGTGCCAGAGCTGCCCTGATGGATGGGGAAGCGGTTGCCGACCGCCTGACCAATACCTGTGAAGCCGAGCAGCGGGAACAGCGGGAAGCAATGGAACGCTCCCTTACAAGGAACGAGGAACGGATTGAGGTTCTGGACAAAATGGTAATGCGGCTTTATGAGGATATGATTGCAGGGCGTATCAGTGAGCAGAACTTCAACACCATGCTGGAAAGGACACAGACCGAGCAGACGGAGCTTAAAACAAAAGTGTCCGAGGGCAGGAAGCGGCTGTCCGATGAAGTCCAGCTTGCCAATGACGCAAAACAATGGGTGGAAGCCATTCAGGAATACGCCAACATCACAGAGCTGGACGCAGCCACCCTCAACCGCTTAATCAAAGAAATCGTCGTGCATGAGCGCATTGACGAAAATAAAACAAGACACATTTCTATCGAAATTCATTTTAATCTCAAACCCATCCCGGAGGTGGAACAGGTCACTGCCTGACCTGTCCCGCCGGGACGGTTCTCTTAACAACACCATATAGATTTTTTGTACGCCGCCGCCCGCCATCGAGCAGAGTTTTTACACCTAATTGGGGATAAAACAGCTTATGAGTGGAGGGGGCATTATCATTGTGGCGCAGACGGTGATTCCACAGCTCTCCAGCCTGTTTTCATAAGATAAATGGGCGGCATCATAGACAAAATTACTGATTTCATAAAGGAGATGCTGCAAGGGTGGGTACTTAATAACCTTGATACCATGTTTTCCGATGTCAATGATAAGGTCGGCACGATTGCGGGGGAGGTCAGCAAGACGCCAAGCACTTGGAACGCCGGAATATTCAGCATGATACGGACGCTTTCGGAAAACGTGGTAGTACCCATAGCAGGCATGATAATCAGTTTTGTGCTGATCTATGAGCTGATAACAATGGTAATCGACAAAAACAATATGCATGACTTTGATACAAGCCTGTTCTTCCGTTTTCTATTTAAGGCTTGTATCGCTGTCATGCTGCTTTCCAAGACCTTTGATATAGTCATGGCGGTGTTTGACGTGGGAAGCCATGTGGTGACACAGGCGGCAGCATCAATCTCCGGTTCAACAAGCCTTGACGTTCAGGCTACCCTTACCACCATGCTCAACAATCAGATTGACACAATGGGGATAGGGGAGCTTATCGGTCTTGGTATGGAAACTATGGTCATCAGCTTATGTATGAAAATCATGTCCGTCCTCATCACCGTCATTCTATACGGGCGCATGATTGAAATATACCTTTATGTGTCAGTTGCGCCAATCCCGGCAGCGACAGTTACCAACCGGGAATGGGGCACAATCGGGACAAATTATTTAAAAGGGCTTGTCGCACTTGCGTTTCAGGGGTTCTTCATCATGGTGTGCGTGGCGATCTATGCTGTGCTTGTGGCAAGCGTGGCAGTAGCAGGCAATTTACACAGCGCACTGTGGTCGGTTGCGGCATACACCGTAATCCTCTGTTTCAGCTTATTCAAGACAGGCTCATTATCAAAATCAATTTTCAATGCCCATTGAGTACAAGAATACTATACTTGGCGGGCATTTCCCACGAAAGGAGCAGATTATGGCAATATCCGTACCAGTGCCAAAAGATCTGAGTGGAATCAAGACAAAAGTGGCGTTGAACCTCACCAAAAGGCAGATTATCTGCTTTTCCGGCGCAGCTCTTGTGGGAGTGCCTTTATATTTCCTTACCAAAGGGGTATTGGGGACACAGGGGGCGGCGCTTATCATGGTGGGCGCAATGCTGCCATTCTTCTTTTTGGCAATGTATGAAAAAGACGGTTTCCCGGCAGAGAAGATTTTATACTTCATGCTCCGGCAGAAGGTGCTCACGCCGGGAATCAGACCGTATAAATCGGAAAACCTCTACAAGCAGTTGGAGGAGAGGGAAAAAATCAGGAAGGAGGTATGTTTCCTTGAAGAAAAAGCAAAAGGCGGGGGCGGCAAATCCAAAACCGCAGGAAAATAAGCGGACAACGGAGAAAGCGGGGCTGACTTTTTCGGAAAAGAAACGCCTTGCGGAGCTTAGGCGTGTCCTTGCCGGGAACAGTAAGGAGCAGGCGAAGCCGGACACCGCACAGAAAACCATTACATTCAAAAAAATGTACCGGGACGGCATCTGTCAGGTGGCGGACAGTTATTACACGAAAATGGTGGAGTTTTACGACATCAACTATGACTTGCTGGAGGTGGAGGATCAGGCGGATATTCTGGAGGAATACAGCAAGCTGATTAACTATTTCGATCCGTCTATAAAATTCCAGTTATTCTTATTTAACAGGCAGGTCAGCGAGCAGGCTCTTGCGGAGCAGTTCGATATTTCCTTACAGGGTGATGCGTTTGACGATATTCGGGACGAGTACACGCAGATGTTAAAGCACCAGTCGGCAAAGGGCAACAATGGAATCATCAAATCGAAATATCTGATTTTCGGTGTGGAAAGCGCCGGGTACAGGGAAGCAAAGAGCAAGTTAAGCAATATCGAGAAGGACGTGGTACACAATTTAAACAACATAGGCACGAACGCCAGAGGTCTTGACGGGAAGGAAAGGCTGCGTATCCTGCATGAGTATTTCAATCAGGGTACAATGGAGCCTTTCCGGTTTTCGTTTAAGGAGCTGTCAGAATCCGGGAAGTCAGTTAAAGATTACATTGCGCCGCCGGGATTTGATTTCCGCTATCCGAGCCGCTTTAAGTCCGGCAGCATTTACGGGAGTGTGTCTTACCTTGACATGATTGCGCCGAAGTTTACGGACGAGATGGTTAAGAAGCTGCTGGATATTGATGACAACCTTACCCTTACCATGCATATGCAGACCATTGATCCGGTGGAAGCAATCAAGATGATAAAACGTGCGCTCACCGACATTCAGAAAATGAAAATCGAGGAGCAGAAAAAGGCAGTAAGAAGCGGTTACGATATGGATATTCTGCCTACGGACATCGTGACTTATGAGAAGGACACGCTGGAACTGCTTGACGATCTGAACACAAGCAACCAGAAACTTATCAAGATGACCTTCCTCATTACCTGTTACGGGCGGACGAAGCGGGAGCTGGAGAACCTGACGCAGAGGGTGTCCGGCATTATCCAGCAGGCGAACTGCAACCTGCGGTGTTTGCAGTATTTACAGGAACAGGGGTTAATGGCGAGTGCGCCGATTGGGTGCAATGATGTGGGGATTGAAAGGAACCTCACCACAAAAAGCGCCGCTGTCCTTGTGCCTTTCTGCACACAGGAGCTTTTCATGCCTGCGCCTGCCATTTATTACGGTCTGAACGCACTTTCCAACAACATGATTATGGCAGACCGGAAAAGGCTGCGCACACCAAACGGGGTGATTCTGGGAACGCCGGGAAGCGGCAAGTCGTTTTCCGCAAAAAGGGAGATTTTATCCTGTTTCCTTATCACAAAGGACGATATTATTGTCTGCGATCCAGAGGGCGAGTATTTTCCGTTAGTGCAGGCACTTCATGGGCAGGTGGTAAGGCTTGCCACCAACTCAAAGGATTATTTAAACCCGATGGATATTCAGCTCTCCCATAAGGGGGACAAGGAAGCGTTGAAATTAAAGAGCGATTTCCTGATTACCCTGTGCGATCTGATTGCCGGGGGAAAGGACGGTCTGGAAAATGACGAGAAGGGCATCATTGACACCTGTATCAAGCATATCTATGACGGGTATTTCAAGCACCCGAAGCCGGAGAATATGCCCATACTGGAAGATTTATATAATGCGCTGTTAAAGTATGAGCCAAGGGACGTTGCGCCGGAGATGCAGAGGGAAGCGAAGCAGAAGGCGGTACGGATTGCCAACAGCCTTGTACTGTATGTGCATGGCTCGCAGAATTATTTTAACCACCGTACCAACGTGGACGCACACAACCGGATCATGTGCTTTGACATTCGGGATTTGGGAAACCAGCTTAAAGAGATTGGAATGTTAATCGTTCAGGATGCGGTCTGGAACAGGGTGTCGCAGAACCGGGAACGGAAAGTTGCCACAAGGTACTACTGTGATGAGTTCCATTTGCTCTTAAAAGAGAAGCAGACAGCCATTTATTCAGTGGAAATCTGGAAAAGGTTCAGAAAATGGGGCGGAATCCCGACAGGTCTGACACAGAACGTGGGCGATTTCCTGAAATCGGAGGAAATCGAGGGCATCTTGGGGAACAGTGATTTTGTGTACCTGTTAAACCAGAACGCCAAAGACCAGCATATCTTGGCGGATAAGCTGGGATTGTCGGAGAAACAGCTCATGCACGTCACCAATTCCGAGCCGGGAAGCGGTCTGATACTGTTTGACAACGTGGTTATTCCGTTCGTGGATAAGTACCCGGCAGATACAAAGACTTTTGCGATTATGAATACTAAGCCGGAAGAATCCGTAACAAAGGGGGATGAGGACAGTTAATGGCAGAAAAGAAAAGGAAGAAAAAACAGGATACCGCTTACCGTAAAGAATCAGATGCAAAGTTCCATAAGGGAGCTGACAATGCTTTTACGGGCGGCGGCAATGCTGCCTATCAGCCGAGGGATTCCGGTATCGGGAAGCCGGGGCGTGGTTCGGGCGGCAAAAGGCAGACGGAAAAGAGTATGCAGGCACAGCAGGAAACTTTTGGACAAAAAGTCCAGAAGTCCAAAGAGAGCCAGCCGGAAAAAAACAGCACGTTTACAGAGAATAAGAGCATGGATTCTTGGGGCAGCGATGCCGGACAGCGTAAACAGAACCATGCTTCAAAGGTTCAGGCAAGAAAGCAGATGTACCAGAACACTTCTGGACAAAAAGTCCAAAAGTCCGATACAAAGCCGGGGCAGGAAGAAAAGCCGGATTTTGTAAAGGAAAACAGCGGATTTACTGGGCAGGAGGATTTTGCCCGGAACGAGGATGCGGAGAAGAAACAGCCGGATGTGGAAGATTACCACCGGAGGGACACTTACAGGCAGTCGCAGAAAAAGGGGAAATATCGTAAAAAGCGGGTGCGGAGGGAACACCGGAATAAAGGAAGTACGAAGGAAAAAGCGGAAAATAAAACCTTTACGGAGGAATCTTTTACGGAGAATACCGGAAATCTGTTTCAAGGAGAAGGAGATTCTGAATTTACCGGAAGTAAAAAGCTGCAAAAGAAACAGCGGCAGGCGCAGAAAGCCGCAAAAAAGGCACAGAAGGCAAGGGCGAAGCTGCCAAAGACAAGGGAATACACCTTGCAGAGAGTGTTTGACGAGAAAACCGGGAAGGGAAAATATGTGGTTGTCCCTCTGGATAAGGAGAAGCCTTTCAAGCAGGAGGGCATACCCAAAACCACCATGCGCCGGATGCAGAATGAGGGCAGGAATTTTGTGCATGGGAAAATCGCTGAAACGGAGAAAGAAAATTCAGCGGTGGAGGGCGCACATAAATCGGAGCAGAAAGTGGAAGTGGTTTATTCTTTCGTCAAAAGGCAGATAAAGGGAAAAGAGCAGAAACAGCGGGCGAAATTGGCAAAGCTGGAAAAAAAGCAGTTTAAAAAGGAAGTCAATTTCCAGTACCAGAAGTTCTTGGAAGAAAACCCGCAGATGCAGAAAAAAGCCTTGCAGAAGCGGTTACAGAAACAGCGCATCAAACGGGAGTACATCAAGGCGAGGAAGAAAGCGGCGGCAGGAAAAACAGCGGAGCAGGCGTTTGAAAAAACGAAAAACGGTGCGGTCACTGTGGCGAGGAAGTTACAGGAGTTCGCAAGGAGAAATGCGGGCTTGCTTGTGACGGTGGGCATCATGGCTCTGCTCCTTATGATGATTATGGTTTCCGTATCGTCCTGCGGGGCGATGTTTGCGGATACACAGTCCACAATCTTAGCGGCAAGCTATTTAAGCAAGCCAAAAGAGATTGACGCCGCCGATTTACAGCTTACCCGTCTGGAGCTTGACTTGCAGAATGAGATTGACCGGGTGGAAACGGACTATCCGGGGTATGACGAATATTCCTACAATCTTGGGGCAATCGGGCATAACCCGTTTACCCTTGTCAGCTATCTGTCCGCAGTCCATACGGAATTTACCGCAAGCGGGGTGGAAAGTGAAATACAGGCTCTTTTTGATGAGATGTATACGCTGACGCTTACGCCGGATACGGAAACGAGGACAAGGACGGTCACAAAGACAGGCACAAGGACGGTCACTGATCCGGTCACAGGGGAAGAAACCGAGGAAGAATATGAGTATGAGGAGGAAGAAGAATACGAGGTCAGTATCCTCAGAGTGACGCTTACGGTCATACCATTAGAGAGCCTTGTTTCCGGGAAAATGGATACCGAACAGGTGGAGATTTTTGCCATGTACCGGGAAACAAATGGTCTGCTTCAGGAGTTCGCTTCTCCGCTTAACCTTTACTGGTATTATTATGTGTCGAGCTATTACGGATACCGGAAAAACCCGGTCACAGGGAACGAGGAATTTCACCGGGGCGTGGATATAGCAGTCCCCACAGGCACAACCGTATATGCTGCCCATGACGGTACGGTGACAGCAGCGGCATATGACAGCCATTACGGGAATTATGTTGTGATTGAGATTGACGGTTATACAACCAAGTATGCCCATATGGACAGCATCAGCGTGGGTGCGGGGCAGACAGTGGAAAAAGGTACGGTTATCGGCACTACGGGCAATACCGGGAGCAGCACAGGAAGCCATTTGCATATCGAATGTTTGTATGACGGGGAGTATTATAACCCGTTATTTTATTTTGACGTGGGCGAGGGTACGCTGTACGGGGAAACGCCGGGAGGTCTGCCGGGGAACGCCATACCGCCGGATGCCTACGATGACGCATCGGTGCAGGCTCTTATGGAGGAAGCCGCAAAATATCTCGGCTACCCTTATGTGTGGGGCGGCTCAAGCCCTTCCACAAGTTTTGATTGCTCAGGCTTCGTTTGTTGGACTTTTACCAACAGTGGGGTGCATAACCTTCCACGAACCACCGCACAGGGGATATATGACCAGTGTACGCCTGTTTCCGCATCGGACGCAAAGGCGGGGGACATTATCTTTTTTACCGGGACTTACAATTCTGCCGGGGCGGTGAGCCATGTGGGTATTTACTGCGGTAACGGGACAATGATCCACTGCGGAGATCCAATCAGTTACGCAAGCATTAACTCGTCCTATTGGCAGAGCCATTTCTACGCATTTGGTCGCCTTCAATAACAACACATGTCCAGAAATAATAAAGTTGGATAATTTTTGAAACAAGGTTATATATTTTGCAAAAAAGATTGATAAGAACACCAGAGGAATAATTTTGTAAAAAAGTCTGATAACATTTCGGGGAAATTTGCAATAAGGTTTGATAATTTAGTGACAGCCACATCAAAAAAGTGTGGGTATAGCCAATGATTCAGGATTGCAGAAACGAATAAAAGTTTAAGCATCTTTTTCTTTCCCCAAATGAGATATGGTGATGTACCTGACTGCATTTCGGAATGGAAAAATATCAGACTTAATTACAAAAAAGGCATTTATAATATCCAACTTAATTGCAGATGGACAACACAAACTTATGATAGAGCAATTTCATAAATAGAAGGGAGCGTGATATTATCAAAATCGGATTGATTGATGTGGACAGCCACAACTTCCCTAATTTGTGCCTTATGAAGCTGTCAGCTTACCATAAAGCAAGGGGCGATACATTGGAATGGTATGACGGGCGAAAACATTATGACCTTGTATATATGAGCCGGGTATTTACGGACAGCTATTCTAAGGATTACTCCGGTACAATTCATGCTGACTGCATTATAAGGGGCGGCACAGGGTATGGACTTCATAACCGTCTGCCGGAGGAAGTGGAACATACATATCCGGACTACGCATTATACCCGAAATTTGAAAGAACTGCATATGGTTTCCTGTCAAGAGGGTGTCCTCGTGGATGCGGTTTCTGTATTGTAGGGGAAAAAGAGGGGCGCAGGACGGTTGCGGTCGCTGACCTTGCCGAGTTTTGGCGTGGGGAAAAAGAAATAAAGCTGCTTGATGCGAATTTGTTAGCCTGCCCGGATTGGGAACGGTTATTACAGCAGCTTGCACAAAGCGGCGCAATGGTGGATTTTACGCAGGGACTTGATGTGCGTCTGATTACTCCGGAGAAAGTGGAGATGCTGAACAAAGTGAAAACAAAAATGCTGCACTTTGCTTGGGATAATCCGGAAGATGACCTGACAGGGTATTTCAAAAGGTTTTCAGAACTTACAACTGTGAAAGATTATCGGAAAAGGCGGGTGTATGTGTTGACAAACTATAACAGCAGCCATGAACAGGACTTGTATAGGATATACACTCTGCGGGATATGGGATTTGATCCCTATGTAATGGTATATGAAAAGCCAACTGCGCCACCCGTTACAATGAAATTACAAAGATGGGTAAATAACAAATGGCTTTTCAGGGCGGTGTCAGATTTTAATGATTTTGATCCAACCGGGTGGGAAAAACGGAAAAAACAGAAAGTGAGGAATTTATGACAAAGGAACGCATTGAAAAGGAGCTTTCCAAAGTGGATGCGCAGCTTGAATCCTTACAGGCAAAAAAGAAGGATTTGGAAGAACAGAAGCGCATGGCGGAAAGAGCCGAAAAAATGGATATTATCGAAAAGCATAAAATCTCGTCCGAGAAGCTGCAATTACTCATCAAATTCAGCGAGGACGAGATTTTGAAGTTATTGGAAGAAAAAGAAAACGCAAAGGAGATGGCAGGAAATGAAGAAAAAGTTATCAGTTAGGGCGGCGGTGTCGCTGCTCTTGTCAGCATTATTGTTCTGTATGCCCGTAGGGGCGTTTATGGTGAACAGCGGGAATACGGTAGATGCCTATGCGGAGGAAAGTGGAGCGTCAGAGGAAGGCAGTACCGAAGCGGAAACAGAGGAAAATAAGGAAACCGGGGAAACGGAATCCGAGTCCGGTGAGAATGAGGGGGAAACAGAAACGGAATCCGGTGACAGCGGGGAAGGAACGGAAGGCGGAACGGTATCCGGGAATGAAGTCCCGGAGCCGGAATGTACCTGTAAGGAAAAATGCACACAGTATTCCGCTGATAAAGATTGTGAGGTCTGCAAGGGGGATTACAGCTTATGCAAATATGTGAACCCAAATGTAAAAATCACAATCTCCACTCCGTCCGGCTGGCATAATGACACCACGAAGGTACATATTTCCGTTGAGGACGTGGCACATTCCGGTAACTTCTCCATAAAGACGGTGCAGGCGAAAGTGGCGCAGAATGGGAGCTGGACGGACATCACAGAGGATATGTATGTGGAGATTTCGGAAAATACCACTGTCTATGCCCTTGTGACAGACCAGAGGGGCAAGACCTATGAGAAAAACCGCTATATCAAGTGCTTTGACTTCACGAAGCCTACCTTAAACGCTGCAGTCAGTGACGGATTATTAAGTGTACAGGCGCATGATACGGATTCCGGCATCAAGGCGATGTATGTGAACGGGTATGAGTTTAAGGAGCTTACCAATGGCGTGTTGAATATCCGCCTGCAGCAGTTTGACGCAGGCTACCAGTATTTCACTATTTCCGCAATGGACAATGCCGGGAATATGTCAGAGGTTTATAAAACCGCCAATCCTTATTACACCGATCCGGAAAAAACGGACGGGAATGAGAAGAACCCGGCAGAGCAGCTCCCGGTGAGCGCACAGGCAACCAAGCCTTCATCCGCCACCGCACAGGTGACGGAACATACCAAGACGGACAGTGACGGGAACACCGTTTCCGAAAATAGACTTGCAGAGCAGAAAAAGCAGGCAATGGCGGAAGCGGCGGCATCGGAGAAGAAAGAGGAATCCGGGGAAAAGGAGAAAAGCGAAACGGGGAAGGAATTTTATACAATCCAGACCGCATCGGAAAAAGTATTTTACCTTATCATTGACCGGGACGGGGAGGAAGAAGTGGTTTATTTCCTGACGGAAGTTACGGAAAATGACCTGCTGAACGTGACAGCGGACAACAGCGATACCTTGCCGCAAAATTCCGCCGCACTGGAATCCGCAATCCCTGTGACGGAGGGCGCACTTCCCAATAATAACGGGGAACAGGAAACGGAAGAAGAACCTGCGGAAGAAGCGGCAGAGGACGGGGAGGAAAATACCGAAGAACCCGAACCGGAGCCGGAGAAAACAGGGGAAAACCCGGCGGCAACCTATATCATTCTTGGGATTGTGGCAGTTGCAGCGATTGGCGGCGGCTATTATTTCAAGGTAGTGAAGAAAAAGAAAGAGGAATTTCTTGACGAGGACGATGATGAGGAGGACGAGGAAGAAGAATACGATGATGACGAGGAAAACGAGGACAGCGAGGATGATTTTTTTGAGGATAAGGAAGGGGAGGACGAATAAATGCAGTTAGTCATAGCGGAAAAACCGAGTGTAGCAAGGAGCATTGCGGAGGTAATCGGCGCAACGGAAACCAGTGACGGATATATGGAGGGGAACGGTTATATTGTGAGCTGGTGCGTGGGGCATCTGGTGGAGCTGGCACAGCCGGAAAGCTACGGGGAGCAGTGGAAGAAATGGACGTATGAGAGCCTGCCCGTCAAGCCGGAAACATGGCAGTATGAGGTGAAGCCGGACACGAAAGCGCAGTATGATGTTCTTTTTAAATTGATGCACAGGGAGGATGTGTCGGCTACAATCTGCGCCACTGACGCCGGACGGGAGGGAGAGCTTATCTTCCGCCTTGTGTATGAAATGGCAGGCTGTGACAAGCCGATCAAACGCCTGTGGATTTCCTCAATGGAGGAAAGCGCCATTCGTGAAGGGTTTGAGAATTTACAGCCGGGGAGCGATTATGACAACCTGTACCATTCCGCACTGTGCAGGCAGGAAGCGGACTGGCTTGTGGGCATCAACGGTACAAGGCTGTTTACGGTTTTATATGGCGGAAAGGTGTTAAAGGTGGGGCGGGTTCAGACACCCACCCTTGCGATGTTAGTAGACCGGGAAACAAAGATTATGAATTTCCAGAAGGAAAAATATTACATGGCGCATATCCTGATGGACGGGATGGATGCCGCCACCGGGCGCATTGATGATAATAATAAAGCGGATGAGATTGCGGGGGCTTGCCGGGACGGGCAGGCTCTCACCACGTCTGTTGTGAAAGAGGAAAAAGCGGTCATGCCGCCGAAGCTCTATGACCTCACCACGCTCCAGAGGGATGCGAACCGCTTGTTTGGATTTACCGCAAAGCAGACCTTAGAGTACACACAGAGCCTTTATGAGAAAAAGTTAGCCACATATCCGAGGACGGACAGCCAGTTCTTATCCGATGACATGGGGAATACCGCAGAGGGCGTGATTGAAGCGGTGTTCAGTTCCCTGATGTTTGAGGAAAACAAGGCTTCCAGACCGGACATAAAGCGGATTCTGAACAGTAAAAAGGTGACAGACCACCACGCCATTATCCCCACAATGGAGATAGCGAAAGCTGACCTTGCGGCACTGCCGGAAACGGAGCGTAAAATCCTGTCTTTGGTTGCGAACCGCCTGTTATGCGCCACCGGGGAGAAACATCTGTATGAAACGGTAAAGGCGGAATTTTCTTGTGGCGGACATACTTTTGCAGTTTCCGGGAAGTCCGTCACGCATAACGGGTGGAAGTCCTTTGAGGATGCTTTTAAGCGTTCCTTTAAAATCTCTGGGAATCAGGAGGAAGAAAAAGAGGAAAAGAAGCTGCCGGAACTGTCGGAGGGACAGGCATTTGACGGTGTGCAGACGAAAGTCAGCGAGCATTTCACTTCCCCGCCGAAGCACTTTACGGAAGATTTATTATTATCGGCAATGGAACGTGCCGGGGCGGAAGATATGGGCGATGACGTGGAGAGGAAAGGCTTGGGTACGCCTGCGACAAGGGCGGACATCATTGAGAAGTTAGTCAGGGACGGGTTTGTGAAGCGGGAGAAGAAGCAGATCATACCAACAGAGGACGGAATGAAGCTGATTACGGTGCTGCCGGATGTGGTGAAGTCCCCGAAACTTACCGCCGATTGGGAAAATGCCCTGACACTGGTAGCGAAAGGGGAGCTTCCTATGGAGGACTTCATGGCGGACATTGAAAACATGGTGTCGGAACTGATACACACCTACCATGAGGTCAGTGATGAACAGAAAAAGATGTTCGCACAGGAGCAGGCGGCTCTTGGGGTATGCCCGAACTGCGGCGGTCAGGTGGTAAAAGGAAAATTCGGCGCTTACTGCGTGAAAAAATGCGGTATGAACGTGAGCCGGGTAATGGGAGCTGCCCTTACCGATGCACAGGTGAAGGATATGCTTGCCGGGAAGAAAATCCTGTTAAAAGGGTTAAAAAGCAAGGCGGGCAAGCCCTATGATGCCTATATCATTCCGAGTGGGACGGAAGAATACCATTACACCAAAGACGGGGCAGAAAAAAGCGGGGTACAGTTTAAGTTTGTCATGGAGTTTCCGAAAAAGAAATCTTCTGGCAGTAAAAAGAAATAGATATAGGAATGTGATTGTGGTATGATATTTGATGATATAAATCAGGATTTTTCTATGAACGAAAGGAATGATAGGTATGAACATTTTAGATATTTGTTCTTGGATGCCTGCAAACGAGTTAAGTTTAAAGAAAATTGAAGAGATAGTACTTTCTTTAAACAGCGGAAAGCCAAACGAAGAAGGCTATTCTCTTGAAATGAAATTGCCAATAAATGCAAATGAAAATGTCATTAGTTGTTCCAATGACTTTATTAGTGAAGGCAGAAGCATATGTTATCTAGTCATGAATAATGAGGTTATTGCAGTTGTTGGTTATAAATAAAATTCAAGTTTGCTTAAGTATCATTATCACATTTATAACAGAATAGTTACACAGCGTTAGAGCGTATAGAAAAAATCTATATGCTCTTATTTTTTGGAGGGAAAAAGAAATGTTTACAACAGGAGATAAGTTATTAAACGTGATGAAAGAGGAAGAAATTAGCATTATGGAGCTTTCCAGAATGTCGGGAGTGCCGGAGAGGACAATTATGGATATTCTGGCGGGCATCAGAGAGCCGGAACTTGGCGTGGTGTGCAGGATTGCGGACGGGCTTGGCATCTGCGTCCAAGAGCTTCGTGCCGATGAGGAACAATATGCCATATCCGTACAGAAAGATACCCTTGCAAAGCTGATCGTGGTCAGCGAGATAAACGGTGTGGAGCTGGAGGAACTGATACATACCATTTTAGAAAAGGGCATTGAGGAACATGGTTTCTACGAATAATGCCAGAGAGTAACAGGAAACAGGCAGCAAGATACGTTTTTGTATTTTGCTGCCATTTTTTAATGGAGGACTGCCATGAGAAAATATGACGTAATTTCCGCACTCTCTGAAGAAACATCAAAGAGGGTGACGAGAAATGAAGAAAGCTGGAAGAAATATCTGAACACAGCATCAAGGCTCTACAAATACCCGTTCAAAGACCAGCTCCTTATCTATGCCCAAAGACCGGACGCCACAGCCTGCGCTTCCATAGAGATATGGAATGAAAAAATGCACTGTTGGGTAAACAAGGGCGCAAAGGGGATTGCGCTTCTGGATGAAGAAGGGAGTCCCTACACCGGACTGCGGTACGTCTTTGACATATCGGACGTGCATAAGGCAAGGCGCATCGGGCGTTTCCCTCAGCTTTGGGAGATGCGGGAGAAACATCAGGAAGCGGTGCTGAACCGTCTGGAAGGGATTTACGGGGATACAAACAAGGAAACAGGATTTACGGACAGGATCAGGGAGATCGCTTCCCGGATTGCACAGGACTGTTATGGGGAGCTTGCTTCAGATATGGAATATCTGAAAGAGGGAAGTTTTCTGGAGGAACTGGACGAACTGAATATCGCTGTTCGTGTCCGAGAAACGCTGGCGGACAGCATCGCCTACACCGTCTTAAAGCGGTGCGGCATGGAAGATGCGGAGCTGGCAGAGGAAATCCAGTTCCCCTATATCCATGAGTTTAATACAATCGAAACCCTGTCGCACATCGGTGACAGCATATCCGATTTATCCAAGCCTGTGCTTATGGAGATTGGCAAAGCAATCGGGGCGTATGACAGGGAAATCGCCGGAAAGGAAGCATCAAGAAATTTTGTCGAAAAAGGACTTGCAAATACCTCTGACACACGCTATAATGCTTTAAAGCGTGAAAGTGAAACAGAGGATGTACAACCTATCACACAGACCGGAAATGCCGGGGAAAGGGGAAATAATGATGAATCTGACCTACGAGAAGAACGGGGATTACATGATACCGATGTTGAAGATGGACGAGCAGCCGGAGGGGACACTGACGAAGTACGGGCTGATGAGGAAGAATTACTTACAGGAACACAAGAAGGGAGTCTACACCGGACTTCTCCTGAAAGGGAAGCTGAAAGAGCATCTTCTGACCATTCAGGAACAGGCGGAGCAGCGGATGGAATTACTGACAGAACAGATGGCGAAAGCCGAGGGCGTGACGGAGGAACTGAAAGCAGCCGATCAGATGAAATGGGTGGGGATGATGAACAACATCAGGCACTCAGCGGAGGAAATCGTGCTGAAGGAGCTGGTATACAGCCTGTAAATGGGGAAGAAGCAACTGAAAATAAGGGATTGGCAGAGCCGGGTAATGGAGAAAGCACATTATCCGGCTTTTCTTTGTCTGGGGAGGAAATCATCAACAGGCATTGGGCAAAAATTGAAAAGGGCATTTTGCAGTTTGATGAGTTTATGGTGCATAAATGCCCGGACATTGCCGGGGTAATGCTTTTCGAGCCGGATAAGGACAAACAGACGGAATACATCAAAAACAGTTACAGGCATGGGGAATATACAGAGTTTTATGTAGGGGAAGAAAGAGCCGGGTACAGGGCAGACGAAAGCGGCATGACGCTTTGGAGTGGAACATACCAGAACCGGAAGGCGGAAGCGGTTATATCATGGGAAGATGTGAGAAACAGCATTGCCTTTTACATGGAAAAGGGCGAATATCTGAAAGAGGGGCAGATACCGCAGTGGGAAGAACCGAAGGAAACGGAGGTTTACCAGCAGCTCAGTTTATTCCCCACGATAGAGGAACAGATCGGCACGATAGAAGCGGCGCAGGCAGGAGAGAAATATACCATGCCCGCCGCTTTTTCTCTGCCAAAAGAGCAGCTTGAAGCTATTTTTCGCACAGGGGGCGGGCGGGATAACAGCAGAAGCCGCATTTATGCCAAGTACCAGCAGGGCAAAACGCCGGAGGAAATGGCGGAGTTTTTGAAAAATGAGTACCGTACTACGGGGAAAGGCTTTGATTTTGGCAGCAATCCCATTTCCGTCTGGTTCAATGAATCCGGCATGAGCATCGGTTACGGGATGTCCGCAAAGGAAAACCCGGTTGCGGTGATGGGCTGGCAGGAAATAGAGGGCGTTGTCCGTTCTATGGTGGAGAATGGCTCTTACATGGGCGCAAATGAAGTGTTCCTTGTGGATGCGGTGGAACGCCAGCGGGTATCAAATGACCTGTTCAATTTCTTTTGGGACGGTATCGGGGAAGCGCCGGAGAGCATACCGATTAAAAGTCACAACCACCCGGAGAGCATGACAATCCTGTGCGAGCTTTTATCCACACAGGAGGGGCGTGATGTCATCGCCGGGGAGCTTTCCCACGCAAAAGAGCAGATTGAAGCCGGGGAAAAGCAGATAAGATGGCGGTATGTGAAAAAGCCGGAGCATCTGCTTTCAGAGATTGCGGATTTAAGCACAGAGAAAACGGAATACCCGGTACAGGACAGCGTGGAAGTGCTGCATGAGGATTTTATCACACAGGATGAGATAGATGAGCGTCTGACAGGCGGCAGCAACTATCATCATGGGCAGTTCCGTATCTATGAGTATTTTATGGAAGGGCATGACAAGAAAGAAAATATTGCCTTCCTTAAAAATGAGTACGGGACGGGCGGCGGTTCGCCAGCCTTAATCGGTTCAGACCGGAGTGATGAATGGCACGATTCCAAAGGAATCAAACTGGGGAAAGGCAGGATAGGCGATCCATACGCAAAGGTGCTTTTGAAATGGAACGTGGTGGAGAAGCGCATCAGGGAGCTTGTCAGTGCGGATAAATACCTTACGCCGAAGGGGAAGGAAGCCTTCGCACAGTACAAAATAGAGCAGGCGGAGGAAGCCATGCGCCGGGAGCAGGAAAAGCTGGAGCATGGTGTCCGGGTGGAGTGCAAAGATGCCATAGAAAAAGCGATTGCGGAGAAATTTGACGGTTACATACTTCCGAGGGATACCGCAGAAGGCGTTATCCGGCAGTACGGGAAGGAACGGGTAGAGATTGTCCTTGCCAATACAATCACGCACTTATCCCATGACGGGCGGTTTTCCCCAAACAATAAGGAATGGGCGAAAAGCCTTGTGCCTTCCGCTGACTGGCAGACAAGGGATTACATCGTCACGTCCCACCCGGCTGTTTTGGACGGTTTCACCAATCAGGCAAGGCGGTATATAGAGCGTGACAGAGAACCGGAGAAAATGACAGTACCGGAGCAGGAAGCGGAAATTTCCGGGGAAAAAATTCAAAGTCCCGAACCGGAAAGTAAAGCCAGTGAAAGTGAAAAAGCACTGATTGAAAGGCTTGCGGAAATGTCCGCAGTGGTAAAAATCTGCGGTGCGCTGTCCATGAAAGATGTGGTCGGCTGGAACGAGGATACCGGGGCGGTTGCCATAGAGGACACTGACAGGAGATTAGAGGGCAAGGCAGTTTATGACACCCTGTTTCTGGAAGCCGCCGATTATGTACTGATGCAGTCATTAAGCGGCAATGCGGAAAAAGCGGTGGAGATGGATGCCCTGCTGAAGGAAGCACAGAAGTATGCGGCACGTTATGAGAATGAGCCGGGACAGCAGAGGGAAAGACAAGCTGCGGAAGTATCTGAAGCAGAGCTGACAGGAGAACGCCGGGAGGAAAATCGCCCGGATGCAGAGCCGGAAAAACGGGCAGAAGAACCGGAACAGGAAGAAACAGTACGCTTTACGGTTACGGAAACTTCGGATGCCTTTACAGAGCCTTATGCGGTATGGGACAGCGAAACACAGGATTATTATGTAACAGGCGATGGCACAGTGCCGACATTTGGCACACTAGAGGAAGCGGGTGATTTCTGTCAAAATCTCAACGGAGATTTACAGGGGAAAGAGGCAGAAAATATTGTTACAGAGCCGGGAACTGTTTCAGAATCAAAAGATACTGCTGAAAAAGATGATTTCCCCGACATTGACACACAGGCTGTCCGGGAAGGTCTGGAAAAAGCCGGGATTGTGGACGGGCAGTTAGTAGATGAAACCGCCTTAGAAAACGATCCGTTTATCCGGCAGGTCATGGGCGATGTGGAAACGCTGACCGGGGGCAATCCGCCAGAGCCGGGGAAAGTACCACAAAAAGAGCCGGAGATTGATAAAACAGGCGCAGTCAATTACCAAATCTCTTTCAATGAAGCGGAGAATACCGGGAAAGGGTTTGCGCCGAAAGAGAAATTCCGGCAGAACGTGGAAGCCATACGAACCCTTGAAAAGATTGAAGGTGAACGCCGCACTGCCACACCGGAAGAACAGGAAGTCTTAGCAAAATATGTGGGGTGGGGCGGTCTTGCCGATGCCTTTGATTCTTCCAAAGCGAACTGGGCGAATGAGTATCAGGAATTAAAGAATCTGTTATCCCCGGAGGAATACGCTTCCGCAAGGGAAAGCACATTAAATGCCCATTATACAAGCCCTGTCATCATTCAGGCAATCTATGACGCAGTGGGCAGGATGGGGTTTACCAAAGGGAATATGTTAGATCCCGCCGCAGGCATTGGGAATTTCTATGGCTGTCTGCCGGAGGAAATGCAGGAGAGCAGGCTGTATGGGGCGGAGCTTGACGGGATTACCGGGCGAATCGCAAAACAGCTCTATCCCCATGCGGATATTAAAATCACAGGCTTTGAGAACACCAGTTATCCCAATGACTTTTTTGACGTGGCGGTGGGAAATGTGCCTTTCGGACAGTATAAAGTGTCTGACAGGCAGTATGACAAGCACAATTTTTTGATACACGATTATTTTTTCGCAAAGACTTTGGATAAAGTACGTCCGGGCGGCATCGTTGCCTTTGTCACTTCAAAAGGGACTATGGATAAGAAAAACCCGGAAGTGCGGAAATACCTTGCACAGCGGGCGGAGCTTTTGGGGGCAGTCCGGCTGCCGAACACAGCGTTTAAGGAAAATGCGGGTACGGAGGTCACTTCGGATATTTTATTTTTAAAGAAGCGTGACCGGGTGTTAGATATTGAGCCAGACTGGGTGCATCTGACGGAAAAAGACGGTATCGTGATGAACCAGTATTTTGCAGACCACCCGGAAATGGTACTCGGAAAAATGGAGATGGTTTCCGGGGCGCATGGCATGGAAAGCGCCTGCTTGCCGGACACGTCCCTTCCCCTGTCGGCGCAGCTTAAACATGCGCTCTCTTATGTGGAGGGCAGCATCGAGCAGGCGGATTTTAACGAGATTGATGATGAGCTGGCAAGGGAGAACATACTCGCCGATCCAGAGGTGAAGAATTACAGCTACACCGTTGTGGACGATAAAGTGTACTACCGGGAAAATTCCATTATGAAGCCTGTGGACGTGTCGGAGAAAGCGGAGCAACGCATGAAGGGCATGGTGGCGATCCGGGACTGTACGCAGGAATTGATAAACTTCCAGTTGGACGAATACCCGGAGGATATGATTTTAAACAAGCAGGCGGAATTAAACCAGTTATACGATGGTTTCTCCAAAAAATTCGGTCTGCTGAACTCCCAGACCAACCGGAGGGCGTTCAATCAGGATTCCAGCTACTGCCTGTTATGCTCCCTTGAAAATCTGGACGATGAGGGGAATTTCATCGGCAAGGCGGATATGTTCTCCAAACGTACCATTAAAAAGCAGGAGGTTGTGACGAGCGTGGACACAGCCAGTGAAGCACTGGCGGTATCTTTAAGTGAGAAGGCGGGCGTGGACTTAGCCTATATGTCGGAGCTTGCGGACAAGAGCGTGGAGGAAATCACAAAGGAGCTTGCCGGGGTAATCTTCCAGAACCCGGTCACAGAGGAATGGGAAACCGCAGACGAGTATTTAAGCGGGAACGTGCGGGAGAAGCTGTCAGTGGCGAGAACCTTTGCGGAAAACCACCCGGAATACGCCATTAACGTGTCCTCACTGGAAAGCGTACAGCCGAAGGAGCTGGATGCATCGGAGATTGAGGTGCGTGTGGGCGCAACATGGATTTCACCCAAATATATCGAGGACTTCATGCGTGAAACCTTTGAAACGCCGGAATACCTCTTTGACCGTAACACGATGGGCGTACTGTATTCCAATGTCACCGGGCAGTGGAACGTGAAGGGGAAAAACGCAGACCGGGGAAATGCCCTTGTCAATATGACTTATGGAACGGGGCGTGCAAACGCCTATAAGATTCTGGAGGATTCTCTGAATCTGCGTGACACCCGTATTTTTGACATTGTGACGGAGGACGGGAAGGAAAAAAGAGTCCTCAACAAAAAAGAAACCACGCTGGCAAGCCAGAAGCAGGAAGCAATCCGGGAAGCCTTTAAGGACTGGGTATTCCGAGATCCGGAGCGCAGGCAGGATTTATGCGCAAAATATAATGAGCTTTTCAATTCCACCAGACCGAGGGAATATGACGGTTCGCACTTAAAATTCCCCGGCATGACGCCGGACATTGTACTCAGACCACACCAGCTTAACGCTGTGGCACATCAGTTATACGGGGACAACACGCTCCTTGCCCATTGTGTGGGTGCGGGAAAGACCTTTGAAATGATTGCGGCGGCAATGGAAAATAAGAGATTGGGATTGTGCCAAAAGAGCTTATTTGTTGTTCCGAACCATTTGACGGAGCAGTGGGCGAGTGACTTCCTGCGCCTGTATCCGGGGGCGAATATCTTAGCGGCAACCAAGAAAGACTTTGAACCCGCCAACCGGAAAAAGTTCTGTTCCAGAATCGCAACAGGTGATTATGACGCTGTGATTATCGGTCACAGCCAGTTTGAAAAAATCCCGCTTTCCACCGAAAGACAGATGGCGATGATTGAAAGGCAGATAACAGAAATTGAAATGGCTATAGAATCCTTAAAAGCGGAGAATGGCGAGCGTTACTCCATTAAGCAGATGGAAAAGACGAAAAAATCCCTGTCTGCAAGGTTGAGCCGCTTAAATGATTCCAGCCGGAAGGACAATGTTGTAACCTTTGAACAGTTGGGCGTGGATCGGCTGTTTGTAGACGAGAGCCACAATTATAAGAACCTCTTTTTATACACAAAAATGCGGAACGTGGCGGGCATCGCACAGACGGAAGCACAGAAATCCTCGGATATGTTTGCCAAGTGCCAGTACATGGACGAGCTGACCGGAGGGAAGGGCATCACATTCGCAACGGGTACGCCAATTTCAAATAGCATGACGGAACTTTATACAAATATGCGTTATCTCCAATACAATACCTTACAGCGTTTGGGATTGGGACATTTCGATAGTTGGGCGGCATCATTTGGGGAAACACAGACAGCGATTGATATAGCGTGCCAGTTATAGGTACATCAAACAAAATACGGGCAGGAACACACTGGAAAAGGGATTGCAGGCACGCAGTCCTTTTTTGATACAGAAATTTAGGAGGGTTAGAGGATATGACAAATTTAACAAAATGCGAAATGGAAACGGTGGTAAACTACAATGCTGGAGAACAGACAGCAACCGTCTACACGAGGGATAAGTCCGTGATGCGCAGGCTGGATCGGCTTGTGGCGGATTATCCTGACAGCTATAAATTGCTGAATCAGACGAACATCGACAAGACCTATTCCATGCCGAAATTATACGTTACTTATCGTAAGCCGAGGGCAGTAAGCGATGAACAGAGGGAACAGGCAAGGCAGAGAATGGCAAAGCTAAATTCTGCTGTTGATTGACGTGGAAAAACAGATATGGCAGTTGGCTTTCATGGCATATGCACAGCAGTCACTTTTTGGAGCATATTGCTGTGTCTGCATGGCATTGGTGGAGAATGGTCATGGAGAGAGCGTTTTATCTCCAAAATCCCCGTTTATTATCGTGTAAAAAAGTGCCTTCGGCACTTCAACCCCCTAGCCCCCATTCATGGGGGAAAAATTGTGCGGCACACAATTAGGGGTTTCCTTTTTTGCTGTTTTCCTGCATAATAGTCTCATGAGCATACTACAGAATATTTTCAGAGACCATTATGAAGAAATAATCTATATTCTTCATCCACGTGACTCAGTCATCGAAA
>CAJTHM010000019.1 GCA_910576125.1 Lachnospiraceae bacterium | reverse complement strand
CTTTTGGCTATGACCCTTTAAAGTGTCAATGCGGCGCCACCATGCTGTTTTTAGAACTTTACTTTAACCACAAGCGTGTCTCTCTGGAAGAAATGTACGAGAAAACCATGTCCCGTTCTCGTGGAAAAAGGTCTTCTGCATGACTTTCGGATATCCGGTTCCTGTGATATACTCCTTGTAAAGGAGGGCTCACATATGAAACCAGACACAGAGAAGCTACGCAAAAAATATATGGACCATCCACCGGAAGGAATGACATCCGAGGACATTCGCCGTATGAGCGAGGATGACCTTCTCGATATGGATTATTTCTTAAATGAAGACGACTTATTTGATGACGATTTCGGAGAAGATGGATTCTATATCTTTTAAAATTCCGTACCGCCTGTTTTTTATGCCCACATTTATTTTTTTGTCAAACATATGTTCGCAAAACGTATGTTTCTTTTTGTCACTCCAAAAGACGCAATTTCCTATAAAGCAAGAAAAGCATCGGCATTACTGCCGATGCTGTAAAATATCAAAATATGCTATACAATTACTGAAAACCCAGCTGTTCTAATCAAAAACTTGTGGCCATAAGATTTATACACCCACGAAAGCATCCCCGCTATATGATGCATATTCATTTTCGGAATGCTGGCGTGAAGCAGATTGTACACATTCTGGTTCAGCACCCTTGTGTTAATCCCATTTGGATTTGCAAGAATCTCATTCTCCATAGTAGCTTCAATTATCCGTTTTTGCCGTTTTGTCAGCATATCTGTTCCTCCTTTACCCGATAAGTCGCTCTCCTTCCATCTTCCGTCATTCCGGCATATTCAATCACAGAGTTAGCAGTATTTTTCAGATGCTTAAAAAATCTTTTTCCAAAAACCCCCGTCATCCTTGGATTGAGCGAAGACCATTCCTCCCCATAAATATCAGGCAGAGTAAACGGTTCATCCTCTGGCGTGAATTTCTCTAAGGCCCTCCGCACGGCCTCTTCCGGGGTAAAGATAGCAGGGTTGCTTTTTTTCAACAGCTTAAACCTGATAAAATCCTGAATCGACATATTGGCAGTTCTCTCATCAGCGGCAAGGATACTCTGCAACTCTGCAAGTTCTTCATCTGTAAGGGATAGTTTAATCAACGGCATTGGAATCACTCCTTTATTTTATTTTCACCTTGTACCAAGGTGTAGTTCTACTATATGCACTTTGGTACAAGGTGTCAATAGTTTTTTATAAAAAAATTAGGACGCTTCTACGCATACATCAATTAAAACCTGTCGTAATCATCCTGCGTGGCAAGTGTGGCATAATTACAGCCGTCATTTATACTCTCAGCATACATGTCATTGATAAGGCCTATCGACAAAAGGTCAAGGTCTGCCACCGATAAGCCCAGCTGCACACACCGCAGGAGGAACAGCGGCGTTGTCATTTCCCGCTCAGTCGGGCGAAGTTTTTTTAGCTTCCACTGTTCAAATTCAGGATGCTTTTTCAAAGTCTTTATTATTTCATCAATGATAGAATGACTTCCCTCATTGGACTCAATAATTAATACACGGCTAATGTTACCACCTCCTCCATTCAGAACATACCAAAGCATAATTACATTTTTAATATCCTGTTTATTGAACTATTATCAGCCAAACACTTCCGCTACATCCTTTAAATATTTCCGGATCGGCAAATGCTGCGGACAATGTTTTTCGCATTTTCCACAACCGATGCACTCCGACGCTTTTCCGTGTGTTAATGTCAGATTGTTGTAATAGATGGATGATACCATGCCCTTAAAATTTTTATTATCGTTGTATAATGCGAAATAATCTGGAATCGCAATATTCTTCGGACATTCACTTTCACTGACGCAATATCTGCAGGCCGTACAGGGAATCGCAATCCCGGAACGGATAATATCCGCAGCCTGTTTCAATGCTTTCATTTCCGCTTCGCTCAAAGGTTTAAAATCCTTCATGTAGCTTAAGTTATCCTCAACCTGTTCCATATTGCTCATGCCCGAAAGCACCATCATCACATTTTCATGCGTGGCTGCAAAACGGATTGCCCACGATGCTGTAGAAAGCCCTGGTGTCTGTGCCTTCAATATCTCGTCCGCTTTCTCCGGGATATTCGCAAGTGCGCCCCCTTTGATTGGTTCCATCACAATCACGGGCTTGCCATGCCGTGCGGCAATCTCATAGCATTCTTTCGCCCGGAGTGCGGCATCGTCCCAATCCAGATAATTCAACTGGAGCTGCACATATTCTGTTTCTGGATGATCCTTCAATATGCGCTCCAGAAGTTCCGGCGAGTCATGGAAAGAAAAGCCAATGTGGCGGATTCTCCCTTCTTCTTTTTTCTTTACCAGAAAATCAAATGCCCCTACTTTTTGTACATTCTCATAGTTCGTACCGGCCAGTGCGTGAAGCCAGTAATAGTCAAAAAATTCTACGCCGCAGCGCATAAGCTGCTCCTCAAATATCCCCTGCATCTGATCCGGCTTCTGAATCAGGTAAACCGGCATTTTATCCGTAATGGTAAAACGTTCCCTCGGATACCGTTTTACTACAGTTTCCTGGAAAGCTTTCTCGCTGTTGCCTCCATGGTACGGATAAGCGGTGTCAAAGTATGTACCGCCCGCCTCCAGAAAGGCATCCACCATTTCTGTCATTTTCGGAATATCCACCTCACTGTAATTTCCATTTACCACAGGCAGCCTCATTAAGCCAAAACCAAATTTTTTCATTGCGATTCCTCCATTCGTTCCATAAGTTTTATTCAATTACAATTTCTTCCCCGGCTTCTATGATCAGGCGGTTTGGCGCTTCAAACTGCTCCGCCAGTTCCCTGTCAAAGACCACGCCCTCCCTGGCTGTCACATGGTAGGGAATATTATGCTTTGCGCCCACCATTTCCGCGCATTCCGCTGCTTCGTCAAGTCCCATGTTATAAATGCCGTCACAGCAGAAAAAAGCATAATCAATATTCTTCTCAGCCAGCAGCGGCATCTGCTCCGTGGTTGATGTATCGCCTGTCACATAGACGGATTTCCCATCGGAAAAGGTCAGTATGTAGCCCACGCAGCCACCCACGTCATGCAGGGAATTATAGCCTGCCTCCACTGCTTCCACCGTTACGTAACCCCGCTCAAATAACTGGTGTTCCCCATTCTGGATTGCCTCGGCCTGCGTGATGATCTCACAGCCCGGATTCCGGTTCCGCACTTTATCAACCATGTTGTGGTCATAATGCGGGTGTGTTACCAGAATCAAATCCGCAGAAAGTTCATAATCATCCCCCGCATAAGGATCAACGTAAATAACCTTTCCTTCCGCCGTAACAATACGGATGCTTGCCTGTCCCTGATAAAGCAAAACCGCCCGGTCTGTTCCATCCGTTTCCGTCTCATTTTGTGCGGATTCTGTATCATCAGAATCCTTGTCCGGCGTTCCCACGGCTGCCGGTTCCATCTGCTGTGTTCCTTCCATATGGGCATCTGCATCACTTCTGCCCGCACACCCTGTAAATAAAAGTACCGCCAGCATAGCCATGCTTAAAACAATTTTTCTTTTCATGTCCTTTTTCTCCTTTTCTCCAACAGTGCTGCCCCACCCACGGCATAATACCCGCACACCGCAAACAAACACATCACCGCAAGATAATCCATAAAAAAGAAAATACGCGGCTCCCCAAAATCAAAAAAGACAAACTGGTTTTGAAGGAACATATAAGAACCTATCTGCCTGCGGACAAATGCATAAACTCCATACAGTGCTATGAATATAACCACAACACGGAGCAGAAGAATACCACCCCTCCCCATTTTCCTCCTGCCCCATAAGTTTCCTGCCATGCCGACAGCCATCCTCCAATGAAGCCCTATATGCAGAGACATAAGTACAAACCCCCAATAGGAAGCAAAAAGATGCGATGTCCGTGCAAAAGATAAACTGCCGCCCAAACCCGAAAATATATGACGGGACATCATGATCCCACTGACCGGCAAGGCCAGCATAACCGGGATCAAAAACAGGTCAGCTATCGTCCTCAATATGCGGGAAGCGGAATAATGCCCACGAAACAGATTTCTGTACCACGAAAAATTCAATACATGGTGCAGGATAAAAAGCAGGAACATAAAAATACCCATCCATTCATGCACAGCCTCCCCAATTAAGGAATAAGCCATAAGCAGTGGAAGCAATACTGCCATACCCACATCCGCCAGCATATGCACAGCCTGTTTTCTTTTCTTCAAATATACTTCTTTCTTATCCGTCATTTTCGGTAAGCCCATACTGCACCTCCTATTGGTCAGGTGCATTACTGAGAAGCCATTTATCCTGCCGTTTTTCGAACCAGTGCGTTCCACTCATGCGGTAAGTTCCTCTTGCACCGTAAGCATTGGCGTTCAATACCGAAGTATAAGTGACAGAGGCAGTATCTCCATCTACCTCCACCACCGGGGAGTCAATGCCAATCGTAAAATACCGGAGACTGCCATCCTCCACATCCGCAAAATATTCTTCCCGCGTCTGCTGCCTGCCGCTCATATGCGTAAAGGTCATATCCTCCGGCACAAGTTCCCGCATGGTAACAATATCTGCGTCCGTCATTGCCTGACAGTACCTCGCCTGCTGATAGAGGACTTCTATCTGCTCCCCGCTCATGGCAGACAGATCCACCCCGATCAGTTCCACATTTTCAAAAACAGAAAAATCATATTCCTGCATAACTTCTCCTTCCTGCCTGTCTGCGATTTCAACCGTCACGGACACATTGTCCTCCATTGTCTCAAATACACTTAAATCCGAAGTAATCTTCCCATACGGATCAGACCGCCCTGACTGGAATTCCCTTCATTTCCGAAAAAAATAGCAAGGGATTTTCCTGACACAAAATAAGTAATGTCTCCATTTTCAAAGTCAGGAATATCCTCTCCGTTTTCCGGCAGTTCCGAGACAGGAGCATAATATTCCCGATCTCCATAACGGTTCATGGAAAGCGTCAGAGGAAGCAATTCTAAAAATGCTTTTGTCGTTTCACTGTTATCCATCATTGCAAAAACAATATCATTCCCAAAGGTCAGCTTAATCTCCGTTGTATCGGACTGTAATTGTTCCGTTTCCGATTCCGTATCAGCAGCTTTCTGATGAATGCTTTCCACATCAGAAAACCCTGCCGAATCAGATACCGGCTCCTTCTGTTCCCTCTTTTCCGATGTGCCGCAGGCGGAAAATGTCAAAAGTATCGCAGACATTATCAGTACACAAATGCCGCATTTCTTTGCCTGCTTATTTTTACTCAATAAAACCACCTTCCCGCAGCCATTCCGTCACTGCTTCGCCCGCTTTGTCCCTCTGGTTCTGCGCCGCCTCGCCGGCAATGTCAAAGCCATCCATCATTTCGGCTCCCGTAATGTCCGCAATCGTGCTTTCCGTGCCGGACAATCCGCTGCCGCCATGTGTACAGAATGGAATTACCGTTTTTTCGGAAAAATCATAGCTTTCCAAAAAATGGTAGACAATCATCGGCATATCGCCCCACCAGTTTGGATAACCTACAAAGACAATATCGTAATCATCCATATTATCCACCGTGCCAGCGATTTCAGGACGGGCATTATCTGACATTTCCTGCCGGGAAACATCCAGCAGTCCATCGTATGTTTCAGGGTAAGCATTTACGGCTTCAATCTCAAATACATCTGCCCCTGTCTGCTCTGCAATCATTTTCGCAATAACAGCGGTATTGCCTTCCTCAATGACGCCCACCCCATACTGCTCCCCTGCAAGGGAAAAATACGCCACCAAAATAGAGTTTCCTTCCGCTTTGCTGTCGGAATCGGTGTCCATTTCTTCCTTCTCTGTACTATCGGAAGATTCTGTCCCTTCTGCCGCAGCCGGATCAGTTTCTTTTTCTGATATTTCCTGTCTGTCTGACGCTTCCTGCCGGGTGGTATTATCTTCATTCCGGTTTCCGCAGGCTGTAAGTGAAAATGCCATAATCCCAATTATCACAAGTGAAAGTATTTTTTTCATTCCAAACACCTCCTCACACTTCTAATCTACGGATTACCCGTGCCGGATTCCCGCCTACCACTGTGTTTGCCTGAACATCCTTTGTAACCACAGCCCCCGCAGCAACTACCGCATTTTCACCGACCGTAACACCGGGCAGGATAACCGCCCTCGCACCAATCCACGCATTCCTTTTAATATGAATTTTCCCGCAGAGCAGCACCCAATGGTCTGCAAAATCATGGTTCGCTGTGAGCAGCGCCACTTCGGGGCCAATCATCACATTATCCTCGATCTCAATGCTCCCCCTCGACATACAGGTCAGATTGTGATTGATAATTACATTTTTCCCGATTTTGATATTCTTCCCCAGGTCAATCTGCATCGGAGGGAAGATAACACTTCCCTCCGGCAGCGGCGATTCAAAAAGTTCATCTGTCAGCCGCCGTCCTTCCTCCGAATGCGGTTCGGTCTGATTGATATGAAAGCAAAGTTTTCCACACCTGTGGATTTCCTGGACGGAAGCCTGATAGCTTTCGTCCCGCATATTGATTCGTTCTAATTCCATGATATCACCTCTTTTTTAATCCGCAGGCGTAAACGCACTCAGATGGGCTTCCTGTTCTTCAAGGCTCATGTTAAAGAAACGCACTCCTTTATCCAAAGCCCGTATGCGTTCCATTTCACCCTCAGTCAGTTCAAAGTCGAATATGTCAATATTATCCTGAATATGTTTTGGATTGGTAGACTTCGGAAATACGATTGTTCCCTCCTGAATATGCCAGCGCAGAATGATCTGTACATTGTTTTTTTCATATTTTTCTGCAAGTTCGGTAAACACCGGTTCATTCAAAAGCGCCTTATCGCCATGCCCGATCGGATACCAGCTCTCAATTACTGTGCCGTAGGAAGCAATGCGATTTTTCAATTCATTCTGCTGGTAATACGGGTGACACTCTACTTGAAGCACTGAAGGTTTAATTGTTGCGGCGGCAAGCAGTTCTTCCAAACGCTCCGATTCAAAATTGCTGATACCGATGGATCGCACCTTGCCTGCGGCAACAGCTTTTTCCATATCTTTCCATGCCCCGATATAATCGCCAAACTGCTGATGAAGTAAAAGCAAGTCAATATATCCCGTATCCAGCCGGGAAAGCATTTTGTCAATCGCTGCCGCTGTCTTTCCCTCGCCATACTCGCTGGGCCAGAGCTTTGTGGTAATCCAGATTTCCTCACGGGGAATACCGCTTTCTTTTATGGCGGCCCCAACTCCACGCTCATTCTGGTAAGCGTGGGCAGTATCAATATGGCGGTAGCCTGCACGAAAAGCCTCCATACACGCTGCCTTTGTGTTTTCATCCCCCGGAATCATATATACGCCAAGGCCAAATTGAGGGATTTTGTTTCCATCATTTAAAGTTACATAAGTCTGATTCATTTTGATTTCCTCCATTCCTAATCTGCTATTTATTAAAATCCATACCTTTCCAGCCATTTCCTGATATCATTCTCTGCCTGTGCCACCCTGCCTCCTGTGACCGCCAGCCCTTTTTCTACCTTTGCGCCGGGACAGGCTGCCTGAATATCTGCCTCGCTGCGTCCCATACCGCTGCCTTCATGGGTACAGAGAGGAAGAATTGTCTTTCCAAAGAAATCATGCCCCTCCAAAAACGTGAACACAGCCATAGGACAGGTTCCCCACCAGTTTGGATACCCCAGGATTACGGTATCATAGTCATCCATCTTTAAGGTATCCTCTTTCAATGCCGGGCGCGCTTTTGCATTCTGCTCGGATTTTGCCAGTTCCACGGTTTCCATATGGTCATCTGGATATGGTTTCTCCGTTTCGATGCGGAATACATCCCCGCCTATCAATCCATGAACCATCTGTGCCGCAACCCTTGTATTTCCAATCTTCAATTTTACAATTTCCCCTCCCACATAGGCTTCCCCTTCGTGGGAAAAATAAGCGATCAACACTTTTTTCATGGCAATACCTCCATCTTTTATTTTCTTACCTGTCTAAAATTTCTTATCCGCCAACTGCGGTGATGCCCTCTGCGACGGTTTTTCCTATAAAGCTGCCACCCTGCCACTACCTGTGAAATCCCCGGTGGCCATATACCCTGCACCCATCCAGTGCTTCCTCCAAAGAGCGGAACTCTTCGTCTGTCAACTCCACTTTGGACGCATCCAGATTCTCAACAATGCGCTCCTTATTTTTCGAACCCGGTATTGGGACTACATTTGGATATTTGTGCAGCATCCACGCCAGGGAAATCTGTGCGCTGGTCGCATTTTTCATCTCCGCATATTTTTTCAAAAGGTCAATGATTGGCTGGTTGCCCGCTATGTTTGCTTTGGAAAGCTGCGGAACCCAGTTTCTGACATCATCATGCCTCTCAAATTGTGTGTCCACCGTAATCTTCCCGGAAAGAAGCCCGCTGGCAATCGGTGAAAACGGGACGAAGCCGATGTTGTTCTCCAGACAGTAAGGGATTACACACTGTTCCGCGTCCCGCTCTACCATGGAATAAATATTTTGGATTGCCGAGAGTGGCGTTACCCTGTTTGCTTTCTGAATGACAGGTACATCCACCTGGGACAATCCCCAGCCACGGATCAGTCCATCCTCCATAAGCCTGCCCATAGCTTCCGCAATCTTCTCCACGGACACACCGCCCATTCTGTGGAGATAATATATGTCCACCCAGTCCGTCCCAAGCCGCTTCAGCGACCCTTCCAAATGTCTGCGGACTGCATTATAAACAGAGCCCCTTCCAATCGCTTCAAATCCATTTAAGAACAGCTTCGTGGCAATCACCACCTGTTCCCTTACACCATGCAGCGCTTTTCCCACAATGCGTTCATTATGCCCAATGCCGGAAAGGTTCGGGCTGTAGATTTCCGCGGTATCAAAAAATGTGCATCCGTTCCGGCAGGCGTTCCGGATCGCTTCCACACTGTATTCCTCCGGCGGTATCTGCCCATAGCCGTGGGAAAACGCCATGCATCCCATGCCGACCTCGGATACTTCAATATCCCTTAATAATCTTGTCTTCATGCCGCCCCCTCTATCAATAACCCGCAAATCTCTGGTCCTTGTCAATATCCGTCATCCTCTGCATTTCTTCCTCTGACAGTTCAAAATCAAAAATCTCAAAGTTTTCCTGGATATGCGCCTCATTGCTTGAGCCGGGGATTGCGATATTGCCCGCCTGCAGATGCCAGCGCAGGATAACCTGTGCAGAAGTCTTGCCGTGCGCTTCCGCTATGCTGCTGATGGTTTCATCATGAAAAAGTGTCTGCGTATTTCCCCTTCCGCCCAATGGGAACCAGGATTCCATGACCGTCCCGTACTGGGCAATATGCTCCTTCATCTCCATACTCTGATGGTATGGATGCGTTTCGTTCTGGATCAGTGCCGGGACGATTGTCGTCGCATTCACCAGACGGTCAAAGTCCTCCGGTTCATAGTAATTGGACAGCCCGATGGATTTCAGTTTCCCATCTGCAACAGCCTGTTCCATTGCCTGATATGCCTCCACATCATTTTCCGGCTGTGAATGGTGGAGGATCATAAGGTCGATATAATCAAGTCCAAGCCTGTCAAGGGATGCATCAACTGCCGCTGCCCCGTCATCGTAATCATCTGTCCACATCTTGGTCGTTACAAAGATTTCTTCTCTGGTTACAAAGCCTTCATCAATCGCCCTCTGTATCCCACGCCCAACGCCGGCTTCATTCCCATAGATCCGGGCCGTGTCGATCAGGCGGTATCCGTCACGGAGTGCCCAATAGACAGAGTTTTCCGCCTCTTCCTGTGAAAGCCTGAAACAGCCGATACCAAGGATTGGCATTTCATATCCGCTGTTCAAAAGGACTGTACCCTGCTCAAGGTCAAATGCCCCGGCCTCCCCCGTCGGTTCCTTATCATTTGTTACATCCTCCGTGTCTGCATCAGAAGGAAGTTCTGTTTCATCCGCTCCCGTGATATCTGCCGGTTCTGTATCTGCTTCCGATTCCACATGGCCTGCCGGTCCTGACGTCTGTGGATCACTTTCCGCACCGCATCCGGCCATACTGAATATAAGAATAAGCGCCAGGAAGAAAATACTGATTTTTTTCATCATCCCCAATACCTCCTTAAATTTGTTCATTCATCCCATGTTTATCAGTAATAAGGAATGTTGTCCTTCTGCGTTTGATATACCACTTTCCATCCGCTTTCACGTATGCATCTGTATAACGGACATAGTTTGTCGTAATGACATCTTTCCCGTCCTCCTCATTTACGAGGACGGCCTGGCAGTATGCCGTTCCCTGTGCTTCTGTCGCATTCTCATTTACTGTAACCACCTGCTGCCCGCTGATGTGATAGACAGCCTTGCAGGGATTTATCGTGGCCGCAAATGCCTGCACGAGAGCCTCCCTGCCTTCAATTTTCTGGACTTCACCGTCTGTCCCTATTTGGAATTCCAGCACGCCGTCCGGCAGGAACAATTCCCCCTGGCTTTTTGCATCCTTTATGTCCGCCAGATTGGAGAAAGTATCCACCAGTTCCCTTAGTTCCATTTTTGCAATCAACACTTCATTTTTCATCATGAAATCCTCCTAAAAATTTATTTTTGCTCAACTAAATTACTGCAATCTGCTTTTTGTATGTTTTCCTGACCATGAACACACCGATAAAAAACCGGAGGATTTCCATGATCGGGAACGCCAGCCACACTAAGACCGCACTGCCCGATAAAGATAACAGCCATGCGGAAAGCAGCAGGAATACCGCCTGTGACACCGCAATGAGAAAGCTGTCCGTCCCACGCCCCAACGCCTGCAGGAAACCGGTAAGTATCTGCGTTGTCGTTGTGAGAAGGAGCGATGCCGCAATGATCCTGAGCGCAGGAATCCCTATTTCAAGGACCGCCTCCGATGCATCAAACATGGCAAGCAGAAGCTGCGGCACTGCCAGAAAGACAAGGGTTCCGAAAAACGCAATGACAAGGTTTACCAGGATACTCTTTTTCAGGGTTTCTATAATCCGTTCTTTGTTCCCCGCCCCGAAATTATAGGCGATGATGGATATGCCTGCCGTACTCATCCCGCCGGCCGGCATAATGACAAAACTCTGGAGCCGGATATAGATCACATAAATGCCGGGAGCTACTGCGGACAGTGACAGAAGGATATTGTTCATGCCAAATGCGAGGACGGAAATCAGGCACTGTGACAGCGCCACGGGAACCCCGACTTTTATGATCTCCGCAATCATGCTTCCATCCGGCAGGAATCCTTTTCCCTCGAAACGGATTTCTTTGTTGAAATGTAAATTCATCCAGAAACCCACCGCCGCCGCTACGGCCTGCGCGATCACAGTAGCATATGCCGCTCCTGCGATTCCCATGGCAGGAAGCCCAAACCATCCAAAGATCATGACAGGGTCAAGCACAATATTTACCACCGCCCCCACCAGCATGGAAACCATGGTGAGATTCGCCTTTCCGGTCGCCGACAAAAGCCTCTCCATCATGACCTGGTGCAGGGCTGCAAAGGCCAGCACACTGATGATCTCGCTGTATGAAATGCTCATCTCCAGCACTTCTTCAATATCCGTCTGCATACGGTAAAACGGCTCCATGGCAAACAGTCCTATAAATACAAAGGCAATGGATACAAGCCATATCAGCAGCATACCGTTTCCCGCCGCACGGTTTACCCCCTGTTTATCCCCTTCTCCAAGTTTTTTTGACAATACGGAATTGACGCCCACGCCAAGCCCGATCCCAATGCCGACAGCCAGATACTGGACTGGCATACAAAGGGAGATTGCCGTTAATGCAGAATCGCCAAGCCTTGCCACATACATACTGTCCACAAGCCCATACAAAACCTGCACAAGCATGGAGATGATCAGCGGCAGGGACATCTTCCTTAAAAGTTTTCCTATGGGAAGCGTCCCCATCTCATTTTCCGCTGCGGTTTCATCTCTGGCATTTCTGCTTAATTCCGCGGTTACTGTTTTTTCTGCCATATATAGACCTCCTTGACTTTTTTATTTATCTGTGATATTCTTATATTGTGCAACTCAAGTTGCTTATCTCTGTACAGTTTATTATATCCGTATCGGGAAGCAAAAACAATGGACGCTTTTTCTAATAAAGTGAGTTATGCCACACTTCCCGCAAAAAGGTTGCACAAATCCCAAGGAGGTAATGAAAATGCTGATCAACGGCACAGAAGATTTGAGGGTACAGAAAACAATAGACGCCATACAGAAAACGTTTGAAGATATGATCTGTGAAATGGATTATGAAAAAATCACGGTCAAAGAACTCTGCGAAAGGGCGCGGATCAATAAAAAAACTTTTTACCGGTATTATTCCGTCCTTGATGACCTGCTGGCAGAGTTGCAGGGAGTCATGATAGAAGAATATCTGGAACGAATCAAAAACTACCGGATTCCGGAGGACCTTGATAAGATCAACCGTGAATTTTTTCTCTATTCCGCAGAAAAAGGGTCAGTCTACGAAAAAATCACCTGCAGCGGAAATTATGGATATATCCGGAGCAGGATGATCAGCAATGTGATGAATTCCACCTGGAAAAACTCCACATGGCTCCAGCTTCTGGAGCTGCCAAAACAAAATATCCTGCTGCATTTCATCCAGACCTCTACTGTGGAAATGTATAGCCAGTGGGTAGCGGATGGGAAAAAAATCCCCCTGGAAGAAATGATAAAAATATCAAACCAGCTTCTATGTGCCGGTGTAAACGGCTTCGCGGAATACAATGCCCCAATTTGATAAACATTTTGATTTTGCCTTTGGGGGTTCAAATTTTTAGAAACAGAGGGTTCAAATTTCTGTGGGGAGGGTTCATACACAAACAATTCTCCTGCCTATGCCACAACACTCATGAACAATAAAAAGGCATCTGACGGTATCTAATATCGCCAAATGCCTTTATTTCTGCGGTTTCCCCGATATTCTGTTTTTGCCCTTTGTATCAATTAAGCGAGTTTTATTTCGATTTTCCCGTCCAGGGCATCTTCCACCATTTTGTTGAATCCCTCGCGGTGCCGTGTGGAAGTTGCACTGATGCCTTCATCCGAATACAGCCCGACAAACTCCCAATCCTCACGGCTCTGTATGTAGGATGTATAATAATCGCATTGGGCGGCGTAGCTGGTCTGCTGGTCTTCCATGTCGGTGCTGACGCGGGCGTACCCTGCCACCTTCCGCTTTTTCCGGCTGCTGATAGGGTCCGCCGTGAAGCGGTTCCGCGTGGCCGGTATCGTTGTCACATTCTTTGCCATGTCTGCATCCTCCCTTCACGGAAATGGTATTCCAGGCTGCCGTCCTCCAGCGCCACGATGTCCTTTATCTGCCTTTCAAATTCTCCCTCGTCAAATTCCTCCAGCCCAAGGATGCTTGCGGAAATGCGCCGCAGCTTGAAATCCGCATAATTCACATTGTGGCATTCCACATTGCTCCGTTTCTTGCCGATGCAGTACCAGTACACCCATCTGCCACCGGAATTCACTCTGTGGTAGGTGTTCCCACAGATGGCGCACCGTATTTTCCCCTGAAAGCAGTCCGTAACCGTTGCCTCGTGCCATGCCTGGTGCAGCCGCAGGTTCTTCCAAACCTTTATGCCGCCATCCGAAAGCCGGAACTGCAGGTTGCCGTCTGGCAGGACAGTAATCTCCCTGACCTGTTCCCCGAATGTTTCCTCGTCAAAGGCATCCAGCCCAAGGATCTGCGCCGAAACCGCCTCCAGTTCATCTTCCCCGAAGTTCACGCTGGAGCAGGTCATTCCCGTCTCTTTCTTCCCGCGGCAGATCCAGTGGATATAAGTTTTCCCCTTGACTCTGCCCTTCTTTCTCGTAAACGGATGCCCGCATACCCCGCACTTTATTTTCCCCGTAAATGGATACGTCGGCACAGCCTCCGCCCGTTCTTTCAGGATATCCTGAACCTTTGCAAAAGTGTCTCTGTCAATGATCGGTTCATGGCACTCTGAAATGTAATACTGCGGAAGCTCGCCCCTGTTCTTCACCTTGTTATGCTTGATGGGGTCTGCCACATAGCATTTCTGCAGCCGCCTGTCACCGATATAAATCTCGTTTTTCAAAATGGTGTTCAGATGACTGTAAGTGAAGTCATACCCCCGCCAGGACTTTGCCCCTCGCTTTTTCAACTCTGCAAGGATATCCGACGCCGCCACTCCTGCCGCAGTCTGTGCAAAGATAAATCTCACAACCTCTGCCTCGTCCTCTTTTACTACATACTTCTCTCCATCGTAGCGGTAGCCGAGAACTTTCTTGTTCCTCACGCCGTCGGTTCCGTTCTGGTAGGTTTTGCGAATGCCCCACTTGGAATTCTCCGAAAGCGACCGCACTTCCTCCTGCGCAAAGGACGCAAGGATGGAGAGCATCAGCTCCCCGTCTCCGGAAAAGGAATGGATATTCTCCTTTTCAAACCGCACCTCCACGCCGATTTCCTTCAGATGCCGGACCGTGGAGAGCAGGTCAACCGTGTTCCTCGCAAACCTCGATATGCTCTTGGTCAGGACAATGTTGATTTTCCCTGCCTCGCAGTCCGCAATGAGGCGGCCCCATTCCTCACGTTTTGCCGTCCCGGTGCCGCTGATCCCAAAATCTGCGTACACCCCGGCAAATTCCCATTCCGGGTTCGCCTGTATCAGGTCATTGTAGTAGCTCACCTGCGCGGAAAGGGAATGGGCAAGGCGGTCCGTTTCCATAGAAACACGGGCGTAAGCCGCCACCTTCTGCCGCTTTTTCAGAGCCGGTATTTTCGGCTCTATCCTGTTTACTTTAGCCATTTTATCACTTCCTTCCAGGCAGGTTCTTTCTGCCTTTACCATATATCACTCTGAACCGGCTTTATAGCAAGGGTTTTCCGGCCAGTAATGTACCCGAAATCGGGCGGTATATTTCCAGAAGTTTTGTATCAATTATGGCTAATACTTCCTCGTCGATGATGCCTTTTTCGAGCATGGATTTAGCGATGGACATGGAAATATAATACAGCTTTTCCGCTTCAAATTCTTTCTCATCCATTCCCGCCACCTCCGAACCGGTCGGCTATGTAGCATTCATGGGAGCAGTATTTCCTTTTCTTATTCCCGTAGGCAGTGAACGGCTTCCCGCATTTCGCACAGGTAAATTCATAGACCGCCTTCTGCGTAATCCGCTCCGGGTGTTCCGCCCACCATTTCTCCCGGCAGGCTTTACAGCAGAACACCTGCTTTTTCATCTTCGGACGCTGCTTTATCTCCACACCGCATTCGCGGCATCTGTCTTTATTGTCTGTTGCCAGGATGTCCGCAGAAGTGAGGCCGTTCCTGCGGCAGAAGCTCTTGACGGTATCCTTTGGGAGGCCAAGCTCCTTCCCTATGTCCGCATAGCCGCGCCCCATGCTGCGGAAACGGATGATTTTTTCTTTCTGTTCACCTGTCACTGTCAGCACCTCCTCACTATACGGAGATTTGGAGGCCGTTTTGAGGGGGTATTAAAACAAAAAAACAGCCCACAGAACAAACTATGCTCTGCAGGCTGTCCATTATAACTTACATGGTTTTACACTCTTTCTGCAAAATCAAGGCTCACCCATCCGTTGCGTTTGCCCTGGTAGGATTTCAAAAGCCCCCACTTGGATGCCCCTTGCCGTCCGCTTCTTCCACAATCGTAAAGGTGCCGATTCCCGTATATTTCCCGGTCTTTGCATGGTCAGTACCGGGTCCTTTCCGGATGTTCAGGTCAGGGATGGATACCCGCACCAGATACGGCTTGAACGCTGCCGTCCTGGTGTACACCACCTTCCCGGATTCATCAAACACGGAATGCCCCGGATTCTCATCCGCACATTTCTTTGCGTTATCCAGCGACTTGAACGCCCCTTTCTGCGAAGAAGCGTCCGCCCACGACTTCCGGACGCGGTACCAGGCTTCTGCAGGCTTGGATGTGCCGCCTGCCATGCCAAGGATGCCTTTCAGTAGCCCGATGGTAATCCAGTTTTGCAAATCCCAGATCCTCGAACGGGGCTTCCTTCAGCCAGAGCATGGCCGCATCAATCGGCATTTTCCCGTCTGCTACCTGCTCAAGCAGCAGACGCAATTCATTTCTTTCCATTACGATTTCCTCCCTTCCATGTCCAGTAAGCCTTTGATGACAGATTGGCGGTTGACCGTCTTCACACACATCCAGATATAATTCCTGCAGTCCGGTTGGAAATCTTTTCACAGAATTTCCCGCTGAAATAATGGTTTCATGATTACCTGACATAAATATTCTCCTCGCTGATTGTCATTCCTGCTCTCCATATCCGCCGATAATCTGTTCTCCCTCCCGGTTGTCGGGGATATTGTCAATCGCATCTTGTCGGGAGACTATTATTAAGTTTGCTTAGTTGATAGAGTTTGTTTGAAGATTTATAATTAATATATAGGTAGCTTGCAATCTTGGGGGAAGGGCAAGTTCTGGACAAATTCTTGAAATTATCAGATTGCAGCATGCTATACTTTTGGTAGAATCCTATAAAAAGCATTTTTTTTACTTCTCTACCGTTGGTAGGTGTTCATTTTATGCTGAATTTGTATAATAAATTGTTGGAAGGAGGATTTGTAATGAATCAAATAAAGATAGGTGCATTCATTTCTGATTGCCGTAAGGCAAAAGGATGGACACAGAATCAACTGGGGGAAAAATTGGGAATTACAGATAAAGCCGTATCAAAATGGGAAACAGGTAGGTCTATGCCAGACTTATCTTTGTTTATGCCTTTATGCAATCTTTTGGAGATTACATTAAATGAATTATTAGCAGGAGAACATATTTCAGAAGAAAATCTGAAAGAAAAAACAGAGGAGATACTTTTGGAAGTCATCACAAATTGGCTAGGGAATGACAAATGGGAATTAAGAGAGGACGGCATTGAAGCTAAGAATGTATTAGAAGTGCGGGATGTTTCAAAAGTTTATAATACAGAAAATACATCGACTTTAGCCGTAGATAATGTTAGCTTTCAAATTCCGTATGGGAGTTTTGTAGGTATTATGGGAGCATCTGGTTCTGGAAAAACAACTCTGCTGAATCTAATTGCAACGATAGATACTCCGACAAATGGAACAATTAAAATTAATGGACAGGATATTGTAGATTTATCTGAAATAGATAAAGCAAAGTTTCGGAGGGAGCATTTGGGGTTTGTTTTTCAAGAATATAATTTACTTGAAACATTGACAATTTATGAAAATATTGCTTTAGCTTTGACAGTAAAGGAAATCCCAAAGAATAAGATTAAACAAATTGTCCTTAATTTATCGGAAAGACTTGATATATCCGCTATATTGAATAAATTTCCTTATGAGGTATCGGGTGGTCAAAGACAACGATGTGCCTGTGCAAGGGCAGTTTCAGTAAATCCAGACATAATACTTGCAGATGAGCCAACAGGAGCTTTAGATTCCAATGCTGCCAAACAACTCTTGGATACTTTTACTATGCTCCGTAATGATTATGGGGCAACAATTTTAATGGTTACACATGATGTCCTGTCAGCCAGTTACTGCGACCAAATATTGTTTATGAAAGATGGAAAGATAAAAACAGTGCTGAATCGGAAGCAAGAAAGCAAGCAAGCTTTTTTCACAAGTATTTTAGAAAAAATGGCATGGATTGCGGGGGATGAAAATAATGTACTTTAAACTATCAATTCGTAATGCAAAGCGTTCTATCGTAAATTATCTTTTATATATTACTACAATGACAATTTTATTATCAATTATGGAAGTATCCAACTGTATTGCCATTGTAGGGAAACAAGTTGGTTTCCAAACAATTTCTTTACCGATTTTAATAACTTTACTTTTGGTAATATTGGTCGGATACATTGATTCCTTCATGTTGAAACAACGAGCAAAAGAGTTTGCCAACTACTTACTGTTGGGAATGGAAAAAAGAAAATTGTCTTTTATGTTTCTGTGTGAATTTCTAATAATAGGGATTGCTTGCTTTATAGCAGGGGTGTTGATTGGATTTGGTATATATGCCGCACTTTGTATCGCAGTGTTGCATAAAGAAAATGAAATGAATATATCACTTTTTGGATGGAGTATTTTACAGACATTTTTCTATTTTTGTTTGGTTGAATGTCTTGGCGCATTTCGTAAAAAGCATATTATTGACAAATTGCAAATAAGGGAATTGATTTGCGAAAAAGACCGTAATCAAAAAGTCAGTAACAGTAATACCTATAAGAGATGGGGAATCGTCTTTATTATTGATTTAGTATGCTTAATAGGACTTTTATGTGCGATAGTTTTTTTGCCCAAATATATTGCTTTCCCAATTTTATCTATTATTGCAATTCCTTTATTGAGTTCTATTTTTATTTTTTACAAATGGTTATTTGGGTATTTATATGCAATAAGGCAGGAACAGCCCAATTCTCTATATCATAAAAATCGACTTTATATGATTGGGCAAATAACATCGAGTTTAAAAACAAGTGCTATTATTAATATTATTTTGTGCATATGCTTATTGTTTTCAGCGATGTCTTTCTCTTGCGGGGTAATTATGCTTCAACCGAGTATTCATTTATTTGATACGGATAGTCAACAATGGATGGGAGTTTTGCAAATAAGCCTTTGTCTTATTTTTATTGTTATATATTTTTCAGTTTTGTCTTTGCAGCAGATTGTAGAATTAAAACGGGAATCAATAGGCATTAAGGTATTGTCTTATATCGGGAAAAGCAATAAACAAATAAAGGAATTAGTAAAAAAACAGATTGCAGGCAAATTGCTTATGCCGATGTTTATGACACTTTTGGTTTTGCTTTTCAGTATTCCATTGGTAAATCTGAAATTAAATTTGCTATTGCCTATTGTCATGCACAATATTCTTTTGAGGGCTGCTTTCTGTTTTGCGATATGTTTCTTGCTTTTTTATGTTTGCTATTTTTTTGTGGTGTATACCATAAGCAAACAATATGTGGGGATTGCTAATTATAGAAAGCCCTATTGAAAAAATACAGTTTTTTATAAAGGAGTTTGAAGAGATGAAAAATAGATGGATTATGTGCCCTTGTTGTAAAGGTAAAACCCGAATAAAAATAAGAGAAGATACAGAATTATATAAATTTCCGCTTTTTTGTCCAAAATGTAAGCGGGAGCAGATTATCAATGTTCAGCAGTTAAAAGTAACAGTTATCACAGAGCCAGACGCATAGACGCAGAGCCGATGAACTTGTGCAATAAAATCACAGTTTGTTGGCTCTATTTTGTTTCATAAGGTTTTAAGGCAAACGCCCACCAAATAAAAAAAACGAGGTTCGGTGGGCGGTATTGCTATGCCCGAAAAGACTTAACAGACACTCTCCAGACCTGTTTTTAAAGTTTGGAGGGTTTTTAATGTCCTTTTTTCGGGCAGTAATCTATCTGCTCAAGCAACGCAGATTTGACTTATACATAGCACATCGGGGAATGGCAGGAAGCCAGTTAAAAAAATCCCTGCTTATGCAAGGCTACTTCTCACCATGAAACCAGAAGTAGAATCTGCACTTAACAGAATATGTATCTCCTATAACCGTAGAGGTCACAGAGCCTTTGCGGTTTTTCTTTTGTCGTTTTTTATCGGAATGTGCCGCAGGGCTGTTCCCGCTGTTGGCTGTCGTTCGCCGCCTTTCCAATCTGGATTTTTACATTTTCAAAAATTCGGATTGGAGGAAATAAGGAATGGCATATAACCACGGACGTGAGGACAAGAAATGGCACATCTGGAAAGAAGCCGAGGAAAAAGTGCTGCGTGAGCATGGCGTTGATGAAGCGGGCATTGAACAAATCCGTATGGAGGACAGGGCGGACTTTAATTCCAATAGGCGGTTTTACCGATGGACGAGCGACTTCGGCGAATACCTTGAGGGAATGGCGGACGCTGAACAGCAGGCAGAGCCGAATACTGTTGCGGACTTACTGGACGAGATTGAGGACGAAAAGCTGTATCAGGCACTTCTTACAGTGGACAAGCATACCCTGCTCATTCTCCTGCTGAAAATGCAGGGGTATTCCACAAGGGAGATTGCGGCGGTGGCAGGGCTTACCGAAAAGGCGGTCTACAAACGCCTTGAACGGTTACGCAAAAAATTAAAGCCTATTTTTTATCCTTTCGGGGAAATTTAAACGTCCCCATGGGCTATTGGGTGGGAGGGCAATCCTCCCGCTCAATTTTTTTCGGGAGGAAAGGAAATGGCATACGGGGCAAAGACATACACGCTTCGGGAGGAATCCACGGAAAGCGGCAAATGGTATTTTATCAGCTTTAAGGACGGGCAGGGGGAACACCACGAACTGGAAGTATCCGAGCAGTTATTCATTGAATTTCGGCAGATGGAGCGCAGGAACAGAAACCTTCAGCAATGGAACCAGCGGCACAGGGAGTTTAACGAGGTATGGGACGAAACGCTTTACAGACGGGCGTTGCGTGTTCCTAAATCGCTTGATGAAAGAATGATGGAGAAAGAACGGAATGAAATATTCGCTAAAGCGGTTGCCCGACTGCCAGAGATACAAAGGCGGCGTTTTCTGCTCTATTACGAGTATGATTTTAATTTTTACCAAATCGGCGAGATGGAGCATTGCACCGCTTCCGCTGTCCAGAAATCTGTTTCGGTTGCAAGGGAGAAAGTCAAGGAAGAAATGAGGAAGTATCTCCAATCTTAGCGATTACTGCCCGAAAAAGGAATCCGCTTTTTATCGGTGTGGGGATGGCGGCATTACATACTCTCACTCTTTTCCGTGGGAGTAAATCTATTTTAAGGAGGTCACGCCTATGTGTAATAAAACCAAAGACACCGCCCGAAAGGAGGAATCCCTTGCAGAAGCTTCAGACAGTGGGCGCCGACACGCTCCTCTATGAGCCGCTTGAGAAGCCGTCCTTTGTGGTGGACGGTCTGATACCCACGGGCTTAACCCTGTTCTGCGGCTCACAGAAAATCGGCAAGAGCTGGCTTATGTTAAAGCTATGCCTCTGCGTGTCGCAGGGAATCCCCTTGTGGGATATGCCGACACAGGAGGGCGACGTGCTTTACCTCTGTTTGGAGGATACCTTCTGCCGCATCCAAGACAGGCTGTTCCGTTTGACGGACGAAGCGAGTGGGCGGCTCCATTTTGCGGTAGCGAGCGATAAGCTGTCAGACGGTCTTATCGTGCAGTTGGAGGATTATCTGAAAGAATACCCCGACAGCAGGCTCATTGTCATTGATACCTTGCAGAAAGTCCGCACCGCATCCAAAGACAACGCCTACGCAAGTGACTATGGGGACATCTCCCTTATCAAAGACTTTGCAGACAGGCATTCATTAGCGGTCATCGTCGTACACCACATCCGAAAGCAGAATGACAGCGACGTGTTCAACAAAGTGTCTGGCACGACGGGATTGACGGGGAGTGCGGACGCAACCTTTGTACTGGAACAGGAAAGCCGTGCATCCAATGCCGCAAAGCTGTATGTGACGGGCAGGGACACGCCCTATCAGGAGTTTACGCTCCGTTTCCGTGATTGCAGTTGGGAACTGGTGGAGAGGAAAGAGCAGGAACAGCTTGCCAAAGAAGCGATACCAGACGTCCTTTTTCGGATTGTAAATTTCATGCAGGACAAAGGGAAATGGACTGGCACTGCCACAGAGTTATTGGACGCTTTGGGGGAAACAGAGACAGCGGCAAATGTCTTGACAAAGTGGATGAATGAGTACCGCCTTGACTTCCTGCTTGAAAACCATATCCGTTATGATTTCAGCCGCAGGAGCAGCGGGCGGATGATTTCCCTTGCTGTTGCCACCGACATTTAAACCTATGTGACATCGGCGGCTCTGCCCTATGCGTGACGGTCATGACGATGATGACGGTGATTTTGGGATACCCCCTGCCATCGTCACCGTCATAGCGGATGTATGTAAAATTGGCAGTTATGCCCTGCGGGTGACAGCGGTGACGGTGATGACGGCAATATTTGGATACCCCCGCCGCTGTCATCCCTGCGGGAGAACACCCCGTAAACGCAAAGTGCAGGCGTGGGCATTACTCGCCTTTTTCGGCTCGTAAAGCCACCCCTGCTGTCAGAAAAATCTCCCGATTTTTCCGACTGCGTTTACAGGGTGTAACACACTACACTTTGCCCTGCAAAGTCGTGTGCCAGACGTTCCCTCTGGACTCCCTTAAAGCAGGGCTTACGCCCTGCCCCATCCTGCGCCTTACGGCTTCGGATGGAAGAATGCCGGCGTGACAGTGACGATTATGACTGGCGATAGGGGGTATCCCAAAATCACCGTCATCATCGTCATGACCGTCACGCATACAGATTACCCGCCGAAGAAAGGAAGATTGACTATGCCCTATGCAATCCTGCGTTTCCAGAAACGCAAGGCAGGCGGCGTTGCGGCTTGTGAACGCCAAAACGAACGGAAGAAAGAAGCCTATAAAAGCAACCCAGACATTGACGTGGGACGCTCCAAAGATAACTACCATCTTGTGAAGCCGCCCCGTTACATCTATAAGAAAGAGATAAACCAAATGGTAAAAGAAGCGGGCTGTAAAGTAAGAAAAGACAGCGTGATGATGGTGGAGACGCTCATCACCGCTTCGCCCGAATTTATGAACAGCTTGCCGCCCGAAGAACAAAAAGCCTATTTCCAGACGGCTCTTGACTTCATTTCGGAGCGTGTGGGAAAGCAGAATATCCTCTCCGCAGTCGTCCACATGGACGAGAGGACGCCCCATATGCACCTATGCTTTGTGCCGCTTACGTCCGACAACAAGCTGTCAGCATTCCAGACGTGGAGAAATTCTCTAAGGAAATCGGGAAACAGCAAGTGTATATCGACAGCTTGAAAGAGAGAATCGGGCGGGAATCCGAGTATGCGGGGCGTATGCGTGATGAAAAGTACGAGCAGGAATTAAAGGTACAGAAATCTAACCAGAGGATATTTGAGTTGCAGAAAACCAACGAGCAGATGGGGCGGCTGCTCTCCAAAATCCCGCCAGAAATATTGGAAGAATTGCAGAAAAGCAATCGGAACAGAGCGAAAGAAAGGTAGGAATGTGTAATGAAGAAACAGGATTTTAAGGTATTAAAGACCGCAGATTTATATCCGTTTCCCGATAACCCGTTTCATGTGGTGGAGGATGAAATGCTGTCAGAGTTATCGGAAAGCATTAAGGAGTTTGGAATTGTAACGCCGATAATTACACGCCCGAAAGAGGACGGGAATGGATATGAAATCATTGCAGGACAGCGGCGTGTCCGTGCTTCCGAGCTTGCAAGGATAAACACAATCCCCGCTTTTGTCCTGTCCTTAGACCGTGACCGAGCCATCATCACACTTGTAGACAGCAATCTCCAAAGAGAAAATATTCTGCCGAGCGAGCGGGCATTCGCCTACAAGATGAAATCCGAAGCCATGAAGCGGCAGGGTTTCCGCACAGATTTAACCTCGTCACAAGTTGGGACGAAGTTGCGGACGGACGATAAAGTGGCGCAGGGCTTCGGCGTGGGCAGGATGACCGTGCAGAGGTTTATCCGTTTGACGGAACTGATACCGCAGATTTTGCAGATGGTGGACGAGGGGAAAATCGCCCTTACTCCTGCGGTGGAGCTGTCCTTTTTGAAGAAAGGCGAGCAGAAAAATCTAGCGCTCCGCGTAATTTGGCATGCAGTCTCCAGACATTCTCTCGCCCTCGCCACATCATGCTCATGCAGCGCCAGCATATACGCGACCAGCGCAAGGTCCGGTTTCGGGTATTTTCTTGCGAGGTACATCTGGGCTTTTGGGATTGTATACTCCAAAATCTGCTTATTTTGGTACCAGAGGCCGACCTGCAGAATTCTTCCTTCTCTTACCAAAGGATGGGCGCCTTTGCTGTCTTTAATCAGTTTTTCAAGAGGTTCATCCTTGGGGAAAATATGCTCAAAACTGTCATAATCTCCCAAAAATAAGCATATTAACATACCTCTTTCCGTAAAAATTCAGAGTCAAATGCGTTATTACAACATCTGCATTGGGCAGAATAAACCATTAAGCGTTCCGCCATCTGATTGATAAAATCCATACGTTCTTCTACTGTTTCCCCGCAATACGGACATGTCCTGCAGTTTTCTTTCTTTTTTCTCTCATGGTGATTGCAGACAGACTCACTTCTAAAATCTGTATATGTAAATCCTCTCTGGTACATATGAAACGCCTTTCGGAACAGATATTTTTCAAAGCTTTCTGTAACATAGACGCCTCCCCAGTCTGTGACCATTGGATTATCCTCTGTATTGGATAATTTCATATAAAAGCAGGCATCCGCCCAATGATCAGAAAACTGAAAAAGACCTTTTTCTAAATCTTCGCATTTGCCAGGCAGCAATTCTAAAACCGTACCAATATCCACCTCACCATCCCCTTCATCCTCCAGCAAACCGCCGTCATTCTGCCCCATTCTTCTTATACTGCATAACGCTGAATACTGCCTAATGTAATCATGCGATTGAACCAGTCAGCGTTATGCAGTCTGGTTTCACGGCAAGTGAAATCGTTATGCAGTATAAATAATAGAGATAGGCAGTTGGTACCGTATAGTGGCATTCTGCAAAAATATCCTGTAACTGCCGAATCTGTTCTTCTGTTGCAGGTACGCAGCGTGTTACCCATTCCGGATCAAAACCGGATATGCTGCTGCATAACCGCTCCATCATGGTATCCAGCGTTCCTTCCTGAAATTCTGCCATTTCAAATCCCATCACAAAATCGTTTTCATCGATTCGCTGCTTTATCGTTCCAATCGGCAAAGAATGATCGAATTTTCTGATAATCCTTATATACTTTGCTATGGAATGGTCTTTTTTAATTTTTTTCTGAATGAAATCCATTTCAATATTCCTCCTGATTCGCCAAAATGTTAAAATCGAAAGCTGTTCTCACCGGCAAAAAGGCGTAGGTTATTCTTCATGAGAGCGGGGTATCCCTTGTGTCGAAATCCGTCACTTCCTCACATGTCCAGTCGGAATTGTCGGGATTTGCTTGGCAGGTCAGGCAGACAGCCACCTCACGATATCCTTACTGAACCGTGCGCGCGGCTCTTTTGCATACTGTGAACTACCCGGCGATATGGGCGTCCTCCATCCCGCCGTCCACGCTGCCGCTTACAATAATCACATGGTCCCCGAACATATCGTCATCATCATAGTAGACTTCATAATCGCCTTCTGCGTCTATGCTGAATTCACTGATTGCGATCCGCCCGGCGAAGGATTCTTCCGTGATTGCGGCTAAGGCTTCGCCGTCCTCGTCATCGTATCCTTCGTCCTGCCAGTCGTTGGCAAGTTCTGTCAGCTTTTCGGAAGCAAATGCACGGAATTTCTGATCCCATTCCTTGAGATTTGCGTAAATATTCTTAAACTGCGCCAGTGCCCGGTCTGCTGTCGTTCCATTTTCCTCATCGCATTCAAGGGTCACATGACAGTCCTCTCCCAGCCAGTCAACGGTACCCGCAAACCAGTTGAAATGCCGCTCCAACGTAAAGGTTCCGCAGTCTCCGTCCTCAATAACAACAACCTCTTTATATTTTTCCAATAGCTTTGACAATGCCGGATTCTCTACCCCTCGTTCCACGACTTCCGTCAGCATAAAATGATTGAAGAAGCGGGGCTGCGCATTCTTCATCACCTTTTCCGGCTTAATTTTACGGCATTTGATATGATAAATGGTCAGGTCTTTGAGATGATAAATCCATCCATCTTTGTCCTCCTCACGCGCAAGCCAGCTTAAGTAGCCCTCGCTTTCCACCGTTTCTCCAGTCTCCAGGTCCACATAACCTAAAATATCTGCACTTGGAGACCAGAGGCCCTTTGCGACGCTGCCCGCACCCCCAACATATTCCCCGGTCAAAACAAGCAACTCCCGCATCTGCTCCTCGTAGCGCTTTTCGTATTTGGTCTTTTCTTTTTCATAATTCATTATGTAAACCCACCTTCCTATTGTTCTGAATTTTATCAGTCCCATGTACCTTTTTGTCTGCTCTGTCGTATCTATATGCGGTATCTGTTTCAGAAAAGACTCATAGGATCTCATCACCTTCTTCTTCGCTGCACGGATTGACCCTCTCGTGAAAGGTCTCCATGATTTCATCAAGAACCTCAATACTCTGTGCGGTGTAATCCAGCATGGCATGATGCTCCTTTGCATAATCTGAAATCTGCTGTTCCATTTCTTCAAAATTCACTTGAATCCTCCTTTGAAATTTCTGATAATCATGTTCCATACACATACGCAAACCCAGAACAAAATCCACGCTTTTCTTGCAAACGGTTAAAAGCCTCCCTCTTTAACAGCACTGCCAGTCATAATGTACCTTGGTGAAATTTCCTGTCAGCAGATCTCGGCGAGATATGATAAATGTACAGTTACCGCTATCGCCAAACATCAATCCGCTTGTATCATCCACATCCAGTTGAAGAAGCAGTATGTATTCCGAACTATCCTTATAATATGCAGGAGCCCTTTGGACAAAATACGGATAACCTCCTACTCGGCTTCCACTGGCGCAGCAAAGCTCAAAAAGAGCCTTTTCTTCCTTTTTCGATATATTCTGAAATTTATCCTGAAATTCTGGACACTCTGTTCCTATAAATATCTCTTCCTGCTTAAAAGTTATCTTGCAGTTGTCGCTAAAAGGCAAATCTTCTGCATAATCATCACTGTATGGATTTTCATTGACAAGCGCTGTTTCATCCGTCTTATATTCGGAGATGTGCTTTACAACACATCCTCCATACAATCCATAGGAGCCGTCATTTTCTACATAAAACTGAAGCAGTCCCTCATGTGGAAATTCCGGCAGAGGCGGCATCTCGGCAAGGTTGATCTGTGCAAGGAACATCATCGGTCCGCCATCTGTCCCCTTGGGATATTGTTCTATATCTTCCAAATAAGGACATCCGCCCAGCTTACTTTCCCATGGTTTTGTATCCTCCAAGGTGAACATAATCTGATTCGACAGTCCTACTATAACCAATTGATAAAATGCTATGATTCATAATTCCCACTCCAAAGTATGGAGCTGTTCAGTTCTTAAACCGTTTTAATAAGAGTTCCATATCCTGAATTCCCATTCATATGCCAACGGATTCTCATAAAAATGCCTTAAATCTTTTTCATCAGGAATATATTCCTTATATAAAAAACAAGCATCCAAAACTTTATTTTCATCGTTGATTTCATCAAGCGTTGCAATCAGGTCATGCAGTTTATGCGCATTCAGCAGATTCGCTTTTTCATATGCGTTTCTATCGTGCGGGGGCATCCATCCCGTCTCAAGCGTCAGATTCCGAAAGGATTTGTCCTCCGGAAAACAGCAGCAATTTACCACATGCGCATAAACGGCTCGCAGCGCTGATGGCGGAATGGGGATAAACAGATCGGAATCTGTATAATCTGCTCCTCCATGGCTGCCGCATATTTCAATCATCCTGATTCTCACATCACATTCCGGGCTTCCGCACCACCAGCATATGTCAAAAAAACCTGTATCATCCTCTGTGCCGTAATCATCGCTATCGCCGCGGGAGATAACCCGTCCTGTTCTCTTTTCCCTGATTCTTGCCTGAATATACAGATCATGTCCCAAATCTATTTCTCCTCCCGGCTTTTGTTTATAACCACCTGCTTCCTATACTGTTCCATCATTTCTAATCCAGCCAGCAGCAAAGCTGTTTCAACCGCGCCAGGTCGTCTATGCCTTCCAATGAAACAAATCTGCTTTCCACCACTTCCAACACCCGCAGCAGGGGCATCGCTCTTAAGAAAGTCATATCCTGATATTCCGCGCTGTAAAGCCGCAGCACCTCCAGCCCGGTAAACAAGCCGATATCCTGCTGAATGCCCCGATCTGTCCGCCGCTGCCATTCCTCGTAAGCATCGTCGTCGCTAAATTTCTCTCGATATGTCTCGCACAGGATGGTTTTCTCGAAAGATTCCCATTTCTTCTTAGGACTTTCCCAATCCTCTGCTTCTTCCTCTTCATCATCTTCTTCCTCTTCCGCTTTTTCATATTGCTCTTTAAATTCTTTCCATATATCATATGGCGGAAGCTGAAAAAAACGCTCCCCTGTATCCGAATCTATGTAATCGAAGGGATCTTCCTTCGCATAGTCTATGTAAAGCTGGATGAATGTGCTTGTCACATTAGCTCCGCCGCCCGTTGCCCACTCGTCTCCGCCATCTGTGGTGCAGAAGGGTTCCGGCGGCGTTGCCGTACTTATTTCAATCGTGTATTCGCCGCCAAAGTCACAATCACCGATACGCATATACCTGATTCTCTCCATGTCGCTTTCGCAAATATCCTCTTTCTGCAGGAACTTTTTTACTGCGTCCCCAATCCATTTCTGTGTAAATTCAATTTTCTTTTCCTCATTCATTTCTATACCTCCAGTATAAATTCCAGACAATCTTCATTATAAATGTCCTTTGTGCAGACAAGCCGCAGAAAATCATAAAAATCTTTGCACAATATACAGCTGGACAAATAATCGCGGACTTCTTCATAATCAGACACGTCTACACCATCGACAATGCTCATATCATAGACAGCTTCATGGTAAATATGAACCACTTCCCCTGTCACCAAGTCCAGAAAAACAAAGTTTCATAACAGCAGGCATAGTCGTCTGTCTAAGTACGTAACCGCCTTTCCATTCGTTTCTTTCTCTCTGTTGATAAGCATTTTACCACTCCTCTTTCCTTAAAAATTCATTCCCTCCGGAACTGATTGCTTCGTTACATATATGCTGCTTCTAATTCGTCTTTTAAAATCCGGGCTGTCCCATTATGGTATATAATGAGTGTATTAGGGTGGTGTGCGCAATACTCTTTAATGGCGAGACCTTTTTTTGAACTCTGTATACCGGATTTACCGCAGTAAGGGCAAATTCCAGCACAGAAAAGCCTGTAATCATGCCCCAGGCATATTGCATTTATTCTTTTATCAAAATATCCTGCCTGTCCATTATAAAATTCTTCTGCTGTCAATGGGGCAATTACTAATTGTTTCTTCTTTGATGAATAGACGCTGCTGCAAAAACAGCTTACCATATCTGTATCCGCGGTTTCCGCCGCATAGTCAAATGTGTTATTACAACATCTGCACTGGGCAGAATAAACCATTAAGAGTTCAGCCGCTGATTTTACGATTTTCCTTTGTTTATTATCCATCTTTTCTATCTATGCAACCTCAAAACTTACTTATTATATCAAAAAACTTTGACCCAATTGAACGCGGTACCTGTTTCAGCAATTTATCGTCATTACAACAAAATCTCATTGAATAGTTTCAGGTTTCACAAGCTTTCTCTCCTTCCAGAATGTAATTAAAACAGTTTTTTAATACTCCAGCATCCGCGCGGCATACTGCTCCGGAATGATCGTATATTGTCCGTATTCCTTCCGCAGCGCTTCATACTCCGTCGGCGCGGCCAAAAGAGCCGTCTGCAGATCGTTCTGAACATGCATGACAATTTCCTGAAATAATGAAGTTTTGCGTACCTGTGTCATCGCCTTCTCCAAATCAGTTCCCCTGTTTGATACAACTGGTGTATCAGTAAGCCCGATACAGACATCCTCCATCATGTCAAGCATACACAGCGGCCCATAAAAATCAAGCTTCTCACACTCCTCAAAATCTTCGTGATCCACACGTCCGCCCTCTATGGAAACCAGCTGCATCAACAGCCCGCAACTCCACTCAACCGCAAACCATTCATAAGCATCCGGACACGAATCCGCAAAGTATTCTGCAAAATGCTCTGAGCAAAAGCCTTCGGGGCCTACATTGTGTTCTAACAACCATGCATAATAATCATTTGCAAAGTCCTGAAAATCCGCCGCCGCGACACGTCCGCCCAGATAATCCCAGAGAAGCCCCTGCGCATACCGCAGGCATACACAAAGCTGTGCCTTGTCCGCGGTCAGCCCCTGCTGCACCGTATTGCAATAGCGCTCCAGAACCAGCAGGTTCCCCAACAGACGCGGGCGGCTGTCACTGTGTGCATACTTTTTTGCTTATTTGTTTGACGTCATTTATTGTAATCATAATATCTATTTTTCAAATAAGAATCAGAATGATGAAATCCCCTGCATCTTCCCCATCCATTCCCGAACCTCTTCCTTTGACAATTCCCGTTTGATTTCTGCCAAAGGCTTAAGATAAGGATGGCAGCTTACAGCGAAGAATAAATCCCAGCTTCGTGGAAATTTTTCAGGATAAATCAATACCACAGGCATTTGCTCCACACAGGGAATAGTATCCGGCCCCATCTCTCCCCAGAGCATCTGACCATCACAGGAATAATAGGCGGCATGTGCATAAACCGAACCATTCTGCCTTGCCGTCTCTTCCCCCGATGCATAGGCAAATACTTTTAGGCTTTCCGGTGATTTCACATCTGCGGATAAGCCAAAACGCTGGTCCCATTCTTTCTGATAAAGTGCCCTTTCCAGCAAGGTCATCAAGTGGAAATTTGTCCCCACATCCTGAACCCTTATTAACGCTCCTTGCTCCTTTTTTGGTGCTAAAACAAGCACATCCATAGGTCCGCAGACAGGATATATCCGAAGCAAATATGAGCTATTTTTCACAAAAGGCTCAATGCGCTCCAGATTATCATATAAATCCTTTTTACGCAGATACTCCCTGCTCTCCGGTGATTTTGCCAGTAAATCCATAATTGCCATCATCAGTGGCGCACTTCCCCGGAAAGCCCGAACCTTATCCGGTGCCGTCAAAAACAGCTTGTCCAACATCTCATCCTCGGGATCACTTTCCTCTGTTTTATCCAGCTCATCCAGCAACCCGCAGAGATGGGAAACCACCTTAATAAAGAAATTCACAAGTCCCTCTCCTGCGCCTCCTGGCCCACATTCTCCCATCAGTACACCACAGAAAAATGCGCAGCAGCAGCCCTTGTACAAATCCATAGAATCCAGCTTTCCAGCCAACTCACCCAGTATTTGTTTCTGGGCTTTTAGACATTTTCTTCGGTATTGATCCAAGGCAATAAACCTGTCCGAATGTCCTAATAAATTGGCAATTTTCGTTTCCTCTAATGTCGAGGGCTGCTGAAATTCCTCAACAAACAGACGAATTAATTCTTCCATAACCGTATTCTCTCCTTTCCACTGGAAAGCTATAATCCTGCTTTCTCCGATAAAATCTGCAGCCATTTCTTTTCTCCAGCGAGATCTTTTCTGTCACGATTTCCCCGCTTTCCCTGTTTTCATAAGTAATCACCATCCCTATCGGAAAAAATCCCTGATTGCATTTTCCCAATTCCTTAATACAGATGTAAGGAATATGGATGTATTCGCATGAAAATCCCTTGGTGAGAATGACCTGCCGGTCCGTAAAGATTGCCACGCCGCCCTGCTTCCATGTCTCGATTCTTCCGACCAGCTTCTCCGTATAATTGATCGTAGCTGAGCCATATAATTTTTCATCCGGCGATAACACGCCCCTGTCCACAAGATTCCGCCTCTGCTTTTCCAGCTTTTGTTCATTCATTTCCTGAATCCTCCATATCTGCATAATCGCCCGGAATCTCCCTTGAGACTCCGGGCGTCTATATGTCTGATTATAGCACTGCCAGACTGCCACGCAAAAGCGCCCCGTCCAAATCGGCACATAAATCGGCAAAATCTGCATTTGGAGACGGTTATTGTCATCTCACGTGTCATTTCGCATCACTGTATATCTGTGTATCCTGTCCACGGAACTGTCTTCGTTATTTTTCTACAGTTCCATTGTCCCTGACAAGACAGGATTTTGCGATGGTAAGTATCGCGGTAAAACGGCCCTCGTTCTGCTCTATATAAAGCAGCCCTCCGTATTTTTGCGCGGTATCCCGCACGTTTGCAATCCCAAAACCATGATTCCCGGCATCCGGCTTTGTAGAAGCAGGCAGGATATGTTTTACTTTTCCATGGGCAGCAGGTGTGCTGATACATGTGTTCTCCACCTCCATTACCAGAAAATGATCCTGCGCGTGCAGCGCTGCATGGACGCTGCCATGGGCGCACTGCCTTGCCACCTCAATGGCATTGTCCAGAAGATTACCTGCCATGACGATCAGATCCTTCCCCGGAATACATGCCCATCCGGGATTTTCCTCCGCCATGATATCCATCCGGACGCCCTGTCTGTCAGCCAGCACGGACCTTTCCCAGAGAATGGCGTTCAGGACAGGATTGGATATATAGCGCTTTCCGGTTAGGGTATCCAGTTCCACTTCCATATCCCCCAGCAGGCTTAAAATCTCCTCCTTTCCGCCGTCTGCGGCCAGCGCAGCAATGGAAACCATGCAGTTTTTCAGGTCGTGGGCATACCGCCTGTGTCCCAGATCGATTTCTTCCAGATGCTTGTAGTATCTTTGCTGCAGCGCGGCCTGCTGCCTGGCAAGCTGCTGCTCCCTGCTTTTCTCGCTGACAAAAAACAGTTTGTTGATCGTGTAAAAAAGCAGTACATTTGCCAGCGGAAGAAGGAAAAGCCCGAATTTCAGACTGTACTGCGCCCATACGGCGCCATCATTTCCAAAAGTAATCCCAAGATAGATCAGCGCCGTGGAAAACGGCAGAATCACAAAAGACAACGGAAAATGCTCCCGCATCTTATACTGTGTGCCGAGGAAACAGACTTTTAGTCCATGCAGTACAAACCAGCACAGTATATAGGAAAGGATTCCCATCATATATTTTTCCGCTTCCCGTGTATAATGAAGCTCTTCCCTAATCATCTGCCACAGCGGGATTTTGGCAAAGAAAAGCTCAATGACAAGTTCAGAGAACAATGTTACCGCCCCGCCGATCAGGAGCAGAAATGCCTCTTTCCTGTGGTCGTCCTTAAAAATCAACAGAACCGGCGCCGCCAGGACCGGCAATCCAAAAATCAGGTTTATCAGCTTGCTGTCAAAGGAATTGACCAGCCTGAGGGCTGCCGCACATAACAGCAGGATCAAAAACCGCAGCTTCCGGTCCCGCACCCTGAGCTTTAGCTGATCCCTGAAAAAATCATAAAAAACCAGATGCACAAACAGAGTGCCGCTAAATTTCAATATCACGCCCATGACAGCCTCCATCATTCCTTCGCCCCTCTCTTATACTTTTATGGAAATACAGGGAAAAGCTCTGGTGGAATTTTTTGCTGCAGGTCCTGCTGATCCCCAGCCTGTCCCCGTTGCTCATGGTCAGCTCGTTCTGCATGATCTTTGTGACAGCCCTCAGGTTCACGATGTAACTGGTATGCGCGTACTCAAATCCCTGCGCGCAAAGCTGCGCATACCAATCCTCCAGCCGCTCGTTGCTCTGCAGCGTCTTCCTGCCCCCCGCAGCGCCGGCTTCTACGGTGAGCCGGCTTCCCCTCTTTGTCTTTTCAATGTAAACAATACTTCCCACAGGTACACGCCGCGCCTCCCCGTCACTGACTACCTCCGCCACTTCCCTGCGGCTGCGCCGTTTCGTTTCCAGCAGAAGCTCCCCGATACCCCGCATTCTCTCGTCTATGTCCGCGCTTTTTAACAGGTAGCGGTAAGGCTGCACCCGGAAATGCTCCGGCTCCGGCAGAACCACCCCGGATACAAAGGCAATCACGGCATTCTCATTCTTTTCCCTCAGCTTCTGCGCTATCTCATATCCGCCCATTCCCGCCATCTGCATGTCCAGGATGGCCAGCTGATATGCCCCACAGTCTGCCTGCAGAAAATCGGCGCCGCTGCAATAAGCGTCACAGACCATATCTGCTGTAAATTCTTTGCAGGCTTCTATATTTTGTTTCATCTCCTGCAGAAATGCTTTATTATCGTCCACAATTGCTATATTTACCATTCTGATTTATCTCCTTATTGACAGCTCCCGGGAGAGCATTTGTCAAGAGGGATTTCATCGTAAAGATGAAATCAGCCAACAGTCTTCAAGTTCCTGTCCAATACAAGATCCTCTACATCCAATATTTTCATCAATTCGTCTTTTTGATTTTGAACACAGTTTTCAACCGCTTTCATGATTTCATCTTCGGATATGTCCGGCGGGAACATCTCTCTTGGCACTCCGTGGCCAAACATCGCAGCATATTTTTGTTCCAATTCAAATTTCTTATCATCAAAGCCATTGATATCTTCATCAATTAACTGATGCATAAAATACAATGTTTTGTCTTCCATAATAAGTCCTTTCCTGCGCAAGAAACTTTTGACATATTATCTTATTTTCTAACATACTGTCCAACATTTCAAATGCTGAAGGAACAGTTTTGCAAAAATCTCTTTTCCATCCCTCAATAATCCATCAAAAAAGGTTCTGCCTTTTCTACTTTATCGGCTTTTTGTAATTTCTGATATATACCGGAAAGCAAGTCGCTCAAATTCTTTATCGACCATGTTCTGTAACTTTCTGATTATCCTATGGGCTAATGCCTCCAAATACGGGTCATTGAGATACGGCAAGGTTCTCTATATCCTCTATGCCCCCACTCCTGCTCGCTCCACTATGGAAGTTACCGGGCAGATGCCGGATACCATCTTCCCATCCTTTGCTACCTCGCCCCTTTATCTTTATGTCTTGTCCGATTATCCTGCCTGCTTCTCTTATCTTTACCACCTGTTCTTTCTGCCTGAGCCTGTCCCTGATGCTCATGGTATCCGGCACTTTGTCTCCGCAGGCTTGTTCATACTCCACACAGGCCGCCTGATAATCAAGATACTCTTTCTTTGCCGCGTTCAGTTTCTTATAAAATGCCTGCACAGAGTCAAATTTATATTCTCACACAATTGAGGAAAGCCGCTTTTTCATATTTGAAATCTGAACGTCGATATTGTCAATCTCCTGCTGTAATTCTTTCCGTCTGCCACCTTTGAAGATACTTGTACATTCAGACAGTTCCTTTTTCAGCTTATCACGCTTTTTCTCACGCTCGAAAATAGCGTTGTTCTGGTCTTTGAGTTTGTGGTCAATCTCTTTCAAACGGGGATATTTTTCTGCAAGTATGGAAGGCTTTAGCTGCGGCAGTCTTTCTGTTTCTGACTGCTTTGTTTCAGCAGGGACAGTTTTTTGTTCTGCCTTTATCTGTTCAATAACGAATTTTTTGATTTCCCCAGTGTTTTCTTGCCGAAGCTGTCCCATCTTATTCTGCGCATCTGATTTCCGCTCCGTATATAAAGGAAACTGTATCTTCTTTTCCCGTCGGACTGCCGAATCAACTTTTCTTCCGGTTGCTCTTTTCCCTTATTTTGCGGGCTTAAATGCTCGCCCTTTATCGTGCAGCCTTTAACGGCTGCCCTGCGTGTCGGCATACCCTGAACCTGTATATACCCTGACCTTGAAAAGCGTCCCGCCTATCCTGCGGTAAAAAAAACAGCCACAGAAGGACTGGTTTTTGCCATATCATTATTCAATTTTACTGCCTCCATTATGCAATCCTTTCTTGCGCTTCATACGCATTTCCCTTATAATTGTTCGGGGAACCGTTAAGTCTCCGACTTCCGTACTTAGTAACCGGATTCCCATTTTATCCGTACCTCATAGCCTGCCCCTCCTTTCGTGTAACTGATTTCCAGTCAAAAAGAATTACTCTTTCACTAATAGGAGAAAAACGGCTATAAAAACGGAAGTGTTTTTGAAAAAACAGCTACAAAATCTTATTTTTTTGCAAAGGACTGACCATAAATGCCAAAATACGCTGAAATCCCAGCATTCAGGGAGCAGAATTTCATAACGGAAGCGGACAGGGATATGCTCCACCGTGAAGCCCGCGCCCTTGCGATCCAGCGTATTGAGGAAAGCGCAAGGACAGAAGCCGACTTTGAAAATGTGCTGTACTGGTGGGATAAACTGGACGCAAGCAGGGAACGGAAAGAAAGACACCATGAAATAGGGCGATCCACTGTTCCTTTGGAATGGGGCGCAGATGAATGGTACCTTTCCACCAGACCTTCCTATGATATGATTCTAAGAAGGCTCATGCTTGCGGGCGATTTTCTTGATTTCATATTTGACAGCCCGGAAACACTACACGAACTTGTCACGGATATAGATTTATCGGGGATATTGCAGGAACTAAAACCACATCTCAAAAATATGCTCTATTATCTATTCCTGCGTGATTATTCCACAGCAGAATATGCGGAGAGTATCGGACAGACTGACCGGAATATCCGGGGTATTCGGGAAACTGCTCTGAAAAAGATACGGAAGCTCTATGGCGGCATACTCACATACAGGAAAGAAAACAGTCTGCCGATGACGATTGACGAAAAATATTTCTTGGAAAACGGAGTGCGAAAGAAAAAGGGAAGATAAGTGTATTCTGACTGAAAGCCACAAACAGCTTGACCAACAATGAGTAACTGTTTATAATGTAAGAAATATTACATCAGATGATATGGCAGGATTGATTGGATTGGAGCAGATTTTTTATGAAAAATTTATTTGAACATACCAGTGCGCCGTGGATTCGGTACAGCAGCTATGAATATAAGACAGACAGTGACAGCAACCTCTACATAACGGTTTCCAAAGATGCCAGACCGGAAATGTACCATCCCATGCAGGAAGCAGAACAGCTCGTCATTGATGCCATAAATGTCGGGCTTGCCGCCATGCACAAAATACCGGAAGAAGAATTGAGGGAAGTTGTGCTTGACTTTATCAAAAAATATGGTTTTCTCGGCTTTATGACTGCCCTGCCGACAACAGCAGATTTCATAACCTATGAATCGGTATATCTTCCCAAAAATCACTTTATAAAGGAAGAATCCCTCCCTACAGAGGAGTATCTCACCTATTTTTATCCTTTTGACAAGCCTGATTTCAAAAAGAACGGCGTAGAGTCGGGATGGTCTGTGACCGACCGTGAGGGTATTGCGATCACGATGGCTATGGGGAATGCGCCACAGGCTGTGGCGATGGGATTGCAGAAGGAATATGCGGAAAGGTACGACTGGCTTGTAAAGGAATTTACCGACTGGGCGTTTACTTTTATGACAAGCTTCCTTTATTATATGGATTATGATGCGATTGACGAACAGACGCGCAGCCTGTACCGTCAGGGCATTTCCGCTTTCGGCGGGATAGCCCCGACTTACCGGATCGCACTTGAAAAGGATTCGCCCGTCATCGTATGGGATTTCCATTCCCTGCTAATCATGGTGCAGATGTGCTTCTCATTCATGCTCACAGATAAGGACAGTGATATGCGCATGTGCAAACATTGTAAGAAAGTCTTTGTTGCAAGCCGGAAAGGGAATGAGTTTTGCAGCCAAAAGTGCAAGAACCAGTTTAATGTCTATAAATCAAGGGAAAAGAAGAAAGGGATCAAAAGAGATGATTGAAAACAGGAATGTAAATATCATAACCGATGCGGACGGTAAAAAGCTGGTCTTGATTAACGATATCCGATTCAAGGGCAAGCGTCAGATTGACTGGAATGATGTAAAGCAGTATCTCGAAGGATACGTTGGGGACTATTACGAAATCGCTGAAAATGCAGAGCATATTTTTATCGGGAGTGAACTGCCGGAAGAATACACGGAATCAGAGAGCCGCAAAAGCCTTATGGGAGCAAATGCAAAAGCGAAGGCAAATGCCGCCACTGCGATACCGGAGCTGATCCAGATAGCATCTAACCCAGCTTTTGAAGAAAACCGCAAGGAAAAACACAATAAAAACGCAAAATACGGCTGGTACAGGTATGATGTCCGTTTTGCCCTCCCGGTCTATGAGGAAAATGTGCTTGTAAGATACAATATCTTCCATGCCCGTCTTTTGATTAACCATGCTGAAAATGGCAGGAAATATCTATATGACATTTTGGCAATAAAAAAAGAAACGAGCAAGCCGTAGCAAGATGTACGGTGAAAACCCATTTCTTATTGTTAATAGTAAGCTATTTTTTAATTCTTGTCAATCCCCAGTTTTGATTTTTTCAGAATACTGCCATTGGCATTTTCAACCACAAGCCTGTCCATCATCTCGTTGCATTCTTCATCAATCTCCGCAAGGTGCTTCCATAAGGTTTCCGATAAGATCATATACGAATAAATGCCCCTATGGTTTTCTTCTAAAAAACGCTTCCTCATCCGTCCATACTTCCTGATCTGATACTCCGTTGTATCCGAAAGTTTGAGGTCTGGAATCAGATAGTCGCCTTCCCGATGGTATGTAATCTCCATATACAACCGCCTTTCTTTGTGCTAAACTGTTTACAGATACGAATAAAATATCACTTTCTTCCTTTACCACAACATCTGCAAGTTTCCATTCACCACAAATGAGCCAGCCACATATGTTGTATTTTAGCAGATGCGCATTTCCGCTAAAATACAGCATTTTACGGAAAAGTTTACATCTACAGTTCACAACATATCACATCATTCATGTATCCTTCCGCAGTGTCAATATTGCGGTATCCTGCCTTGATTACTGTCTTTACACATTTTGCTGTATGAAGAGGGGAAATCTGCCATACGCCAAAACCCAAACCGGGAATTTTTAACCCATTATGAAGGGTAAGACTGTCTGATATTTTTTCCATGTCTATCTTTTCCTCCTGAAATTTTAATCCTGTAACCTTGTTCCGATGCCTTTTCCTTTACCTTTAAACACATAAAAGAATCTTCTTTCTGTATCAGTTAAAATAAAGGATTACATTGATTTCCTATGTATCATAATCCAAAAACTGCTCCTGATTCCACACCATTCTGACAGCTTCTGTGGTTTATGCCACACATCTGATAAAAATGTGGCATAATGTGCTAAGGTTTCTCTATGCTGATTCCCTCTGTCTTGAAACGCCAATAATACTCACGTGTTGATTTTTTGACTTGAATGTATTATAATACAAACGAGTACAACCCAATAAAATATAATTTCAAGAGTTGTATTGCAATTTTTCTCCATGCAGTGCAGCTTTTCAGGAGGTTTTATTATGGCAGCCGATAAAAAAGTAGACCTGCGGATTCAGAGGACAAAGGACTCCATCCGTAAAACCTTTGAAGAAATGATCTGTGAAATGGATTACGAACAGATTTCTATCAAAGAACTGGCACAACGTGCCAGAATCAACCGAAAAACATTCTATTTACACTACAACACATTAGATGACCTTCTTCGGGAAATCCAGAATGAAATGGCACAGAATTTCATTAAACGCACCCAGGGCCTGGAACGCCCACGCGATATGGATAAAATCACACGAGAATTTTTTCTGTGCAGCGAAGAACTGGGGAAAATTGGGGAACGAATCACCTGCAGCGGCAACTATAAGTACATCAGCCGTAAAATCACAAATGACATTATGAATCAGACCTGGAAAAACGGAGCAGCATCATCTGCTGAAAACCCCTATATTCAGAACATTATCATGACATATGCAGCACAAAGCACATTGGAAATTTACAAACAATGGGTGGCAGATGGGAAAAAAATTCCCCTTGAGGATATCATCAAAATCGCTACCCGGCTTATCTGTAATGGCATTAATGGCTTAAATTCATAATTTTACAGCGTAACCTGTCAGGAATATATCATTTTATCGGATTCGTGTTATTCCATCCTTTTAAAATACGGGCAGAGATAATTTCTTTCATTTCTTCAACTGTAATATTCCGTTCACGAGCCAGCCTCTCAAATAGTGCATCTTGTTCTGAAAGCGATTTCAAGGCGGGCATTATCTGACATTTCCTGACGTGAGACCTCCAGCAGCCCATCGTATGTTTCCGGGTAAGCATTTACGGCTTCAATCTCAAATGTATCTGCCCCTGTCTGCTCTGCAATCATTTTCGCAATAATCGCGGTATTGCCTTCCTCAATGACACCCACCCCATATTGCTCTCCTGCAAGGGAAAAATACGCCACCAGAATAGAGGTTCCTTCCGCTTTGTTGTCGGAATCGGTATCCATTTCTTCCTTCTCTGTACGATCAGAAGATTCTGCCCCTTGTGCCACAACCGGATTAGTCTCTTTTTCCGATAGTTCCTGTCGGTCTGATGCTTCCTGTCGGGTAGAATTATTTTCCGCCCGGCGTCCGCAGGCTGTAAGTGAAAATGCCATAATCCCAATTATCACAAGTGAAAGTATTTTTCTCATTCCAAACACCTCTTTCTCTTTATATCTGATAATATTCTTTCCAGCCGTTTCCATAAAATGCACGAAGCTCATTGATATAATTTCTTGCTTCTTCCATCGGCATATCATGAATTACTACCTCGAAGATGCCAGAGTAAAAAGCACTGGAAACAACATGAAGAAACCCATCCGTAATCCGCCCTTCCCGCATTGCTTTACTGCCAGTACGCAATAAAAAAGATTTCATACAGGCAGTATCCAATTCCACTAAACTTTCCAAAAATTCCTGATAATAGTTTCCTGGTGCCCCTGTGACCAAGAGCTTAATTTCATCGAAATGTTCGTAAATATATGGGACAGTTTCCTCAAATCCTTTGTCAGAATACTCTGTCATTTTTTCAGACTGCTCACTTGCTGACAGTGTCGTAAATTCTGACAGGGAACGTCCTATCAAATCCTTCAGTCCTTTTGCCGCCGGTTCTACAAGAAACCTGAATAGACCCTCTTTGTCCAAATATCTTGTATAAATTGTACTTGTGCTGACATCTGCATTCTGGGCTATCGTTCTTAACGAAGCATCTGCATATCCTTTTTTCAAAAACTCTTCTTTTGCACAAGCAATTATTTTCTCATCATATCCCTCAATTCTACTCGCCATTGTCTACCACCTTTCTCTTTCACAACAGCGTTTCCAAAACAACGTATTTAAAACATTGTTTTAATTATACTCGAAAAATTCCGTTTGTCAAGATAAGCAAAAGAATTTCTACAAAAATCTGATTTTTGTTTGCAGAATAATACCCTCTGGCGCTTATAGACAAGCTCCAGAGGGTATTTCCAATACCTTTATTGCCATCCCATTTCTAAATATAAATGAAATATCATCCTCATTACTCCATCGCCCAATTCTGGCTCTGCGTCTGGAGCTTCACCATGCGGGCATAGATACCATCCTTTTTCAGAAGCATATCGGAACTGCCCTGCTCTGCCACGGTGCCTTCCGAAAGGACGACAATCTTATCCGCCCCCGCAACGGTACGCATACGGTGGGCAATGATCATGACCGTCTTATTCTCAATCAGCCTTGACAGGGACTCCTGAATCAACGTCTCGTTTTCCACGTCAAGGCTTGCCGTTGCCTCATCCAGCAGGATGATCGGGGCGTTTTTCAGAAATGCCCTGGCAATCGAGATACGCTGGCGTTCCCCGCCGGACAGCTCGCAGCCGTTCTCCCCAATTAAGGTATTCCACTTATCCGGCAGCTTCTCCGCAGATTCATCCACATTGGCAAGCCTCGCAGCCTCCAACACCTCTGCGTCAGTCGCATCCTTTCGCCCCAGGCGGATATTCTCCATGACCGTGTTGTTAAACAGCGTCACGTCCTGGAACACGATGGAATACAGGGACATAAGCGTCTCGGGTTCGATTTTCGAGATGTCCATGCCGCCTACCGTGATCTTCCCTTTCTGGATATCCCAGAACCTTGAGGCAAGGCGGGAAACCGTCGTCTTTCCGCCGCCGGAAGGCCCCACCAGCGCAGTGACCTGCCCCTGTTTCGCGGTAAAGGATACATCCTTCAATACCGTTTCCCCGCTGTTAAGTGAAGAAGAGCATTCATAGGAAAAACCCACGTGGTCAAAAATAATGTCATATCCTCTGTTTGTCAGCTCCGACCTGCCTTCCTGTTCCGGGTGGCTTAAGATTTCGTCCATCCTCCTGCACTGGATATTCCTTATCATAATGACTGCGCTTAAATTATCCAATGCAGCGATCAATGGGTCATATACGCGGGAAACTAAAATCATAAAAGCAAAAAACGTGAGCAGGGTAATCTCTCCGCCTGCTAACAGCGCGCCTCCCGCCAACACAGTCGTAGCGATACCTACTTTAAGCACCATGCGCCCGCAGGTATGGAATACCGCATTGGTAAGCTCGCCGATCACTGTATACTTCTCCACATCCTTTATTTTTTTATCCAACCCTTTCAGGTATCCATCTTCAGCATTGTTCGCTTTCAGGTCGCGCAGCGTTTCCAGGCATTCCTGGATGCCGTCCGAACACGCAATGGACACCTCCGTCACCTTTTCCTGCCGGATCCGCATAATGCCCGCCGTGGCAAGGATGATGCCGAAAGAAACAGGCAGCACCCACAGGGAGGCAAGAGCCATGCGCCAGTCGAAGACAAAGAGCCCTGCCGCAATCAAAAGGGTGGAAATAAGCGAACCTATAAATTCCGGCACCCAATGGGATAATCCGCCCTCTAATGTCGCACAGTCCGCCATAAGAACCGTTGTCAGGTCGGACAGATCTTTTTTTCCGAAAAAGGACAGGGGGATCTTCCGCAGCTTCTCCGCAAGGGAAAGCCTGCGCACGCCGCTCTCCACATAGGTGGCAAAAAAGGTGGCATTGTACTGGATATAATATGTCAGCATTATGAGTCCAAGGGCCATGGCAAGCCCTGCGATGTAAAATGTGCTTTTCCCTTCCGGGATGCCCCCGCCCAGCAGGTCACCAATGAGGTTATATAACAGCACCACCGGAACCATCAGGGAAAGGTTATGCAGGATGCAGGCAGAAAACGCCTTTACCATATCCTTTGCGCCCTTGTCGGACAGGGCAAATGTGTGCTTTAATTTCTCATGCATTCGAAACACCTACCTTCCATTTTGCAGCTTTGTTGTACTGCTTCCACATTTCGGCATACAGGCCGTCCTTATCCTTAAGCTGGTCGTGTGTGCCTGTATCTTCTATCTTCCCGTCTTTGATTACTACAATCCTGTCTGCGCCGGTAACGGTGGAGAGCCTGTGGGCGATCATCAGCACAGTCTTTCCCTTTGCCAGCACAGAAAACGCCGCCTGCACCTTTGCCTCGTTGTCCGGGTCAGCGAAAGCGGTCGCCTCGTCCAGTATCAGGATTGGCGCGTTTTTCAGCATCACCCTCGCAATGGAGATACGCTGCTGCTCCCCGCCCGACAGATACACGCCTTTTGCACCCACGACTGTATCCACGCCCTGCGGCAGTTTCTCAAGGATATCATCGCACTGCGCGTCATGGAGGGCTTTCAGGATTTCGCCCCGGGAAGCGTCCTGTTTCGCCATCCTTACATTTTCCAAAATGGATGTCTTCAGAAGTTTGGAATCCTGAAAGACAAAGGATACCGTATCCATCAGCTCTTCCTTGGCAATCTCCTTTACATTGATGCCGCCAATCTTCACGCTGCCGTCCCTTACGTCCCAGAACCTTGCCACGATACTGGCAAGGGTGGTCTTTCCCCCGCCCGACGGCCCAACGAAAGCAACGTGTTCGCCCGGTCTGATTGTGAGAGAAATGTTTTCCAGCGCGTTCCTCGGCGTGGGATTCACGCTGACGTCCTTATACCGGAAGGAAACCCCGGAAAGCTCCACGGAATTGTCTTTCGGATATTTCGGATGATCTGTTTCCGGCAGCGGCTCCATTTCCAGGATACTGTCGATACGGGACATGGCGTCCGCCACGATCAGCTTATTCTCGCTGGCATACATGATTTTTGTCAGCGTCAGCGTAATGACCGGCGTGATGATGATGTAATACATCAAATTCAGTAAGAACCCATTTGTCACCCCGCCCGATGTCATCACCAGCGCCGCCGCGACCAGTACCGCAAAAATCCCGTTTACCAGCGTGGTATAGCACATCATCGGGAAGCGCAGGTCTTTTGTATAGGCGATCACCCATTTCTCATAATTGTCGATGGATTCTCTGAAGTGCCTGAAAGAGAACACCGACTGGCCGAAGGTTTTGACCACCGAAATTCCCCTTACATACTCCACCGCCTCACCCGCCATCTGCCCCAGGGCGTTGTTGTATTCTTCCATCTTCTTTTGCATGCGCTTTCCCGTCATGACGCTCATGATGGCAAACGCCGCCGCAACCGGCAGGAGGCTTAAAAGCCCCAGCCGCCAGTCGAAGACAAGCAGAAGGACGATAAGCCCCACTGGTGTCGCAAGGGCATTCGCCTTGTCAGGGAGCTGGTGGGCAAGGTAGGTTTCCGTTGCCGCGCTGGATTCATAAACGATCTTCCTGACTTTGCCGCTGCCAGAGCCGCTCATGAACCCCATGGGCAGGGTCACGATATGGTGCATTGCCTTTGTCCGCATATTTGCCTGCACCCGGAACGCCGCCAGGTGGGAGCATATCAGAGCCGCAATATAGATCAGGATCGCAGCCACTGCGAAAACTACTGCCATCCAGCCGTTATGGGACATATCCTGCACATCCCCATAATCCGGAGCCACATCCAAAACTTCTTTGATGACTTTCCAGATGTACACAAACGGGAGCAATGCCACCAGTGCGCTCAGCGCGCTCAAAATCCATGACGCTATGGTCAGGTACTTATAGCCCCCGGCATACCGAAGGAGCCGCTTTAAATTGGATTCTTTTTTCAAAAGTAAGACCTCCTTGTATGTTTTTCTATGATGTCTGCGACATCTATGATAAAGGGAACGCTGCAGTCATTCCCTGTTATCCTTATGAAATATTGGTTAGTTTTCACTAACCTTCAGGGAAAATATAATAGAATCCAAAAGAGGATTCTATTATCCAGATTCTATAATAGAAAGCCCGCGATGCAGACTTTCTATTACCGGCTGTCGGCCCGGATCACTGTCCCATGATCTTCATCCGCCCTGCGGTGTAGAAATCATTTAACTGCTGCAAGAAGACTTTCGCGTCTTCAAATGGCATCCTATGAAGAACTATTTCAAAAAAGGCGCCTATCATCCCGGTTGCCATGATATGTTCCAGCCTTTCATCAATTTTGGGGGAAGGAGTCCCAAGCTGCTTTAAGACTTCATAATAATGATGGGTAGCCTCCACCTCAATCTCCACCATGTCATCGATCATGGAAGCATATTTCGTACCCGCCGAACATTTCAGGATCAGGTAAAATTCATCCATATGCCCGCAGGAGTATGCCAGCAGGTCATTCATACACTCCGATGACATCTTCCCCATCTGCTCCGGCTGCTTTTCCATGGGCAGGCTTTCAAAATATTCATGGGTCTGCTTATACCGCCCCATCATATATTCATAGGACGGGTCCACCAGGGCTGCGAACAGTTCTTCCTTGCTGTCGTAATAACCGTAAAATGCCCCGGTGGTCACGCCTGCCGTTTTGACGATATTCCGCAGGGAGGCAGCCTGGAACCCCTTTTCCATAAATTCCGCTTTGGCCGCCCCATGGATCAGCTCCAATGTGTTCCTCTCCGGCTCACTCATTCTGCCGCACGCCCCTTTTCTTATAACACTGTTATATATCACTATTACACAGTATAGTTCAAGTCGGAGTTTTTGTCAAGAGGATAAAATATACTGCATAACGCTGAATACTGCCTAATGTAATCATGCGATTGAACCAGTCAGCGTTATGCAGTCTGGTTTCACGGCAAGTGAAATCGTTAGGCAGTATAACTTCCGCCTGAATGTCCAAATCCTGTTTTCATTTTCCCTGTACTTTTATACCATTTGCAATACCGGATATTCCGTAAAAAAAGAAAAGCCCCTGTCCGCACTTCAAGTGCGTCAGAAGCCTTTTCTTTCGCCTAAATCCTCTATGCCTTAATCTCCATCCCGTTCTTGAAGGTAAACCGGATGTCCTCCCTGCCATAGACCGTCGCATGATCCACCAGCGCATACCATGAGCCCTCGTCAAAGCTGTCCAAGGCATCCGGCATCCCTTCCAGCGTATCCACCAGGTTCTGCATCATCTCCCGCTGCGCCTGCTTTGCCACGATCCCGTCCTCCACCTCGCCGAGTCGCGCCTTTACCCTGTCGAACCGCTCCGCAAGGGCATGATAGCGTTTTTCGTATTCTGCCTGGTTCTGCGCGATGCAGGCGTTCTCGGCAATGCACTGCTGTATCAGCTCCGCCACCACGTTCATCTCCTCCTGCAGGTGCTTCTTCTCCCTGTCCAGTTCATCCGTCCCAAATGCCGCCTCCTTCATCTCCTCAAAGGCTGCCGTGATCTCCGCCCTTTCCCCGCAGAAACTGTTCAGCGCCCTCACGAACAGCGTCTTAATGGCTTCCTCGTCAAGATGGGGCGTGGTGCATTTCTCCCCGCCGTCAAATTTGTGGTTACACTGCCAGACCACCTTGCGGTATTTATCATTGGAATGCCAGACCTTGGAGCCGTACCAGCTCCCGCAGTCCCCGCATTTTATCTTTCCGGAGAAAACGCCAACGCAGCTGTTCCGGTTCTTCCCCGGCCGCCTCGCCTTCATCAATGCCTGGACGCTGTCAAAGACGTAAGGCTCTATGATGGCCGGATGGTTCCCCTCCACATAATACTGCGGCACCTCGCCCTCGTTGACCTTTTTCTTCTTGGAGAGGAAATCCACCGTGTAGACCTTCTGGAGAAGGGCGTCGCCTTTGTATTTCTCGTTGGTGAGGATGGATTCCACCACCGCCTTGCCCCACACCTTCTTGCCGCCCGGAGTCGGTATGCCTTCTTCCGTCAGTATCTTTGCGATCTTATAAGGCGAATGCCCGTGCAGGAACAGTCCGTAGATTTTCCGCACTATTTCTGCCTGCCCTTCGTTGATGACAAGGTTCCCGTCCTCGCCCCGGTCGTAGCCGAGGAACCTGCCGAACGGAACGCTCACCTTGCCGTCCGCAAACCGCTTCCTCATGCCCCAGGTGCAGTTCTCCGAAATGCTCCGGCTCTCCTCCTGCGCCAGCGAGGACATGATGGTGATGAGCAGCTCGCCCTTGGAATCGAACGTCCAGATGTTCTCCTTCTCGAAATAGCACTCGCAGCCGTTCTCTTTCAGCCTGCGGATGGTGGAAAGGCTGTCGACCGTGTTCCTTGCGAACCTTGACACGCTCTTGGTGATGATTAAGTCGATGCGGCCGGCGAGGGCGTCCTCCACCATCTGGTTAAAGCCGCTGCGGTGCCGTGTGGAGGTTGCGCTGATTCCCTCGTCCGAATACAGTCTGACAAATTCCCAATCCTCCCGGCTCTGTATGTAGTTGGTGTAATAATCGCACTGTGCGGCGTAGCTGGTCTGCTGGTCTTCCATACCGGTGGAAACGCGGGCGTAGCCTGCCACCCTCCGCTTCTTCCGGCTGCTGACGGGGTCCGCCGTGAAGCGGTTTAGCGTAGCCGGTATCGTTGTCACGTTCTTTGCCATTTCCTCACCTTCCCTCCATAAAAATGACACGCAAGGCTCCCGTCCTCCGGTGCCATAAGCTCCTGTACCTGTTTTTCAAATTCAGCCCCGGCAAATTCCTCCGTGGAAGTGTTCTCATGCCTGCTGCCGCGGAGCTTCAGGGCTTCATGCGTCCTGACCGTGCCGTCCTTCAGACGGAAATCTATGCTCCCCGTTTTCTGCACCACCATCCGCTCCAGCGTTTCCTCAAAAAAGTCCTCGTTAAATTCTTCCTGCCCATCCAAAGCCACTGCGGAGGCTTATGTATTTTACCCCTGCTTATTTAAGAAAGCCTCCCATTTCATTGCCACGGCAGAAAGGAAAACTTGAGGGCAAAATAAAAAACCGCCTTACAGCATCTTATGAGCCGCAGGCTTGTCACTATTCGCTGTTCTTTCATGTCGTTTTATGGACAATCTTCCCCTCATAAACCAGTACAGAAAAAGCGGCAGCGCCGCCTCTGATAAGTCCGAATTTTTACTGCCACCTGTAAACCGCCAGCCTGTTATTCAGCTTTCCTGCAACGACACTTCCGATTTTTCCAATCAGGGAATATTTTTTCGGTTGCGGAGCGTCACCTCCCAGACCTTCTGAACAGCCCTTTCTTCTCATACGGCTCACTGCTTACGGATACGGCATCGTATCCCGCCTTTGCCACCACGCTTCTCAGTTCCTGCTCCGGAATGTCCTTCTCCGCAAGGATGACCATCTGCTTCTTTGTATGGGAACTTGTCACTTTCTTTACCTGAAAGGCATTCCTTACAGCCTCGCCTAAATGCGCCTCGCACATACCGCAGGCCATTCCTTCTATTCCTACTGTTATCTTCACCATAAGATGTCCTCCTTGCTCTCCCAATCATGGTTAGTAAAAACTAACTCATATCTCAAAAAAATGCGGCTGTTTTGTATTAGTAGCCGCTAACTCGATTTTAAGTATAACTCTTATACCTTGCTTTTGTCAATAGGATAGAAAATCATTTTAATATACTTATCTTGACAAAATAGAATGCAACCAATAAATGTAGTATTGTTTTCAAAACAAAAGCCGACAAACCGTGATTGCTCACAAGTTCATCGGCTCAGTCTATGCGTCCGGCTCTTGTCTGGTACACGATTTCTACCATTTTGTAATGCCCTAAGGTATTGCATTTGTTCATAAGACCAGGGAACTGTTCCAATTAACAAGAAGAAACTAATCGACTTTTTCAGAGGTTGGCAAATGATACAGAAGGAGCAGAAACGAGTAGTCTCATCTGTTCTTATGGTCAAAGCCTTAAATTTCAAATCTGAAAAGCTATGTTTTTCACAAATCTATACATATAATTGTGTTCGGCAAACCTTAAGATAGATTGCCAAAGTTGCCAGCAGTATTAGACAGGTAATACCAAACATAATTATCATTTGATACTGCGGAAAGATTATACAGAGATACAATGGCGTTAAGCTGCTTGCCATTCCACCTCCAACCGTAGCTAAGACTGAGATTGCCCCACCTTTTACCGCATAATACTCACTTGTCCAATCATACTTAGGAAACTTGATATTCAGATAAATACCAAGAACTGAAATGAAAAAAGCATATACCGTAGGAATAGCAAATAACAGTATAGTCTGCATCAAGGAACACGGAATCGCAATTCTGATAAAAATTGCACTAACATATAAAACAGGAAGTATTACTGTTAAATTTACCGCAATTTTAGAATGGTAAACTGTCCTTGCCTGCGTTGGAGCGGAACACATAATCCATCGGTTTTTCCCCTCTAAAGACAAGGATGCTGCCGTGGTAGAAGTCATCGTCACAAAAACAGAAAGCGCAATCGGCATAATATTTTGAATGATGCGCATAATTCCCATCGTTTCTATTTGCTGTCGTATAGCAGGCGGCATAAAAAATGCTGCCATAACTGCCACAACGAAAAGCAGGACGATTCCTATACATGAATTCAAGGCATAAATCGTACATGAACTTAATCGGCGAAGCTCCTTTTTATACAATGCCATAAATGGAGATGAAGATTTTAATGTTCCCATTTTATACTCTTTTTTTGCATAATGTGAGAATACCGCTGTATTCAATCTTTTATAGTAATGAGAAACAATCGTTATGAAAGCAATGCCCGGCAACAGGGAAACAGCGGCAAAAATAACAAAGCCTGCCCAATCATTGTGCAATAAGGCATTTGTAAAAAGAATAGCTGGCGGATAAAATTTGTTTACCGCTTCTGCCATTGCGACACCTAAATTAGTTATCTGCGTTGCATCCATTGACTGTGTTTTTGCGGAAGCAAATACAATCATCAGTACGGCAGCCGTACTCAAAACCAATGAAATAACATTTTTGTGTCTTGAATGTGATGAAACGGCAACAATTAGAACACCTAATGATAGTGAAATAATCATGGGAATAATCGGTGTCAAAAATAACGAACCCACTAAAAACAGGTAACTCAAAATCGGCGGCTGTTCGTATAAAACATAGATAATGCTTGACGGCAGCATGGCTATAAAGCCAATTGTCAGATTGATGAGATACAGCATCGTTATACGGCTTGTCACAATAGAAATCGTGCTTACAGGCATGGACATAACCATATCATAATCTTTTAATCCGATAAGCACTCCTGTACTTTTAACAAATGTAAGGGTCAAAGCTGCTAAAGAGCAGACCACTACCATGAGCGTTGGTAATGCTTCGCTGAGTCCCGCTAATGCCATACTATTGCTGAATTTTGTCGTATAGACTACAAGAATGGCAATGGCGGTTAATCCTAAAGCGCCAACAATCGCAGAACGTTGTTTTTCCTGTTTATCACGAGAATGAATCAATCGGTTAATTCCGAAAAGATTGTATAACTGCATCCTCAAGAGATACTTATACTTGCCTTTCATTTTCAACTACCTCCATGAATACATCTTCAAGACTATGGCTTCCTTTGATTTCTTCCATCGTTCCACTTTCTATCAATTTACCGTTATTGATGATAGTAACCTTGTCACACAATTTTTCGGCAACTTCAAGCACATGAGTGGAGAAAAAAATTGCTGTCCCTGTATCACAAAGTTGACGCATCATCTTTTTTAAATGGAAAGATGCTTCGGGGTCAAGACCGACAAATGGCTCGTCTAACACCAAAAGCTGCGGAGAATGTACAAATGCGCCAATCAACGCAAGTTTCTGCTTCATACCATGCGAATAGGAGCTGATTAAATCCCCAAGACTGTCCGTTATTTTGAAAATATCCGCATATTCCTGTATTCTTGAAACTCTTTCTTTGGCAGGAACAGAAAACATATCACACATATAGTTTAAATATTGGATGCCTGTTACATAGTCATATAAGTCGGGATTGTCCGGAATATAAGCTGTCATAGATTTGCATTTGACAGGCTCATCCTTTACAGAATGACCGTTTATAAGGATTTCCCCCTCGTCAAAGTCCATTATACCGACAATCGCACGGATTGTTGTTGTTTTCCCCGCACCATTGTGACCAATAAAAGCATGGATTTCTCCTGCTTTTACACTCAAATCCAGACCGTCAACAGCCTTTTTGTTTCCAGAATAAACTTTAGAATAATTCTTCATTTCTAATACGGCGTCCATTTTATTAGCCTCCTTTGGTTTTTAGTTTTTGTACTTTTTCACAATTGCCCAGTAAAGGATTGCGGATACAGGAGTAATTCATTTTTTCTTCATAGGTCTTACCTCCTTTTAATATCATGTTGATAATAATATCATATTGATATTAAAAAGTCAAGAAAAATCCCGTCCATCACTGAGGACAGGCGGGAAATTTTTAATCCATTTTAGGCGGAGAAACAATAACGCCAATAGAATGCAGCTTTCGCCCCGCTGCGGGCGTGTTGTTTCCATAAGGCTTTATTGCATCCCTAATAGTTCCAATCAGCATATCAAGTTCCTCATCCGTTAGATAAAGAGGGGATAAGGAAAAACCGGATTTATCCTTTACAATGTCTATATCATCCCGTTTACAATAATCTTGGAATAACTCCGCAAAGCCAATAATATATTGCATAAACGACTGCATATAGGCTTCACCAGAGTTGCTGTCTAAGATTTCTTTAAAATCTTTTGTCATATCAATATCTATCGCATAAGTCTTTTCTAAAGCACCTCTGACTTGCGTTTGATTTACAATTTTTAATACTTTGTCATTTGTCATTCTCTTCAAATAGCGATAAAGCGTTGCAGGCGGAATATCCGAAAAGGTTTCGGATAAATGTTTAGCAGTAGTTTCCCCACAATTCTGTATTTCCAGAAATAGTTTGCATTTAATCGGGTTCGTCAATACATCCATAATTTTTTTATCCATGCCTATCCCTCCAATCATTCGGTCTATTTGATAATATTATCATCTTGGTACCAAAAATTCAAGAGCCTTTCCTTAATGATAATCTAAGATAACAAACCTAAAAGAGGCAAAGTTTTTATACGCACCCAGATGACGCTGACAGACGCAAGCACCGGGCAGATGGTACAAAGCGGCACCCGCAATACTATATATAGCTTATGCAGCATAACCGGCCCTGGGCGGTCTTCCGCCGGGACATGGGCTCAAAGGCGCCCGCCCTGCCGTCCAGGATATGGACATCCCGGACAGCGAAGCTCCCGGGCTTCAGACCGTCCCCCTGCCCAACCCGCCGTTGTGCCGCTTCATCAGCCAGATATAGGGGCAGCTTGTAGCCCAGCTCCTGCTCCACGCTGGCGATCAGTTCGACGCCGGGAGCCTCCTCGGTATATTTCTCTTTCGCATAGCCGCTGTCCTCCCAGAAATCCGTGAAATCAAAGTCCTCGAAATAGTTTGCCATAGATAACCTCCCGTCTGTTCATTTTGTATGTCCTGCCGGAAACGCCCCGCAGCCCCGTCATCCGCGACACAGCCGAAATCCGCCGGAGCCATGCTGTTCCGGAATATCTCAAACAGGAACACGCGGCACGGTACAGCTCCCTTATCCTGACCGGGAAATCGTGGACGTACCTTGCCGACCTGAACGCAGACAAGCGGAACAGCCTGTTCACTGTCAGGACAGAGGACGGGAACGTATTTGAAATCATGTGCCCACAGGCAGCGGGGAAGGAGGACGGATGGACGACATTATCGAAATGACCGAAAAAGAAAAAATGCTTGCCGGAATGTTGTATGACCCATCTGATTCAGAACTGACAAAATTACTTATAAAAGCAAGAAAACTAGCCAGACAATATAATCAAATTGATGAAGATGAGTCAGAAAAACGTATGGCTGTTCTTCGGGAGTTACTTCCCAATACTCCTAATTTGCCAGGTCTTCAGGCGCCTGTTTATTTTGATTATGGATGCAATACATACTTTGGTAAGTTTTGCGGAACGAATTTTAACTTCACCTGTCTGGATGTATGCCCGGTACATATTGGTGATAACGTGATGATCGGACCAAATGTTACCTTAGCAACTCCAATGCATCCGCTTTTACCAGAAGAGAGAAATGTAAGGCAACGAGAAGATGGCAGTTATTATAATCTGGAATATGCGAAACCGATTACCATAGGAAACGACTGTTGGTTAGCTGCTAATGTTATTGTCTGCGGTGGTGTAACTATTGGAGAAGGAAGCGTAATTGGTGCAGGAAGTGTTGTTACAAGAAGTATTCCTCCACATAGTTTGGCGGCCGGGAATCCTTGTCGAGTGATTCGTGAATTAACCGAAGCTGATAGAATGAAGTAAATATGATTCGTGAGGATGTAATGGCAGAGGGGGAAGCTGTATTCACTGGAACGCTGTCTTTTTACCGTAACGGACAGGTCACCCGGATTATGCATCTCTTTTTATAGAAACCGCTATGCAGCCCCTTAATCTGCCTGCACCCCGCACAGCTTTATCAAAACGTATGGTTGATCCTGGGGTATCAGAAAATTCCCCTTCCGGGTTCGCCTGTATCATTTCGTTGTAATAGCTCACCTGTGCGGAAACCACCTTCTGCCGCTTTTTCAGAGTCGGTATTTTGGGCTCTATCCTGTTTACTTTAGCCATTTTATCACTTCCTTCCAGGCAGGTTCTTTCTGCCTTTACCATATATCACTCTGAACCGGCTTTATAGCAAGGGTTTTCCGGCCAGTAATGTACCCGATATTGGGCGGTATTTTTCCAGAAGTTTTGTATCAATTATGGCTAATACTTCCTCGTCGATGATGCCTTTCCGGAGCATGGACCTGGCGATGGACATGGAAATGTAATATAGCTTTTCCGCTTCAAATTCTTTCTCATCCATTCCCGTCACCTCCGAACCGGTCGGCTATGTAGCATTCATGGGAGCAGTATTTCCGCTTCTTATTCCCATAGGCAGTGAACGCCTTCCCGCATTTCACACAGGTAAATTCATAGACCGCTTTCTGCCTGATCCGCTCCGGATGTTCCGTCCACCACTTTTCCCTGCAGGCTTTGCAGCAGAACACCTGCTTTTTCATCTTCGGCCGCTGCTTTATCTTCACGCCGCATTCGCGGCATCTGTCCTTATCGTCTGTTACCAGGATGTCCGCAGAGGTGAGGCTGTTCCTGCGGCAGAAGCTCTTGACGGTATCCTTGGAAATGCCAAGTTCCTTCCCTATGTCTGCATAGCCGCGCCCCATGCTGCGGAAACGGATAATCTTTTCTTTCTGTTCATCTGTCACTGTCAGCACATCCTCACTATATGGAGATTTGGAGGCCGTTTTGAGGGGTATGGAAATAAAAAACAGCCCACAGAACAAAATATGCTCTGCAGGCTTGTCTCTATCCCCATTTCTTCCGCCTGTGTATTCGTCCTAACTGTTGCCCGTAAATTATTCTCACCTTTAACTTGCCGTCCACCATCTTTATGTGGCGTTACATGCTGATTCTTTCCCATAATTACTATGCCCCCTATCCAATGAAACCAGACTGGACACCGCCCCATCCGTCTTCAGCGTCAGCAGCGCGTAATGCATGTTGCGGATGTAATGCGCCAGCGCTTCCTGCTTTGGAATCGGTCTGCCGGGCATTTGGCAGAGTCTTGACGCAATTCTTTGCTGAAGGGGATGAGCCGGTGCCAATGACCGATGAGCAGAAAAGGCTCCTGCCGGACCTTATGAAAACGGTGTAAAATCCCATTGATTCGGGATTTATACTTTTTTATTTTGCCTCGCAAGGGGGTTCAAATCGGCTGGAGGGGTTCAAATTGCATCTCGATGGCTGTCCACCGTTTCAGAACATAAAAAGAAAAGGCTTCCGGCAAATTATCGAATCTGCCGAAAGCCTTTATTTCAAGCGTTTTTCGCATATTTTCCTGGAGCCGATTGTATCAAAATGCGGTTTTACATATCCATATATCGGCCCACAATCTCGATTCTGTCCCTATGATGCCGATTCCAGTCCTCTACATATTTCTCCGCAATATGCATCTGCGTCTCAAGGCTGCTCTGCGGGCCAGCCTGGGATTCATTCTTTTTCGGATCCTGATCCGAGGACAGCCTTGCATAGAGCCCTGCCCTATAATATTTCTCTCCCCGCATCTTTCCCTGCCCCATACCACCGGAAACATGTATGCGTTTTGATATCCTGCCCATATCACACCCCCATCCCCGTTTCTGCAAGGGCAGTCCTTTCCTGACTTTCTGTCCGCCGGGAGGCTGCCGCAACGCCTGGAGCAATGCCATTATTATAGTCTTTCATCGCCTGATACCGATCGGTAAAATAGAACTCGATTTCCACCCGCTTTCCCTCATATACCCAAATTCTTTTCACAAGGCTTGCCAGGGTATGACGGTCTATCTCCGTCAGTTTCAGGGATTCCTTAAATGCCGCAAGCCGCCCTGCACTGAGCACACCTGCCTTGAACATCTCGCGGACAAGCTGCTCCTGCTTCTCCTCCGCGGCTGTCAGACTCTCTGCCTTCTTCTGAAACCCATTATGAAGCCTTTCAAATTCTTCTTTTGTAATGACCCCTTCCCTCAAATCCTCGTAAAGGCGGGCACACAGGCTATAATATTTGTCCTGCTCCTGTTTCAGACGTGCGATTTCCTTATTAAAACTGATGACCGCCTGCAGATTGGCCTCCCGGTCCTGTGCCTGCCCGAACAGCTTCTCCTGCTCCAGAAAATCATTGGCATACTGGCGGACAACGGTTCCGGCCAGCCCTTTCAGCATGTTTTCCTCTATGCTGTGGCGGCTGCACCCCTCCCCCCGGTTCTTGGTAGAACAGATATAATACACTTTTTCTGCCCCTTTGTACCGGTTGACCCGTCTCACCATCTGCTCTTTGCAGTCCCCGCAGAACAAAAGGCCCATGAACGGATTCAGCTCTTTCTTTTCCGGACTGACACGGCCGTCCGCCTGCAAAAGGTTCTGTACGATTGCAAAGTCATCGGCAGAGATAATGGGCTCATGGGTATTTTCTACCCGTATCCATTCCTCTTCCGGCTTTTCCACGCATTTCTTTACCTTATAGCTGACTCGCTCCGTCTTCCCCTGCACCAGGTGACCTATATACACCTCATTGGTCAATATCCGCTGGACGGACGGGCTGCTCCACCCGGAGCTGCTTCCCCCGGAAAAGCCTCCCCGATAATTCAGCCCCAGGGACTTCTTGTATTCCCTGGGAGACAGGATATGGAGATCATTCAGCCTCCCTGCAATGGCGGAGACTGCCATCCCTTCAATCTTCCATGCATAAATTCTGCGTACAATGCCTGCCGCGTAATCGTCCACCACAAGTCGGTTCTTATCCTTCTGCGCTTTCCGATAGCCGTACACCGCAAAGGCCGCAAGGCACTCACCTTTTCTGCGCTTCACTGCAAGCTGGCTTTTTACCTTTGTTGAAATATCGCGGCAATAGGAATCGTTTATGAAATTTTTTACCGGCAGCACAATGGTGCGTTCTCCCCAATCAGCCGAAAAGCTGTCATAATGGTCCGTAAGGGCAATAAACCGCACCCCAAGAACCGGGAATACCTTTTCCAGATATCTCCCGGTCTCTATGTAATCACGCCCAAAACGGGACAAGTCTTTCACAACAACGCAGTTTACCCTCCCCGCCTCTATATCGCACATCATCCTCTTAAATTCCGGTCTGTCGTAATTGCTGCCGGAAAAGCCGTCGTCCACATAACTGTCATAAAGTTCCATATCCGCCTGTTCTTTTATGAAAGAGCGGATCATCTCCCTTTGACTGCCTATGCTGTTGCTCTCGGCTTTAGATTCGCCATTTTTACCTGCCGCTTCTCCGAGATTGTCGTCATCAAAGACGGCCTTGTCGTCTTTGGATAACCGCAGATACATGGCTGTATAGAAATATGAATTTTCTTTCATAGTATCACTCCCTGCTTTTGGTTACTGGTTTCCGCTTCCTGTTCTTCAAAATAAGCTTCCAAAAAGCCGTCAGTGCATTCACCAAAATTTTTATCCTTTTGAATTGATTAGTCCAAACACGGAAATGGGCGTCTAACCAATGCTCATTTCTGCTCACTATATGTAGATTTCCGATAGCCTGCGCAGATATTCCGCCATCTTATCATCAATACTGGCTCCATTTTCCTGGAACCTGACCTTTACCACATAGTCTCCGATACGGTTACAATAGACATTTGCCGTCTGTCCGGCAAAGGCTTCCAACTTCTTTTCCACGGGCATCGAAGTGTCTATCTCTATATCCCTTAAGTCTGTCAATGTGGAAATGTCCACTGTCCGTATGTCCACTGCCGCCATCTTGTCGAGCGCTTCCTTCGTCAAATTCAAATTCCGCATCCCCTTTCTGTATAACAAATTACCTGTCCGGTTTATTTTATTATTTTATCGGCCCGTCCTATGACAACCGGCTTTTGGCTTATTTTTGCTTTTCCAAAACCGGCCATGGCGGTGCACGGCTTCGGAAAAGCAAATCTTCATTTCCCTTCTTCCATAGCAAAAACTCCTTCCTGATCAGAATTTTTCAATTTCATCAGAAAGGAGTCTTTTTTCACATAATTACAAATCTTCTAGGCTAATGACAGGATCATCGGTCTCGTTTTTGCCCGGTAGCCTGAAAAACAGATGTAATCATCATCGTTACAGAAACTGCCGGGCAGGTAATACAGATAATCCTGAGGAAATGCTGACCGTATGCAACCGTCTCTTTATCGTCAATAAACCCTTTTACCACCGGAACTGCACAGACAAATAGCAATACTGCCCCTGCAAGAGCAACAGCCACACTATATATAAATGCCGTTTTCATCACAGAACGCATACGCTTACGTTTGTTTGCGACATAAGTATAGCCAATCAGCGGAAGCACCCCCTTTGTCATCCCGTTTGCAATGGTAAATGCAAGCATATCAATCTTTTTCGCAATCCCCATACCTGCTATCGCCTGATTGGAGAATCATCAACTTATTATTGACAATAAAGTTCAAGTCGTTATACAGATTATCCGCCAGCACATTTTCGATTGTCACATCAGTCAATGGGACTTCTGCCGCTGTGGTGTCCTCTGGACGGAGGGCTTGCCACGTCAATCTCCTGTGTCCGCTTTGTACCGCCCTGCACTTTATCACCCCGAATCCTAAATTCTATGATAAACGATATGAGATGTATTCTTCTGCCACATCCTAATTATACAAAAAAAGGCTTGTACTTACAACAAGATTCCCACCCTTTCCCAAATGGAAAAATCCGAAGAAGAAATCATTCTGGTTACAGATGGCGGTTATGACGGCCAGGACAATGCAATGTTTTGCCCCCGGCATCATGACATTGTGATTTTTCTGGCTTTCCACCAACTCGACACTATAATAACATAAGACCCCGTATACTGGTTGGGATAGGGACTGGAGTTGCGATGGATGGACACGAAATAATCCCCCCGCACCGCATTCCCCTCCTGCGCCTTCTGCTCCGGAGCCTCATATATATCCGTTGTCCTGGTATAGTACACCTCCACCCCGCTCTCCTCCAGAATCTGTCCCACCGCCAGGGTCAGCGCCAATGCATCATCTTTCTCCTGCCTGCCCTGATACACCGCCCCCGGATTGTTTCCGCCATGTCCGGCGTCCATCACCACCAAAGCCATAGTCCCGCCTCCGCGCACCTTTTTTATATCATATGTGAAAGGCCTGTCTTTTGTTCCTCCCGGAATCAGCCCTGAACCGCAGCGCAGCTCCTCCGGCATCGCAGAAAATTTTTTTGCCCCATTGACAACAGAATATATCGTGCTATAATAAGGTCTGGGCAGTTCGAAACCATCCTGCCTTGGAAATCACTCTGATTTCCTCAAACAAAACTAAGGAGCAAAGGGGCAAAGTATGCCCTGAGGCGTCCTTTAGGGACGCTTTTATTATTATGGAAAGATATAGTAAAATTCTGGAAAAAAGAAAAAGGGAGATCGTCCTTCTGCGCGGCAGGGGATGCATCTACCAAAAATGCACGTTCTGCGATTACCACACCGACAAATGCGCCGATGAAGACGCCAATTTTACCTTGAACAGCCAGGTACTGGACAAGGTCACCGGCGAATTCGGCGATTTGGAAGTCATCAACAGCGGCTCTGTCTTCGAACTCGACTCCCGGACTATGGCACTCATCAGACAGATCTGCCGCGAAAAAAAGATTTCCACCATCCATTTTGAATCCCACTACCTCTATCGGAACAGGATTTCCTCCCTCAGGGAAGAATTCTCTGACTTCCGGTTAAAGCTGAAGCTGGGGCTGGAGACTTTCGACTGGGATTTCCGGGAGAATGTACTGAAAAAGGGGATTCCCGAGAAAGACCCCTCCCTGATCAGCCAGGACTTCGATGAAGCCAATTTCCTCTTCGGCCTCCGGGGGCAGACCGCCGCCTCCATGGAACGTGACATTGCGCTTGGGCTATCCTGTTTTGAGCGCATCTGTCTCAATATCATGTGCCCGAATACCACGGACGTGGCGCCGGATGAGCATGTGATAAATCTCTTTCTGAAAGAGATTTATCCAAAATACAAGGATAACGACAGGGTTGACATTCTGATTCAAAATACTGACTTTGGGGTAGGTGACTGATATGACAAATGAATTATTACTTTTAGGATCCGTTGTTTTTATTTTTTCAATGGCAATTATTTCTTATCGTTTTTTTGGAAAGTCGGGGCTCTACTGCGTGTCCGCCATCGCGACCATACTGGCCAACATCGAGGCGCTGCTGCTCATCAATGCTTTCGGCATGGAGCAGACATTGGGCAATGTGCTCTTTGCCGTCACCTTTCTGATCACGGACATCCTCTCCGAATGTGAGGGAAAGAAAGCGGCGAACAGGGCCGTATGGATCGGCATGTTCACCTCCCTGTTCTTCCTGCTGCTGAGCCAGAGCTGGCTTCTGTACATACCCGCCGAGAGCGACTGGGCCATGGGGGCCATCCGGGAAATCTTCTCCAGCACTCCCAGGATGCTGATTTCCTCTTTCATCGTCTATGCCATCAGCCAGATGTTCGATGTGTGGCTCTACCATAAGTGGTGGGCTTTCACGGAGAAAAAGACCGGCGACAGGCGCAGATTCCTCTGGCTTCGGAACAACGGTTCCACGCTGATCAGCCAGCTGCTGAACACGCTGCTCTTTACGCTGTTCGCGTTTTACGGCACCTATGACATGGGGACGCTTTTGTCAATCTTTGTCTCCAGCTATGTCATTTATATCTTCACCTCTCTGCTGGATACCCCTGCGCTGTATCTGGCCAGGCGGGTGCATGAGAGGCATTCGGAAAAATAGTATTCGGAAAAACAATGACAAATTCGGAAATTTTTTGTTGCATTTTCCATGATTTGTGCTATACTTAAATCAATGGGGCATTAGCGCAGTTGGGAGCGCGCAACATTCGCATTGTTGAGGCCGTGGGTTCGAATCCCATATGCTCCATGATTTAAAGAGCGGAATCCTGTCTTATACAGGAATCCCGCTCTTTTTTTGCATCTATGATATTGTAATCAGACTCATCTCCAGGAAACCAAGTGCGGTTCCTCGTCATGTTCCCATACCTCCAGCTTCAGCCTGTCCCTCCGCGCATCACAGCTCCTGGCACAGCAGAACTTCCCGGCTCCTGTCGAACTCCTCATAGCGCAGGCCGCGGTCAGCGGTCTCCAGCTCCCCCGTCTGATTGTCGTAGGGGTCAGCCCGCCAGTGGTTTTTCTCCACGGAGAACGGCCCCTGGAACTGCCGGTTGGCCACCATACGGTAGGGATCCAGATTTCCGAAATAGAACCGGCGGCGGCCCTCTTTCCCGGCACGGACGGCAGCAGCGCCGTAGGACGGATCCGCGTACAGCCAGCCGGACTCCGGCACATAGAACATAGCCCAGTCATGGCTGCCGCAGGAATCCGGCTCGGCGGTAAGGCCGCTCTGCCACTGGGCCGGTATCCCCACGCAACGGCACAGGGTGATGAAGAGCAGAGCGAACACCCCGCAGTCGCCGGTGAAGCTGCGGGCACAGTTCTCGGTGATATTCTCCAGAACGAAGTAATCCGGCATAAAGCTATACCGCATATTCAGCGTAATGAAGTCATAGATTCGCCGTGCCTTCTCCAAAGGCATGCCTGTCCCCCGGGTCAGTTCCCGGGCCAAAGACCGGATATAAGGGGTAAAGACAATGTGGGGAGCCTCTTCTCCCAGAAAAGCTGCCAGTTCCCCGCTGTCAAGCGGCCTAACCGCTCCCATGCCGGGACGTGACGTGTCATGGAACGCCGCAGTATGGATATAGGAATATGTAACGGAAAAGACAGGATTCTCCTGCCATTTCCCCTCCCAGCAAATCGTCCTTTGGGGAGCATCCTCCGGAGCGATTCGACCGCCTGCAGGACTCATCTCGTCGATGACGATATCCCGCTGCTGCTCACAGGCGGCAGGAATGGGCAGATGGGCCCGCAGAAACATACCGGGGAGAAACTGCCCGTCTTTCAATCTTATCTGAGCACGGATACGGATTCGGCAGGACAGGCTCCCCCGCTCCGCCATCAGCCGGATGCTCCGTTCCAGATGGTCTTCCTCCCCGGTGACGCCGGCAGCACTCTCCACCTCGTGAAGCTGCACTCCTGCCCGGCGGGCGAAATCATGGTCCGCCTTGCACATAGTTTTAAAAAAACGTACAAAATAGTGCGGTTGGCCTTTCAGATAGATCCATCCGATTTTTCCGGCATCCACCTGCTCGTCGAACTCCTCCTCCGTAAAATCCGGAATACGGTCACGAATCTGTGCCAGGGCCTGTTCCCTGGTAAAGGGATAGTCGGCAGGCATACGCAACATCATCTCCCGCTGGGCAATCATGCAGTCTCTTAGGCCCCGCGGAATGTCCTCCTGGCGCAGCCGCCTGTCAATGAGCCGGATGGCGCCATCAAAATCCCCATACAGCTTCCGGCGCAGGATATCCTCCGGGAGCCCTACGTTCAGGCTGCGGAAAGTCTCGTTAATATTCATAAGATATCTCCAGGCAAAATAATAGTCTTTTCATGTCTAAGCCCCGGGCCGGGTTCTTCGTTCACTCGGCCATTCCTCCGGTTTTCCGATTGCTCAGGAGGCACACAGTCTCTATATTGGCTGTCCAGGGGAACTGATCCACCGCCACGGCCCTCTCCACCGCATAACCCTGCTCCAGAAAAACCTCCAAATCCCGCACAAGGCTGGTAGGCTTACAGGATATGTACAAAATCCTGTCCACGCCATAGGAAATAATCTTCCGCAATGCCCTGGGATGTATCCCGTCCCTGGGCGGATCCAGCACGATGAAATCCGGCTTCTCCCGGATATCATCCAGGACTTTCAGCACATCCCCGGCCAGGAATTCACAATTGTCCAGCCCGTTGGCCTTCGCATTCTTCCGCGCAGCCTCCACAGCCTCCTCCACAATCTCCACTCCGATCACTTTCCCCGCCACAGAGGCCATCAGCTGGGCAATGGTGCCCGTACCGCTGTAGAGATCGTACACCACCTTGTCCGGCGCACCGTCCGGACGGCTGCTGCCCAGGTCTCCGATATATGTCCTGGCTGTCTCGTACAGCACCTCCGCCCCATAGGAATTAGTCTGGAAAAACGAAAAAACGGAAACCTTGAAACGCAGTCCCAGAATCTCTTCATAAAAGAAATCCTGCCCATAGAGCACATCCGTGCGGTCGCTCTGCACCACATCCGCCTGGGAATCATTGACAATATGCAGAATCCCCGCAAAACGGCCTTTCAGCCTGCCCTCCCGCTCCAATTCCAGCAAGATGTCCCGAAAGCCCTCTATCATCCGCTGTTCCGCATCTGTTTTCCCCGGCTGGACCTGTATCTGCCGGCCGGCACTTCTCCCGCCGTCAGCTTTTTCCGCAGACAGAATACCGGCCGCATCTCCATCCGCGGCACAGCTCTCCGATTCTCCGCCTGCCTCAGATTCTTTCCAGACAGCAGCATCTTCGCCGCACGCTTCGGCCAAAGCAGCTTCACCAGTCCCACAAACGCCCCAGGGATTTTGGGACGTAGTCACCAATGCCACCAGAATCTCCCCTGTCCGTGAGGCTTTCCGCACCAGCAGATGCCGCAGATACCCCTCATGGCGCAGCCTGTGATAATAAGATATCCTGCCCGGTGCCGGATATCCCGCAAAATACTCCAGCGCCGTCCCCAATATCAACCTGTAATCCTCATCCACAATCCTGCAGTCATCTACGGTCACCACATCATAAAAACTGCCCCGCTTATGCATCCCCAGCGTCAGCGGGCCGTCCTTCACCTCATCCCCAAAGGAGAATTCCATCTTATTCCGATATCCGTAGGCCACCGGGCTCCCCTTGATGCCCTCCCAGCGCCACTCCCTCTCCTGCCTGTCCAGACAAGCGTCCAGCAGACGCTTCACCTGTCCCTCCTTCACCTTGAGCTGCTCCTCATAAGGCAAAGACAGATATGTGCAGCCTCCGCACATGCCAAAATGGGAACACGGACTGCCTGTCTCCAGAGGTGATTTTTCCATCACCTCCAGCAGACGGCCTTCCGCCCTCCCGTTTCTCACTTTACTGACGTTTAGCTTTATCCTCTGGCCGGGCAGGCTGTTCTTGACGATGACGGTGCCCTCCTGCGTGCGGGCTATGCCCTTGCAGGGGAAATCCACCCTTTCCACCGTGGCTTCATATACCTGTCCTTTTTTCATTTGCTCAGTTCTCTCCCTCGTCTACGAAGAAGTCCTCGTCATCCTCTTCTTCCTCGTCGTCCTCTTCATCCTCGAACTCATCTTCAAACTCGTCCTCGAAGTCGTCCAGATAGCGGGGATTCAGGTAACGGTAGACCGCATACGCAATGCCGGCCACTGCCGCGATGGCTCCCAGGACTGCCAGGATGCAGACCACCACGTTCCACTCCTTCTTCTCCTCTTCCTTCTTCCCAAGCAGTTCATTCAGCCTGGCGATATCAATCAAATTCTCAAGTTTGTTCATAAGATTACCTCCATCTCGGCAGATTGACTGCCCTTTATTCTTTGTATGTCTGAATCCAAATACACCCGCAACTTATTATATCATATTCATCAGAAAAATACTACAACCTTTTCAATTTTGCAAAAGATGCATACATAATTTTCTGTCCGGCCCTGTCGAAATCTACGGTCACCTTGTAGTCACGCGGCTCCCTGTCAATCTGCAGCACGCTCCCCTCGCCGTATTTTACATGTAAGACCCTGTCCCCCACGCCATAGGAAAGCGCCGCCGGAGCCTGATGGGGCACTCCCCTGGAAATGCCCGCCAGCTGGTTCAGGCTGCCGATTCCCTTTGCGATATAAGGCTTATCCGCCTTGGGGGTAACTTTCGGACGTATGATGGCCTTGGGACGGCCGAAAGCCGGCTGAGAACCTGTGCCGCTTCCGATACCGGCCCCACCGCCGTTTCCCATATTCCTTTTGCTCCTCTCCAGAAACGCGTCCGCATCCGCGATCACAAAGGCGTCCGATTCCTCTTTCCGGCTCTCCGTCCACCGCCTGGGCCCCGTTCCGTTGCTGTCCAAAAGTTCCTCCGGAATCTCCCCCACGAAACGGCTCACCGGATTGTACTGGGTCTCCCCCCTGATCATCCGCATCCTGGCGCAGGTCAGAATCAGCTCATCCATGGCCCTGGTGATGCCCACATAAGCCAGCCTGCGCTCCTCCTCCAAATCAGAGGGGTCTTCGGAGTTGATTGTCAGATATCCCGGGAACAATCCGTCCTCCATACCTGCCAGATACACATTGGGGAATTCCAGCCCCTTGGCGGAATGCAGGGTCATCAGCAGCACCCTGTCGTCATCGCCGTCCACATTGTCGATGTCCGCCACCAGCGCCACTTCCTCCAGGAACTCCGTCAATGTGGGCTCCTCATGGCTCTCGGTGTAGTTCACTGCCTTTGTGATCAGTTCGTCCACATTGGCCAGCCTGTCATCTCCGCCCTCATCGTCGTAATCCGCAAGATATGCCTCGTACTCAATTTTTTCCACAATCATCCGTATCAGCTCGGCGATGGTCTTCTGGCCCCGCTCCCTGCGCAGGCTCTCTATCAGGCTCACGAAGGTCCGGATTTTAGAAGCCGCCTTGCCAAGGCTCATGATTTCGTCCACTTTCTCCATGGCCGCGTAGAGCCCGATGCCCCGCATCTGGGCATAATCCTCCAACTTCTCCAAAGTGGCATTGCCGATGCCCCGCCTGGGCACATTCAGGATACGCCGCACCGCCACCTCGTCCCTTCCGCTCTCTATGGTCTTCAGATAGGCCAGGATGTCCTTGATTTCCATTCTGGAATAAAAGTTTGTACCTCCTACCACATTATATGGCACGCCTTCCATGATCATGCGTTCTTCCAGGAGGCGGGCCTGGGCATTGGTCCGGTACAGCACCGCGCAGTCCTTGTATTTCGCTCCCCGCTTCCCCACTCTGCGCGCCACGTCCTCCGCAATGAATTCCGCCTCCTCGTAAGCGGTGTCGAACTGCCGCAGGCACACCTTTTCCCCGTCTCCCCTTCCGGTCCACAGAGTCTTGGACTTCCGGCCTGTATTGTTGCTTATCACGGCGTTTGCGGCATTCAGGATGGACTGGGTGGAACGGTAGTTCTGCTCCAGCTTGATAGTCACCGCCTCGGGGAAATGCTCCTCAAAGTCCAGGATATTGCGGATATTGGCCCCTCTGAACTTGTAGATGGACTGATCGTCGTCTCCCACCACGCAGAGGTTCCGATATTTTTTCGCCAGCAGCCCTACCAGTTCGAACTGCGCCGTGTTGGTGTCCTGGTACTCGTCCACCATGATGTACTGGAAGCGCTCCTGATAAGCATCCAGCACCTCGGGGCAGCTTTTGAACAGCTCCACCGTCTTTACGATAATGTCGTCAAAATCCAGCGCATTGTTGGCCCGGAGAGTCTCCTGATACTCTCTGTAGGCTTTGGCGTATATTTTTTTCATAAAATCATAATCCCCGGCGGCCTCCAGCTCATATTGGCTCACATCTATCAGCTCATTCTTGGCGGACGAGACCGCGCTGAGCAGAGACCGCTCCTTGTACATCTTCGGATCCAGGTTCAGCCGCTTGATTACGGCTTTCATCACCGTCTTTTGGTCGTCGCTGTCGTAGATAGTGAAGCTGTTGTCATAGCCCAGCCTGTCGATATGGCGGCGCAGGATGCGCACACAGGCGGAGTGGAAAGTGGAGACCCATATCTGATCCGAGACGAAGCCCACCAGCTTGTCCACCCTCTCCCGCATCTCTCCCGCCGCTTTGTTGGTAAAGGTAATCGCCAGGATATTCCAGGGCTTTACCCCCATCTCCTCTATGAGATAGGCGATTCTATGAGTCAGCACTCTCGTCTTTCCGCTGCCCGCACCCGCTATCACCAAAAGCGGCCCGTCCACCGTGGAAGCCGCCTGCTTCTGTTCCTTGTTCAGTGTATCCAGTAACCCCATCTTTACTCCCTCATTTTCATTCTATGCAGCATCCCCGCCGCCATCAAAGCGCCGGCGGCATCTGCCATGTGCACCGGCGGCGGGGTTTCGTATGGCAAAAAAAGCATGCCAGGCAAAAAAGGAACGCCGCCCAAAAGCAGCGTTCCCGAAGCCTTTTGAAGCATTTATATCCTGTCGTTCTCATTGAAGACATCTCCGCATTCCGGGCAGAATTTCGGGGGATGCGCAGGGTCTTCGGGCTCCCAGCCGCATTTGTCGCACCGATACAAAGGCGCGCCCTCCGGCTTCTTCGTGCCGCAGTTAGTGCAGAATTTCCCCTGATTCACCGTGCCGCAGCTGCAGGTCCAGCCTGCCTCCGAGGGCTTAGGGCTGCCGCATTCCATGCAGAACTTACCGCGGTTGTCGGTATGGCCGCATTTGCAGGTCCAGCCCAGCATCGGCGCACCGGCTCTGCCCCCCTGTCCCGCACCGTTTCCGGCCTGGCTCCCCGCAGCCTGCGCCGCCTGGTTCTGCGCCGCGCCCATGGCGAACAGGGAAGAGGCGTCCATGCCTCCGGCGGCGTTCGCCATATTCATGCCCGCGAACGCCATCATGGGGCCTGTAGCCGTGTTGGCGGCGGCAGCCCTCATGGCGTCCGCCTGTGCCCCTACCAGAGTGGCCGCGGCCATATTGGGATTGCGCATGACAGCGCTGCTCTGCAGATCGCTGATGCGCTTCGCCATGTCCTCCGGCATGGAGGGCGGGTTCATGGTCATGCTGACCACCACGATTCCCCGGGTCTTTTGCCACTTCACGGACAGCTCGGCATTCACCGCATCCACCAGCTCCGTCACATGGCTGGGAATATCCGATACGCGCACCCGCAGGCTGCTGACCTTGCCCAGCGCGGGCTGCATGGCCGTCATCAGCTCCGCTTTCATCTGATTCTGAATCTCGCCCCGGCTGTAGGTATCGGACACGTTTCCGCACACATTCTGGTAGAACAACAGCGGATCCGCTATCCGGAAAGAATAGGAACCGTTGCACCGTATGCTCACATCCATGTCCAGGCCGATATTGTCATCTATGTAACGGAACGGAATCGGCGTGGCCGTGCCGTACAGATTGTTCATAATCTCTTTGGTATTGAAGAAATAGACCCTCTGATCCTTGGCGGCTGCGCCGCCAAAGCTGAACCTTTTCCCAAGGGTCTTGAAAGTCTCTTTCAGATTCTCCCCCAGATCCCCATAGAACAGGCTGGGCTCCGTGGAATTGTCGTAGACGAATTCACCGGCCTCCGCGCAGAACTCCGCAATGCCTCCCTGCTCCACTATCATCATGCACTGCCCCTCGTTGACAGCGATGACGGAGCCGTTTGAAATGACGTTGTCCATTCCCTTATTGCTGTTACGGCCTCCGCTTGCGCGCCTCCGCCCCTTGGCCGCCAATATGTCGTTCGAGAGGGCGTCACAATAAAAATACTCCCTCCACTGATCCGCCAGCATAGAGCTGACCGCGTCCTTTGCCGCTTTTATCAAGCCCATTGTCCCATCCTCCGCTTTTTTTGTTGATTTCATTCCTTGCGCTTCATATTCTGATTTCTATTTTAGCAAATTTTCTGTATTCCCTCAACCGCTTTTGTGAAATAATCTTTACAAATTAGTCTTTTTAGAATAAACTAAAGGAATATATATTTTATCATATCACAGAAAGAAGAGACTTGACATGGGTAAAAAAGCTACGAAAGCCGCCGATAATATGTATTACCTCGCACGTTCCGAGGCAGCCCGGACGAATTCTGATTTTTCCAGCCGGGAAAAGGCCGCTGAGCTCACGGGAATCGACCGCACCAGGCTGGCCCGCATCGAGCTGGACACCATCGCCCCCTATCCGGAGGAAGTAAAGGCTATGGCGGAGGCCTACAATATGCCGGAACTGTGCAACTCCTACTGCGCCAGGGAATGCCCCATCGGCCGCACCAGCGTGTCGGAAGTCACCATTGACGATTTTGACAGGCTGGCTCTGAAAGTCCTGGGTTCTTTGAAAGATATCGATTCCCTGCGGGCCTCCCTGATTGCCATCTCCGAGGACGGAGTCATCGAAGAAAAGGAACGCCCTGCCTTTCAGGATATCCTGGACTCTCTCCAGAAAATCAGCAATAACGCCAACGCGCTGAGGCTCTGGGCCATGAAGAATATCCGCCTGAAGCAATGAGGCGCAGAAAGCGCCTTTCCGCACCTTACTTCCCGGAAAAGCGCCTTTGTTCTTCCTATGCTCTCTGCTATTCCGCTGCCTTTTGGGCAAAGCCCCTGGTCACCAGGTCCCCATAGGGCACCTGCTCCTCCAGCACTCCCGCATCCTTCAGGATATTCTGAAGCAGAGAAAAGGCATCCTCTTCAAAAATCAGATTCTCTTTCCAGGTATTCTGCTGATGATAGCGGCTCACGATGGTAGTGAGGGTCTCCATGTCCGTCTCGGGGAACTGTGGCGCGATTGCCTTTGCGATTTCCTCCGGCGTATGGCTCTGGACGTAATCCATGCCTTTCTGCAGGGCATCCGTGAATGCCTGGACAGTGTCTTTGTTCTTTTCCAGATAGCTCTTCTTAGCGGAGAATGAGGTGTACGGCACATAGCCGGAATCCTCGCCCAGGGAGGCTACCACGTAGCCCTCGCCCTTTTCCTCGAGGGATGTGGCATGAGGCTCGAATTCCACGGTGAAATCCCCCTGCCCGCCCGAAAACGCCGCGGCGGTGGATCCGAAGTCAATGCTCTGGTCGATGTTCACCTCCGTGGCCGGGTCGATTCCGTTCTTCTCCAGGATATACTCGAACACCATCTCCGGCATACCGCCGGCCCTGCCGCCCAGCACGTCTTTGCCTTTCAGCATATCCCAGGAAAAGTCCTCTATGGGCTCCCTTGACACCAGGAAATTGCCCGCCCGTTGGGTCAGCTGGGCAAAATTCACCACATAGTCCTCGGTGCCGCCCGCGTAAGTATATATGGTGCTCTCGCTGCCCATGAAGCCGATGTCCGCCTCATCCGTCAGTACCGCCGTCATGGTCTTGTCGGCCCCGAAGCCGGTCACCAGCTCCAGTTCGATTCCCGCCTCCTCGAAATAGCCCTCCTCTATAGCCACGTACATGGGCGCGTAAAAGATGGAATGGGCCACCTCATTGAGCACTACTTTCGTCTTGCTATTCTTCGCCGCCTCTCCGCCGCCCGCGCCGCAGCCGGCAGTGACCGCCGCTGCCGTCAGTACGGCCAGGCAGGCAGCCCCTGCCTTTTTTATGGATAACCTCCTCATAGCTACCTCCATATATTTGATAAGGTATCATATGAGGAAAGGCCTGTCCCTGTTACACTTTTTTTGCCTCTTCCGACTTGGCCTTATGGGCTTTCTTCTTCCCCGGCTCCTGTCCGCCGGCCCCCAGCTCGTCTATCATCTTTTCAATCATCAGCTTTTTCATATATACGTCAAAACCCAGCGTGCAGATAAAGGCGAACTTATGGAGGAACTCCATGTCCTCCTGGGGGGCGCCCTGAAAGGCTTCCTGGGAAACCCGGAACTTCTCCTCCACGTCCGCCTTCATGGACTGAAGCATCTTGTCCTCCATGCCGAAAGCCTCCCTGTAGATGGCCTCCATATCATATGCCTGTCCGTTCTGGAAATAATGCTCCGTGATAGGCTTCAAAAGCGTCTGTATGTCATTGATGGAAAGGATTCCCTTGTAATAATAGATGAATACCAGCAGCATCACATGCTCTCTGGAATATTTCTTCTTCACAGGAGGAGGCAGCAAATCGCTCTTCGCATAGTTGTTGATCATGGTCTTGGTCAGTATCTTGTCCTCGCCGGGATATCTGGCAGCCGACTGCAGATGGCTGTCCATGAACGTGGTGACCTGGTCCATATACAAATCAATGTTCGGGATATCCTCCGGGCTGATATATTTCACCCTGTCCAGACTTTCAAGTATGCTGTTCAATAAGTTATCATTATCAATCGTCATATCCGTCCCCTCTCTTGTGTTCTACAACAGAAAGCAAGGTCAGATTTCCGTTGTCCAAGTTTTCTTGTCTAAGATTGATTATATAGTATTCATTACTACATGACAACATTTTGTTTCAAAAAATTTCTTAAAGTTTTCCGCCTTTACTTTAAAACTTTAATATGGTAAAATGATAAACATCACAATGCAATCAAGAGGTACTTAACATGAACAAAAAAGTAAAAAGCGACGCCGTGGATTTCCTGTTCGATGCCATTCTCTGTCTGGAGAACAGAGAGGAATGCTACAGTTTCTTCGAGGATCTGTGCACGGTCAATGAGCTGCTCTCCATCTCACAGCGGTTCGAGGTGGCCGCCATGCTCAAGAACCATAACACATATCTGGAAATTGCCGAGAAGACCGGGGCCTCCACCGCCACCATCAGCCGTGTGAACAGATCCCTGAACTATGGAAACGACGGTTATGAGACAGTATTTGAACGCCTGCGCCGGAAAAAATCCCTTGGGGATTCCGAAGTTCCACAGGCATAAGATAGACAGACGAAAAAGCAGGCATGTCAGAAACGGCATCCCTGCTTTTTTATGTATATTACAGCTTCATCTTACAATTGCATCCTGCCGGCTGCTTAAGATTGGCTTCCCTCTTCCCCGGAACCTGACTCTATATTGTTCAGGGCCTCCGCAACGGCTGACCTGGCTTCCTTCTGCATCCCCTTCAGCTCCCTGCGGTTCGGCTTGGGCCGCTTGCTGGCATCCTGGTTCATGTTGCAGTTGCCCTGGAAGATTGCCTGCTCGTCAATCACAAGGCCGTTTGTGGTAATATCGCCGATGACTCTGGCCGTGGATGTGAGTTCCACTTTCTCCGGCACATTCAGATTGCCGTACACCTCTCCGCCGATGATGACCTTCTGCGAATTGATATCGCCATTGATGCAGCCCGAAACCCCCACGATCACGGTATCGGTCACCGTCACGTTGCCATTCACTGTGCCATCGATCCGGATGGCTCCCTCGGCCTTAAAATCGCCGTCGCATACCGCGTTCATTCCGATAATGGTTGAAATCTGTGTCTCGCTTTTCCTCATTTTCCCTTCCTCCGCTTTTCATCAGCCGCTGATTTCCAGTATTTCCATGGGACTGATATACGCACCATCCCGTGTCACCTGATACCCCAGCTTGCCTCCCTCGCCCGTAATCACGAACAAAGTAGCTCCCTGTGTGACTGTTTCTCCCTGCTTTACCTTTACTTCTCCCGCGCTTCTGTAAATCGTGGTATAGCCATTGCCGTGATCCACCCATACATTGTTCCCATACTCGGGATCTTCATTGACTACGATGACAGAACCGCTGGCAGCGGCCACCACCATAGAACCCTCGGAAGCCGTAAAGATACAGATAGGATTGCCATTCTCCTCTGCAGTTTCCTCCATGCTGGCCTTTCCCGTCAGCGGAAATTCCGTAGGCATGGTCTGTTTCTCCAGTTGCTCGGACAGTTGGGTCTCCGTCTGCGTCTTCTGGGTCACGGTCTCACTGAGAATCCCTATCTTTACATTCAGGTCATCTATCTCACCGTTCAGATCGGCTATCTGTCCCTCCAGCTCGGCTTTTTCCTGCTCCAGAGCCGCAATCGCCTCGTTCTCCGATTCCGTCTGTTGAAGCTCACCGGCCCACACATCCCTCTCATACAAAAAGAATCCGATCAGCGCGCCGATAATCACGCACTGAACCAGGATAACTGTCTGCAGAATCCAGGGTCGGACCCGAAACTGTCTCACTTTGCTGTCCGTTGCATCGGATGTAACAATCACCACATGGTTATTCTTGCGCTTATGTCCCTTACGTACCATAAAAGTCACCTCCAAATAACCTTTTAGTATTTTACCATAAACAGAGAAACACTTCAACGATAACGGCAGCTTTTTGTTATATTCTCACAAACAAAAAAACCTATTTTATGCATAAAAACATAAATAAAGGCTTTTTTGCGCGCATTTTCCACAATCATCTCAATCTTTCTTGCACATTTCCGACACTTTTTTCCAGGAAAGCGTACCGCCGAACAAATCCAACGCGCTCCCGATCGTGACGTTCAGGCGGTTCTTTCCCAGCTTTTTCAGCAGCTCCAGATCCTCATAGCTGTGCACGCCGCCCGCATAAGTCATGGCATTTCCCCCCCAGTTGCCTAAAAAAAGGGCCAGTTCCTCCTCGATTCCCCGGGATTTCCCCTCCACGTCCACGGCGTGTATCAGGAACTCGTCACAGTATCCCGAGAGCCGCTCCAGCAGCGCCTCCTCCACCTTCTCCTCCGTCATCTTCTGCCATCTGTCTGTGACTACATAATAGTCTTCTTTCTTTTTTCTGCAGCTTAAGTCCAGCACCAGCCTTTTACTTCCCACTGCATCCCTCATACGCTCCAGCCTGTCGTAATCAATCTGTCCGTCCCGGAACACATAAGAGGTGACTATGACATGGGAGGCGCCTGCCTTCAGGAAATCCGCCGCGTTTTCCGGGGTGATGCCGCCTCCCGCCTGCAGGCCGCCCGGATAGGCCGCCAGCGCCTGCAGCGCCTGGTTCTTCGTAGCGGCATATTGGCCGCTGTCTTTTGCGTTCAGCAATATCACATGCCCGCCCCTGAGTCCGGCATCCCGGTAAAGCTCCGCGTAATACGCCGCCCCCCGCTCTGCCACAAAGTTCTCCTTGGCCGCGTCCCCGGCATCCCGCAGGCTCCCGCCTACAATCTGCTTGACGCTGCCGTTATGGATATCTATGCATGGTCTGAATTCCATTCTAAAATTTACCTTTCCCAATTTATTCCTAATTTATTTTTTGCTGTATAAAATCAATCAGAAGTCACATACTAGTGCATATCAGCTGTCCCGCGCGGGATTCCACTGGCAGATTCTGCGCGGAACAAGTCTGATGTATTTTCTATCTACCAATAGGAATTGTCGGAAAATTGCAGACACTTCCATATTCACGTATCAGAATGGAGGAAACTATGAAAAAAGGAAAGAATTTTGCAGGAGCCAAAAAGCTTTTGGCATTAGGGCTGGTGCTGGCCTATGTGTGCATGGCTACCGCCTGCACCAACAATGACAAAAAAGGCAACAGCTCTGACAGCATGGCCGGGACCAGCACACAGGGTTCCGGCTCCAGCGCTGCCGGCAGCAGCACAGACGGCTCGGACAGCAACACGAACGGCAGCAATTCCAACGGAAATAATACCAACGGAAGCAATACCAACGGCTCGGACAGCAATGGCAATAACACCGGCGGCGCCACAAACGGAAACGACGATTCCCTGCTGGACGACGCGGGCGATGTCATCGACGACGCGGTGGATGATGTCACTGACGGCATCGACAATATCACGGATGACCTCACCGGCAACGACAACAATTCCACAAACGGCAGCGGCACCACTTCCGGCGGAAACGGCACCGCAGGCAGCACCACGAACGGTACCGGCGCAGGAAACGGCACCGCAGGCAGTACCACGAACGGTGCCGGCACTACCAGAGGCGCTGTAAGATAAGCAATTGTCTCAGGCGTCTGCCGATTGCGCAGACAGAATCTGCGTCAGGGCATGCGCCTGAGAATGCCTTTAGCGCTTACTTATTCTTCCCTGATTGCCCCATCCCGATACGCCTCCAGCAGCTCCTCCAGATAATAAATCTGTTCCCTGATTTCCTCTCCAACATCCGTATCCGCCACCATTTTTCTGTGGACATAAGTCTCCACATCGATGGAATGGGAAAACAGATCGGACTCATTCACGATGGCCGCATAAGAAGACTCAAAAGGCTCGTGGGCCACCAGCTGCATCCCCCTGGAATTACATACCAGCGTATATCCGGCTATGCCGGTCTTTTTCTGATAAGCTTTGGAAAAACCTCCGTCGATGATCAGCAGCCTGCCGCCGCATTTGATGGGGGACTCCCCATGTATCTGCTCCACGGGCACATGGCCGTTGACGATGTGGGCCTCCCTGTCCCGCAGGCCGAATTCCTTCAGGATTCGGTCCACGGTCTCTTCCTTTTCCAGCAGGGTATAATAGCTGTTCTTGCGCTCCGCATGGGTCTCCTTTTCCTCTATGAAATATCGTTCAAAAGTAGCCATTTTATCCTTGCCGAACACAGGCGAACCTTTTCCGGCCCAGATATACCACATCATATCCTGTCCGGCGGCGCGCTCTGCCTCGTCCTTGGCATAATACCCTCTCCTGGCATAATATTCCAGAATATCATACAAGGCTTTACCGCTGTACTGTTTTCCGTAAATCTCCACGCTGGCAAAGCTTCCGTCCTCCTCCATGGGCATGCAGCCATGGTAGAGGAGGTTGCCGTTGTAGATTTTGTACAGGCCTCCCTTGGAATAGAGAAAGCGCACATGGCGCTGCAGCTTCTCGCAGTTCATGAAAGCCTGCTGCAGCCCTTTCATGACCTGCTCCTCCTCTTCCGTCAGGGCAAAGGGGGCACCGGGGTCTATGGTGGGAAAGTCCATGTCCCGCATGGCATATTCCTTTCCGCCGATGCGGATGGTTCCCCTTTCGTAATCGATTCTGTTCAGCAGCATTCGGTCCTCCATGCCAAACTCCGGATGGCGCCCTAGCAGCTGTCCCTCCAGCTTGAACTGCAGGATGGCTATGGCCTTGTGCATCCTGATGTCCACGTCCAGTGCCTTTCCGTTGCGGTTCTTGCCCGTCCGGATGACGAACACGCTGCAGTCCGTATTCTCATAGGCATCCATGGCGAAAGTGGCCAGAGGCAGCAAGTTGATGCCATAGCCGTCCTCCAATGTATCCAGGTTTCCATAGCGGGCCGCTATCCGGATCACGTTGGCGATGCAGGCCATGTGTCCGCTGGCCGCCCCCATCCATGACACATCGTGGTTCCCCCACTGTACGTCCACGGAATGGTAGCCGCACAGAATGTCCATGATGACATGGGGTCCGGGGCCTCTGTCATAGATGTCCCCCACGATGTGAAGATGGTCTATGACCAGGCGCTGTATCAGCTGGCTCAATGCTATGATGAACTGAGGAGCCCGCCCGATTCTGATGATGGTGTGGATGATTTCGTTGTAGTATGCCTCTTTGTCGTGAATCTCTTCTTTTTCCGTAATCAGCTCTTCAATGACATAGGCGAAATCTTTCGGCAGCGCCTTGCGTACCTTTGAGCGGGTATATTTTGAAGACACCCTCTTGATGATCTGCACCAGCCTGTGGAGGGAAATTTTGTACCAGTCCTCCAGATTATCCTCTTCCTTTTTGACGATTTCCAGCTTTTCCTCCGGGTAGTAAATCAATGTGGCCAGGCTCTTCTTATCCTTGCTGCTGATAGTGTTGCCGAATTCTTCATCGATTTTCTTGCGCACGGAGCCGGAGCCGTTTCTCAGCACATGGTTGAACTGCTCGTATTCTCCGTGGATATCCGTCAGGAAATGCTCCGTCCCCTTGGGCAGGTTCATGATCGACTGCAGATTGATGATCTCCGTAGAAGCTTCTGCAACGCTCCTGTACTGCTTTGCCAGAACTTTCAAGACCTGATTGTCTTTCTCCTTCATGTATGCTCCCTCATCTCCCCAAGTGCGCGGACCTATTCCCGCACCGATAAGCTCCTTACAGCGCCGCCTCGATCACATCGCTCATATCGTATCTGCCCGCAGGCTTTCCGGCCAGGAATTTCGCGGCCTGGACAGCTCCCTTGCCAAAGACGGCCTTGGAGTAGGCCCTGTGGGAAAAGGTGATGACTTCGTCCGGGCCGGCAAAAATGACATCATGATCCCCCACGATGGTGCCGCCTCTGACCGCGCTGATGCCGATCTCTTTCTCCGGGCGCCTCTCCCGCCTTACGCTCCTGTCGTAAGTATAGGAGTAAGTCCCATCTAACTCCTCATTGATGGCATCCGCAAGAGCCATGGCAGTCCCGCTGGGCGCGTCCACTTTCAGGTTATGATGCTTTTCCACGATTTCCATGTCGAAACCAGCGGGAGCCAGCACTCCTGCCGCATTCTTCAAAAGCTTCAAAAGCAGGTTTATCCCCAGGGACATATTGGCAGACCGAAGCAAGGCGATAGCCTTTGCCGCCTGGTCCGCTTTCTTCAGCTGCTCCTCACCGAGGCCTGTGGTGCAGAGCACACAGGGGAGCTTCTTCTCCACACAATAGTCCAGCATCCTGTCCACAGCCCCGGCCGTAGAGAAATCTACCAGACAGTCGGCCTCCACATCACACTCCCTGATATCCGTAAAAACCGGGTACGGGCTCTTTCCGTCGTCGAACACATCGATGCCTGCTACCAGCTTCGCATCCCCGTCCGCCTCCAGAAGTCCCCTGATGACCTGTCCCATTTTTCCATTGCAGCCGTGCATGATAATTCTTATCATAAGCCTTCCTCCTGTTCATGGCAATCATATCAGTACCGCATCCGCCTTCTCAATGTCATGCCCTGCAGATGCCGTTCCACCATTGTTCCTAAATGCGTCAAAAGGGCTCCCGCGTCGGAAATAAGCCCGACGAAGCAGCCCAGTCTAATTCAGGATTACAGTATCCCGTATGCCCGCATTGCCTTTTCCAGACGCTCTGTATTCGCGGGCTCCATCTCGCTCAAAGGCATGCGCAGCGCGCCGTCTATTATGCCCATCAGGCTGAGCGCTTTCTTTACCGGAATCGGGTTCACCTCACAGAACAGCGCATCGCACAGTTCCATGGCCTCCAGCTGCAGCCTGCAGCTTTCCTTCGCGTCGCCGTCCAGATATTTCTGACAGATTTCATGGGTCTGGGCAGGCGCTACGTTCGCCAGGACAGAAATCACGCCGATGCCGCCCAGGGACATGACAGGAACGATCTGGTTGTCATTTCCGGAGTAGATGTCTATCTTGCCGCCGGAGATGGCCGCCAGACGGGCTATCTGGCTGATATCGCCGCTGGCTTCCTTGACGCCCACGATGTTCTCCACATCGGTGCACAGTCGCAGAATCGTCTCCGGTGCGATATTGCAGCTGGTCCTGCTGGGCACATTGTAGAGCAGGACAGGAAGCTTCACCGAATCCGCCACCGCCTTGAAATGCGCGTACAGACCGTTCTGGGTAGCCTTGTTGTAATAAGGGCTCACCAGCAGTAGTCCGTCCACTCCGGACTTCTCCGCCTCCTTAGACAGATAGATAGCCGTATCCGTGCAGTTGGAACCAGTGCCGGCCACCACCGGGATGCGTCCCGCCACCACTTCCGCACAGTAACGGATGACCTCCAGATGCTCCTCATGGGTCAAAGTGGACGACTCGCCTGTGGTCCCGCAGACTATGATGGCATCCGTCCCCTTTGCAATCTGAAATTCCAGCAGCTTCGCAAACTGTTCATAATTCACTTCACCTTTGTCTGTCATGGGCGTAACAATAGCCACACCCGAGCCCTTAAAAATAGACATCTTTTCTCCTCCATCATTTTTCATTCCTCTATTGTAATGAAACAATCGCCGACACAAAAGCGCCGGCGAATGAATCCAATAGGATATGTACCGATAGCGCACCATCTCATGAACAGATGACAGTCATGCAGCTCTTAACTGCATGCCCAAGAGTCAATGAGCAGATCATCCCCTCTTTCGGCGTGTTCCCCTTTCCCTTTTCTTCCTCTGCGCCTGCCGCATCTGAAAAAGTACTCTTGAAAAACGCAACCTCTATCTTCTTACATTTATTTTTTATACACCAGAAAACCGGCTTCTCCAGTCTCCTGTTGTCATAAATCATAACATCATATAGAGATGCTGTCAATGGATTTATTGTCAAGCCCTGACTTTCGCTTCCGGCGTCCAGGTCTCGATCCGGGAAATCTCATCTGCCAGGGCGCAGATATCCTCCCCCGCCTTTTTGCCTGTCAGGATGATATCCGTATCTCCCCTGCATTCCAGCAGCGCTTTCAAATCCTCCACGGACACGATTTCCTTCTCCACCAGCCGGAGCACCTCGTCCAGTATCAGCAAATCGCACTCCCTGGTGGCCAGCACCTTTTTGGCGAAGTTCATCTCATTTTTGATATTGGCAATCTCTTCCTGCTTCTTCTCCTCCGAGAGATTCTCGTAACTCTCATCGGATTTCTCGAAACAGAACAGCTTTATCTCCGGTTCCATCCTGCGCAGGAAATCCTGTGATTTCATGCCATTTCCTTTCAGGAACTGGAGGATGACCACGCTTTCCCCCTCCATCGCGGCCTGCAGGGCCCTGCCAAGAGCCGCCGGGGACTTCCCCTTTCCGCCGCCAGCGTATATATAAACCAATCCTTTTGCCATACCACACCTCATTTTCTTTGCAAAGGCAATATTTCGGATGGTTCTAGCATACCACACTTTCCTGATTTTGGCAAATCATTTGCAATCGGCCCCGTATTATCCCAGTTCACCGTCCTCAATCAGTTCCAGTTTGCTGACAGATACCTCAAAGGCCACTCTTCTCTCCACATTCTCCTCATCCAGCTTTTTCATATATTCCCTGCTCTGTATCCGCCCCCACACGGCACAGCGCTCTCCTACCTTGAAATTATTGGCATAGCGGGCATTCCTGCCCCAGCAGATGCATGGTATGTAATCGGACTTTCCATAGGGACGGTTCACCGCAAGCAGCAGATCCGCGATTTCTCTCCCAAGGGGAGTCTTCCTGTAAATGGGCTCCTTGCAGATGTAGCCGTCCAGGAATATCTGATTCGTCTTAGAGCTTTCCTCCATCTCGTCCACAAAGCTCACCTCTCTTGCGAACACGGAGAGCACGAGCCTGTTCTTGCGCTCCTCATGACGGTTGTAGGAGCGGAACTGCCCGTTCACGCATATCAGTTCTCCCGTATAATCCACAGTCACGTCCATCAGCCTCTCAGATACCATGATGGGAATGGTGTCAAAGCTTTCGCTGAGTCTCTTGCACCGCACGTCCATCATGTAGAAGCCCTCCCCGAAGATTTCATGGCTATAGGTAAAAGGACTGGATATCTCCCCCATAACCGTCACCTGGTTGTTTTCAATTACCTTATCTGTCATTTTCGTTCTCCCTTCTTGTTCTAAGACTTTTTCCGGTAACACCTCCGCAAAGGATAATCTTTCTGGATAACTATCCGAACGGTTGGATATTACTATTTATACAATAGAAATTGCCGTTTTAGTACAATTTCTCATCGCATACTTCGTCATTTTTTGCAAATCCATATTGTTTTCCATTTTTTTATCTATTCAAAATCGATAATCCTGCTCCGCATCCCCAATAATCCTTGCGCCCTGAGGCAAATAGTGCTATACTGTAACAGTTTGAAAATATGTTGAAAAAAGCCATCGGCAAGGATAGACAAATCCTGACACTCCCCGGATTTTAAGGGACTGCCGCCGAAACCGCCCTCACGCGCGGGGCGCAGAAATGAGGTAAATCATGAGACAAAAAAGAGAAGATGTAAGGAACGTTGCCATTATAGCCCATGTAGACCATGGCAAGACCACTCTGGTGGACGAGCTGTTGAAGCAAAGCGGCGTGTTCCGTGAAGGACAGGACATAACGGAACGCGTCATGGACTCCAACGATATCGAAAGGGAGCGTGGAATCACCATTCTGTCCAAGAATACAGCCGTCATGTACAAGGGCACCAAAATCAATATCGTGGACACCCCTGGACACGCCGATTTCGGCGGCGAGGTGGAGCGGGTGCTGAAGATGGTGGACGGCGTCATCCTGGTGGTTGACGCATTTGAGGGCCCCATGCCCCAGACGAAGTTCGTGCTCCGCAAGGCCCTGGAACTGAAGCTCCCCGTCATCGTCTGCATCAATAAAATCGACCGCCCCGAGGCCAGGCCCGACGAGGTGGTGGACGAGGTGCTGGAACTGTTCCTGGAGCTGGACGCGGACGACGCCCAGCTGGACTGCCCCTTTGTCTATGCCTCCGCAAAAACCGGCATCGCCTCCATGGATTCCGACGGAAGCGGCGCCAGCATGGAACCCCTGTTCGAGACCATCGTAAACTATATCCCGGCCCCCGAAGGCGATCCCGAGGCCGGAACCCAGGTGCTGATCAGCACAATCGACTACAATGAATATGTAGGCCGGATCGGCATCGGCAAGGTGGACAACGGCCTGATCCGCGTGAACCAGGAAGTGGTCATCTGCAACCACCATGACCCCGGCAAGCAGAGCAAGGTCAAGGTCAGCAAGCTCTACGAGTTCGACGGCCTGGGCAAGGTGGACGTTAAAGAAGCCGGCATCGGCTCCATCGTGGCCATCTCCGGCATCGCGGACATCCATATCGGGGACACCCTCTGCTCACCGGAGGCCATAGCGCCCATCCCTTTCCAGAAAATCAGCGAGCCCACCATCGCCATGCAGTTCATGGTAAACGACTCTCCCCTGGCAGGCCTGGAGGGAAAATACGTCACCAGCCGCCACATCCGCGACAGGCTGTTCCGGGAACTGAACACGGACGTGTCCCTGCGGGTGGAGGAGACGGACACTACCGAGTGCTTCAAGGTATCGGGCCGGGGCGAGCTCCATCTGTCTGTGCTGATAGAGAACATGCGCAGAGAGGGCTATGAATTCGCCGTCAGCAAGGCGGAGGTCCTCTACCATACAGATGAAAACGGCAAGCGCACAGAGCCCATGGAGCTGGCCTATATCGATGTGCCCAACGAGTTCGCCGGGGCCGTCATCGAAAAGCTGGGCCAGCGCAAAGGGGAGCTGCGCAACATGGGCAGCATCTCCGGCGGCACCTACACCCGCCTGGAGTTCTCCATCCCCGCCAGGGGCCTGATCGGCTACCGGGGGGAATTCCTCACGGACACCAAAGGGAACGGCATCCTGAACACGGTCTTCGACGGCTACGCTCCCTACAAGGGGGATATCCAGTACAGAAAGCTGGGCTCCCTGATTGCCTTTGAAGCGGGGGAATCCATCACCTACGGCCTGTTCAACGCCCAGGAACGGGGCACCCTCTTCATCGGCGCCGGCGAGAAAGTCTATGCCGGCATGGTGGTAGGACAGACCGGCAGGAGCGAGGACATCGAAGTCAACGTATGTAAGAAGAAGCAGCTGACCAACACCCGTGCATCCGGCTCCGACGAAGCCCTGCGCCTGGTGCCGCCCAGAATCCTGTCCATGGAGCAGTGCCTGGACTTCATCGACACGGATGAGCTTCTGGAGGTCACGCCTGCCCACCTGCGAATCCGCAAGAAGATCTTAGATCCCACTCTGCGCAAACGGGCGGCTCTGCGGAAATAATCATGTTACGCCGCAGTCGATAAGGTATATCCGAAAAGTTCCCGATTTGACACCGGGGACTTTTCTTTTTCCCATGCAAAAATAAAACATTCTCTCAGAAATTATTTTTAATCTCGTTCCAATCGGGACATTTTTGATAAAACTGATGCCAAATCTACTATAGATATCAAGATATTTCAGATGTATTGATACCCGCCCTCTGCGGATAAATCTACTTTACCAAAAGTTCTCTCCAAAGTCAAGCATTTCCTACAAATCTGTCATATAAATCTGCCATACAAAAGAGAAAAAGGGGGACAGAAAAAATCTGTCCCCGCAAAAAATCCTGAAAATCCCTAAATCTGCCCTGCCAGATATTCCTGTCTGCCCTCTCTCAGGAAAACAGGCAGGGTGTCAAGGGCCGCCTCTACCTCATACCATTTCCCGCCCTCATAGCGCTCCCCTGTGCCGGCGTGGAGGAAAAAGGTCCCTGACGGCAGATAGACGCTGCGCTTCCTGGCCTTTTCATGACATATGGGGGCCACCAGGATGTCAGGACCGAACATATAGGCATCCCGGATGTCCCAGCAGTTCTCATCCTCCGGGAACTCGTAGAACATGGCCCGCATGACAGGACTTCCGGTCTCATGGGCTTCCCGCATCAGGCCGCGGATATAGTCCCGCATCATCTCCCGGATGCGGATGAACTTGACCATGATTTCATAATTCTCCTGCCCATAGCTCCAGATTTCATTCTCCGCCCCGGTCCATTCCCGCACTTCCCCTGCCCGGTTGACGATTGATTCCGCCGGCTGGCGGCATCCGTGGAGGCGCATCACCGGGCAGAAAGCGCCGAACTGGAACCATCTGACCAGCAGCTCCTGAAAGCCCTCGTCATGGATATTTCCGCCGTGGAACCCTCCGATGTCCGTGGTCCACCACGGGATTCCGCTGATTCCCATATGAATTCCCGCGCATATCTGCTTCCGGAAGTCCTCATAATTGGACATAATGTCCCCGGACCAGACCAAAGCGCCGTACCTCTGGCTTCCCGCCCACGCACAGCGAATCAGGTTCACGATGTCCTTCTGCCCCGCCTCGCGCTGTCCCTCATAGAAAAGCCTCGCGTACTCCCTTGGGTAGAGATTGCCCACCTGGGCCACCGGGCCTGCATGATACCGATAATCGCCGTAATCATAGGTGCCGAACTCCGGCTCCGCCTCATCCAGCCAGAAAGCGCTGATTCCGTAATCCCAGTAATTCTTCCTGCACTTGTCCCACACATAGGCCCTTGTCCTTGGGTTGGTGGCATCCAGGAACACATTGTTGCCGTGGAATACCATCTGTACATCAATGCCGGAATTGCTCTTGACCAGCAGCCCCTGCTGCTTCATCTCCTCATAGTTCTCGCTGCGCCAGTCCACCTGGGGCCAGACGGACACCATCAGCCGGATGCCCATATCCTGGACTTCCCTGATCATGGCCTCGGGGTCCGGGAAATATTCCTCGTCAAAGCGCCAGTCGCCGCATCTGGGCCAGTGATAATAGTCGATGACCAGCACATCCAGGGGTATGCCCCGCTTTTTGTACTCCCTGGCAATCTGGATTACCTGTTCCTGGTTGTAATACCGAAGCTTACACTGCCAGAACCCCAGGCCGTATTCCGGCATCATGGGCGCCCTGCCGGTCACCCGGGTATACGACTCCAGAATCTTCGCCGGGGTCTCCCCTGCCGTAATCCAGTAGTCCAGCTGCAGGGTCTCCTCCGCCGTCCATTCCGTGGTGTTGCTGCCGAAATGCACCTCGCCTATGGCGGCATTGTGCCAGAGGAAACCGTAGCCCAGGCTGGAGACATAGAACGGGACGCTGGCCTGGGAGTTCCTGTGGGCAAGCTCTAAGCTGCATCCTTTCAGGTCCATGACTTCCTGCTGGTACTGCCCGCAGCCGTAGATTTTCTCCCCGGGATTGGGCACAAAGGAAGCCTTCAGGCGATATCCGCCGCCGGGCAGGGACTTGAAGTGCCTGGCTTTCTTCTGCAGCGCGCCGCCGTTTGGAATCTCCTGCAGCAGGATTTCACCCTTTCGATTGTAAAAGGTCATCTGCAGGGCCTTTCCCCAGTCCGCCACTTTCAGTTCCGCCCGGATGCCGCCGTTTACGATGGAGGCTGTATGCTCTCCGATTTCTATTCGGACTTCGCTTTCCGCGTTTTCCGTCTCCAGGAGAGCCGCGCTGCCCTCCAGGATGTCCCCGAGGAACGTGGCCCTCACCCGCAGGCTGTCCGCCCCCCAGGGCGTCACCATCACGGTCTCTCCGTTCTCCCGGAAGACCAGGCTTTTGTTTTGTTCTTCAAAATAGTGCAGCATATGTATTCTCTCCTTAATCGTTTTCTCCTTGCTCAAGCAGCTTTTGTCTGTCTGGAAAGTCCGTCATGCCTCCACTTGCAGCTTTTTCCTGAATGCCTCCCACTTGCTTTCGTCCCCTGTCTCGGCGTTCCATCCGATGATACCGGGGCATGGCTTTCCATTGACGTCGTAATGGCGGATCACATGGTCGATATCCACGTCATATTCTTTCATCAGATGCCGAATCAGTTCAGCCGCACGCTCAAGTACCGCGTCCGTGTAGCTCCAGCCAGAGTCATTGTGTTCCTGCATTTGGCCTGTGCTGTTCGTGGAGCAGATTTCTACGCTGATGGAATTGGCATTCCGGGCTACTTCGTACAGGGCTCCCCCTTTGTTGCCGTAATGTTTGCCTCCCACAGACCAGCAATAGCGGTTGGCCGGATCCGGATTATACTGAACCGTGGTCTCGTCGTCCACGATGAAATCCGCCGACGCTTCCCTGGGACCATGGGCGAACCAGTCCGCCACATCCGCAGCCGCTCCGGCCTTGGAGCAGACTCCGGCCGTATAATGCACGACAATATACCGGATTTCTCTCCCTTTCGCCTCGGTGGTATTTACAATGCTCGTTTTTTGAATGATGTCCATATTCATCCCTCCTCGTAGTGATGATAACTTCTCGGAATCTTCAGCCCTTATTTCATGGGGCTTTCAGAACCTATTTTGGAAAAAAGAAAGGAGCCAACGATGAAGATACTCTCTATTGCGCTCCTTTCTATGCTATCCCGCCTAATGCGCCAGCATATTCTCACTGAAACACTACCGGCTAAAGCCGGTGGGTTCGGTGAGCTGCGGAAGCAGCCTAAAGGGAGCGCATCCCAACCTTAAGGCGAGGGTTTTAACCCCATTATACAGACAATAAAAATCCCATACCCTTTCCGTGAATCCTACACCAGCACATGAGTCACGGCCCCGATGAACTTCCCATTCTGTATGATTGGGCTCCCGCTTAATAGCTTCCCCTCAATTTCCCTTCTTTTTTCAGTATTCCGGCCTCGACCATTTCCTTTAAAACCTTCAATGCATGGGAATCCTTCACATTCAGCAGATTCTGGACTTCTTTATTTGTTATTGACGGGCAGCCTGCTGGTTTCGCCGACCATCATGCAGAGGTTGGCCTGAGGGAGCTGCTCATGGTCGCGGTTGCAGCCCCATTCCGCATCCTCGATCAGTTCTGAATAAGAGGACTCGGACGTGATGTCGAGTGCCAGGTATTCCACGTCATTACGGGCGGCATACCAGCTGCCGCAGAATGCCTCTCTTCCCTGTGCCGGCAGGGAAAGCAGCAGTTCGCTGATACGCTGGGATGACAGGGAGCCAACCAGATAGGATTCCGTGTCCTTCAGCCAGTCCTCGCAGTACATCAGCGGATCTCCTGCAGAGACCATGTAACAGGCCAGGGTAAAATACTCCGTCCAGCAGGCGGGAAGGGCTTCCCTCAGGGATATATAACAATGCAGTGCACGGTCGAAACATGCACTGCTATTATAACACGGCTTGCTGTTGATGGAAAGCCTATTCCTCCAGCTTATCTTTCTATAGAGACATAGGAACGATTTTACCTGCGCTAAACTCAAAAATGTAATCCGAGAGTTCTTCGATATCACCCGAAATATGGCTTGTGAGCAAGATGAGCCTGTCTGGAGATTTTAATTTTAAGAGCAATCGTTTTATCCGTGCTACACCTTGCTTATCTAAGCCGTTAAATGGCTCATCTAAAATAATGATTTTTTGGTCTTCCATAATTGCCTGAGCAATGGCAAGCCTTTGGCGCATGCCTAATGAAAAGTTTTTTACTTTTTCCTTATTGTCAGGATTCAATCCGACTACTTTTAATGCGGCTATTATATCGTTGTCGTCAATTGTTTTGTTTATCTGTGCCAGGTATCTTAAATTCTCAAATTGTGTATAGTTTTCTATAAATCCTGGTTTTTCTATGAGAACGCCTAAGTCCGGTAAAAAATCAATGTCCTTTCCGATTACCTTGTCGTCTATGGTTATAGTGCCTCTGTCGGCTTTCAGGAATCCGCAGATGGTTTTGAAAAATACGGATTTCCCTGAACCATTGGCGCCTATAAATCCATAAATATTGCCAAAATGCAATTCTAAATTGACATTATTTAAAACTACATTCCCCTTAAATCTTTTTGATAAATTTTTTGTCCTTAACATACATTTATCCTCCTTCTCTTAATTAGCTTATAATACAAAAATATTAAAATGAAATCCATGCCTGCGACTAACAGTAAAAGCAGTATTATTGGAATTTGGCTTTTGAGAATTAAAAATCTCACTGTTGACATTGCAAGTAAAATTGGTACTGGTAAAACTGTGTTCAATATATAAATAGCAATAATATATAGGTAGCTGTTTTCTACTAAATAGCAATTGCTCAATATTATGTATATGATTATCATTCCACAAAATCCTAAAGCATCCATTAGTAAGTATAAAAGGCATGCCGTGGCCTGTTCAAGATAAAATCCAACGAAACAATAATATATAATGTGGGAGATGGTAAGACCTGACTCCCCTAATATAACTACGACTATGGTATACGCGCATATCAATTTATTATAATTGGTTATTCTGGCTAAAATATATACCATTATATCGCTTGATAGTTTATCTATGATTTTGCCTACAGTGATAAAAACTATCGAGACATTTAGGATTTTTAATATAACAGTGCTCAGATTGAATAAATAGGTATCGTTTCCGCCCTGCCAAAGTATAAGGCCACTTTCCCTGTTAAGGTGGACTCCGGTAAAATTTACATAGATAAAGTCTGCTAAAACCAAAAGGAAAATTGAAATAAAGATATCCTTTTTAAATTCTTTCGCAATTATTTTAAAGAGTGGAAACACTTTCATTTTCTAAAAACTCCCATTTTTTAGACAAGCAATCTATCGTCAGCCAGATATAAAATATCAGGTACCCTATCAAATGAATATTGTAAAAAATGATAGAATCCCACAGCACGATATCATCAACAATAAACGAATAATTTTTGCCAGCCGAGAAGTCTAAAACAGGAATATAATCTCCTTTTGCTGACAGGAACTCCATGGGAGCCGTGAACGCAAAAAAAAGAAGAAAGGGGAAAAGGCATATGCTTCCTCCTTTTTGCTGGAGCTTCGGAAACGCGTACATAATAGAATATATTATGTACTGGACAAGCAATCCGAGCAAAATATACCGTATTGACAGAAAGAAAAAGGTTGCAAACAGCTCCTGGTCGGAGTATGTCTTTGTCTTAATGATAAAAAAGCATAGCGGTATAGATAATACTATACAGGCAGAGATACAAGTGGAAATCGCCAATGATAAAAAGTCGACAATAACCATTCTTTTTCTACAATGAATTCTGGAAAGGCAATTGTAATATGTCGAATAAACGCTCACTTTATGCTGGACCACCAAAAGGGGGATAAAGATAATCCATAAAAAAAAGTCGGTTTTAAAAATATGAGTATAATCAGAAACAGTTGTAATTTTATTGGCACATATATAAACAATCAAAAAAGAAACTTGAAGAGCTAGCATGAAATATGCCAAAGGGGATGTATAAATTAATTTGAGCTTATATTTTATAAAACCTGAACGCTTCATGATCTAATTGCCTCTTTTTTGATAGGATGATTCTGATAATGTCAATAAGATAAGACCCGCAATAACATACATGCTGATCAATATACCATACCCGCCAAGGCTAAATGTTTGAGAATATGGCTGCATCACCACATTTGGCTGCAATGTTATCGGCAATGCCATATCCAACACTCCTACTACGACAAAAGGAGCCGCGATGACAGCTATTCTGTTTTTCAAAAATGAGGTTATTCCCACAGCAAAAATCGTAAAGCAAAAATAGTATATAATATGTGAGATATATATTAAGGCAAAATATGACATGGGATTACTCATAAAATAACTCTCTTGAAAAGATACTATTTGCTGCATGAATTCTGCAGCCGTATCCTTTTGCGTCAATAATCCGGAGAAAAACGCAAAAAGCCCCTCGGCAGATGCTAAAACAATGGTGCCTGACAGTGCAATGGCAAGTGTTTTTTGCATGACATACTTAAAATTTCCTTTTCGGCTAACGCAAAAAAATCTGAAACGATTTGCCTTCTCTGATAAAAAGGTATTCAAATACGGGGCGACAAGTATCAAGGGCGCTAATGCCTGAACCATGTAATATGAACTTTTCCATACCCTGTAAATATTGCCGAAATATTTTTTATAATAGATAGCGTCCTCAGCATTCAAAATGTCCTGAGCAGATTCCGCTGTCAGAGCAGTTTTCCAGCCATCAAAGTAAGCATTTATAAACATCAGGCTAACAACAACAAGAATAAGAATGATATTTGTTTTTTTCAGCAAAGCTCTTTTTAACTCATTTTTCATAAACTTCGATTTCCTTTCCAATTTGAGATTCTTGCGCATTTTTTAAAAGTCGCTTTCATTACAATAGCACGGCTTGCAGTTAATTCACAAGGGACAGAGTTGTTAAAAAATCCCGGACTTTTTTTAACAACTCTGTCCCTTGCTGTCGATTGCTGACATTGCTATAATTGTAGTCAAGTCTCGTTTCTGACGAAGACAACTGAAAGGGGGATGACCAATATGAAAAACAGGTCTAAAAAAGCTATTGCTGCTGCTTTCGCTATCCGGGCCGACGATACCGAATCCGTACCCGCTGGAACCTCCCACAGTGGAAACCGGGGAGGAACCTGGGGGCGGGCATGGGTGTGAGCCGCTGAGCAATAAACCGGAAGGAGAAAATAAAGAAGTATAATTATGGATGAATCAATTCTGTAGCTTGTTGAATATAGAAGGCTTCATAAAATGTTTCTTTACAAAATCTTGCGAGTTGGATGCACTTCTGCAGCTCCCGGTCAATTGGAATAGCCGGGACTGCAGAAGTCCCTTTTTTGGCAGCCTCTATTTGATTCCAAAGTTTGTTGTACAGGCAATCATGAAGCATGCCCATCCTATGTGCCAAGAGGCATTCTTTCATTACCTTTTCGCTGATTTCCGTAGATTTTTCGTATTCGCCAGCATCTCCCAGGCGGCTTGCCACGCCGGTCATAATCAGTTCGTACATGTTGATAAACGTATGGATGCTGTCCTCGGGGATGCACTGTCTGGTGACGCTCTGGAGCAGGTCTAAATTGAACTCTTCTGCTTCATCCCTGGATTTCATTGCGATATTGTATACACATCCCAACTCTGCGCAGGTCAGATAGATGTCAGGGCCGTCCTTCGCCATCTTGATGCTTTCCAGTGGAATAGTGTACTGCAACGCCTTTTTGAGCCTGATGACGCATTCTTCGGCAGTAATCTCTTTCTTCTGTAGCTTGTTCAGACAGTCCTTGCGCTCCAGTTCCTGCCTGTTGATTAGGACGTCCATGGGGAGCAGGTCTTTCAGTTGCTCCAACAGCCTCTGGGTCTCCTCGGTGTCGTGATTGTTCAATGCGTCTCCCGATGCGCGATACAGGAGAAGCACATCTCGCTGCCCTGTGACGACGCTTTCCCGCTGGTACTCCGGCGACAGCCCCAGTCGGCAGAACAATTCGCTCCAGACGGCCCGCTGGCTCCTCGTTTTATTGTTTTCCAGCCTTCTCAGGGTCTTCTCGCTGCAGATGCCCTCGCACAGCTCCCGCACCGACAGGCCCAGCATCTTTCGCCGCTTCCTGATTACATCGCCGATGCGGTAGTTCTGGGTCTGGCTGTACAGGTAGCAGCAGTTCTCCGTGTTCATCGGTATGCCGTACGCCTGATATAGCTCTGCCAGGAGCATGCGCCATTCCCTGATCTGGGCGGTCAGCAGCGCCAGGCTCTCAGGATCCTCCGGCAGCGTCCAGGCTTCGGGACGTTCCGGGCCGCCCGCCGCAGCGCCCGCCGGAGACTGGGGCTTTGCCGCGGTTCCCCCGAGCTGATTCCAGACCTGTTCGAAGGAGACCGGGGCGGGTTCCTTTGGCCCGGGCTGAGTGAAGCCTGCGAAGATGCCCAGGACGCGCTCCATGAGCTCCAGCAGCTCGTAGAGCCAATACATCCGGTGGCAGGAGCGCAGGGTCTCCAGGGCTTGCGCGGATATCCGCAGTATCCTGCGGCAGAGGGCGATGTCCAGGGGAGCCTTCATGAGCTCCAGGCACAGGAAATACGCCGCCTTGGGGTACACCTTGGCATAGCTGTAGCTGTCCATGGAGGAGCCGCGCAGTGCGTCCAGCAGCTTTTCCAGTGCCCGGGCCGTATAAGCGGCGGAAGGATCCGTGCCCGTGACAGGCCCTGCGTCCCCGCCCAGGCGGATGTATTCCAGCAGCAGGTTCCATTCCTGGGCGGCCAGGAGGCGCCCGGTCCATGTCCCGGACGCGACGTCTGGCATGGTGAGGGACATGGCCCTCCCGAAGGCTTCCCGTAGCTCTTCCCGGGAGGCTTTTTTGTACTGCATCAGCTGTGCCCGCATGGTCAGGACAAACTGATGGAAGACAATTCTGTCTTCTATCTTTTTCTGTTCCAACAGCCTCAACAGCCGCTCCGCCTCCGGTATGTCCCCTGCGTATACGGCCCGCAGCAGCCTGTCCTGATCCTGCCACTGTTCATATTCGTCCGGCTGCAGGAAGTCCTCGAAGCCGTCGTTCTCGAAGCCCAGCCGCTCTGTCAGGCGGTCGCGCGTCAGCTTGTCCGGCTGCCGTTCGCCCGCCTCTATGAAGCTGAGCATGGCCGGGGTGCACAGGCCCAGGCTTAGCTGCTCCAGGGTGATGTCTTTGCCTGTGCGCATCCCTGTGAGGAAATTGTGGAAGTATATTTTATCCCTGTCGTGCATTTGGTTCCTTTCCGGTGTTCTCTCATTGGCCTGAAGATGCTGGCGGAAGGGCTGCAGTCCGTTTGGAGCTTATTATAACAAATTCCAGTACAGAAATCAACGATAGAGGCGGTATGGCTTTGAACATCATGAAGGGAATGTTATGATCAGAAGTACCAGATACTTGCAGACAGCGCTTAAGAAAGAGGTGAGGATATGGGCAATCCGGAGCTATGTATTTTGCTGGATTCCATTCTGCCCCTGCTGGAGACGGACAACACGGAAAAGGCAAAAGAGGTCATCAAGAACGGTATAAAACGGATTGACAGAGGGATGGCATCCGGCAGCACGGACACAGACCAAAAGCAGACCGGGAGCTGGATAAACAGGAGACATAGAGCAAGGTGTAAAGCCCTGATGGATTGAGGAGGGGCGTTACACCTTGCCTAAAATCCCGGTAAAATTATAACAACAGCCTTACTCGGTTAGCAGTTCAACATCAAATGCCTCATAAGTCATTATGGGCGGCATGCCAGCTGCCGTAGAATTCCTCTCTTCCCTGTGCCGGCAGGGAAAGCAGCAGTTCGCTGATACGCTGGGATGACAGGGAGCCAACCGGATAGGATTCCGTGTCCTTCAGCCAGTCCTCGCAGTACATCAGCGGATCTCCTGCAGAGACCATGTAACAGGCCAGGGTAAAATACTCCGTCCAGCAGGCGGGAAGGGCTTCCCTCAGGGCGCGGATCATGCCGTTGCGTTCTGCTATCTTCCTATATAGATAGAAAGAGCCATAAGAACGCACGGAAGACTTACGGATGCTCCAGCATATTCTCAATAAAGATTCCATACCCTTTCCTGGAATCCTGCACCAGCACATGGGTCACGGCCCCGATGAACTTCCCATTCTGTATAATCGGGCTCCCGCTCATCCCCTGCACAATCCCTCCGGTAACTGCCAGCAAATCCGGATCCGTCACTGTAAGCTCTATCCCCCTGTTCACATTGTCATGGTCCAGGCGGAGTGCCGTAATCTCTATATCATAATACCTGGTCACTCCATCCACAGTGCACAGAATCTGGGCCGTCCCGGTCTCAATCTCCTGCTTCAGGCCGATGGGGAGAGGCTCCCTGACCCCCATTTCCAGCGCTTTCTGGTTGCAGATGCCGAAAATCCCCCGGTTGCTGTTGTTCGTGATTTCGCCCAGGATGCGGTCGTCGGAGTAGATGATCATGCCTGTCATCTCGCCGGGATTTCCCGAAGAGCCCTTGTGGATGTCCACGATATCCGTCTGGTAGAGGGTGCCTCCCTCCATGTGCATGAGGGTACTGGTGTCCACGTCCGTGATGCCATGGCCCAAAGCGCCGAAATTGCCCTTGTTGTCGATGTAAGTCATGGTGCCCACGCCCTGGGCGTTGTCCCGCACCCAGACACCAATTTTGTACTCACCGTTTATGTCCCGGGCAGGCGTAATCTCCACGTCCATGAGCTCGCCGTCCCGCTCGATGGTCAGAATCACAGGTTTTCCGCCGCTGTCTTTCATGCGCTGTATGAAATCGTCTTTCTCCGTCACCGTTTCGCCGTTTACCCTGCGCACATAGTCGCCTGATTTTAGGATGTATTTCCCGGGGGAGCAGCTGACGCCGTCCGGCCCCTGGAATTCCCCGGTCCCTACTACAAGCACGCCGTCAGTCTTCACATAGATGCCGATAGGCGCGCCTACGGGGATCAGTTCCTGGTCCTCAATGACCTGGATTTCCACATTTTTTAAGGTGATGAAGCCAAAGAGCTTCACCTGCATCTGGTAATCGGATTCCAGCGCGGTCTTTAAGGTAAAAGTCTTGCTTAAATCTATGTCCACTGCTCCCTGGGGGATATTGCTGGTCCCCTGGTCGCTGACGCTGATAATCTCCCCTCTGGCCGGCACACCCAGATGCAGCGATTCCTCTTCCCCGGCCCGCACATTGATGACGGAGGGGATGCTGCTGTCAATCTGATAGTAAAGCATGGCCACCAGCGCCGTGCAGCTTGCTGCCAATGACAGGCTTAAGATAAAACGGTAGATTCTGTAACGTCTGAGCCTCTCTTTCCAGTTCTGGAGCAGGACTACCATGTCCTGGCCCGCTTTCCTTTTGATGCTCTCCTCCTGCTCTGCTCCTGACTTTCTATGCTGCGCCGCTCTTTTTCTGATATCCTCTATATTCTGTATGTTCCCCATATCCTGCTGCCGTCCCATATCCGCTTGCTCCCATCTTATACTGCATAACGCTGAATACTGCCTCATGTAATCATGCGATTGAACCAGTCAGCATTATGCAGTCTGGTTTCACGGCAAGTGAAATCGTTAAGCAGTATAAATCGCCGTTTCCGCCCACAAAAAAAGACCCTCCAGGAGTCCTTTTTCGTGTATAGTATGTGAGATTTTTATGCTTTTCATTCCGACAGCTTTTGGAATTTTTAATGGGATTCTGTCTTGTGGGCGGCAGCCTGAAGACGCATCTCCTTCGCGTTGGACAGGGCGGCCGGAGTCAGGGTGTCGCTGCCCAGAAGCCTTGCCAGCTCTCCCAGGCTCTCCTCCTCTTTCAGCATCCGGATATCCGTGATGGTATTGTCCTCGGTGCTGCTTTTTTCAATGACGAAATGCCTGTCGGCCATGGCCGCTATCTGGGGCAGATGGGTGATGCAGAGCACCTGATGGGCACGGGCCACTGTGTCCAGCTGTTCGGAGACCCGCCAGGCCGTCCGGCCGCTGATGCCTGTGTCGATTTCGTCGAAAATCAGCGTATCGATATCGTCCCTGCCGGCCAGAACGGTCTTGATTGCCAGCATGATGCGGGACAGTTCGCCGCCGCTGGCTACCTGGCTCAAGGCTTTCAGCCCCTCGCCGGGATTGGTGGAAATCAGGAATTCCACATCGTCCCAGCCCTTTGCAGTAATCGTCCTGGCCCGCTCTACGGCGATTTCAAATTCTACCGCGGCGAAATTCAGATGCACCAGCGCCTCTTTCAGCTGCCTGGTCAGTACGGCGGCATTTTTCCCGCGGATAGAGGAAAGCCTGCCGCAGGCTTCCTCAAGCCGCGCCCTGGCCGCTGCCAGCTGGTCACCCAGCTGCTGCATATATGCGTCATAATCCCCAAGCTTGTCCAGAAGCTTCTGTCTTTCTTCCCCATAGGCAATCACCGCCTCTATGGTGCCTCCGTATTTTTCCTTTAGGTGGTTGAGCTGGTTCAGGCGCTCCTCCACTGCGGCGTAATCCTCATCGTCGAATTCGCAGTCGTCCATATATTCCGCCAGATCCCTGTTATAGTCGGCCAGCAGGTTGTCGATTTCCGACAGCTGTCCCTCCAGCTCCTCCAGGCGGCTGTCCAGACCCGACACATTGCGCAGCGACCGCAGGGCCCGGCTCAGCGCTCCTCCGGCTCCGTTCTCGGAGTCGTTACCGGTGTATTGATAGCTTTCAGACAGATTTTCGACTATCTTTTTACTGTTCACCATGAGGCGGTAGCGCTGCTCCAGTTCCTCGTCCTCGCCAGGTATCAGACGGGCCTGCTCGATTTCCTGCAGCTCGAATTCCGCCAGAGCCTGTTCCCTCTCTTTGGCATCCTCGTCCATGGCTTCTTCCTCCAGGGCCCTCTCAAGGTCACGGCACTCCCTGTAAGCGCTTTCCACGGCCTCCGCCTCTTTCTTAAACTTCGCGCCGCAGTAGGCGTCCAGAATCTCCATGTGCTTTTTCCTGTGCAGCAGGGACTGATGCTCGTGCTGGCCGTGGATATCAATCAGAAGTTCCGCCAGTTCCTTTACCTGCTTTGCGGTAACGGTCTCGCCGTTTATCCGATAGACATTTTTTCCGATGCTCATTTTCCTGCTGATGATTACGCTTCCGTCTTCGGATTGCTCCAGTTCCAGCTCGGTAAGCTTTTCTTTCACCCGCTCGTCTCCCGTGAAGACCAGTTCCACCAGAGCGCTCTCCGCCCCTTTCCTGAGCATATCCCTCTCGAATTTCCCTCCAAGAGCCAGGTTCACGCTCCCAATCAGCAGGGACTTGCCCGCGCCGGTCTCTCCGGTCAGGATATTCAGGCCCCGTCCGAACTCTACCTCTGTCTCTTCCATCAGCGCCAGATTCTTCACATGTAAACTCGTCAGCATTTTCTTTCTCCTCTCAGGCATTCGGCGCCTGCTCCGCCCCCGGCCTTCCCAAACCGTAAGCTTCGCCCCGCCGGATTTGCCCTCTCCGACACATCTGCCTGTCAAGTAATTTCAAAACCAAATGCCTTATGCCGTGACGGATTCTATTTTATCCATCAGCGCCCTGGCCTCCTCCAATGTGTGTGTCGCCACGAATATGGTGTCATCCCCGGCGATGCAGCCCACCACCTCCGGGAATTTCAGGGCATCCAATGCTGCCGCCGCCGCCATGGCCATGCCGGACACGGTCCTGACCACCAGAAGATTCTGCGCCGCCTCCATGGAGGAAAAGGCGTCCCGCAGGACTCGGATGAAGCGGTCTCCCTGCTGTCCCTCCTCCTGCTCCAGCACCACATATTTCTGTCCCCCCTCCGCCGTAGGCACCTTGGACAGTTTCAGCTCCCGGATATCCCTGGATACCGTGGCCTGGGTCACGGAAAAGCCCGCTTCCCGCAGCCTCTCCGCCAGCTCCTCCTGGGTCCCAACCTCATATTTCCGAATGATCTCAATCATTCTCTCCTGCCTGCTTACTTTCATTTCCTGTCCCTTCTTACTCTTTGTCTTTCAAATCTCCCGCTCTCCACGGAATCTTTTCACATCACTATTCTTTCATTTTCCTGTGAAGCACATCCAGAAAGCTGACCTGATTCAGCTTCAGGAACTCCGTGGTCTCCTCAGACCTGACAATCCGCAGCTTGTCCCCTGTACGCAGGGGTATCACATGGCTGCCGTCAAAATTGGCCTCCACAGTCTGAATCCCGCCTTCCCTGCGCTTCGGTATCTCAATCTCGATGACATCCTCCGGGGAAAGGATGATGCTCCTCTGATTCAGGGAATGAGGGCAGATAGGGGTCAGCATAATCAGTCTGGCCCTGGGCTCCACCAGGGGCCCGCCCGCGGAAAGATTATATCCCGTAGAGCCGGTGGGCGTGGTCACGATCATACCGTCCGCGCTGTAATCGTTCAGGAACTGTCCGTTCACGAAGATATTGAATTTGATAATCTGCAGGGGGCCGCTGCGGGATATGACGATATCGTTCAGGGCCCAGCTCTCCGTCTGACCTCCGTCCGCGAATATCACCCTGCCGCCCAGCATCATGCGGCTCTCCTGCACGTAGTCCCCCGCTGTCAGCCGCTCCAGCGACTCCTCCAGATTCATGACCTCCACCTCGGTCATGTACCCCAACGTACCCAGATTCACGCCGATGATGGGGATTCGCAGCCTCTTGGTCAGCCTGGCGGCCTGCAGCACCGTACCGTCCCCGCCCAGCACAATCATGCAGTCCGCGTCTGTGGGAACATCCTGAGCGGTCTCCGGCAGGCTCCTGGTATCTTTTGAGGACATCTGTGTTCCCTCCGTCCCCCGCGGCTCTTCGTCCTGTCCGTCCGCCATGATGGTGGTGCGCTTTCCCTTTAACTTCAGGAAATCACAGATACGCTTCGTAGTGACCAAATCTCTGTCTTTATGTCGGTTCGTATAAATCAGAAAATGCTTCATGCGCGCAACCCTTTCATTCGCCGGCCCTCCCGGGGCATACGACGACATACAAGTCCGTAACTTTTACAGGCGCGCATGGGACGCGGCCACCGTCTCCCCTATCAGGCTCTCCCACTGCGGCAGGCGCGATAACCCCACGCCGCTTTCAAGCACCGCTTTCAGCTGTTCCTCCGCCTCGTGCTCGGACAGTTCCCGCACGGCTTCAGAGGGCTCCTCCTTTTTTCTAAGGTGCAGAAGATATTCGATATTCCCCTCCGGCCCTCTGACCGGAGAATAATCCAGATGCAGCACGCAAAATCCAATCAGCCCCGCAAAATCCACGATTTTCCGGATAACCTCCTTATGGACGGACGGCTCCCTGACCACGCCTTTCTTGCCCACCTTTTCCCTGCCGGCCTCAAACTGAGGCTTGACCAGGCAGACCATCTCCCCGCCGGCCATCAGCAGATTTCTGGCGGGAATCAGTATCTTTGTCAGAGAGATAAAGGAGACATCCGCGCTGGCAAAATCCAGCGGCTCCCCGATATCCTCCGGCAACATATATCGGAAATTCGTCTGCTCCATGCAGACAACCCTCTCGTCATTTCGCAGTTTCCAGGCCAGCTGCCCATGCCCTACGTCCACGGCATATACTTTGGCAGCCCCTTTCTGCAGCATGCAGTCCGTAAATCCGCCGGTGGAGGCTCCGATGTCCATACACACCTTTTCCTCCAGGGAAAAGTCCCATGTGTCCATGGCCTTTTCCAGCTTCAGCCCGCCCCGGCTCACATACCGCAGAGCGCTCTCCCGCACCTCCAGGGAAATGCGCGCCTCATCAAAAAAAGTCCCCGCCTTGTCCTCTTTCTGCCCGTTCACATAGACATTGCCGGACATGATAACGGCTCTGGCTTTCTCTCTGGACGCTGCATATCCCCGCTTTACCAGTATGACATCCAATCGTTCTTTCATCTGTCTTTCAACGCCTCGCCGATTTCCCGGGAAATTTTCGCCACAATGCTCTCCGCGTCTATGCCAATCTGCCGCTTCAGCAGCTCCACATTGCCATGCTCCACGAATTCATCGGGAATCGCAATCCGAAGGAACCGATTCTCCAGACCGTTTTCATTCATGTACGCCAGCACTTTCTCCCCGAAGCCTCCGCAGGCCATGTTCTCCTCCATGGTGACAATCAGGTCATGATTCTTACAGGCTTCACGCACTGCCTCCTCGTCAATGGGCTTCACGAATCTGGCATTGATCAGGCTTACCTGATGCCCCTTTTCTTTCAGCATGTCCCGCACGGTCTCGGCGGTCTTCACCATGCTGCCCACCGCTAACAGCGCAATCTCCCGCTCTTTATAAATCCACTCTGCCTTTCCTAATCTTACAGGCTCCCTGTATTCTTTCAGTCCCGCGTAAGCCGTCCCTCTGGGGTAGCGGACTGCCACCGGCGCGCCCAGAGCCACCGCGAATTTCAGCATATCGGACAGCTCCCATTTGTTCTTCGGGGCACAGATATGCATATTCGGAATACCGGAAAGATATGTGAAATCGAAGACACCCTGATGGGTCTCCCCATCGCTGCCCACAAGCCCGGCCCTGTCTATGGCAAATACCACCGGCAGATTCTGCAGGCAGACATCATGTAAAATCTGGTCGTAGGCCCTCTGCAGGAAAGAGGAGTACACTGCCACGATGGGCTTCATGCCTCCCGCCGCCAGCCCCGCGGCAAAAGTCACCGCATGCTGTTCCGCGATACCAACGTCAAAAAAACGATCCGGGTACATATTATGGAACCGCTTCAGTCCTGTTCCATCCGGCATGGCGGCCGTGATGGCCACGATTTTCTCATCCCGCTGTCCCAGCTTGCACATCACTGTGGAAAAAATGTCTGTATAGTTGGCCACCGTCCTGGGGTGGGAGGGAATGCCGGTCTCGATGTCGAAAGGCTCCGTGCCGTGAAATCTGGCGGGATGGCGCTCTGCGGGCCTGTATCCTCTGCCTTTCTCCGTCAGCACATGAATCATCACGGGACCTTCCACCCGCTTGGCCGCCTGTATAGTAGCCACCATGGCGTTGATGTCATGACCGTCCACAGGCCCCAGATAAGTAATGCCCATGTCCTCGAACATCATGCCGGGGATTACCAGCTGCTTGAAGCTGCTCTTGGCCCTGCGGATCCGGCTGATGGTGCTGTCTCCCCTCTTGGTGCCCTGGAGGGCATTGTAGATTCCTTTTTTCAGATCCAGATAGCCGGAAGCCGTGCGGATGCTGTTCAGATATTTTGACATGCCCCCCACATTTTCGGAGATGGACATGTTGTTGTCGTTGAGAATGATGATGAAATTCGTCTCCAGCTTGGCGGCATTGTTCAGGGCCTCATAGGCCATGCCCCCGGTCAGGGAACCGTCCCCGATGACCGATACGATGGTCTCGCTGCCGCCTGTAATCTCCCGGGCTTTCACAAATCCCAGTCCCGCGGAGAGGGAGGTGGAGCTGTGCCCTGTGTCAAAGACGTCGCAAGGACTTTCTTTTCTCTTTGGAAAACCGCTTAAGCCATGGAACTGGCGCAGAGTCTTGAATTCGCCTTTCCGTCCGGTGAGGATTTTATGGGTGTAGGACTGATGCCCCACATCCCAGATAATCTTGTCCTCCGGCAGATTCAGGCAAAGATGCAGGGCCATGGTCAGCTCCACGGCTCCCAGATTCGCACCCAGATGCCCTCCCGTGACGCTGATGGTCTGTATCAGGAACTCTCTGATTTCCTGTGCCAGACTGCCCAAATCTTCCTTTTTTATTTTCTTGATGTCATTCGCCTGTCCTATGGTCTCCAGCAACATAACCGCGCCCCCACTATTTTCTTCTGTGTATCAATGTCAGAATCAGCTGCTTCAGGAACTCATGCTCGCCTGTAAAACCGTCCAGAATCCCGGCCGCCTCCCGGGACAGTGCCTCCACGTCCGCTTTTGCCTGCTCCAGGCCTTTCCGGGTCACGTAGGTTTCTTTCCGGTTCGCGGCATCGCTGCCGGTGGCCTTGCCCAGTTCCTCGCTGTCCCCGATCACATCCAGGATGTCGTCCTGTATCTGGAATGCGATGCCTATGTTGTAGGCACATTTCTCGATGGCGGCCACCTGTTCCCTGTCCGCCCCCGCCAGTATCGCGCCCGCCATCATGGCCGCCTGTATCAGGGCCGCGGTCTTGTGGGCATGAATGAAGAGAAGATTGGTCTGGCTCATTTCTTCCTGGGCCATGACATCCACCACCTGTCCGCCGATCATGCCGTAAATCCCGGCTTTCCGTGCAAGCACGGAAAAAGCTGCGGAAGCCCGTTCCAGCCGTGCAAGCCTTTCGCTGTCAGGAACACTCTCCTCCGTTCCCTCCGTCCCGGTCTCCTGAAACGCCCGGATTGCCGTCTCAAAGGCGTAGTTCAGCAGACCGTCCCCGGCCAGGATGCCCATGGTCTCCCCATAGACGTACCAGGTGGTCTCTTTCCCCCTGCGGTAACGGTCATTGTCCATGGCCGGCAAATCGTCGTGTACCAGAGAGTAGGTATGAATCATCTCGATGGCCGCCATGAAGCGCTCGATGGCACGGCCATCCTCCCCGCCGCACATGCGGTAAGTCTCCCGCATCAGGATCGGGCGCAGGCGCTTGCCGCCTGCAAGCAGGCTATAGTTCATGGCCTCCATGATTTTCTCCTGAAGCCCCTCTTCCTTTGGCAGATGCTCCCGCAGCACCCGCTCCGCGTATGCCGTCTCTTGCTGCAGTCTCTTTTCAAATACTGATGCGTCCATTGCCGAATTCCTCCAACTGCCCCTCTTCGTTAAGCCTGAGCACCTGCTTCTCCACTTTGTCTATCTGGTCGTTGCACTGCTTCAGAACCGTCATCCCCTCGCTGTAGGCCTTGAACGCCTCCTCCAGCGGAATGTCGTCCCTGTCCAGTTGTCCAATCAGCTCTTCCAGTCTGGCGAAATTCTCCTCCAGACCGGGCTGTCTCTTCTCCTCTGCCATTCTTCCTCTCCTCGTCCTGCCCTTTCACAGGCTGCCTCCTGACAATGGTCTCTCCGCGACTGCTACCGCCGCAATCCCAGAGATGCCATGGCGATATTCCATCCGCTGCCAAGCTTCTTCAACATAACTCTCCCGTCTGTCCGGACAAAGGCAGAATCCTGGTGACTCTCGCCTGAATCCGCCCATCCTTCACCCGGATGGCCACATCCTGGCCCTCCCGCACCTGCCTTACCGAACGAACATTCCGTCCTGTGCCATCCTCCACATAAGAATAGCCGCTCTCCAGTTTCTCCAGCGGGGAAAGCCCTTTCATCCGTTCGATATAGATTGCCAGTTCATGGCGCCGCCTTTCCAGAAGCCGCTTCATCCGTTCCTGCAGCCTCTCCTCAGCCGAGATCACCGTCATCTTCCGCTCCCGGATGCGGCTGGCAGGGCTCGCCACTTTCAGTTTCAGCTCCATCTGCCTAATCTGCATGCGCTTTTCCTGAATCCTCCGCTGCATCAGCCGGTTCAGGGTGTCTCTTCCCGAATCCAGCGCCCCGCAGATCTCCCGGATATCCGTCACCGCCAGTTCCGCCGCCGCTGACGGCGTGGGCGCCCGCAGATCCGCCACGAAGTCGATGATTGTCGTGTCCGTCTCATGGCCTACTGCCGAGATAATCGGCACCGGGCAGTCGAACACCGCCTGGGCCACCTCCCTCTCGTTAAAGGCCCACAAATCCTCTATGGAGCCGCCGCCCCGGCCCACAATCATCACGTCCACCCCAAGGGCTGTCAGCGCCCGGATGCCCTTTACGATGCTGGGCACGGCCGCTTCCCCCTGGACGATGGCGGGATAGAGCACTATCTGCACATAGGGATTCCTCCTGCCCGCTATCTGGATGATGTCCCGGACTGCCGCGCCGGTATCCGCGGTCACTACTCCCAGCGTCTTTATGAATCTGGGGACAGGCTGCTTGTACTCCGGGGCGAACATGCCGGATTCCTCCAGTTCCCGCTTGAGCATCTCATATCTCTCGTAGAGCTGCCCGCTGCCGTCCAGCAGAATCTGCTTTGCATACAGCTGGTACTTCCCATCCCGCTCATATACGTCCACAGTGCCGCCCACGATCACCTGCTGCCCTTCGGACATACGAAAAGAGAGGCCCGAACGGCTGCCGGCGAACATCACGCAGCTTATGGTCCCCTTGGAATCCTTTAACGTAAAATAAATATGTCCCGAGGAGTGGTACTTACAGTTGCTCACCTCACCCTTTACAAAGAGCCGCTGCAGCAGATAATCCTGCGTGAACATATTTTTGATATAGGAATTCAATTGTCCAACAGTATAGACATTCCGAATCTCAATCACCCGATTTCATGGACTATTCAAAACCTTTTCACACTTATAACTTCACAATCTTCGCGAGAATCGCGTTCACGAAACCGCCGGAATTCTCCTGGCCGTATTCTTTCGCGATTCCGACCGCCTCATCTATGGCCACGCCTGCGGGAATGTCGTCATCATAGCGCAGCTCATATACCGCAAGACGCAATACCGTCAGCTCTACCTTTCCCATACGCCTGGTATCCCATCCCACAGTATTGTCGTCAATCAGCTTGTCTATCACGGGAATCTCCCGATAGACAGCCTGACAGCGTGTCTCTATATAATCGGCATCTTTCTGAGAGCTGATTGCCTCATTGTCCTCCACGAACAGCCTCATCTGTCTCGGCATGTCCTCCGCCGGATGAAACTCCGCCTGGAATAAAAGCCGGAAAACCTGCTCTCTTTGCTCATGTCGTCCCATTTGTGTCCCCCCGTCAGCGCGGCTGCCATATTTTCTTCCATGCAGCCTGCAGCGTCCGTCTCCTTCTAATCGTCCAGACAGTCAATGAACTGCCGCAATCTTTACACCGGCTATGCGGATATTCACATCCGTGCAGTTCAGCCCTGTCATATTCTCAATCGCCGACTTCACTTTCGCCTGCACATGGTGACAGGTAGCCGGAATGCTGTAGCCATACTCCATCATCACAGCCAGATCCACACGCACATTGCGCCCGGTGACCACCACCCTCACGCCCTTGTTCAGCTTCTTCATGCCTACCCTGCCCATGAGCTCATTGGTGATGTTCCCTGCCATGGCACTGATTCCCTCCACCTCGGTGGCCGCCAAAGATGCGATCATCGCCACCACGTCATCGGCGATCTGCACCATGCCCACATTCTCCTCGGCTTTCAATACCACTGTGCTGTTCTCCATTTCTTTTCCCATGAAAATATCCTCCTGAAAAGCATCTCAAATATGAAATATATACTGCTTAACGATTTCACTTGCCATGAAACCAGACTGCATAACGCTGACTGGTTCGATTGTATGATTGCATTAGGCAGCATTCAGCGTTATACAGTATAGTATACCACACTTTCTACTCATTTGTCACCCAAAATGTCAGGGACAGCTGTTTTTCATTCTGCGCATAGGCAATCCTGCCCTCCTCGTCCGACAGATACCGGAAAATCTCCTGTCCGTCTATCAGCCCCGCTACGATTTCACTGTAGCAGGCGGCATCGGCGCATTTGATCGTCACATCCCGCCTGCCGCTGTCTATGGCCGCCTGGAACAGCGCCGCCATCTGCTCCTCGTCGTAAAAAGTAAAATAAGCGCCCTCCCGCACATAATAATTCGCTTCAATGGCAACGCATATCGGCATGGGCACTTCGCTCTCGATGGAATGGGTGCGCAGCAGCTCCTCCGTAGTCACGTTCAGGTAGTCATAGTTGATCTCCGGCATGGAGAATCCCCCGCCTCCTTCTGTGGCATTCTCCTCTATCTGGTAGGAGACATCTCCCCATGTGGTGTCCATGTAATAATAATTCCCGTCCACTTTCACCAGGTTCCAGGCATGCCCCTCCCCGGTCTCCACCGTCCCCAGGACCAGAGCGCACTCCACCCCCAGCCTGTTCAGCAGATACTGGGTGGCCTTGGCATAGCCCTGGCAGACAGAGGTGTGGTTGGCGAACACAGAATAGATATTCTGGTTGTCCTCGGCGTTCAGGTCATAATCTGTCTGACAGATCAATGTGTCGTACACATATTTTACCTTTTCATAATCCGAGGCCTCTGTCCCGATGCCTGCCAGTATCTGCTCCGCGGCAAGCCCGATGGTCTCCGCCCGCTTCACGGCAGTGTCCAGGTCCACATTGTAAGTGCCGGAAAACTCCACGGCAGTAATCGCACCTCCCCTGGAATATTTCGTGTAGGAATAACCGTCCACATAGAACAGCTCCGGATGGTCGCTGAGGACACATTGGAAGATCTTATCGATGCTCTCCTCGTCAAGCCCGGCGTCAAGCCCCTCTTCGCTCAGATTCTCCTGCCCTCCGAAGCTCCCCAGTATGCGCTCCATGTCATGATACCAAATCTGCTCTGTCTCGCTCAGGCTCCCGCAGGCGTAGGGGTAAGCCTCCTCCATCAGGAAATTCACGGCCGGCTCTTCTTCCACGGAAGTCTCTTCTTCCATGGGAGGCTCCTCCGTCCCGGGAACGCTCACGGAGACCTCCTCCGACAAGGCGTAATCCCTGGGGACATCGTGCCTGAAGTCAATCCCCGCGCAGCCTGTGCACGCCAGACACAGAATCGCCGCCAGGAACATAAGCCCTGTTCCATGCGCTTTTTTACTCATCTGTCCGCTCTCCTTTACCACGGACCACCCTGCTTTAATTCTTACTGAATTCCGCCAGGACAAGTCCTTTATTCCGGTCAAGCGTCATGCCGACGCTCCATGCGTTCACGAACAGAAGAAGCGGGTTGCCCTTCATGTCCTTTACCTTTTTCATATCGGAGGTGCCCGTCAGCTTTTCGATGTCCACCTCGTCCTTATTCTCAATCCAGCGGATATGCTCGTAGGGCAGGTTCTCAAGCCGGATTTCCACGTTATATTCGTTCTCAAGCCGGTACTTCAGCACATCGAACTGCAGCACGCCCACCACGCCCACGATGATTTCCTCCAGGCCTGTATTGAATTCCTGGAAAATCTGGATGGCGCCCTCCTGGGCAATCTGCTCCACGCCCTTTACGAACTGCTTGCGCTTCATGGTGTCGATTTGGCGCACTCTGGCGAAATGTTCCGGCGCGAACGTCGGGATGCCCTCATACCGGAATTTCTCCTTGGGGCTGCACAGGGTGTCCCCTATGGAGAAGATACCGGGGTCAAACACGCCGATGATATCCCCCGCATAGGCCTCACTCAAAATCTTCCTGTCGTCCGCCATAATCTGCTGAGGCTGGGAAAGCCGCATGACTTTGCCTCCCTGCACATGCCGCACTTCCATCTGGGCGTCGAATTTGCCGGAACAGATGCGCATGAACGCGATGCGGTCCCTGTGAGCCTTGTTCATATTGGCCTGAATCTTGAACACGAAAGCGCTGAACGCATTCTCCGCGGGCTCTATGATACCGATATCAGCCTTTCTGGCCAGGGGCGTGGTGGTCATCTGCAGGAAGTGCTTCAAAAAGATTTCCACGCCGAAATTCGTCAGCGCGGAACCGAAGCACACCGGGGTCAGATTGCCTGCCCGCACCGCTTCCAGGTCAAATTCCGCGCCTGCCCCGTCCAAAAGGTCTATCTCCTCCAGCAGCTTGTCCGCCGCATTGTCGCCGATCAGCTCCCGCAGCTTCGCCTCCTCCGCCACGGGCACTTCCGTAGCCGTCCCCTCCTTCGTCCCTTTCTCCGTGTCAGAATAGGAAATCACACATCTCTTTTCCCTGTCGTAGACGCCCTTGAATTCCTTTCCCGAACCGATAGGCCAGTTCACAGGGCAGGTAGCGATTCCTAACTCTTTCTCGATGTCGTCCAGCAGATCGAATGTATCGTTGGCATCCCGGTCCAGCTTGTTGATAAATGTGAATATCGGGATCTTGCGCATGACGCAGACCTTGAACAGCTTCCTGGTCTGGGCCTCCACGCCCTTGGAAGCATCAATCACCATCACGGCAGAGTCCGCCGCCATCAAAGTGCGGTAGGTATCCTCCGAGAAATCCTGATGCCCGGGCGTGTCCAATATATTGATGCAGTAACCGTCGTACTCGAACTGCAGTACCGAGGAGGTCACAGAGATACCTCTCTCCTTCTCTATCTCCATCCAGTCGGAGACCGCGTGTCTGGCCGTAGCCTTTCCCTTGACGCTGCCCGCCAGGTTGATGGCGCCGCCGTAGAGCAGGAATTTCTCCGTCAGAGTGGTCTTGCCGGCATCCGGGTGGGAGATGATGGCAAAAGTGCGGCGGCGGTTTATTTCTTCCGTATAATCGTTCATTTATTTACTGTCCTCCGTTTTCATGTCATAGCAGCGATTTGTTCCATACTGCTTTTCATCTTTCTCTTGGCTTCGTCGGTTCCGTCAGGCCGGGAAAGCCTCCTCCGCAGGCAGCCCGTCCTCTGCTGCCGTACAGATTCCCTTTCTCCCGGCAGATTCGCTTAAGGCGGAGTGACGCAGCCGTCCTCCCGGGCGGAAGCACGGACGCTCCCGCAAAGGCAGGCTCTATGCCAAAGCAGTGCGGCACAGTGGCCCCGATGTCCGTGAATGTCTCCCTGGTGCCCAGGTTTTCGGGCGCGATTCCAGGGCCGTACATGAGAATTCAGGGAGCCTGCCGTCATGGAAAAGAACGGGCTGGAGGACACAGTCCCCAGCGTGTTGACATTCACGTCGCCACAGGAAGCCGCATCCTCCGTCTCACCGATTCCAAAGCTGTCCAGTACAATCAAAAATACCCTTTTCATAGTCTCTTCTGTCCTCTCCGATGGCTTTTCCAGTACCAGTATACCACATGTGTTATGTAAAACAAACAATTTTTTTACGCCGTGCGCTGTGCCGCGCCTTTTACTGTGCCACGGTGCTGATGATGATGTTTTCCGCCGGAATCTCAGTCTTGCGCTTTACGATATCTTCAATCTGGGCCCGCATCGCATCGTCCAGAGCCGCCGCGTTGACCACTACGTCCACCGCATCTCCGTTGATGCTGACTACCACATCCTGGAATCCTTTCGCCTCCAGAAGAATCTCCGCCGCGGACTCTTTCTCCGCGATGGCGGTCATCTCTACCATGCTGTCCACTGCCGCCTGTTTCTGTTCATCGGAAATGCCTGCGCTGTTTATGATCTCCAGCAGCGTCTCCTTATTCTTGGCCCTGGTCTGTTCTTTTAAGAGCTTCGCATCGGAAAGCATCGCTGTCCCTGCTGTGGAGGTGAATACGGCCTCCCCCGGAATCTCTCCCTCTTCCGGCGTGTTTCCTGCCACCTCGCCCTCTGCCGCGCCGTCCGCGTCCACCACTTCCGCGCCCTCTACCTCCATTCCGGCATCCAGATAGTCATCCACGATGACGCCTCCGTCCGTGTCCAGACTCTCGATGTCCGTCTGCTCTTTCAGCAGATCCTCCTCCGATAAATCCAGCAGTCCATCCAAAGTGTAATTCTCGGTTATGACTCCCTCCGAGTCCACCGGGCTGGCGTCTCCTGTAACCACATTGCTGTCATCTGTCGTAAGGTACTCTTCTTCCATTCCGCTGCCGGCGAATTGCAGATAGCCCGCAATCGCAATCATAATCGCCAGAGCTGTTATCATAAGCTGATTTTTCTTGATTAGGCTTTTCACTTTCATTCCCCTCTTCGTGTTTTAATACTTCATTGTATGAGCCTTTGAAAAGATATATGCACCTGTCAGGGAAAACTTTTCCACATTTTATACTGTGCATCACTGTAAATCCCGGCGGTTTGCGGTATAAGGCGGGCATCAGGGCGCGGCCTCCTCCATGGGCACCACTTTCACCTTGTGGGCCTCCACATCAAAAAGAGCCTGGGCTATTTCCACGATAGTGCGGCTCACCGTGCCGTTCCCGGCGCCCTCGGCGATTACCAGCACCCCCTCTATCTGCGGCGGCAGCGTCTTTACCACATAAGGCTCGCTGAGGCTCCCGTCGGAGCGGTATATCACGTTCTCCTCGGATGTCACCTCGCTGACGATGCGGTTCCCGCCCATGGCGTCGCTTTCGTTGGTGGAGCTGCGGCGCACCGGCTGTTCTTTCTCCACTACCAGCTCGCTGGAAGCTTTTAACGTAATCATGACCTGCACTTCTCCTACGCCTGCCACCCGGGAAAGGGCCTGGGTCAGGCGCTCCTCCATCCGGGCCGCGTAGAACGCATCTGCATCCGCTGTCTGGCCGGACTGTTCCTGACTGTCCCGGTTATTCGTTTTACTGTTTTCTTCTGTCTGCTTTTCCGTTTCCAATACAGGAGAGTCTTCCTGCTCTTTTTTCTCCTCCGTGGGAAGCGCAATGATAATCAGCAGGATTCCCGTCAAAACAAGAATCAGAAAATTGTCTCTGCGGAACCATTTCTGCAGCCCTTTATCCATCGCCCACTTCTTCCAGTCCCTGCCCATATCTGCCCCGCCTTTCTCATTGATTTCTGTTCATTATCATTACTTCTCATTGCTTTCTGTCGCTCTCCGCCATTCTCAGATACCCCCAGGCCCCGTTCCGCTTTATGGCCGCCCCATATCGGACAGCCTCTTTTTGGATTGTATCAGTCTTCTCCCCCTTGCCCGGACTGTACCGGCTCTATGGGGTCTATGACTACAGGCTCTATGTCTCCCACGCTGATTTCTGATATTCCCGAGTTTTGCCCCTCTCTTGCCGGCTCTCCCTCTTTCTGATTCTCCCTCTCCTGCTCCTCCCCGCCCCGGATTTCCTCATCCCTCTCCTCTTCCTGCTCCTCCAGGCGCTTTCGGATTTCCTCCAGCGTCATCTTCTCCAGCAGTTCGTCCGCGGCGGCAACGTCCTCATTGGCCTCCTGCATGCTCTGCTCCAGTTCCTGTCCCAGCTTCCCCAGAGCCTTCAGGGCGTCCTGCCTGCCATCGCCCAGAAGAAAGTTCCCAACAGGCAGAAACACCTGTATCAGAACCATGACGCTGACCATCAGCTTTAAATATTTCTCATACACCTCCTTTGGCCTGAAATGTATCACCGCCTGGGCGCATATCATGAAAATCCCCATGCGGCAGATTGCCTGAAACAACGAATTCTGCATTCTTCACCTCCGCTCCGCATCTACACCGCCGCTACCGCTATAGCTATGATGAACAGAAGCACGGCTGTCCCCACAGTGCGCAAAAGCAGCAGCACGGCGTCCCCCATCCGATTCACGCAGGCTGTAATCCGCCTGTCGCTGACAATGCCCATGAAAGCCGCCGCGCATTTCAGCAGCCCGGCAATCATCGCGATTTTGAACACCGGCACAGCACACAGCAGCAGGAGCAATATGAGCAGCACCACACCCACGCTGTTACGGATGACCATGGCGGATCCCACCACCAGCTCCATCACACCGCCCGCCATGGTCCCCACCCCCGGAATGGCGGATATCAGCTTCTGCAGCGCCGAATTTCTGGCGGAATCCATCACCGGGGTAATCAGCCTCTGGAATACGCCGATTCCCGTTATCGCTCCCAGAGCCCCTTTCAGCACCCACCCCACTGCCTTTCCCAGCAGATCGATCAGAAAGGACAGCTTCTCCTCTGCCCAGATGCCGTTCACCACGGACAGCATGCTGTAGCTGTATATCAGAGGCAGGAGCCCCCTCTCCAGAATGTACTCCACTCCATACACCGCAAAGAGCATCATCTGGTAGGCTGCCCCCGCAGTGGCCGATCCGGTGGAAATGCCCACGGTCAACAGATAGGCAGGCACTAAAAGCTTTATGAACAGAATGATATTCTCCACGGTCTGCCTGACGATATCAGCAGCCTGCGAAAAGCATTTCAGCAGCACCGCGGTAAAAAGGAGATACATAAAGTAAAAGCCCATATCCGCCACCTGGCGCCTGTCGAATATCTCCACGAAATGCGTCATCAGCGAGGACACGATTCCCAGTACCAGGAGCCACACGAACACATCCCGCATCCCTGCCAGCTGCATGACAAAATCCGTGATGCTGTCTTTGAACAGCGAAGCCAGCGCGCCGAACACATCCCCCGACATCACCCGGGCCAGAAGCTGGTTCAGATCAAGGCTCCTCTCCGGAAACAGCCGCAGTATCCCCTCCTGAAGCTGGTCCAGGCCATAATCCTGCCAGACCAGGTTCAAATCCATCTCCATATGCCCCTCCCCTCATTCCGCGCTCCTGTCCGTTCGGCCATCCCTGTCGGATGCCCTCCCCACAGATCACAGGAAGCTCTGAATCTGTTCAATCACCGCAAATAGAATAGGGAGCCCCGCGAACATCACGGTCAGTTTCCCCAGCACCTCAATCTGTCCCGCCACTGCCTGATAGCCCGCGTCCCTGCAGATATCGGCGCTGAATTCACAGATATATGTAATTCCGATAACTTTGAACAGGATGGACAGATACCTTTCCGACCCGTTCAGGTAAGTCCTGATTTTCAGGAACTGCCCCGTTATGGTCTCCATCTGACGCATGGAAAAGCAGAAAATGATGATGCTGACAGCCAGTCCGATGTAAGTGGCATATTCCCCTTTGGTCCCCCGGAACTGTATCGCCAGCAGCACTCCTGCTATCCCCAGAAATCCAATCTTCACAATCTCAGTCAATTTTATACCCCCGGAAGAATGCCCTCTCTTCGGGCACACTTACAAAGCGAACAATGTCTGGATGGTCTGGAACAGCTCATATATATAGGGAACTATCCAGGTAAGGACCAGTATCAGTCCGGCCAGGCTGATCAGAAAGGCATGCTCCTCCCTGCCGCTATGCTTCAAAATCTGGCTCAATATGGTCACCAATATCCCCACTGCCGCTATCTTAAATATCAGACTTACTCCCATAGCTCCTCACACTCACCAAAGCACCAATATCAACAACAGTCCCCCCATGGCGCCCAGACCCACCGCCATCCTGCACTTCTCCGCGTTCTCCCGCTCCAGCCGCTCTCTGGTGTCCCGCAGAAGTTCCCCGCTCTGTTCTATCTCCCGCAGCTGCATCTGGCTGTCCGCATACCCTGTCCGGGCGGCGAACCGCAGGAAATTCTCCCTGTCAGCCTCCTGCAGAGGCAGCCTGCCCAGGGCCTTTTCCATCTCCTCCTGAAAGACTTCCCCGAAAGAAAGCCCCATGTTCTCCTCCATTCTGCGCCCCACCTCCAGGAAAGCCTCCTCGAAGCCTGAATCCAGCCCTCCCGCGATATGGCTGCAGCACTCCGGCAGCGTAGCCCTCCCATAGCGCACCTCGCTGGCCAGAAGCTCCAGCATGCGCTCCAGATTGTGCAGAGCCTTTATCCTTGCTCCGAACTGGTACCGATACCACAGCCCCAGTCCCAGGCATCCCGCAAAAACCATACAACCGCCCAGCATCCTAACCATACGCCCCGCCCCTTTCGCTTACCTGCCGTATCACGCATCTCCCATCCTCTTTCCCCAGCACCAGGAACACTTCGAACAGCCTCTCCCAGTAAGCCGCCTCCAACCCGAACCGGCGCTCCACGTCCCGCCTGTCCTCTCCATGGACTGTGGCCAGAATCCGGCAGCCACAGGCCGCTGCCTGTCCCAGCGCTTTAAGCTCCCCGTCCCCGCCCAGTTCATCTATGGCGATGACCTGGGGCGACATGGACCGCAGAAGAAGCAGCATTCCGATGTCCTTAGGGCAGCCGTCCAGCACATCCGTGCGCATCCCCATATCATTCTGGGGCTTTCCCAGAAAGGAACCCGCCAGTTCCGAGCGCTCATCCACCACCCCCACGGTCATCCCCTGTCCCCAGGCATTACCGTCCGAAATCTGCCGTATCAGATCCCGCAGCAGCGTGGTCTTGCCGCAGCCCGGCGGCGAGATGATCAGGGCGCTGCGCAGCCCTCCCTCCCGGTACATGACCGGGAGAATCTTATCCGCCGCTCCTTTCATCTGATGAGACACCCTGATATTGAGATAGGAAATATTCTTGAAAGTCCTGACCCTGCCGTCCGTCTCCAGCACGGCTTGTCCCGCCACCCCCACCCGATGCCCTCCCGCCACGGTGATGAAGCCCTGGCGCAGCTCCTCCTCAAAGGCATAGGGGGAATAATGGCAGATATGCTCCAGCGTCTCCGAGAGCTCCCGTCCGGTGGCCAGATGCCCCTCCGCCGGATTCCGGGACAGTCTCCCCCAATCTGTCAGGAAAAGTTCCTTTCCTTTTCTATGTATGATTATGGGCTGTCCCGCCCGCAGGCGGATTTCCTGAATGGACGCCTGCTCTTCGGCCACGCTCTGCCACAGAGCCCGGCTGCCGGAGGGGAACAGCTGCAGAATAGAGTTTTCCATCGACATGTCCTCCTTTCTCCAATATATGAAAAAAGAGACAGGATATTCCTGTCTCTTTTTTTATTTCGTTCCGTTCCCCTTAGTAGGTGTATACATTATGGTAAATCCGATAATAACCTCCGCCCAGATCCTGTATCTGAAGCTGGATGGCGAAGTTGTCCGCGCCCATATCTTTCAGCGCCTGCTCCACATACCCTTTCCAGTAATCGCCGCTATTGTACGCCCTCTCCACAGAGTTCCACATAGACTGCGGAATAACGTTCACAAACTGTCTGTCTCCCGTCCCCACGCTTTTCAGCAGTTCCCTGCAGTCCTCATAATACTCCTGCATAGTGTCGCGCACCTGCTCTTCGGTGACTCCGGCTTTTTCCAGGTTCTGCTTCCTTATCTCATCCGCCGTGGGCTGTGAATCGACAGGCCCCGCCGGAACCTTGCTCTGCCACCCCAGCGGCTGGATGGGATTGGGATTGATCAGACTCGATATGTCATCCGCCTCACCTGTATCCTCCGCTTCCGTGCCGCTGATGTCTCCCGGCTCCCCCGAATCGCCTCCATTTTCTGCCTCATTGCCGCCATTCGGGACTGCCTCCGCTCCCTCGCAGGCCGGCAGGTACACGGAAAGACCGGTGCGCCTGTGGGTAGACGCATATTCCTTGTCCGTTTTGTTGAAATAATCGTAGGTGGGCTCCTCCGTGTCGTCCCAGGTCACATCCACGTTGCGGTAAGTCCCATCTAACTTTACGATATTCCACGCATGATCCTCTCCTGCGTATCCCGTGCAATAATAGCATGGAATATCCAGCTGCTGCATGATATACTGGAATGCCCTGGCATATCCGGCACAGACGCTTCTGCCGCCCACCAGCGCACTGTAGGCGCTCTGGTTCATCGGGGCCGCCACGTCATATTCCACCATCTGCATCAGCGCATCGTGGACATACCTTTCTTCCTCATACTGATTGCCCAGCCCCCGGGCCTGGGCAGCGATATTTCCTGCCACCCCCTCGAAAGTCTGCCTGGCCTCCTCCAGATTATTCACGGTCTCATTGAATTTCAGAGTGATTTCCGCGCATCTGCCGCTCCTGATATACTTACAGGAATAGCCCGTGTCCAGCCAGAACAGCTCCGGGTGGTCATTGTAGACCGCCTCGAACACAGTCTTAAGCTGATTCACGGACACCGTGGTCACCGGGGTAAAAGAAGCCGTCAGACTTACGGCGTTGGCGTAAATCTGGCTGTATATCTGCCGCATGTCCGGTTCCAGCATGGCATAGTAGGGATAGATTTCCTGGTCAAAGGTCAGATTACTGCCCGTGTCACCGGGATTGTCGCTTCCCGACAGGCCATCCGCCTCATCCTCGCCTATCTCCTGGGCTTCCTCCTGCACAGGCTCGTAACCGGTCCGGCCGCTGACAGAGTCCGGAGCCTCTAACGAAGAGCTCTCCGGCGGCTCATAGCCGGGCTGATTCTCCAGCCAGTCGACATTGATGCCCGGCTGGCTCTCTATGGACACGGACGTACCCGGCCGGCTGTCCCCGTCCTGAAACAGACCTCCCAGTCCCCCGGATTGTCCGTCCTGTGCGGATTGCGCGGGATTTACGCTCTCCACCCTCTCCGCCAGCATGGCCGTCAGCGAGGGATTCAGCGCGCAAACCATGACTCCCACGCAGCACGCCATGATAAGTCCCATGATACAAAAGAATATAGCTTTCAATACTTTCACATTTTCACGCATTCTGCCGTCCTGCGGCTTACTATACTCACAAGCGGTGAAATCTGCCATGATGTTCACAGACTCTCTCACTCATGAGTCTGGCTGCAATGAAAGAGAACATTCACGGCAAGTTTCTGTGACCGTCGGTAAAATCGTCGATGACTGTATTATATTTTACCATGAAACCCTTTGTACTGCAAGCCATCATCTGCTGTCCAGATTCACATACTCCCGCTCCTGCATGACGCTCTTGTAGGCGGGACGGATGATTTTGTCCATATTGATCAGCTCTTCAAGCCTGTGGGCGCTCCAGCCTACGATTCTGGCGATGGCGAAGATAGGCGTGAACATCTCCAGCGGAATTTCCAGCATGCTGTAGACAAAGCCGCTGTAGAAGTCCACATTGGCGCTTACGCCCTTATAAATCCGGGATTTCTCCGCAATCACCTGCGGTGCCAGACGCTCTATCATGGAATACAGCGCGAAATCCTTCTCCCTTCCCTTGGCTGAGGCCAGCCTTTCCACAAAGCCCTTGAACACCTGTGCCCTGGGGTCGGACAGGGAATAGACCGCATGGCCCATGCCGTAGATCAGCCCCTTGCCGTCAAAGGCCTCCTTGTTCAGAATTTTCTTCAGATAAGCCCTCACCGCGTCCGCGTCCTCCCAGTCGGACACATTGGCCTCTATCTCCCGCATCATCTCCACTACCTTGATATTGGCGCCGCCGTGCTTAGGCCCTTTCAGGGAGGACAGCGCCGCAGCGATGACGGAATAGGTATCCGAGCCGGAGGAGGTCACTACACGAGTGGTAAAGGTGGAATTGTTACCGCCGCCGTGCTCCATGTGCAGCACCAGCGCGATATCCAGCACCGCGGCCTCCAGCTCCGTATATTTCTTGTCCGGGCGCAGCATCATCAGCAGATTCTCCGCTGTGGACAGCTTTTTGGAGGGACGGTGTATGTACATGCTCTCATCATTCTGGTAATGGTTATAGGCATGATACCCGTATACGGCCAGCATAGGGAACACGCTGATCAGCCGGAAGCACTGGCCCAGCACATTCTCGATGGTGGTATCGTTGCAGTTCTTGTCATAGGAAGCCAGGGTCAGGACGCTCCTGGTCAAAGAATTCATGATGTCGCTGCTGGGCGCCTTCATGATGACGTCCCTGGTGAAATTGGTGGGCAGCGTTCTGTAGGCCACCAGGATGTCCCGGTACTCTTTCAGCTGCTTCTCACTTGGCAGCTGGCCGAACAGAAGGAGATAGCTGACTTCCTCGAAGCCGAAGCGCCTCCCCCTGAACCCCTTCACCAGTTCGATGCAGTCATATCCGCGGTACCACAGCTTGCCCTCGCAGGGCGTCTTTACCCCATTTATCATCTGAAAGGACTCTATGCGTGATATGTTGGTAAGTCCTGTCACAACACCGTTTCCGTTCTTATCGCGCAAGCCCCGTTGTACTTCATACTTATCGAACATCTCCGGCTCCAAGTGGTCGGCTTCTCTGCATAACCGTGCATAATCATTCATTGCAATCTCGTTTTTCTTCAATAGACATTTCCTCCTTATACTCGTTATTCTTATATCTTATCGTTTGAAAGCGCTTTCTGTCAATTAAAAAAACATTAACAAAATATGCTATAAGTAAAAAAGGGCAGCCCTCCGACGCTTTCCGCACCTGAGGGTTGCCCGAAATCCGTTCCTTATCACTTGCACAGCCCGGCCACCGTCTCATTGATAACCTTGCCGTCCGCCTTGCCTTTCAGCACGCCCATCACGGCTTTCATAATCTGTCCCTTATTCTTAGTCGCAAGCAAATCCGCGAAATTCTCCTCGATATACTGCTTCACCTCTTCCGGAGACATCATCTTAGGCGCATACTCTGCAATTACGTCATAACGTTTCCGATATTCCGTTTTCAAATCCTCTCTGTCCGCGGGACAGGTGTCCAGCTGCTCTTTTGCCGTCTTCAGCTCCTTGATGATGACCCTGTCCACCAGTTCCGCAGGTACATCCTCGCGGCATCCCTCGTCGATCGCCACTTTCTTCACTGCGGATACCAGAGAGGAAATCGCGTCTTTCCTGTCCTTGTCCCTGGCCTTCATGGCGGCCACCATATCGCTTCTCAGTTGCTCTAATTCCATATCTTCTCTCCGCCTTTCTGTCATGCTTTCTACACTATAGCAGATTTTATGGGAATCGGCAAGCCTATTTCGCCGGGCAAACCGCTATTCAGTTTTCAGAGAAGATGCACCGGCAGCTGCTGACCTATTCCATAGGCTTCATGGCCGCTTTTTGCCTCTCTCTTTTTTGCCTCTTTTTCTCTTTTCGTTTCTTTTGTATTCTCCGGCTTTTCCGCTTCTGTTTTTTTCTCTGCTGTCAGGGTTTCTGCCGGTTTGGCTTTTGGCTTTGATTTCGTTTTTGCTTCCGGCTTATCCACCGGATTCGCGGCCGGTTTTTCCTGAGCCGTCTTGGCGGCCCTCTTAATGCTGCTTGCTCCCACTGACATATTCCTCTACCTCCTTTGCCAGCTCCAGATACTCTCCCGCGCTTCTGGCGGATTTTTTATGTGCCATAACGGGCTTGGAGTTATCCTGGGCCCACTCTATCTCGCTGTCCACACGGATGACAGTCCGGAACACATTCACTTCCTCAAATTCATGCAGGGCTTCCAGGGTCTGTCTGCCATAATTCTTCCTGGCGTCCATCTTGGTGATGACCACGCCCAGCAGGTTCAGCCCCGGCGCCAGTTTCTTCACATGCTCCAGGAACTCGAACATGTTAGCCACGCCGAACAGTCCCCAGGGGCTGGCTTCCACCGGCAGCATCACGTAATCGGACGCGGAGAGGATGTTCATGACCCAGCCTCCCAGCGTGGGCGGGGCGTCGATCAGGATATAGTCGTATCCGCCCTCCCGTTTCAGCCGCTCCAGGCTCCTGGAGAGAATCAGTTCCCTCTGCCATTTGGTGAAAAGGTCGTACTCGATGCTGCTCATCAGCGTGGAGGAAGGAATCAAGTCCAGGTTATCATAGGGCGTGTGCACCACATAGTCCCACAAGTCCTCTTCTTTCTTCATGGCCAGGTACAGGTTCCTGTCCCCTGAGGCGAATCCCAGGACTTCCTCCTCGGAAAAGAAAGAGAGGGAAAGGTTCATCTGCATGTCGCCGTCAATCAGGAGCACCCTCTTCCCCAGTGCCGACAGGGAATAGCCCACGTTGGCACAGGTGGTGGTCTTGCCGCTTCCGCCCTTGTTATTAGCGAAAGCTAAGGTTATTGTCGCCTTATCTGTTTTCTTCGCCGCTCTCTTCTCTGCCATAGAGACATTCGATTCCTTTCTCCGCAAAATAATCCATCCACTTCTGTTCCGGCCGGATATCCGTCACAACCATGTCGATATCGGACAGCTCGCAGATTCGCGAAAACGCTACATTGCCAAATTTTGTATGGTCCAGCGCAAGGATGCGCTGCCTGGCGGATTTCAGCATGGTATGCTTTATCTGGGAAAGTGCCTCATGGGCGTCGGTGACACCCCGCTCTAAGTCCAGTCCCTTGCAGGAGAGAATCACCTTGTCCGCCTGAAAGGAACTGATGACATCCGCTGCCCTGGAGCCTACCAGCGTCAGATAATTCTCCCGCAAGGTTCCGCCGGTACAGATGACCTCCCATCCGCTCACGTCCGAAAGCTCTATCAGCACTTCGATGGAACTGGTGATCAAAGTCAGCTTCTTCCGGGTCTTCAGCGCCTTCACCACTGCCACAGCCGTGGTGCTGGGATCTACGATAATATGCTCTCCCTCCTGCACAAGGCCGGCCACCAGCGCGGCGATTTCCTGCTTTGCTTTCATGTTGCGCTTCTTGCGCACATTGAAAGGCATATCCATGCCCGTATTCTCATTCAGGACAGCGCCGCCGTAGCTTTTGATGGCCAGGCCCTCCCTGTCCAGCTTATCCAAATCCCGTCTGATTGTCTCTTCAGAGACGTCAAACAGGGTGCTCAGCTCGCTGACCACCACTTTCCGCTCGTTCTGAAGTTTATCCAAAATCAGGTTCCTGCGCTCTACCGCCAGCATCCGCGCCCCACTCTCCGTCCTTTTTTCTTTTCAGCAGTCTGTTCCAAATACCAGATCTGTGTCCGTCGGTTTCCCTGTGCACTTCCTGCTCCGCGCCGGAGAAACCGCTCATATGGCTGTTTGCATACTCGTGTCTCTTGATTTTTATCCTTTTCTACAGAATCGACTTGCAAATCTGCGGATCCGGATGGGCGATGACGGTGGAATCCAGATACATGCCTCCCTCGGCTACGCTGGCCCTGGCTTTTGAGATGGCCGCCTCCACGGCCGATACCTCCCCGCACAGGAACACATAGGACTTGCCGCACATGCCCTTGGCGATACGAAGTTCGATCAGCTCCACCTCCGAGGTCTTAGCCGCCACATCCGCCGCAACGATGATGGCTGCGGCGTCGAAAGTCTCCAGGATTCCCAGGGAACTGATATGCTCCACATGGGTGGTCCCATAGATTGCAGGGAAGATTCCCTCATGGGGATTGCCCAGCACGAAGCTGTCAATCAGCTGTTCCCCATACTGCACCTTGGCAGTTTCCACTGCTGCATCCACTGCGCTCAAATCCCCTGTAATCAGGGCAATATATTTGCCGGGGCATACGGTCTGCGCCTCCACCAGCTCCACAGCCGCCGTCTTCACCATGGCGTCCGCTGCCGTCACGCCTGTGGAGACCGTCTTGAATTCTATCATTCCCAAAGCCCTGCCCATCGCTCTTACCTCCTAATTCAATTGCCGCCTGCAATAAACCATATGCCGTTTCATCCCTGTCTTCCGGCATTGCGCCTATTTCGTGCCCATAATGCGCTTCCTCTTATCGGCGCAGAATCAAAATATATTTATCCGTGACCTCCTGTACGACACCATCCACGGAGGAATGAATGCCCACGCTTAAACCGCCGGCAGGCTTTGCGATGCACTGCCCGCAGGCCACCTGCTCTCCCTTTTCCACCGCCGCTATTGCAGGCGCTCCGATATGCTGGCCAAGCAGGATCTTCACCTTATGAATCTGCTGCTCCCCCTTCCAGTATTCGTCCGGCTGCAGGGGCGCGTCCACATTATATTTCGCCAGGCCCAGCCTTGCCTCCAGCCTCTCCTCCGGCGCCTTGCGGTGCTCTCTGCCTGCCCTTACGGGTGCAGGCCTCACATCCGCAGGCGGCTTCACGCCGGCTTTCCGCAGGCCCAGCTTATAGTCCGCGATCAGGCTTCTTGGCGAAAGTCCCTGGGGACAGGAGAAATTCTCGCACAGTCCGCAGGAGCTGCAGAAAAATGTATTCAGGAACACATTGGTATCCTGAAAGTCCCTGTTGGCGGCGCTGCGCATGAATTTATGGGGCTCGATCGGGTGCCCCAGCGCATGGCGCGGGCAGAGGCTGGTACAGGTCTCGCACTGACAGCAGGAGGCAGCCGCCCGGTTCAGATCTATGGCAGCGTTCCTGTTCTTGCGCTGTATCAGGTTGTGCCCTTTGTCCAGCACGATAATCGCATTGGTAGTCTTCGTCACCACATCGCTGTCCGTGGCCAGATTTCCCATCATGGGCCCGCCCACCAGATAGGCGGGATCCTTTACCTTGATTTCCCCTGCGCAGCTCACCACGTCCCCGATGGACGCGCCGATGGGCACGCGCACGGTAATCGGGCTCTCTACCTCGCCCACCACGCTCACCAGCTTGTCGATGACCGGAGTATTATGCCTGACAGCCCGGTATACATTATAGACTGTCTCCACATTGAAGACAGCCACGCCCTCCTCAATGGGAAGTCCGCCCGGCCGGATGACCCGCCCTGTGGCCTCGTAGATGAGCACCACCTCATCCCCCATAGGGTATGCGCTGTCTAAAAGCTGTATACGCATGTTCGGATATGCGTCTATGTATCTTTCAATCGCCCTGACGGCGGCTTTATATTCTCTTTTAATGCCGATGACAGCCTCCTTTGCCCCCACAGTCCGGGCAATGCCGTCAAAGGTCTCCAGAATCTCTTCCGCGCGCTGCTCTAAAAGCTGTCTGTGGAGCTTTAAAAGCGGCTCGCATTCGGCGCAGTTCATCAGAATGACCTCCGCCCTTTCATCTAATTTCGCATAAGTAGGAAAGCCGGCGCCTCCGGCACCGACAATGCCGCTCTCCTGCAAAATCTGCTTCAAATCCTGCATCTCCATGAAATGCCTCTTTTCTATAGAAATACCACTTCTCTGTTCATCTCATGGAAGATTCTCTCTTCCACGGATGGCCTGTTTCATACCTGTCCCAAACGCTGCGCCGTTAATTTTCGTCCACGATTCCGACAATGGCCGCATCCACAGGCGCATTCTCCATTCCTACGCGCGCCGCGCTTCCTGTGGCCACCAGGACCGTCTCCCCGATGCCCGCGCCTATATTGTCGATTGCCACAAAGCGCCCGGCTCCGGCGGCCATCTCCGCAAGCGGCTCTATAATCATGAACTTGTTCCCTACCAGATTCTCGCTCTTTCGGGTAGAGACGATGCTCCCTATTACCTTGCCTACAACCATTTCCAATCCCCCATCGGACGTAAAAGCTGCCGGCAGAGCGGATTTCCCGCCCCGCCGGCCGGATTTATGCCGCAATGGCTGCTTTCGCAGCCCATCTTATCCATGACAATAGATTCCCGCCAGGCGTACATTCTATTGTCTGATGATTGTCACCATATCGCCGGTCTTGATCTTGCTGGCATTGGCTTCGTCCGTGTCGATATGCATCTCCAGTGTGAAGCTGTCGTTCACACGGATTTTCACCTGATTGAATACGGTACCTCTCTCGTTGTCCGCTTTCACGGAAACGATATCGCCGTCCGCGACTCCTGCAGCCATTGCGTCAGCCGGTGACATATGGATATGCCGCATGGCTATGATGCAGCCCTCTTTCAGGTAGACGACGCCTTTCGGGCCTACCACGGCTATGGGAGCGCTGCCCGCCACGTTGCCGGACTCCCGGATAGGAGCCGCCACGCCCAGCTTCATGGCATCCGTAGCGGATATCTCCAGCTGGGAGGCCTTTCTGACGGGCCCTAAGACCCGCACGTTCTCAATGGCCCGCAGCTTTATCCCCACCACGGTCACAGTCTCGTTGCAGGCGTACTGGCCGCCCATCAGGTCCTTTTTCTTCGTCAGATGATAACCCTCGCCGAACAGAGCCTCCACATGCTCCTGCGTCAGGTGGATATGCCTTGCGGACACGCCCACCGGCACCTGATAGCCGCCTGTCTTTTCTTCCATTCTGCCTATGGTCTGAAGCACCATCTGCGTGATCATCTCAACAGTCTGTTGTTCCATATTCTCCTCCAAATCTGCCGGAGGAAGTCTTCCTCCAGACAACTTTCCTTATTTCGCCTTGGGAAGAATCATCTCAACATCGGTATGAGGCCTGGGAATTACATGGGTAGCTACCAACTCGCCGAGCTTGGACGCGCTGGAGGCGCCAGCTTCTACGGAAGACTTCACGGCTCCTACATCGCCGCGCACCATTACGGTCACCAGTCCGGAACCGATTTTCTCGGTGCCCACAAGGCTCACGTTTGCCGCCTTGCACATTGCGTCAGCTGCCTCGATCGCAGCTACAAGACCTCTTGTTTCCACCATTCCTAATGCTTCCTGTGCCATTTCTTTTCCTCCTGATTCCAATTCTGTCTCTCCGCTGCGGCGCCTTTCTGACACCTCCGCTTCGAAACCGTTTTTAGTTTCATTATCCTGTCTGAATCAAACTTCCTGAATGGTCCTCGCGTCAAGCGCACCTGCCTGCCCATCCGCTTTCATGAACCGGCTTGCGCTCAGGTTCACGAGTCTGACGATTTCTTCATGGGGATTGGCGATGACCCCGCTGGCCACGGGCCTCTTGATTGCCTTGGCCGCTGCTGTCTCCACCGCCTCCGTCACGGACGCCACGTCGCCCCTCACTACGATGGTGACCAGCCTTCCGCCCAGTTTCCTCTCCCATGTGGCCAGTTCCACGCCGGATGTCTTGCACATGATGTCCAGGGCATCTATGGCGGCAACCACGCCTGAAATCTCGATAAAGCCCAATGATATACTGCTCATTTGCCGGCTCCTTTACTTATACTGAAGATCACTGAAATTTTCCAAGCAACCCGACTCACGAGAGAAAGATATCAGGGACATCGTGGCAATTTAATCGCCCGTGAGTACAATTATGTTTCCCGCTCAAATCTTCGGCAGAATCTTCTCTACGTCGCTGTGCGGTCTGGGGATGACATGTGCTGCCACCAGTTCGCCAAGGCGGCTTGCTGCTGCGGAACCGCTCTCCACGGAAGCCTTGACAGCGCCTACATCGCCGCGTACCATAACCGTTACCAGTCCGGAACCGATCTTCTCCGTGCCCACCAGAGATACCTCTGCGGACTTGGTCATCGCATCGGCTGCCTCAATCGCCGCCGTCAGACCTCTTGTTTCTACCATTCCCAATGCTTCCTGTGCCATAATAATCTCCTTTCATTCTGCCTGTCATGAATCGTCATTTCATTTTAATTCTTGTCAAAAGCGCTTATCTTCAACATTTTCTCTGTGTCCCCGGTAGGCCTCGGGATGATGTGACGCTGCACCACGCCGGTGAGGGATTTTGCTTTTTGCTCGCCTGCCTCCATGGCAGCCTCCACCGCCGCTACGCTTCCCCGGAACTTCACTGTCACCAGCAAAGGCACCGGCAGCGCATCCGCATTCGCGGGTTTGTTTTTGTCAAAGGTCTCCAGCCTCACGTCAGCCGCCTTACAGCCCGCGTCGGCCGCAAGGAACGCGCAGGTCAGTCCGTATACCTCCAACAGCCCTACCGCTTCTTCCTCGGACTTCTTTTCTTCTATGGAATTCATTTCTCCTATGGAATCCACTTCTTCTATGGAATTCTTTCCTTCCATTCATCTCCTCGCTTCCCCGATTGCACATGGTGATGTTCATTATATCGTCCAGATACAGTCGGATTAGTGTCAATCCGTCACTTTTCGTCTCAGATGCTACTTATTTATGATAGCAATCTTTAAGCCCGTCATAGCCAGATTGGTCTTCAGCGCCTCGTTGATTTCCTCCAGCGGATAGGTGTGGGTAATCAGCTTATCCATGGGAAGTCCCATCTTCTTCGCGCTCTTGAGGAAATCAAATGTGGTGGCATAATCCCTCAGGGTGTACACCCAGCTTCCCACGGTGGTAATTTCCTTGGAACAGATATCAAAATGCGGATTGATGGTGGCATCACCGCCGTTGATGAAGAATCCCAGCTCGCAAAGCCCGCCGCCGTTGCGGATGAACTTATAGATATTGGAATGTCCCGCCGGGGATCCGGTACACTGGAAAGCGAAATCCGCCAGATGGCCGTCGCACTTCTCGGCAACCGCCGCGGACAATGCCTCGATGCCCTTGTGATCCTTAAAGTTCACGGAATCCGAGGCTCCCAATTCCTTTGCGAAGTCAAGGCGCTTCTGCTCTCCGTCCACCGCTACGATCTTGTTGATGCCCATGGTGCGCAGAATCGCGATACAAATCAGGCCGATGGGGCCGCAGCCCTGTACCACCACTCTGCTGTTGAAACGCAGGATTCCCGTGCTCTTGGCCCGCTCTACCGCATGAATCAGCACCGCGCAGGGCTCAATCAGCACTCTGGAATACAGATCCAGGTCGCTTACATTAAATACGGTAGAACCTCCTCTGATCAGGATGTAGTCAGAAAACCATCCGTTCAGATGGATATCGTCATCGGGAAGAAGTCCGTATACGTCCGCGCCGCCCACGTTCTGCTTGTTCAAGTCGAACATGGTGATGTCCGGGTTGTCCTTGAAGATCATGCAGGTAACTACCTTGTCACCAAGCTTCAGATCCTTGCCCGCGCTGTCCTTCTTCACGTTCTTGCCCATCTTCACGATCTCGCCGGTGCCCTCATGGCCCAGAGCAACCGGTATCAGGCTGAAAGGATCTCTCTTGAACTCATGGGCGTCCGTGCCGCAGACGCCGCATCCCTCCACCTTTACCAGAATATCGTCATCGCCCACTTCCGGCATGGGAAACTCTTTTACATCAAAATGCTCCAGACTTGTCAGCATTGCCACATGGGCCGTCTTCGGAATGGCGCCATTCCCTGCGCTTTTAGCCGCAGGCGCCGCACTGACTGTGCCGGACATACTGGCAAGCACCTGTTTTACAATCTCCTCTATCTGTGCTGTATCAGCCATTTTTTACTCCTTTCATCTTATACATAAACTGTCGGACATGACGCAGCGCCTGCTCTTGGTGAAGCTCTTGGTGCTGGTCAGGCCCTCGCCGGTGCGGCTGGCGATGGTGAAAGTACAGTACCCCTCCCCGCCGAAGCCCAGCGCCGCGTAGGAGGGCGCGTTCTTTACCAGGATGGCCGTGTCGATTTCTCTTGCGTACTTCGTGATGTTGTCAATGTTCTTGGAGTGGATGTGGGCGGAGTGGCGGTTGCCGTGCTCCAGCCATACAGCCTTCTCGATGGCATCGTCGATGTCCTTCGCCCTGACCATGCCAAGGATAGGCATCATCAGCTCCTCCGCGATCAGAGGATGCTCCTTGGGTCCCTCAAAGACGATGCAGCGGATATTGTCGGGAACGGTCACGCCGATCATGCTGAGCAAAGTCTTTGCATCCCGGCCCACACACTTGCGGTTCAGACCCTTGGGCGTCAGGACCGTGGCTGTCAGCCTGTCCTGCTCCTCCTTGGAAATCAGATAGCAGCCCTGCTCGGAAATCATATAGTGCATCAGCTCGTCCGCGATGGACTCCACTGCCACGATTTCCTTCTCGGCGATACAGGGAAGGTTGTTGTCAAAGGTGCAGCCGTTGACGATGTCCTCCGCCGCTTTTCTGATGTCCGCTGTCTCATCCACCACCGCGGGAGGATTGCCGGCGCCTGCGCCGATCCCCCTCTTGCCGGAGGAGAGCACTGCGGTCACCACGCCCGGGCCGCCGGTCGCGACGATAAGGGGAATATCCTTGTGCTTCATCATCACATTGCTGGTCTCAAGCGTGGGCTGTTCCACGGTGCAGGCCACATTGTCAGGGCCTCCGGCCTCCATAGAGGCCTCATTGATCATATTGATGGCAAAGATAGTGGTCTTCACCGCCTGGGGATGGGGATTGAACACCACCGTGTTCCCCGCCGCTATCATGCCGATGGAATTACAGATGACCGTCTCACTGGGATTGGTGCAGGGCGTGATGGCGCCGATGACCCCGAAAGGTCCCATCTCAATCAGAGTCAGTCCCCTGTCTCCGGACCAGGCCGTTGTCTTCAAATCTTCCGTGCCGGGAGTCTTGTCGGCCACCAGCTTATGCTTTAATATCTTATGCCCTACATTGCCCATTCCTGTCTCGTTTACGCCCATTCTGGCAATGACTTCCGCATTTTCATGGGTTTTTCTGCGGATATTGCTGATAATCTGTTCTCTCTGATCCAGGGACATCTTACGTACTGTCTTCTGTGAAACTTTTGCGGCTGCGATGGCTTCGTTCATATCGGTGAAGATGCCGTGCTTTCCGCTTGCGGATTCCGCAATCTGCATTTTCGCCACCACTTCCTGTACGATATCCTGTACCAGATTCTCGTTTACAAGCACTTTGTTACCTCCATTCCAGTTCCGCATCCGCCGTCCAGTAGCGGGTCATCACAGAGAATTTCCGGCTGGCAGATGCTGATTTCTATTCCAGTTCCGTGAAAACACTTTTTCCATAGGCTGCCAGCGCGGTGTCCTGCTCGGCGCTTCCGCCGCTGACGCCCAGAGCCCCGACGATGACGCCGTCCTTTTTCAGCACCTCGCCGCCGCCGAATATGACGATTTTTCCGTCATTGGTAAACTGTATGCCGTACAGGCTCCCATCGGGGCCGCTCAGCCGTCCAAGTTCCGCGGTGGACATCTGAAACGCTATGGATGTGTAGGTCTTGTTCAATGCTACGTCAAAGCTTCCTATGTAGGCGCCATCCATGCAGTGGATGGCCACGGGCCGCCCGGAGGCATCGGAGACTGCGGTGACCACCCGCATGTCCCACCGGGCCGCTTTCTCCTCAATCTTTTCGATGAGCTTCACGGCCAGCGCTAACGGCATGGTGACATATGTCTGTCCTCCGTTCGCCGCTGCCTGTTTCACCGTCTTAGGCTTCACCGGCCCGCCGCTTTCTGTCCGTCCGTTTTCCGCCCTTTCCAGGACCTCCCGGACGATTGCCTCTATTTCTTTATTTTCCATACAAATCTCTCTTATTTCCCTAACTGCTCCAGCACTTTCCTGGTAATCTCCGCCACCACGTCCGCTGAGACATTCGCGTTCTCTTTCTTGTCGTGGCATCCGCCTCCGCAGGTATGGCAGCTGGGCTTTCCCTCTTTTGCGTTGGGGCAGAGGTTAGCGGGATGGCGGCCTTTCATGCCGAACTGTCTCCTGATTTCGTAGAGGTCTTCCACCTGCTGGGGGGTGAACTCCTTGGGGCCGCCCAGCATCCTTGACTGATACAGGAGCTGTGCGTAGAACTCTACGGATTCCATCTTCAGATAAGCCGCAAGCAGGGAGTCGGAATAGGTCAGCGCGCCGTGGTTCTCCAGGAGGACTGCGTCAAAGTGCTGCACATACTCGGAAACGGCATCGGGAATCTCCATGGTGGAAGGTCTGCCGTACTTGGCGATGGGCACACAGCCGAGCGCGATGACTGCCTCGGGCATGATGGGCTGGGTCAGAGGAATACCGGCGATTGCGAAGCTGGTGGCGTATACGGGATGGGCATGCACCACGCTCCTTACATCGGGCCTCTCCTGATATACTCTCATGTGCATCTTGATTTCGGATGAAGGCTTGAAATTGCCGTTGGACTGGATGACATTGCCCTGTGCGTCCACTTTGCAGATATACTCGGGAGTCATGAATCCCTTGGACACGCCCGTGGGGGTGCAAAGGAACTCATTGTCGTTCAACTTCACCGAGATGTTGCCGTCGTTGGCGGCTACCATGTTCCTGTTGTAGATTCTCTTGCCGATGTCGCATATCTCTTTTTTGACTTCGTACTCGTTCTGCATTTTGATTCCTCCTGATTCGTTTTGATTCCTGTGTTTGCAGTTGCTGGAGTGCTTTTCCTCCATTATAAGCCTATATACCACACAAGTCAACATGCAAATGTTGGATTGTGTCGTTTTTGTTTTATTTTTGTGGTTTCTTTATTTGGGGACGGTTCAAATACGCCAGGATTTCTTCCACGCCCTCCCCTGTCACCGAATCCACAAAGAAAATCTCCCTGCAGCCGGAATTGCGCAGCCACAGTTCCGCCAGCTTTCTGTCGGCTTTGGGTTCATTGATTTTCGTCACGATGCCGATCACGTCCCGGTTCACCATGCAGGTGATGTTAGGCGGGAACAGCGTGTAAGGCTCCGTTGCCGCCACCAGCAGCCCCACCACGTCCGCCTCATAGGCGTAGAGAGCCAGCGCATATCCCAGACGGTGGGTCTGGGCGTATTCTCCCGGGGTGTCTATGAGCACATCTTCATAATGGATGTACTGAGTCTTGCGGTATTGTATCTTTTCTCTGGAAAGGGCCTGCTTCAGAGTAGTCTTCCCGCTTTCGCTGCGGCCCATCAGTATCAGTTTCTTCATAAATATAATGTAGCCTGAAGAGCGCTACTCCCGGAATGCCCGGAGCATGTCCTCTATCCTCTCCAGATCCCGGGCCTCCTCCGCGGCGTCGTAGGTATAGTTTTCCGGCACGGATTCAAACAGCTCGACGCGGCTCATTTCGCTCTCGGGCAGCTCCCCCAGGGCATGGACTTCCGCGAAATAGACTCTGCCGTTATTGCGGCCCACGCCGTCCCCCCATTTCTGTTCATAGTCCCACAACGGTATCAGCTTGCAGTCCGTGATGCCGGATTCCTCGTACAGTTCCCTCTTTGCCGCCTGCACGGGGGTCTCATTTTGCTCCACATGACCGCCCGGATGCTCGAAGCTTCCGCGGCGCTTATGCCAGCAGTAGACCCATTTTCCCTGGTATTTCGCAAAGATGACTACGAAGCTGATGTCGGACAGCCAGCCCGGTGGGTAATTCGTCTTTGTCATAGTGCGCCTCCTTTCCGTTACCCGTCGGATGTCTTTTCCGGAAAAATTCTCAGATACACGGTATTTCCATCCGGGTCATAAAAGCTCATGCTGACCGCTCCCTATGGAGGCTGTGGGCGGTTCTATGACTTTTGCTTATATTCTGATTCTTGTAATTTTTCTCTGAACCATCATTGCAGATAGCCAGCATGGTTTCTTCGCCGATAAGCGTGCAAGTCAAGTCCGAGTGATTCCGCAGACTGTATATTGCAGCACATTCCTCACATAATCCAGAATTGCCTGTTCGGAAGCCTCTACCTCTGATACGGTGCCGGATATGATCAGGGAGCCGCTGAACCTGTCCACGAATCCCAAATCGATGGCGGCCGCTTTCATCGCCACATCCGCCATGATGATAGCCGTCTCCGCCGGGGACACCGTCATAATGCCGATGGCGGCGCGGACGTAATCGATGCCGGGATTCAGGCCCAGCTTTTCATATAGAACAGGGTCAGGGCTGGCAATGATGTGGGCCAGCGTAATCTGCTTGCCCGGTACCAGTTCCTGCACGATTCTCTGTTTGGTCTTGTCATCAAGCCAGTCCATTTCTTTTCCTTCCTTTCGGTCTTGGCAGTTCTTCTTTGTATCACTTCAGCAGTCTTCCCGCTTCCGCCAAAGCCTCTTTGCTGACATCAGCTATCTACAGATGACCTGTCAAATCCTTTCAGTTCCGGCCCGAACTGCGTCCCCAGCCTCGTCAGTTCCCCCAGCACCTTTTCCTGCCCCCAGGCCGTCCGGTACCAGTTTTCCCTGGTCACGTTGACGTACACCGGCGCCATCATGAACTCCGTCTCCGGGAAGCTGAACTGGTAGTACATCAGGCATCTTCTGGAATGGAATCCTTTGCAGCAGATGATGGCTTTCCCGGGGCATAGGCCTTTCGCGTCGAGAAGCTTTCTGGTAAATCTGGCGTTCTCGGCTGTAAACTGCGCTTCGGCCTCCTGAAGGATGCAGTCGGGGGCGACTCCATTGATCTGCAGCACATCGGTATAGAATTCACATTCGGTGGCGTACTTTTTTCCGTACTTTTCCGCTTTGGATTTCACGCCCGCGAATTCCCCTCTGGTGATGGAAAATCTGCCGGAGGGCACCACATACGGGGCATATCCCTCTTTCCACAATTCCGCCGCCCGTTCCGGCAGTTCCGGATAAGAACCGCCGGGGACGAAAATCGCGTCCGCCTTTTCCAGCCTGTCCTCCAGAAAAATGAAATCCGTTATATCGTTGACGATTCTCCTATTCATCCTACACGTCCTCCGCAGGTTCCCGCGCATATTAGCCTGGTGCATCTTTCAGCGTTTCTCACACGTATATTTGGTGTCAGCCACTCGTTTTTCATACACCGACCTCATTTCCCAAGTTTCATAATACAGTTTCCTTCCAGCCATTCCAGCCTGTCGCCGAACATCTCCGCCATAAGGGAACTGTCCATCTTCCATGTGGCAATCAGAAGGATATGCCCCTCCGGCTTCAACACCCGTCGGCATTCCGCCAGGATTGTATCATATTGGTCTTCAATATGGCAAAGGGCATTGTACAGAACCACCGTGTCAAACGCATCGCATGCAAAGTCCATTTCGACGGCGTCCATCTCCTGAAAACGGATATTTTCCCGCTCTTCCACCAGGCTGCTCAGGCGCCCGCTGTCAATATCGATACAGGTGACCTGCTTCGCACACTGTGCGGCGGATAGGGAAAATTCTGCCGTGCCGCAGGCTACCTCCAGTATGTCCTTATTTTCAATCTCCTGCCTAATAAGCCGGACGATTGCATCTGTCTTTTTCATATCTTATTCTTTTAACCGCCTATGTGGCATCTTAATTTCGTACAAGCTTCCGCTTCTCGCTTCAGCCGCTGCATATGCTCCGGTTCCGGCGGCAGGATGTCCGGCAGTTCATAGGTTCTGCCCAGCCCCTCATATTTGTCCTGTCCCAGCCTATGGTAGGGGAGCAGATAGATTTCCTCCACACCGGGCAGGGCGTCCGCATACCGGGCAATGGCCCTGATTTCCCCCGCGGTATCGTTAAAGGTGGGAATCACCGGTACCCGAATGCTGAGGCGGGTCTGGCGGGAAGAGGCGATTTTCTTCGCGTTCTCCAGCATCAGTTCATTGCCTTTTCCGGTGAAGCGTTTGTGCTTTCCGCTGTCCATATGCTTGATGTCACAGAGATAGTGGTCAAGGTACGGCAGAATCTGTTCTATCACTTCCCATTTGGCGCAGGCCATGCTCTCCATGGCGGTATTGATGCCCACCGCTTTCGCCGCCCGGAGCAGGTCTCTGGCGAATTCCGGCTGGCAGAGGCTCTCACCGCCGGAAAGGGTCAGGCCGCCGCCGGAGCGGTCATAGTAGGGCCTGTCCTTCTCCACGGTCTCCATGACCTCCGCCACGGTCACATCGCGGCCGATGATCTTCGTCTTGCCCTGAACGGTCATCTCCTGAATCCCGTACTCCTGGGACTCCGGATTGCAGCACCATTTGCACCGCAGTACACAGCCTTTCAGGAAGCAAATTGTCCGGATTCCCGTTCCGTCATGTATGGAATACCGTTGTATATCAAATATCCGGCCTTTTGTCTGTAAATATTCTGTCGTCATTTTTCATCTCATTCCGCCGCGCGAGCAGCATTTCATACTTACGGTTACTGAAGTCTGGCTCCATTCAGCGCCTTATCATAATACCTTTCATATACTGTGTATCATTATGGGCTCGATATATTGACAGCTTTTCTTCTTCCGTACATCCAATCAAAATCTTGATTTCCGAATCCCGTTTCAGGCAGTCAACAGTACACATGACCGCGTCCACCCGCTTTTCCCCTGAGCCCACCCACACATCAATGCCGGCGCCATCCATGGATGAAGTATCCTTTAAATATCCATAGTCAACCTCATAGACAAAATCCGGATATTTCGGATGGACTGTCCCTTTTGGCCTGTCTGTCACGATTTCCGAATCCCTCACCAGGGAGTCCAACATTTTCCAAAAAGCATCATCAAAACCATTCATCCGCATTTCCCCTACAGCTTGCACAATGCCTCCAAGGCGAGAGCGAACAGCCTCTCCCTTGCGGAAACATTATTGTTCCAGTCCCTGTCGTCATAGTCCTCCGCATCGCCAATGAGGATGTCGCCGCTGTAGAGCAGCTGGCCAAAGACCTTGCCCCGGAACTGGGCGATGGCGGCCATGGTGGCGCACTCCATCTCCACGGCCCTGCAGCCCTCCTCCTTCCGGTAAGCCACCATCTCCCGGGTCTCCCTGTAGAATCCGTCCGTAGACCAGGTGGCGCATTCTATGTAGGGGACGCCGTGGCCGGACAGGACTTCCCGGAAGCGCTCTATGGGCTCCGGCTGCAGCTCGATGAACCGCGCAGGCGGCAGATATTTGTAGGATGCCCCCTCGTCCCGCAGGGCACGCACCGGCAGGATGATGGCTCCCTCCGGGATGTCGTCCAGCACTCCGCAGCCGCCGCAGCAGACGATCACCTCCACGCCGCTGCCGTAGAGCATCTCGGTCATCATGGCGATGGAGCCTGAGGCCACCACTGCCTGTACGGCGCAGACCTCCGTGCCATCCACCGTGAACCGGTACACATGGAAGTCCTTCATTTCGGAGACATATGTCCCTATCTTCTCTCCCCCGTACCTCTCTACCGCGCTGTCAAGCACCTCCTCGAAGAACGTGACCAGGCAGAGCCTGGGGAAACGCCCAAACCCGCCCCCGCCCTGTCCATCTCTGTCCGCTTTGGACGCGTCCCTGTCCGGATTGATGACAGCGATTCTGTCCGTGCTGTACTCTAAAATCGGATGTTCGTTTTTTATGATCATTATGTTCCTCGCTCTATAGCTTTATGATTTTCGCTTTCCCCAGCTTTGCAATCAGGTCAGCCGCACCTTTATTCTGTGACACATAGATAGTAAAAGGTTTTCCCGCCTTTTTCTCTGTGATGGTTCCAGTCCCCCTCCACAGCATCCTTTACATTTTTTGCATCCGTAAAACTATTCCCTCTCTTTTTGCAGTGCTCTGCCAACAGCGCTTCGCTGATATCAAGATAGATTACCACATCACATTCTACAATAATCGTTGTGAATAACGGATGCCCAGGTTTTACGGAAATCCTCTCATAGACAAGCCTGTCAATAAAGTCTCCGATTTCTTTCGTCCACGGCTTTCGGCTGATAAAATCCGCTTCTTCCTGGGTCAACTGTGGCCATAATTCATCATCCAAATCCACGCAGCCGGGTATCTGCCGCAGCAAAGTGGTTTTACCGCAGCATGTCGTTCCCAAAACACAGATACGGTCATTTCTATGTCGTTCAAAAATCGCGTCTAACGTATTAATGGTCTCCTGTGCGGATGTTTGGATTGCCATATGGCTTTCACCTCTTTCCCAAGCAGTGCCCCTCGCTTTTGTCTTTCCTTAGCCCCGCAAGCAATCCGGCAGCACCCTTTTTAATATCTTCCACTATTTCATCCGGTGTCATCCCAATATGACGCAGAGAATTATATTCCCTGATTTTCCTGATATCGCCTACGTCAAAATGCTCGCTGAGCATCGGTTTTTCCATAATTCTCAGAACCCCTGCTCCGTCCTCCGGATGATGTCGTCCTGCAAGGACTTGGAAAGCGTCGTGAACAGTGCGCTGTACCCTGCCACCCGCACCACCAGGTGGGCGTACTTCTCGGGATGGGCCTGGGCGTCCAGCAGGGTCTCCCTGTCCACCACATTGAACTGCATATGGCTCCCCTTCTGGTCGAAATAGGAGCGAATCAGCGCCACGAAGTTCTCCAGCCCCTTCTCCCCGCTGAGTGCCGTGGGATGGAACTTCTGGTTGAACAGGGTGCCGTTGGAGGCGATGCCGTGGTCCAGCTTGGACACGGAATTCGCCGCCGCGGTGGGGCCGTACACGTCCTTACCCGCCGAGGGGGACACGCCGTCCGCCACAGGGGTGTGGGCCAATCTGCCGTCCGGGGTAGCTCCGGTCTGGGCTCCCAGTGGCACGTTGGCGGACACGGGATACAGCCCCGCCTGGAACTGGCCGCCTCTGGGATTCCGATAATTCAGCAACGGTTTTGTGTACGTGTATGCCACGTCCCGGGCGAACATGTCCACTTCCTCATTGTCGTTGCCGAACTTGGGCACTTCGTCTATCATGGCCCGCAGGGCTTCGTATCTCTTCTTCTCCTCCGCCGGAAGCTCCGTGTTCATCACTGTCTGAATCATACCCGCAATCTGGGCTTCGTCCACGGTCATGCTGTTTCTGTTCATCTCACGCAGGATTTCCGTGACGATTTCTCCCGCGCTGACGGCATCGAAGCCCTGGCCGTAGTTCATGGCCAACGCCCGCTTGTACTCCGCCAGAGTCACCTTTTTCTCGTCAAACACCAGCTTCTTGATCGCATACAGCGAGTCCGCCATGTTGGCGATGCCAAAGCCCTGTGGGCCGGTGAAATTGTAGACCGCGCCGCCCTCCTGGACGCTCTTGCCACGCTTCACGCAGTCGTCCACCATGCAGGACAGGAACGGTAGCGGGCAGCGGGTGGCATGGGCCACGTCGATGGCGTTGTCCGCGTTCACCAGCAGGGAGATGTTGTAATCCATCTGCTTCTTATAGGCGTCATAGAACTCCTCAAAGGTAGCCATGTCCTCCACGGCCCCGGTCTCTATGCTGATCTTCTCACCCTTGTCCCAGCCATTGGAGAACACCAGCTCCAGGGGGCGGCACATATTGTAGAACGCCGCGTCATGCCAGCCCTCCGTCTTGCCGGCTTTCTGGGGCTCCACGCAGCCGATGATATTGTAATCCCTGGCGTCCTCCAGGGTAAGGCCTCTGCTCAGCAGCGAGGGGATAATGACTTCATCATTGTAATACGCAGGCAGGCCGATGCCCGTGCGCGTCAGATCCGCCGCCTTCAGCAGCAGCTCGTGGGGCGACTTGTTCCACACCCGGATGGAAAGGGAAGGCTGGGGCAGGAACACATGCTTGGAGGCCGTGATGCACATGAAGCTCAGGTCATTCGTCACGTCTAACCCCTCTTTGTCCTGTCCGCCCACAATCAGGTTCTGGAACAGGCTGTAGCCCGCGAACCCTTCCGCGCTGGCAGCGTCACGGCATTTGTTCAAATCGTTCAATTTCACCCAGATACAGTCGATCAGCTCCTGGGCGGATTCCCTGGTCAGCCTCCCGGCCTCCAGGTCTTTCTTATAGTAAGGATACATATACTGGTCGAAGCGACCCGGGGAGATGGAATGCCCGCTGGACTCCAGCTGCAGAAGCTGCTGCACGAACCAGAAGCTCTGGCAGGCCTCATGGAACGTGGCGGCTCCGTGTTCCGGCACCCTGGCGCAGTTGGCCGCTATCTGCAGAAGCTCCTGCTTTCTCGCGGAGTCAGTGCAGGAAGCTGCCTCTTCCTCCGCCAGCCGGGCATATCTGCGGGCATAGCGAATCACGGCCTCGCAGCTTAGGACGGCCGCTTTCAGGAACTGGCTCTTGGTGCAATAATCTTCGTCGCCAGGGCTGCACTTGTCCAGCTCCGCCTGTATCTCTTCGATAAGCCCCCTGTAGCCTATGGCCAGAATCTTGTCATACTGGACGGTCACATGGCCCACACCGTTGTAGAAATAGTTGCCGGGGGTAAAGATATTGTGCTCAATGGCTTTCTTCGTCTCCTCGGTCATGAGGGAAGTGGCCAGTTCGCTGGTGGTCTTCCCCTCCCAGTAGGCGTCCGCCTCCAGCAGCTCCCGCTTGGTCTGTTCGGCTATGTAGAAGGGGTCTGCCTTGCGGGCTGCCACGGTGTCGAATTCGCTCTCCAGCCATTTGTAGGAAAATTCCGGGTAGGTCTGGCAGCCTCTGGGGGCGATGGTGGTGCTGCCTACCACCAGCTCGTCCTCCCGGATGATGATGGGGATATTGTCCAAAATATGGGCAAATGCCAGGGCGCGCCGCATGATTATCGATTTGTCTTCTGTCGCCTTATAGGATTCTGTGATCAGCCTGGCCCTGGCGGATTCGATTTCCGGCATCTTGGCGTAGAGATGCGCTACCAGCCTGGGGATTCTGTCCGTTTTGGGGATTTCCTGTGTGTAATATTTGGCCATTGGTGCTCCTTTCTGTGTTGACCGCTTCGTGTTCTTTTGTGTTCTATTTTCTCTCAGTTCGATTTTGTGTTCTTTGAGGCTGTCATTTACACTGCTTAACAGTTAAAATATCCGGGTAGCCTGACTACATAACGCCAGCCATATACGTTTCACAAATGCAGTATGGTAAATTCTGGCGTTATGCAGTATATCTTCTTGTGAGTCGTGATTCCCGGAACAAGCATCTTTCCTATTCAGTATATGCCTATGTCATCCAAATGTCAATAAATCTGGCACTATTTCCCTTAATATTTTTGTGGGTTTATTTTGTTTTTTGTTGTTTTCGAGAAGCTTTGCGTTTTTCCGAGAATCCGGAATCCTGCTTGCCACATGGCCGATAAAGTGTCCAACGCTCAGATTCCTTCCTCTTTCAGCATCCCCAGGAATCTCTCCAGCGGCATCCTCCCCAGGTCGCCCTCCTCCCGTTTCCGGACAGAGACGTATCCGGTTCCGGTTTCCTTCTCGCCTACGATGAGCATATAGGGCACCCTTTCCATCTGCGCCGTCCTGATTTTGCAGCCTATCTTCTCCCCTCTGGCATCCGTCTCGCAGCGCAGGCCCTCCTTCTTCATGGCGCTTTCCATCTCCCGCGCATAATCCATATATTTATCCGAGACAGGCAGCACCTTCACCTGTACCGGGGACAGCCACAGCGGGAACTTCCCCTCGAAATGCTCTATCAGGATGCCCATGAACCGCTCGATGGAGCCGAATACCACCCGGTGTATCATGATGGGGCGGTGCTTCTTCCCGTCCTCCCCGATGTATTCCGCCCCGAAACGCCGGGGCAGCTGGAAGTCCAGCTGGATGGTTCCGCACTGCCATGTCCTCCCGATGGAATCCTCCAGGTGGAAATCAATCTTCGGGCCGTAGAACGCCCCGTCCCCGGGGGTCACCTCATAGGGCAGCCCTAAATCCTCCAAAGCATTCCGCAGGCCGTCGGTGGCCATCGCCCAGTCCTCATCGCTCCCCACGGAATCCTCCGGCCTGGTTGACAGTTCTACGTGATATTGGAAACCAAATTTCGAATATACCTCATCTATCAGCCGGGCCACCCCCTTAATCTCCTCCTGGATCTGCTCCGGCATCATGAAGATGTGGGCGTCGTCCTGTGTGCAGCAGCGCACCCGCATGAGTCCGTGGAGGGTTCCCGACTTCTCGTTTCTGTGGATCAGCCCCAGCTCGCTGACCCGCATGGGGAGATTGCGATAGGAACGGGGCTCCATCTGGTATACCAGCATGCCGCCGGGACAGCTCATGGGCTTTATGGCGTAGTCCTCCCCGTCGATCACCGTGGCGTACATCTTATCCCTGTAATGCTCCCAATGCCCGGAAGTCTCCCAAAGCCCGCGGTTCAAGATCACCGGCGTGGATATCTCCCGGTACCCCTCCCTGGCATGCAGTCTCCTCCAATAGTCGATGAGCAGATTCTTCAAAACCAGGCCCCTGGGAAGAAAGAAAGGGAAACCAGGCCCCTCCTTTAGCAGCGCGAACAGCCCCAGTTCTCTGCCCAGCTTTCTGTGGTCTCTGCGCTTCGCCTCCTCCAGGCGGTTCAGATATTCCTCCAGCATCCTGGAATCCGGAAAGGACGTGCCGTAGATCCGGGTAAGCATCCTGTTCCTCTCGTCGCCGCGCCAGTAGGCCCCCGCCACGGACAGCAGCTTGAACGCCCTGACCGCGCTGGTATAGGCCACATGGGGGCCGGCACACATCTCCAGATACTCTCCCTGCCTGTAAAAGCTAATCTCCTCCTCTGACCGCAGCCCGCGCAGAATCTCCGCCTTATAATCCTCGCCCCGCCTTTCCATCTCCTCCAGGGCCCACTTCCGGTCTGCCGTGAATTGACGCAATTGGAGATTTTCTTTCACGTTTTTCCGCATTTCCGCTTCCACTTCCGGGAAATTCTCCTCCGAGAACCGGAACGGGAATTCGAAGTCATAATAGAATTTTGATACTGGAATCCTATCCTGGATTCCAGTATAGAACCCCTCCGGAATCGCCGGGCCGATGGCGCATTTCGCGTCCGGATAGAGCCGCTTTACCGCCTGGGCCAGGATATGGGCCGTGGTATGCCGGAACGCGTCCCTCCCCAGCTCCTCCTCAAAGGCCGCCTCTTTCATGGAACCGTCTCTCATCTTGATCTTCATTTTTTCTCTTCCTTTCTTTAAGATTATTAATCCACATAAGAAAAGCACCCCAAAGATATGTGTCGCATACCTTTAAGGGTGCCCATTGCACGGTTCCACCTTAATTTTTCACTTCAGATTCCATCAAATCCTAACCTTTAACGCAGGTGTACGGCAACGCTTACGTCTACTTTCAGCATTGCAGCTAAGGAATGGTTTTCACATAGAATCCACATAAGCGTCTTCCACCCTGTGACGCTCTCTCTGTCTGCGATTTTTATGCTACTTGTTTCCGTCATCGCTTTTTCTTATGTTGATTTGTCTCTTATCCTATCATGGCGCAGGCCGCTTGTCAAGAGCCGGATTGCAGGCATGTGGGGAATTTTGCACTGCATTTTTTCGCGCAACCGGGAGTTGCTGAATTTTCCATGTCTGATTGGCAGACCTGTCCCGGGGAATCTGTTACGCTGAATATGCTCTCGGATTTCAGGGGAAGCACAATCCGGCAGAAAAAATGTGTTTTGCTGTTTCCAGGCAAAAGAAAGAGCGTACAGACTGGTCTTCTATACGCTCTGGCGCTGTGCTGGTGATTCAGTTGTGGTCGGCTCATGGCCTCACGGTTCCGTACTCCTCCGCCAGGGATTCGATCCAGCGGCGGCTTACCACCAGATTGACCGGCTCTTCCGCCTTGCCCTCCTGGCCGGACACCGGCTTTTTCGTGTATACCAGGTAGCCCTCCGCGTCAAAGGGCTTCTCCTTATAATAGACTCTGTTGCCCTTTTCATAGCCGATTTTGCCTGCCATGATACGGCGGGCGCATTCTGTCAGCTCCTCTTTCGTTCCGTACCGCTTTTCCACCGCGTCCTGCAGCGCCTTTTTCTCCACAAAGGCGTACATCGCGTATCGGATACTGTCCACAGTCAGCGAATCGCCCTCCGCGTGGGGCCAGATGAACATATAGTACTGTGTCTTCAGGCCATCCTTGACGAACCACCCTTCCGCCCCCTTCACTCCCATGATTTCCAGCGCGAAAGTGGGCAGGGGCGCATCGTTAAAGATGTAGTCCATCTGCGCTTTTTCATCAACCAGACATGTCCTCCCGTTCCGGGTGTATTCCACGTCTACCCCGGCCCGCTGTTCCTGTTGGTCGACGATTCTCCGATATGCAATCTCCGTCCTGTCGTCATTCCGCAGCCGCGCGTAGTAGTTCCGCCTCATGAATTCGGCCATGATGTCTTCCTTGCACATGTCCAGCCGGAACGTGGAGCCTCTGAAGACAGGCTTTTTGTCGTATGCTTTGTCGAAATCAGGCTTGAATCCTATATATTCCTTTCCATTATAGGAGCAATACTGTATATGACCGCGAATATCTCTTCCCTTGTATCCAAAACATATCTCTTCCCCGTTCAGGAGCGCCCGTATCTCCTCTTCCGTAAAGATGTGCTCCCCCCATTTCCCCTTAAAGTTCACAGGATTCCCATTGCCTGTGCTGTCTTTCCACATACCATTCACATAATCCCCCATTGCTCTCTCCTCCTCTTCATACTGCACGTCATTGGAATTCACGTAAAACTGCAGCAAAGCCACTATCACTACAACAGCTTTCAGACCGCCAGCCGTATATGCTCCTCTTGGGCGAATCGGAAAACCGGGGCTGTCTTGAGCATAGCAGTCTTCCGCTTAAATACGGTTACTTAGGATATCGGCCTTTGTCCCCCAATCCATAAGCCGCCTCATCCTGAGAGAATCCCAAAACTACACACCAATCCCCAAAAAACATGCTATACTATATAAATGGCATTTAATTCCCGTCTCACCGCCCTGAGCGGCGAAGAAGAACAGATTCGGGGGCCGGACCGGCGTGCATGTCCCAAAGGACAGCCTCCCCAGGCTGTTCGGCGCCTTCTGCCGGGCGGAGCAGTCCAGAAGCCCCAAGACCAGAGGAAGCGGGACTCTGTAACTTTCGTTCCTGCATCTCACCCGGAATTCTCTCCCGAAAATCCTCTCATTTTTCTCAATTTTAAAAATTCCCTCTTCCCATTTTCTTTCATTTGTGTTATTATAGGTGCATGGAAGCATAGCTCAGCTGGGATGAGCGCTCGCCTGACTAGCGGGAGGCCAAGGGTTCGAGCCCCTTTGCTTCCATTTTTATTTAAAGCCGCAAATCCAACGATTTTCCAATAAATTCAAGGGTTTGCGGCTTTTTAGCTACCTAAAATTATTGGGGTCTCAAATGTGAGATTTGTCATGCAAATACAATTTTTTGTCATGAAATTTGTCACGAATAATCTACCCAAAGGTACAGGCGGCAGGATGACCCTGCCGCCCTTTTGCTAATTATAGAATGCTGCCTGGATGCTGTTGTACCCAGCGATACCATCGACCTTCAGGCTCAGCTTGCGCTGCACGGCCATGGTCTCCGTCCGGGATGTCGGGCCGTACCTCTTATCCACTGCCTGGCTGTGGCCCAGGATTTCGTTGCAGCGTGTCTGCCACCATCCCACGACCGCCCCGGTGGAGCCTGCTACATATCTGCCCCCGGACTTTTTTGCCTGTAGGGCGATCTGCCTCCGGACATACTGGGTCTTCGAGCCATCAATGCCATCCTCCGCCAGAGGCTTGCCATCAGCGTCCCGGTACCCGTCCGCATTGGCCGCTGCCTGGAAGGACTTGATGTTGAGATTGCACCTTGCTTCCCGCTCCGCCGGAACGGTGTTTCCAGAAAAGTCTGTGTAGAATCTGTTCATGTCCACATTGCCGGTGACCCCTGCCAGTCGGCCGGTGGAGCTGTACTGCCAGACATCGGCGATGGCCTTCTCTCCTTCCGGGAGCGCAGACGTGTACCAGGCATACCAGACATATACGGTACCGAGCGCCGCAGCAATCCTGTCTGATTTTGTCAAGATTAGTTGACACATTTTCCTCAAGGATTTTGTATCCTATGCTGCTTCTTTCAGGGAATCATAGTATCGCTGCCGTTTTATCATGGGAGGAAGACCTCCATTAGAGGAACAGATCCTCCG
>CAJTHM010000018.1 GCA_910576125.1 Lachnospiraceae bacterium | reverse complement strand
TTGATGAGCTGGAAGCCCTTGGTCTTTCAAAGCCGATTCCTAAGCCAGCGCCTAAAAAGCGGGGCAGGCCGAGGAAAAATCCAGCGGAAGACAAACCAAAGCGACCAAGGGGGCGGCCAAGGAAAAACACCTGATCTGCTGCACCTCTATAGTACGGCAGATTGGGAAACTTATAGTATACCTAAACAAATATTACTGATGAGTGCTCCTTTGCCCTGAAAAAATATAATGTATTTTGATATAAACGTTCTTAAGGGAATAAAAAAGTCACTTTCAAGAAAAAATATTATTCCAATTGTCATAATAATGATTTTAAATGTTTTATCTAGTATTTGTTTTGATTTTTTCATAACTCAGCCTTTCAATCTTTAGTTTAAGTGATTAATATTAAGCACAATTATTGTTGTTCTATAGGGTGAATATATTCTCCTTTGAAACAGACAACAAAACTTACTATCTGTTACAGAGTTCTTATGTAAATAGCGCATGACATACATCATCTTACAGATGGTCATGACTCATATAATGATGGGACAATCCTGAAAAAACAAAAGCTATTTAGAAAAACGCCTTTGTTCTTAACTGCTACGATATGATAATTATAAGTCAAATATGTAGTCTGCGTCAAGAAACTTTTTATATTTCAAAGAATTCAGTAAATTAAAATAATACATATCTGCTATTTTATTTAGTGGCTATGCTTAATCTCTATTGTTTTATTCTTTTTCTTCCTATTAACAGATTTCGAAATTAAAAACCCAAAACATATATCCATCGGAAGGCTTATTAGTATATTATATACTCTATTCATTTCTCCCCCAAACATTGAAATTACCATTTGTTGTATCGGAAATCCGAGTAAATACATTGAATATGAAATATTTCCTAGCTCTCCAAACTTCGTGCCAATCTGTTTTTTACTGCTCTTATGGCATTTAAAACGCATGATTGTCAACAGTTGTCCTTTGACGACAGCTTTATATCACTAACTGAGCGTGAAAAAAGCTCTGGAAAAATCCTGGGCAAAAATCTTTGCTGATGAGATTTTTCCGGCAATAGATGAAGAACGTTTTTCTGTCCTGTATAGTGACAAGGTATCCAGATCCAATACACTTGTTAATGTAATCATCGGTGCGCTTATCATCAAAGAGCTTTTTGATTATTCGGACGATGAAATTGTTGAGAACCTGATGCTTGACCTTCATCTCCAGTACGCCCTGCATACCACAAGCTTTGTGGAACAGCCTGTATCAGATAAAACCCTGAGCCGTTTCCGTAAAAGATGCTATGACTATGAAACACTTCATGGGGTGGACTTATATCATGACTGTGTAAAAGACCTTAGTGGCAAAATAGCTAAAATCATGAAGCTGAATGGTCGCATCCGCCGCATGGAACTGATTTATATCTGCATATCAAAGCTGGTCGTTTATCTCACAAAAAAGCAGCCGGATATCATTCCGGAACAACTGAGACATTATGCCGGCCCGAATGACTATAACCGCATTTTCTATCATCATAGAAATGATGACATGGAGGCCATTATCCAGAGGCTTCTCACAGACAGCGACTGTCTGCTGCATCTGTGCAGAACAGATTTTGAAGACGTGACGGAGTACCAGCTTTTTACCAGATGCCTTTCTAACCAGACTGTTGTGGAAAACGAAAAACGCCGCATGAGGACAAAGCAGGACGGTACGATGAATTCGTCCGCGCTCCAGAATCCTTCTGACCCGGATGCCACTTACAGAAACAAGGCGGGTAAGCAGTACAGGGGATATTCTGCAAACATAGAGGAGACGGTCGGCAAAAATGGTTCTGTCGTGACGGATTACCAGTATGATAAGAACACCCATACAGACAGTCGGTTTCTCCAGGAAACTCTTTCGGCAATGGAAAAGTCCGAAGAAAAAATCATTCTGGTTACAGATGGCGGTTATGGCAGGCAGGACAACATTGCACTTGCAAAAGAAAAGAATGTCCGCCTGGTAACAACAGCCTTAATCGGCAAAGAATCCCCTGATGCACTGGCAGATTTTGAATTTAATGAAGATGGCACACGTCTGCTGAAATGCGCAGCGGACCACGTTCCAATAAGTCAGAGCTATACAAAATCAACAAGACAATGCAGGGTATCATTTGACAGAAATCATTGTGCTGGTTGTCCTTATCAGGAACAATGCCGTCCGAAGGTTTACAAAAAATATACTACAGCCTGGAAACCCTTGATTCATGCCAGGGAATATCCACCCCTGTCCTGCCGCCAAATAAGTGTTATGCTGCCGCTCAACCAATCAGCACCTTCTTCCCCTCAAAGGCAAAGCCGTATTTCCGAATTTTATCTCCTGGAATTCCTTTCTCTTCCAATGTGCAGGCATAGCGCTTTTCCTCAATCTGCTTCAAAGCTGCACACACAGTATCCTCCAGGCTGCACTCCTCCCCCGGGTCGAGCACCTTGAACTCAAAGATGAACGCGTCATCGTCCCTGTTTCTCGGCTCCAGCATGACATCATAACGTCCGAATCCGCTCTCCCTGTTCGATGTAATGCTGTACCTGTCCGCCAGGTCAACCATCAGTCCCAGCACAAAACCATGGTAGAACCGCTCCGGCTCCGAAGCCTCTGACGGCCTGTTTCCCGAGTCAAAGCAGCTGAAGGTGGCCATGGCTGTCCTGTTCATATAGATGTTCATCGCCTTTTTGTCGCCCAGCAGCAGCGCCTTGACAAAGGCATTATAGTCCGGGGTATATTCCGCGAGCCAGCCATCAATCATGCGCTCAAACATCATCCGCACTTCCCGGTTCGTCAGCCGCAGCTCATAATCCGCTTTTCCGCGTTCATCATACGTGACATGCTCCGCTTTCAGATAGCCGCTGGCCAGGAGCAGGCTCCAGATTGCATTTATGTTATGGTCAAGCTGGGCGAATATGATTTGTTCGTCAATTGTCGTGTGGAAGGATTTTCCCTGCAGCAGATCTTCCATGATGATTTTTACATCCGGTATCCCTTCCCGGACCAGCTTTCCGACCAGACTGTTGGAGCTGGTGTTCGCCCAGTAAGGCCTGAACTGCCGTTTGTCCAGGTAGTTTATGATGGACCAGGGATTGTAAATGCTTCGTTTTTTCCCGAACGCGAAACCGTCATACCATGCGCATACTTCTCCTTTTTCCACGAGTCCGAACTCATCCATGGAGGCAGACACCTCCTCTTCCGTGAAACCAAAGCAGTCCCCATATTCCTCCGAGGTGACCGTCACCACCTTTAAGTTGTTCAAATCCGAGAACATGGACTCCCTCCCTACTCTCGTGATTCCTGTCATGATGGCGCGTTCCATATATGGATTTGTCTTGAAAGTGGCATTGAACAGGCTTCTGGTAAATGCAGCCATCTCATTCCAGAATCCGTTCACATAAGCCTCCTGCATGGGCGTATCATATTCGTCTAACAGGATTACCACCTTTTTTCCATAATAACGGGACAGATAGCAGCACAGCATCTTCAGCGAAAAGGACGCCGCACTGTCCTCCATGTCCGCCGATATCTCCCTGAAGTCCCTCTTCTCGCTCTCGCTTAACGGGCCATCCTCCAGCAGGAAATCGAACCTGTCGTAAAGCGCCTTAATCACGCGGCACATCGCTTTCCTCGCCTGCGCAAAGGATGTCTCCTTGATATCCGCAAAGCTGAGCATGAGCACCGGGTATGTCCCCTGAAGCCTGCGGAACTTCTCCTCTTTCCAGATAGCCAGGCCTGCGAACAGGTCGCCCCTGCCCGCGTACTCCACAGAAAGGAACTTCTCCACCATGCTCATGGTCAATGTCTTCCCAAAACGCCTGGGCCGGGTGATCAGGGTCGCGCTGTCCCCCTCTTCCCACCATTCCTTTATGAAATATGATTTGTCAACATAAAAATAACCTTCCCTCCGAATCGTCTCGAAGTCCTGACATCCGATGCTCACTGTCCTCGGCATGTGTACCCCCTTTCCCAATCAACACCCTCTTCCCGCAAAAAGCAAACCCATACTTCCGAATCCGTCCCCCGGGAATCCCTTTCGCCTCCAGCGCCTCATCATACCTCTGCCGCTCTATCTGCGCCAACGCCTCTTCCACTGTATCCGTAAGTTCCTGCTCCTCATCTGTATCCTGCACCTTATATTCTATAATAATCGCATCCAAATCCCGATTATCCGCAGCCCTGCCCTCCCGCTTTGGCTCCAACATCACATCATACCTGCCAAACCCGCTTTCCTGGTTAGAGTTTAACACATATCTATCCGCCAATTCCACCATCATCCCCAGCACAAAACCATGATAAAATCGCTCCGGCTCAAATTCAGAGGGTTTCTTTCCCATATCAAAATAACTGAAAGTCTGCAGAGCGACCTTGTTCATATAAGCATTCATCGCCTTTATATCATCCGCCAGCAGAGCCTGCAGGAACGCATTATTGACTCTGCGGCATCCCCTGAACCAATCCTTAATCATCTGACGGAACATCAAGCGCACTTCCATGTTCGTCAGCTTCAAATCATATTCTGTTTCTCCGCTTTCTTTCTTAAATTCCACATGCTCCGCTTTCAGGTAACCGCTGGCAAGCAGCAAGCTCCATATAGCGTCGTCGCCCTGATCCAACTGATCAAAAACAACCTGCTCATCAAGCGTGGCCCGGAAACCCTCCTCCTGAAGCAGCCTTTCCATAGTCATCTTAAGTTCCGGGCTTCCCTCACGTACCAGTTTCCCAACCAAGCTGTTAGAACTGGTATTGACCCAGTAGGACGCCGCCTTCCCTTTATCCAGATAATTGATGATAGACCATGGGTTGTAAATATCTGTACGGTTTCCGAACACAAACCCATCATACCACTGCTTCACTTCCTCTTTCCTGTCAGACAGGCCATATTCATCCAGAGCCGCAAACACTTCTTCTTCCGTAAATCCGAAACTATCCGCATATTTTTCCGAAGTAATGGTCACTACCTCCAGATTGTTCAAATCCGAGAACATGGATTCTCTGCTGATTCTTGTAATCCCCGTCATGATTGCCCGCTCCAGATAAGGATTCGTCTTGAATGCGGCATTGAACAGGCTCCTGGTGAATGCGACCATCTCCTCCCAATACCCATTCACATATGCCTCCTGCATGGGAGTATCATATTCATCCAGAAGAATAATTACTTTCCTGCCATAGTAACGAGACAGATAAATGGACAAAACTTTCAGAGAAAAAGATGCCGCATTATCTTCCATTTCTACAGATATCTGCCTGAAGTCATCCTTTTCGCTCTGGCTCAGCAAATCCCCTTCCAGCAAAAAGTCAAATCTGTCAAACAGCAGCTTGATAGTACGGCATATGGCTTTTCTCGCCTGCGCAAAGGAGGTCTCTTTGATATCCGCAAAACTGAGCATTATAACAGGGTACGTCCCCTGTAGCTGGCGATATTTATAATCCCCCAAGGGGGATTTTTCTTCCCATATGCTCAACCCCTCAAACAGGTCTCCTCTGCCCGCATATTCCATCGAAAAGAACTTCTCCAGCATATTCATTGCCAATGTCTTTCCAAAACGCCGGGGACGGGCAATCAGCGTCACGGCATCGTCCGATTCCCACCATTCCTTTATGAAACCGGTCTTATCCACATAGAAATTATTCCTCTTCCTCAGACTCTCAAAATCCTGATTTCCAATGCTTACTGTTCTTGCCATATACCTGTCGCTTTCTTTGATGCATAATTTATGACGGAATTTGCAGCTGCCTTTATAGAAATTATACTGTAAAACATTCTTGAAAACAAGGATTTCATGAAAACTAGTGCCTGGAATGCTTGTGATCAAGGCATGATAATGGCGGATTATCACCGGCTAGTATATGAAAGGCAGGCGGGCTGGCTGGCTTTTAAGTATTGCTTGCCAAAGGTTTAGGGTAGTGGGCAGGAAAAAACTTCTTTATATAATGGGAATAGACTGGCAGTGGATTTACCAGCGCCCCCAGGTAATAGGCCGACATCTGGAAACAGAATATGATGTCATGGTCATATTCCCAAGGAGCGTGTTCCAATGCTGTATGAGCGATAAAGCGAACCATCCCCAAAAGTATGGAATCTTATGGACATTGCCATTCCAAGAAAAGAACGCCGTGATAGGTTGCCTAGCGCGCACGGCAGTTACCCATCTTTTCCGGCACATAGAATCATATGATGGGATTGTAATAGGGTATCCGCTATATTACCGATACATTCCGGCAAGCTATAATGGCAAGGTGATATATGACTGCATGGACAACCATGAGGCTCTCTATCCATACCGGAAAGGCGTTGCCCAGGTTCTAAGCCAGGAAAAGGCACTGCTGCAACGATGTGATGCACTGGTGGCAAGCTGCCAAAGACTTTATGACAAGATGCAGGAACACGTAAGCAAGGATATCCCCAAAAGAGTCATCCGGAATGGGACAGATATTAGCCGAACGATAGAGCCTCATAGGGGAAGACGTGTGAGGGGCAGATATGAGATTGGATATTTTGGGACATTGGCAGGATGGCTTGATTATGGGCTTTTGAAAAAGAGCCTGGCTATGAACGAAGGGATAGAATATCACCTGATTGGGCCATGGGATGGAAAGACATTTTCAGGATGTCCTGGCCTTATATATGAAGGAGTCATCCCACATAATGCATTGCATCAGAAGACAAAAGACTATTCATGCCTGATAATGCCGTTTGTCGTAAACGATATCGTGGAATGGGTGGATCCAGTGAAGCTCTATGAATATGTCTCGCTGGGCAAATGTATAGTTTCTGTGTACTATGACGAAATCCGCCGCTTTGAGGATTACATCTATTTCTACAGGACGCAGGAGGACTATGTCGAGCTAATTGAAACTTTGAAAAGGGAGCAATTCCCTCCTAAATACACTGTAAAGCAGCAGAAAGAATTCCTGCTGGCCAATTCATGGGACAGCCGTTTAAGGGAATGGGACAGCCTCATGGAAGCGGTGGGGCTGTGACGGAGCAGAAAGCATATGGGGTTTGGCACTCAAAGGATAGGTAGCAAAAAATGAAAATTAAAGTAATGAGTGTGTTTGGGACAAGGCCGGAGGCCATCAAGATGTGCCCATTGGTGAAAGAGCTGGAGAGGCATGAAGAAATAGAGAGCGTGGTCTGCCTGACAGGGCAGCATCGGGAAATGCTCCAGCAGGTCATCGATATCTTTGGGACAAAGGTAAAATATAATCTGGATGTCATGCAACCAAAACAGACTTTGGTTACAATCACGACATCCGTACTTAAGAAGCTAGAATCCGTTTTGGTAACAGAAAAACCAGATATTGTCTTAGTGCATGGAGATACATCCACGTCCTTTGTAGCCGCATTGGCTGCATTTTATCAACAAATACCTGTAGGTCATGTGGAAGCTGGCCTAAGGACATATGATAAATATTCTCCTTTTCCAGAAGAAATGAACCGATGCCTCACAGGGCGTATCGCGGAGTTACACTTCTCTCCTACTGAAAGCAACAAACGCAACCTGGAAAAAGAGAATATCAAAAACCACATATATGTGACTGGCAACACAGTGATAGATGCTTTTAAAACCACTGTAAAAGAAAATTACCAGTATAAAGATAATGATGTCCGCCATATCAATTTTATCGGAAAACGTTGTGTTCTGGTGACAGCACATAGACGTGAGAACCTGGGACAGCCGTTAGAAAACATATGTCGCGCCATAAAACGGATTGCAGAAGAATTTTTGGATATTGAGGTTGTTTATCCTGTGCATATGAATCCAGTGGTCAAAAGAACCGCCGAAACTGTTTTAGGAGAAATCGAGAGGGTGCATCTTGTCAAACCATTAGATGTGGAAGACATGCACAACCTGATGGCTAGGAGTCATATGGTAATGACTGATTCTGGCGGCCTTCAAGAAGAAGCTCCTGCCTGCGGCGTTCCGGTATTGGTGCTGCGTACAGAAACGGAACGTCCCGAAGCCGTAGAAGCAGGGACGGTAAAAGTCGTAGGCACAAACGAAAATGATATTTATGAAAGTGCAAAAATATTGTTGACCGAAAAGGACACATATGACCAGATGGCACATGCGGTAAATCCCTATGGAGACGGGCACGCTTGTGAACGGATTGCCCGGATTATTTTAGATTGGAAGAGATGAATTAAAAGAATCATGCATTCCAGTTCACAATATTTTTAGTAAAATATTTTCCGATTAAAGCATCATAATTACAGCGTTTTTTTAATCAAGGCGAGTAGAAGCCTATAAAGTCTGTGGAGGCATTCGTGATGGATATCATGAAAGATCAGTTGTCAAAAGAATATGAAGTAAATTCGCTTGAATGGTGGGAAAAATATTTTGGCGAGGGACTATGGTCTTATTATGATGGGGGCAACCAGACTCTTTTCTTTTCCAAAGTTGCGTGGGAACACATCAATCAAGCCTATATTGACGTTATTATGCATGAAAGATTGTCGATTTGCGATGTTGGCTGTGCTGAAGGCGAAGCGGTTAACTTTATGCAAAAGAAGTTCCCAAAAAGCAAAGTTATAGGAATTGAGTTAACCGAACATGCTGTAAAGAGTGCCTCTCAAAAATTTCCTAAATGTTGTTTTATATGTGCTGCATTAGAAACTATAACAGATACATTTGACGTAATTTTTTCTTCAAATGTATTGGAGCACCTCAAAAATCCAGAGAAAGAGTTGCAAAAGCTATTTAATCGGGCTAAAAGATTCCTTGTTTGCATGTGTCCTATTAACGATACCAGCGGAGAACCTAGTCACATCAATATATTTGATAAGGCATTTTTTATAAAAAATTGTCCTCAAGGGGGACATCTAGCTCAACTTGAGGTTATTGATACTTCTATTTTAAAAGAAACTCATTGGATAGGCGAACAGGTTTTAGTGGTGTACGAAAAAGAAAATAGCTGTAAATTAGTCGCTTCTAATCAGTTGGTTCTTAAACAGGGCTTATGGAACGATGTTGCTGAAACATACAATATAACTATTGAAGACAGCGAAATCCAATGGGCAAATGAAATAGAGAAAATATTGCTTGAACATGGTCTAAAAGAGGGGGATTCACTCATTGAAATGGGATGCGGTAGCGGGCATCTTTCTGCTTGTCTGGCTCGAAAGGGATATCATGTAGTATTGGTGGACTTCAGCTCGATTGCATTAGAGAAAGCATCTCAGACTTTTGAAAAATATGGCCTACAGGGTGAATTTATTTTGGCGGACTTAGCTCAGCTTGATGAATCCATCCCTATTTGTGATTTTGCTTGGAATAGCGAAGTCATGGAATATTCTGATGATGAATCTATAATATTTTTAATCCAAGCTATTGCTAAGCACGCTCAAAAAGGAGTACTTTATCTTGTCCCCAATATTAATAGCATAGCTTATTTATTGATGCGAGCACGGTTAATAGCAGATGACAAATGGATAAGCGTGGAAGAGTATCTGAGACAAGATTATGAGTTACTACTTAAAAAGTCAGGATACCAATTTGTTGAAAAATCTTATATTACTATATCTTCTATTTCCACATACCAAATGTGGAAAGCCGAGAAAGAAAAAGGCAATATATCGGAACTCTATAAAAAATTATCTGAAGAAGGGATATTGCCTTTAAGAGAAGGATATTTAGTTGCATACTATGCAACCAATTATGAACAATCAATAACATCGATAAATTATCAGAGTACTACAGAATATGATACAAAATTATTTGACTTAATTGCAACTAAAATTGGGTATACAGAGCAAAGAAATCAAATAGATTTGCTTGAGCATTATATACAAGAACTGGAAAATAAATATCATAATTTAGAAGCAGCTCACGCCGAAGAATTATCAACATATAAACAAACTTTTGACCAAAGTAATATCCAATGGGAAAATATAGTTAATGAACAGAAAAGAATAGCGGAACAAAATTACCAAATACTCCAGAGAGAATATCATGAACTAACGTTAAATATGAATCAATTCCAATCAATTATCAAGGAAAAGAATAAATATATATATCAGTGCCAAGAATTATGCAATCATTTTGCAACAGGAAAACTGATGCGATTAAATCATCTTTTTTTTCGCATTAAAGGTCAGCTTCTAAAAGGTACCAAATCTGATAAGAAAAATTTCTGGCTATGGATAAAAGGGCACATTAAACATACAAATCATACTATGGAAGCAGGCAATATTTATAATCCTTTAATGGTTTTACACAATAAACTCCAAGAAGCCATTGATTATTGGCCGGTTTTCATATGCAGCAATACCATTACTGAAAGGGAAGACTCACCATTTTCTTCAAATGATATTTAGCCATACTCGATTCTGGTGATATCTAAGGTCGAGCAATAGATATACTCATATGAAAGTCAATAAAGGGATGGAATATATAAAGAAATGTTTAAATCAGTCATTGAATTAGTTCATTATAGAGAAATGATGGTAAGTCTGATTCGTAGAGAACTACGAGGAAAATACAAGGCATCTGTATTAGGATTTTTATGGACATTTTTAAATCCGTTGTTTCAGATTTTTATATATACTATTGTATTTTCCTTTATTCTGCAATCGGGAATAGAACATTTTTCTATTTTCTTGTTTATAGGTCTTATCCCGTGGAACTTTTTTAGTGTGTCAATTTCAAGCGGTGCATCTTGTGTTGTTAATCAGGAAAATTTGATAAAAAAGATATATTTTCCTAGAATAATATTACCTATTTCGTATGTAACCAGTATGTTCATCAATATGTTGCTGACTTTTATCGTGATTTTTGCTGTCCTGTTTTTATCGGATTATGGAATAAATGTAATTGCTGTCTGTTTTTTACCAGCAGTTATGATTATTGAATATCTTCTTGCATTAGGGATATGTATGATTGTTTCAGCAATCACTGTATATTTCAGAGATTTAGAATATATACTCGGAATCATCAATATGGCATGGATGTACCTTACTCCAATATTGTATACCATAGATAGGATTCCTGAAAATGTCAGGGTATTTTTCAATCTTAATCCCATGGTTCCGATTATACTAGCATACCAACAAATATTATATTACAAGGAACTGCCTGATATGGGAACATTGCTTCATGCAGGCACTATAGGCATTGTAATTCTTATAATAGGAATTTTCGTATTCAATCGAATGCAGAAAAAATTTGTCGAGGAGCTGTAATATGACTGATGATGATGCAGTAATTGTAAGGAATATAACAAAAAATTTCAGAGTGTATTCAGACAAAGGATGGACATTAAAAGAACGCCTTGTAACAGCAGGGCGAAGAAAATATCAAACACGTAATATCCTGAACGGAATTTCATTTCAAGTAAAAAAAGGGGAAGCTGTAGGGCTGATAGGGAAAAATGGATGCGGAAAAAGCACCACCTTAAAAATGCTTGCCAAAATCATGTGTCCAGATAGTGGAGAGGTTTATGTTCAGGGTAAAGTTTCAAGCCTACTGGAACTAGGTGCGGGTTTTCATCCTGATATGAGTGGTAGAGAAAATATATATCTGAATGCGTCAATTTTAGGGCTTACCAAAAAAGAAATAGAAAAAAAAATTGATAATATTATCGCCTTTTCAGAACTGGAAGAATTTATTGAGGATCCAGTTAGGACATACTCATCTGGAATGTATATGCGTTTGGCTTTTTCTGTTGCCATAAATGTAAATGCAGATGTTCTGTTGATTGATGAAATATTAGGTGTTGGAGATGTAAGCTTCCAAAAGAAATGCTTTGAAAGGCTACAGGAAATTAAGACATATGGCACAACCATTATTATTGTTTCGCATTCTCTGGAGCAATTAGAAGCAATATGTAATAGATGTATCTGGATATGTGATGGAAAAATCAAAGAAGAGGGATTACCTGTCATAGTAAATGCACATTATTATAAAGAAATGGAAGACCAAAGATTACAAAAATGCAAGAAAAATCTTATTGCAGAAACACAATGTAACATTTCAACAGATGAAAGGGAAAATTCCAATAGCCAAACAATTGCAATCCCAGATGAATCAGCCGGCAGCATAGAAGTCTATGCTGAAGACACTAAACCGGAATTTTCTCAAAATAAATTTGATATTGAAGTACCAGTCTTGCCTCCCTCTATAAATAAATCAGCAACTAGAGTAGGCACTTACGAATGTGAGTTTACTGGACTATATATGAAAAATAAAAACGGCAATGAGGATGTTATATTTTCTATAGGAGATTGCATAGAAATCATAATCAGTTTTAAGGGGAATAAAGTAATTAGAGGAGCAAATATTTCTGTCAGCATTACCAGGGCAGATGGTGTATATTGTTATGGAACAAACACTAGATTCGATAAATGCAAAGATATTGAAATAACTCTTGAGGAAAACGAGATAAAATTTTATTTTGACAATATAAAATTGCTTTCAGGAACATATTTTATAAATCTTGGATTGTATGACAGTTTATATAAAGAATATGACGTCATTTGGAGGGCAAAAAAATTTTATATAAAAGATACAAATCTAAATGGCGAATGTGGTGTTTTTCAAATGGAGCACCATTGGATTTATTAAGACTTATGCAAGGTTTATGTTAAAAGGAGTGATTCCAATATGAAAAAAGAACTCGATCCTCAAGAAAAGATAATGTCAGAAAATACATTTGCCAAACCAGAAGTATGGGATAAAGTAAGCGAAAGTTACGCTATTGAGATTGATAAAAGCGAATATGAATTGGCTGACGAAATTTATTCTCTATTTGAAAAAAACGGAATTATTCCACCTGCCAAAATCATTGAATTAGGATGCGGAAGTGGACACTTGTCCGCATGCTTGGCCATGAAAGGATACCATGTGACTCTTTTGGATTTTAGTGATGGAGCTTTGGCTAAAGCAAGGGATACGTTTGAATATTATGACCTAAAAGGAGACTTCATAAAAGGAGATATTTTTAATTTATCAGCTTTTGATCAAACATATGATCTTGTATGGAACAGCGGCGTAATGGAACATTTCAGCGGAAATAATTTACAAAAGATATACAAATCGATTATGGGTATAACAAACAAAAAATTTATTTTTTTAGTGCCAAACCCAAACAGTATATCATACCTTATGATGCGCTATAATCTTCAAGGAAATCGCCAATGGCCATATGGTATGGAATATTTGCGTACAGATTATCTGGATATCGCAACCAAATCAGGACTAAAAGGAAAAGTTATAGGTTATGCTGCTTTGAGCATATCAAAATGGCATTTTTCCTCAACTTTTTCAGACAGCACTAATACCAATTTATATGCTGCAATGGTTGATGAAGGTTTAATCCCAAAGGGTGAGGGTTATTTGGTTGTATATTGTCTTACTGATGATAAAGATAATGATTTCGGAAATGCAGATTCTATGTCTGAAGATGATTGTAAAAAAGAAAAACTATTTGAATTAAGTGCAATTAATTATTCCATGGGGAAAGCTTTAGATGCAAAACGCCAGGAAATAAATAGTAAAGATGAAATTATCAAGAACTATGAAAATCAAATACATACTTTAGAGAATCGTATAATAAGTGTCAATGAAGAAAAAAACAATAGTATAAATGCGGTGAACAAATCGCTAATGGATGTACAAGAACTAGACTTAAAATATAGAGCGCAACACGAAGAAAATGAAAGATTAGGTGAAGTATGTAAAACCCAAATTGAAGAAAATGAGAGATTAGGTGAAGTATGTAGAACCCAAATTGAAGAAATCAAAAAATTACAAGAAAAACTTGAAAATCTGAATTCTCAGTGCAGAGAACTAGCTAAAGAAAATCAAAAATTATATGAGGGTATCCAATTTAATAAGGCAGAATCAAATCGCTTTCAGGAAATGAATTTTAATATTGCCAACACCCTAGTACCTCAAATAAAGTCCGAAATCGAAAAAATGGAAACATATCTATGCGCTCCTGGGTTTTCAAAAATGATACGCTTTCATGCTATATTGGGCATTTTTAAACTTTCGGACATTAAGACAAAATGCAAGATATTAATAAAGGCATTGCTGCGTTGTGTGGGTATAAAGAAAAGTTTTTATACCGAAAATGTTCGAATGGATTTTAAACTGAGACATTGCATCTATGACATAAATAATGCAATAAATACAATGTCTTCCATAAATGCGGCTATTCCGCAAACTAATCCTGCCCAAAATACAGAAATTGTTTTACCTGAAGAGCAAAGCAGAACAGAAGAAATATTATTCTCTGAAGAGCCAAAAGTCTCTGTGTTGTTGCCGGTTTATAATCACGCCAGTTTTATTACGTCTGCTATTGAGGGTGTACAACAGCAGACGTATAGGAACTGGGAATTGATTCTCATAAATGATGGATCCACAGATAATTTGTTAGAAGTATTAAAGCAATATGTCGAGGATCCACGGATTCGTATGTACACACAGGATAACCAGCGATTGCCAAATACATTGACCAATTTGCATCATTTAGCTGAGGGGCAATTTGTGACTTGGACATCAGCAGACAATATAATGGAACCGCAAATGCTGGAGGTATTGATTCAAAACCTGTTAAGGCGTCCTGATGTGGTCATGGCATTTGCTGATGTTGCCATAATTGATGATAAGGGTGATTATCTCGGGCATGGCTATCGAGAAATAAACCGGGATATTCGAAAACCATATATCATGCGGCTTCCGCATGACACAAATGCCTTAGATGCGGAATGCGATAATTATATAAATGCTTGTTTCATGTATCGTATGGATGCCGTCAAAGCGTTGGATGGGCAATATAGTGCAGATTTGGAGGGGTTGGAAGACTACGATTTCTGGCTACGCCTAAGATCTTTTGGAAAAATTATCCATGTAAAAAATTGCAAACCTTTATATCGTTATCGTGTCCATGCAAATACTATGAGCGAAGATTTGCTGAAAAATAAGCTGGAAGCGCATTCCAAGCGTGCCAAACAAATGATAGAGTACAGCCAAGCCAAGAATTCATATATAGCTACAAATTGGGAGTTCGTTTTTAATGAACCTAACACAAAGTTAGCGCAAAGTCTAGATGCCATTAATTATAATTATGAAAGGGAGTCTGGCAAAAAGGTCTATGTAACAGCGAAAGATATCAATCATGTTCAAAAAGGGAATAGTCTTTTTATAATTGTTAAACAAGATACCTATGAGATTAATTATTTGCCTCAAAACGAGTGTGCACAAAAGCGGGCAACAATCTATAAAGGCATAGATATACCTGTAACTACAAAAAAAGTTCGGCAAATTAAGATTCCTGGGTTGTTTTGGGAATATCCGGTAGAATTTGCCAACATGCCAGTTATAGGATGCCATGTTGACTTAAGAAGGATTTGTATCGAAAAAACCATTTCCTTAGTGAATCATAATCCGGACAAGCTTTTTTCTTTCTGTGCAATAATGGGCGGAAAGGATAAACTTGTAGAGCAAAAGATATTAGAAAAATGCAAAAATGTCATATTTATGGGGGAAAAAGAATTTGGGACTCCTTTAAATTTGTATGCCTCATGGAATATGTGCTTCATACCACCTATGAATAATGTCTCAAAATATGAATTGCTGTCAATGATTGTATTTGCATGGAATATCGGGAAATGGATTATATTGGGAAAAAATCATCAGTTCAGAGATGCTTTGCCGTTTGTGCATAAGTATTCGTATAATGAGCCACTTCTAGGAATAAATGAGATAGAAGATTTGAGTTTTGCTGAATCGATACTTGATAGGTATATTTACTATTATTCTACCAGAGGCGTGGCCAAACGAATTATAGCATTTTTGAATGGGGTAGGCCAGGATATATTTGTTAAGCGTCCTGATTTTAAGTTATCTCCTAAAGAAAGAAAATTTCCACCCAAGCAACTATTCTGCGAATATGCCTTACCAGAAAATCTGAAAAAAGGATATATAGCAATTATGGTGGATACTTTGGATAAAGGCGGTCTAGAACAGGTAGTTGCCATGCTTGTGCAGGAATTTGTGGCAAGAGGAATGGCGATTCAAATTTGGTGCACAAACACTGGTGGATTGATTGCTGATTCCCTTAAAGAAAAAGGACTAGCTGTTCTTGAATTTAATGGGAGCAGAAAAACGTTTGAAAATTATGTCAGCGAAAATCCTCCCATATTGGTAAATACTCATTTTACAAAAAACATGCTTGATATCGTAAAAGAGAAAAATATCCCTATGGTAGAAGTGATTCACAATATGTATGTCTTTTTTAATGATGAGGCTTGGAGAATAGAACGCGAACGCGAAAAATATTTTGATAAGATGATTGCCGTTTCTGCTCTTGTCAAAGAGACATACATTCAAAAACATGGCGATGTTTCCAGCGAAAAAATTGAAGTAATTGGGAACTGCGCTGATGCGGAAAAATTATACGGTGCCAATAGAATGTTTGTCCGGAAGGAGTTAAATATAAGTGCAAATAGTACCGTATTTATAAATGTAAGCAGTATTGACGGAAGAAAAAATCAATTAGGCCTTATTACTGCTTTTCATATGTATTATCAGTCAGTTAATAAAAACAGCTATTTAATTATGGTTGGTAACTGTTTAAGCGAATTTTATGACTCTGCAGTAAAGCAATATATTTCGGAGCTTGATTCCAAGAAGCATATTATAAAACTTGAATATTACGAATCGATTTCTGATTTATACAACGCAGCAGATATATTTCTTATGCCATCATATTTTGAGGGCTGGAGCATTGCGGCAACTGAAGCATTATATTGCGGGCTTCCTATCATTCATTCGAAATGTGGCAGTGGAATTGAACTTACAGAAAATGGTGAAAATGGTTTGCTGATTTCAAATCCAGCAGAAGATATCCAGTCTTGCAGCAGCGAGAATTTAATGGAATCTATGGGAACCAGAGTGCCTTCCAATACAAATGAGTTAGTAAACGCAATGGCAAAAATGGCAGACAAACTTGATATCTGGAAAGAGAAACAATGGCGTATTACTACTCGTTCTCTAAAGAACTATTCCAAAAAAAGAATGGTAGAATGTTATATTGAATGCCTTAACCATATTCTTGATGAGAAGGGATAAACATGGGAAAAGAATCACAAGAAGTAAAGAAGAGTATAAGCAAAAGTGGTAAAGAAGAATATATCGAAGCAAAAAAACGGTTATTACATCTTTTCAAAACCATATCAACCGAATATGGATTGATATTTCTTTTCTTTCTAATTGTATATGGAAGCATGTTTGTGAAACATTATGCTAGCGATACTTATAGCATACTTGTCAATAATGGTTTTTCAGGGACAAGTTTTGCTGTTTATGGAAGATTTGGTTGTGAAATAGTTTATGGAATTATGGATATTTTAGATGTTGATTATGATAAGATATTTCCATTACTAATTTTGTGCATAATAGGGGCACTTGCCTTTTTTACAAGTGTTGTAACTAGGCAGTTAATAAGTGTACGAGAAAATATCACAAAAACGGAAAAGATTTTACTGGGTTTAGGGGTAACAACTTTAACATGCAATCCTTTTGTTACAGAATGGTTACAATATTGGGAAGGTGGTCTACAATGGTCATTTTGCCTGCTTTTCAGTGCACTAGCAATATACAAGATAAGAAATTGCTTAAGCTGGAAAAATTTTATCATTGTAACTTTTCTGGAATTTTGTAGCCTTTCGTTTTATCAGGCATCGATTGCGTTATTTTTAATTTCAGGTTTGTTAATCGTATATGTATCTAACAATGGAACGTTAACGAAGAAAGCACTTGAATCCAGTTTTTGGATAATTGTATCGGGTGGTTGTGCCAGTGTTCTAAATTTGCTTGCTATGAAGTTATGCCAAATTTTTAAAATCGCAGATGTGACATCAAGAACAAAAAGCATAACATTAGAAACAATATGGAGCAATGCATTGTCCATTATTAAAAATCTTCCTAATTTATTAATAAATTTATATTACATGTATCCCAAGTTTCTATTTTTGCTAGTAATCAGTATTTTAGGCATACTGGTGGTAGTTAACTTGATATCACAAAAGCGAAATGTGATAAATAAATTTTTGTATATTGTACTTTTATTGTTCGCATGTCTATTTTCAGTTTTTATTCCTCATCTTATGACCACTGATTTGTGGATAGTGCAGAGAACTATAATCGCATTTTGGGGAGTGCTTGGTGCGGTGGAAGTCATTTGCGCCATTACTGTAGAGAAAGGAAAGCTTTTATGTGTTACTATAGGGGGATTTGCGTGTTTCATATGTATTCTTTTCATACAAATTGCATCTTATGAACTCATAGTTACGAATATGGCAGATAAAGAGATTGCTAACGCAATTGAAGCAAAAATCTGTGAATATGAAAATGATACAGGTAAGGAGGTCACTACAATATATGTGCATTACGATGAATCTCCGGTTTGGAAATATTCATTTGTAAAGCATAGTATTGTAGGTGATATGACGCGTAGAGCACTTACTGTATCTTGGGCAGATGTAAATAGTATTAATTATTATTCAGGAAAAAAATATAATAGATGTAGCATGGATAATGATGTATATATCAACTATTTTGGGAATCAGAATTGGGACTATTTCGATATAAATGCACAAACATATTTTGAAGGAAATGCGCTCTATCTAATCTGCTATTAGTTATAAGAAAGGTATATAAAGACATGAAAGTTGTAATTTTAGCTGGTGGTTTTGGCACTAGAATTAGCGAGGAAAGTCATTTGAAGCCTAAACCGATGATTGAAATAGGGGACAAACCTATTTTATGGCATATCATGAAAGAATACTCCTATTATGGGTATAATGAGTTTATTATATGCTGTGGTTACAAACAGCACATAGTTAAAGAATGGTTTGCAGATTATTACCTTCATAACAGTGATGTTACATTTGATTTCACTCAAGGAAACCGAATGAAGATTCACAACAACGTATCAGAGCCATGGAAAGTAACTTTAGTAGATACGGGTTTGAATACAATGACAGGTGGGCGCATTAAACGTATTCAATCCTATGTAGGAAATGAGACTTTTATGCTTACCTATGGTGATGGTGTGTCAGATATCAATATTTCTGAGTTGGTCAAATTTCACCAGAATCATGGAAAAATTGCTACTATAACTGCAGTTAATGTAGGCCAACAGTTTGGGGTATTAGAGATTCAGCCAGATGGCAAAATTTCCAGATTCAGAGAAAAAAGTGACTATGATGGCGGAGTTATCAATGCTGGATACATGGTACTCAATTCGGATATTTTCAATTACATAGATGGTGATTCTACTGTTTTTGAGAAATCCCCACTTGAGCATATATCCTCAGATGGACAACTTATGGCTTACGTCCATAGTGGTTTTTGGAAATGTATGGACACTCAGCGAGACAAACAGCAACTAGAGGAAATGATTGCATCTGGCAAGGCTGCGTGGATGCTTTGGGAACGATAAAGTAGGAAAATCGTAGGAAGGTTATCATCAGGGAGGAATAGAAATGTCTAATAAAACAGAACAGAAGGCTCGTGGAGAGATTTTAGAAATAATTAAGGAATATGCTGATACATATCACAAACATGATATAGATTTTCAGGAAGGCCAACGAATCCCCTATGCATCCCGCGTCTATGACAGCGCGGAGATTGTGAACCTAGTTGACAGTGCTCTGGAATTCTGGCTTACTTCCGGAAGATATACAGATGAATTTGAGCAGAAGCTTGCAAAGTATCTGAAAGTGAAATATTGCTCTTTGGTTAATTCCGGTTCTTCGGCCAATCTTAATGCTTTTATGGCATTGACATCTCCTCTCCTGGGGGAGCGGTGCATTCGGAGAGGCGATGAGGTCATCACTGTTGCAGCTGGCTTCCCGACTACGGTGACCCCTATGATTCAATATGGCGCAATTCCTGTCTTTGTGGATGTTACCATTCCTCAGTACAATATTGATGTAAGCAAACTGGAGGGTGCTCTCTCAGATAAAACGAAAGCAGTCATGATTGCACATACACTGGGCAATCCATTTGATTTGGGAGCTGTAAAAGCATTCTGTAATCGTCATAGTCTATGGCTTGTGGAAGACAATTGTGATGCCCTGGGGTCTAAATATACCATCGATGGAGAAGAAAAATTCACAGGTACTATCGGAGATATTGGAACTTCCAGTTTTTATCCTCCCCACCATATGACCATGGGGGAAGGAGGCGCTGTCTATACCAATAATCCTCTGCTACATAAGATTATCCGTTCTTTTAGAGACTGGGGGCGTGACTGTATCTGTCCCTCAGGCAGAGACAACCTCTGTGGACACAGGTTCGACAGACAGTATGGGGAACTGCCCCTGGGATATGACCATAAATACGTATACTCCCACTTCGGCTATAACCTAAAAGCCACGGATATGCAGGCGGCTGTTGGCTGCGCCCAGCTGGAGAAGTTTCCTGGCTTTGTGGAAAGGCGCAAGCACAATTTTGCTAGGCTGAAGTCAGCATTGGCCGGAACAGAGGACAAGCTGATTCTTCCTGAGGCCTGCGAAAATTCAGACCCTAGCTGGTTTGGCTTCTTGATTACCTGTCAGGAAGGTATTGATAGGAATCAAGTGGTGCAATACATAGAGTCTAAGGGCATTCAGACAAGGATGTTGTTTGCGGGTAATTTGATTAAGCATCCCTGCTTTGATGAGATGCGCGTAACCGGACAAGGATATCGGATTTGTGGTGATTTGGCTAACACCGATAGGATTATGAGGGATACTTTTTGGGTAGGTGTGTATCCAGGAATGACAGATGCAATGATTGATTATATGGCTGGAGCGATTCGGAAAGCTATTAATAATTAATGAAAGAATTATTAATTGGAAAAATCTATTTAAACAAACTTGTATAGGATGATATGGGTATGGAAACTGTGAGCATTGTTGTGCCGACTTATAATGAAGAAGAGAACATTCGTCTGCTTTCTGAAGAAGTGATAAGGGAATTAGGTCAAAATCTTGCTGATTATGATTACGAATTGATTTTTATTGATAATAATTCAAAAGATAATACACGTAATATCATCAGAGAATTATGTAAAAACAATCCTAAAATTAAAGCGATTTTTAATCTAAAGAATTTTGGTCCAGATAATTCTCCCTACTATGGCCTCCTTCAGGCAACAGGAGAGTGTGCGATATTGTTATGCGCAGATTTTCAAGATCCTATTGATATGCTGCCCCAAATGGTTCGAGAATGGGAAAAAGGTTATAAGGTCATTACAGCAATCAAAAAGACTAGCAAAGAGAATCCTGTGATGCGCTTATTTCGAACAATTTATTATAAATTAATCAGAAAAATGGCAGATACAGAAATTATTGAGCATTTTACAGGTTTTGGCTTGTATGATAAAGAGTTCTTGGATATATTAAGGAAACTTGATGATCCTATCCCTTTGCTGCGAGGTGTTGTGGCGGAATTTGGTGAGAATAGACTGGAAGTGCCATATGAACAGCAGAAAAGGCGGGCAGGAAAAAGTCACATTAAATTTTTCACGCTGTATGATGTGGCTATGCGTAGCTTTACATCTTATACGAAAGTAGGGCTAAGGCTAGCAACATTTGTTGGCTTTTTTGTGGCATTACTTAGTTTTATTATCGCCATGGTATATCTGGTGATAAAACTGTGTAATTGGTATGCCTTTAATATGGGGACGGCTCCCATTTTGATAGGATTATTTTTTCTTGGTTCAGTGCAGCTGATATTTATGGGTCTAATGGGTGAGTATATTATAAGTATCAACCGTCGGGCAATGAAGCGTCCTTTAGTTGTGGAATCTGAGCGTATTAATTTTGAGGAGACTGTAAAATGAATGGCACACAGAAAATGAGGGTTTTGGTTACAGGTGCAACAGGACTTATAGGAAGCCACTTGGTAGAACGGCTATTAAACGATAAAGTCGAAGTTATTGCTATGGGGCGAGATGAGGAAAAGATAAAATATGTCTTTGGCGACAAATTGAAAGATGCTTGCTTTTCTTATACACTTGGGAATATTGCAGATAAATTTCCAGAGGAGGCAGGGAATGTAACTTGTATCTTCCATGCCGCCAGTCCAATTTCCGGCCAGGATATTCAAAATTTTCCTGTAAATACTATTGAAGCTAATTTATCTGGTACAAAAAACTGCCTTGAATATTTAGTTCATCAAAAAAATAAATATGGACGTGCCGGAAGGCTGGTAGTGTTTTCTTCTGCTACTGTATATGGGAGTTCCATGGATAGGGACAGGACAGTTTGCGAAGCTGATACTGATTTAGCAGATTCCTTGCAATGTGGTGCGGCGCCTTATTCTGAATCTAAAAGAATGATAGAAGTTATGGTACGGGCATATGGAAAACAGTACGGAATAGATTGCGTAATTGCACGAATAGGTTATGTCTATGGATATACAAAACTTTGTCCGAATACAGCATTTTATGAATTCTTGGATAAGGCTGTTTCAGGAAAGGATCTGGCATTCCGCCATACCGGTATGCCGAGACGCGATAATATTTATATCAGGGATGCAGTGAATGGATTGATTCTTTTGGCTATGAAAGGAAACACTGGAGAAGCCTATAATATCTCTTCAGGTGGGGAACGTGATAATTTCAAATCGATAGATGAAATGGTGAAAATCATTGCTGATTGCGTTGATTTACAGTTACATCAAAAAGTCAGGCTTATATTTCCGGAGAACGCCGAGATACGTAAACCAGGCATAATGTTGGATAATCATAAATTAAAAACTCTTGGCTGGTCTTTGGAAACAGGGATACAAGAAGGCATTACTGAAACAGTTAGAGGCTATATAGCAGCGAGAATGGGAACTTAAAACGAGGGGTAAAGATATGCAAGGAAACATAAAATTATTGGATTGCACCATACGGGATGGAGGCCGGGGACTGGAAGATCTCAATAAACTTGGTATCAAAACGGGGTTCACTGTAGAAAATCGCAGTGCGATTGCGACTCATCTCAGAAATGCGAAAATTGATGTTATTGAACTCGGATCCATTGGTGGTTCTGACAAAGGATTAGAAAAATATGCAATATTCCAAAATATTGAGTTACTTTCCAGAGAAATTCCTTCCTGGAGAGATAAAAATCAAATGTTTGTCTGTTTTTATATTGGGCCAGATACGGATTCTGATTCGATTCCGGAATATCATCCCGGTTTATGTGATGGGGTCAGAGTCTGCCTTAGGTATTCAGAACTTCAAAAGTCATTAGACTATTGCGCTATGCTTTCTAAAAAGGGTTATAAAGTTTTCATCCAACCTATGGTTACTATGCGCTATACAGAGGATGAACTGAAAAGAGTGATACATACTGCTAATGAAATAGGTGCTTATGCACTTTATTTTGTGGATAGTTATGGATATATGGATGAGAGGGATATCGAAAATTTCTTTAGGCTGTATAATGAGCGATTAGATTCGAACATCCATATCGGTTTTCATGCACATAACAATATGGCTAGAGCCTTTGCCAATGCAAAATTTTTCCTACAATATCACAATTATAGAAATGTAATTTTAGATTCCTGTGTGACGGGTATGGGGCAAGGAGCGGGCAATCTACAGACAGAGGTCATTGCACATTTTCTTAATGCGTATTTCGACAAAAAATATGATTTTGAAAATATTTTGGAAGTGTGTGATATACTTGAAAGTTTTCCCATGAGGGAACCCGGTTCCTGGGGATATTCGCCAGTGGGTCTGTTGCCTGCTATCCATAGAACTGCATATAAGTACGCATATACTTTAAAGGTAGCCAATCATATGAAATTAGCAGAAATTAACCGTTTGCTGTCTGACATGCCAGATGAGATGCGGCATCGTTTCAGTAAGGATAATTTGTCAAAGCTGCTGGAAAGGAATATTCAATTGTAGGAGAACATTATATTGGAGGATGAGAATGACCGTAGCTGACTATGTGGCAGAATATTTAGAAAAAATCGGTGTCACAGATGTATTTGGAATCCCTGGCGGAGTAGTGCTTCCGCTTTTATATGCTTTTGACAGGACGCCGAATATCGCACCACACCTCAACTATCATGAACAAATGTCGGGCTTTGCCGCTTGTGGATATGCTCAGGCAGGGAAAGGACTGGGAGTTGCATATGCAACCAGGGGACCAGGAATTGCTAATATGGTTACCTGCATAGCAGATGCGTGGCAGGAGTCTTTGCCGGTACTTTTTATCACAGCACACGGAAGTCGTGGAACCCCCAATAATATGCGTTATGAGTCCGATCAGGAAATGGACATGGTTCCAATCGTCGAAACTATTACAAAGTATGCGATAAACATCAATCAGGCCGAAGTGGTGCCGGAAATACTGCAGATGGCATGCCATATGGCCATGCATGGGCGAAAAGGTCCTGTATTCCTAGACTTTTCAACGAAAATACTTAAGAAAGAGTTGTTCCCTGATGATAAGGAGAAACGAAATGTCTTGGAAGATGTGTATGATAACCAGACAGCATCTAACGCCATGAAATGTGCCTTACTAAAATATCATCGGCCCATTATTCTAATAGGAGACGGTATCCGGCAGGCAGGTTGTAGCAATGGTATAAAGCAGTGGCTGGAACGTTTAAGAGTTCCGGTGCTTTCAAGCAGGGCGGCTCAGGATATCGCCTGTAACCTGGAACATTATTATGGATATATTGGAAGTCATGGGCTTAGATACAGCAATTTCATTTTATCTAAAGCGGATTTGATTATTGCTATCGGGAACAGGCTTTCTTTTCCCAAGGATTCTGAAACTTTTTCCGGAATCCTGAGACAGGCTCATGTTATTCGGATAGAGATAGATTCGACAGAATTCCAACGAGAAATACCAGAAGCACTCAATCTACATATAGACATGCGTAGCCTTGTGGCAGAATGGGAACAGGGTGATTACAGCTTCGATGATAAAGAAGGGTGGCTTGATGTATGCTATAAGATTAAAGAGGCCTTAAACCAATGCGACATGGTCGATCCTGTTATACAGATTGCGGAATATATGAAATTTCAACCATCTGATATAACTTATGTATGTGACGTGGGTAACAATGAGTTTTGGTTTTCAAGAGCTTTTGAGTTTGTGAGACCATCTGCGAAAGCTCTGTATTCCAAATCTTTTGGTACGTTGGGCAGTGCGCTAGGCAGAGCCATAGGTGCGTATTATGCCACATCACAAAAAGTGGTTTGTGTTATGGGCGATCAGGGTTTCCAGTATAACATTCAAGAACTTCAATACATTGCGCATTGGAAACTGCCGGTTACAGTTTTGCTACTTAATAATAAGTCATCCGGTATGATACGTGATCAGGAGGGCAAAACATATGGAAAGCATGTGCATGTAACGTTTGAAAGTGGATATGCTGTTCCTGATTTCCCAAAAATCTGTGAGGGATATGGAATTCGTTATGTTAATGCCAGTACAGTGAATAGGGCTGAAAAGATTGCCCTGATTGGAAGAAATGAGCCGTTAGTATATGAAATAGCCTTTTCTGAAATCCCTTTGACGCCCAATATACCCAAAGGTAATCCATGTCAGCAGATGACACCTTTAATAGGAAAAGAATTATATAAAAAATTAGATGAATTATAAAAAGGAGATAAATTATGTATTTGGAGAAGTTAAACGCACCTACGGATTTAAAAAACATGACGATTAGCGAATGTGAAAAGTTAGCTGATGAAATCAGGGGAGCATTGTTGACAAAATCAAGCTGTATAGGTGGACATCTTGCTTCTAACTTGGGAATGGTAGAGGCTACTATTGCATTGCATTATGTGTTTGACTCGCCCAAAGATAAGATTGTATTTGATGTATCGCATCAATGCTATACACACAAAATTCTGACCGGACGGAAAGAAGCATTTATATCTCCTGAGCAATACCGGTCAGTAAGTGGATATACAAATCCAGCGGAAAGTGAACATGATTTTTTTCAAGTAGGACATACAGCCACTTCGATTAGCCTTGCTTGTGGCTTGGCTAAAGCAAGGGATTTGAATGGCGGACATGAAAACATCATTGCTATTATTGGAGATGGATCTTTAAGTGGCGGAGAGGCTCTGGAAGGGCTTGATTTTGGAGGATCAGAACTTGGCAGCAATCTAATTATTATTGTGAATGACAATGGCCAGTCAATTGCCGAGAATCATGGAGGCATCTACCGAAACTTTACGAAATTGCGGGAAACCCACGGAAAGTCGGATTTGAATCTGTTTCGGGCATTTGGATATGATTATTTATTTGTGGAACGGGGCAATAATATTGCTGATTTGATAGAAGCGTTTTCTGGTGTAAAGGATATAGCACACCCTGTGGTAGTCCATATTTGTACTACAAAGGGAAAAGGATATCCTATTGCGGAACAAAATAAAGAAAAATGCCATTGGGTTCGTCCTTTTGATATCCAGACTGGGGAAGAAAAAAATCCATTTAAAGGAGAACGATATGACAAAATTATTAGAGACCACCTGCTGGAAAGAATGAAACAGGATTCAAGAATCACGACTATTATTGCAGCCGTACCAGATGCGCTTGCATTTAGTGAAGATAAAAGAAAATCGGCCGGTAAACAGTTTATTGATGTGGGAATTGCAGAGGAACATGCTGTAGCCTTGGCTGCTGGTATTGCCCGAAATGGCGGGAAGCCAGTCTTTGCTACTATGTCTACTTTTTTCCAGAGAACGTATGATCAAATTTCACAAGAATTATGCATTAATATGTGTGCAGCTACTTTGATTGTAGCGAATGCGTCTGTTTACGCAGTGAATGATGTGACGCATATCGGTATTTTTGATATTCCATTACTATCTAATATTCCCAATTTGGTTTATTTGGCTCCAACGAATAGACAGGAGTATTTGGCGATGTTGGATTGGAGCATTGATCAGGATGATTATCCTGTTGCTATTCGGGCTCCACGCAATGGTATTTTTGAAGCTAAATGGGATGTAGAGGTTGACTATAGTCATTTGGATAAATATCATATGGTACAGTCAGGAAAAGAGATTGCGGTTATAGCATTGGGAGACTTTTTCCAAATGGGCGAAGAGGTGGTTCGCTTGTTGCTGAGCAAGTATGGCATTTCAGCAACGCTTATTAACCCAAGGTATATTTCGGGCATTGATAGAGATATGCTTTGTGCGCTTGCCAGTGACCACAAAATGATAGTCACATTAGAGGATGGCATACTGAATGGTGGATTCGGTGAGAAAATTGCATCGTTTTATGGGTCTTGGAAAAATATGCAAGTGCTTAATTATGGACTGCAAAAAGAATTTCTTGATCGTTATGACTTGGAAGAAGTGATGAAGAAGAATAGACTTGTGCCTGAAATGATTTTAGAAGATATAAAACGGCTTTATGAGTGAGCTTGATAAAGCATGGGGGATATATAATGGTAAAATCTAATAATAAGTTCTATTTTGGTAAAAAAGTCTTGCTTACCGGTCACACCGGCTTCAAAGGCTCCTGGATGTGTCAGCTCTTGCTGATGGCCGGAGCCGAAGTCACTGGCTATGCACTGGAGGCTCCTACACAGCCCAGCCTTTTTGACATATGCGGCATTGGAGCGCAGATGAATTCAGTCGTTGGAGACATTCGTGACTTGGAACATATGAAAAAAGTATTCGCAGATGCACAGCCGGAAATCGTCATCCACATGGCGGCACAGCCCATCGTAAGGGAATCCTACAAAGAGCCTGTGTATACATATGAGACCAATGTGATGGGGACAGTGAATGTCCTGGAATGTGTCCGCTGCACTCCGTCCGTAAAGTCTTTCCTTAATGTTACAACAGATAAGGTATACCTGAACCGGGAATGGGAATGGGGTTATCGGGAAAATGAAGAATTAAATGGATACGACCCTTATTCCAATTCCAAATCCTGTTCTGAGCTGGTGACCGGAAGCTACAAAAATTCTTTCTTCTCCGGCAGTGGTGTTGCCATCTCAACGGCCAGGGCCGGAAACGTAATTGGAGGCGGAGACTTTGCCGCTGACAGAATTATCCCCGACTGCATCCGCGCCGCAAAAAAGAAGCAGGATATTATAGTAAGAAATCCGGCTTCAACGCGCCCTTATGAGCATGTTCTGGAGCCGATAGCAGCATATCTGATGATTGCGAAGGCTCAGTATGAAGATGCCGGCTATGCTGGAAGCTACAATGTAGGACCGGATGAGACGGACTGCTGGACCACAGGGGATTTGGTGACTTTATTCTGTAAAAAATGGAACGAGATGTCCGGTGATTCCATCAAGTGGGTCAATCAATATGATGGCGGCCCACATGAGGCAAATTTCCTGAAATTGGATTGCTCTAAGCTGAAGCGCACACTGGGATGGCATCCCAGATGGAATGTGGAGACTGCAATGGAAAAAATCATTGAATGGTCTTTGGTTTACTTTGATAATGGAGACATTCCGGAATGTATGAGCAGGCAGATTAGGGAATTTTTCGCCCCCAATTATGTCAACATTTAATACAGACAACGGAGCCCGAACATATAATGAATGTTTTAGCAAAAACGATAATCCGCAATATCGGTAAGCTTTTAAAAAAAGACATCAACGTCCGCACCCTGGAGAATATCACCCAGTTTATCCTGTTCGGCATAGTGGGCGTATCCAATACCGTCATCAGTTATCTAATCAATATTTTTGTTCTGTTTCTGCTACGCTCCTATAGCCTACCCTGGGACTACATTGCCGGCAATATAGTAGCCTTTCTGCTCAGTGTGCTCTGGTCTTTCTACTGGAATAACCGTTTGGTTTTCGTACAGAAGGAAGGACAGAGCCGCAGCCTGTGGAAGGCTCTGCTGAAAGCTTATGCTGCCTATGGATTTACCGGCATTCTTCTAAACAATATCCTGTCCTGGTTATGGATAACGGTATTCCATATTTCCAAGTATGTTGCGCCGCTGATTAATCTGATTATCAGTGTCCCTTTAAATTTTGTAATCAATAAGGTATGGACTTTTAAGGAAGAGAAAAAATAAGTTTATAATACAGTCCAAGAGACCCATTCCCCACTGCTGTATTTCGCAAGGAGCTTACGCATCACGCCCTCCGAAAAAAGCCTCTCATTCACATCCCGTTCATTATCCCAGAGGTTCCAGCCCAGTTCAGCCAGCAGCTCCGCCTCCGTCACTGCGAAAGGGACATCCGTCAGGCTGGTCTTGTGTTTGGGCTTGGCTGCAACAGCAAGGCACAGCAGGATGCCGAAAGGGATATGGCTGTTATCCCTGCGCTTGTCCGGCATGGCCTGGGCGAGGGAATCTGTAATCCCCCGTCTTTTCATCGTAAGGATGATGTCATCTATCAGGTTGGGAAATGACATTTCCGCTGCATCTATTTTTCCTGTGCGTATCGCTTCGTAAACCTTTTCCTTATCTTTCTGGCAAATCTGTATCATAAGCCACCTCTGCTATGCTATCATAGGGAATCCCCCATTTATTATAGCAGATTTTTCAAGACATAGCCAAAAGACTTATTGAAGTTTGAGCGAAAATAATGTTGCTAACCAGAACAGAATTATGTTAAACTATACAAGCAGAGCCAAAAACTGGTCAAAGAATATGGAGAGCAAATCGTATGATTCGTAGTTTTTCATGTAGAAATTTTCGGAATGTCTTTTGCGAAGATCTGGAATTTGCAAAGATAAATATACTGATTGGTGCGAACAATGCAGGAAAGAGCAATTTTATCAGGGCATTGTCTTTTGCGGCTAATATGGTGAGCAATCCGAAAACGGAGACAACAGGATTTTTGTCAGAATTGAAGCGAAACGGATGGAATACTGCTGTAGACAGGCATGCCCATGACTCATCGTTTCGATTTGTCTGGAATCTTGAGCTGCTGAAAGGGCGTTCGGTTGTTTACACGCTCTGTGCGAATGTTGGCAAAAAAAGAGAGGAAAACTATATTGCGGAGGAATCCTTAGACAGCTCCGAGGCGCGGGAGGGCGCTCTTGTGCCATATAATTTTTTCCGGTGCCATTCTCCTAAATCGGGAATCGGAGCCTTTTCAACGGCAGGAATGACAGGGGCAAAGAATAAACGGCTGTATACAGATGTCAATAAATATGAATCGGTGCTGCTGCAGATGGACAATCTTTTCTTTGAGAAGAAAGAGTTGTTCAGTACGCCGTTTGTGCGCGATGAGATACGCAATGTGCTTGAAGCCATGCGCATATACTTCCGCAGCTTTTTCTCCTATTCCTGCACGGCATTTAATATTGCGGCCATCCGTGAAATGCAGGATGAACAGGCTGACGGCAGTTATCTGAAAAAGGACGGCTCAAACTTTGTCAATGTCTTTGTGAATACGATGAATATGGATCCGGGATTCAGGGATAAGTATTTATCTGTGCTGAAAAAGCTTGTAAATTCCTGTGAAGACATCCGTGTGCCCGAGGCCGGGGGGAAAATATGGATGGAACTGAAAATGAACGGATATTATTTCCCTTTATCGGAGCTTAGCGATGGTACGATTCATCTGCTACTGCTATTGCTGATGCTGAATCTTCCAGAGCATAATGGCATTTCGATGCTCGCCATAGACGAACCGGAAATGAATCTCCATCCGGCATGGCAGAAATTGCTGGCAAAGGAGATATTGCGTTGCCAAAGCTTTAAACAGTGCTTTATCAGCACGCATTCGCCAGATTTTTTGGATGAGTTTACAGATGGATTCCTTTTGGGCGAGGTAGGGATATTTGTCTTTGACCCGCTTAGCAGAATTCCGCTGCGCAAGCTGGATATAGAAGAAATGAGGCCAGAGCTAGGGGAATGGACGCTTGGCGATTTGTACCGCATAGGAGATCCGATGATTGGAGGGTGGCCTCAGTGAGTGAAAAGAAGCGGGTAGCCTGTTTTTTTACCGCAGGCTATACAGAATTGAACGCTATGAAGTCGTTTATGCGGAAAATAAATGACGGAGTTGAATACATCCAGCTGTGTCCCATTGGACCAAGAAAAAGTAAAGGAGCTATCAAAGATAGGCATAAACATCAAATTTTAAAAGAGCAAAACGGAATGACTGGAGAAAAACTAATTGACTTTGCGGCTGAATTTATAGGGAAAAAGCGATTTGAAGAGGAAGGCTATGAAGCTATTCTGATAGAGGACGACAAGGATGGACGATTCCTTTCGGTGCAGGAAGACGGCACAGGCATTATCGATGAGGATAGCTGGAAATGCTTTAAAAATAGGGTCATAGAGCGTTTGAATAAAATACGCCCCGATATCCCTGTCATCTTTTTTTATGCGGCACCGGAAATAGAGGCATGGTTTTTGGCAGATTGGCGTAACGGATTTGGCAATGTATATAAAGATGTCTACACAGTGCGTCAAAATGAATACTTTAGTATAAAATTCCGCAAGTATGTGAATGACAGTATTTTGACAGATACATATAGAAATTGTATTGAGAGATATGGTTATTTTGAAGAAAAATATAGGAAACTCAGTGCAGAAATTCAACGAGCGCTTCAGGAAATCGATTTCCTGGAAGATTACATGCCAGAAAAAGAACATCCGACAATCTCCTATTCTAAAGACAAGCAGGGAGGGGCCATGTTGGAGTGCGTGAACCCCAAAACAATTCTGCAGAATTGTTCTTTCTTTTTTAAAGATGGCTATCAAAGTCTGCAGACGCTTTAGTTTATGATAATAGCATCCATAGTGCGGCAGACGTCTACGCTTTCCTGCAGGATGGCTTCAAGGGCATCCTGCAGAGTTCATAGAGGCAGAGCCGAACATGCTGTTGGGGGACATGGAGGCCGCCAACAAGCGCAAGTGCCATTCCCCCAAGAAACTCAAAAGCCAGTATAAGGAGCTCCCGATTGATGTCCCCCAGGACAGGCAGCGACCCTTTCGATATCTGATGATAGTATCCATTCCGTCCTGTCGCAGCCAGGCATCATAATCCATTCTTGCTATCTGCACCAACGCCTCCGTACAAGCCGCCTCCAGCAGCCCCTCCTCCGCATATTTGACCTCTGTCACGATACCGATTCCCTCTTCCGCCAGTTCTACCAGAATGTCACTGTATCCGTCCCCGGATTCTGCGTTGGAAGTCACAATCCAGTCTTCCCGATGTCCCAACAGCCCCAGCAGTATACTTGGTAAAAATTCTCTTTTCTGTTCTTTCTTACGGCAGTATCCCAAATACTGATTGTCCTGCGCAAGTATGCGCCAAACTGCGCCTCCACCGCAGCAGCTGTCGTTGCCGCTGGTATTAATCCAAAAAGCCCTTGGATAAGCTTCCCTGTCAAACCGCAGTTCTCTGCAATAGTTGATGACATCCCATGGACAATAGACATCCGACATTCCCAAAAGGAACTGGAACCGCATGGCTTCATCTCCTATAATAGAGCGCAGCATATCTTTTGCCCCCTCAAAGTCCCTTGCGTCCACTCCCTTTAATGTGATGGAAATGACCGGAAATTTCCCCATGTATTTTTCACAGTACGCTTTTTCCTTGCTGATTTCCAGCCCATCAAAGATTTCAGCCCTACAGCCATATTCAAAGAAATACCGCAACATGTTCATGTTCAGAGACTTGCCGAAGCGCCTGGGGCGAGTGAATAGGTTCACTTCTCCCCAGTTATCCAGCAATTCCTTTATCAGCCCTGTCTTGTCCACATAGTAGAAATTCTCTGTCCTAAGTTTTTCAAAATTTTCTATTCCGACAGGTAGTTTTGCTTTTTTCTCCATTCCCCTTTTCCCCTCGCACAATCACCAAATCACAAACCACCGTAGCCAGCCGCACATTCCGCCTGTCCCGAAAAGCCCGCCGCAGCACCATCCACATCTTCCCGGACTTCAGCGCCTCATGCCGCCCCTCCATCGTACTCAGCTTCTCCTGCAGAGTCCGCTTCCCCTCTTCTGTCCGCAATACCTCCCCGCCCTGGAACGCCCGGAGCATATCAAGATACTTCTCTATCTCCCAAAGTTTTCTCTCTTTCTCCAGCAGCCTCCCCACCCGGTGCTCTTCCGCTGCCGTATTGCTCTCATGCCGCCGGTGGTAAGCCAGTTCCTCATCCAACTGAAAAAAGGCTCCCTCCTCCGCTGCCATGGCACAGAGGAAGATATCATGGGGAATCCGATACGCCTCTGTGCCATCCTCTCTCCGCTCCCGATACCACCCATTCCGATACGCCAGCACCATCCCAGGCCATTGATACTTATAGAAAATCTCCCGGAGCTCCACCCTGTGCAGTTTTCCCGTCTCCAGACTATGGGTAGGCGCCATCACGGCATGAATCTTCTCGCCCTCCCCATCCATCAGCCCGAACTTACATGCCACAGCCGCCGCCTCCGGATGCCGTTCCAATGCCGCGCACATCCGCTCCAGCTTTGTCTCCGCCCAGACATCATCCTGATCCGCCGGGAATACCACGTCCCCGGTGCACAGACCCATTACATAGTAAAAATTCCCTGGATATCCCCTGTTTTCTCTATTACAATACAGCCTCCAGCTTTCCTGCAGACCGTTCCTTTCTATAAACCGCCGGACAATCTCCACTGTCCCATCCGTGGAGCAATCGTCACAGAGGATAACCTCATCCGCCTTTCTGGTCTGCCTGAAAATAGAATCCAGCTGCTTCTCGATATATTTTTCTCCGTTATAGATTCCCATGCATACAGATATCGTCATCCCAACCTCCGCACTGCCTCTCATGCCAACAGGCTCCGATATATCTCCTGATACCTTTCCGCCATCCCTGTTACAGAATTCTCCTCCTGTATCCGCTCCGCCAGCTCCCTGCCCCGCAGCAGTCCGCTCCCCTCATCCAGCGCCTTTCTCACGGCATCCGTAAAAGCCCTCTGGTCACCGGCCTTTACCACAATCCCTCTCCCGCCGGCCAGCTGCTCCGGCGTCCCCCCTGCGCCAAAGCCCACCACCGGCGTGCCGCAGGCCATGGCCTCCAGCGCCGTGGTGGCGTAATTTTCCGCCAGGGACGGCAGCACGAACACGTCTGCCGCGCTGTAGTATTCCGCCAGCATCTCCGCACTGTCCGTGGCCGGCAGCGGAACGACATTCCCGCACTCCGCCAGCATAGCGTCATTCTTCGTCTCCCATCCTATCAAAATGACTTTCGCTTCCCCCTCAAGGTCTCTCGCCGTTTGAATGATATATTCCGCGCCCTTTCTCGGGTCACTGTAGCCCACGGCAATGCCCAGCACCAGCTTCTCTTCCGCCCCATATCCGTATTTTTCCCGACATTTCATCCTGTCTCTCGGGAAAAAAGTATGCTCCACATCAATACCATTCCTTACAGTGACACAGGGATACTGCTTCAAAAAGGATTTCTTCACCTCATTTGTCAGCCATTCGGACGGCGTGACGATTATTTTCTTACCGCCTGCCGTGAACAGTTCTTTCTTCCTCCTCCACATAAAAGCAGTGAAATCAAAAAACTGGCTTTTCGGATATCCGCCCAACTGCCGACAGCTTCCGCAGCCTGTCCGCCAGCGGTCACATTGAAAATGATATCCGCAATTCCCGGTAAAAGCATGACAGTCATGAAAAGTCCACACACATGGAATATCATGACTGTTGATATACTCAAAAAGCATCGGAAAATTCAGATAGTAGCCGTGGAGCGCATGCATGTGAACCACATCCGGCCGTATTTCTTCCATAAAATGAATCAGACGCCTGGTGGCCCGGCGGTTCCACCACCCGTTTATCCCGGCAAACCTGCTCAGAAAAGCGGAAAAGTAGATATCCGCATCATTGTCAAAGCGGTAGATGTTGGTCTCCCGGGGCATCTTTCCCCTCCCGAACGCCACATAGCACTCCTCCCCCTCCGCCAGGAGCTGCCTGTGGATGCAGGCCACGATTCTGGCCGCTCCGCCCTGATTATAATGACTGTTAATCTGTAATACTTTCATTTTCTTCTATCTCCCTAGCCAAAACCGCCAGCCCGCGAAAAGCCTCTTCTCAAATATATCGCCAAAACAACTGCCCCAAAGCTATCCCAGAATCATCTTCGCCGCCTCAATAGCCACACATTCCGCCAGATACCACCTGCTATACCCATTCACCCGATAGCAGTACCGATACCTGTCCCGAATTCTCCCCAGAGCCTCCTTTAGGTTCTTGCGGTTGCTGACCCCGCCCATACGGAAATTGGCCAGCACCTTGTCCAAAATCCTGACGCGGTACCCCTCCCCGACAAGCTGCAGATAACACCCATAGTCGTCATGAATCCCCAGATTCCTGAAAGGATGTCCCTTATACACATCAGCTCTCACAAACATAGTAGGATGGTTCCAGTCCCTGGAAGTCTGAAATCTGCGCAGTCTTGCCTTTTTCACAAAGCTGCTGCCATCCGCCTTGTGCAGCCTGATATCAGAAAAAAGCAGGTCGCACCCGCCCCTTTCAAACTCCCTCACCACCGTCTCCACAGTATCCTTCTCATACCAGTCGTCACTGTTCAGAATCCCGATTACATCCCCGGCAGCCAGGCGAATCCCCTTATTCATGGCGTCATAAATACCGCCGTCCCTCTCCGAAACGATGCGGAGGCAAATCCCTCTCCGCTCCATCCGCTCTCTATAGCTTTCCGCCAGCGCCACAGTGCCGTCCGAAGACGCGCCGTCGATAATCAGATATTCTATCCCGGAATAGCTCTGGTTCAGCACCGATTCCATGGTGACGCCAAGGGCCCTCTCGCTGTTGTAGGTTACGGTCACTATGCTCACTGTCTTTAGCATATCAACTCTCCGTCAGATGCACGGATTCCTCAAACCCATACACCCTGTATTCCTCTTTGTACTCGCTCATCTCTTTCTCATAGACAATACTTCCAAAGGCCTTGTCCGTAAGCGTCCCGAGCTTTCCCCCGATTTTGCCCAAAAGCACCAGAGCCGGATGAAAGACGCAGGTCAGGCGCATCCGCTTCCCATGCTCCGCCGCAATGGCCGCCACCATATCCGCAGTGCGCACATATTCTCTGTTCTGGGGATAAAAGACGCCCCGCTCCCCATTCTCCACCATCAGCTCCACGAATCTGCACAGATTTCCGATATAGAGCATGCTCCGCTGATTATCCTCCTTAGGGAAAAAGGGGAGCTTCACCGCCAGCTTCGCCAGAAGCGGATAATTGCCCTTGGAGCCTTTTCCATATATCATGGGAGGCCGCAGAATCACCACCCTGAATTCATCGCCGTCCAGCGCCTCCAATCCTTTCTCCGCCTGGAGCTTGCTGTCTCCATAAAAATTAGCCGGACTTGGAAGCGTATCTCTGGTAATCACTTTCCGCTTTCCGATTCCGGCGCTTTCTCCGTATATAATGATGCTGCTCATGAAGATGAACTGCCTGACGCCCTCTGCTTTCGCTTTCCCGGCGCACTCCACGGCCAGATCACAGTTCACCTTATAGTAAAGCTGCCTGCGCTCCTCCGAGACATTTCCCACATCCGCGTGGGCCAGCCCCGCCACATGGAAAACGCTGTCATATCCATGAAAATCATGCTCCCGCCATGCCTCGCCCTTCATGTCCAGCGTCTTGGTCACAACCTGGGAGGAATGCCCGGCTATCCAGTTTTCAAAGGCAGTGCCGATATAGCTGCCTGCCCCGGTAATCAACACTCTCTTCATTCCACATCCTCACCGTCCGCATGATAGGTGCCCACAATCTCCCGAATCTCACTCCTGATATCCGAGGATTCCTTTTTCGCCGCGGTTATCAGCTTCTCCAGCTGCCTTTCAAAAACAGCCGCATCGAATCCGACCGGTCTTTCGACAAAAATCATCCGGTTCGCCGTCTTCTCCAGTTCTTCCTGCTCTATCAGCAGCTCCTCGTACATCTTCTCTCCCGGACGCAGCCCGGTAAACTTAATTTCGATATCCTCCCCGGGCCGATATCCCGAGAGCTTGATCAGGTTCACGGCCAAATCCAGAATCTTCACCGGCTCTCCCATATCCAGGACAAAAATCTCCCCGCCTTTCGCGTAGGCTCCCGCCTGCAGCACCAGAGACACTGCCTCAGGGATGGTCATGAAATAGCGGATGATTTCCGGGTCAGTCACCGTTACAGGGCCGCCCTCCGCAATCTGCTGCTTGAACAGAGGAATCACGCTGCCATTACTCCCCAGCACATTTCCGAACCGCACCGCCACATAATTTGTCTTCGACCTCTGATTCATCATCTGGATGATCATCTCACAGATACGCTTGGAAGCGCCCATGACATTGGTGGGGTTCACCGCCTTATCCGTAGATATCAGCACAAATCTGTCCGCACCGTACCTGTCCGCCGCCGTGGCAATCTTCCAGGTACCCATGACATTGTTCTTAATCGCTTCATTAGGGCTGTCCTCCATCAAGGGCACATGCTTGTGAGCCGCCGCATGGTACACGATTTCAGGCCGGTATGTCTCAAAAACCGAATTCACCCGGCTGGTATTGCGCACAGACCCGATGAGCACCACCAGATTCAGCTCCGGATACTGCCGCATCAACTCCTGCTGCACCTCATAGGCATTGTTCTCATAAATATCCAGTATAATCATCTGTCTGGGGTGATGGGCGGCAATCTGTCTGCACAGCTCTCCTCCGATGGAGCCGCCGCCCCCTGTGACCAGCACCACCCGGTCACTGACATAGCCCAGAACCTCCTCGGAATTAATCTGAATGGGCTCCCGCCCCAGGAGATCTTCTATCTCCACTTCTTTCAACGCAGACACGGACACATCCCCATTGATCAGCTGATAAGTACCGGGAACTGTCCGCAGCTTACACCCGGATTCCTTACAGATATCCAGGATTTCTTTTTTCGTCTTGTTATTGGCAGACGGAATTGCGAAGATAATCTCATCGATTCCATACTGAATCACCGCGTCCAGGATACAGTCCCTGCCCCCCACAATGGGGACGCCCCGCATCAGCTTTCCATGGCAGCCCGGCTGGTCGTCAATGATGCATCTCGCGCACAGATTCAGATACTGACTGTTCTCCAGCTCCTTGAGAATCATGTTGCAGGCCGCGCCCGCACCGATGATCATGGTGCTGACTTTCTGTTTCCGTTCCACCATACTGGCCCGCTTATTATTGATAATCCGCAGGATACGGTATCCGAACCGGATGCAGCAGGTGGCCGTGGTCAGCAGGAACCAGTAAAGCACATAGTAGCTTCTCGGCATCCTGTTGCCGGAGGCTGTGCAGTAAAGCAGCTGACCTATAGCCGCACAGGTCGCAGCCAGGATGATATTGATCAGCTCATTGGCGCTGGCATAACGCCACACGCTTTTGTACAGTTTCCAGATGACAAAAAAGAACAGGGTCAGCAGGACGTTGGGCACCATGGTGTTCTCATAGCTCTGCATGAAAAAAGGATCTATGCTGCTGAAACTAAATTCATACCGAATATACAGCGCCGCAAAGGATGTCACGATAATGCACATGATATCCATCAGCACCAATGCGATAATTCGATTCAGAGGAATCTTCGAGAAATTCCTTGTCTCCATTTGCACATACCTCTCACGTATTTCAGCTGTCCCTTCGCTTTTCCTCTTTCAGAGCGCCCGTTCCGCCCTCCACGACACCCTCCTGCCTTGCCACGGAAATCACTGTCCTGAAAAGGCATCTAAAATCCATGGCAAAACCCATCTTTTTCACGTATTCTCCGTCCAGCCTTGCTTTCACCTCGATGGGCAGTTCATCCCGTCCGTTGACCTGAGCCCAGCCGGTAAGGCCGGGCAGCACCTCGTTGGCCCCATATTTGTCCCGCTCCGCAATCAAGTCGAACTGATTCCACAGGGCAGGCCTGGGGCCTACGATTGCCATGTCCCCTTTCAGGATATTGATGATCTGCGGCAGCTCGTCCAGGCTGCTCTTGCGCAAAAATCTGCCTGTCCTGGTAATATACTGCTCAGGATTCTCCAAAAGATGCGTGGGCATGTCCTTCGGCGTGTCAATCCGCATGGTGCGGAACTTCAGGATATAGAAATGTGTCTTATGGATGCCTACCCGCTTCTGTTTGAAAAGCACGGGCCCTTTGGAATCCAGCTTGATGGCTGCCACCAGCAAGAGGAAAACCGGTGACAGCATAATCATGCCAAGCAATGCCAGAATCCTGTCCATGATTTTTTTGACAGCAATATACATTGAACTACCTCTTACGCTTCTGTTTAAGCCTGTCCTACATCAAATCCGGTGACCAGCCGATGTCCGTATCTCCGCCCGGTGTAGGCGTCATCTCCGGAGGCTCAGGAGTCTGAGCGGGCGGATCGGGATTCTGGGCCGGCGGATTAGGCTCCGGCGCAGGCACGGGTGTCGGTACAGGCGTAGGCACAGGTGTAGGCTGAGGCGTCTGCACGGCCGGCTTTGGTGTCGCCGTAGGCTGAGGCGTAGGTGTAGGCGCAATCTCCCCATTCTCGTCATACGTCACTGTCGTAACCTTATAATCGAAATTCTCCCGGTTGGTCCACATATCGAAAGCTTCTCCCGCGCCTCCGGTGTATTCGGATTTCTTGTATTCGCCCACGATGATTCCCGCGGCATAGGTTCCCTGTTCCCGTTGGATACGGCCGCTCTCTCCGTCGAACAGCCATGTCTCGAACTCCCCCTCATACTTTCCGTCCGCCACACCGGTCTGCAGCAGCCATGTAGTTTTTCCTTCCTGCTTGAGTATCAATATACTGCCGTTCTCGCCCGGACAGAACACATTGATATGGGAATCTCCCTCGATATCAAAGCTAATCTGCAAGGTGAGCAGCGTGTCCGTTCCTTTCTGCAGGGAGTAGCTCCTGCCACCCTCATAGATTCCGTCACACATGGTTTCCAGCCATTCTTCCGCGCTTATCGCATGGATACCCTCTCCGATATATTCCGGAATCTCCAGATTCTGGCGCAAGGTTGTCATGGCCTCCAGCACTGCCGCTTCTTTCTCCGGCGCCAGCATACCTGCGTAGGACAACATTGCTGTCTCAGATGCCGCTGCCTCAGGCTCTGTTGTTTCCTCCGGATCCGGTGATGGTGTCTCTACCAGCTCACTCACATCTACTGGTTCCACCTCATCCACGACGCTTTCGCTGGATTGCTCACCAAAGCCGATACCGGCGCCGCTTCCGTCTCCGCATCCTGCCAGTATGGCCAGCGGCAGTATGCAGGCGCCTATCTTGTATCTCCATTTTTTCATTATAGTATCCTCCCATTTCTGTTCCGCAATGCGTTTTGATTCATCTTTTCCCGCAGCACCGTCACAAGTCTGCTGCTCCATTGCCGTCTGCGGCCGCTACTGCGCATCCGCGTCACTGACCAGCTTCTGCAGGAATGCGTAAGACTCCGAGCCCTGTTCATAAGTGCCATTGTTCAGCAGCACCCTGGCCAGTTCATAGATGCTCCTGGCCCTTGCAGGCCCATAGATGATTACCTGCTCCCCTTTCTTTTCCAGCACCGCATAGCCCCGGAAAGCGAACTCCGTCTTGTACTGTTCCACCGGAAGCCCCACTAACACGGAGGTGAACCGATAGCGTCCCTCCGCTATTTCAAATACAATATCCGTCCTGTTCCCATTGCTGTCCGTGCCATAAGAGATGCCTCCCGCCACTTTCGCGCCGCCCTTTATCATGGGGTACTGGCTCATATTGGCATTGTTCATCACCAGCGTGCCGTACTCTTTCAGCACATAACCGTTCACACCTGTCTTCGTAAGCTGTGACCGCAGCTGTGTGGATATGCCGGTCTTATACCGGATTCCCGTGTTGCCAGTGACACGGATGGAAAAGCCGTGATAGGTCAGCAAATCCTGCAGGCCAGGCTCTGGCGTGGCAGTGTATACGGTTCCGTTGTGCGTCAGGCTCCAGATGTACATGCCCACCGGCACATCGTTATCATACTTATAGACCACAGCTGTCTTAGCGTTCGCATTCGGCGCGGTGACCACCAGGCTTCCGTTCCGCAATTCCCCCTGATAGGCTACGCCGTCCAGCCACATAACGGAATCCCCGTAACCTTCCGGCAGCGACAGCACTATTTCCATGGAAACACCCGGTTCCCCGCAAGGCTGTGCGGGCATATTCAAAAAGACCGGAATCTTGAACACGAAAGTACTGTCCAGAGCCCCCACTCCCTCATAAAGCTTCTTAATGCTTGAGCTCTCCGTAGTGGGAGCGCTGATATTCTGCATATACTGATGTGTGTAAGGCGCATAGGCATTTGGCGTTCCCGGCGGATTCACATTATACTTCTGAAGATACAGGGTGTCCTGCGCACGTTTAATATAATCCGCAGCAATAAAATCCGCTCCGCCCCGGATGGCGCTCTCCGCATTATTCCATCCATGGTTCTTCGCATATGTCAAACCGCTTTTATAAATCTGCTCGTTCGTAGTACCCGAAGCGCTTATATTGAAATAATTGTAATACCCCTCAAATCCCGGATAAGTGCCGGAAATCAGCGGCGAAGTGCCCTGGCCCTGCTCCTGCAGCACTCTGGCCGCCAGATGGAAAGGGCTCACCTTCCGTCCCTCTTCCCTGCCAACTTCCCAGAACAAAGCCGCATAGCTCTTATTGGTTCCCGGAGCCACCCTTCCGCCGTCATCCGTCATAAAGGTATTTTTCAAGAATTTGCTTACGGCATCCGGTGTATGGTACGTCTCATTGTAGGTCAGCAGTTCGAACTGGAAGATAGCGTTCTCTGTCAGGCCGTTCCTGGGATCCATATACTTCTCCACAGCCGCCCGGGAAGCATAATACCAGTTTCCGGTGTCATACAGCCCGTTTTTCATCCACGCCGGGAGGGTCTTGTATACAAGACTCTTTCCGCCCTGAAGCTCGGCATCGATTGTTGCCTGCCAGTCCAGAGTCGTATTCATTGCCACGAAAGTCCAGTTAGGATGCTTCTGCTTCAGGACAGTCAGCGCCTGCCGGTAGCTCTCCGGGAACTGCTCGATGTCCGCATATCCGGCCCTTTCCCCACCCGCCGCATAGGCGGCGTCATTCATGCCGTAAACCTCCTCCCACTCCAGAAAGCGCTCATCCGAGCAGGCCAGGTATGTCCTGGGCACATAGCCATATATCGCCCGCCCCTGATAGTCCAGGCGCACATAGTGCCACACCTCCCTGTTCTCGTCCACAGCCATGTCCAGGATATTCACCGTCTGTCCGCTGAGCACTGTGACCGCCGCTTCGCTTTCATAAGAGGGCGCTGTCCGCACCGGATACTCATCGCTCAGATACACCAGAGCCATGATGTCCCTCTCGGCAGCGATCTGGGCCAGAGCCTCCCCGCTCGTCCGAATCCATTCCGCAGTCTCCTCATCCACATCCCCGGAAATACGAGAATTGCCTTCCTGCTGCCCATCCGCGCTCCCGGAATCGTCAGGATTATCTTCCTGCTGCCCGTCCGCGCTCCCGGAATCGTCAGGATTATCTTCCTGCTGCCCGTCCGCGCTCCCGGAATCGTCAGGATTATCTTCCTGCTGCCCGTCCGCGTCCCCGGAATTGTCCTTCTGCCCTGGATCGGCCCCTTCAGGAATACCGGCATCGTCCCCCTGCTGTCCATCCGCATCTTCCGGAATGCCGCCGTTCTCTCCCTGCTGCCCATCCGCCGCTTCGGCATTATCCGAGCTGCTCCCCTGCTGCCCGTCCGCGGCCTCAGAATTGCCGCCGCTCTCTTCCTGCCGTATGTCCACGGCCCCGGAATCCTCCGCTGCCCAGGCCACCTGGGACCATCTGATGCTGGCACTCAGCAGAGCCACCGTTGTCAATATTCCGCATATGTACCTTCCGTATCTTTTCAAATCTACTCCTATCTGGCCGCTCCGGCAGCCCGTAATTTTTCCGAATCAGCTTCGTTTCTATCCAGTGCAACCTATATCATCCCGTGAACAGCCGCCTTGCTTAGCATAGCATATTATTTGCCCAAACACTCTGGTAATTGTTTCTAAATCCCATCAGGCTATGCGCCGTAAGGCTGCGTGCAGCTTTCGTATTCCCCTGGGAGCTATAGCGAATAAGGTATGGTACACCTTATTCTTCCCCGTCAATATCCGATTCCACATGGCCTTTCCCCAGCTTCTCCGCAGATAAGCCACAATCCCGCAATACATCCCGTTATCCTTCGTCATCTGCGAAATCGGAATATGCAGCAGATACTCCAGCCTCTGAAAAATCCCGAACCGGAACGCCGTCTCCTCCAGTCCCGGATAATCCCTTTTCACGATTTCCTCCACCATATCCGCATTTTCCACACAGTCCGCGTAGACCCGGGAAAAAGTCTCCTTATCCGCCTTTCTGGAATTACTGCCTATTCGATAAAACACATGATATGCCTGCTCCGGCAGCGACAGCACTCTCCCCATCCGCGGCAGCATCCGTACCAGCAGATGGAAGTCCTCATTCAGTTTCCCTACCGGGAAAGCCTCCTGCGGAAATAAGTCCCTGCGGATCAGCTTGGTACAGAAAGAGCAGTCCCCCCGGTGCATCAGCAGTTCTTTCATGAACTCCCTGTTTTCTATTACCTCTGGTACCTCTGGCGGCACACAGATATCCGGCAAAGGATTTCCCTTTTCATCTGTCTCATCTCTGGCCACCTGGGCCGCGGATACATGAAAATCCTGAATCCCCCGCATCAGCAGCTCATACATATCGGAGGCAATGTAGTCGTCGCTGTCCACAAATCCCACATACTCTCCCTTTGCATGCGCAAGCGCCAGATTCCTGGCGGAGGAGGAGCCTCCATTCTCTTTATGACAGACCCTGATGCGCTCATCCTCTTCTGCCAGCCTGTCGCAGAGCTGTCCCGTACCATCCGTGGAGCCGTCATCCACCAGAATGATTTCCAGATGCTGGTAGGTCTGTGCCGTAATGGAGCGGACGCATCTGGGCAGATAATCTTCTATATTATAAACTGGTATGATGACCGTAATCAAGGGGTTATCCATTTTATTAAGCTCCGTATGTTTTTACGTCTTTTTATATTCAAGAAATCAAACCTGTTTCTGAAAGCGCTCTGAAAGCGCCCCGGCCTGGGCACAGGGCGCATATCCGGCCCTTCCTGCAATCTGCTGTCCTTCCGGCTTCCGGACTGTCTCCGCAGACCTTTGTCCCGGCTTGTCCATGTTCCCGCCCGTATCCGTCTCCGCACATGAGAGCCCTGTAAGATGCCCTATCAGCTCCAGCAGCCTTTCCGCTGCATTCTCCGCATTCCAGACATCGGCAATCGTCCGGTAAGCCGCCTTTCCCAGTTCCTTTCCAAAAGCCCTGTCCCGCACCAGCCGCTCTGCAGCCGCAAACAGCCGGTCCGCTCTTCCGTCTTGATAAATCAGGCCGTTTTCTCCGTTTCTTACCAGATAAGGCACCGCGCCGATCATATGATCCGCCACCAGGGCACAGGCGCTGTTCATGGCCTCATTGGCCACTGCGCCCCAGCCCTCCTGTCTGTCGCTGGTGAACAGGAAAATATCCGCCTGTTCCATATATCGGCGTACCTCCTCCGGCGGCTGATAGCCCAGAAACGAAACACAGTCGCCCAGTCCGTATTTTTCCGCCAAGTCTTCTGTCTGTGACCGCAGTTCCCCATCCCCGATGATATCCAGGTGGAACGTCAGCCCCTTTTCTTTCAGAAACCTTGCCGTCTCCACCGACAGCTCAGGATGTTTCCAATCAATCATCCGGGCCGCCCAGAGCAGATAAGGAATCTTTGTTTTTCCGTATCCTTTTTCACTTAAAAGCATATCCACATCATAATGTTTCGTCTCCGGAAAATATCCCCAGCAGTACATTTTCCCGGGATACGCCCGAATGATCGCGAAATCGGAGGCCACATAGGCTCCCGCGCAAAGCAGGTAGACCGGCGCCTTCCGATGCCGGGTGTGATCATGGTACTTCTTCCACAGCCCCCTGGGGGATACCGCTTTCCACTGTCCGGTCTTATACAGCCTCTCACTGATGCGGATGACTGTCTTCCCGGCCTCCAGCCTTTCCTGAATATAGCTCTCATCATCCGTCCCGCCGAACAGCGCCACATCGCAGTCCAGAATCAGCTGCCTGCAGCCCGCCGGCTCCTCATAGAAACAGCGTACATACGCCGGCCGCTCTGCCGCATGCCATCCCATCCGCACCCGCCCTTCCTCCATGGGTTCCGTCTGTACGAATACGAAGCCTCCCTGCAGAAGCTGGTACATGGCATTACAGAAAGGAATCTGATGATGATTGATGTAGTTGGATATAAAAGCTATTTTACAGGATTTTCCCATATATTTCCACCAGTTTTTGATAATTTTTCTCTCTGTCATGGGTGCGCAGCGCATGATTCCTGGCATTGCGACAGTATTCCTCCCTTTTCCCGGGATCGCGCCACATTTCAAGCACCGCCTCCGCCAGCCGCCCGGACACCGCCCCCAGCTCTCCGGCCCCTTCCGCCCCCGGGCCCCCGGATGCGCCGCCGTGGTCAGACCCCCTGTACAGGATGCCGTCCACCCCTCCCGTAAATATGCTGGAGACGCCGCCCACGTCCGCGCTGACGCAGGGCACCCCCAAAAGCATGGCCTCCCCCAGGGAATTGGGGGAATTCTCCACAGAGGAGCAGCAGACGAACAGGCCGCACTTTAAGTATCTGTCCCGCATCTGCCCCGCGTCCAGCTTCCCCAGGAAGCACACCCGCCCCTCCAGCCCCAGGCCAGTCAGCATTTCGCGCAGGAATCTCCCATAGCCCGATATCTTCAGCTTCTCCTTCCATGTACCGTATGCCACCAGGCTGTTTCCCGCCACATACAGCTTTGCCTCCGGGTATTCCGCCAATATGATCCGCAATGCCCGCAGCATATAGTGCAGCCCCTTCAGGGGATAGTCCCCCTGGCTCAGGAAGATGGAATAGGGCTCGCAGGCCTCCGAATCCCACACCGGCCCGTAGAATTCCGGCCGCAGGCTCTCGTTCATCTCAAAATACCGGGCCTTCGGATTCCAATCCCTGGCATGCATCCTGTCCCAGCGGGTGCGCCCGGTGATGTTCCCGGCCAGCCCCACGGCCTCCCGCTCCATATTCCCCCGCAGGACGAACTTCTCCTGCTGCCGGCGTAAGCTGTCCTTTTTCACCCAGTCCCGCAGCGTCACCCGGCGGATGGCCTGTTCGGGCAGATCCGCGTAATACCCCTGGGCCAGCAGGGTGCAGAGCCCCTGCATGCCCAGCAGCAGCCTTTCTTTTTCGGGGAAAATCCTGCACATGGCCAGAGTGTGGGGATATTCCGTGCCGAAGCAGTGCACGATGTCCGGCTCTACTATAGAGACGATTTTTTCAAGCGCTGGTTCCAGTCTCTCGTCATATTTTTCCGCATGGTTCACATCCTCCGGAAAACCGTAGAAAGAAAAGGATCCCCCACTCTGTGCCGCCACCGTCCCGCTGCGGATTTCCTGCCCCCGGGGAAATCTGCAGCGGGGCAGAGGAAAAGCCACGGAAAGCTCGATGCGGTTCTCCCCATGGCCTGCCAGCACGGATTCCGCCATCCCGCTGACCCAGCCTTCTTTATTGGAAACCTCCATCCCCATCTGGCGCGCCGCCATAGGCAGCACGATATTGCATAGCCATAAGACTTTCATGATCGATTTCCTCTCTTTCTGCCTGTCTCTCACAGCGCGCTGATTACGCCGCTGTCATCAAAAATCCAGTTCAAATATGGCAGCAGCCTTACATCTATCGCGTACATTCCCTTTAAGAGCAACAGAAAATAGCATCCAAACGCTACTGCCACCCCCGCACGGCACAGCCTGCGCAGTCTCTTCCAGGGCATCTGCGCCAGAAGCTCCGGCACCAGGAATATCTGAGATATGATCATATAATATCCTATTCTGGACACCTCCGGAATAAAGGAACCACAGCAATAGACCGTCAGCCCGAACAGATTCAGAAAAAAGTAAAAGCGGTTCGCCAGATTCTCCCTCAGGCTCTGTCGATAGCAAATCAGGCAAAGGATCAGCACGCTGCCGCATTTCAAAATATTGGCATAGGAAAGCTGCCCGTCGTCAAATACGGAATTTCGATAAAACGGGTAGAATAAAAAGATGATTTCCCGGTAAAGATTCTGCCCGAATATAAGGCTGCAGAGGAAAACGGTGCCTGCCGCATAATGCCATTTTTTCAGGGGGGCAGCCGCAAGGAAATGCGCCGCGAGATATACAGGAATCACCAGCAGGATGGACTTGTGGAACATAGCCCCCGCCAGTATCATCAGAACAAACTTCCCATATTCGCTCCGGAGCACATATTTCATGGAAAACAGCGCAATTGCCAGCGCCAGATAATATCTGACGGAATTCAGGCTGTTGAAATAAAATCCTCCTGTCATCAGCAAATACAGCGAAAACGCAAAATGCTTTCCCTGATCGTGCAGAGCCCTTACGAAGAACCAGACTGTCACGATGGAAAAGAAAGCAAATACAGGCACATATTTATCATAACCAAACACGCCCTGTATCCATTTTACGATCATATTGAAGCCAAACTCCGAGGCCACATGGCGCTCTTCCGCAATCAGGTTGAAATTGTCCCGGTACACCCAGTAGTCATTGCCCACCGCGATCCGGCAGGCGGACACCCCTGTCAGGAGGCAATAGATTGCGGCCACCGCAATTCGGTTCCTGACCTGCCGCCGTTCGCACAGCCCGTTTCCGCTCCCCGCGCCGGGAGGCCCCGGATACCTGCGGCCCCCTCTGATATAGTCGGGCACATAGTCCTGATTGTCCACGCACAGCCCAAAAGCCACCGTAATTACAGTCAACAGGATATAAACCAGCGCACTCCACTCCATCATCTATCCCTTTCCCTGCGATTCCTCTCCATCCCGCATCCACCGGAACGCCTGCCCCAGAGGCACCTCGGCGCACAGCTTGTCCCGATGCGCCAGCAGGAACCTAAGCGCCATGGCCCACGCCATCTTTCCGTACAGATAACGGTACAATACCCCTTTGTCCCGGAAAAATTTCTCATCATAGCCGGAAAACCATGTGGATTTCCCGGAAATCTCCCGTCCGATGGTGACGGGCGCCGTATACACAGAATAACCCTTATCCATGAATTCTTTTAAGAACAGGCTGTCCTCGCCGCTGCCATATCTTGCTCCGCCGCCGAACAGCAAAGAAAAAGTCACCCCGGAGGAAAACAGGCTCTTTCTGCGGACAGCGAAGCTCACCGCTCCGTATCTGCCGCAATTGTACCAGCGGACCCGCCTGCGCTCCGTGATATGATAGGTCCTGCGGGCCTCCTCCACTGTGATATTGAAGAGTATCATATCCGCCTGGCGGTTGTTCTGAAATTCCGCGGCTATTTTTTCCGCGTATCCAGGCTCATACACAATATCCGCATCCGAGAAAAGACAGATATCGCCGTCCGCCCTGAGGATCGCCTCATTGCGGCTCCTGCCCACGCCCCTGTCCGGAAAGGAAAAGAACTGCACCTGATACCCCTTATATGCTATTTTCTCAAAATCCAGCCTGTCGCACTGATTGATGATGACCGCGTCCGATTCCAGCCTCATACGCTCCAGAAGCGCTTTCGGTTCTTCATTCATGACAGATGCCAGTACCTGAACCTTCATATCTTTCTCCCCGTCCGTATGCCTCAGTCTTTCTGGTTCATATCTTAAGAAAGTCGTATCTCCGAAGCAGCTTCTCATCCGCATCCCACAGGATTGCCGCTGTCACCTGGCAGTCCTGCTGTTCCAGGTATTCCAGGACCCGCTCGAACATCCTGCCCGCATGACTCCCCGCCTTTACCGCCAGCAAAATGCCCTCCGCCTCCCTAAGCTGCTCTGCAACCTGAGGATTCTTCAGCGGAGACAGAACGGCGGACCACTCTCCGCAGATGTCGGGGCATATCTCCTGAAGGCGCTTCAGCACCTCTTCCGAATCCAGCTCCTCCTGAACCGGACAGACCGCGACCGCAGCAGCTTTTCCGGGACTTTCCTTCGGCACTTCCTCTTTTCGGAAAAAATACTTTATGTTTTCACCCAGTTCTTTGCTCTCTATGGTCCCTGCCGCCTTTACGCCATACCGCTTCCGGATAGAGGCAGGCAGCCAGATGCAGTCATCCCCTGTCTCTTTCAAAAGCAGAATCACGATTACGGAAAAGCAGGACAGAATTGCGCCGAAGACGGACACTCTCCTCACCCTGAGGACCGGGCGTACCTCCTCCGCAGCATCGCCCGGGTCTATTACCGTAATGTAGTCAATCTCGCTTACTTCCTCTGCCAGTTCCTGCACCATGGCGGCTTCCACGGCACGGGCTATCGCCACGCTCTTTTCCGGGCTGGCCGTAGTGACCGTCGTGGAGGGCAGCCTGAGATCCGACAGCACCCGGGCATAAATCGACTCCGCCAGTTCCTGGCTGCTTATCCCCTTCACGCCAGCCTCCCCCAGGTAGTCCTCTACTGCGTCCAGAAACATCCGGGACTGCATATAGGTATTCCAGCTCATCTCATTGATATACACGCTCATAATGTCTTCCACACTGTCCACCGCATACTCCACCCGGTAGGAGGACGTGGCCGTATATATCTTTTCCCCCTGCAGAAGCACATTTTTCACATAATATCCGCCGCCGATAAGCAATGTGCCCAGAACCGTGACGGCTATGATGAGCGGCAGCCGGTATGCCAAACGAAGTACTGTCAGGCGCAGGTCAAAGGGTTCTTTCCCATAATATCCTTTCCACATATCATTCCTCATCCTTTTTGTCCTGCCTCTCCTGCTGCTTTTTGCGCTCTTCCCGCAAAGCCGTAATCTGCTCCGCCTCCACGCCTTCTGTGCTGTCCGGCCAGAAGAGAATCTTCAGAGTCAGCAGCATCAGCTTGATATCCAGCATGACAGAATAATTTTCGATATAAGTCAGATCCAGCTTCAGCTTGTCGTAAGGGGATGTATTATATTTTCCATATACCTGCGCAAAACCGGCCAGCCCGGCCTTCACTTTCATACGACAGGCGAACTCCGGCATGACCTCCAGATACTGGGCAATGATTTCCGGCCGTTCCGGCCTGGGGCCGATGAAAGACATGTCCCCTCTCAGGATATTTACTAACTGCGGCAGCTCGTCCAGCCTGCATTTCCGGATGATTTTTCCCACAGGCGTGATGCGGTCGTCGTTCTTCTGAGCGAGCCTCGCCACGCCGTCTTTCTCCGCGTCCGTCCGCATGCTCCGAAATTTCATGATATAGAATTCCCTCTGATTCAAGGTACAGCGCACCTGCTTGTACAAGACGGGGCCGCCGTCATAGAGCTTAATGGCAAGAGCCGTCAGCAGCATAAAGGGAGATGCCAGCGCCAGCAATATCAATGCGCCCGTCACATCGATGCATCTCTTGATGATCCGCTGTTCTATGGTGAGGCTGTACTCACGGGTCAATAACATGGGGCTGTCAAACACATGGAGCTCCTCTGCCCCCATCAGTATCACATCCGTTATCTTGGGCAGCAGGTAGAAGCGGATGGAATGCCCGTAACAGAATTTAATCAAAGGCGTCCTGTCCGCCACGGAGATGTCCCCCAGCACCACGGCATTGCACTCGCCGCTTTCGTAGGACTCCTGAATCGTCCTGCAGACAGCCTCAAAGCCCTCCTCCACATGAATGGTCCTGGTGATGATATATTTGTCCTTGCGGAGCGCAAATTTGCTGCTGATATTCTCTATGGGCCTGTCCCCATGAATCAGCAACAGCCTGCGGGGCGGGAAAATGGCGCGGTAGAGGCGGTTGGCCACATTGATGTATATGATTACCACAATCGTCTGTTCCACCATCATGAGAATGAACACGTCAGGGACAAAAGGCTGGGCGGCCATCACGGAAAGCTCCGCGTATATGAAGATATTAGCCATCAGGGTGGCAAAGACCTGGGAAAAAATCAGCTCCACGTTCTTAAGATAGCCCAGACGGATGCCTCCGTACATGGAGGACAGCAGAATCAATACCACTCCATAGATAGAGACTTCCAGCACATGGCCCTTGCCCTGGAAGTACCGCAGCGCTTCCACCACGCTCCAGCGGAACTGCATCTGCCACCAATAGGCAAATATCGCGATCTCCAGTCCCAGGCACACCGTAGTCAGCCCCAGATTGATCAGCCTCTTGAATGTCTCCAAATGTCTCAGTTTCTTTTCATTGGTACTCAGATTCACAATAAATCCTCCCCATCACTACAGTCTTCTTCTGACTGCCCTGATTGCCCAGAAACAGAAATGCCATGCGCTGCGGGGCAGGCTCAAATTTTCGCATCGCCGGTAGAGATGCCAGATGCGCCGCAGCGCCTCCAGCTTGTTGGCCGAAAGCGTATTGTCCGAGCGCCTGTAACGCACCAGATTCTCATCCAGCCCATAAGCAGTATACCCGTTTCTCAACACCCGGAACCAGAGCGCGGTGTCCTCGCTCTTGACTACCGGCATCTCCAGCTGTTCTCTGTCAATTTTCTCGGTATCGAACATGACCGTAGTCGTAAAAATCGTTGTATTGCTCAAAGCCCTCCTGTAACACAGTGTCTCCGGCACATGTACCACCTTCCCTGTGCCTCTGCCCTGCTCATCTGCGAATTCATAGCCGGTGAAAGCAAACGCGGCCTCTTTTTCCCGCAGAAAGCGCAGTTCCTTTTCCAGCTTTTCAGGCACCCACAGATCATCCGCGTCCAGATAGGCGATATATCTTCCCCGGGCCTCTTTCAGTCCTCTGTTCCTGGCCCTGGCGGCCCCCATGTTGGAGGGCTGGCGAATCAGCCGTATCCTGGAGTCCTCCCTCTCCTCCATACAGCGCCCTATCACCGCCAACGTTCTGTCGCTGCTGTTATCCTCTACCAGCAGAAGTTCCCAGTTCCCATAAGTCTGTGCCTCCACACAGGCAATGGTTTCCCCGATATATTTCTCTACATTGTATACAGGCACGATGATGCTGACCAGCCCATCCATAGCTTTCCTCTTTTCCGGCAATCTTATCTCTCAAATCCTGTCCTAGAACAGCGTAAAGGCGACATAGTCCCCAAGTGTCTGCACCTCTGCGCCCATGGCTTTCTCTATCCTCTCCGACATATCTGAGGGTATCCCCGCGGGAAGCAGCAGACAGTTCACGCCCATTTCCACTGCCGTCTCCACCTGTTTCTCCAGCGTGTCCAGCATTTCTTCCTTGTCCGCCTCAGGCATCCAGATCCAGGAAGCCTGCTCGGCCCACGCCATCCACTGACATAAATCTTCCGCTTTCCCGTCATAGGTATCATAGGCATACGCGTTCAGCCACGGATCCCACATATTTCTTCCATAGGCAAGCCGAAGGCGTCCGTCCGCCTCTCTGGCGTACTCCAGGATTCTCTGCGGGGCAAGGAGACAGATATCCTCCCGGGACCATCTCTCCGAAAGCATCCCGACTACCTCATAGGCCTCGTCCTTTTCCGCATTCGTCTCTGCCCGGGCTTCCATATCTCCACCCAGATCCCCGCAGAACAGCATGGCCATCAGCAGCAGCAATGTCACAGGCAATCCCCTGCGCCAGTTCCCCTGCGCTTCTTTCCAGTGTCCTGCCAGGAACAGTGTGAGGCCATATGCTGTCACGGCCGTCACGGGCACCATACTCCATATCCACTCATAATCGTAAAATTTCGTCTGATATAACATCAGGAGAGCAGCTGTCACAGGCACGATACAGCATGCCGCCGCTGCAGTGGTATAGAGCAAAAGAGCCCTCTGCTTTTTTTCCTTTTCGGCAAACCACCAAAACAGCAGAACCGCCAGCAACAGCGCCACTATTTTCCCGCTGCCCTTGTAACCGACCCATCTAAGGCTCGCATTTTGAAGGAGCTCCGTCATTTCACGTCCCCCTTTTCTCCAGCGCGTGCAGTCATTCCCCTGTCGGCCATGCCCGGAATCCTCCGGCAGATTATCCTTGCCGCCGTCATCCCTGCCGCCACCGCCAGACAGACGCCGCATCCATACAATGTCCAGACTATACAGCCCTCAGCTGCAGCACATAATAAGATGCCGAACCATTTCCGCCGCAGGCACAGGGACACCAGCCAGGGCAGAAGCACTCCCCCCCGGACAGCCACGCCGCGCCAGCCGCAGCAGAGCAAATCAAATCCTTCTATTCCGTAACGGTAGGATCCCACCCACAAAAGAAGGGATACCAGTAACAGAAAACAGGCCCGTTTCCTGCCGTCCTCCGCGAACAATGTCCTGCCCAGCAGAGAAAAGGAAAGATAGCTGCCAAGCAATACCGCCATGGGAACAATCTTCTGAACCACCAGCGCCGGCGGCAGTCCTGTCCATTTGCAAAGGCTGCCATACAGCGTGGGCAGGCACAATATCTTCAGCCGGGACGGCATTCCTTCTGTATATGGCATTCCTGTCATGGGATTGACCTGGTAAATCCTGTCACAAGTCAGGAAGCTCTCCACTGTCTCCACCGTCATGTCGCCTTTTCTGTAGATAGCATTCCCCATACCAATGAAAATAAGCTGTGAAATTACTATTAGCGCAAACATCGCGTATAAAAGCTTCTCTGTGCCGCTCACGCGCGGTTCCCCCGCTGATTCCGCAAAAATATCCTTCCACCGCACTGCCAGAAATCCCACTCCCGTAATCAACAGCGCACACAGCAGAATGGCAAGCAGCATGGCGCAGTCCGCAAAAGACCGTTTTAAAAAAACACCTGTCAGATGCGAAATCTCCGCCAGGCCGATAATGGCAATCTCTCCTATAATCAGATAATCCCCGAAAGTATTTTTCTTCACGCCGCAAAAACTCCTGTCCGGCCCGGTTCCAGCCTCCATTGTCTTGAATAAGGACATTCTACCACACTTATCCGGCAAAGTCCACAAAAGCAGCCGGATTTTCACCCGGCTGCCTTTCATTCCCGCAGTAAGAAGCGTTTCTATCTTCTGTTGTTCCTTCGGTTCAGACCTACATAGCCTTGATATCCAGCCGGACTTTGTCCGCGATGCGGGCTATGTACTCACTGTTGGTAGGTCTGGTTCTGCCTGACGACGCGGAATATCCGAACATTTTTTCAAAGGTTTCCACATTCCCTCTGTTCCATGACACCTCGATGGCATTACGAATAGCACGTTCTACTTTCTGGTCTGTTGTCTTGAATCTTCTGGCAATTGCCGGATACAGCAGTTTCGTCACGCTGGTCACTACCTCCATATCCCTTCCGGACAGAAGAATGGCGCTTCTGAGGTAGTGGTATCCCTTCAAATGTGCCGGAACTCCTACATCTAGCATGATTTCCGTAATGTATTTTTCAAGATCACAATCTTTTACTGCAGTAATCTCCATATGAATTCCCCTTTCTTATGTTGACTGCTGCTTGCTTACTACGATGAACATATCACATTCTACCACAAAAATCCGCATAGGAAAAGACTTAAGACCGCTAAGAATTCGTTAAGACTTTTTATCAACCTCCCTAGAAACTCTCCCGCACAAGATAAATGGGGCGCTTTTTCACCTCCATATAGGTCTTTGCAAGGTATTGGCCCAATATTCCCGTGCAGAAGAACTGTACGCCGCTGGTCATCAGGATGATGCACACGAGAGAGGGCCAGCCCGATACCGGATCGCCGAATATCAGCTTGCGGACAATGATGAACGCAATCATCAGAAAGGCTACCACACAGAAGAACACCCCCATCACGGAGGCCAGCATCAAAGGCACTGTGGAAAAGGCACAGATTCCGTCTATGGAATACAGGAACAGCTTCCAGAAATTCCACTTGGTCTCTCCCTTCAGTCTCTCCACATTTTCATATTCAATCCACTTGGTCCGAAAGCCCACCCATCCGAAGATTCCTTTGGTAAAGCGGTTGTACTCCTGCATGGACAGGATGGCGTCCACCATCTGTCTGGTCATCAGCCGGTAATCTCTGGCGCCGTCCATGATCTCCGTCCTGGAAATCTTCTTCATGAGGCGGTAGAACATCCTGGCGAAAAAGCTCCTGACCGGAGGCTCTCCCTTTCTGGAGACCCTTCTGGTGGCCGCGGAATCATATCCCTGCTCTATAAAGGAGAACATTTCAGGCAGCAGGGACGGAGGATCCTGCAAATCCACATCCATCATCACCACATAATCGCCTCTGGAGTTCTCCAGTCCGGCATAAATGGCCGCTTCTTTCCCGAAATTTCTGGAAAATGAGACCAGGTGCACTCTCTCGTCCTTTCCCCGCAGCTTCTTTATCTCGGAAACCGTCCCGTCCCTGGATCCATCGTCCACATAGAGCAGCTCCAGCTCTATTCCTTTTTTCACGAAAAAGGGCTCATTCTTCATAAGCTCTTCATAAAAGAAAGACACATTCTCCTCTTCATTGTAGCAGGGCACGATTACTGTCAGCAGGCTCATGGGTTTTTATCTTTCCTTCCATCATGGTATTTTGGCTTTAGTATACCTTTTTCCTCTGCAATCTGCAAGATAAAATAATGGATATCACTGGTTTATTTCTTAATTTTTCATCAATTAAGTGACTGCCGTCATCTTTTGTGGTATAATGTAAAGTCAGATACCATAGGAGAATACATTATGAAGAAAATAAAAATCAGCATTCTTTTCCTGGCTGTGCTTGCAGTCCTGGCGGCCTGCGGACAGGAGGATGCGCCAGCGAATCCGATTGTTTCGGAATCCAGCGAGCCTGCGGTCCCGGATACGCCCCAGATATCGCAGCCGTCCGATATCCAGCAGCCTGCCTCCCCCTCAATCGTGATCGAGGATGATTCCGTCCCTCCCAGGGAAGGCATGGTGCGCAGCCGCCTGACCAACGAATGGGTGGATGTGGCCGTGGCCGATACCCGCCCCATAGCGGTGATGATTCCCAACGAGGCCAACGCCATCCCCCATTACAGCCTGTCAAAGGCCTCCGTCGTCTATGAGGCCAATGTGGAAGGCCGCATGTCCAGGATGATGGCTGTCTTTGAGGACTGGAAGAACCTGGAGAAAATCGGAAATGTCCGCAGCCTGCGCACATATTATATGTACTGGGCTTTTGAATGGGATGCCTTTATCGTTCATTTTGGCGGTCCGTTCTTCATCAATGACCTGATTGCCGCTCCCAACACGGAGTATATCGATGGCAATCTCGACTCTGACGCCGGCGCGTTTTTCCGCTCCTCCGACCGTCCTGCGCCCCACAACGGGTATGCCACGGGTTCCGGTCTGCTCAATGTCATCAATCAGAAAGGGTATTCCCTGAACTACAGGAACCTGGCAGAGTCCAACCATTTCCGGTTTGCCAGCAAGCTGAATCCCAACACGCTGAGTCAATATGGCACCGAAGCCAAAAACGCTACCTACATCGACATGTCAGGCTGCTATCCCCTGACCAGATGCTATTTTGAATTCAATGAGCCGGACGGCCTCTATTACCGCTCCCAGCATCTCTCCGGCAGCACTGACGGCCCTCACGTGGACGCAGGCGGAACCCAGCTTTCTTTCAAGAATATCCTGGTACAGTCTATCCGCTACGACGAGCTGGGAGAGGGTTATCTGTCTTTCCAGTGTCAGGATACTACCCGGGAGGGCTGGTACTTCACAAACGGAAAGGGCATTCATGTCAGATGGGAAAAGACCGGCGACTATGGAACCACGAGATATTATGACGACTATGGGAACGAAGTCATTTTGAATACGGGAAAGACCATGATATGCATCATAGAAGAGGATGACAATTTCACATTCAGATAAAAAGGCGCCGCATACGCGGCGCCTTTTTATTCACCTAACCCGTTTTCCACAGCCCTCACCAGCGAGTCCAGAGCTTCCTGCTCGTCTTCCCCTTCACAGAAGAATTCGATTTCATCACCGCTCTTCACACAGGCCCCCAGCACGCTCAGCACGCTCTTGGCGTTGGCCGTGCTCCCTCTGAACTGAAATGTGATCAGAGACTTGAACTGCATTGCTTCCTTACACAAAATCCCTGCCGGTCTCAGATGCAAGCCAGTAGGATTCTTGATTACTACTTTCTGACTTACCATTTTTATCCTCCAATCTGTTTCTCTAAAACATCACATCCTGTATCAGCGTGGCCAGCTTCTCTGCCTCTTCCCGGATAATCCGCTTATCCTTGCCCTCTATCATGACGCGTACCAGCGGCTCCGTGCCTGAAGGCCTGATCAGTACTCTGCCCTCTCCGGCAAAGGTCTTTTCCAGTTTCCGGATGGCTTCGGCAATGACCGTATATTCCATGTACTTCTCTTTCTTGTGGTTGGCCACCTTGGCATTCACCAGCGCCTGGGGCAGCACCTCCATGATGCCCGCCAGTTCCGACAGGCTCTTTCCGGTATCCGCCATGACCTGAAGCAGGTGCAGCGCGCTGAGCAGGCCGTCACCGGTGGTATTCTCATCCAGGAAAATGATATGGCCCGACTGCTCTCCGCCCAGGCTGGCGCCGATTTCCTTCATACGCTCCAGCACATACCGGTCGCCTACTTTCGTCTGCTCTATGGTGAGCCCATTCCTTTCCCCCATCAGGAAGAATCCCAGATTGCTCATGATGGTAGCCACGATGGTATTCTCTTTCAGCTTCCCGTTGTCCCGCATATAGTTGCCCACAATGGCCATAATCTGGTCGCCGTCCACGATTTCGCCGTTTTCATCCACTGCCAGCAGTCTGTCCGCGTCCCCGTCGAAAGCGAGTCCGATCTGAGCCTTTTCATACACTACCCTGGCCTGCAGCTCAGCCATATGGGTGGAACCGCAGTTGGCGTTGATGTTGGTTCCGTCGGGATTGTTGTGAATCGCGACCACGCAGGCTCCCAGCTCTTTTAAAGCCTCCACTGAAGTATAGTAGGAAGCCCCCTCCGCACAGTCCACTACAATTTTCATCCCGTCCAGCGCCACGGGCACTGACTGGATCGCGTGATTGATGTACTCCTCCCTGGCATCGGTGCGGTATTTTACCTTTCCCACGGCAGTGCCTGTAGGGAATTTCACCCCCGGCATGTTGTTCTTCATCAGGCTTTCGATTTCGTCCTCCAGTTCGTCGGGCAGCTTGTAGCCATTTCCGTCAAAGAACTTGATTCCATTAAACTCCACCGGGTTGTGCGAGGCGGAAATCACGACTCCCGCATCCACTTTGTACTTCTGCGTCAGGTATGCCACCGCAGGAGTAGGCATGATGCCCACATAGATGCAGTTGGCCCCTACGGAGCATGCCCCTGCCATCAGCGCATTTGCCAGCATGTCACCGGAAATACGTGTATCACAGCCTACCATAATGGTAGGTTTGTGCTCTTTTTCCCTGGTCAGGACATAGGCTCCCGCCTGCCCTAACTGCATGGCCATCAGAGGAGTCAGTTCTTCATTGGCAATCCCCCTTACGCCATCTGTCCCAAACAATCTAGCCATTCCTTATTCATCCTCCAATTTGACGATATTCACTCTCACAGATATCTCATTCTCGGCGCTGACACCGTCAGGCAGCGCGATGCTTACCGGAATTTCGTATCCTCCTGTTGTAAGTTCCTGCATATTCCCGGCGGTCATCCATGCGCCTATATCAATCGTACCCTGTACCGTGTTCTGGTTCACAGTCGCCATAGCCTCATCCAGACCGGATATCCTCACTCTATATGTCTCATTCTCTTCCGTAAATCCCCATTCATATCCTTCCGGCAGATTGACCAAAGTAATATTTCGCTGGGAAAGCACCAGCGTCCTCTCCACCACCGGTTCGATATGGACAGTGACCGTCACCCTTCCGTTGAAGCTGCCGTCTGCCAGGCTGGCATTTTCCAGATACTTCCTGATATCGACGACCTTTTCCACATTGCCGCTTTCATCCGTGATGTCCAACTCTTTCTCCGGTATGCTGATTTTACTGATTTCCGCCAGGGCAGAGGCCGTCCCGGCCAACATCACGCTGGACGGCTCACATTCCACCACGCCGGTAGCAAGATACCCTTCCTCAGGAGCACCGGCAAAAGCCGCCTCCACCGGAACTTCCTTGGTGGCCAGCACCTGCACCTCCACGTGCATGCTGTCCGCGTTCTTCACGATGTCAGAGTCGTCCACCACCTCTCCCTCCGCATCATAGAAATGAATGTCCGCGTTTCCTGACACATTAGTGGTGGCGCCGGTCACGTCGATTTCAATCCCCGCGTTCCTGATGTTCTCCACCACGGACTGGGGACCGGTGATCTCTATGCGGGTCTGATCCAGCTTCGTGTTGAAAACGATATACCCTTCCGCCACGTCTCCCCTGGCGTCGCAGCTCACATTGACCCACTTGCTGGCCTTTTCCTCCACATTCAGCAGCACGGCGTCCCGACTGCCGGTGATACTCAATATCTCTATATCGTCATTCAGCACCCGGAAGCTGATGGGTATGGTATTCACCTCCGTCAGCCTGCTCACATCGGCTTCCGCCACGATATCGGACGCGTTCAGCTCCTGCACCACATTTCTGGGCGCCTCCACCGTGACCCGGATCCTGTCCGAGCTCTCCAGAACTTCATAGAATTTATTTCCCTTTTCCAGCAGTTCCGTATTGATCAGGTTTACCTGTATATTAGAAAAGGACACGGAATCTTTCGGGTTGTTCGCTATGACCACCAGAAACCAGAACACAATGGCAAGCGCGATGGAAAGCAGCTTCAGCCCCAAGTTATTCAGTATCTTTCTTTTCACCTTTCGCCCTGTTTTTTCCTCTCCGTTTGTGTATGCCTTTTGCATCCTCTTCTCCATTCAAATCCATAATCTGCCGCATTTTGTCACGCAGCTCCTCCGCTCCCAGATGCCTTTGCAGCTCGCCTTCATAAGCCAGGCTGATGCCGCCCGTCTCTTCCGATACGATCAATGTCATGGAATCCGTCGCTTCCGATACGCCTACGCCCGCCCGGTGCCTGGTGCCCAGCTCCTTGCTCAGGCCCAGATTGTCGGACAGGGGCAGATAGCAGGTGGCATAGGTCACCCTGTTGCCCCTCACGATGACCGCACCGTCATGAAGAGGTGTATTATGCTCAAAGATATTGATGAGCAGCTGGCTGGTCACAACTCCGTCCACTTCGATGCCGGTCCTCTCGTAATCTTTCAAAGATTCTTTTCTCTCCACCACAATTAGGGCACCGGTCTTCACCTTGCCCATCTCCACGCAGGCCTTTACGATTTCACCTACCGTCTTCTCGGAAAATGTCTCCTCCATCTTCCGGGAAGAATTGGAAAACGATGGCAGGAAATTCTTTTCCCCCAGCTGCTCCAGAGCCTGGCGCAGTTCCGGCTGCATGGCCACGATGACTGCCGTCACCGCAAAACCCAGCACGTTCCGGGTCATCCACATGATAGTGGTCATCTGCATCAGGTCCACCACCAATACGAACAGGAAAATCACCACCAGGCCCCGCAGCACCCTCCAGGATCTGGTAGTCTTCATCCACGCCAGGATAGAATATACCAGAAAGGCTATGATCAGGATTTCCAGCACATCATACAAATCAATGGTGTTCGCGTATGTTTTGATATTTTTCAGGTATTCATTTGCTGTCTCAATCCACTGCATCTCATACCAACCTTACTTTTGGGGCCTGTTTGGGCCACTCTTCATATTTCTTCCAGATTATCATCCGTATCCATCTGCCTCTCGGCATTCCCCATAGTCATGCCCCGCTGCCCCTTTCGGGCTCCGCTTCGTCCCTGGGGGCGCGCCGCCCTGGAACCGTTCCTGTCGGAGGGCGTCCTCTGGGTCTCAACGCTCCGGCCCGGCTGCCGGGACATCCCCGGCTCCGATTCCCCGCCTCGCTGGGAGTTGATTCTCTTCACTGTCTTAGTGGGCACGGCGACTGTCATCTTGGGGACAGCCTTCACATAATAATAATATTCATCATCCTCAAACTGCACTTTCTCCGTGCGGCTGTAGTCCACACAGAAACGGAAGAACTCCAGCACCTTGGCCACCACTATGGCCAGAAGAGAGCCTAAAAGCACGCTTCCCACAGAGAGGTTGACATCATAGAGCAAATCCCCTATCAGAAGCAGGACCACATTTATCATGGCTCCCGCCACCATGGCGATAGTCCAGGAATAGTCCACGGACATCCTGCGAATCAGATAGACCACCAGCACAGTGAACGCAAATGCCGCGATCATCACCAGCATGGCCTTGTTCCCGACGATGCTCTCCACCATCATCCGCACTTTCTCCAGGATTGCCTCATCCCCCATGGTCCGGATGTTGGGCGCGCTGTCAATCACTGTCTGCAGCAGATAGAACACGGCTATGCCGCAGCCCACGGACACCAGCGAAGACGGTCCGCACAACAGCCCCACCGCAATCGGAACCACATAGGGAATCTTAAAAGCGAACAAAAGGGGCGTCAATACCACCACCAGGGAATCCTTGGGGCTGAAGCGGAAAAACAGCAGGTACATAATCAGGTACATGCACAACCCCACCAACGCCACTTCCATGGAGAGCGCGTACATATGCATCAGGCTGAATACCGCCGCAATCAGGACCATCAGCCCGAGCGGTAAAAACGAGCAGGCCAGGGCGGTAATCAGCTCAATCGTCATATCATCGATCCGCGTCATATAGCCCATCCTGCTATTGAGTGTGTTGAAAACGATAAAGGCAAGCAAAAATTTGAAGACCGGTATGATGAAAGCCTCATATTTGCTGTAAATCAGCTTTATCCTTTCCTTCATTTCCAGTAAAACTATCATTCTGACCTCCAGCTGCGATTCCTCTACTGCGTCTCATTATAAAGGGAACTCAGCTTTTTTAAATTATGATAATAACATTTCAGACTTTTCTTGGCCATGGCATACCTCCAGGTGCAGACGCTATACGTAAGCACCGCGTAGCCACCCACTATGGCGACAAAATACGTCAGTACATCCTTGGCGAACGCCAGCAGATCCATCTTGTACAGATTCTCCATAAAATCCTCGAAATTGCACAACATATAGAGACCGAACATAATCCCGAATGCTATGATTGCGCAGACTACAGCCTTGAGAATCTGCAGCGCGATATAGTCGCTGCGGAAATAATTTCCTATCTTGACGTTTTCCCTGCCCTCTCCCTTCTCATAGGAAGCCATACGGGTCATCAGGATGATGCGTTCTTCACTGAGCATTGAAAGACCTCCTATTTCAAAAACCTCATCTTCGCGCTGTCTCCCTGGTTCTTTTCAGGCTTCAGATCCAACGGCTTATTGATCTTGATGGCATCCTGCAGATCCCTGGTCATATTCGCCTTGCACTTGTCGCAGAATCTGCCGCTGCGAATGGACTGTCCGCAGGATTCGCACTTCAGATACATCGCGGAACCCTCCGCCAGCTCCAGGCGCTCCTCTCTGAGCCACTGGCGAATCTGACCGGCATCCACATCACAGGCTTCCGCCACCTCCTGGATGCCTACGCCTTTATTCTCCCGGATATAGTCTTTCACTTCCTGGAACTTCTTCTCCACCTTGTCGCGGCAGGCAGGGCAAATCACCTGACCGGCCACATAATTGAAAATACATCCACAGCTTCTGCAATTTCTCACATTCATAGTATTCTCCTCTGTGCCTTTATGCACTATTCTTATTTCAAATACCTGCGCCGCTTGCCAAAGCAATGAAACAGACCACCTCAACGCCGGACGCTTTCAGAACCCCTGCCGCTTCGTCCATGGTGCTGCCGGTAGTATAGATGTCATCCACAACTACCACTCTCTTTAATTTTACATCATTTCGCGCTATATTAAAAGCCCTTTTCAAATTATTTTGCCGTTCTTTCGGATTTTCATATTTCAGGGGCGCGGTATTTTTCACTCTGAGCAGAAAATCCCTGTATACAGGTATCCCCATACGTTTTTCCACGGCTTCCGCCAGCAGCTGCGCCTGATTATATCCCCGTGCAGCCATCCTTTTCCGGTGCAGGGGGATGGGGATAAGGGCATCCGGCCGGACGCTCCGGATGAAATCCCCCAGATACTCTGTCAGCTGCTCCCCATAAAAATCCGAGTACTCCCGTCTGCCGCCGTATTTGAACCGATAGACAGAGGCTGCAGCGCTCTCGTAGGAATACAGCGCCCTGCCTCTGTCAAACACATGGCTTTTCCGCCTGCAGTCAGCGCAGAACTCTCCTTCTTCCGCCAGCTTTTTCCCGCATTTCATGCACCAGGGCGGCGTCAGGAGCCGCAGCCTGCCCAGGCATTCCAGGCAGATTTTCTCTCCCGCCGGCGTCACGATGCCGTCGCAGGCCGGGCAGCGGAGCGGATAGAGGAGCTGCAGCACGCCCTCCCAGGCTTTTGCCGCCGCCCTCGGTCTCATCCTTGCAATGGCCCGCTTTTGTAGCTCTGTCGCTTTTTCCGTTCTCCTTGTCATGGTTCCTCGAATCCTCCTGTTCCGGGAACCTTCTCCGACTTATCTTTTCCAGTTTATAGATTTTATAAAATATATTGGAAAAAACGCCGCCCTTTTGCGTTTTTTCCTGAGGCATTTTCTAGCCGGGAGCGTTTTCGTATTGCTCCCTTATCCTCGCCGCCAGCGCCGTATACCTGCGGTTTTCGCTGACATTGTCTATCATGCCCCGCACAGTGGCGCTGCTGCCCAGGATAGTGACGCAGCTTTTGGCCCTGGTGATTGCCGTATACAGCAGATTTCGGTTGAACAGCATCCGGGGGCCGCTCAGAAGCGGCATGACTACCGCCGGATATTCGCTTCCCTGGGATTTGTGGATGGTGATGGCATAGGACAGTTCCAGCTCTTCCAGCAGGGAGAAAGGATAGGTGACCCGCCTCTGCTCATCGTACTCCACTACCAGGCAGGAGGCATTTTCCTGAATCTCCACGATTCTGCCCATGTCCCCGTTGAAGACTCCCGTGCCCCGATCCACAGGGATGCCGTACTTGCTGACGATTTCCCATTCCAGCTGGTAATTGTTCCGGATCTGCATCACCTTGTCTCCCTCGCGGTAGATGCCGGCTCCGCTCATGTGCTCCTTCTTCCGCCCATCCGACGGATTCAGGTATCTCTGCAGGATGCCGTTGAGCGTCTCGCAGCCCAGAGGGCCTTTCCGCATGGGAGTGAGCACCTGTATGTCAAAAGGCGTAGCTTTCACATACCGGGGCATCTTTTCCTGTATCAATTGTATCATATGCTTATATATGACATTTATGTCATTTCTTTCCAGCAGGAAGAAGTCTTTGGACTTATTGTCCAGGGCGATCTGCTCCCCGCGATTGATTCGGTGGGCATTCACGATGATATCGCTCTCCTCCGCCTGCCGGAAGATTTTCTTCAGCTCCACCATCGGAAAGCATCTGCTGGCTATGAGATCGCGCAGCACCTGTCCCGGCCCCACGCTGGGCAGCTGGTTCACATCCCCTACCAGCACCAGTCTGGTTCCCGGGGCAACCGCCTTTAGCAGCGCCTGGAACAGCTGAATGTCCACCATGGACATTTCGTCTATGATGATCACATCCGCTTCCAGCGGGTTCTCTTCATTTCTCTCGAATCTTACTTTTTTCGTATCCTCATCCGACAGCGCGCTGTTCAGTTCCAGCATACGGTGAATCGTCCGGGCCTCGAAGCCCGTGGCCTCCGTCATGCGCTTGGCCGCGCGGCCCGTGGGAGCCGCCAGGAAAATGTCCAGGCCCTCCGCCTCAAAATAGCGGATCATCATGTTGATGGTGGTGGTCTTGCCTGTGCCGGGGCCGCCGGACAGGATGAACAGGCCGTTGTGAATCGCCTCTGTCACCGCGCGAAGCTGCAGCTCGTCCAATTCCATGTGCAGGCTCTTTGCCAGCTTTTTCAGATGCTCTGCCACTTCCGGATCCAGGCCAGTGCCTCCGTTTTCTCTCCCGGGCGGTTCCGTTCCGGACTCCGCCGGACTTTCCGAATCCCCGGGCCGCATCCATATGTTCAGTTCCTCCAGCATCCGGGCACAGTTGAGCTCCGCGTAATAATAAGAAGAGGAAAAGACATTGTCTCCCTTTATCACCAGTTTCTTATCCATCATCAGATTGTCCAGCTGGGGACGTATATGCTCTTTCGCCACCCCCAGCAGCTTCCCGGCTCTCTCCAGCAGGCTTTCCATGGGAAAATAGCAATGTCCCTCCCCCACGGTCTGAAGCAGCGTATAAAAGATACCGCTCCGGATGCGATAGTCCGAATCTGTGTGGATGCCGATTTTTTCCGCCAGTTCGTCCGCCAGCCGAAAGCCGATTCCATGAATGTCCTCTGCCAGGCGGTAGGGGTTCTCTTTCATGACGCCATAGAGATTCGCTCCGTAAGTCTCGTATATTTTCACGGCCAGCGCATTGGAGATGCCGTACTGCTGCAGAAAGACCAGCGCGTCCCGCAGATCCCGCTTTTCCTCCATCTGCACGGCGATGTCCCGGGCTTTCCGCTCGCTGACGCCCCGGATTTCCGCCAGTCGCTCCGGCTCCTCCTCGATGATCCGGAAAGTGTCGTCTCCGAACTGCCTCACGATTCTGGCCGCCAGCGCAGGCCCCACTCCCTTTATGGCGCCTGAGCCCAGATACCTCTCCATGCCGATACTGTCCTTGGGCACCACCACCTGGAAACTGGCCATCTTCAGCTGGGTCCCATAGACCGGATGGTCCACATATTCTCCCTGGACAGCGATATTCTCTCCCTGGGTCAGGCCCTTTCCCATACCCACACAGATAATCTCACTGCCCTCTGTCATCAGATTCATGACCGTATAGCCGTTCTCATTATTCTGAAAGATGATATGTTCCACATATCCCTTGACCGTCTCCATCCGGCTTCCCCACAATCTCATATATCAGAACAAGGCTGCTTATTCATGCAAGCAGCCTTGTCCTGAATTTATTTTTCACAATAGATTTCCCACAGAACACGAATTCTATTGATGTCTATCCTACTTTCCACCATGCCGCCTGCAGCGGCACAGACCAATTCCATAGTATCTCATGATTCCAATACATCTGACTTTTCCGCAGAACCTGCCGGATTACGATTATGAATCCTCGCCCACCGCAGCTACGGTCTCGCTGTTCTCAGACTTTCCGGCATCCGGAAGAAGTTCCGCCGTGCTGAAGTTCCGCTTCATCTGATCATACAGCATCTGAGCCAGCCCCAGGCCGCCGTTCTGATTCGTGGTCTCCTCCGCCAGGCTCTGAATCATCTGATCCTTGTAATAATCCATCATAGTAGATGTATAATTGGAAGTATTCTCACTGGTGGGAACTGTCTTCATCATGCCCTTGTACATCTGCTCGATGAAATAGGCCTCGAACTGCTTGCAGGCATCCATAAGCTCCGCATCTGTAGCTTTCGCATAATCCGCGTCCTTGAGCTTATCCTGCAGTTTCGCCGCTCTCTGGTTAGCCGCATTGGCATATGTGTCGCTGTACATTGCTGTTATATTGCTGAAATCCATTTTTCTCTCCCTTATGCTTTATGCTTATCTGCGCAGGTTATTGGCCTGCTGCAGCATCTCGTCAGATGCGGTGATGGCTTTGGAGTTCAATTCATAGGAACGCTGTGCCACAATCATGTTCACCATCTCATCCACAACCTGCACGTTGGAACCTTCCAGATAACCCTGGATTACCTTGCTCCTCTCCACCGCTGTGTTGGTCGCTTCATTGATAGGCTGGCCGCTGGCTGCAGACTGCTCATAAAGGCTGTCCGCCAGACGGTTCAGGCCGTTGGGATTATTGAACTGGAACAGCGCGATGCGGATGCCCATACCTTGCGGATTCTTGCTCGCATCCGGATAGCACAGTTCTCCGTCAGCGCTCACCGTGATGTTGCTGACTATGTAATTCTGATTCAGGATGATAGGCCGTCCATTAGTGTCCAATACCGGCAGACCATCCTCGTTAGCCAGCATATTGCCGTTGGTGGCCAGAGTGAACTGGAAATTACCGTTACGGGTATAATAGGTATTGCCGTCTTCCCCGCGGACTGCGAAGAAACCCTTTCCGTCTATCATGAACGCGGTGTCGCTGTCAGACGCCAATGCGTTGCCCTCTCTGAATATGGTGGTGATGGCGGAATTGCGCACACCCAGTCCCACCTGAGCGCTGGTGGGCTTCTGCTCGCCGTTGGCCGTGGTGGTCTTCGTCTGCAGGGTCTGATACAGCAAGGTCTTGAATTCATTCACCTGCGTCTTATACCCCTGTGTATTTACATTGGCCAGATTGTGCGCGATCGTGTCAAGATTCGTCTGCTGCGCAATCATGCCCGTTGCCGCTGTCCATAAACTACGTACCATAATGCCGATTCCTTCCTTTCCGTCCTCCGGCTGATTTAATCAGCTCTCTTATTCCGTCCTCTTCCTCGGTTTTCCGCTACATTAAACCCTGCCCAGCTGAGTCGCCGCGATTTCCAGCGAACCGTCATAGGTCTGGATAATCTTCTGACTGCTCTCATAATTCCGGGTGATGGCAATCAGGTTCACCATTTCCGATACCACCTGCACATTGGACATCTCCAGGTAGCCTGAGTTAATCTCCGCGTTGGCCTGCGTGGTCCTTGCTCCCTCTATGGGCCTGTAATAGGTCTCCCCGTATTTTTCCAGATAATCATAATCCTCAAAGTCAGTGAGTCCGATTCTGGCCACGGCAACGTCATTCTGATAAATGGTCCCGTTTTCGTCAATCTTTGAATCCAGCAAGGTATTCAGCCGTATCCTCCGGCTTTGATTGTCCAGCACATAATCGCCGTCCTCCGTCACCAGATAGCCCTCCCTGTTCAGGGTGAACTGACCGGCCCGGGTATACATGGTGGAAGTCTCTCCCGCCTTGTTGGTGAACTCGATGGCGAAAAAGCCGTCTCCTGACAACGCCAAATCATAGGTATTGTCCGTGATGCGGAAAGAGCCCTGGGTATAATCCGTATAGTTCTCCCCGATTTTCACGCCGGGATTGTTCCTGCCGATAAGCTCAGGCCCCACATGCCCTGCAGAAGCATCCTTAATCTTCACAGTCAGCACATCCTTGAAACTCTCGCTGGTAGCCCCCTCTTTCTTAAATCCCACTGTGGACGCGTTAGCCAGATTATTGGTCATGGTGTCGAGCCTGTGCTGCTCGTTGACCATGGCGGTGTAAGCGGTATATAATCCTTTTAGCATTTGTCTTGTTGCCTCCTGATTCCCAAAAACTATCTCTCATTGTAGCCTGAGAGGAACTCCACATATTTTCCGGTTCCGATGGCCACTGCCGTCATAGGGTCCTCGGCAGTGATGGTATTGATGCCTGTCTTGGAGGAAATCAGTTCCTCCAGCCCCCGCAGAAGGCTTCCGCCTCCCGTCAGCACAATCCCTCTGTCAGCGATATCCGCCGCAAGCTCCGGGGGAGTCTTCTCCAACACGCTGTGGATGGTCTCCACCACCTGGGATGTGGTCTCCCGGAGAGCCTCCTCCGTCTCTTCGGAGGATACTTTCACGGTCTTGGGCAGACCGGTCACCAGATTGCGGCCCCTTACATCCATGTAATCTACTTCGGGCCGCTTGTACGCGGAGCCAATCTTGATTTTCAAATCCTCCGCAGTCCTCTCACCAATCAACAGATTATGCTTTTTGCGCATATAGCGCACAATCGCCTCGTCAAAATCATCGCCTGCCACCTTGATGGACGCGCTGACCACAGTGCCTCCCAGAGAAATGACAGCAATGTCAGAAGTGCCGCCGCCGATATCCACAATCATATTCCCGCAGGGCTTGGAAATATCTATGCCCGCGCCGATTGCAGCCGCTATGGGCTCCTCTATGATGTCTACGTCTCTGGCACCCGCCTGATAAGTGGCATCTTCCACGGCCTTCTTCTCCACCTCTGTGACGCCGCTGGGAACGCACACCGCGATGCGGGGCTTCCTGAAAGACCTTCTGCCCAGCGCTTTCTGGATGAAGTACTTCATCATCTTCTCCGTCACTGAGTAATCGGAGATAACACCCTGGCGCAGGGGTCTCACCGCCACGATGTTGCCGGGAGTCCTGCCCAGCATCAGCCTGGCGTCCTCACCGATTGCCTTGATTTTCTGGGTATCTCTGTCAAAGGCCACCACAGAGGGCTCCTTGAGCACGACACCCTTTCCCCTGATGTATACTAAAATGCTGGCTGTACCCAAATCGATTCCAATATCCGTACACTGCATACTAATGCCCCTTTCTATCTTCCAATGAATTCCTGATTCCGAAACAAAGCCATACATCTTGTATTATAACCGAAAAAAAACCATTTTCATAGGGGTTTATAAAAATTTTAAAAAATGTATGCAGCTGGGCACGGTATTCTATAAACATTTCGGCAGAACAGCTCTTCTTCTTTAGTTTTTTTCACTTTTTTCTTTTTCCAATGTTTGCCCTGCCCCTGGCCAGCATCTTTTTAACATAAAAGCCGGTGTAGGACTGCTTCTCCTCCGCAATCTCCTCCGGAGTGCCCCGGGCAATCACTGTGCCGCCCCTGTCCCCGCCCTCGGGGCCCATGTCGATAATGTAGTCCGCGGTCTTGATGACGTCCAGATTGTGCTCGATGACCACTACCGTATTGCCAACCTCCGTGAGCCTGTGGAGGATGTCCACCAGTTTGTGCACATCCGCAAAATGCAGGCCCGTGGTGGGCTCATCCAGAATGTAGATAGTCTTGCCCGTGCTGCGCCTGGACAGCTCCGTAGCCAGCTTGATGCGCTGGGCCTCCCCGCCGGAGAGGGTCGTGGAGGGCTGTCCCAGCTTCACATAGGAAAGCCCCACATCGTACAGAGTCTCAATCTTGCGCCGGATGGCCGGAAGGTTCTCGAAGAATCCGCAGGCCTCCTCCACCGTCATGTCCAGCACATCGAAGATGTTCTTTCCCTTGTACTTCACATCCAGCGTCTCCCGGTTGTAACGCTTGCCGCCGCAGACCTCGCAGGGCACATAGACATCCGGCAGGAAATGCATCTCTATCTTGATGATGCCGTCCCCGCCGCAGGCTTCACAGCGTCCGCCTTTCACATTGAAACTGAACCGCCCCTTGCCGTAGCCTTTGGCCTTGGCATCCGCCGTGGAGGCGAACAGATCTCTGATCTGGTCGAAGACCCCCGTGTACGTAGCCGGATTGGAGCGGGGCGTGCGGCCGATGGGAGACTGGTCGATGGCGATGACCTTGTCCAGCCGCTCCAGTCCCTGGATATCCCTGTGCTTCCCGGGGATGCATCTGGCCCGGTTCAGATCTCTGGCCAGGCGCTTGTACAGTATCTCGTTTACAAGAGAACTTTTCCCCGACCCGGACACGCCGGTGACACAGGTCATGATTCCCAGCGGGAACTCCACATCCACATTCTTCAGATTGTTCTCCCCGGCCCCCAGCACTTTCAGAAAGCCGGTAGGTTCCCGGCGCTGCGCGGGGATGGGAATCTGCAGTTCGCCGCTGAGGTACTTTCCCGTGATGGATTCCGGCACTTTCATAATCTCCTCCGCGGTGCCGCAGGCCACCACCTCCCCTCCGTGGGAACCGGCCCCGGGGCCGATGTCCACCACATAATCCGCTTCCAGCATGGTGTCCTCGTCATGCTCCACCACGATCATGGTATTGCCCAGATTCCGCAGATTCTTCAGGGTCCGCAGCAGCTTGTCATTGTCCCGCTGATGCAGGCCGATGCTGGGCTCGTCCAGGATATAGCAGACCCCTACCAGACCGGAACCGATCTGGGTGGCCAGGCGGATGCGCTGGGCTTCCCCGCCGGAAAGGGTGGCGGTGCCCCTGGACAGAGAGAGGTATTCCAGCCCTACATCCACCAGAAAGCCCACCCTGGCCCGGATTTCCTTCAGCAGCTGTTTTCCGATGAGCTGCTGCTGGCTGGTGAGCTGCATGTCTTTCAGGAAAGCGTTGAGTTCCAGTATAGATTCAGACGTTATATCATATATATTTTTATCGCAAACCGTCACCGCCAGGGCCTCTTTCTTCAGGCGCATCCCTTTGCATTCCCTGCATGGCGTGACGCGCATGAAAGACTCGTACTCCTGCTTCATGGTCTCGGAAAATGTCTCCCTGTACTTCCGCTCCACATTGCGGACCAGCCCCTCGAACGCCACGGGATAGACGCCGCGGCCGCGCTGTCCCTGATAGTGCACCTCCACCTCTTTCCCGTCGGTGCCGTAAAGGATAAGCTGCTTTACCCGATCCGGATATTTTTCAAAGGGCGTGTCCAGGTCAAAACGGTATTCTTTGCACATGGCCTGGAGAATGGCGTTGGTAAAGCTGGATTTGTCCGTGCAGGACTGCCAGCCCGTGACCGCGATAGCCCCTTCGTTGATGCTCAGGCGCTTGTCGGGAATCATCAAACTCTCGTCGAATTCCATCTTGTAGCCCAAACCGGTACACTCCGGGCAGGCCCCAAACGGATTGTTAAAGGAAAAGCTTCTGGGTTCAATCTCGCTGATGCCAATGCCGCAGTCCGGGCAGGAAAAGCTCTGGCTGAAAGTCATGGGCTCCCCGCCTATGACGTCCACCACCAGCAGATTCTCCGCCAGGTTCAGCACATTCTCGATGGAGTCTGCCAGACGGCGCTCTATGCCGGGCTTTACCGCCAGGCGGTCCACTACGATCTCGATGCTGTGCTTGATGTTCTTCTCCAGGGAGATTTCCTCCGTGAGCTCGTAGAGGCTGCCGTCTATGCGCACCCGCACATAGCCGCTCTTCCTGGCCCGGTCCAGCACCTTTTCATGCCGCCCTTTGCGGCCTCTCACCACCGGCGCCAGCAGCTGCAGCTTCGTACCCTCCGGCAGCGCCATAATCTGGTCCACCATCTGGTCCACGGTCTGCCTGGATATCTCCCTGCCGCAGTTCGGGCAGTGGGGAATGCCGATTCTGGCATAGAGAAGACGGAAATAGTCGTAGATCTCCGTCACGGTACCCACGGTGGAGCGAGGGTTGCGGTTGGTGGATTTCTGGTCTATGGAGATGGCGGGGGACAGGCCCTCGATCTTCTCCACATTGGGTTTCTCCATCTGACCCAGGAACTGCCTGGCGTAGGAGGACAGGGATTCCATATAGCGGCGCTGTCCCTCGGCATAGATGGTGTCGAAAGCCAGGGAGGACTTGCCGGAACCTGACATTCCTGTCAGAACTACCAGTTCGTTCCTGGGGATATCTACATCGATATTTTTCAGATTATGCTCGTTCGCCCCCCTTATCCTGATGTACTCTCTGGGGCGCATTTTCTTGATTTCTTCCATTTTCTCCATTCCTCTCCATAGTCAAGCCCAAGGCTTCCTCTTCTTCCTGTTTATTTTTTGCCTTTTCAGCTGTCCTCTTCTCCATCCATGCATGAATCCTGTCCACATACTGCCACATCCCACAGATTGAAATCACGATCAGCAGCGGCAGGAACACGAGCAGATACCTTGCCCTTGCCTCAAACAGCATCTGATAGCAGAAAATCCCCAGAAAACCCACTACAAGAATCGTATATTTCTCTCCCTGCTTCTTTCGGCAAAAGCAGATGCCGGAAATTCCCAACAGACAGAACACCCAGGCAAGCTGGCAAAATGCATTGAATCTCCCCGCATAACGACTGCTGGGCCAGAATATATTCCTTGACAGCTCCATGAAACCATCGTTACTGGCCAAATTGGACGGATAATGCGCATCAATCCATACCTCGCACTGCCATCCGAATGTCCCATCGTTGAAAACCATGACCATTTTTCTCAGCCAGAAATATAGGTTCCCCCAGAAGCCTCTTTCCTCCATTCGCCCGATGGCCCTTTCAAGTGCCGCCTCTTTCCTTTCCTCCCCGCTGTACTGGAATTCGCCATACATAGCCACGTCTTCCGCATAATAGCTCCCTGTCTTTTCCTCATTCAGTCCCATATAAAAATAATTCTGCCAGCTGGCCGCTATCTCCGGATTGAAGTCCAGCCCCACATCCTTTATCAGATAGTCCATGCAGGCTCCCTTGGCAAAAAACAAGGCCGCGGCAAGCCCGATCTCCGCCAGGATATAACGCCATCTCTTCCAATCCCCTGCCAGCCATCCCGCCAGTTCCGCCGCCAGGACAGCCATCACTACAATATAGATGCTCGGCTTGATAAACCCTCCCGCCATTCCGCTGACCATGGCAAGGGCGGCCCACAGGCACTTCAGGACAGGCTTTTTCTGTTCCCTGTAGCAGACATAAAAATAGATGCACATAACAGGGAACACAATCCCATAGGTGTCTGTATAAGGCGCTATTTTCCATGGCGTCATCCCAGCCAAAGCCAGGTATAAGAAAAAGGCGACGAATGCGGGCATCAGCTTTTGCGTCAGCTTTTTAACTGTAAGACAGCTAAAGAAACCTCCTATGGATATCAAGGCACAGTTCACCTGAATCCACAGAAATTCGTCTATATATGGATAATTCGCAATTTCCCCGGCCTTGATGTAAATTTCCTTCAAAATGTAAAGTATGGGGATGTTATTTGTATACATGGAAAAATAGGTGAAATATCCGAGAGGAGTCCCCCTTGCGACAGATTCCGCACTTGTGGTGACTGCCTTAATGTCCCAGGGAAATTTGAAAGCGATCTCCCTGGCAATCCGGACATTCACGAAATACAGCAAGATAAACAGGAGTATCAAAAGCCCATCCGCGGTCAAATCGACTTTATGGGTAACACGTATCTTTCTGACTGCCCATGCAAGCAGGCAGATACACCCGAATCCTATCAGGGCGATGACAACGAACACATAATTCGGCAACAGGGCATTCAACTTGTTATCTTCGTTATAATCCATGTGATTTCCGATGAAAACCACACAAAAGAAAACCGGGAGAAATAAGGCTCCCATCAGCAGATAGAAAAAGCGAGTCAAAGATTTTCCCGTCTTCATTGCCGCGTCCCCCTTTCCAGAAATCCTCTTCCTGCCTTATCCCTCTGTCCTATCCCCAGGCTCCTGAATGGATTTCTTTCGCCTAAGCTCCGGCGTGTATGTTGTCTGAAACTCCATTTACATACCAAGCCATGAATCCGACATCCCCCCTGCCACATTCCGCATGCGGAAACAGCGCACAGCAGCGGCAAAAACATTAGCAGATATCTCGGTTTCGCCTCAAACAGCAGCTGGTAGCAAAAGATTCCCAGAAAAGCCAGCACAAGGATTACATATTTTTCCCTCTGCTCTTTGGGAGAAAAACAGATGCCGGCAGTCCCCAGCATACAGAATATCCAGGCAAACTGGCAAAATGCATTAAATTTCCCTGAGTACAGGCTTTGGGGCCAAAAAATATTCCTGAGCAGCTCCATGCATTCGTCATTGCTGGCCAGGTCCGGGGAATAATGCTCATGAATCCAGTTGCATTGCCATCCAAAGGTTCCGTCATTGAAAACCATGACCATTTTCTTCAGCCAAAAATAGATATTTCCTAAAAAGCCGCGGTCCTTCACCCGTCCGACAGCCCTTTCAAACGCCGCTTTATCCCTATCCTCCCTGCTGTTCTGGAATTCGCCGAATATGCTCTCGTCATCAGAACTGTAGGTTCCTGTGGTTTCCCCATTCTGCCCCATATGAAAATAATGCTGCCAGCTGGCCTCTAACTCCGGGTTGAAATCCAGCCCCATGTCTTTCATCATATAGTCCATGCAGGCTCCCTTTGCCAAAAACAGAGCCGCCACTAGTCCTGCCTCTGCCAAAATATAATGCCATCTCTTCCGGTCTCCCGCCAGCCAGCTCACCAACTCTGCCATCAGAATCGCAATCACCACAATATATCCGCTGGGCTTGACCAGTCCACCCAGCATTCCAGCCATAAGCGCGGCAGTCACTGACAGATACTTCCGGACGGATTTTTCCGTTTCCCTGTAACACAGGTAAAAATAAATGCATGCAATGGGAAAAACAATGCCAAAGACATCCGTATAAGGCGCTATCTTCCATGGCGTTATCCCCCCCAGCGCCAAATACAGCAAGAACGCGGATAATGTCGGAATAAGGCCATTGGTCAGTTTTTTCACTGTAAGGCAACTGAAAAAGCCACCCAGGGATATCAGCGCACAGTTCACCTCTATCCACAGGAAACTGCTTGGATATGGATAGTTCGCATTTGCCACAGCCTTTGAATAAATCTCCTTCAAAATATAAAGGATGGGGATGTTATTCGTATACATGGAAAAATAAACCGAATAGCCGAGAGGATTCCCTTCCGCGACTTCCACGGCATGGGAGGTGACCACCATGACATCCCAGTGGAAATAGAACGCAATCTCTCTGGCAATCCGAACGTTCACCAGAAACAGCAGCAAAAAGAGAATTGCCAGGAGTCCGTCCAGGCCCAAATGAGCCTTATGGGTCAGGCGTATCTTTCTGCATGCCCACGCAACCAGGAAAATGAACACAAAGCCTGCCAGGGCGATCATAGCGAAAATGTAGTTCGGCAACAGGGCATTCACTTTATATATTTCACTATAGTCCATATGATTTCCAATAAAAACCACACAAAAAAGAACCGGCAGAAACAAGGCTCCCATCAGTATATACATAAAGCCAATCACATGTTTTCCCATCTCCATCCCGCTCTTTTCCCTTTCTATCGTCCGTTTTCGCGCTTTACTCATCTGTCTTGTCACTGAGCTCCTGAAGAGATTTCTTTAATTCAATCATCTTATCCCGAAGCTCCGCGGCGGCCTCGAAGTTCAAATCCGCGGCAGCCTTCTGCATCTTCTTCTGCACATCCGCGATAAGCTTCTCCAGTTCCTTGCGGCTCATGGACTCGGGATCTTTCTCGAAGCGAACTTCCTCTTTGGCGATTACCTTGGAGATGGCAATCAGGTCACGGACAGATTTCTTTATGGTCGTCGGGGTGATATTGTGCTCCTTATTGTACTTCATCTGAATCTCGCGGCGGCGGTTAGTCTCGTCTAACGCCATCCGCATGGAATCCGTGATGATATCCGCATACATGACCACGTGTCCGTCCGCATTCCGCGCCGCCCGGCCGATGGTCTGTATCAGGGAAGTGCTGCTGCGCAAAAATCCCTCCTTGTCCGCGTCCAGAATAGCCACCAGACAGATTTCCGGAATGTCCAGGCCCTCCCGCAGCAGGTTGATGCCCACCAGCACATCGAATACATCCAGGCGCATATCCCGGATGATTTCCGCCCGTTCCAGAGTGTCGATGTCCGAGTGCAGATATTTGACCCGTATTCCTACATCCTTCATGTAGTCCGTCAAATCCTCTGCCATCCGCTTCGTCAGGGTCGTCACCAGCACTTTTCCCTGCTTTTCCGTCACTTTATTGATTTCGCCTACAAGATCGTCAATCTGCCCCTCCACAGGCCGCACATCCACTTCCGGATCCAGCAGCCCGGTGGGCCGGATAATCTGCTCCGTGCGCATCAGCTCATGGGCTTCCTCATAGTCCGAAGGAGTGGCCGAGACGAACATCATCTGGTCGATATGGGTCTCGAATTCCTCAAAATTCAGAGGCCTGTTGTCCAGCGCCGAAGGCAGGCGGAAGCCATAGTCCACCAGAGTCTGCTTTCTGGACCTGTCGCCGGCATACATCCCCCGGATCTGGGGGATGGTCATATGGGACTCGTCGATGATGATCAGGAAATCCTCCGGGAAGAAGTCCATCAGCGTCAGCGGCGGCGCTCCCTCCGGCATTCCGTTCAAATGTCTGGAGTAGTTCTCGATGCCGGAGCAGAAGCCTGTCTCCCGCAGCATTTCAATATCGAAATTCGTCCTCTCCGCGATGCGCTGGGCCTCGATCAGCTTGTCCTCCCCCTGGAAAAAGCGTACCCTCTCTTCCATTTCTCTCTCGATATTCCCACAGGCCGCCTTTATCTTGTCCATGGAGACCACATAGTGGGAGGCCGGGAAGATGGCGATGTGGCTCAGCGCCGCGTGCACCCTGCCGGAGAGGGGCTCCACCTCGGCGATGCGGTCGATTTCGTCCCCGAAGAACTCAATCCGGATGAAATAGTCCCCGCCCTGGGCCGGGTACACCTCTATGACGTCCCCACGGACCCTGAAGCATCCTCTGTGCATGTCCATGTCATTGCGGGTGTACTGGATGTCCACCAGTTCCCGCAGCACCTGGTCGCGGTCCTTCACCATCCCGGGGCGCAGGGAGACCACCATGCCCTGATATTCCTCCGGGCTGCCCAGGCCGTAGATGCAGGACACGCTGGCCACCACCACCACGTCCCTGCGCTCTGTCAGGGAGACCGTGGCGGAAAGACGGAGCTTCTCTATCTCGTCGTTGATGGAGGAGTCCTTGGCGATGTAGGTGTCGGAGGAGGGCACGTAGGCCTCCGGCTGGTAGTAATCGTAATAGGATACGAAATATTCTACCGCGTTTTCGGGAAAAAATTCCTTGAACTCGCCGTAGAGCTGGCCGGCCAGGGTCTTATTGTGCGCTATGACCAAGGTGGGCTTGTTCAGAGCCTGGATGACGTTGGCCATGGTGAAGGTCTTGCCGGAGCCGGTCACACCCAGCAGAGTCTGGAACTGGTTGCCTTTTTTGAAGCCTTCCACCAGCTCAGCTATGGCGGCGGGCTGATCTCCTGTAGGCTGGTATTCTGAATGAAGCTTGAACGCTTTTTGTTCGATGAACGTTTTTTGTTCGATGAACGTTTTTTGTTCATTTTGCACCAAATATCACCTCCATGAAACGGTTGAAAGAATCTCGTTCCCAATGAGAATAAAGGAATGAAAGTTCGGCTTTATGCAGTAAAATTAAAATAGATTTAATGACACAAAAGCAACTCTGATTATACCATACAGTATTTTATTTGTATAGATGAAATCTTCAATTTTTAGAACATTTGTTCTCCGGGATGTTCTTACTTTTCTTCATAGGCGCAATCCTTTCCAAAGCCGCTCAAAGACTGGACAAGAGATACCGCTGGTGTTATAATCAGGGAATAACCGGAAAGGCAGGAATTTTGTCTGATGAAAGAAAGAATTTATGTCTGCCACACCTATTACCACGTATATGTCACATTTTTGAAAGAGCTTGCTCTTCCCCGGGAAAACAGGGGACAGGCCACTCTGGTTCTCAGCAAGATGTCCAATCACTTTGAAAATCTGAAAAACCGGGTGGAGAGCACCGGTCTTTTTGAGCAGGTGATTGAATTCGATGAAAAGCGGGAGGACTTTTTTCCGGAGCTTGTAAAACTGCGAAGCGGCGGGCCTGGCTTTCTTGGAAATCTCTGGAGCCGGATACGTTTCACCAGATTGTACGCAAAGCTGGAAGAACCTTATATCCCCGTGAACTTCCGGGACTATGGGGACACTTATGTGTACTGCGATTCCGACCCCATAGGATATTATCTGAATCAAAAGAAAATCCCTTACCATGCGCTGGAGGACGGGCTGAACTGCCTGAAGAATTTTGACGCCGCCCGCTATGACAACAGAGGGCATTTCAAGCTGAAAGCGTTCCTTTCCAGGAAGCTGAACCTGATATTTGTACAGAACGGCTATGGAAAGTACTGCATCGACATGGAGGTCAATGACATCTCAGCCATCAGGTATCCCTGTCCCCGGTATATCGAGCAGTCCAGACAGGCCCTGGCGGACAGGCTGACCTCAGAGGATAAGGCGCTGATTCTGCAGGCGTTCATCAGAGACATGGACCAGCTGCAGGCACAGATTGCCGCGGGAACCGACATGAAAGATAAGATACTGATACTGACGGATCCCCTGTGCACTTTGGATGTGAGAGAGCGGATTTTCCGGGACATCATCCACATGTACGAAAAAGAGGGGACCATCTTCCTCAAACCCCATCCCAGGGACAATCTGGATTACCGTACATTATTTGCCGAATATCCGCAGTTCGACGCCACGGTCCCCATGGAGATGCTGAATTTCTTCCCGGGGCTTAGGTTCAAAAAGGTAGTGGCAGTGCTGACAGAAATCAAGGCGATCCAATTCGCCGACGAGGTGGTCCGGCTGGGGGAGGACTTCATGGATGCCTATGAAGACCCTCTGATCCACAGACAGAACCAACAGATATAAATAAAGGAAGGTATCCTAAAATGAGAGCAATCGCGATTATCACCGCCAGAGGAGGCAGCAAGAGGATTCCGAAGAAAAATATCCGAGATTTCTGCGGGAAACCAATTCTGGCATATTCCATAGAGGCCGCACTGCAGGCAGGCGTGTTCGACACGGTCATGGTGTCCACAGAGAGCGGGGAAATTGCCCGAATCGCTGTGGAATACGGCGCGGAAGTGCCGTTCTTCAGGAGCCAGGAGACCGCGGGAGATTACGCCACCACCAACGACGTGCTGCTGGAAGTCCTTGCGGAATACGAAAAGCGGGGACAGACTTTCGACCTGACCTGCTGCATCTATCCCACGGCTCCCTTTGTGACTGCCAAAAAGCTCAGGGCGGCAGTGGAGCAGCTCTGTGCCTCGGACGCGGATACGCTGCTCCCGGTAGTGCCGTTTTCTTTTCCGCCCCAACGGGGCATGGTGGTAAGGGACGGCAGGCTGGTATTTGAGTATCCGGAATACCTGGACGCCCGTTCCCAGGACCTCGTGCCCCATTATCACGACTCCGGGCAGTTCTCCCTTATGAAAACCGAACGCTATCTGGTGAACAGAAAGGTGATGCTGGGAGAAATCCTGCCCATGGTAATCGATGAGCTGGAAGTGCAGGACATCGATAACGAGACAGACTGGAAAATCGCGGAGATGAAATACAGGCTGATGATGGAGAAAGAAAAGCATGAGTCATAGGATTGCAGTATTGTCCAATGTGAATTTGAATTTCGTCATCCGGATGCTGAAAAAGGAACTCGGAGCCGCAGAGCCCGAAAGCCTCGTCTATGAGACAGCAGGGTACGGCAACGAGCTGGGGACTTTATTGGATGCCACCTCCTCCTATGAAGCGTTCCGTCCTGACATCACTTTCCTGATTATGGATTTGATGGAGGTTCTTGATCACGATTTGTCAGCGTCCAGCGACAGGATCGAAAGATGGTTCTCCATGTTGGAAGGAGCACTGCACGAGGAGCGCCTGTACTATATTTCTGATGCTTTCCTGTGGGGCCCGGAACTGGAGGTCATGCAGGATACCGACTGCAGAAAGCAGTCTGAAGACAGATGGCAGGAATGTCTGCGGAATCTTTCCCGGGAGCGCTCCAATGTCCGCATACTGCCCTATCGCCGCATCATAGAAGAAATAGGGGCCGAAAATGCCTTTTCTTTCAAAATGTGGTACATGGGACGTATCCTCCACACCAATGAAGCCCAGAAACGCATGGTGGAGCTGCTTCTCCAGACTATCCGGCTGCAGGAAAGGATCCCCAAAAAAGTGCTGCTGCTGGATTTGGACAACACTCTGTGGGGAGGGCTGGCGGGAGAGGCCGATCACTCTCCCGTGGTACTCTCCCAGGAACACACGGGGCTGATGTACAAGAACCTGCAGCGGGTAATCACCCAGATGCAGAGGCAGGGCGTCCTGCTGGGAATCGTCTCCAAAAATAACGAAAAGGACGCCATGGATATCATCGCCTCTCATCCCCATATGGTGCTCCGCCCGGAGGATTTCGTCTGCAAGAAAATCAACTGGCGGACAAAACCGGAAAATATTGCGGAGATTGCAAAGGAGCTGAACCTTGGAATGGACTCTTTTGTCTTCTGGGATGATAATCCGGCGGAAAGAGAGCTGGTAAAAGCCGCTTTGCCCCAGGTGACCGTTCCAGATTTTCCGGATAAACCGGAAGAGCTGCCGGACGCAATGATCCGGATTTACAGACAGTACTTCGAACAGGCTGCCATTACCGGAGAAGACAGACAGAAGACCAGACAATACGCGGAGAACGCCAGGCGGAATATCCTGAAAGCCCAGGCTGTGGACTTCGCCTCCTACCTGCGCCAGCTGGCCATGGAAATCATCCGCGAGAGGCCTGAGGCAAATCTGGAGAGATTGACCCAATTAGTCAATAAGACCAATCAATTCAACCTGACCACGAAGCGCTATGAGCAATCTCACATGCAAAAGCTACTGCATGATACCGGCAAAGGGATTTATCTATATCGGGTAAAAGATTGCTTTGGCGACAACGGCATTGTGGCGGCAGTGATTGTAGACCTTGCGGGAACCGCTCCGGCAATAGATACTTTCGTCATGAGCTGTCGGGTGATGGGAAGAAACATCGAAAACGCCATTGTAGATGATATCGAGAAAGAACTGTATGAGGAAGGCTGCCTCTCCCTACAGGCACAATATCTTCCCACCGCGAAAAACAAGCCGGTGGAAACCCTTTTTGAAAAACTCGGCTATACCGTCATCCAGACAATGGAGACCGGCGGGAAGCTCTATGAGATAAATCTGGCAGACAGACCTGAAAGAGAATATTATGCCGAGTGGCACACATGACCCCTATCCTACAGAAAACAGGAGATACTGATTCATGAAAGAAAAGATAATCGCTTTAATGGAAGAAGTGCTGCAGCTTCCGTCAGGAACCGTGTCCGAAAGCACTCGTATGGAAGATTTGGAGGAGTGGGATTCCCTGGCCCATGTGATGCTGATCGGGGAGCTGGAGACAAGGCTCAGCATCTCCATCCCCCTGGACGAAGCTGTGGAGATCACTTCCGTACAGGAGATTTTTGAGAAAGCAGGCCTGAAATGAGCATCCGCTTAAGAGAACTCAGAGAAGACGATTTGGAGAACATCATGCGCTGGCGCATGGATCCCGACATCACCAGATACATGAACACCAACCCGAAGCTCACCCTGGAAGGGCAGCGCAAATGGTTTAAAGCGATCTGCGGGAACACGGACGTGCGCTACTGGCTAATCGAGATAGACGGCGAAAGCGCCGGCGTCATCAATCTGACGGGACTGGACAGGGCCGACGGCTGTGCAGGCTGGGCCTATTATGTAGGGGAGAAGCGCCTGCGCAGCATGAAGACCGCTCTGGCCCTGGAGATGAGTCTCTACGATTATGTATTCGACATACTGCATAAAAAGGAACTCATAGGAGACATTTTTACCCTGAATAAAGGGGTGATACAGCTCCATCTTTTATGCGGGAGCGAAATCATAGAGGAAAAGAAAAACCATGTATGCAAGGACGGTCAGTATTATGATGTGACGTTCATGCATATGACCGCGCAGCGCTGGCAGGAAATCAGGAACAGCAAGAAATACGAAAAAGTTTCTTTCGGCACACAGGAGGTATGAGCATGAATAAGAGAATCGAAATCCAAGGGCATGTAATCAGCAATGATTCCCCCACCTTTGTCATCGCGGAAATGTCCGCCAACCATCTGATGGATTATGACAGGGCTGTCGCAATCATCAAAGCCGCCAAAGACGCAGGGGCTGATGCCATCAAGCTGCAGACCTATACGCCGGACACCATCACCCTGAACTGCGATGATCCCTGTTTCCAGATTACGCAGGGGACTATCTGGGACGGCACCACTCTGTACAAGCTTTATCAGACGGCCTACACCCCCTGGGAATGGCAGCCGAAACTAAAAGAAGTGGCCGAATCCATGGGGCTTGTTTTTTTCTCCTCCCCTTTTGACCTTACCAGCGTCGATTTTCTGGAAAAACTGCTGGTCCCCGTCTACAAGGTGGCCAGTTTTGAGGTGAACGACATCCCTCTTATCCGGAAGATAGCCAGGACCGGAAAACCCATCATCATGTCTACGGGCGTGTCTTATCTTGGGGACATCGAGCTTGCGCTGCAGACTTGCAGGGAAGAGGGCAACGAAAATGTCGTCCTCCTGAAATGCTGTTCCGCATACCCCTCTCCCTATGAGGACATCAATCTGAAAGGCATTCCGGCCATGCAGGAGGTATTCGACTGTACGGTAGGATTGTCCGACCACACTATGGGCTGTGCCGTGGCCGGCGCCGCCGTTGCAATGGGCGCGAGAGTCGTGGAAAAGCATCTCACCTTAAGCCGGGCCGACGGCGGGGCCGATGCCGCCTTTTCCATGGAGCCCCAGGAATTCAAGGAGATGGTGGACCAGATCCGCATCATAGAAAAGGCCATGGGTAAGGCGACCTGCGAGCTGACGCCGAAGCAGAAAGCCAGCAGGGATCACGCAAGGTCTCTTTTTATCGCCCAGGACATGAAAGCCGGGGATGTTTTCACCCCCCGGAATCTTCGCTCCGTACGCCCCTCCTGTGGGCTGCATACAAAATACTATGAGGAACTTCTCGGAAAGAAGATTTCCCGGGATGCCCGTCTGGGCACGCCCATGTCATGGGATCTGGTGGAATCATGAGATATTATTTCCGTGCAGACGGAAACGCCTCCACCGGGGCAGGGCATTTGATGAGATGTCTGACGATTGCGGACGAACTGAAGAATCTTCCCGGATTGGAGAAAGAAGATATCTGCTTCGTGTGCGCCGACGAGATATCCGGCGCGCTGGCGGAATCCGGCGGATACCGGACCATAGTGCTCCACACCAACTACCGCGATATGAATCAGGAATTACCCCGGCTGGCCCAGCATCTGCAAAAAGAATGCCCAGGCGGCACTCCGGTGCTGATAGTTGACAGTTATTATATCACGGCGCAGTATCTTAAAGCATTGAGACGGCAGGCACATATTTTCCTGTTGGATGATATGGCAGAACAGGCTTATTCTGTGGACTGTGTCCTGAATTATAACGCCTTTGCCACCAGAGAGCAGTACAGGCAGCTATATGAGGATACAGATACAAGATTTTATGCGGGCAGCGAATACGTCCCTCTCCGTCCCCAGTTCCGTCAGAGCGGATATGTCTTTCGGGAACAGGCACAGGACATATTGATTACCACAGGCGGCGGCGATCACAGGAATATTGCGGCCCGGATTTTTGAAACGATTCAGAGTCCCGGACTGCGGTATCATGTAGTCACAGGCCGGTATCATCCGGATTTTGAGGGATGGAAATATCGAGAACAGACATGCCGTCAGCTCTATGTGCACCATGATGTCCGCGATATGGCATCACTGATGCGAAACTGCGATATAGCCATCACTGCAGGCGGAACTACCATATATGAACTGGCCGCGACAGGAGTTCCTTTCCTGTGCTTTTCCTATGCGAAGAATCAGGAGGCCTTAACGGAATATATCAGCCGTACAGAAATAGCAGGTTATTGCGGCGCCTTTCACCACAATCCGGCAGAGACGCTTGGCAAAATGCGGCAGATGATGGATGAGCTCACGGCAAATGCCGGTATCAGGCGTAAAATGCATGAAAAGGAAAGAAAAATGGTGGATGGGCTGGGCGCCGTAAGGATTGCCCGTCTTTTGACAGAAATGTAATATCCGCGGGTATTTTCCTCCCGCGGATACATTTTTTGCATTAAAATCTTGCTACTGCACCAGATATACACTCAAATTCGTGCTCTTTGTCAAATATTTTGTCGTAAGCTTCTTTCCTAATTCCCATCCAAAAAAATCCAGAGCCTCCGGCAGATAATCCTCATATAGATACAGAACAAATTCCTCCCCCGGCAACTCCCTGACTGCTTTCGCATCCTCCGGCGAGTTATTCTCCGTCAGGAAACAGATTTGTTCCGGAATCAGCCAGTCATAATAGGAATATACTCCCACCGTAGGCCCATACACTATCCATGGAATCCCGCTCTGCTCTTTCAGCAAAGCCACATCTTTCTCCGGGTGGAACAGATATGCGACACCGTTTCCGCCGTCAATCACTCTGATTTCTCCTATCAGGATACTGACTGTCGGCGCCAGAACCGCTCCTCGCCAGACGATATTTCCCCGTTTTTCTTTTCGCTGCCTGCCCCGCAGCTCCTGCAGCAGCAGAATGCCTCCCCATGCCATGCACAGCGCCATAATCGTAAAGGTGCCCCACAGATACCGCTCCTCCCATACATCCGGCATGGTAAAGCACACCACGCACTGGTACGCCTGGGCAGCCAGGACGGTCAGAATCATGCCCGCCAGTCTCTTCCATTCCTTTTTCCGATATAACATGGCCCCGCCGCCGATAATACCGCCGAAGATGACCGCCAGGCCCATGGCCGCCGGTATCCCGTCACCGAACAGTGAAGCCGACAGACGTTTGTATCCCCAAACAATCTGCCCAAACTTTTCTCCCGAAAAGACAAAGAGGGAGTGGAGCGCTGTCTGTCCCTTGCCCTGGTTCAAATTCCACTGGCAATATGGAAACAATCTTATCGTAACAAAAAGGGAAAACACGAAATTCCCCACCCAGGCCAGCACATACCGAAATTCCCGGGAATGCCAGAAACCTCTCCCCTCTCTTTTTACAGCCAGGCAGAAAAGCCAGAAACAGAACAGGGCCGCCGTTACCACATAGAAAATCCAATAGTCATAATGGGTCAGAAATCCCATCACGCTGACTGCGAGCAGGTACAGAAACACTCCGGCCGGCATCTTCTTTCTGTCTGCCTCCCGCAGAATCCACAGACCCGCCAACAGCAGGAGCAGTTCCTCCAGCAGGAGCATCATATACATTCTCAGCACTGTCGCCTGCTCTATCATCAGTCTATTGACCACTCCGGTCAATATCGTCACCGTCCCTGAAAGAAGCGGATTCCCTGTCAGCCGCAGGAAGATTCCATAAATCAGGCCCAAAACGATCAGATAGAATACAAGGTTCATGGACAGGCCGATCCAGATGCTCCCGCTCCCCTTGAAGCAGAACAGGGAGACCATACGGAAAAGCCAGAAGTACAGGGGCACATGGTCATTATACAGACGTATGGTGATGTCGTTCAGCGACAGCCTGTCCCAGTCAGCGGCAAAGAAAGCCTCCACATCATCCCCTGTCATCCATTGACCCACATAAGTACTGGGCCAGTCCTGCTCAAATCCATTTGCCGATTCATAGGTATATATCTCATCGCAGAACCAGACCTGCTTTTTGCCTGCCCAGTAAAAAAAGGACAGCGTTCCGATCAGCAATAATACAAGCCCAACCCAAAACGCCTGTCTATTCTTTTCTCCCGCTGTTCCTTTTTTCATATCAGCTTCCTTTCAGCCGTCTTGGTTACTGTTCCATCAGCCCTTTCAACACTTCCTTAGCCTTTTCCAGCTGATTGTCCGGATGGTCTTCGCTTCCGTAATAAGCCTCGCCGTCGAATTCACACACCACATCCGGCTCGATGCCAAGGCCGTGGATATTATTGCCATTGGGCGTATAATAAGCGCTGATGGTCACCTTCACCGCAGATCCGTCCCGGAACGGAATAATCTGCTGCACGATGCCCTTGCCGAACGTGGTGGTCCCCACCAGAGTCCCCAGCTTGTAATCCTTGATGGCACCGGCCATGATTTCAGACGCGCTGGCGGAATTCATGTCCACCAGCACCACCAGCGGCACATCCAGCTCCTTATCGCCGTCGCAGGTATATTCTGACCGTTTTCCGCTCTTGTCCTCCGTGTACACGATCATGCCTTTCGGCAGAATCATCCGGGCCATCTCCACCACTGCGTTCAGGCTGCCGCCGGGATTGCCCCGCAAGTCCAGAATCATGCCTTTCATGCCGGATTTCCGCACAGAAGCAAGCGCATCCTCGAACTGTTTGATAGACACATCGTCGAACTCTGTCAGCTGGATATAGGCCATTCCCTCCTCCAGCATCTCATGCTGTACGGTAGGCGTCTCCACCTTTCTGCGGGTGACGGTGACATCCAGGTAATCGGATTCCCCTTCCCTGACAATAGTCAGGGTCACTTCCGTATTCTCCGGCCCCTTGATCAGGGCCACCGCCTCTGTCAGGGTCAGTCCATAGGTGGAAGCGCCGTCCACCTCGTATATGATATCGTTGGCACGCAGATCCACTTCCGCCGCAGGCGCCCCCTCGATGACGCCGCTGATTTTGGGCAGGCCGGTGAGCGCATCCTGGCTCACATAGGCGCCGATGCCGTAATAGACGCCCTCCGTCTGCTCCATCAGCGCTTCCAGTTCCTCTGCGGAATAATACTCGGAGTACGGGTCTCCTAATGCCTGAAGCATCCCTTTATAAATGCCGTCCTGAAGCTCTTCCCCGGTCACATCATGCAGATAGAAATAATTATTGATAGTATTCTCTATGGTCTGCATCTTATTCAGCACAGAGGCATCAATGGCCGAATCTTTCAGAAACGAAACCTCATCGGAAGAACTCTGTCTGGATTCTGCCACATTCTGGCCGGACTCCACCACATTCTGGATATAAAGGCCCAGATAGCAGATAGCCATGATCAGCAGCGCCCCGGAGATGCCGGTAATCAGCCCAATCAGGAACAGTCCCTTTCCGCTGCCCCGCTCTCCTCTTGGCCCTTTCCCAGGGACCTGTGATGTTCCGGTGCCATACACCCTCCCGTCGCCGTACACCGGTCCGCTCCCCGGCATCGGTCCGTTCTCTCTTCCGGTATTCGTCCCTGTCCCGGAAATATTATCAAAATATGATTGGTTCTCGTCCATACATTTCCCTCCTGTCCGTCACAGCAAAATGCCTCAGGGCTCTGTCAAAGGCTGAGATATCCCCACGGAGATACATAGGACCCGTTCAGCCTTACGCTGAAATGAAGATGGCTGCCGGTAGAACGGCCGGTGCTGCCCACGGCGGCGATGGTATCGCCTTTTGCCACCACATCCCCCTTGCTCACATACAGGGCGGAAGCATGCATATATATGGTAGACAGCCCGTCCCCATGATCTATCATGACATAATTCCCCATGCTGGCATTATAAGCAGCGGCCACCACCTTTCCATCGTAAGCCGCGTAGATAGCGGTCCCTGTCGCAGAGGCAAAATCCACGCCATTGTGGAACTGCTCCACGCCCAGTGTCGGATGTATCCTCATACCGTAGTCGTCAGACACTCTGGTATAGGATGCCAGCGGAAATTTGAAAGCGCCTCCGTCATAGACCAGCGCCGATTGGTTGTTGGCGATCATCTGCCGCCTCTCCTCGGCCACAATGGCCTCCAGATACCTGATTTCATCCTCCTGGGCCTTGATTTCCGCCTCGTACTCCCTTATGGCATTTTCCTTATTATTGATATCTGTCTCATAACTTATGATATCACGATTTTTCTGCTCTATCAACTCTTCGAGGTTTTTCTGCTCGATTTCCACATTTTCTTTTGTCTCGTCCAGAATCTCCTTTTCCAGCTCCATTTTTTCCTTGCACAGCTGCACATACTCCTTTGCGGCCCTGTACTCCTGCCACATCCGGTTATCGCTGGCCACCATCTTCTCCACATAATCCACCGTATTCAGAAAGTCCCCGAAGCTTTTGGACTGCAGCAGCAGATCCACCATGTTGGGTTCACCCGACTCGTAGGTAAGCCTGATGTGGATGGACATGGCCTCCAACTGTTCTTCTTCCCTTTTCCGGGCAGCCTCCAGTTCTGCCTGGGTCTGCTGGATTTCCGCCTCCTTGGCGCTGATCTGTTCTTTCAGGTCAGCGATTTTGGCCTCTATCTCTTCCAGATTGCCGTCCAGCTCTTTCACATAGTTCTTCAGGTCATCTTTCTGCTGTTCCAGGTTCTTCTTGATCTCCTGCAAATCGCTGAGACCGTCTTTCAAGGATTCTTTCTCTTCTTTTATCTGGGAAATCTGATTCTCTTTCTCCTTGATGCTCTCCGCGGTGGGCGTGGTCTTACTGCCTGTGGCATGCGCCTGCTGCCCGGCTCCTCCAGGAGCCAACAAGACAGCACTCCCCACCAGCAATCCGCATACCATGCGCCGCAGCGCGGCAACATTCTTCCTCTTCTCCATAAGCCCCTACTCTATACATGCAAATGTTTTCTTACAGTGACTATGCTCCCCAGAAAGCCGATGCCCACGCCTACAATCAGCGACACAGGCATCAGTACGCCGAACACCTCATTCACCGGCAAAAAGTTGAGAAAGCTGGTCAAAATAGAAAATCTCTCCGCAATATACGTCAATGCGTAATTGTAGATACCATAAATCAGCCAGAGCGGCAGCGCGGCACCCATCAGCCCGATCAGCATACCCTCCAGCACGAAAGGAGACCTGACGAAAAAGTCGGTGGCCCCGATATATTTCATGATATTGATTTCCTCCGAGCGGACGGCGATGCCGATGGCCACCGTATTGCTGATCAGGAAGATGCTGACCGCCAGCAATATCACAATGATGCCGATGGACACATAGGCAATCAGCATATTCGCGCCGCTTAAAGTATCGGCTGTCAGCGCGGAATGATTGACCTTGCGCACCTCCGGCATAGATTCCAGCCATGTGACCAGAGCGCTCTGCAGCGACACATCGCTGAGGAAAACCTCGTATGAGTCATCGCCCTCCAGGGGATTCTCCAAATATCCCTTGGAATATGCCTCATAATTCTCTCCCCACTTCTCTCTCCTGAAGTTCTCCCAGGCCTCCTCGTCGGAGGTGAACTTTACATCCGACACCTCGGTCCGGCCGGCAATCAGCTGGCCGATTTCTTCTATACGGATATCCGACGGAATCTGCCCCTCTGTGTGGCTCTCGCACATATCTTTCTCACAGTGGAAGAAGACCGTCACGGACACGCCCTCCTCCGCTTTCATCACGATGCTGCGGAAGTTCATCACCACGGAGTAGAACAGGCCGAACAGGAACAGGCAGGCCGCTATCGTCGCTATGGAGGCCAGAGAATACCATTTGTTCCGGAAGATGTTGACGAAGCCCTGTCTGATGGTGTAGAACAATGTGCTAATCTTCATCGATGTATTCTCCTCCTTCCTCGTCGCTGATGATGATGCCCCGCTTCATGGTGACAACGCGCTTGTGCATGGCATTGACGATTTCCCTGTTGTGGGTCACCACCACAACCGTGGTACCGCTCTGGTTGATTTCATCCAGCAGCGTCATGATTTCCCAGGAATTCTTCGGATCCAGATTGCCCGTGGGTTCATCTGCCAGCAGAATGGAGGGTTTGTTCACCAGGGCCCTGGCCAGCGCCACTCTCTGCTGTTCGCCACCCGAAAGCTGTCTGGTCTTGGCCTTGTATTTTCCGGCCAGGCCCACTGTGGCCAGGATAGTGGGCACATTGCGCCTGATATCCTTGCCGGGCACCTCTATGATCCGCTGGGCAAAGGCCACATTCTCATAGACATTCCTGTCGTTCAGCAGACGGAAGTCCTGGAACACCACCCCCAGATTGCGCCTGAACTTGGGCACCTGCCTGTGCTTGAGCTTGGCCAGATCCCTGCCCATGACATAGACACTGCCGTCCGTGGCCGTCAGCTCCCGCAGCAGCAGGCGGATCAGGGTGGACTTTCCCGAACCGCTGTCGCCCACGATGAATACGAACTCCCCCTTTCCTATCCCCAGCGTAATCCCGTTAATGGCGGGCGCTCCCTTGGAATAGACCTTGCTCACGTTATCAAGATAGATGATACCATTGTCTTCTATAAACTGCTCCCGTTTTCTCCACGACAGCTCTTTTTTGCCCATCGTTTTCCTCCATCCCGGCAATCAAAAGTTAAAAATCCGTAGTTTCCATATATTTCATGTACTTCACCACCATCAGCGCTATCTTAAAGGTGATTGCGTCCTCGAAGACCCGCAGATCCAGGCCTGTGCCCTTCTGGAGCTTATCCAGCCGGTAGACAAGCGTATTTCTGTGGATGAACAACTGCCTGGAGGTCTCCGACACATTCAGGCTGTTCTCAAAGAACTTATATATAGTCCCCAATGTCTCCTCGTCGAACTCATCCGGGCTCTTGCCACCAAAAATCTCGCGGATGAACATCTTGCACAGGGGCAGCGGCAGCTGGTAAATCAGGCGGCCGATTCCCAGCTCGCCATAGGCGATGATCTCCCTCTCATCGAAGAAAATCTTGCCCACGTCCAGCGCCATCCGCGCTTCCTTATAGGAACGGCTCACCTCTTTGATTTCCTGGATTACCGTACCATATGCGATGCGGCTGTCCTGGATGCCCTCTTTTTTTAAGAAAGACCAGATCTGCTTCGCCGTCTTATCCATCTCCCTGGCCATATCGGTCTCGGGCAGCTCCTTGACGATGATGACATTGTTCTCGTCCACTTCCGTGACGAAATCCTTGCTGTTGCCGCCGAAGTACGTTCTGGCCAGCTCCAGCACATTGCTGTCCCGTCCCCCGGGAGACTCCACGATCAGAACCGCCCTGGGCACGTCCGTCTGGATATGCAGCTTCTTGGAACGGCTGTAGATATCCACCAGCAGCAGATTGTCCAGCAGGAGATTCTTGACGAAATTATCCTTGTCAAGGCGCTCCTTGTAGGCTATTACCAGATTCTGAATCTGGAAAGCCGCCAGCTTTCCTATCATATAGGAATCCTCTCCTGCTCCGGCTGCCACCATCACGTATTCCAGCACTTGATCATCGAATATCTTGAAGAACTGGCAGCCCTGTATCTCCTGGGAATCTGCCACAGATGCGGCAAATTCCGCCACAGCGCTCACGCTGGCTCCCATGTCGGCAGTAGAAGCCACTTCTTTGCCATCCACATCCATAATACAAAATTCGACACGAGTAATGTTCTTTAATCCGTCGATAATGTTCTGCAAAATTTGATTTGAAATCATAACATCCACTCCTTTTGTCGTTATGGCAGATTCTGATGCCAGTATTTGTTTCTACATTTACAAATGTACAAAAAATACGCGAAAAAAGCAATAGGATTTTATGATTTTTCACAAAAAAACTGCCTGAAGCATTACCCCAGGCAGTCTTATAGACAAATCTCCAACCAAAAACCGGGCAACATTTTTCACATCCGTTTCAAATACGCATGTCAAAGTTTGCGCCTACATTGGGATTCACGCTCAGCTCCATGGCGGCAGAATCTATCATCTGCACCATCCCGGCGCCCAGTTCCTCATTGGTGTCCAGGGCCTTGCCAAGCACTGCCGTTCCAATCTGGGACATCTGGGATACATTCGCCAATGCCACTGATACTCCTGCAATATCCATAAGCACACCTCCTACCAGAAATATATGACCGCAGGCTCCGAATACCAAGTCCTGCGACGTACTTTATTGTATCATAATAAGAAAGGTTTTACCAGACTTTCCTGCAATTTTTCAATTTCTTAAGGATTCTTAAAAATTCAGCCAAAGGCCTCCTACCGTATCCTGCCAATAGAGTACTGCCCTATCTCTATCTTCCGCTCTTTTAAAAGCCTCCCCACCGCCCGCTTGAACTCGTTCTTGCTCATGCCGGTCTCCTGCCTGATGCGCTCCGGGGACGCCTTGTCCGTAAAGGGCAGCATTCCGCCGTTCGCCTCTATCATGGCCATGATCTTCTCCGCATCCTTGTCCATCTGCAGATAAGCCTTGTCCCTGATTCCCAGCGTCAGCTTGCCGTCCTCACGCACCTGTATGACCCGGGCCTCCACGTCCTTTCCCAGCTCCACGTTCCCATAGAGCTCCTTCTGGGGAATCAGGCCGGAATACAGATTGTCCACTGCCACAAAAGCGCCGAAATTATCGCTTATCTCATAGACGCGCCCCTTTACCCTGTCGTCCTTTCCATAGGGGCTGTCCGTGCGCAGATTGTCGTACACATTCATGGTGGCGCAGAGCCTGTCGCTCTTGTCTATGTAGAGGGACACCAATACCTTACCCCCCTGCTCCACCTTGCCCCGCTGCTGCTTAAAGGGCAGCAGCAGATCCTTCTCCAGGCCCCAGTCCAGAAAGGCTCCTATCTTCCCGGTCTGGGCCACTGTCAGCTCCGCCACCTGGCCCATCTGCAGCTTCGGCTCCCTGGCAGTGGCGATCAGCCTGTCCTGGGAGTCACGGTAGATGAACACTTCCATCACATCGCCCACATTGCACTCCTCCGGCACCTGCTTGCGGGGCAGGAGCACGCGGGGCTCGTCCTCGTCTGCGGAAAGCGCCAGATAGGCGCCGAACTCCACTTTCTTAACAACTGTCAATTCCTGTTTTTCACCTAAATTTATCATAGATATCCCCACTCCAAATCTGTTTTCTCTCTATGCGGAAAGATGCTCTCCGCCCTTACCTTTTCCATCAAACTGCGCCACCACATAGGGACTTCCTTCCTGATTCTCCAGCGCCACCCAGACACTGTCCGCCGTTTCCAGGACCCGGGGCATCAGCACATCCCCCAGGAAAGCCTGCCTCTTATATTCCGCCCGCACCTGCCTTACCGCGAAGCCCTCCGGCAGATAGTCCATGGCGATGTCAATGAACTGCTGATTGTTCACATGATAGTTGGTGTCCAGATGGTGCTGCTTTACTACTGTAGGTTCCTTTGGGATGCCCTCTGACGGTACGGTAATCTTGCGGGGGGCATATTCCATCTCCAGCTTTTCCTCCGGCCGGTATCCCTCTGTCATGATCTGCGGAATTGCCGTAGGCTTATTGGTCCGCGTGTCCAACAGGCTCCACAGGGAATTGGCTTTTGCCAGATATTCCCCCTTTTCATCCATCAGGGCAAAATTTCGGTATCCCAAAAATCCTTTCAGCGCGTAAGGCAGCGTCCCTATGACCACCCTTTCCCCAAGAGCCGGATAGCGCTCCACCGCAATCTGCCAGGAGGAGAGCACCCAGACTAAATGCATCTCCTTCAGCTTCGCCACCCCAAGGCCTAAATCCTCCGCCTGAAAAGTGGAGCAGTCCTGAAAATAATTGATGAGCGAAGCCATGGTAAGAATTCCTTCGCTGTCCGTCTCGCTGTATCTGATTCTGCTTCCAAACGTGTACATCTTAAAATCCCTTTCAATAATCCGGCTGCCGCAAACCTTTTTATGCGAACAGCTGATAAATTATCATCGCAATCCAGAATATGCTGTAAAGGAGCATCCCCACATTCAGGAAAATCGTGCTGAACCTTTTCCCTCTGGGAATCACCACCAGGCCCCGGGCAAAGGTGAATTTCTTCTTCACCAGACACACGATGAACAGCACCAGGCCCGCTATCAGCATGCCGAAGATAAATATCAGGAATACGCCATATGCCAGCAGCCCTGCCATATTCTCGCTGATATAGGCCATCATAGCATCCATGTCCATGTCGGAAACCATCTCCAGATACTCGTTCAGATCAATCGCCCGCATCAGAGCCGAACTCACCAGACCTCCCATGAAGTTGATCATCATGTGGATGGCAATGGTAATCTTCAGATTGCCGGTCTTCACATACAGGAACGCCAGGAACACACCCAGCACAAAAGCGTAGACGAACTGATTCAGGTTGCCGTGGAACAGGCCGAACATCAGCCCGGACACAAGCACCGCGACTCCCTGTCCATAGCGGATCGTCCTGTCCACGATCAGCTTGCGGAAGACATATTCTTCCATGAAAGGCGCGCAGATCACCATCCAGAGAACTATCATCCACAGGCTGATGGATTCTGTCATGTTGGCCAGCTGGTTCTGCACAGAACTTCCCTTGAGCGTGCCGATTGCAGCGGTGATGACATTGCCGATGATATTGGTCAAGTATACGGCGCCGAAGCTCATGACGACAGCCACGATGAAACTCCCCGGCCGGATGGAACGCCGCTCCACCCTGTCGGCGGGAATCGTCCTCACCAGAAGGATAAGCACCGGCATGCCTATCAGGTACATGGGCAGCATGGACACAAGCATGCTGATATTTCCGTTCCACAGCCATTCCGGAAGCAGGAACGAGACCAGGGCCATGGGCACCAGCTGCACCGCGTATATCACTATAGTCCCCAGGATGTACATTCCGCCCAGTTTGGAGAAATGCTTTTTGGCCGCCTTCAGCTCCCGGTTCTCCCTCTCCCGTCTCTCCCGCTCTCCCTCTGCCTGCTGCCAGCCCTCCATGGACGGCGCCGCGTTGTTCTGCCATGTTCCGTATTCGTTTGTTCCTTCCATAATCCTTAACTCCTGCTTAATGCTTCTATCTGTGATATTCCTTCTGTATCCTTATTAGTTTATCATATATCACGACATTTGAAAAGACTGATAACGGCTGCTTTTCCATAGAAAAGCATTTCAGAAGACTTTTCAACCGTGTTCCAGCAATTTCACCACCGTAGAAAAAACCGTCCCCGTCGCGCCGCACTCCATTCTGTCGTTTTCTTTCCGCAGCACCGCCGGCCCCACCATATCGAAATGCACCCAGGGCAGCCCTTCCGTGAACTCCTCCAGGAAACACGCCGCCACGCTGGCTCCCGCTTTCTTGTCCGGCATATAGTTCGCCATGTCCGCCGTCTTTGACCAGAGCAGCCGCCGCTTGTACCGTTCGCCCAGAGGCAGGCGCCACACCGGCTCCCCGGCCTCCGCGGCTGCCCGGGCCGTGCCGGACGCCAGTTCTTCTTCATTGCAGAAAAATCCCGCCGTCTCATCTCCCAAAGCCTCCTGGCAGGAATAGCTCAGGGTAGCCATATCCACCAGACGGTCCGCCTTACCCGCCGCGAATGTCAGCGCATCCGCCAGAACCAGCCTGCCCTCTGCGTCTGTATTATATACTTCCACCATCCTGCCTGAGAGCATGGTAATCACATCCCCCATGCGGACACATTTTTCTCCCAGGGCATTTTCCGCCAGGGGAATCACTCCCTCCAGGGGGAGGGCATATCCGGTATCCGCCGCGTATTCCAGCAGGCACAGCACGTCCGCCGCGCCGCACATGTCATATTTCATGCCCACCATATTCTCCATGGATTTCAGGTGCATGCCGCCGCTGTCGAACATGATGCCCTTGCCCACCAGCGCCGTCACAGGGCCCTTCTGCGTGCCCTCATAGCGCAGGCGCAGCAATGCCGCAGGAATCCGGGAAGCCTGATTTACAGCCAGAATTCCCCCGCAGCCCATCCTGCCCAGCTCCTGCTCCCTGTATATCTCCAAAGACAGGGCAGGCTTCTCCCGGACAAGCTCTTCCGCATAACGGCAGAAATCGTCTACTGTCAGATAATTAGCCGGCAAGTCTCCCAGCATCCTCGCATAATTCCGGCAGCGTCCTAATCGCTCTGCCTTTTTCATTTCCGCCTCGATTTCCCTGCCGGAAACCAGATAGACTGTCACATCCGGCTCTGCCGCCAGACCGTCCCGCAGTTCAAATAATCTCTCCGCCGCATCTGCCTCCAGCGCCTTTTTCCCGAATCGATAGGCCCCCTGCAGCAGCGCCTCTGTAAAAAAGCCCGCGGCCTTTCCGGCGGAATCTCCGAACCGGTTCACGGCGAAATCATCCACATCGAACTGACAGTTTCCTGCCAGGGAATATCCCAGCCGGTTGATTGCCTCCCGCAGGACTTCTCTGTCCCCGCCCTCTCCGCCGCAGCACAGTACGGGGATTGCCTCTTCCATTTTCTTTTTATGTACAAACCGCATTCCGATACCCTCCTTTTTCAGAATTTTCAGAATATTCCAGCAATTTTCCATATGCTCCTCTGTCTACTTGATTCTATAACTATATCGGCTTTTGGGCAATGGTCATAATAGAGAATATCCCGCATCCGGGGGTTGACTTTTTTCTATTATCGTAGTATATGGATTAACAGGGAAAATGTACAATGAGGAGGAAATGACAATGCAGCAATTATATCAGGCCAAAGGCCTGCTGAGCCGGGAATTCGTCGGACAGATCACCTATACTTTCTGCCTGCCTTACGCCCTGGAAGAACTGGATATCTGCCTTACCTTCGAGAAGCAGCACTATGATTCTCCGGACCAGGTGCCTGTGGAGGAGCTGATGGATTACTGCCGCAGCCATTATGATACCAGGGAGTATGAGCATCTGAGCCGGGAAGAACTGTCTGTTCTTTTTTTCAAAGAAACAAAAACGGAAATACATATATCCGCCGCGTTGAACGACCGCTTCATCGGCTGCATTCATAAACAGCTGACCTGCCGCCACATGCATTTCGGCCCTGACGCGCTTTCGGAAGGCTGCCTGATGCCGGAGCCGCCTATGAAAGGCGTGCTGAAAGTGACCGTTCTGGCATTTCAGATTCTCATGGACGATACACCTTATACCGTGACGGTATCCGGCCGAAAAGCGGGCGGAAAAGAAGAAACGAATCAAGGAGGCGGACTGTCATGACTTTCCTGAGACTTGAACTTCACAATCATACTACGGAGTCCGATGCCTCCATCACCTGCGGGGAATTGCTGGATTATATGGCGGAGAATGCAGTGGATGCCTTCGCGCTCACCGACCATAATACCATCTCCGGCCATGCCAAAATGGAGACTCTGCTGAAGAATCATCCAGCCCCTGTCCAGTGCATTTACGGCATGGAATATACGACTTACTATGGGCATATCCTGTGCCTCAATCTGCCGGAATATGTGCCCTGGGACTCCATTGATCCCGGGAATCCGGAACTGATTTTCAGGCAAATTCGCAAAACCGGCGCTCTGGCAGGCATCGCACATCCCTTTTCCTTTGGCTATCCTTTTGCTACAGGATGCCGCTTTGAGATGCATATGACTGACTACAGCGCAGCGGATTTCATCGAAATTTTCAACAACCCGGAACCTCTGTACGCCGTCAACCTGCCGGCGCTGACGCTCTGGGAGAAGCTCGTGCTGGAAGGGGTTCACATTGCGGCCACCTCCGGAATGGACCTTCACAACAGGGCGCCTTTTGAGGGGCAGTACGCAACCTTTATTCAGAAGCAGGATACCCCCATCTCCCAGGCGCTGACAGAGGCAGTCCGCTCGGGACAGACCTGGGTTTCCAAAGGGCCTTTGCTGACAGCCCGCAGCATTCCGCAGGAGCAGAGCATCCTCTTTGAAATCCAGGATGGTAAAAAGACCGGTTGTCCTGTGGATTCCGGGAAAAAATACCTTATGACGCTGCGGATGCCAGGAGGAAGCCTCACGACAGCCATCTCCCCTGACAGTCCTTTATGCATCTCCCGGAGCAGCCTCGCCGTGTTTGCCCAGGGGCCGGAACCCTGTCCTGTGATTCCGAAACTATATGAAGAAAACCAGGAATTGGAATCCCTGCTCTGTGTCTCACCTGTCCTGTACCTGCCGCTGGCTGGCAGATAGACTGGAAGTGACGCTATCCGTTAGGATTTTATGCCAGCCCTTGATTTTACGGCAAAAAGCAACCCCGGTGAATCTCTCCACCGGGGCTCATCATTTTCTCCGTCTTTTACCTACCCCTTTCATTGTCTCTTTTATTCTGTCCAATGGAGGACACATACGGTAAGAAAAAGCTTGAGTTTCCGCAAACTGCACTGAAAAAATGAATATGCCTATTAAAAGTACCAATCTGCCATTTTTTGAATGCAGTTGAGCATGCTCCGTGATGCCGTAGACCAGGACAAGGCAGATGTCCTTCCTGGAAGCCGTAATCTGTACTTTTACATGGGAAAGATAGGCATCATGTTTTTGCCTTTATAATAAAGCGGCATTTTGATCTTGCCCTTGCGCTGTTCCCGCAGCTGTGTGGCCGGGATCCGTTTCCCATGGAAGAGGAGCTTGCGCCTTGCCGTAAGGCGGATGACGTAGTCCTGCTCCAGCCCATGGAGCTTCAGGAACATCTTGTTGTCGTCGTATCCCCTGTCCATGACGAAAGTGGCCTTTCCGAACAGGGAGGCGGCCCGTTCCATTGCTGAAAAAGTCACATCATTGATGGATGTGAAGTCTTTCTCTTTCGAAGAATGGACCTTGGAGAAGATACTGACGGGATGGCCGTTCTTCGTGAGGGCGCAGGCTTCTGTGACATGATAGCCTTTTTCATAGACGTTCTTTGTGTCCGTGCTTTTGGAGCCGTCCCTGACGAGGCCAAGGGATTCGAACTTGCGTCCATCCGGTTTCACGATGTCGCTGTCATTTAAATTGACCTATGAATTGGCATTTTCCTCACCACAACCCAGTTTACATCCCTAAATCCCGCAAACCCTTGATTTTGCTGCACAAAAAACCCCGATGAATCTCTCCACCAGGGTCTGTATAACAGGGCTACAAGGATTCGAACCTTGAAATGACGGAGTCAGAGTCCGTTGCCTTACCGTTTGGCGATAGCCCTATGTCACATCACTTGATACATTATACACGAAGTGTTCCCAGTTTGCAATACCTTAATTCAAAAAATTTCAAAAAAATTATGCTACCATTCCTTCCTGTAAACACGTATATAAGTTCCATTGACATAAGAATCGAAGTTTTCCCCTATCCATTCCATAATCCATTCATCTTCGGGAAAATGCGGTTCGCCGAACCAGCAGTCCAGGACTACGACATCCGGCTCTTTCCATGGGTTCAGTTCCCAATAAGACAGCAGCTTTTCACTGTACGTAGGACTGGAAATCGTGGAATCCACGCAAATTTCCGTATCCTCATACAAATATCCTATGGTGCTGACCGGATAGCCTACAATCAATACCTTATCCCCTTCGTGCACATATTGTCTCCAGTCTATCAGGTTCGCATTTCTGATGTATGCCCCCATATAATCCGAAAAAATGCCCAGCATCGGCCCGTCCCTGACCACATTCCTCACAGAAAGGATAGTCGCATGCAGTCTGTTGCACGGCCGGAACACATAGATGTTCTTAAAAATGACCACCGCCAGAAACAGAATGAACATCCCGTACATTTTCATGCGCTTTTCATTTGGCATGGTTTTCTGCAAGTACTTTCCAATCGGCATCATAGATACCATGATGCCCAGCGTCAAGTACGCAACTGTCGTCAATAAAGTAAGATTCGTCAAAAGCAATACTGCCACACAGCTCCACAGGCTGATTTCCGCCCCTATGTCGAAAGCCATGCGCTCTTCTCTGTCACAGTTCTCCCTCAGTATAAACGCAAAAAACAAAATCGGGATGTAGACGGCCACATATAACAGCCTGAATATCACATGAAAGCCATTTTCACTTAAGTCAATCAATATGTGAATAAAATTATAACTAAGCAGAAAGATGAAGAATCTTTTGACATAGTCGAATTTTGTCAGAATGCCACTCCTGCCGGCAGACACTTTGCCGCTCAGAAACGAAAGAATAGCGCAACCGCCAAATAAAACAGCCACGCTCCCCGCCTCCGCGGCATAGGTTTTCAATTGTACCGCAAATTTCCCCACCTGATGTGTCTCGTCTCCCGTTATGATATAATTCACTGAAGTCCAAAATTGGCTCCATCCCGCCTGTGCTGTCAAAATTCCCAGATATGTGCAGCCAAAGGCAAAGCATACACCCGAAAACACCCACATATCCTTCCCTTTTGTCACAGAATAGCGGCATAAAAGTACCAGCATCAGAGGAAAAAGTATAATTGCAGACGGATACGAGAGCACCTCCAGACAAAAGCAGACAGCTGCCAGTACAAGGAAAAAATTTTTCCTCCCCGTCTCCCCTTGCCTCTGTAAGTAAGTAAAGAGGGAACAGCACAGCAAGACTGAAAAATACACCATCATGTTGGAAAAGTCCAATATCATAAAGTTTTTTGCATTGACCGTCATGAAAAAAGCACACATAAAAAAGAGAATATTGTGGTTACAATATTTCCGGAATGTGCGGTAGAACACATATGCCACTCCCAGTTTTGCACCTAATCCCACTATATTAAGATATAGTGCGATTCCTGTAGTAGTACCGGTCAAAAGCAGGTATATTTTAATAAAGACAGCGTTCAAAAAAGCTGATGTCTGGTGGGGTTCCCACATTTGCGCTATCATGTGGTCTCCTCTGGCCATACGGTAAGACTGGGCAATCGCATATTCACAGTCCACATCAAAATCCAGGAAAACACGCTTTATATTAGCAAGTATTACTCCCACAAGAATGACCAACATCCACTTTGGTATCTCACAAAGTACTTTCCGCATCCTGCATCTCCTCCAAAACCCACTGTCTCCCTATTACAGCGACAGTCTGATTATAGCATGCAAGCGCAAAGCGGGCAATCTATTTCTGCCGTTTTCTTCCCTTTGCTTTCATAATCTCCATAAACGTCATGCGCCCCTGCCAAAGGCAGGGACGCGCATCCTGTGAATTCTATCCTCTTAAACCTCAAATGTCAGCTCGCCGTATGACGGCACCGGCCATACACCCTTATCCACAATCATCTCCAGCTCGTCAATGGGCGCACGGAGCGCATCCATGGCCTCCCTGACGGTATCTTTGTAGTAAAGCGCCTGGGACTTCATATCTGTTATAGCCGCAGCCGCAGCAGCGGCCTGGCTCAATCCGCTCAGCGCTTCCTGCGCCGCGGTGAGCTTTTCATTCACCTTGCCCAAAAGCCTTGCCTGCACTGTAGGCTCTACCCCGGCTTCCCTGACAGCCACCACAGCATCCGCCAGCTGTTTGGTATACTTTGCCACAGCAGGGATATACTTCTTGCCTGCCATGTCGATCATGGTATTGGCCTCGATGTTGATCGTCTTCACATAGGTCTCATAGATAATCTCTTCTCTGGACTCCAGCTCCACCTTGGTAAAGATGCCGAATTTCTCGAACAGCTTCACCGCCTTGTCCGTGGTCAGCGTGGCGGCCGCCTCCACCATGGACTTGATGTTGGGCAGGCCGCGCCTGGCCGCCTCCGCCACCCATTCGTCGGAATAGCCGTCACCGTTGAAGATAATCCTCTGGTGGGCCCCCAGATACTCCTTAATCAGATCATGGACGGCAAGCTCAAAGTCCTCCGCCTTCTCCAGCCTGTCGGCCGCCTCGCAGAAAGCCTCCGCCACAATGGCGTTCAGCGTAGTATTCGGGCTGGCGATAGAATCCGAACTGCCTACCATACGGAACTCGAATTTATTTCCGGTGAAAGCAAAAGGCGATGTCCTGTTGCGGTCCGTGGCATCTTTCTCCAGGTCGGGCAAAGTGGACACGCCGGTCTCCAGCTTGCCGCCCTCCAGGCAGTGCTCCGCCTCGCCGGTCTCCACCAGCTGCTTCACCACATCCTCCAGCTGCTCGCCCAGGAAGACGGAGATGATGGCGGGAGGCGCCTCGTTGGCTCCCAGTCTGTGGTCGTTGCCCACGTCCGACGCGCTCTGCCGCAGCAGATCCGCATGGATGTCCACGGCCTTGATGATGCATGCCAGGACCAGCAGGAACTGGATATTCTCATTGGGGGTCTCGCCGGGATCCAGCAGGTTCACGCCATTGTCGGTGCCCAGCGACCAGTTGTTATGTTTGCCGGAACCGTTCACCCCCGCAAAAGGCTTCTCGTGGAGCAGGCAGGTGAGCCCGTGACGGCCCGCCACCTTTTTCATGGTCTCCATCACCAGCTGGTTGTGATCCACGGCGATGTTCGCGGTCTCATAGACCGGGGCCAGCTCATGCTGGGCAGGCGCCACCTCGTTGTGCTGGGTCTTGGCCGTAACGCCCAGTTTCCACAGCTCCGCGTTCAAATCTTTCATATACGCGCCCACGCGCTCTCTGATGGTGCCAAAATAGTGGTCTTCCAATTCCTGTCCCTTGGGTGCGGGCGCGCCGAACAAGGTCCGGCCTGCAAAAATCAGATCCTCTCTCTGCAGATATTTCTCCCTGTCCACCAGAAAATACTCCTGCTCCGGCCCCACGCTGGCCACCACTTTCGTAGCCCCGGTATTGCCGAACAGCCGCACAATGCGCAGCGCCTGCTCGCTGATCGCCTCCATGGAGCGCAGCAGCGGCGTCTTCTTGTCCAGCGCCTCCCCGGTATAGGAGCAGAATGCCGTGGGGATGCAGAGGATGACTCCCGTGGCGTCCTCCTTCAAAAAAGCCGGGGAAGTGATGTCCCATGCCGTGTAGCCTCTGGCCTCAAAGGTAGCCCTCAAACCTCCGGAAGGGAAAGAGGAAGCGTCTGGCTCGCCCTTGATCAGCTCCTTGCCCGAAAACTCCATGATCATCTTGCCGTCCTCATCGGGATGGGTCACGAACGCGTCATGCTTCTCCGCCGTGATGCCGGTCAGGGGCTGGAACCAGTGGGTGTAATGGGTGGCCCCGTTCTCCACCGCCCAGTCTTTCATGGCCTTTGCCACCACATCGGCAGCCGCCAGGGACAGCTCGCCGCCCTGGTCCATAATCTGCCTGACCTCTTTGTATACGCTCTTCGGCAGCCTCTCTTTCATCTTACCGAAAGTGAATACTTTGCTGGCAAAAATCTCTTCCACATTCAATCTCTCGCTCATTTTCTTCTCCCTTCTGTCCTATCCTCCCCTGAACGAAAAAAAGTTCCAAAGTAACATCTTACTATGGAACCTCCTCGTTCATTGAATACCAATATGCAGAAGCGGCAGCCCCATCCGGCACCAGCGCTTCGTTGTTATTAAAATACCTTACTTTCCGGCAAAATGCAATACCCCAAATCACTTTTCTCGTTTTCCGCTAATAAAAGTAATGTTTCCCTCCTTACGTCCGGCACATTGCACATAGTCCGGTCTCCGGGAGTTCTAATCTTTTGCCACATTCGCCACCCTGAGCAGATCGCCGGGGCAAGGGGTTTCCGAAAGTTTTACCCAGACTGTCTGCCTGGCATGGGGGCAGCTCTCCACCGGCTCCCCGTCCGCATTGTACATGCCCTCCACCGTCACAGGCACATTTCTCCCGTCCGGCTTCATGATCTCAATGGCCTCCCCCACGGAAAATTTGTTCCGCTGCCCGAACCGCGCCAGAACGCAGTTTTCCTCTTTCCGCGTCCCCTGCGGCCAGGGTGCCGCCACCTCTTCTATATTCCCCAGATAGATATATTCGTTCACATAAGTGCTTTCGTCATATATCTGGTTTTCCCGGGAGGGCTTTCCGAAATAAAAGCCCGTGGTGAACTGGCGGTAGGTGCACTTGGCAATCTCCGCCCGGTACCAGTCCATGTTTTCCCGATAGCATTCCTCAGAAATAAAATAATCATCTATAGCTTTGCGGTAGGTCCGGGCCATGGTGGCGATATACAGCGCCGTCTTCATGCGCCCCTCTATCTTCAGGCTGTCGATTCCAGCCTCCGCCAGCTCCGGTATATGTTCTATCATACATAAATCTTTGGAATTGAAAATATAGGTGCCCCGCTCATTCTCATAAACCGGCAGATATTCCCCGGGCCTGGTCTCCTCCACCACCGCGTACTTCCAGCGGCAGGGATGGGTGCAGGAGCCCTGATTGGCATCCCTCCCCGTAAAGTAGTTGCTCAGCAGGCAGCGCCCGGAATAGGAAATGCACATGGAGCCCTGCACAAAGCTCTCTATCTCCATCTCCTCCGGGATACGTTCCCGGATAGTATGTATCTCTTCCAAAGACAGTTCTCTGGCGGACACCACGCGCTTGGCCCCAAGCTTCCACCAGAACTGATAAGTTCTGTAATTGGTATTGTTGGCCTGTGTGGAAATATGGATCTCCACCTCCGGCCACACTTCTCTGGCGATGGCGAACATGCCCGGATCCGAGATGATCAGCGCGTCGCACCGCTCCGGCTCCATGTCCCGCAGCTCCTGAAAATAGGCGGCCGCTCCCTCCAGGTCGTCATTGCGGGCCAGGATATTGGCCGTGACATATACTTTCACGCCTTTTCCATGGGCAAAGGCAATCCCCTGCGCCATCTCTTCCGGCGAGAAATTCTTTGCCTTGGCCCGCAGGCCGAAAGCCTCTCCGCCGATATATACCGCGTCCGCCCCGAAGATGACCGCGGTCTTCAGTCCCTCCAGGCTCCCCGCCGGCATCAAAAGCTCCGGTTTCTTTCTCCGGCCCATAGTCCTGCCATCCTTTCCTTTACATTTCCCGCCATACAGACTATATCAATGTCTTCTGTCCTTTTATACTTTGGTGCTCACAGTCACACCGTCTCCCACCGGCAGTATCACTGTCTCCAGCCGGGGATGGTGCTTCAGTTCATACAGATACTCCCGCATCCTGGCATGAATGGTGCGGTTTCGCCTTGCCACCGCAAAGCGGGACTGAATCACGTCTCCGTCCTGGAGCACATTGTCCGATATCAGCAATCCCCCGGGAGCAAGCAGTCGCAGGCTGTCCGGCAGGAAACGGATATACTGCCCCTTGGCGGCATCCATGAAAATCATGTCATAGGTCCCCGTCAGCTCCCGCAGGATATCCGCGGCGTCCCCCTCCAACAGGGTAATCCTGTCCTCCCGCCCCGCCCGCCTGAAATTCTCTTTCGCGGCGGGAATCCGTTTTTCATATTTCTCAATGGTAGTGATATGACAGTCTTCAGGGCCGTACTCGCTCATCAACAGCGCAGAAAAGCCCACCGCGGTCCCCACCTCCAGAATTTCTGCGGGCCTTTTCAGCGCCAGCAGGAATTTCAGCAGACTCTGGGTGGGCTTCCGCACGATGGGAATCTGGTTCTCCAGCGCGTCCTTTTCTATTCCGTCCAGAAAGGCTGTGTTCCCTCTGTCCAGCGAATCGATGAAGGCCGCCGTCCTCTCGTCTATGATCATTGCGCTTTTACTCTCCGGTTTCCGTTCCCGCGCCGTCTTCAGGCACGTCCTGGCCGGACGCATCCCCCTCGTCTCCGCCGTCCTCCGGCTCCATGCCTCCCGCAGGAGGAAGCCCCGCTGAAGAGGAATCCCCCTCGCCGGCTGTGCTGTTCCCCTCGTCCTCTTCCTCCTCGTCCGTCGCCACCACCATGGCCTGCATCATTTCCTCCACGGTCATGGCCGTGCTCAGTTCAAAGGTTCCCGGGCCCACGTCCTCCCTGTACTCCGAGAGATAATACTGCAGCACAAAGAGCCTGGCATCCCGCACCAGTCCCCTGCCCTCGAAGAGTTTCCCGATGTCGGACACGGACATGTCAGGGCTGATTGTCACTGTCACAGCCCGTCCATCCCCGGTAGTCATGGCAGGTTCCGTAAAAATCCGATAACCATAATCGTAACAGATTCCGGCCCCCCTGTAGATCAGATACACCACCGCCACAGCCATAACCACCCGAAAGATGGCTCCCATCACGGCAGCTATTATGCTTGTCACTTTCATATCAACCTCCGCGCCGCCTGTGACGGCACATACAGCAGAAAATCATAGTGCAGGTTTTCTGTTGTCATAAACACCCGGCGAACCGATGCAAGTCCGGGAGAATGCGCCTGGAACTTATTCCCGCGCTTCATACTTCCATAATGATCGGCAGTATCATAGGCCGCCTCTTGGTCTTCTTCCAGACATAGTCGCTGAGAGCATCTTTTGTAGTATTCTTCAGCTTCCCCCAGTCCGTCACCCTGCGGTCCAGACATTTCCGGATGGCTTCATCTACGATTTGTCGTGCTTCTTCTATCAGTTCATCGGATTCTTTTACATACACGAATCCTCTGGATACAATATCGGGGCCTGCCACCAGCTCCCCTCCTGCCCTGTCCAGGCTCATGACCACTACCATGATGCCGTCCTCGGCCAGATGCTGACGGTCCCGAAGCACCACATTTCCCACATCTCCCACGCCCAGGCCGTCCACCAGAATCGCTCCCACAGGGACTCTGCCCGCCACGTCCGCGCGGTCCTTGTCCAGTTCCAGCACGTCGCCGGAGGAAAGGATGAAGATATTGTCCTTCTCAATGCCGAGGCTCTGAGCAATCTTCGCCTGGGCTTTCAGGTGCTTGATCTCCCCATGGACGGGAATGGAATATTTCGGCCTGATCAGCGCGTAGAGCAGCTTGATTTCCTCCTGGCAGGCATGTCCGGACACATGGGCGTCCTGGAAGATCACGTCCGCCCCCTTGCGGATCAGCTCATTGATGACCTTGGTGACGGATTTCTCATTCCCAGGGATGGGATTGGAGGAAAAGATGACCGTATCCCCGGCGCCGATGCTAATCTTGCGGTGCATGCCGCTGGCCATGCGGCTCAGCGCCGCCATGCTCTCTCCCTGGCTTCCCGTGGTGATGACTACCTGCTTCTCATTGGGGTAGTCCTTCATCTGGTCCACCTCGATCAGCGTATTGTCCGGGATGCTGATGCAGCCCAGGTTCCTGGCCGTATCGATGATGCTCACCATACTGCGGCCGTCCACGCAGACCTTGCGCCCGAATTTGTACGCGCTGTTGATGATCTGCTGCACCCTGTCCACATTGGAAGCAAATGTGGCCACGAAAATCCTTGTATTCTTATGCTCCTCAAACAAATTGTCGAAAGTGGCGCCAACAGTCCGCTCGGAGGGAGTGAATCCGGGCCTTTCCGCGTTGGTGGAATCGCACATCAGCGCCAGCACGCCTTTCTTGCCCAGCTCCGCGAAGCGCTGCAGATCGATGGCGTCTCCGAAGACCGGCGTGTAGTCCACCTTGAAATCCCCTGTGTGCACCACTACCCCCACCGGGGAATAAATCGCCAGCGCCGCCGCGTCCACAATGCTGTGGTTCGTCTTGATGAACTCCACCCTGAACTGCCCTAAATTGATGGACTGGCCGAACTTCACCACCTTGCGCTTCACCCGCTTCGTAAGCTCATGCTCTTTCAGCTTGTTCTCAATGATGCCCATGGTAAGCCTGGTGGCGTAGATGGGCACGTTGATGTCGCGGAGCACATAGGGAAGCGCTCCGATATGGTCCTCGTGGCCGTGGGTGATTACAAAGCCCTTTACCTTGTCGATGTTGTCCTTCAGATAGGTCACATCGGGGATGACCAGGTCTATGCCCAGCATGTCGTCCGCCGGGAACGACAGGCCGCAGTCTACCACAACAATACTGTCCTCGTACTCAAACGCAGTAATGTTCATGCCGATTTGTTCCAGGCCCCCTAAGGGAATTATCTTTAGTCTGGAACCGCTGTTATTCTCTTTTTTCTTCAATCAAATCTCCTCCACATTCTACACAATAGCCGTAGAGCTTCACCTCATGATTCACAACCCGAAATCCGGTAGTGGCAGCAATTTTCCTCTCCAGCTCCTCCAGCAGATCATCCTGAAAGGAAATCACTCTACCGCATTTGATACAGATCAGATGATGATGGCGGTGCTTTCCTGTGCCCTCCAGAGCACTCCCTATCTCGTAGCGCACAAAACCGTCATCAAAATTAATCCGGTCAATCAGATGCAAGCTCCCCAGCAATTGTATGGTTCTATAAACAGTAGCCAGCCCGATGTCCGGACAGTCTACTTTTACAAGCTCAAATATCTCTTCCGCTGTCAGATGCTCCCGCGGGCGGGAACCGATGGCCTCCAGCACCGCTGTCCGCTGTCTGGTGACCCTTAGCCCTTTTCTCTTCAGCAGCTGTTCTGCTTTTCCTTTGTCAAAAAACGCCATATTTCAACTCCGCACGGATCAGGCTGCTGTGCGCAGAAAATCCCCTCTCCGGCTCATTCGCTCTCAAGCTCCACATCCTCCAGCATGTTCTCGAACACGCCTGCCACAGCGGCAAGCTCCTCGTCGTCGGACACGATAGTATACACGCCCTCCGCCTCTCCGTCCCTGGATGTATCTTTCAGAATCAGGGCATCGCCGTCGCCCTCCTCCACATCGGTGACGAGGATGTAGTCAACTCCGCCTATCTTCGTCTGTTCCAGCACGTAAAAATCTACCGGCTCTTCTCCCTCCGGCTGAAATGTAATCTTCTCCTGTTTCGCCATTTCCGCTCCTAAGTCGTTTCCCTGTGCCAACAAAGTCCTCAGAGGGTATCCTGCTCTTCATCCGATCCGGCAGGATCCCCTGAACCTTTCTCCCTATTGCGGTTGTCCAGATACCCTTGCAATATCAGGGATGCCGCAATCTTGTCCACATAGTCCTTTCTCTTTTCCCTGCGGATGCCGGCCTCTATCATGGCCTTGTCCGCCGCCACCGTGGTCAGGCGCTCGTCCCACATGATGACGGGCAGCCCTGTCCTCCGCTCCAGCTTCTCCCGGAACTGCTCCGTCAGCTCCACGCGCACTCCTTCCGTAGCGTTCATATGCTTTGGAAGCCCCAGCACGATTTCCTCCACTTCGTATTCCAGTATCAGCTCTTCAATCCGGGCCAATGTACGGCGCAGCTTGTCCTCCCTCTCCCTGCGGATGATCTCCACCCCCTGGGCCGTTATGAGCAGGCTGTCGCTGACAGCTACCCCCACTGTCTTAGAACCGAAATCGAGACCCATTATGCGCATAGGGCGCCTCCTTTTCCTATTCCCATTCTTTCGTATGGATATACTCCGTCAGCAGCTCCTCCACCAGCTCGTCCCGCTCCACTTTCATAATCATGCTCCGCGCGTTCTTGTGGCTGGTGATATAGGTGGGATCGCCGCTCATGATGTACCCCACAATCTGATTCACCGGGTTGTAACCCTTTTCCGTCAGCGCCTCATATACGGCAGCCAGCACCGCCCTTGCTCCGTCTGCAGGTTCCGAGTCAACCTTGAAGTATTGTGTATTTTCCAGTTTCTGCATGTCATGACTCCTATCCGCCCGCCTTTGCGGACATATTGCATCAAAATTTCAGGATTCCTCTTCCCATTGATTTATGTGCCGCAAAAGCAATCAACATCGCTACTTCCCTTTATCATAACTCATTTGTTCCAAAAATTCAAGCTACATCAGAATTTCCTCTGTGAGGAAATCCCTGACCCGTACTTTTGCCAGCGTATTTATCGCCGGTACGTCTCTTTCTGCACGGTCCGTCACATCTACCGCGACTTTTACATAGTCCTTTGTATGGCCGATGCAGTAGGTGCCGCCGTCTATCTCCCGGGTCTCCTCCAAAAGCACCTCGGCTTCTTTTCCTATGTACCGTCTGCGGAATTCCCTGGACTGCCGCTCCCGCATGGCTATCAGTTCGGCGCTGCGGCTGGCCTTCACCGGCTCGGGTATCTGGTCCGGCATGGAATCGGCCGCTGTACCGGCTCTCCTGGAATATTTGAAGACATGCATCTCGTAAAACCGCACTTTCTCCAGGAACTCCCTGGTACAGGCGAATTCCTCCTCCGTCTCCCCCGGAAAGCCCACGATGACATCCGTGGTAATGGCCGGTTCCCGGAAGTACCGCCGCAGAATCTCCACGCTTTTATAGTATTCCCCGGCAGTGTAATGTCTATTCATCCTTTTCAAGGTAGCGTCGCAGCCGCTCTGGAGGGACAGATGGAAATGGGGGCAGAGCTTGGGGAGCGCCGCCAGCCGCCTGGCCGTCTCCGGGGTGATGATGCGGGGCTCCAGCGAACCTAAGCGGATCCGCTCCAGTCCGCTTACCTCATGAATCTTTTCCACCAGATCCGTCAGCCTGCTGTGGCCGTCATATCTTGGCTGCCGTTTCTTTTCTATCGGCCTGTCGTCCGCGCCGGCAGCGCATCCCCTTTCCTGCCTGACATCCGCGTACGCGGCGCCTTTCCTCTCCTGTCCGTCATCCGCCTCTGAGGCTTGTCCCGCCTCCTGCGGGCTTTCCCCAAAATCGATTCCGTAAGAGCTGATATGGATGCCAGTGAGCACCACCTCCCGGTAGCCTGCCCTCACCAGCCCCTGAATCTCCTCCAGGATATCCTCCATCCTGCGGCTCCTGATCCTGCCTCTGGCGTAGGGAATGGCGCAATAGGAGCAGAACTGGTTGCAGCCGTCCTGGATCTTGATATAAGCCCTGGTATGCTCCGCCGTCCGCTTCAGCTGCATCTCCTCGTAATCGTAAGTATGGCCGATGTCCAGAATGGTACTGCCCTGCAGCGTCTTGTCTCCGGCCCCGGCCCTTTCCTGCCGTTTTTCCAGATACTCCTCCAGAATCGGCACGATGTCCTTTTTCCGGTTGTTGCCGATGGCAAGGTCGATGCCGGAATCTTCCTCAACTGCCTCTCTTCCCGTCTGCACATAGCAGCCCACGGCCACCACTACCGCGTCAGGATTCAGCTGTCTGGCGCGGTGCAGCATCTGCCTGCTCTTCCTGTCCGCGATATTGGTCACTGTGCAGGTATTTACGATATAAATATCGGCCGCTTCATCAAAAGACACAATACGGTATCCTTTTTCCTGAAGCATTTGCCGCATTACATCCATTTCATAGGAATTCACCTTGCAGCCCAAATTATACAATGCCACACTTTTCATGATTATTCCCCACTTTTTTTGTACTGTTTTCGCCTTGACTTTTGCGCCTCCAACCTTTAATATGTTGACTGGAAGATATAGAAAAGGAGGCAAGGAAGATGAAGACAGTACAAATTTTCTTAAATTCAATCGACAAAGTAAAATCCTTTGTGAACGACATCTCCAAGTTCGATTATGATTTCGATCTGGTGTCCGGCAGATATGTAGTTGACGCAAAATCCATCATGGGCATCTTCAGCTTAGATCTGTCCAAACCCATCGATCTGAACATCCACACAGAGGAAGGCGCAGACGAAGTACTGGAGTTCTTAAAACCCTACATCGTACCGTAGGACTTTGTTCCCGCGGCGCGTACATAGGAAGACAGACAAAAAGGCCTCTTGCGGGACAGACCCCGGAAGGCCTTTTTTATTGTATCAGCACATTGATTCCAGACCTGCCGCCCGCAACAGCAAACAAAACTCCCGAACCGGTCCAAGGCCTGAAGAATGCCCATGCACAAAACGAACAGGACTCGCTTGTGCATTCTTCCGTGTGAACGCACTTCTCACACTGGGAGCATAGAAGTTCTTAGGGCGCGTACTTTGCGGCCTTAGAACTTCTTCTCACGCTTCTACCACAATCAGTTCTTTCGTCTCAAGGGCAATCCGCACCAGCTCCTCTATCCCCTCGTCCAGATTGTGCTCATGGCGGCGGATGACGTTCAGGTTGGGCTTGGTCACGGGATGCTTGGCCACAAAAATGGTACAGCAGTCCTCATAGGGCAGGATAGAAGTCTCGAAAGTCCCGATTTTCTCTGCCACCTCCACAATCTCCTGCTTGTCAAATCCAATTAAAGGACGATACACCGGCAGGCTGCACACCTCATTGGTGGCAACCAGGGACTGCATGGTCTGGGATGCCACCTGGCCGATGCTCTCGCCGGTAATCAGCCCCAGGCAATCCGTCTCCTTTGCGATTTCCTCCGCAATCCGCATCATATACCGGCGCATGATGATGGTCAGCTCCTCATGAGGGCATTTCTCATGGATATAGAGTTGGATGTCCGTGAAATTGATCACATGGAGCCAGACAGGGCCCGCGTATCCGGCCACGATTCTGGCCAAATCCACCACTTTCTGCTTCGCCCGCTCGCTGGTGTAGGGTGGCGCATGGAAATATACCGCGTCCAGCTTCACGCCGCGCTTGGCTATCATGTACCCGGCCACCGGGGAATCGATGCCGCCGGACAAAAGCAGCATGGCCTTGCCCCCCGTACCTACCGGCATGCCGCCAGGACCCGGTATAATTTCCGAATAAATATATATTTTTTCACGGATTTCCACATTCAGCAGGATTTCCGGGCTGTGCACGTCCACGGTCATCTCGGGATAGGCGTTCAGGACGGCCTCCCCCAGATCCGCGTTGATTTCCATGGACTCCTTTGGATAATCCTTGCGGGCACGGCGTGAATGGACCTTGAAAGTCTTATGCTTGTCCGGGTAGACTTCGTCCACATAGGCCACGATTCTCTCGGCCAGTTTCCCGAAGCCCTCGTCCTCCGCGTATACCACAGGGCATATGCCGGAGATGCCGAACACCTTTTTCAGCCGCTCCACCGCCTCTTCGAAGTCGAACTCCCCCTGGGCCTCCACGAAGATGCGCCCCTGGGACTTATGAATCAGGAACTGTCCGTCACATTTCTTCAGGGCCAGCTTCATCTGGTGCACCAGCATGTCCTCGAAGAGATAGCGGTTCTTCCCCTTGACGCCGATTTCGGCATATTTTATCAAAAACGCTGTAAACATATCTTATCCTTTCTTACTTTACTGCGGACCGCCGGGATTTACAGCGATGCCTCCGGGGAAGTACCTGGCCGGCGGTCCGCAGTCGGGTTGTACTGTAAATTTTTCAAACGCACTTTCCCCGTCAGCCTGTTCTCATCTTCTCCGGGTATATTTACGCAACACAGGAATTTTATCATACATTGCCCGCAGTGTATAGTCCAATTCTTCCTGGGTGGTATAGACGGAAAAGCTGAATCGGATGGTGGATTCCAGCAGGGGTTTCTCCACGCCGATGGCTTTCAGCGTAGCCGAGGGCTGGGGCTTTCTGGCGGCGCAGGCGCTTCCGGCGGACACATAGATTCCCTCTTCCTCCAGGGCGTGGAGCAGCACCTCGCTGCGCACGCCCTCCACCGACACGCTGACGATATGGGGAGCCGTCCCTGCCCCGTCCGGCTCCCCCGGCAGCAGTCCGTTGATTTTCACGCCCTCCAGCTTTCTGACGCCGTCACAGAAGTATTTCTTGCATTGGTACAGCCGCTTCACGTCATCCTCAAAATGCGCCTCCAGAAGCTCTGCCGCCCGGGCGAAGCCTGCCATCCCGGGCACATTGTCCGTGCCGGAGCGGAGGTTCATCTGCTGGCCTCCGCCGTGGAGAATGGGCTGAATCTTCACCTGGCTGCCGATATACAGAAGCCCTATGCCCTTGGGGCCGTGAATCTTGTGGCCGCTGACGGACAGCAGGTCTATGCCCATCCTCTTTGGGTAGATTTTCGCCTTTCCGAAGCCCTGTACCGCGTCCACATGGAACAGGGTGCGGGGGTTCATGCGCTTGATCAGCGTTCCCGCCTCCGCTATGGGCTGCAGGGATCCGATTTCATTGTTGGTATGCATGACGGATACCAGGATGGTGTCCGGGGTCATGGCCCGGCGCAGATCCTCCAGGGAAATCACGCCGCAGGCATTCACCGGCAGATAGGTCACGGTGTAGCCGGCGGATTCCAGATACCGCATGGTATTCAGGACGGCCGGATGCTCAATCCGGGTGGTAATCAGATGCTTCCCCTGTCTGGCGCCCGCCCTGGCGCAGCCGATCAACGCCATATTGTCCGACTCCGTCCCGCCTGAGGTAAAGAAAATCTCCTTTTCATTCACTTTCAGGATTCTGGCGAAAGTCTCTTTTGCGCTTCTCAAATATTGTTCTGCCTGTACGCCTTTCATGTGGAGGCTGGACGGGTTGCCGTAGTCCTCGCACATGATTTTCGTCATCAGTTCCGCCACTTCCGGGAACACTCTGGTGGTGGCGGAATTGTCCAGATAGATTTCCATGACTTTACTCCTTTATCAAATCAAACAGCTCTCCATACGGCGCTCCCGGCAAAGCGCGTCCATAGCTGCAGTCATCTTACCTTATCATATGCCGGAACCGCTGTCCATGTCCCTGCGCCTGCTCTTTCAGGCACGGAATATGACTGCCCTTCCCCGGATTCCTCCTGTACTGCCTGCTGCTTATTACATTTTCTCCGACATAAGCTAAGTCTGCAGGACAGGCACCGCCTCTAGGACTCCAGCTGATACATAATCCAGGACAATACCGCAAGGCCTGCCGTCTCCGTCCGCAAAATACGCTTTCCCAGAGTGATGGGCCGGATTCCGTTCTCTGCCGCAAGGGAAATCTCCCCCTCCGAGAAGCCTCCCTCCGGCCCTATGAACACTGCCACGCTTGTACCAGGTCTTAAGTTCTCCATGATTTCTTTTGTCCGGGACATGTCCTCGGCCAGTTCGTAGGGAATCAGCGCCACATCCATCATTGAGGCCTCTCTGACTGCATCGGAAAAAGATGACACTTCTGTCACTTCCGGGATGATGGCCCTTTTGCTCTGCTTGGCGGCCGCCCGGGCAATCCCCTGCCACCGGGTTCTTTTCGCCGCGGCTTTTTTGTCGTCCAGCTTCACCACGCAGCGGCTGGCGGCCACGGGTATCACCTGACGGACGCCCAGCTCCACGGCTTTCTGGATGATCAGCTCCATCTTGTCCGCCTTGGGAAGCCCCTGAAAGAGATATACCTGAGAGGGCAGTTCCACCCTGTCCTCCTTAATGAAGCGAAGCTCGCAGAGGATTTCCTCCTCCCCGAGAGAAAGGATACCGCAGCGGTACTCTCTGCCGTCCAGGCCATTGCTGACGGAAATCTCCTCCCCTGCCCGCATGCGGAGGACATTCTTAATATGGTTCACATCCTCCCCCATTATTATGACACGTTTGTCGGAAATATAAATCTGCGCCGGATCTACGAAAAACTGATACATGATTTTCTCCTGTTTCTATTCAGGAACTTTCTCCAGTAACTTCTCTCAATGACTTCTCTCAGCAGCATTTCCCAAGAGCCCTGTCCCTCCCGCCCATAACCGGTTCTTTCCGCATCAGGCGCTGCCTTTCGCGGTGCACAGCCCCGGAAAATCAGAGCCCTTTCTGTGCCGTCACGCTGACCCACTCGCCCTGATGGTTCACCTCGAGCACTTTCAGACCTGCCGCTTTCACGGCCTCCACCACGGCCTCCTCCTTATCGTCTATGATGCCGGAGGTAATATAGATTCCGCCGGGCTTCAGCTGGTTCATGATGACAGGGGTCAGGGGCACCAGCACATCCGCCAGTATGTTGGCCACCACAATGTCATAGCAGCCAAATCCCACACGCTCCTGCACGGATTTCTCCGTAATGATATTGCCGATGAACATCTCAAAGCGGGAGGAATCGATGGCATTGGCCTCACAGTTTGCGGCCACAGCCTCCACCGCGCATTCGTCCAGATCCGTACCCACCGCGTGTCCTGCGCCGAACATAAGAGAGAGAATCGACAGGATGCCGCTGCCCGTGCCCACGTCCAGCAGCCTTGCGGCAGGCGTCATGTACTTGCGAAGCTGCCTCACGCACAGCTGGGTGGTCTCGTGCATCCCCGTACCGAAAGCCGTGCCCGGGTCGATGTGCAGCACTATCCGGTCCCTGTCCTCCGCATTCACGTCCTCCCAGGAGGGAATTACCAGAATATCGTCTATATAGAACTGGTGGAAATACTGCTTCCAGTTGTTGATCCAGTCGATGTCCTCTGTCTCGTCCACTGTGATTACGCCCTCTCCGATGTCACAGAACTGCCGCAGCTCCTGCAGCTCTCCCCGCACCCTCTCCAGGATAGCTGCCTCATCCACAGGCTCCCCACAGACCTCCAGGCTGCCGTCCTCTTTTTCCTCTACGAAAAAGCTTAAGTACGCGATTCCGTCATCCTCCGGCCCCTCCGGCAGGATGTCCACGAACATCTGTTCTTTCTCCAGGGCAGTCAGGGGCACTTTGTCCTCGATCTGCGCGCCCTCCAGGCCGATGTCGCAGAGGGCGCTGATGATGATATCCTCGGCTTCTGTCACGGTCTTTATTTTGAATTTCTTCCACTTCATGATTGTGTTCTCCATTTTGTGATATTTTATTTACGCTGTCCCGATTGGGAGCGCATCCTGTGCTCGCATATCCCAAGGACCAGAAAAAGCAGCGGCGCGTTCAGCACCTGTTGGAAACTGATGAGGGAATGGGCTCCGTACATGGCGATTGCCAGAAGTCCTGTCCAGAGGTCATATGCTTCCGGGCCGGACAGACAAGCCGCATCGCCCCGGCCGCTTCGGCTGCCGTCCCCGCTTCCTGCAAGCCTCCGCCGGCCTCTCTGCCCCTGCGCAGGGCTTTGGCTGTCGCTTATACTCTGCGGACAGCCAAAGCCGCAGCCCTGCCCATAGCGCCACAGCCCCGCCAGGAATATAGCCAGATAACTCAGCGTCCCCAGTATCCCCACATTGCACAGCTGGCTTAAGAATTCATTGTGGGCATTGGTATAGACAGCCCCCTCCCAGTGCTCCCCTTTCCAGACATCCGTCCCGGCGCCAAGCCTGCCGAAGACAGCCACCCCATAGCAGTCCGGCCCGGCTCCCAGCAGTTTTGTCTTCACATCCGCCTCTCCGAAGCTCTCCAGCGCGATGCGCCACAAGAACCCTCTGCCATTTCCAAAGCTGTCATCAATGCCATGCCTGGACAGGACGAACAGGGCCGCTGCCAGACAGACCGCCACACCGCCGAAAAATGCAATCTTCACCAGCCGGTGATGAATCCAGTCTCCCAGGATATGCCCTTTCTTCGCCAGCCACAGACAGGCCGCGATGCACACCACCCCGGCTATTATCCAGGCATACCACTCCACGCGCGCGAAGACATTTCCGTCCGCCACCACGGCAGCCTTATTTCCCCGCAGCTTCATTCCCAGCCCCATAAGCGGCATGCACAGGAAAAATCCCGCCAGCAGCGCCCACAGCTTTGCCAGCACGGCTGCGCTCTTTCTCCCCAGCCACATACATCCTGCCACACAGACTGCCAGAATCAGCAGGCCTCCCTGACTGCCCTGTACTCCCAGCAGCACAAAAGCAGCCACATTCACCACATACAAAAGCAGCTTCCGTCCCAACCGCCCCTCTCTCAGGAAATGAACCACCGAAAAGGCCAGCGCCACGCTGTAATAACCGCACAGCCAGTTGATATTTCCCAAAGTGGACAGCATGTGGCTGTATTCCCAGTTCTGATAGTTCCAGTATATCAGCAGCCGCAGCGGGTCTATCCCCAGACGGTGCAGCAGCCCGAACAAAGTCACCAGAAACAGCGCGGCCTCCCCCAGATACAAAGGCAGGCGCCCCCCGTCATACCGCCTGGACACAAAAAAGTAAATCCCCACGAACAGCAGCTGGGAGACTGCCCCCATGTACCAGCCCTCGTAGCCTGTCCACGCAAGATCTCCGTAATCGCTGCCCAGCGCGGAAAGCAGCACACAGACGCCATAAGCCGCTACAGCCCAGTCCGCCATGCTAAACTCCGGCCTCAGGCTCCCTTTCTCCGGGGTCTGTCTCCCCACTCGCTTCGCCGCGGACCAGATGCCTATTGAAAGTCCTGCCGCCAGCCAGATTCCCAGACAGAGAAGCGAAATATTCTGGAACAGCATATATTTCGTCTTTCCCAGATACCAATACCCCTCTCCGGTATACAGGGGCAGCGCCACCAGCAATGCCGCCAGGTACAGCTTACATAAAAGTCCCAGGAACTCGTTATTTCCACTCTTCATACTCGCAAATCCGCCCCGAACCGGCAGATATTCCCATCCTCCATGGCCGCCTCCCGCTCCGATTCTCCGCGCCCGCCCCGGCGCTGTCCCCGATTTCCTTTTCCCGTCCAGAATCCGTCCGGTACAAAATAATTACATTCTATGATATCCTGTCAGGGCCGTTCTGTCAACAACAGAACCGCTATCGCAGCGGGACTGTGAAGCTGGTGGCCATCTGCGACAAGTGGCAGGAGGGCCTGCGCCGCCACAAAGAGAGCAGCCCGGAGCCGGACATGGCCTGATACACGGATTTCGACGATTTCATCCGGCACGACATGGACGCCTTAATCTATGACGACAGCATCAACCGGAATTATATCCCCTCCTGGCAGCCGGACGATTCCGGAAAGGACTTCGGCCATGGGGACTCGGACTTTTACTCCATGTACCATTTCATCGAAAAGCTCCGGGGCAATCAGGCTGCGGACACCATAGATGTATACGAGGCGCTGGATTTCAATGGCCGTGGCCGGATTTATGGCCATCGTACTCCATCGGATATTCGCTTTCCTGCACGCCCTCATATTGTCCCTTATGCTCTGTTCCGTGTTCCGTTTCATGGCCTGTCTCATGCTCTCCCTGGCTGTCTCCATGACTCGTGCCATGCTCATGCTCTTCCAGCATACCGTGGAGCTGGGACATGCTCATGTCATGGCAGTCCTGCACCGTGACAGAGGGCTCGTACTGGACCAGAAGCCGGTACGCCAGATACTTGCCGAGGGAAAGCCCGTTCTCATGGGCTTCTCCCACCAGGCTCATGTCCGCCCCCACGCTGCTGCCTCCGTGCTCCAGACAGCCGGAGGAATGGGCAATCTCCGCAAGCATCCGCTCTTCTTTCAGCGCGCTGGCCGTGGCAACCGTAAAGGTAAGCGCCGCGTCTTCTGTCAGATAGGGCCGCATCTTTTCGCTGCTCACTATCCGCTCAATGGCATCTTCATAGTGCAGTCCTTTTACCGAAATGTTTCCGGCGATCTCCTCGCCGTCCGCGTTGTAGGCTCTCACATCGATGACCCTGTCCAGCCGGTTCAGCTCCAGCTCCAGAGAGGGATTCACATCGATGCTCACATAGGCCACCGGCATCCACAGCATAGCATAGCTGCCAATGCCCAGAAACACGGCCAGCATGGCGCAGGCCGTCACAAAAGCCAGCCGGGCCGCCGGATGGAGCAGGCGCCTCTTTGCGCCCGGGCAGCTTTCGCGCTGTCTGGCATCCCTCAGGAACTCCTTTGCGGCATCCTTCAGCCCCTCATCGGCCTTTACGCAGTCGAAAGCGTCTCTGACTTTATTCTCCAGTCCCATCACAGATCACCTCCCAGCACGTCTTTCAGCATCGTCCGCCCCCTGGACAGAAGCGAATAGACCGTATTTTCCTTTTTGCCGAGAATGCGGCTGATTTCCCAGGCAGAGTAGCCCTCATAATAATGCAGATAAATAGCATCCTTGTACTTCGCGGGCAGCGCCAGAACGGCATCCAGGACCTCTGTCTGTTTGGGCGGAATCGATGCCGCCTCCTCCGCAAGCTCCTCCAAAGGCAGGGCGCTGTGGCGGAAAAAGCTTTTCAGATAGTCCTTGCACGCATTCAGCGTAACGCGGATGAGCCACGCTTTCTCATGCTCCGGGCCCTCAAAGCTTCCCTCATAGAGCAGATATTTCAAAAATACAGTCTGGAAGACATCCTCCGTGTCGGCGGCATTTTTCAGATGATACAGACAAATCCGCTTTATCATATCCGAATACTGCTCCACCGCACGGTCTACCTCGATTTCACTGCGCACCGGTTCACCGCCTTTTGCTATCCTAAGAATCGTTCCCCTGTCCCTGCACAGCCTCCGTGCCCTGGCGGCGGGGATTCCCCTTACTGATCCGTAAACCGCAAAAAGGACTGCCGCGCCATGCGGCAATCCCTGCCTGTACTGCTTAATGGTGGCCGCGGCCATGATGGCCGGAACCGTGATGGCCCGTGGTATAGCTGCCGGAGTAGCAGTGCCCTCCGCCGCCATAGCCCGCACCATTGTAATTCTGATAACCTGCGCCTGCCGCAGCTGTCCCGTTCCCTGTCTGAGCCTCCGCCGGATTCCCTGCCGCCGGCTGGCTCTCCGCTGCCGGATTCCCTGCTGGCTGGTTTTCCGCTGCCGGGTCAGCTGCAGGCTGACTTTCCTCCGCCGGATTCCCTGCGGGCTGGCTCTCCGCTGCCGGATTCACTGATGGCTGACTTTCCGGCGCCGCGTCCATGCCCTGACCGGAATACGCCGTCCCGGCCCCATAGCCGTCATGGCAATTCCCCCAGCCGCTGCAGATTGCACCCACATCCACGCCGCAGGCACCACAATCCGTCCAGCCCTCATGTCCGAACAGATGATGCCCGCCAACCCGGTTCTCCCCATACCAGCAAAGACCGCTGCCCTGGATTACCCGGCTGACGCATGGCGCATGGTATCCCGCGGAGGAAGTCATGCCTGCCGACAGAACAAACAGGAACGCCGCTCCCATTGAAATGATTCTCTTCATCCTTACATACCTCCAGTCTATAAATGCCTTGGTTTCCATGTCTTTACATATAATACGACAGACCCGGATCAAACCTTGCATCTATATCCCAGTATAAATTATTTCCAGAATTTCTTTTTCTTGCCTTCCTTGTGGTGCTCTTTTCCCTCATCGTTTGATTCCGGCTCCGAAGCCGCCTTTACGGCGTTCAATGTATTGCCCGTCAACTCGTCGAACTGACGCAGCAGTTCTTTGGCCTCGGGCTTGAGCTTATCGGGCACCTGGACCACCAGGGTCACATAATGGTCGCCCCGCACATCCTTATTCCGCCAGGAGGGCACGCCCTTGCCCCGCAGCCTTATCCTGGTATCCGTCTGGGTCCCGGCCTTCACGTCATAGATGACCTTACCGTCCACGGTGTCGATCAGAATCTCGCCGCCCAGGGCCGCCACCGCATAGGAGACCGGGACAGTGGAGTAAATATCGAAATCCTGCCTCTGGAAAATGGGATGCCGCCCCACGATCACTTCAATCAGCACATCCCCTCTGGGACCTCCATTGATGCCGGGCTCTCCCAGGCCGGGCATGCGCGTGGACTGGCCGTTGTCGATACCCGCGGGAATATCCACGGAATAACGTTTTTTCATGGATATATATCCGGTTCCGCGGCAATCCGCGCACTTGTCCCTGATGATTTTTCCGCTTCCCTGGCAGTCCGGACAAGTCTGCACATTGCGGACCGTCCCGAACAGAGACTGCTGGGTAAAGACCACCTGCCCTTTGCCGCCGCATTTTGAACAGGTCTCGGGGCTGGTCCCCGGCTTGGCCCCGGAACCGTTACAGGTCTTACAGGTCTCCTTTACATTCAGCTCAATCTCTTTCTTGCAGCCGAACACAGCCTCCTCAAAGGTAATCCGGACGCTGGTCCGCAGGTTCGCGCCTTTCATAGGGCCATTGCTGCGGCTTCTGCTGCGGCCGCCTCCCCCGAAGAGGTCTCCGAAGATATCGCCGAAGATATCGCCGAAATCCGCTCCGCTGAAATCGAAGCCGCCTCCGCCGCCCATTCCGCCTTCAAAAGCGGCATGCCCGAACTGGTCATACTGCCGTCTCTTATCCGGATCGCTCAGAACGGCATAGGCTTCCGAAGCCTCCTTGAATTTCTTTTCCGCCTCCGCATCCCCCGGATTCATATCCGGATGATACTTCTTCGCCAGCACGCGATAGGCCTTTTTGATCGCAGCATCATCTGCTCCTTTATCTACACCGAGAACTTCATAATAGTCCCGCTTCTGTTCCGCCATAGCAAACACCTCTTCGAAAATACGTATTATTATACTTACCACAGAAAATCTAAGCCAGCACATTTCCACGCCGCTGACTTAGATTTCATCTCAAATATCCAACAATGCCCTGCGGGAACCTGGGAAAATGGCTGCTCCCGGCATTCTGACCTGTATGAAAGGATGCAGCGCGAATCTGTCCGCCTGCGAGCCCATAGTCCCGGGGCCGCTGTCCTGCGGCCCCGGAATGTCTTCTCACACTCAGACCTCGCGGAAGTCTCCGTCAATGACGTCATCCTCGGGAGCGGATCCGCCTGACGCGCCCGCTGCGCCGCCCATATCCGGTCCTGCCGCGCCGCCCTGTGCCTGCTGCATGTTCTCGTACATCTTGGTGAACAGGCTCTGGGCGCTGTTCATCAGTTTCTCCCTGGCCGCTTTCAGCTCATCCACATCGCTGTCGCTCATCTCCTGATCCTTTGTCCTGTCCAGAACAGCTTTCACGGCATCCAGATCGGCCTGAACCGCGGACTTCTCGCTGTCGCTGATCTTGTCGCCCACTTCGCCCAGCGCTTTCTCGGTCTGGAACACGAAAGAGTCTGCTTCATTTCTGGCCTCCACGGCCTCCTTGCGCTTCTTGTCCTGGGCCTCGAACTCGGCCGCTTCTTTCACGGCTCTCTCGATTTCGTCATCGGACATATTGGATCCTGCGGTGATGGTGATATGCTGCTCCTTGCCGGTCCCCAGATCCTTTGCGGATACATTCACGATACCATTGGCATCGATGTCGAACGTAACCTCAATCTGAGGCACGCCCCTCCTTGCGGGAGGAATCCCATCCAGCCGGAACTGTCCAAGAGACTTGTTGTCTCTCGCGAACTGTCTCTCACCCTGTACTACATTAATGTCTACGGCAGTCTGATTATCAGCCGCGGTAGAGAATATCTGGCTGTGCTTGGTGGGGATGGTGGTGTTTCTCTCAATCAGCCTGGTAGCCACGCCGCCCATGGTCTCGATGGACAGGGACAGGGGCGTTACGTCCAGAAGCAGGATATCGCCTGCGCCGGCATCGCCTGCCAGCTTGCCGCCCTGTACGGAAGCGCCGATTGCCACACACTCATCCGGGTTCAGAGACTTGCTGGGCTCTTTGCCGGTAATCTGTCTCACCTTATCCTGCACCGCGGGGATACGGGTGGAACCGCCTACCAGGAGCACCTGTCCTAAGTCCGCATTGGTGAGCCCTGCGTCTTTCATGGCGTTCTGCACGGGAATGGTGGTCTTCTCCACCAGGTCATGGGTCAGCTCGTCGAACTGAGCGCGGCTTAAGTTCATGTCGAAATGCTTGGGTCCCTCCGCGGTAGCCGTGATGAACGGCAGGTTGATGTTGGTGGTCATGGCGCTGGAAAGCTCTTTCTTCGCTTTCTCCGCCGCCTCTTTCAGCCTCTGCATAGCCATCTTATCATTGGCCAGGTCTACGCCCTCCGCTTTCTTGAACTCGGACAGCATCCACTGGATAATCTTATTGTCGAAATCATCGCCCCCCAGGCGGGTATCGCCGTTGGTGGCCAGAACCTCGATGACGCCGTCACCAATTTCAATGATGGACACGTCGAACGTACCGCCGCCCAGGTCGTACACCATGATTTTCTGCTCTTTCTCATTGTCAAGGCCGTAAGCCAGCGCAGCCGCCGTGGGCTCGTTGATGATACGCTTTACGTCCAGGCCCGCGATTTTGCCCGCATCCTTGGTGGCCTGGCGCTGGGCGTCATTGAAATACGCCGGAACCGTGATGACCGCCTCTGCCACTTTCTCTCCCAGATAGCTCTCGGCGTCCGCCTTCAGCTTCTGCAGAATCATGGCGGAGATCTGCTGAGGGGAATATTTCTTGCCGTCGATGGAACGGCCGTTGTCAGTACCCATATCTCTCTTAATGGATGCGATTGTCTTCTCCGCATTGGTGACCGCCTGACGCTTTGCAGGCTCGCCCACCAGCCTCTCGCCGGTCTTCGTGAACGCCACTACGGAGGGGGTGGTCCTTGCTCCCTCTGCATTGGCTATAACGGTGGGCTTTCCGCCCTCCATAACTGCCACACAGCTGTTTGTCGTACCTAAGTCAATACCGATGATCTTGCTCATTTTTATATCCTCCTGAATTTATTCTGTCTATCTCTGAAATGATGAAATCTTCTCACACTACTACTGCCACCATGGAATGGCGTACTACGCTGTCCCGATATGTGTATCCTTTCTGCAGCTCCTGGGCTACCGTACCGGATTCGTACTCCTCGCTCTCCACCTGCATCACCGCGTTGTGGAGGTTCGGGTCGAACTCCTGCCCCACCGCCTCGATGGACTTCACACCGATATTTTCAAGCTCTGTCATCAGCTGCCTGTAAATCCGGTTCATACCGTCCACGAAAGGATCCTCTTTCTTATCCTCGGGCACCGTAGCCAGCCCTCGCTCGAAATTGTCCACCACCGGCAGCATCTTCTCAATGACACTCTTCGCGCCGGTCTCGAACATGGCGTGCTTCTCTTTCTCCGTACGGTTACGGAAATTCTCGAACTCTGCCAGCTGCCGCTTTACCTTATCCTCCAGCTGGTCGATCTGATCCTTGTATCCCTGGGCTTTCTTGTCCAGCTTCGCCTGCTTCTTGGCGGCCCGCTTCTCCGCCCAGGTCTTCGGGTCCTCTCCCTCCGGGGGTGCAGGCTCCGTTTCTTCCTCGGCGTTGTCCGTCCGAACGTCCTCTTCGGCCCCTTTTTCGGGCTCCTGTGCCTCGCAGCCCTCATCCTCCCCGTCTTCTGTCCCGGGGGCTTCCTGTTCCTTTTCTATTTCCATGTCACGTTCCTGCTCTGCCATATCCCCGATTGTCAACCTCCATTCGTTTTATTTCTGTCGGCTCCCTCTTCCGGTCCATACAGCTCATCCAGCTGGGTCTGTATGGCTCTCAGAGTGCCTACGACCTTGTCGTAATCCATTCTCTTAGGTCCCACGATACCGATGGTCCCTTTCATGCCGCCGCCTAATTCATAGGTGGCCGTGACCACGCTGCAGTCTTTCATGCTCTGCACCTGCGTCTCCGCGCCGATGTATACCTGGATGCCGGTCTCTTCGCTCTGGGTGTGCGGCTCCTTCAGGAGCTCTCCCAGAAGCTGCTTCTCTTCAAAGGTGTTAATCAGCTCGCTGGCTTTCTGCTGGTCTGCCAGCTCCGGATACCGGAAGATATTATTGGTCCCGCTGGTATAAATCTCCAGGTCCTCCTCCGCCCTGATTGCCTCCGCCACCGCGTCGATGACCTCGCTGACAATGGCGCTGTGGATACCCGCCTGCTGCTTCATGACAGCTATCATGGCCAGATTGATCTCATCGATGGACAGGCCGTTCAGATAAGTGTTCAGCAGGATATTCAGCTTCAGCAGCGTCTCGTCGTCCAGCTCCTCCTGCACGGACAGGATATTGTTCTTGATTACATTTCCCTCCACCACGATGACTGCTAAAAGCTGCCCCGCGTCCACACGGGAAAGCTGAATGAATTTCAGCTTGCTGCGCTTGGTCCGGGGCGCGGATATCATGGTGGCGTACCGGGTATTCTGGGCCAGCACCCTGGCCATCTGCTTTAAAAGCGTCTCCATCTTGTCCTGGCGCTCCACCAGCATATCCCTCATCTCCACCACCTCCCGCTCTTTCTGGGCCATCATGGCATCTACGTAGAAACGGTATCCCTTATCGGAGGGAATCCTGCCTGCGGAAGTGTGCGGCTGAAAGATATACCCCATTTCCTCCAGGTCGGCCATCTCATTGCGGATGGTCGCGGAACTTAAGTTCAGGTCGGTATACTTGGAAATGGTTCTGCTGCCAACCGGCTCACCTGTCTCCAGATAATTGCGGATGACTGCCTGCAGGATTTTCGTTTTTCTCTCATCCAGCTCCATCCAGGCCGCCTCCCTTTTTCATTATTAGCACTCATTTAGGAGGAGTGCTAACATCTACTAACCATAAAATATCACTTACCCTATACATTGTCAACCGATTTCCTGAAAAATAATTCTAAAAAAAATCTAAATACAAAAACGGCACCTGCCCCTGCAATCGATACAGGTCCAGATGCCGCCCTTCGTACAAGCCGTCCTGACAACAGGCATTAAATGGAAAAGCTTCCGCTCTCTCCATTCATCACATAGTACACCTTGTTCTCCTCAGGCTTCACATAGAGCTCTATGCTCTCCAGGTCGCCGGCCTTGCGCTTCAGGTCATATTTCCATACATCCTTGGCGATATTCACCAAATCCTCCTGCGCGTAGGCTTTTCCGCCGTACTGAATGTGCAGAACTGTCTCCACATTCTTCTTCGCCGCTGCCTTGGCAGGGGCTTTCTTTGCCTTGGACGCCTCCGCCTTGGTCTCTTCCGTCTTTGCCGCCTTCGCGGTTTCTGCCGCAGTCTTCTTTGCAGGGGCCTTTTTGGCCTCTTTGGGCTCCGCTATCACTTCTGTCTTTATCTCTTCTGCCTTGGGTTCAATAGCTTCTACCTTTGCCGTTTCTGTCGCCTTTGCCGCAGGTTTCGTGGATTTTCTTCCTGCCATAATTGCCTACTTCCTTTCTCTTGTCTTCTTTGCCATGTATCTGCCACCAGCAGGCACGGCATTCTTTTTCCCTGCCTGCCTTGATTATTGTATTCCCTTTTAGCAAAAATGTCAACATTTTCATGTAATACCGATCAGATGCGCCCTTGATTTCCGGGGCTGCGGGCATATTCTCTCTTATTTATATAATGTAGAAAACAGCCCTGTAGCAGAATTTAGACAAGCATTTTGACCAAACTCATGTGGTCTTCGCCGGATAAATTTGAAAAAAAGCGCAGGATACGGAAAAAGCAGGCTGTTATTATGGATAACGGCACAAAATTCAGGAAATTTTGAAACCAAAGTACAAGAGCACTATGATTCCCAGCAGAATGCGGTACCAGCCGAAAATCTTGAAATTGTGCTTTTTGATGTATCCCATAAGGAAACGGAGCACGAACAGGGACACGATGAAAGACACCACCGTCCCCACCCCCAGCAGCGTCAGTTCCATGGAGGTGAACGCAAAGCCGAATTTCACCACCTTTAAGAGGCTGGCCCCGAACATCACCGGGATGGCCAGGAAGAACGTGTACTCAGCCGCCACCGTCCTGGACACGCCGATGAGCAGAGCGCCCACGATCGTGGCCCCGGACCGGGAAGTGCCGGGAAAGACGGCGGCGATCAGCTGGAACACCCCTATCAGGAACGCGGTCTGATAGGTAATCTGGGAGAGCCTGCGTATCCTGGGCTTTCTGCCCCTGTTCCAGTTCTCCACCACAATGAACGCCACGCCGAATACGATCAGCGCGATTGCCACGCTGGCAGGGTTGTAGAACAGTTCGTCGAACACGTCGTCGAACAGGATGCCGATGACCGCCGCCGGCACACAGGACACCAGAATCTTGAACCACAGAATCCAGATATCTTTCTTAAAATAAGACATCACCCCGGCGGCACCCTGTGCCTCCCGCTCCCTCTTCGTCAGGGCAAAGGGCCATATCTGCTTCCAGAACAGCACCACCACCGCCAGGATTGCCCCCAGCTGGATGACCACGTCGAACATCCCGAAGAATTCCTCGCTTACGCCAACGCCGTTCTCCAGAGGCTTGAACGGCATCAGGCTCTCCACCAGAATCAGATGCCCCGTACTGCTGATCGGCAGCCATTCCGTGATGCCCTCCACAATGCCATAGATGATTGCTTTGATGATTTCAATAAACTCAGCCATTTTCACTCTCCATTCCTTTTACCGGCTTCCCGCAGCGCAGCCGGCGCAACCCTAAATCTTCTCACACTTTTCCAGAAACGCCATCAGTTCCCTGCAGCAGGCCTCTCCGTCCGCATATCCTCTGTCGTACAGGTTCCTGAGTTTTTTGGGATTTTTCTCCACCCGTCCCACATCCACGGTTCCCCTGGGCCGGATGACAAAGGCCTGGCCGCTTTTCTGCAGCCTGTTCACATAGGCCACCTGCTGGTTATAGTGTTCGCCGCGCCGCATCATCAACTCCACCACTTTGGGATAGTTCCAGTACCGCAGTCCCGCCAGCCGGAGCATATAACCTTTGGTGCGTCTCCTGACGAACCCCATTTCCTTGGTCATGACCACCACATTCCTCGGATTTCCGTCGATAATGGACTTCTGTATGGGAATGGAATCGCTCAGGCCTCCGTCCAGATACAGGCTCCTGCCGATTCGCACATTCCGCGAGACCAGCGGCAGGGATGCAGATGCACGGATTTTCGTCATATCTTTTTTTACATCCCGTATCCGGAAATACACCGGCCTGCCGCTCACGATATCTGTGGCCACGCTGTAAGCCTTTCCCCGGTACCGTTTGAAAGCCTCGAAGTCATAGGGATTGAGGCGCTCCGGCACCAGATGATAATTCAGTTCCACATTGAACAGGTCTCCTGTGGCCACCAGGCTCGCTATGCTGCAGTAATCCCAGCGGTCCACGTAATCGATGCAGACATCCCGGGCCCGTCCCCTCTGCTTCGACAGATAGCTGCACATGCTGCAGGCCCCTGCGGACACGCCGTACACACTGGAAAATTCAATTCCCCTGTCCAGAAAAAAATCAATCACCCCGGCGGTGTAAAGCCCTTTCATACCTCCACCCTCCAGGATCAGTCCTGCCTGATACATCATATCCTACCTCTCTGCTCTTGTCATATCGCTTACGCCGCCTGATCCGAACCTATCTGTACGTCTCGCTTACGAACCGGCGAAGCGCTCCCAGGGACCGCTCCACCTTTTCCGTGTCGATGCAGTAGGCCATGCGGAAATACCCCGGCGCGCCGAATGTATCCCCCGGCACCAGAACCAGATCGTAGTCCAGCGCTCTGCGGCAGAATACCTTGGCGTCCTCCTCCAGCGCCCTGGGGAAGATATAGAAAGTCCCGCCGGGCTTCACGCAGTCAAAGCCCAGTTCCATCAGTTCTTTATACAGGATTTCCATGTTCGTCTCATAGACGCTTAAGTCCGCCGTCCTGTCCAGCACTTTCGCCACCGCCAGCTGGATGATGGAGGGCGGGCAGTTGTGCCCGATGCCCCTGGAAATCTGGCCGCACATATTGACCATGGTCTCCGCCTCCCGGCACCTGGGATTCACTGCCACATACCCGATCCGCTCCCCGGGAATGGACAGGGATTTGGAGAAAGAATAGCACATGATCGTATTGTCATAAAACGCGGATACACAAGGGGCTTCCACCCCTCCGAACACGATTTCCCGATATGGTTCATCCGATATCAGGTATATCTCATGGCCGTATTCCGCCGATTTCCCGCGCAGCAAATCCGAAAGCCTCTCCAAAGTCTCGCCGGAATACACCGTGCCCGAGGGATTGTTGGGCGTATTGATCAGGACTGCTTTCACTTTTTCCGTCAGCATCTCCTCCAGCTTGTCGAAGCGAATCTGGAACCGCTCGGTGTCCGGCGGCACCACCTTCAACACCGCTCCCGTCAGATTCACATAAGGGCCGTACTCCGGGAAATAGGGGGCAAACGTGAGAATCTCGTCCCCGGGCTCCGTCACCAGGCGGAACGCATGGGCCAGCGCCCCCGCGGCGCCGGAAGCCATGAAGATATGCTCCCTGCGGTAAGGCAGGCCGAACCGTTTCTCCAGGGACGCGGCAACCGCCTCCCTGACACTGGTTATCCCTAAGCTGGGGCTGTAGCCGTGGAGCTCATTGGTTCCCTGATTGGCCAGCATCCGAATCATCTCATCGGTAAATTCCCGGGGGACAGGCACAGACGGATTGCCCAGGCTGTAGTCAAACACATTCTCATATCCGATTTCCCTGCCCCTGGCCGTGGCGAACTCCGACAGCTCCCTGATGACGGATTTTCCTGACAGCATTTCTTTATATTTCTGAACCAGCATTATATTCTCTTCCTTTCCTTTTTTCTTCTCTCTCATATTTTACCACATTTCCCTTTCATTACAAGCAGAAAACAGAAAGACCTCGCTCTTCCAAGGGCAGACTGGTGCAACAGGGCAGACATGATGACCTGGCGGCCCGGGACGGAAAATATCAGGAACTTTGGAACGCCCAGGCGCAGTACTATGTGCAGCCCGCATAAAATGCGGCAAAGGCCTAAAGCATAGCCCGGCTCCAGGCGGCACATATGCCTCGTCCGAAGCCGGCCTCCCGGCAGAAACCTGCAGAAGCGCAAGCATCTGCAGTTTTTTTGCGCCGGGTTCTGCCGGAGGGGAGCCGCAAGAGTACCGCCCCCATAAAAACAAATTGCAAAAAGCCCTGTGAAATGGTAAAATAATATGCAAAATATGCAATATACGGAGAATGCCATGAAACGAAATTTCCACTTATATTTTCCCATCGTCTTTCTGCTGGCCGCCTCCCTGTCCGGATGCGGAAGCAAGGGCGGCTCTGTCCCCTCCGAAGAAGAATCCGCCTCCGACTCCGGCCCTGTGGCGCTGACCGTCTGGGGCGCCGAGGAGGACGAGGAGCTGCTGCGCCAGATTATCGACAGCTTTCAGGAAGAGTACCAGGGCCAGGCCGACTTTCAGATTACATATCAGCCCCAGAGCGAAAGCCACTGTATGGACGCGCTGATGGCAGACCTGGAGAACGGAGCGGACGTTTTCGCCTTTGCGGACGATCAGCTGAATACACTGGTTGCCGCCGGAGCCCTGGAGCCTATAGAAAACGCCGAGGCCCTGCGGAGCGCGAATCTGCCGGAAGCGGTGGACGCAGCCTCTGTGAACGGTACCCTCTACGCCTACCCCCTGACTGCGGATAACGGTTATTTCCTGTACTATGACAAGCGTGTCTTCTCGGATGCGGACATTATATCCTGGGACCGGATGCTGGATGTGGCCGGGAGACAGGACCGGAAAGTCTCCATGGATTGGTCCTCCGGATGGTATGTATACACCTTTTTCGGCAACACGGGGCTCACCCTGGGGCTGAACGATGACGGCATCACCAATTACTGCACCTGGAACGACACGGAAAACGCCGTCAAGGGAACCGATGTGGCAAAGGCCATGACAGCCATGGCGAAGCACCCCGGCTTCTTAAGCACGGACGACGCAGGGTTCCTGGAGGGCGTCCGGGACGGCACCATCGCGGCAGGCGTCAGCGGCGTGTGGAACGCGGTAGCCGTGGAGGAGGCATGGGGCAGCGGCTTCGGAGCTGCAAAGCTTCCCGCCTATACCTGTGCGGGACAGGAAATCCAGATGGCCTCTTTCTCCGGCTACAAGCTGATCGGTGTGAACGCCTACTCCGAACACAGAGAATGGGCAGACAGACTGGCCCAGTGGATCACCAGCCAGGAAAACCAGGAACTGCGTTTCCATCTGCGGGGCCAGGGCCCCTCCAACAAGAAAGCCGCGGCCTCTCCGGATGTCCAGAGCTCCCCCGCCATCGCGGCGCTTCTGGAGCAGTCGGAATATTCCTGTCTGCAGCGCATCGGCGGGAATTACTGGGATCCTGTCACCGCCTTTACCGCGGAGATTCTGGCCGGAAACCCTTCCGGAAAAAGCCTTCAGGATCAGCTTGACGCCATGGTTGAGGGAATCACCGCCCCCTGACTTTCATTTTCCATGCAAAAGGAGTACCAGCCATCATGAAAAATATCAGCTTAAAGCATCGCCTGATCATCCCCATCGCCCTCCTGGGCATCGTGGCGCTGCTGTCGAACATTCTGTCCGTCATCAATATCCGCAATGTGAACGCAAGCGCCTCCAACATCGCGGACAACTATATGGAGGGCAAGGAACGGCTGGCCGAAATCTGCCAGCTTTCTATGGAAATCCACAAGATGGCCCTGAGCCACATCGTGGCCACGGACTATGACACCATGATCCTCCTGGTGGGACAGATCAAGGAGGAAGAAGCGCTTCTGGACGATATGCTCTCAGAGTATTCAGCTTTTGTAATACAGGATGACTGGGCGCGGTACGAATCCCTGCTGGACAATTACGCCGCTTTCAAACATGCCCTGGTCCATCTGGTATGCGCCAGCGCCAGCCACAAGACCCAGGATGCCTACGCCCTGGCCAACGGCGATGTGGCGGACTTCGCCGATGCCATGAAAGCGGATATCGATGTCCTGAACGCCTCTATCAGCGCCCAGACCCAAGGAGCCAGATCCCACCTCTCCACTGTCTACATCTTCTCCCTGGTGGTGGGCATCGCGGCGGCCCTGGCCTGCATCCTCCTGGTGGCCACGGATTTCCGGCTGATTTCCGTCTATGTGGTCCTGCCGATCAAGAGCATCGTGAAAACCATCCAGGAGAGTTCCAGCCGCATCAACGGTATGACAGGGGAAGTTCTGAACCGGACACAGGCCTCCCGGAAAAGCGCGGCGGATCTTTCCTCCCTGGCGGGACAGCTCTCCGCTACCTTTCAGGAGGTGGCCGGAAACACATCGGCCATCAACGAAAGCGCCGGAACCGTCCGTCAGGAGGTACATGCAATCGCAGAGGAATGCAGCGACATCACAGCCTACACTGTCCAGATGAACACCCGGGCGGACACCATGCAGCAGTCCGCTCAGAGCAGCGCGGAGACTACCGGCGCCAAGACGGAGGAAATCCTGCGCTCCCTCAACGATGCCATTGAGAAGAGCAAGAGCGTGAACCAGATCAAGACCCTCACCAGCGATATCCTCGCCATCGCCCAGCAGACCAGGCTGATCTCCCTGAACGCTTCCGTGGAAGCCGCCAATGCCGGGACGGCAGGCAAAGGTTTCGCCATGGTGGCCAGGGAGGTGCGGGAGCTGTCCAATTCCACCCAGGAAACCGCGGGGCGCATCCAGGAAATCAACGATGTGGTCACCGCATCGGTCTACAATCTGTCCGAAAACGCCAGCCAGTTGATTGACTATATGAGTCAAACCGTTCTGAAAGAATTCCAGGCATTCGTGGAATCCGGCAGTCAGTACAAGGAGGACGCCGCCTACATCCGCCGGATCATGGACGATTTCCACAGACAGACCCAGAGCCTGACCCATTCCATGTCCGGCATCGCCGACTCCATCGGCACCATCAACAAGGCCATCGACGAAAGCGCCTCCGGAATCTCCGGCATGGCGGGCAATACCAGGAACCTGGCCGCGGACATGGAGGACATCACCCGGCGCATGGGCGTGAATCAGGATGTGGTGGCGGAGCTGGAGAAAGAGACGGCGGTATTCGACAATCTGTAGGCGGCCGGGGATGTATTTTCCAGTCATCTCCTATTGAATCCAGAACGTGTGTTTCCTATAATGTTGTATCAAGGAGGTGAACGCACGTTTGAAAAAGATTATTTTTCATATCGATGTGAACTCAGCCTTCCTGTCCTGGGAGGCTGTTTATCGTCTGGCCCATAAGGGCAGCGCCCTGGATCTGCGGGAGGTTCCCTCGGCGGTAGGCGGGGACGTGACGAAACGCCATGGCATCATACTGGCGAAGTCCATTCCCGCGAAGAAATACGGCGTCCAGACCGGGGAGACCCTGTCGGAGGCCAGGCGGAAATGCCCGGACCTGCTGCTGGCGCCCCCCAACTACGGCCTGTACCGGGAATGCTCCGCGGCCTTTCTGGGTATCCTGCGGGAGTATTCGGATCTCGTGGAGCAGTACAGCATCGATGAGGCTTTTGTGGACATGACCGAAAGCTGTCATCTGTTCGGCGCCCCGGAGGAAACCGCCGGACAGATAAAGGACAGAATCCGGGATGAGCTGGGCTTTACCGTGAACATCGGGATATCGGACAATAAGCTCCTGGCCAAGATGGCCTCGGACTTCCGGAAGCCGGACCTTGTCCATACTCTGTACCGGGAGGAAATCCCGGGGAAGATGTGGCCCCTGCCCGTGTCGGATCTGTTCTTCGTGGGCCGCGCCACGGCAAAGAAGCTGGCCTCCATGGGGCTTGTCTCCATCGGGGACATCGCCGGCGCCGACCCGGGATGGCTGAGGGCCGTCCTGAAGAAACAGGGGGAGACCATCTGGGGCTTCGCAAACGGCATAGACCTGTCCCCGGTGCTGGCGGCCCCCGCTCCCAACAAAGGCTATGGGAACAGCACCACCACGCCCTTTGACGTGACGGACACAGAGACAGCGAACCTGGTGCTGCTGGCCCTTTCGGAAACCCTGGGGAACCGCCTCCGGGCGGACGGAGCGAAAATCGGGGTGGTCTCCGTGACCATCCGTTACCGGGACCTGTCCTGTTTTTCCCATCAGAAAACACTGGTCTCCCCCACTGACCTGACCCTGGAAATCTACCATGCCTCCAGGGAACTTTTCTCCCGGCTGTGGAATGGGGAGCCCGTCCGCCATCTGGGGATACACACCGGCGGGGCCGGGCGGGAGGCCTCCGGCAGGCAGATGAGCCTTTTTGATGAAATCGACTATGAAAAGCTGGCCCTCGTGGACAGGACGGTGGATTCTCTGCGGCGGCGGTTCGGAGCGGACGTGGTGAAGCGCGCCGTGTTCCTGAACCGGGCCATCGACCACATGTGCGGGGGTGTGCCGGAGAGCAGCGCCGGAGCCTGAAAGCAGTGTCTTTGAGCAGTACCTGTAGGCAATACCTACAGGCAGTGCTCATAGGCAATGTCTATAAGCACTGAGGTTTGTTGAGGGAGGTGTCGGAATGGCATTTGGGATAGAGACAGCGACAGGAAAGGCGGACGCAGGATCCGTCCGCGGGACACAGCAGGAAATCGCCTGCCAATGCTGGTGCACCAGCACCGGGAAGATAACGCCGCTGATGGTGAAGTTAAAGGACGAGGAGGGGCAGATACAGGTCATCCGGGACATCACGGTGCATACCTGGGAGAAGAAGCGGTACGCGGGGATACCGTCCACGGAATATGACTGTACGCTCGTAGTCAATGGCAGATGTATCCGGGCCTGGCTGATTTTCTACCAGACCCAGGGGCGGTGGGTGCTGAATTTCCGGAGATAACTCATCAAACTCCAATGTCAATCTAAGCGCCGCACCATCGGCTGCCCTGCTTTACTCAATCATGATTTCCTTGACAGAGATTTTCTTGATTTTTTCGGAATATACATGCATCAGGATTTCATAAACCGCAATAAAAACAACAAGTGAAACAAGCATGACGGGAAAGTCGAATTTATATGCAGGCATGCCCTCGATATCTTTGAATACAATATCCACCATCATCCGGAGCAATGCGTATTGGTAGATTGTCCCGATTACGAAACCAATATAGGACATGGGTCTGTATCCGCCGAGAATTGCCCTGCAGCATTCCTTTTGCGAATAGCCGAATACCCTCATCATGGCGATGGTTTTTGTATTTCCGCTTATGACTGTAGTGATTGCAAGGAACAAGGTGGTAAATGCTAATACAAGTCCGATGGCTAACATCATTGCCCCCATCATTTCACTTGATAAATCTTTCATGCTGAACGACATCTGTGTCATGGCAGAAAAACAAAATGAAGCAAAAATAATGAAAAACACAAGCGCCTTTTTAGATTTCAGGGTGCTGCTTTTCAAATCTTCTATAAATGAAATTTCTTTCCTTTTTTCGATGCTGTGCTTTGGAGTTTTAGAGACAATCTGCAGGTTGTCTTTCAAAAGCAATAACACGGGCTTTTTTAATTTGTGCCAGGCGTAATAAACCGAAAGCGCCGAGAAACACACAGTGGGTAATACCACGAAATAAAACAAAACACTGGGATGAAAATTTATCGTTATCTCAGGAAGCATTTTATCTTCATTCTGCAGGGCATAGAACCATGGCATTATAAGAAACGCTCCCGCATATCCAATCGCGGTTCCGATAAAAGCGCTGATTCCGAATACCCAAAAGCTTTTTGCGATTTTAAGATTGGAATATCCCAGAGCCTTTAATATCCCAAGCTCTTTTTTATGGGTATCGATATAATGTTTTATGTAAAAAAACAGCATGACAACCGAAGTCAAAAGCAGACATCCGCCCGCCACAAGGCAAGTGACTTTTGCGGTAGAGACCTGAGCCTCATAAAAAAACATTGACAGTTCAGAGGTTATTTCGCTCTCAATCAACCGGATATCAAAATAAAAATTCAGAAACATGGTACATACAAGTACCGCGCAGCAGGCGATAACGGAAATGCCGATGAGTTTTGAAGCATTTTTTATTCCGATGAGCATACCATCACCATCCAATCTCATAAGCGGTCTTCTGCTTCTCATTTGCATAAATTTCAGATATTTTTCCGCTGTTCATTTTTATGACTGTGTTTGCCATTTCCGCAATGTTCAGATTGTGGGTCACCATTATAATCGTAAAATCATATTCCTTTTGAAGCTTACAGATATAATCAAGCACCTGCCGCCCTGTCTGTTCGTCCAATGCGCCTGTCGGCTCATCCAGAAAGAGCACTCCTGGTCTCTTTGCCAAGGCTCTTGCCACAGATACCCTTTGCTGTTCGCCGCCTGAAAGTTCGCCTGGATATTTATGTAGTTTTTTTCCCAGTCCGACTGCCTCGATAACGGTTTTATAGTCTTTGTTGCCTGCCAGGTCGGCGCCCATTTTCACGTTTTTATCAACGCTCATATTGGGCAGCAGATAATACTGCTGAAAGATAAATCCGACATTTTCTTTGCGAAATGCAGTCAATTCATCGTCGGAAAGCGCTGTGATGTCCAGTCCGTCATAAAGCACTTGACCGCTGTCAGGGCGCTCAAGGCCTGAGATTACATTCAAAAAAGTGGACTTTCCCGAGCCCGACGCACCGAGTATGACTACAAAATCCCCATCTTTCATTTCAAGGCTGATGCCCTGTAATACCTGGAACCGGCTTTCTCCGCTGCCGTATGATTTTATGATGTCCCTGACTTTAATCATCGTTTCCGCACTCCCTTACATTTTTAAGAAGACTCATAAATACCTCTGTAATCATCGAGCTGATTTCAGCGCCTGTAAAGCGGCACATCCTGGTGGCGCAAAGCGTCGCGATGCCGTGGGTATAAATCCAAAGGTGACGATATAACTTTTCCGCTAAATGTTCGTTAATTCCGTAATCATCCTGAATCGACTGGAGAATTTTCTCATAGCTTTCGTCTATCAATGGAAGCACGCCCTTTAAATCGGGTATTTCCGATTGCTCTGTCATGAACAACAGCTGAAAAAGTTTCGGCTCATTGACAGAAAAGAGTATGTATTGCGTTCCCACGCCTTTAAAAGGGTATTCCGCTGTCAAGCCTTTATTGACATATTCTTTATACAGCATTTTCGCGGATTGGATTACAGTCTGCTGAACTTCTTCCATATTTTTGAATACCGTAAAAATCGGTCTTGCCGAGCTGCCGAGGCGTATCCCCAATTCTCTGGAAGTCAGAGCCTCGAATCCATCCGCTTTCACGATATCTAATGCGGCTTTTGTAATTTCCTCTTTTTTGAATTTCGCTTTTGGTGGCATATCCTGATTCTTCCTTTCTGAACCGCATGTTTTGCATCATTTGTTTTGCATCATATGTTTTATTATAAACCAAAATTATCAAAAGTCAATAGCCATCTGCAAAATCGGCGGTATCAGTTCGGTATTCTGATTTTTTGAAAAGCAAAAGCACCTGCCGCTTAACCGTTTCTCCCGGTCAGCAGCAAGCGCCTGTTGTCAGTTCCGTATTCCGTTCTGGTAATGTCTATATCCGGCACTATCAAATATCTCTGATAAAATATGCTTTCTTTCAGGAATACCTTTATTCTTACCGCTTATTGTCCCTTTCATTACGCGATAAAATAATAGGTATATATTTTTCTGCTAACCTCCGCGTTATATCTTCACTTTTTTTAATCAATTCTGCCTGTCTAATCCCCCATTCAGCAGCAGCTTTATTGTCTTCTAATTTCTCACTCAAAATTGCTCTCTTCGTCATATCAATACCTCCTAACAATCTTCGTATACAATATTTGCTTTATGACAATTAGAAAGAAAATCGAATACAGCCTTCTGATAATTATGTATATTGCTTCCCTCATTATGCACATTAACTGCGTGATTATATATTTCTATCGCTTTTTTACGGCTATAATTTTCTTTTTTTACAAAAGGTTCGTCACGATATCCACTTCGCACCCTACCTCCGGCAACGGTTCCAATTTCTTATCTTTGTCATGCTTTTCGAGGTAGAGGTCAATATCGCTGTGGCTGCTGCATCGAAATTCCAGAGAACTCCCGAAGAGCGCCGCTTTTTTGATATTCTTGTCCTGATACAGATGGCGAATCAGTTTTTCCACCCGCCTCTGCATCAGCGGATGCACCCGATTCGCATTTGGAAAGGCGCCTCCCTCCATCATCGGGAAATCCCACATCTCCTCCATATGGTTCATCGAATCCCTCTCTTATGTCCTCCATTTTATCACGCCGGCTCAGGAAAGGCAAACGATAAAAGAAAAAGAAAAAGTGCATGTCATTTATTATTGCAGCTTATTAATCCATACGCTATAATAATCAAAATAGCGTTTCAAAATTGTCCAATCGGAAATTGGACAATTGGATATAGCATATTCCAAACAACCATTTAAACTAAGTTGGACGCATTATCAGGTACTTATACACATCGAAGATAAAGACGAGAGAGATTTTTATGAGAAAGTGCCTTATCAGAATCTCGAGTTTATCGAGTAATAGTCTGACAACATTTTTTATAAATCTACATCTAATACAATGCGGCAAATACTGAATCAATAGGCCTGACAGTTCCTGTAGGACAAAATGCGGAAAAGGGGAAGTGCATGTGCGGACGATACCATATAGACGATGATACCACAAAAGAAATCGAGAAGCTGATCCGGCAGGCCGGGGAGCGGCTGAGCCAGGAGACTGCCGCCGCGCTGCTGCGGATTCGGGAGACGGATGTCCATCCGACAGAGGAAGCCCCGGTTCTGCTCGCCGCAGGAGGCGGGATAGGCTGCGCCTGGCTGCGGTGGGGTTTTCCCCTGCAGCAGGGAACGGAAAAAGGGCTGGTCTTTAATGCCAGATGCGAGTCCGCCGCGGAAAAGCCCCTGTTCCGGGAGGGCATCCGCCACCGGCGCAGCATCGTCCCGGCCAGTTCATTCTATGAATGGGATTCCGGCAGAACAAAATTCTCTTTCCGGCAGGAGCAGGAAAACGCCCTGTTCATGGCAGGATGCTGCAGGCCGTATCGGGACGGCGAACATTTCGTCATCCTGACCACGGCGGCCAACAGTTCCATGGAGCCGGTCCACGACCGTATGCCTTTGATTCTGTCCCGGGAGGAAGCAATCTGCTGGCTTCTGGACCCGGGGCGGACAGATGAGCTCCTCCGGAAAGTCCCCGCCCCTTTAGAACGCGGCACGGACTATGAACAGCTGCGCTTCTTCTGAGTACCGATCGGGAAATGCCTGCCTACCACGGCCGCGATTGCTTCCCTTGATATGGCAGATTTCGTTCTGCTCTTCATTTTCACCTTTCCCTTCCCTGTCAGTAAAATGGCTCTTTCTGCACCTTGCTCTGCCCCTCTACAATATTTTTCCATTTTTTAATTCTTTTTTTATTGTATTGCCGCAGAGGGCTTTCTATAATATTTGACTATAGGATTCGCAGGGCGAAGAAATCAGGGCACATCAAAACCACGCCCTGGGAAAGGAAAAGAAATCTGTATGCTGAAAATATTCAAGTACTTAAAGGAATCCAAGTGGTCCGTTCTGGCCATCATCCTGTTCCTGGTGGCCCAGGCCTACTGCGATCTGGCGCTGCCGCAGTACACGGCAGATATCGTGGATATAGGCATCGGGCAAAAAGGCATCGAGAATGCGGTGCCCATACGGATGCGGGAGTCTACCTATCAGGGGCTGATGGGGCTGATGACTCAGGAGGAGAAGTCTTTGATGGCATCTGTCTATGCACAGGAGGAGGATGGAAACTATGTCTTCCAGGGAGACGATGAAACGGAGGAGCGCCTGAACGAAAGCATCGGCATACCGATTCTGGTCATGTGGCACATGACGGAATCCGGAAATGCCATAGACAGCATGGAATCGTCGGCAGAAGAGGCGGCAAAGGCGCCAGACGAGGCGGCTGAGACAAAAGCGGCTGAGGAATCCGGACAGACGGCAAAGGCGGAAACCGAGGCCGAATCCGGCACCCCCAAGGGAGAGGCAGGCAATCCGGCGGCAGGCTTCGCGGCAAATCTGCCCGGCGCAGGAATGGAGCTGTCGGACGACCAGGTGCTGGCGGTGCGGAAACAGGTGCTGGAAAGCCTGGGGGATACGGGGGAGACCGTCATCGCCCAGAGGGCAGTGCTGTTCCTCCAGAAAGAATACGATGCGCTGGGGATGGATCTGGGCAGGATACAGCGAAACTACCTCTATAAGACCGGCGGCATGATGCTGGCCTATTCCGTGGTGATGATGGCCACGGCCATATTGGTGGGATTCCTGGCGTCCCGCATCGGGGCGAAGCTGGGCCTGGACCTGCGGCAGCGGGTATTCACCAGGGTGGTGTCTTTCTCCCATGCAGAGATGGAGCAGTTCTCCACCGCCTCCCTGATTACCCGGAGCACAAATGACATCCAGCAGGTGCAGATGGTAGTGGTCATGATGCTGCGGATGGTGGTATACGCCCCCATCATCGGCATCGGCGGGATAATGAAAGTGCTGCGGACCAGAACAGGCATGGGATGGATCATCGTGGTGGCGGTGGCCCTTATCCTGGCCCTGGTAGGCGTGCTGATGGCAGTGGCCATGCCGAAGTTCAAGAAGATGCAGACGCTGGTGGACCGCCTGAACCTGGTGTCCAGGGAAATCCTCACAGGCGTCTCCGTCATCCGCGCTTTCAGCCGGGAAACATTCGAGGAGGAGCGGTTCGACAAGGCTAACCGCGACCTGATGCGGACCCAGCTGTTCACCAACCGGGTAATGAACATCATGATGCCCGTGATGATGCTGATCATGAACGGCATCACCGTGATGATTGTGTGGTTCGGGGCGAAAGGAATCGACCTGGGCAATCTGATGGTGGGCGACATGCTGGCTTTCATCACCTATACCATGCAGATTGTCATGTCCTTTTTGATGCTCACCATGATTTCCGTGATGCTGCCCAGGGCAGGGGTGGCCGCCGGGCGCATCGAGGAGGTCATCGGCACCAGCCCCAGCGTCACGGACAAAGAGCAGGTGCAGGACGAAAAACTGGCGGACGCCAGGGGTGTAGTGTCCTTTGAAGATGTGTCCTTCCGCTATCCGGGGGCGGACGAGGATGCCCTGCAGGACCTGACTTTCACAGCAGGCCCCGGGGAGACCACCGCCATCATCGGCAGTACGGGCTGCGGCAAATCCACGCTGCTGAACCTGATTCCCCGGTTCTACGATGTGACGAAAGGCCGCATCACCATAGACGGCGTGGACATCAGAGATCTCTCCCAGCATAAGCTGCGCAGCCTCCTGGGCTATGTTCCCCAGAAAGCGGTGCTGTTCTCCGGGGACATCGCCTCCAACCTGAAGTTCGGAGACACATCGGCAAACGGCATTTCGGACATCAGCGACAGCCGGATGGAGGAGGCCGCGGAGATTGCCCAGGCCGCGGAATTCATAGAGGGCAAGACAGCGAAATACCACAGCGAGATATCCCAGGGAGGCACCAATGTGTCCGGCGGGCAGAAGCAGCGGCTTTCCATCGCCCGGGCTATCGCGAAATCACCTAAAATCTATCTGTTTGACGACAGTTTTTCGGCGCTGGATTACAAAACGGACGTGACGCTGCGGAAAGCTCTGCGAGCAAAGACAGAAGACGCAACAGTCATCATCGTGGCCCAGCGCATCAGCACGATTCTCCATGCAGACCGGATCATCGTGCTGGACGAGGGGAAAATCGCCGGCATGGGAACCCACAGCCAGCTCCTGCGAGAGTGCGAGGCCTACCGGGAAATCGCCAAGTCACAGCTGTCCGAGGCGGAACTGAAAGGAGGTGCGGCAGTATGAGTGAAGAGAACAGGAAATCCACCGGCCCTGCAGGCGGAAATCCCGCCGGGGATGGAAAAGCCGGGCAGGACACAGGCAGCGGCCAGACAGGAGCCGCAGCCCACAACGGCAGGGCTGCCAGACGTCCCCATGGCCCTCACGGCGGCATGATGCCGGGGGAGAAAGCAAAGGACTTCAAAGGAACATTCGCAAAATTATTGGCATACATGGGCAGATACAAGCTTGCCCTGATTGCCGTGATGATTTTTGCGGCAGGCAGCACGGTCTTCAACATCATCGGCCCCAAGGTATTGGCAAGGGCCACCACGGAGCTGTTCAATGGCATGATGGCAAAATTCGCCGGTATGGGGGGAATCGATTTCCAGCGAATCGGGCAGATCCTGCTGCTTCTCCTGGGGCTGTACGCCTTAAGTTCCCTACTGTCATTCATACAGGGACTCTTGATGACAGAGGTCTCCCAGAAGCTCTGCTACCGGTTCCGCCAGGAGATTTCGGAGAAAATCAACCGGATGCCCATGGCCTATTTCGAGTCCAGGACTGTAGGCGAGGTGCTGTCCCGGATCACCAATGACGTGGACACTCTGGGGCAGAGCCTGGGACAGAGCATCACCACCCTCATCACCTCCGTGGCCACCATCCTGGGCATCCTGATCATGATGCTGTCCATCAGCCCCATGATGACCCTGATTGCCCTGGTAATCCTGCCGGTGTCGGGCGGCCTCATCGGCGTGGTGGTGAAGCATTCCCAGAAATATTTCATCGCCCAGCAGAACTATCTGGGCAAAATCAACGGACAGATTGAGGAGGTCTACAGCGGCCAGAACATCGTCAAGGCTTTCAACAGGGAAGAGGCGACTCTTGCGGAATTCGGCGAGACCAACAGAATCCTCTACCAGAGCGCCTGGAAGTCCCAGTTCATCTCCGGCATGATGCAGCCCATCATGGCCTTTGTGGGAAATCTGGGCTATGTGGCGGTGGCGGTCAGCGGCAGCATGCTGGCCATCCGGGGCGTCATCGAGGTGGGCGAGATTCAGGCTTTCATCCAGTATGTGAAGAATTTCACACAGCCCATCACCCAGGTGGCCCAGGTCTCCAATATGTTCCAGTCCACAGCGGCTGCCGCGGAGCGTGTGTTCGAGTTTCTGGATGAGCCGGAGGAGGATGTGATTGCGGAAAAAGCAGTGGGAATGGAAAAGGCAAAGATGCAGGGAGCCGTATCCTTTGACCATGTACGGTTCGGCTATCAGCCGGAGAAGACGATTATCCACGACTTCAGCTGCGAAGTACTGCCGGGACAGACCGTGGCCATCGTAGGCCCCACCGGCGCGGGCAAGACCACCATGGTGAAGCTCCTCATGCGCTTTTATGACGTAAACAGCGGCGCCATACGGGTGGACGGACAGGATGTCAGGAATTTCAACCGCAGCCAGTTGCGGGAGAATTTCGGCATGGTGCTGCAGGACACCTGGCTCTTCCACGGAACCATCATGGAGAATATCCGTTACGGCAGGCTGGACGCCACAGATGAAGAAGTGATAGCCGCGGCGAAAGCGGCCCATGTCCACCACTTCATCCAGACCCTGCCCGGGGGCTATCAGATGGAGCTGGGGGAGGACGCCTCCAATGTGTCCCAGGGACAGAAACAGCTGCTCACCATCGCCCGGGCCATCCTGGCGGACAATCCCATCCTGATCCTGGACGAGGCCACCAGCTCCGTGGATACCAGAACGGAAATCCGAATCCAGAAAGCCATGAACAACCTGATGAAAGGCCGGACCAGCTTCGTCATCGCCCACAGGCTGTCCACCATCCGGGACGCGGATGTGATTCTGGTCATGAAAGACGGGGATATCATAGAACAGGGCAATCATGAGGAACTGATGGCAAAGGACGGCTTCTACGCGGAGCTGTACAACTCCCAGTTCGAGGGACAGGGAACCCTGGAGACCGCCTGACGCAAAGTCAAGGCAAATTCCCGGCAAACACAGCAGCCACCCGAATAACCGGATGGCTGCTGCTTTTTCCAAGAACACTCCCCTGCACTTTGGAATCACTCCTCTTCCTCAGCCCACATAAGAGCGCATTTCACGGCGCGCTTCCAGCCTTTCAGCAGGCGCTGGCGCCGCTCTTCCTCCATGGCAGGTTCAAACACCCTGCCTACCTGCCAGTTGTCCCGGATTTCCCCTTTGTCTTTCCAGTATCCCACCGCAAGGCCCGCCAGATAGGCGGCTCCCAAAGCCGTGGTCTCGATGCATTCCGGCCTGCGGACCGGCATATCCACGATATCGGCCTGGAACTGCATCAGGAAATCATTGGCGCTGGCGCCGCCGTCCACCTTTAAGCCCTTTAACCGGATGCCGCTGTCCTGCTCCATGGCCCGCAGCACGTCCACAGTCTGGTAGGCGATGGATTCCAGCGCGGCCCGGATAAAGTGCTCCTTGCTGCAGCCTCTGGTCAGCCCCACCACGGTGCCTCTGGCATACTGATTCCAGTAAGGAGCGCCTAACCCTGCAAAAGCAGGGACAAGATAGACGCCTGCCGTGTCCTCTACCGCTTCACAATACTGTTCGGACTGAGCGGCATTTTTAATCATGCGCATGCTGTCTCGCAGCCACTGGACTCCAGCGCCTGCCACGAACACACTGCCCTCCAACGCGTACTCCGGCTCCTCACAGGTTCCGGCGGCGATGGTGGTCAGCAGCCCCGACCGGGAGGTGATGGCATCTTTCCCCGTATTCATCAGCAGAAAGCAGCCTGTGCCGTAGGTGTTCTTCACTTCGCCCCGCTCAAAGCAGCACTGGCCGAACAGAGCAGCCTGCTGGTCTCCGGCAGCCCCTGCAATGGGAATCTGCCCGCCCAGCACGTAGGTCTCCGTATGCCCATAGATACAGCTGGAGGGGCGCACTTTTGGCAGGAGTCCTGCCGGGATGCCAAACCGCTCCATGATTTCCTCGTCCCAGACCAGCCTGTGGATGTCAAACAGCATGGTGCGGGAGGCATTGGTGTAATCTGTCACATGCACTGCGCCTTTGGTGAGATTCCAGATGAGCCACGTGTCCACTGTGCCGAACAACAGTTCTCCTCTCCGGGCCTTTTCCCTCGCGCCGGGCACATTCTCCAGAATCCATGCAATCTTGGAGGCACTGAAATAGGCATCCGGCACCAGTCCCGTCTTCTCCCGGATTTTCTGGTCAAAGCCGTCCTTTTTCAATTCCTCAATCATGTCCGAGGTCCGGCGGCACTGCCATACGATGGCATTGTACACAGGTTCTCCTGTATTCTTATCCCACAGAATCGTAGTCTCTCTCTGGTTGGTAATGCCGATGGCTGCTATCTGCTCCGCGCTCACACCGGCCATGGCCATGCACTCCGCAGCCACCGACAGCTGGGAGGACCATATTTCCTTGGGATTGTGCTCCACCCAGCCGGGCTTTGGGTAAATCTGCGTAAACTCTTTCTGGGACATGGAACGGATGGCGCCCGCCTTGTCGAACAGAATGCACCGGGAGCTTGTGGTGCCCTGGTCCAGAGCCATGATATATTCCTGCATATATGCGCTCTCCTTTCTGCTTTGCTCTTCGTTCTTCTTTGCTTCTATTTTAGAATTTTGATAATAGGAGCATCACTTTGATTCTATTATACACAAAAGCGGCCCTTTCTTCAACCGGAAAAGCCGGCGGAAGACGCTACTCTCCCTGCCGGCTTTCCCCGCTTTTTATTGATTTCGACCGTCTCATCTTTCTCGTCCAGCGCGGGGAAGAAATCATTGTTCGTATATCCCCCGAACCACTTTACCCCTCCAAAGTCAGATTTTCTCTCGGAAGAAAACTGCGACAGCTTCTCCTCATAGAAAATACCCCTGTCCTGCTCTATGCCCTGTATGATATTCTGCCGCCCGTCCATGGACAGCACCAGTCCCTCCGCGTTATAAAAGCATATGGACTCCACATACTGGTATTGCTCCAGAATCTGCCCCAGTTCCCGGAAATAGGCCGCTTTCATGGAGAATTAAAAAACTGGGCGACTTTCCTGTAATCCGTTTGAACGTCTTGAGAAATAGCTGCCATTGACAAAGCCTGTCCTCTCGGCCACCTCCCAGGTCTTTAAGTCCGTATTCATGAGCATTTCTTTCGCCCGCTCTACCCTCTTCTGCGTAACATAGTCCACAAAGCTGATATCCATCTCTTTTTTGAACAGGCTGCTGAAATAATTAGGGCTTAGTCCCACCCGGCCGGAAACCGACTGCAGAGACAGCTTTTGTTCCAAATGCCCGTCAATATAGCCCAATGCCTCATAAATCTCCACGCTCAGCCTTCCCTGGCTCTGCTTCTGTGCCTGCTGGCAGGCCTCTGTGTATACCGATACAGCCTCCAGAAATGTACCGCTCTCCCGAATCTTCGCCGCTGCCCCCTGCTCCAGGCCGCATTGGGAAAGCCCCTCTATGAGAAGCCTCTCCGCGCTGTCCTTATCCAGTGTCCCCTTTGCCGCCTGTTCTGTAAGCAGGGCGCACAGATGCTCCTGCTGCTCTTCCTTCCAGGGAAGAAGCGTGCGGATCCGGCGGCAGGCCTCCTGTGTCTTTCTCTGCCAGAGCAATGCCCTGCGCCCCGCCAGAGCCGCGTAGACAATATCTTTCCCCAGCCAGGTTTCTTCCAGCGCATCTACGCACTCCTGATACAAATCGGGCAACCGCTCCCATGATTCGGCTACGCTGCTGATAATCCACACTGCACGCACATTCAGGCTTTCGGAGAGAGTCCTGGCAATTTCCCGCAGCAGGCGCTCCGGCGCTGTATATCCCCCATCCTCACTCTGTATGGCATTCGTCAGGAACAGGTAGCAGTCCTCCCGTTCCCCTATCAATTCTCCCGCACCGTATCGCCTGACAATCTCCTCCGCCATATTCAGGACCAGAAAGCGGGCCAGCATCCCTCCGTCGTCCACCCGGGTCGGGCGGACTTCTTTGTATTCCAACAGCACCAGCCGGCACAGCAGAAGAGGATTCTCCTGTATGGAAATCTGCATCCGCTCCACTCGGCTGCGGAACACGCTTACAGGAATCTGATGATAAAAAATATACTCTTTGAACAGTTCTTCCTTTAATCTGCACATGGCATTTTCGATTTCCGCGGGTTTCATCTTCAGCTTCAGGATATAGTCCGATACCTCCATGCGCATGGCTTCCTGCAGATACCGGAATTCCTCAAAACAACTCAATATCACAATCCGGATGGCCTTATCCCGTTCCCGGATGTGCGCGATCAGCTCCAGCCCGTCCATGACCGGCATGCGGATATCTGTCAGCAGGATGTCCGGATGCTCTTTTTCATAAAGTTCCAGCGCCTGCTTTCCGTTGACGGCGCATCCTATAATTTCCATGTCCAGCCGTTCCCAATCTACAATACCTTTCAGGCCCTCCCGCACCAGAATCTCATCCTCCGCGATCAGCACCTTTCTTTTTCTTGCCATTTCAGCACCACTCCCATAATCTCTCGTCCACTTTATCGTCCTGTAATATCCGGCTCCCTGCCACATATCTCCGAGACATGCTCTGCCGAGAATCCTATTTTATCATAAGACCTGACTAACTCGCAAGGGGTGGCAATTATCACGATACTGTTCATAAAGCTTCACCGTTCAATGGGAGTGGCGACTGCGGCGGATATCCAAAATATGCAGATATTAAAAACACATACTATATATTGGCATCATCCAAAGAAAACAAGTTGCATGATACAATATATAGTATGTGCATATTTACCTGTGCCGGAAATGATTTCATAAAGGCCTAAGCCAGCAATCGTATCTTCTCTGTCAGCGATGCCGGCAAGACCTGCGCGTATATAGCGTAATATTGCTCAAATGTAATCTCGCTGCCAAAAGTGAGCACCTCCATCTCCACCCCGAACAGCACCACAAGAAAATCCATGGGAACCATGCCGTTCCTGAGATAGAAAGCCTTTCTGCGCAGCCGCTCGCTTCTGCTGCTGACGGGATTCTCCTCAGCCGTGCTCTCGATCTCCACCACAATCCGTTCTTTCCCATAACACCCGCACAATTCTCCCAGAGTACGGCTGCCTATCCCGCCGCTTTGGCAGTCGGGCTCGATGGCAAGATAGTCCAGCAAGGCCAGGCCCCCGGAAAGCATCATGATTGCCAGCCCGCAGAACTTACCCTGCTCATCCTCGATTGCCAGGATATCGAAACAGCCTTCTTTCTGCTTTTTCAGCATGAAAGCAAAGGGCTTCTTCTCTGATTCCGGAAAAGACGCCTCGTACAGCTTTCTCACATTCTCAAGTTGATTTCCCTGAACCGCATCCTTTAACATCGTCGTCCTCCCTGCTTCCCTGCCCCTTTGCCTTTACGCCGTGGCCTCATGGTGAATCTGAAGCTCATACAGCTTCTTATAAATGCCGTCCTGCGCCAGCAGCTCCTGATGGGTGCCCTGCTCCTTGATTTTGCCCTTGTGCATGACCATGATGCAGTCCGCATGCTGAATCGTGGACAGGCGGTGGGCCACCATGATAGTGGTGCGGCCCTGCATCAGCTTTTCCAGCGCCTCCTGAATCAGCAGCTCCGTCTCCGTGTCGATATTGGCCGTGGCTTCATCCATGACCAAGATGCCGGGCTTGTGGGCCAGAGTCCTGGCAAAGGACAGCAGCTGCCTCTCCCCCGCGGAAAAAGTGGAGCCCCGCTCCGTCACAGGCTCGCTGTAGCCTGCGGGAAGCTTCTCTATGAAGTGAGAGGCGTTGACATACTCCGCCGCCTCCTTAATCTCCTCCAGAGAAATGTCCTCATTGTGCAGGCGGATATTGTATTCCACATTCCCCTCGAACACGAACACGTCCTGCTGCATCTGCCCGATGGCGCTGCGCAGCTGTTTTTTGCTCAGCCTCCTGATATCGACCCCGTCAATATAAATATTCCCTTTCTGGATATCGTAATACCGTCCAATCAGATTCAATATAGAGGACTTCCCTGCGCCGGTAGCGCCCACGAAAGCCACCCTCTCCCCGGGCTCTATCACAAAGGACACGTCCCGCAGCACATAGTTCTCATTGTCGTAAGCGAACCACACATGGGAGAATTCGATGCGCCCCTTGATCTCCGGCAGAATCACCGGATTCTCGTCCTCTTTCACCATGGGCTCCTCCGACATGATGGTAAAAATCTTCTCCGCCGAGGCGATGGAGGACTGCAGGGTGGAGAACTGCTCCGCCAGTTCCTGGATAGGCTCGAAGAAAGATTGGATATACTGTGCAAAAATATACAACGTACCGATAGAAATCGTGCCGTTCAGCACATCCCTGCTGCCCACTCCCAGCACGGTCATCAGCGCCAAGATACTCAGAATGAACATCAGGGGACGGAAAACGGCGAACACCATCATCTCCCTGTAGAACGCCTTGTACAGCTTATAATTCTTGCCGTTGAACTCCTCGAACTTCCTTTTCTCCCTGCCGAAAATCTGGATGATGCGCATGCCGGATATATTCTCGGACAGGAAAGTGTTGATGTCCGTCAGCCTGGTCCTGGTGATGCGGTAAGTCTCCCTTGCAATCTTGCGGAACACCACTGTCAGCACCGCCACCACCGGCAGCAGCACAAAAGAAATGAGGGAAAGTTTCCAGTCCAGCATCAGCATGACAGCGGCCAATCCGATAATTTTCACGATATTCCGGAACAATCGAACCAATATTCCGGAATACATCTCATTCAGCGCCTCCACATCGTTGGTGACCCTGGTCACAAGCTTTCCCACCGGCGTCAGATCAAAATAGCGGCTGCTCAGAGACTGGATATGGGCATACAGCTCTTTCCGGACTGTGAGGATGATGCTCTGCCCGGTCTTCTGCAGAAGCCATGTCTGAGTGACATTGAAAACAAAGCTCAAAGCCAGAACAATCCCATACTTGATAGCAGTGTCCACGATGACGCCATAATCCCCCTGCGCCTCGAACAAATCAATGGCATCGCCGATCAAAATAGGCCGATACAAGTCAAACCCCGTCAAAGCCAGCACCAGCACCAGGCAAACAGCCATCCAGCCAATATAAGGCTTCATATAAGAAAGCAGATGCAGCAAAGCATTTCCCTTATAATTGGATTCAATCTTATCATCCGTCAAATCGCTCATTCTCAAATCCTCCTATTAAAGTCGCTGCGCGACGCACTAAAGAGTAAAGTCCCTTTGGCGCACATCTCATGAGAGGAGCTTTCATTCGTAAATACACTCATGAAAGTTCCTCTCGTGCGCCTTCGCGACTTTACCAACTGACCTATAACGAAGTCAATTCCTGCTCCAGCTGCTGCTTTTCATAGATATGGGCATAGAAACCATGGAGTTCCAAAAGCTCCTCGTGGGTGCCGTACTCCGTCAGCTCCCCCTCCGACAGAACCGCGACATGGTCCGCTTTCTGCAGGGTGGAGATGCGGTGCGCGATCACAATCGTAGTCTTGCCTCTGCGCAGTTCCATCAGGTTCTCCAGTATCTGCTCCTCCGTATCCGTGTCCACCGCAGACAGGGAATCATCCAAAATCAATACCGAAGCGTCCATCAGCAGCGCCCGGGCGATAGAACTCCTCTGCTTCTGCCCTCCGGACAGGGTCACGCCCCGCTCGCCTACCAGCGTCCTGTACTCATCCGGGAATTCCACGATATTGTCATGGATACAGGCCGCCCGGGCCGCTTTCCGGATGCCGGCACGCAGTTCCGGGTGGTCACTGATCCGCTCCTCCAGCCCGAACGCGATATTTTCCTCCAAAGTATCCGAGAACAGGAAATTGTCCTGAGGCACATAGGCCATGTCCCGGTGCAGCACTGCCAGGGGATAATCCGTGATAGGCCTGCCGTCCAGAAGAAGCGAGCCTTTCTCACAGTCATAGACCCGCAGAAGCAAATCCGCCAGGCTGGACTTCCCGCTGCCCGTCCGCCCCAGGATTCCCAGCATCTCGCCCTCCTTTACGTGGAGGCTCACGTTCCTGAGCACAGGCTCCTCGCCGTCCGGATAAGTGAAAGTCAGATTCTTTAAGGTAATGTCCCCTCCGATATGTACATCCTTGCCTGCCAGAGATTCCGGACTCTGATCCACGATATCCGGTTCCTCCCGGAAAATGGCGGCAATCCTCTGGAACGCCGCTGCCGCCTGACTGAAGTTATTGATGCAGTCACCACAGGCGATCATGGGCCACACCAGCATGCCGATGTAAGAGTTGAAAGCCACGAACTTACCGATGGATATGCCCCCGTTCAATACCAGACGCCCGCCGAACAGCAGCGTCATCAAAAGGCTCACGCCTATGACCGTGTCCAGCGCAGGCCCGAAGAGCGCCCACAGCTTCACCATGGAAAGGTTCTTCTCCATGCTGTTTCGGCTGGCTTTCTCAAAGGCCTTGAAATCCTCTTCCTCCTGCACGAACGCTTTCAGCACCCGCACGCCCGCCAGGCTCTCCTGCACCTTGTCGGACAGTTCCGAGAAAGCGTCCTGCCTCCTGGTCTGACGCTTTTTGGCCTCGATTCCGTAAAAATAGCAGCCTATGGAAATCAGTATCATGGGTATGAGGGCCAGAATCGTCATCTTGAAATCCACATACACCACCATCTTCACCAGGACCATGGCGGTCATCACAACCGCGTCGAATACCGTCACCACAGCCATTCCCACAGCCATGCGGATGGCCTGCAGATCATTGGTGAACCGGGCCATCAAATCCCCTGTCTTGTGGCTGTTGAAATACCGGGCGGAAAGGGTCTCCAGATGCCGGAACATATCGTTCCGGAGCCGGTATTCGATTCCCCGGGACGCGCCGATTATGAAGAATCTCCAGCCGAACCGTCCCAGCGTCATCACCGCCCCTGCGGCAAACAGCTTCAAGACCAGTTTTATCACTCCGTCGTAGTCTATCGCTCCCACTGTCAGACCGTCGATAATCTCGCCGGTATACTGGGGGATATAGAGGTTCGCCAGATCCACCAGCAACAGGACGATGACGCCTCCCAGATAATACCATTTGTATTCCAGTATGTACGGAGTCAGAGAAAATTTCTTTTGTTTCATATCTACACCCCTTGCCCGCTCCGGGGGCCTGCTGTTTTTGTTATTTCCGCCGGCGGCGGCCTGCTGCCGCCGCACCGTAATTATTCATTGTACTCCTCAGCAGGCAGGAGAGTCAATAGCGCCGCGTTCCTACATTATAAACTTTTTATAAACTTCCCTCCTATCTGCTCAGACTCCGCATGGTCAGAAATCGCGACAGGTTGAAAGTCCGAATCCCCAGGTTCTCTATCCCGCTTTTCTGTCTGGCCATCCAGTAATAGCCAAAAGTCTCCCGTGAGGACAGGTCCCTCTGGCCGCTGCCATCGCTTTCCATCATGTTCATGGCGTATTCCATGGGGAAATCCTCCCAGAACGCCTCCGTATGATAGCCCAGCTCCTCCAGATAGGGCACCAGCACCGGCCCCGCGTCCGCGCTCAGGCTCTGCAGATACGGAAGCAATCATGATAAAGGTACAGGCTGACATGAGTGTCAGAATTTCCTTTAATAATGTCCGGAGCCTTGCCCGCCGCCCAATCCGCATTTGCGGTGGCTCCTCCCGCTCCCTTTGCATCCTTATCCGCCTGTGCGGCCGTCTGCCGGACGCTACCTGTGCCATCTGCCCATACGCTCTGCTCTTTCATTTCCATAGCTGTCTCTCGCTCCTTTCCTTCCTTTTATAAGACCCAAAAATGCCCAAAACCCATACCGCCTTTTCTTTTCCCCGTCCCATCCTGTCATCCTCCTGTCGGTCACAAATCAGTTCACTCTCCGCCGTCCATATCATCCACATATTCCAGGATATCTCCCGGCTGGCAGTCCAGGGCTCTGCAGATTGCCGCCAGAGTGGTAAAGCGCACCGCCTTTGCCTTGTTGTTCTTCAAGATGGACAGATTGGCAAGGGTGAGATCCACCTCAGCCGCCAGTTCTGTCAGACTCTTCTTGCGCTTCGCCATCATTACGTCCAGATTCACTATAATTCCCATATCCGCTCCTCATACTCCCAACTATGCCGACGCAGCCGGCACAAACAATTGGCGCACACTAAACAGTCAAATCGTTCTCTTCCTTATATTGCACGGCCTGCTCGAACACATAGGCCAGCACCTTGCTGAACAGACCCGCAATGATGAACACGCAGATGACCACCCACATGGCGATGGTCATATATACAATGCTGCGAACCGCGGACATCAGCGCGATGAAGAAACTCCAGCTGCCCATCTTGTTCAGACTGGCCACATTCTCCTGTACGAAGCAATTCTCCTCCAGTACCGTCCGGAAAATCCTCCTCAGCTCCCTCAGCAGTACCAGCGCCGACACCCCCAGCACAAAATAGATGATGACCGTCTCCTCATAGTGCTCCACCATGTACGGGAACAGCTCCCCGATTTTCTTAATGCTGAAAGGCAGGGTCAGCGTGACCGCGATTCCCGAATAGAACATGAAATCCAACAGATATTTTTCATATCCTGTTTTTCCTTTACCAGACAATATATCACTCGGAATCACGATTGTCAATATATATTTATCGTTTTTCAATAATTATTTATTGTTATTTCTAAACAATACTTTCCGATAAGACATAAAAAAATCCACCAGGCGCTCCAAAAAGCGCCTGATGGCATCGCTCCCTCCCATTCCGGAAAGATTCCTATCCCCAAATCCTCATAAGGCTTCTTTCCGCTTTTAACACCACGGCTCCCCGGGCTCCATCCGGACCGAACCCGTCTCTCTGCCCCGGCTCACCTGCCCTCCATGCGGTACAGCCTGACGGAATTCTCCCAGACCGCCCTGCGCACAGCCTCTTCACCGATTCCTTTTGCCTGGGCCAGAGCCGATACCACATAAGGCAGGTACAGGGAACTGTTGCGCTGTCCCCGGTAAGGCACAGGCGCCAGATACGGACAGTCCGTCTCCAGGACAATCCGGTCCAGCGGGATGTACTCCACCGCCTCTCTCAGTTTCCTGGCGTTCTTGAAAGTCAGGACGCCCCCTATGCCGAAGAAGAATCCCATGTCCAGAAAAGCTCTGGCCGTCTCCTTCGTATAGGAAAAGCAATGGACCACGCCTCCCGTCTCCTCCGCTTTTTCCGCCCTCATGACGTCTATCGTGTCCTTGGCCGCGTCCCTGGAGTGTATGATGACAGGAAGAACCACTTCTTTTGCCAGATGCAGCTGGCGGGCGAACCATTTCTTCTGGATTTCCCGCCCCGGCTCGTCCCAGTAATAGTCCAGCCCGATTTCGCCCACTGCCACGCACTTATCCTGTCCGCACATCTCTTTCAGCCAGCCATAGCCCGCCTCGTCGAGCTCCGCGGTCTCGCCGGGATGTACGCCTATGGCGCCATAAATGTAGTCATACCGTTCTGTCAGCGCCATAGTCCGCCTGCAGGACTCCAAACTGGCGCTGACGTTCACCACTCTGACGATGCCCTCCCCGGGCAGGCGGCTCAGGAGAGCCTCCCTGTCCCCGTCAAAGGCTTTATCGTCATAATGGGCATGTGTGTCAAAAATGTCTGTCGATTGTGTCATATTGCCTCCAAGCCGGTTTTGCAAAACGCAGGCAGCGCCGCTCCCGGCAGCACATATTCTGCCGCCGGCTTCCGCCCCCTTCACGGTCTGGCGTTCACCGGCGTCCCATAATAGACTTTCCCCATCTCGAGAATCCGGAACTTGCCGTCCTCCAGAGAAAGAATGGATGCCGCGCAGTTAGGCAGGCCTATCTCCCAGAACTTTTCCAGAGGAATTTCCCCTATGGCGCTCAGCAGGCATCTGTTAAAGGCCCCATGGGCCACAATCAGCACACGGCTGCAGCTTCCCTCCAGGGGAACAATCCGCTCCCGCAGAAACGCCTGCCCCCGGCCAAAAGCCTCCTGAAAGGACTCGGCGCCTGCCCGGGGCTGAAAGCACTGGGGCCTGCAGAAGAAATCATGCAGAGGATGCTCCGAATCCAGCTTCGGCCGGTCAAAGTCTCCGCCCTCGCACTCGCCAAACCCCATCTCCATCAGCCGCTCATCCGTCTCCAGAGAGACATCCTGCCCGGCCAGGAGAATCTCCGCCGTTTCAAAAGCCCTCTTCAGGGGAGAGCTGAATGCCCTGTCAAAGGATATCCCGGCCAGAGCCTTTGCCGTCTCTACCGCCAGTTCCCGGCCAAATTCATTCAGCGGGATGTCGCTGTGCCCCTGAAGCCTGCGCGCCTTGTTCCAATCCGTCTCCCCATGTCTGAAAAGATATATCTCCACTTTCTCACGCTTCCCTTATCTTTACGCCGTCCACGCCCCTTTTGACCGCCAGAGCCAGGAATGCGTCCCGGCCGCCTGTAGTCTCGAAAGAGAATGCCTTATCCCCATTCTCCCAGAGCGGCGTGCCCTGATAATAGAATTTGGCCACATAGGACTCATAGGAGACTCTGACCTTGCCGCTGCGGTACGAACCGGATATGGTCTCCGGCTCCACTCTTTCCAGCTTCTCCACTTCCACTATAGTGACGACTCCAGTGCCGAAAAAGGCGCTCCAATAACGGCTCCCCAGCCTCCCATAAAGCATGGAATTCTTCTTCCTCTCCCGGAACGCCCATTCCTCTCCCGCTTTCAGGAAATCCTCCGCGAATTCCTCCTGGGCGCCGGCTGAGGGAAGCGCTTTCCTCACACCCTTTTCCATTCTCTTAAGTATCTTGCGGGGCTTGGCCTGGCCTCTCTGCACCCATATTATGAACAGCCCCGTAAGCTCTCCCAAAAGCAGTCCCAAGGGCAGGGAGAAAGTAAAGATTCTCTCCGTCGGCGTCTTGGCGAAATAGCCGATGCCCACAAGAATCACCACCCAGATTGCCACTGACAGATAGGCGGAACGGCTTGCCCGCGCCAGGCAGTACTGGCACCATTCCTCCACCCATCCCCTCTGGGCGTCCAGGAACCGCTCCATCGCGCCGGCGGAATCCGATGCTTTTCCGCCCTGTTTCGCCCTGCCTCCGGTAAAGAGGGAAATCAGGTTGCCCACGGCAATCAGAGCGCTCAGCCCCGCCGCCAGAATGCAGATCCAGATGTCGGGTATCGTCATACCGTTTATGCTCCCGCTGTCTATCCGGTACCATTCCGACTGCGATACGCCCCGGGAAATCTCCTGGCTCACAGCCGCCATGATTTCGCCGTATTCATCCCCAAAATAAGTGTCGCTGTACACTTTATCGTCTTTCACATCATTATAGAGCTCCACAATCTCGCTCTCCTCCAGCGCGACCATGGCATGGTCTATTGCAGCCTGGTCCATGAGTTCCAGCGAGCCCTCCTCCCGGGCCGGGGTCATATCTTTTCCCGCCCGCAGCTCCACTGCCAGCTGCAGATTATACAGCAGGCTTGAATAGCGCCCGTCATACTGCTCCGGCACCACGATGTAAAGGAAAGTCTGCCTTTCCATATCGTACACCACATACCCGTAAGTCCTCACCCGGTCCGGATCCCCGGAATAATACTCCTCCACGCAGACTCCCACCGGATATGCCGCCTCATAGGATATGTACTCTCCCCGGACCTGGCCAAACTCCGTCTCCGAATCCAGGGGCTCAGCTCCCGCCTGCAGCTTCATGAACGCGGAACCCGCCTGCATCCAAAGAGCGGCGGCCGCCGCCAGCGCGCACACCATCGTCACGATATTGCGTATCTTTTTCATCTCTGTCTTCCTTTCGGTTGATATCTTTTTCTGTCTAAATATTATACAGAAAACAGGACTATAATTCAAGTACCGCCCTGCTTTCCGGGCACAAAAAAAGAACCGTCCCCAAGGCTCATATGTCCTCAAAAACAGTCCTTCTAGTGCGCCACCAGGGGCTCGAACCCTGGACACCCTGATTAAGAGTCACAGATTTTATGCTCAAAAATGCAAGTA
>CAJTHM010000017.1 GCA_910576125.1 Lachnospiraceae bacterium | reverse complement strand
CGTGACCCGTGTATTTGCGGCAATCGGTTCCTGGTTCGGTGCCAGGTGGAACGATATAAAGAACGCCCTGGCCCAAGTGGCAACGTGGTTCCTTACCATGTTCACCAATGCCTACAACAACGTGACCCGTGTATTTGCGGCAATCGGTTCCTGGTTCGGTGCCAGGTGGAACGATATAAAGAACGCCCTGGCCCAAGTGGCAACGTGGTTCCTTACCATGTTCACCAATGCCTACAACAACGTAACCCGTGTATTTGCGGCAATCGGTTCCTGGTTCGGTGCCAGATGGACGGAAATAAAGTCCGCCCTTGCAAACGTGGCATCCTGGTTTTCAACCACATTCCAAAACGCATACCAGGGCGTGGTAAACGCATTTTCAAACGTGGTTTCGTTCTTTTCTGGCCTATGGGAGAAAATCAAGGGCTGTTTTGTGGACGTGGGCGTGAAAATCGGTTCCGCCGTTGGGGATGCCTTTAAATCGGCAATCAATAGCTGCCTTTCCACCATAGAGGGCGTGGTAAATAAATTCATAGGCATGATTAACGGTGTGATTGATGTAATCAATGAGATACCGGGCGTTTCCCTGGGGAAGATAAGCACCTTGTCATTGCCAAGACTAGCAAAGGGCGGCGTATTGAGGGAGGGCCAGGCCATGGTGGCGGAAGCCGGCCCGGAACTTTTGAGCATGGTAAACGGAAAGGCGGTTGTAACGCCGCTTACTGGGACAGCAAGGAACCACGCCATGGAGAACGCCGGAAAAGGCGGCGGTGGATATGTACAGAATGTGAATATAACAAGCCCAAAGGCGTTAAGTCCTTATGAGGTGGGCAGACAGACCAGGCTACAGACCAGGGCCATGATTTTAAGGATGCAAAGGGGGTAAATCCAGTGTCGGACATTAAAGTGATATGCACAAGCGATAAGAACGTGGCATTGACCTTTACCTGGGACGGGTTTACCCCGTTCCACCTGGTAGACATAGAGGGCATATACGGGATAGAAAGCAACGTGGTAACAAGCGAGAACACCACCACGGACGGCAGCACCTACCAGGGAGCCACGGCAAAGGAAAGAAACATTGTGCTGACCGTGGAAATGGATGGGGACTATAAGGAGAACCGAAACCTTTTATACCGCACGTTCCCCATAAAACGGACCGGGACCATGCAGTATATAGAGGACGGGGAAGCCAAGACTATTGATTATGAGGTTGAAAACATCCTGCCGGGAGCCACAACGGGCGTGGTGCGTGACTATACCATTTCCCTAAAATGCACGGACCCGTATTTCAAGGACCTGGCAGACATTGAAGTGGTGATGGCATCATGGGTGAGTGATTTCTTTTTCCCGGCGTGCTTCCCGGAAGAGGGCGTTATATTTGGGCACCGGGAAGCTGAATTGGTAAAGGAAATTGAAAATGACAGCGGAGCCGACAATATCGGCATTGTGGTAATCTTCCATGCGGACGGTGCCGTGAAGAACCCGGCCATATACCATGCCGAAAGCGGAGAATTTACAAAGGTTGGATATACGGAGAACAATTTCACCATGGCATCCGGCCAGTACGTCATCATAAACACTTATACCGGGAAAAAGAACATATACCTTTTGGACGGCGTGACCCAGGCGGAGATTGAGAACCATAAAAACAATTATGGGGTGATTGATTGGGATGCCGTGATTGAACGGTACGGAACCGTGATAAATGAATACCTGGATGAAGATGGGGACTTTATACAGTTGCAGGATGGGACCAACACCCTTACCTATTCGGCGGATGAGGGCGTGAACTATCTTTCCATATCTGTATATTACAGAATTTCATATTTGGGGGTGTAGGAATGGAAATACACGTCTATGACAGAAACCTTAGACGGTTGGGGCACATTGAGAACCACACGTCCCTACAGTGGCACAGAAAATATTATGAATGTGGGACATTTGAACTTCACTGCCCGGTGACGGCGGAAAATCTTAGGCTTTTGAAGCCTGGGAACGTCATTGCCAAAGGGGACAACAAACTGGAAGCTGCCGTGATACGGGGGGACCAGACGGAAGAGGAAAGCACGCTTGTAAATGAGATTACCAGGAATGGAAAGTTTCTTCCCGTGTACCTGGGGGACCGTCTGACCGGGCCGCTTTTCAATTACAGCGGAACCGTGGAAGATGCCATGCGTTTTATGTTGGGCAGGATGGCAGCAGTTCCCCTATTGCAGATTGCGGAGGGGACCGGGGACAAGACAAAAATACAGTTCCAGGCCACTTACAAGAACGTCCTGGAATACCTCACCAAACTGGCGAGGTATGCGGAAATCGGGTTCCGTGTGGTGCCGGATTTCAAGAAAAAGACCATGACCTTTGAAACCTATAAGGGCATAGACAGAACCCAGGCACAAGGGAAAAATCCCAGGGTCATCTTTTCGGAAAGTTACGATAATCTGAACCAGGCAAAGCATAATTACAGTGACGAAAGCATGAAAACCAAAGTAATTGTGGGAGGGGCAGGGGAGGGGTTGAACCGTGTCTATGTGACCGTGGGCGGCGGAAGCGGTTTTGATTTACGGGAGGTTTTTCTGGATGCAAAGGACATAAACAAGGATGAACTGACGGAAGCGGCATACCTGGCCGCATTGCGGACCAGGGGGCAGGAATACCTAAACGAAAACAAGGTATTTGAAAACTTTGAAGCTGAAGCCGAAGCGGACGTGAATTTCACCTACCAAAAGGATTATGACCTGGGGGACGTTGTGACCGTCAAGAAGAAAAAATGGGGCACGTCACAGAATCTACGGATAACGGAACTTTGCGAGGTTTACGAATACGGGGGGATGTACGTTGTCCCCACGTTTGGGGATGCCCTGCCCACGGCAATAAAATGGGACGATTAGGGGAAAGGAGGAAAAGACAATGGCAGTAAGGGGTTTCTTCTACAACGCCACGGATTTGAACGATAAGGAGCGCAGATACAACGGCCAGGACATGAACGAAGATAAGGCACCTTTCTACAAAGAGGGCGTTGTATACGGCCATTTGCAAGTCACGGCAGGGGACGGGATGGAAGTAAGGGTGGACGGCGGAAGCCGCAGAGGGTACGCATATATCAATCTTCACACCATACACAATACCGCCGTCCTGCCGCTTACCGTGAGCCAGGCAAGCGGAACACTTCCAAGGATTGACCGGGTGATTGTGAGGAATGACGAAACGGAGCGCAGGCCGAGCATATTCATCCGGGAGGGGGCGTTTTCAAGCAAGCCGCAGCCGCCAGGGCTGATAAACAATGACGTAATCCAGGAAAAGAGCCTGGCCCGTGTCTATGTGAGGGCCGGGGCGGTGGCGATTACCCAGGCGGACATAACGGACGAAAGGGCGGACGATTCCGTGTGTGGGTTCGTGGCTTCACAGTTCAAGGAACTGGATTTCTCACAATTCCTTTCACAGTTCAACGCCTGGTTCGCAGAGGTAAAAAAGGCAATGGAAAAAGACCACGCCGCTTTTGTGAAAGAGTATACCGAACTTATCCGGGATTTCATGGATGGCCGGGAAGCTGATTTGGAGCAGTTCAACGCCTGGCTTGCCAAAGAGAAAAAGGCAATGGAAAAAGACCGTCTTTCCTTTATGGAGGAATACGCCGGGATGACAAAGGATTTCATGGAAACCCAGGCGGCGGAATGGGAAAAGTGGTTCCAGGGAAAGCAGGATGAACTTGCCGGGGACGTGGCCGGGAAATTGCAGTTGCAGATTGACGGCCTTAGAAAGAAAGTCCATAACATGGCGTTCAAGCTATGGATTGCCTACCGTCTGGAAAGCATCCAGGGAGCCGTTACCCTCACGCTTACCAACACCACAACGGGGAGCATCCAGACGGCGGATTTCACGGAAAGCGGAATTGGATTCTACATCACGGAAGCCGGGGACTATACCGTGAGAACCAACAAAGGGGGCGTTGTGGCAACGCCTAACAGATTTTCTGTTGACAATGTGGACCTGATGCACACAATGACCGTTTCCTTGCGTGACGGGGCAGATAGGGGCTATATCGGCAACTATATGGGTGCCTACATACAAAGGCAGACAGTAAGGCTTTATATAGCCTATCTGTTGGAGAGCATCCAGGAAGCCGTTACCCTCACGCTTACCAACACCACAACGGGGAGGGTGCAGACGGCGGCGGTTTCAGAAAGCGGCGTTGGCTTCCATATCCAGGAAGCCGGGGACTATATCGTGGAAACGAACATGGAAGCCGTGATGCCCATACCAAGGACGTTTTCTGTTGGAAACGTGGACCATATGCCGCCAGGGTATACAATGACCGTTTCGTTGCGTGAGTGTGCCAATATGGCCTATATAGGCAACTATATTGGAACCCATATATTAAGTTAAAAAGAAAGTGAGGTAAGAGGATGAAAGGATTTCCTAAAGTAATCAAAACAAAGTCGGACCTGGTAAACACGTTCAAGATGGCGAAGAAAGGGAGCCTTAAAAAGTCGGATTGGTTGGAAGCCGTGGCGAAACTGGAAAATCAGAACTGGATTATGTGCCCGGTCATCAATCTGTCAGAGGACAGAAAGGCGGTCACAATCATGTTTTGTGCCGAAGCGGCAGCAGGGCAGAGGGTCAAAAACGGGGCGGTTTATCCGACCATACAGAGCGTTGAAACGGTGGAGGTGGATAAACATACCACCGACACGGAAAACGCCGCCACAGAGGGCCAGGAAGCGGCAAGGGAGGGCACGGGAAGCGGCCAGGCGGCAGCAGGGCAGCAGAATACCACAACCCACACTATACTGAACCTTTCCAAAGCCGTGAATATCGGCACAATGGAAATCGGCATCCCGGCGGCGGTGACGTTCTATGACCGCCTGGGGATTTCCAGGGAGGAAGTAGAGGAAATGAAAGGAGAATTGGAAGCGTGAGCAGATTATTTGTGTATGATGAAAATATGTTGGATGAACGGGCGAAGATTACCGTTGCAAAGATGGCGGCCATTTCTGATATTGTGGCCCCGGACAAGGCGTACATCCAGTACAGCGGACGGGGAGAAATCACAGTCATTGGCGGATGCGTGATTGCGGTGGGTGAAACGTCCGTGTTCAAGACGGCGGAAACCATACTTACAAAGGAAAATCTGGACCAGGGAAGCGATTTTGCACATGGCAATGATTATTATATCTATATTTGTGACCCGGGAACGGATGACCAGGACGAACAGTATTTGATTTCGTTAAATTCCACGTTCCCGGACGGCGAGGGATGGGACGATACCAACACCCGGAAGATTGGCGGATTCCATTATGGCCGTGTGAGGAATACGGACGAATACGGCAGGCCAATCAATACATCCGGGGCGGTAAGGGGTGCCGGATGGGAGGGGAATACCCGTGTGGATATTATCCCAAATTCCGTATGGACCACGAAGCACCGCCCTAAATGTGACCCGTCCGGCATGGTATACCTGGGGAACGCTTTATGGGGTGACATCTACCTTTCCAGTGATGACGGAGCCAATGGATTACAGTCTGTCTATTGCGGCACGCCTATCACGGGTACGGAGGGCCTTAACTGGTATATTGCAGGGGAAAGGGCAAGGCGTGTGGGGAAGCGTCTGCCGGATTACATGGAATTTACCGTGGCAGCAGACGGAAGCCCCCAGGGGTTGGATGATTCCAACACAAACGGGTGGACGGCAACCGCCAACAAGGCAAGAACCGCCGTTGGGAACATTGCAAACGCCGTGAGTGCCTTAAATATATGTGACCTGGTGGGGAACGTGTGGAAATGGTTGGTTGAACTGTTACATGACCCAACGGGGACATCCTGGGCGTGGCATAATGTGTTAGGCAACGGTTACGGCCAGGCGTATATGGCGAACAGTACGGGCTTGCGCGCCCTCATTGGCGGCGGCGATTGGGGCAACGGCGTGCGTTGCGGTTCACGGGCCGTCCATTGCAGCAATGTTCCGTGGAACGTGTACGCGGGCGTTGGCGTGTGGTGCGTGTGTGACAGTCTGTAAATCTGTTGGGGTGGGCGAAAGCCCAACCCCGACTTGTAAAGGGATGGAGAAATGGCCCAAGAAAAAGAAACAGAAAACAAGCAAACAAACGGTTTCATGGAAAGCATGAAACTATTCCAAAAAGTTTATGATTTCCTGGTTTATATCTTTCCAATCTTAGGACAGCTTCCGAAGTTTGAAAAGTTCGCATTGCAGCTATACATAAAGCAGTCACTTTTTGAACTGGTAAAGGACATAATACGGTTCAGAAAGACGGGAACGAAAAGCCATATATATGCGGCGGACGTGGAACTGGAATTTATACGGGTGCTGATTCGGCTTGCGTTTGACTTGAAATATTCGGCGGTGAACAAACACCGATACGAAGTGGCAAGCCGGAAACTGGCAGAGGTAGGGAAGATATTGGGCGGCATTATCGGGGCCGTGAAAGACGGAAAATGGAAATAAGGAATGAATTTTGGGGAAACTGTTAATTCGCACCCGGCCGGGCTTGCACGCCCTCATTGGCGGCGGCAATTGGAACAACGGCGTGCATTGCGGTTCACGGGCCGTCAATTGCAACAATGTTCCGTGGAACGTGAACACGAACATTGGCGTGTGGTGCGTGTGTGACTAATCAACTTTGCAGACTTAGGGGCCTATGGGCTACTAGCAAGATTTATCAATCATTCTGATAAGTCAGACGGTTTTCCCGTTCCGGCGTCTTGTCCGGACAAAATAGAAAAGGCACCGCCTTTTGAGTAGAAGAATATTTGAAAATTGGTAGGGCAAAATGAAAACAGTTAAAGGGTTACATGAAAAAATGTATACCTTTGACAATGCCAATACATCATTCAAGAAAGCCGCAGCAAACAAGCGGTTCCATGAAGAGGTATTGGCATTTTCCATGTCAAAGGAGGATGAACTATTTAGGGCGTGTGAGGAATTGGAGAACCTCACCTATAAGCAGGGGGAATATACCGTTTTCAAGGTATGGGAGCCAAAGGAACGCCTTATCATGGCGTTGCCGTTCTATGACAGAGTGGTGCAGCACATGATTGTAAATGCCATAGGGCCGGTATTTGAACAAAGGTTCTATACCCATTCCTATGCGTGCCGTGAGGGGAAAGGGATGCACGCCGCAAGTGACCAATTATACCAATGGATGTATGAACTAATGATAATTGCGGCATTGCGGCTATACGCCTATAAAGGGGACATAAGCAAATACTTTGCATCTATACCACATGATGAACTAAAAACGGAAAATAGGCGGTACATAGGGGACAGAAAAGCCCTTTATCTTATGGATAATATCATTGACAAGAACGGGATATTGCCGGACGGCGTGGGCATCCCCGTGGGAAATCTTACATCACAATTATTTGCCAATGTGTACGGGAACCGCCTGGACAAGTTCGTGAAACATACCTTGCATATCAAATATTATATCCGATACATGGATGATTTTATCATCCTTTCCCCGGACCTGGCACAGCTAAAGGAATGGGTGAAACGGATTGAAGAATTTTTGGAAGAGGAAATGAAATTGCATGTGAATCCCAAAAGCACCATTCTGTATGCCGGAAATGGGATTGATTTTTGCGGCTATATCCACCACCCGGAATATAGGAAAGTCAGAAAGGCATCCGTCCGGCGGCTGAAAAATGACGTGAAGCACCTGGAAGCCGGGGAACTGGACCGTGAAGCCTTTGAGCGGAAATATAAAAGCCGCCTGGGACACATGGGGCACGCCGACACCTACCACGTTACAAAGGCCATAGAATATGAATTGCTGTTTTGGGAGTGGGAGCAGAGGGAAAGCGGCATTTTGGTTCCGGCATAAGTGGGTCAGAATTTGAACGCCATGGGCGGTATGATACGGATAAAGCTATTTATGGAGGGTAAGGAAATGGATTTACAAACACTGATTCTTGCAATGAGTATTCCGAGTGCGGTAACTGGTTTCTGCTTTTGGCTCATTGAAGAGAAAATCAAGAAGCAGCAGAAAGAAACGGAGGAAAAAGAAAAAATCCGGGAGAAAAGCGAAGTCCTAATCATTAAAAGCGTGATGGCATCAATCGCACTGGGGGAAGCAACCGCCACGGCCATAAAGAACGGGCACGCAAACGGGGAAACGGAAGCCGCCTTGCAGTATGCCAGGGAAATAAAGCATGAGCAAAAGGACTTCTTAACGGAGCAGGGCATCCGGGGGATTTATTAAAAGGAATCCACACCAGAAAAGGGTTTGGAAATAAAAGAAAAGCGAAAGGAGAAACAGACAATGAAAAATGTAAATTGGGCAAGGAAACTTACAAGCCGTAAGTTATGGACGGCGGCAGCTTCCTTTGTTTCCATGATGATTGTTGCCACGGGAGGGACGGAAAACACCGCCGCCCAGGTAACGGCACTTATCATGGCCGGGGCATCCGTTGTGGCCTATATCATTGGAGAGGGTTTGACGGATTCGGCCAACGCCGGGATTGAAGTAGGCGTGGAAATCGAGGATGCGGAAAAGGAAGTGTAAGGAATGGAAAAGCAGGATTTCATCAAAAAGATTGCCGGGTATGTGCAGAAATACGCCGCCGCCCATGGGATTGCAGTACACAGCCCAATTATAGCCCAGGCAGTCCTGGAAAGTGGATGGGGGGAAAGCCGTCTGGCGGCGGTGTACCATAATTATTTTGGGCTGAAATGTGGGACAAGGTGGACCGGGAAAAGCGTAAACCTTAAAACCATGGAAGAGTACACGCCGGGAACCCTTACGCAGATTAAGGACAATTTCCGGGTATATGGCAGCATGGAAGAGGGCGTGAAAGGGTATTTTGATTTCATCCAACTGGAAAGATACCAGAACCTTAAAGGCATCACGGACCCGGCGGCATATCTGGAAACAATCAAGGCGGACGGGTACGCCACAAGCGGCAAGTATGTGGAAAATACCATGAGGATTGTTTCGCAGTATGATTTAAGGCAATATGACGTGAAAGGGGAAATGGGAACGGCAAAGACAGCAAGTGCCGCACTGGCCCAGGCAAGGGAATGGATTGGCCGGAATGAAGCGGACGGGACCCACAAGGGAATCATAGACGTATACAACGGCCACACGCCGCTTGCCAGGGGCTACAGGGTAAAGTATACGGATGCCTGGTGTGCGACCTTTGTTTCTGCCGTTGCTATAAAATGCGGCTTGACGGAAATTATCCCAACCGAGTGCGGATGCGGCCAGATGATAGAATTATTCCGTGCCAAGGGAGAGTGGCAGGAAAGTGATAGCAGAACGCCGTCCCCTGGGGATGTGATTTTCTATGATTGGGACGATTCCGGGGCCGGGGATTGCACGGGATGGCCGGACCATGTGGGAATTGTTGAGAGCGTGGAGGGCGGAAAGATTACCGTCATTGAGGGCAATAAAAACAATGCAGTTGGCCGCCGTGTCCTGGCCGTGGATGGCCGCTACATAAGGGGGTATGGCGTTCCAAGGTATACAGAGGAAAGCGGAGCGGATGCCGCCGGAAGCGGAGCAAAGACCGTGGCCGCCGTTGCAAAGGAAGTGATTGCCGGAGCATGGGGCAACGGTGAAGAACGCAAGGAACGCCTGGAAGCTGCCGGGTATAGTTACCAGGCTGTCCAGGACCAGGTAAACGCTTTACTGAAAGGGAATGAAAAACCCACAAAGAGCGTGGCGGAAGTTGCAAAGGAAGTGATTGCCGGGAAATGGGGAAATGGAACAGAGAGAAAGAAACGCCTGGAAGCCGCCGGGTATGATTACCGGGCCGTCCAGGATAAGGTAAACGGGTTATTGAAATAATCTGTAAAACAACCGCCTTTTGGAGATAAACAAGGCCAAAGCAAGGAATAATGATATGTCACAAGATAGGGAACACGTCAAAATAGGCGTGTTCCTTTTTCGTGAAAAATTTTTAGGAATATGTCGGAATATGTGTTGACATATGCCGACATATGTTATATAATAAAGACAGTTAAGGGAGATACTTAACAAATACATGGGCAAGCATAGAAAGGAAGAGCATATGGACGAAGAAATGAACACAAGCGAACTGTTAAAAGAAGTCGTTGAGGAAAACCAAACAAGAAAGATTCTTGAAATCTTGAATGACTGTAAAGACCTTGCGGAAGCAAAGGAAAAAGTAAAAGCCTTACTTAACAAGTAAGACCAAAGGGAACCAGAAAGGGCGGTGGACTTGCCAAAGCCGCCCAATCTGCTAAGTGCAATTATACACTATTTGGCAAGGGAAAGGAAGCGTGAATTTGCCGGAAGAAAGGTTGGGACGTATGCCAAGAGCAAAAAGCGGAGAGTTTAACCAGATTGCTTATCAGAATGAATTTAACAAGAAAAACTATGACCGTATAGAAATTAAGGTTCCGAAAGGGAAAAAGGCGGTCATAACGGAAGCCGCAGCGGCAGCAGGACAAAGCGTAAGTCAATATATCACCCAGGCCATTGATGCAAGGATGGGCCTGGTTTAAGATGCCGCCCCGGCAGCAGGACAGCCGCCGGGAGCAATTAAAACGGCCATGCTGACCATGGGCGGCGTGAGGGTCCAAAGCCCCTACAAACTGTTGATGGGTTGCACTGGTGCAAAAAGTACCTACCAGGGGAAGCGTACACGCCTATTCTTCCCAGGTAGGCCGGGAACTAGAAAACCATGCCACGCCCCGGTGAAGTTATCCGGCGTTTAAAAGGTTGTACGATAACACCCGGTATATTGCAAGTAGTCATCCTATAAAGCCGTAGGGCGTGATACGGACGGATGGCCGCTTGCGGTATGCAAAATCACAGATTCATGCAAAGGGAGGAACTTAACATGGGAATTTTAAAAAATCTATTCTCTAAAAAGCAGGAAGAGCCAACACCGACACCACCGCCCCAGGAAGAGCCAAAAAGGCCGAAAGGGATAATCAAGACACAGCGGCATAAACTGGATAATGTAGAAGCCCACATGAAAGATATTATGGAACTTGTGGAGGAAAACGAGGACTATAAACTTTCCAAAAAGGAAATCATAGAAAGCGGCCTGGAAGATGAAAAAATCTATGAATATGAATTGTGCGGAAAAATAGAACTTTTGTTCGGGGGGGTAGAACCTATTCAAGCCTTTATGGGTGATGTATGTATTGGAGAAATAAAGAAAGGCAGCAGGGCAAAGGTAAAAAAGCTGATAGAAAGCGGAACTATCCAGAAGATTGAAGCGGAGGTTTCCGGCGGAAATTATAAAATAGTACGATATGACAGCGGCAGGGACAAATATTTTTATGATTCGTTAGAAGATGCGTTTTGCATCACCATTGAAATCACTTACCGGGAAGAGATTAAAGAGGATGTAAAAAAATAGGACATTGGACGGCACGGATTCTTTCCGTGTCCGTTTCTTTTGGAGGGATGGATTTCATGGGGAAGCATTTAACTAAAAATGATAGGATAAAGATGGAAACAATGCTTAATTCCGGCCATAAGGTAACGGAGGTTGCGGCGTATTTGCACGTTCATAGAAGCACCATATACCGGGAAATGAAAAGGGGAGAATATACCCATAGAAATAGTGACTATACCGAGGAAGTGAGGTATAGCAGCGATTTGGGGCAAAAGAACCATGATTGGAACGCCCAGGGAAAGGGGCGCAGTCTTAAAATTGGGAATGATATGCCTTTAGCTGAATACATAGAGGATAAGATTGTAAACGATAAGTATAGCCCGGAAGCCGCATTGGCAGCAGTAACCCAAAGTGGGATTGAGTTTAAGACCTCTATCAGTGTGAGGACTTTATATAGATATATAGACAATGGTATTTTCTTAAAATTAACCAATAAGGACCTGCCGATAAAAGGGAAGAGGAAAAAGCATAATAAGAAAGTAAAGGTGCAGAAAAGAGCATCCGCCGGGGAGAGCATAGAGAACCGCCCGGAGGAAGTAAAGGACCGGGAAACCTTTGGACATTGGGAAATGGACACGGTAAAAGGAAAGCAGGGCATTACAAAGTCATGTATGCTTGTATTAACAGAACGTAAAACCAGGGATGAAATCATCATTAAGATGCCAGACCAAAAGGCGGCAAGCGTAGTGGAAGCCCTGGACCGGTTGGAAAGGAAATGGGGCGATATGTTCCATAAAGTCTTTAGAAGTATCACCGTGGACAATGGGGTGGAGTTTGCGGACTATGAGGGGTTAGAACGGTCTGTTTTGCATGATGGGGAAAAGCGGACCTTTCTTTTCTATTGTCACCCATATAGCAGTTGGGAGAGGGGCACAAACGAGAATAGTAACCGCCTTATCCGCCGCCATATACCAAAAGGGGAGGACTTCGAGGAAAAGCAGGATAAGGACATAGAGTATATAGAAACCTGGATAAACAACTATCCCAGGGGGATTTTGGGGTTTAAGACTTCCGCCCAACTCTTTGAAGAGGAAATCAAGAAACTGGCCTAAATTTTTTCAAAAAGTTGTTGCATAACTATTGACAAAATGCAATATGAAGCTTTTCTTCATTTTTATATTGACAAAAATAGTGTTTCTATGTATAATGAACCAGTATGTGGAAAGAAAATCTGCATGGGAGTCGCTATGTTAGTGAATTTATCTGATGTGTTGACATCTGAGGGCATGGAGATGGCAAGGGAGATTTCCCTTGAGATGACATGCTACGACAATGGGACAGAGAGCTTTGAAATCGCCTCCAAATCGCCCATATCCCTTACCGTTACAAACGCGGGGGAGGATAAAGCGGTGCTGAGAGGATGTGCGGATATCAGCTTTCGCGGAGCCTGTGACAGATGCCTGACAGAGGTGCCGGTGGCTTTGAAGCTGGACTTTGAGCGGACAATCCTTTCTCCCGAAGCATGGGGAGAGGAGGCGGACGACTTCGGCTTTATGGACGGTTTCTCATTGGATGTGGAGACGCTTGTGCACGATGAGATTTTGCTTAACTGGCCTGCGAAGATTCTCTGCAAGGATGACTGTAAGGGCATATGCCCTGTATGCGGACAGAATCTCAATGAGAGGGAATGCGGATGCGACACGTTCGTCCCGGACCCGCGCATGGCAGTGATACAAGATATCTTCAAGAAGAATAAGGAGGTGTAACGATGTCGATTTGTCCTAAGAATAAATCTTCCAAGAGCAGAAGGGATAAGAGAAGAGCAAACTGGAAAATGAAAGCTGCGACTTTAGTAAAGTGCAGCAGATGCGGCGCTCTTATGGTGCCTCACAGGGTTTGCAAGGCTTGCGGTTCTTACAACAAGAAGCAGGTCGTCAATGTTGATTGATTTTCCGGTAATTATACGGCATGCAGGGGTATTCTACGGAATACCCTTTTTATGTGTATATAAATATGTGCCAAAAAGTATGTGCAATATGCTTGTAAAACACCGGGAAAATTCTGTGGAAAAGACCTTGATTTTTAAGTAAGTTTACATTATCATAAGAGAAGTATAACGCAGAAGATGGAAGGGCAATCCAATGGCAGAGATGGTAAATGTAGCGGTAGACGCAATGGGCGGCGACAACGCGCCGGTTGAGACTGTAAAGGGCGCTGTGGAGGCCATAAATGCTGACAAGCGCGTGAAAGTGTTCCTTGCAGGGCGGGAGCCTCTGCTGAAAGAGGAACTGAAGAAGTATACCTACAATGCGGAGCAGCTGGAAATCGTCCACACGGAGGAAATCATCGAGACAGGCGAGCCCCCCGTGATGGCTATCCGCAAGAAAAAGGATTCGTCCATCGTAAAATGCATGTATCTGGTGAAGAACGGGGAATGCGATGCCCTGGTGTCGGCAGGGAGCACGGGAGCCGTCCTTGTGGGCGGTCAGGTCATCGTGGGCCGCATCAAGGGCGTGGAGCGCCCGCCCCTTGCGCCTGTCATTCCCAATATCAATGGCGTGAGCCTCCTCCTTGACTGCGGGGCCAATGTGGACGCCAGGCCGTCCCAGCTGCTGCAGTTTGCCAAGATGGGCAGCATCTACATGGAGAGCGTCATCGGTGTCAGGAATCCGAGAGTAGGGCTTGTGAATATCGGCACAGAGGAGGAGAAAGGCAATGCCCTGACAAAGGAAACCTATCCTCTGCTGAAAAGCTGTCCGGACATCAATTTCGCAGGCAATGTGGAGGCCAGGGACATTCCTTTAGGCGTGGCGGATGTGCTGGTGTGCGAGGCTTTTGTGGGCAATGTGGTCCTGAAGATGCTAGAGGGCGTCAGCGGCGCCCTGATTGGGAAGATCAAGGCCGGCATGATGACGAACCTGCAAAGCAAGATAGGGGCCCTGTTGGTGAAGCCTGCCCTGAAGCAGACTTTGAAAGACTTTAATACCGAAGCCTATGGCGGAGCGCCGCTGCTGGGACTGAACGGACTTGTGGTGAAGACCCATGGGAGCAGCAAGGCGAACGAAATCAAGAATTCTATTCTGCAATGCATTGCATTCAAGGAACAGAAAATAAATCAAAAAATCAAGGAACAGATGATTCTTGAGGATTAGGGAAAGGAGGAAACCGTATGGAATTTGAAAAGCTGAAAAAGGTAATCGCGGATGTACTGAACGTGGATCCCGACGAGGTTTCTATGGACTCAACCTTTGTGGATGATTTGGGAGCGGATTCTCTCGATGTATTCCAGATTGTCATGGGCATCGAAGAGGAATTTGACATCGAGATTCCCGCAGAGGAGGCTGAGAAGATTCATACCGTAAGGGAAGCAGTGGATATGATCAAAGGCATGCTGGGCTGATACAGGTCTGGCTATATGGACTTTACAAGAGCAGTCCGTTATGTGGCTGCTCATTTGCGTCCATCTGCAGGTCATTTTCCTTTCGGAAAAGAGGATAAAATATGTTGGAAGATTACACGAATGGAAAGAAGGAATTCCAGGGATATACGGTGGAAGTATTGGAGGAGCGCATCGGATATCGGTTCAGGGACAGGACTTTGCTGAAGCAGGCCATGACCCACAGCTCTTTCACCAATGAACAGAAGATTCGCAGGGCACAGAATTACGAAAGGCTGGAGTTCCTCGGGGATGCGGTGTTAGAGCTGGTCTCCAGCGAATTCCTCTTCCGGGAGCATCCCAAGATGAGCGAAGGAGAATTGACGAAAAAACGTGCATCTATGGTCTGCGAGCCGTCCCTGGCGTTCTGCGCGAGAGATTTGGAGCTGGGCCGCTTCATGCTGCTTGGAAAAGGTGAGGAGAACACGGGAGGCCGCGGGCGCGACAGTATCGTCTCGGATGCCATGGAGGCCGTGATCGGGGCTATCTATCTGGACGGAGGCATGGAAAAGGCGAAAGCGTTCATCAACCGTTTCGTGCTCTCTGACCTGGAGGACAAGCAGCTCTTCTACGACAGCAAGAGCACCTTACAGGAGATGATCCAGGGGAAACTGAAGAGGGAGTTCAACTATGAACTGCTGGAGGAAAGCGGGCCGGAGCACGACAAGATGTTCTGCGTGTCGGTGAATATGGAGGGGGAAATCCTGGGCACGGGGGAAGGAAAGACGAAAAAAGCGGCGGAGCAGCAGGCTGCCTACAAGGCGCTGTTGCTTTTGAGGGATAGAGGATGTATTTAAAGAACATTGAGGTACAGGGCTTTAAGTCCTTTGCGAACAAGATAAATTTTCAGTTCCACAACGGAATCACGGGAATCGTAGGACCCAACGGCAGCGGAAAGAGCAATGTGGCCGACGCCGTCCGCTGGGTTCTCGGAGAGCAGCGGGTAAAACAGCTGCGCGGTGCAAGCATGCAGGATGTCATTTTCTCGGGCACAGAGAACAGGAAGCCACTTAGCTATGCCTACGTCGCCATTACACTGGATAATACAGACCATCAGCTCGCCACCAGCTTTGACGAGGTGACGGTGGCAAGGCGTATCTACCGTTCCGGAGAAAGTGAATATCTGATAAACGGAAGTCCCTGCAGACTGAAGGACGTGAACGAGCTGTTCTACGATACCGGCATCGGCAAGGAGGGCTACTCCATCATCGGCCAGGGCCAGATCGACAAAATTTTGAGCGGTAAGCCGGAGGAGAGGCGCGAGCTCTTTGACGAGGCGGCGGGAATCGTGAAATTCAAGCGAAGGAAAGCCGCGGCCCAGAGCAAGCTTGAGAACGAGAAGCAGAATCTGGTCCGTGTCAATGACATTCTGTCGGAGCTGGAGAAGCAGATAGGGCCTCTGGAGCGTCAGTCCGAGACGGCCAGGCAGTATCTGCGCAAAAGGGAAGAACTGAAGAAATTTGACGTGAATGTCTTCCTGCTGGAGAACGCCCGCCTCAGGGAACAGCTGAAAGGCGTGGAGGAAAAGCATGCCCTGGCCAGCAAGGAATTTTCCGAGACCAGCCAGGCCTATGAGGGCATCAAGGAGGAGTATGACCGGGTCCAGGAGGAATTGGAACAGCTGGAGCAGTCCATAGAGACGGCCAGGAGCACTGCCACGGACGCCGGGCTCACCAGGGGCAAGCTGGAGGGCGAGATGAATGTGCTGAAAGAGCAGATCAATTCCGCCAGAGGCAGCGAGACCCATCTGAACAACAGACGCAGCGCCCTTCAGGAGGATATCGCCGCCAGGGAGCGGGACAGGGAGAACCTGCTGTCCGAAAAGGGCGATATAGACGCGAAAGTACAGGAAATCACGGCTCTGGCCAATGAGGCGAAAGGGAAGCTGGAGGAAATCCAGAATAGGATTGACGAACTGAGCGTCGGCATAGAGGCCGGGAAGAATACGATCATCGGCGAGCTGAACCAGCGCGCCACCATCAAGTCAAAATTAGGGCGCTTCGACACCATGATGGAGCAGGTGAAGATCCGCAGGGCGGAGCTGCAGTCCAGGCTGCTGAGGGTGAAATCCGACGAGGCGGCCAGAGAAGAGACGATGAAAGGCTTCGAGGCGGAATTTGCCTCTGTTACAGAAGAGATACGCCTCCTGAATGAGAAGGAGGCGGCCATGGAGCAGGAGCTGGGAGGCTTCCGGGAGGCGCTGACGAAAAAGGACGCGCGTCTGCAGGAAATCAAGAGCGCCTATCATATGGAGAAGTCCAGGCGGGAAGCCCTGGCCAATCTGGCCGAGCGCTATGAGGGCTACGGCGGCAGCGTCAAGAAGGTCATGGAGCAGAAAGAGAAAGCAAGCGGTATCGTGGGTGTGGTGGCGGACATCATCCATGTGGAGAAAAAGTATGAGGTGGCCATCGAGACCGCGCTGGGCGGCAGCATCCAGAATATCGTCACAGAGGATGAGGACACTGCCAAGCGGATGATTTCCTATTTAAAGACCAATCGGTTAGGGCGGGCTACTTTTCTGCCCCTGACCAGCATACGGAATTACCAGAGATTCAAGAACAGCGAAGCATTGTCCGAAAAAGGAGTTATCGGAACAGCGGATACTTTAGTGCGGACAGACGATAAATACAGCGATGTGGCAGGTTCTCTGCTGGGCCGCATCCTGGTGGTGGACACTGTGGACAATGCCCTGAAACTGAACAGAAAATACAATCAGAGCATGCGCTTGGTGACGCTGGAGGGAGAGCTGCTGGTGCCCGGCGGAGCCATCAGCGGCGGCGCTTACAGGAACAACAGCAATCTCCTGGGGAGACGCCGGGAGATAGAGGAACTGGAGAAAAAGGTGCAGAAGCTTCAGCTCTCCATGGAGGAAATCGATAAGGATATCGAGGGAACGAAAGCAAAGCGCACAAGGATGCGCGTGGATCTTGAGGCCGTCAAGAGCGATATCCAGCGCAAGTCCATCGAGCAGAATACAGCCAGGCTGAATATCGCCCAGGCAAGGGAGCGCATGGAGGAGGAAGTGGAGAGCGCTGCCTCCCTGCGCCAGGAAGAGAGGGAAATCGAGGAGAAGACTCTGGAAATCAGGAACGACAAGGAGTCCGTCCAGCAGGAACTCTCTGCCAGCGAGGAGCTGGAGGCCAGGACCCAGGAGAAGATTGTACAGTTCCAGCAGGAGCTTGAGGAGTGGAGAAAGGCAGAGACAGAGGCTGCCGCGTCTGTGGCCGAGTGGGATCTGAAAGTGGAGAAGATGCGCCAGTCCCTGGGATTCCGGCAGAGCAATGTAGACCGTATCAGCGGAGAGATACAGAGGGCCCAGGCTGAGCTGGCCGAGGTCCTGGAGGCTTTGCGGGAGAACAATCAGGCGGTGGAGAACAAGCAGCGTTCCATCGAGGAAATCGAGAAGACCATTACGGCCTCCTATGACGCCCAGAATGAATCCGAGGCAAAGCTGAAAGAATACATGGCTAACAGGGAAGAGCTGTCGGCCAGGCAAAAGAGCTTTTTTACAAGGCGCGAGGAGCTCTCTGAGCGGCAGTCCGCACTGGACAAGGAGGTATACCGCCTGAATGCCCAGAAAGAGCGGATGGAGGAATCCCTGGAATCCCAGATCAACTATATGTGGGACGAATATGAGATTACGCTGAGCGACGCGGCAGGTCTGCGGGACGAGAGCCTTTCGGATCTGGCTGCCATGAAGAAAGAGATTACGTCCCTGCGCGATCAGATCAAGAAGCTGGGAGACGTAAACGTAAATGCCATTGAGGATTACAAGAACCTGATGGAGCGTTACACCTTTATGGCAACCCAGAGGGACGATCTGGTGGAGGCGGAAAAGACCCTGGAGAATATCATCGAGGAGCTGGACACCGCCATGCGGAAGCAGTTCGCGGAGAAGTTCGCGGAAATCAGCCGGGAGTTCGACAAGGTGTTCAAGGAGCTGTTCGGCGGCGGAAGAGGTACCTTGGAGCTCATTGAAGACGAGGACATCCTGGAGGCAGGCATCCGTATCATCGCCCAGCCGCCCGGGAAGAAGCTGCAGAACATGATGCAGCTCTCCGGCGGAGAGAAAGCGCTGACGGCTATTTCGCTTCTGTTCGCCATCCAGAATCTGAAGCCCTCGCCGTTCTGTCTGTTGGACGAGATAGAGGCTGCGCTGGACGATTCCAATGTGGGCAGATTCGCGAAATATTTGCATAAACTGACAAAAAATACACAGTTCATCGTAATAACCCACAGAAGAGGCACCATGGAGCAGGTGGACAGGCTGTATGGCATCACCATGCAGGAAAAGGGAGTGTCCACTTTGGTCAGTGTGAATCTGATAGATAAGGATTTGACGGCATAGTGTGAAAAGATTATCTAAGCGGCCCCAAGACGCCCGCTAAGATAATCTGAGTTTCACACGGGTAGGCGCATAAGGAGGTTTAAGGCATGGCAGAGGGGAAAAAGGGTTTTTTTGCCAGGCTGAAAGAGGGCCTGGCGAAGACGAGGAATAATATCGTCAGAGGAATTGATTCCGTATTCAGTGGGTTTTCCGCTATTGACGACGATTTTTACGAGGAGCTGGAGGAAATTCTGATCATGGGCGACATCGGCGTGAATGCCACCATGGAAATCATAGGACGGCTGAAGGCCCAGATAAAGGAACAGCATATCAAGGAGCCCCAGGAGTGCAAACAGCTTCTGATAGAGGGAATCAAGGAGCAGATGCGTGTAGACGAGACCGCCTATGAGTTCGAGAAGAGGCAGTCCGTCATCATGGTAATCGGCGTCAACGGCGTGGGAAAGACTACGTCTGTAGGTAAGCTTGCGGGCAAGTTCAAGGAGGACGGCAGAAAGGTGCTGATTGCCGCCGCCGATACGTTCCGGGCCGCCGCGGGAGACCAGCTGGCGGAGTGGGCCAGACGGGCGGACGTGCCCATGGTGGGCGGAAACGAGGGCGCAGACCCTGCCAGCGTGGTCTTTGACGCGGTGAACGCCGCCAAGGCCAGAGGGGTGGAAGTGCTGCTGATCGACACGGCAGGACGTCTCCACAATAAGAAGAACCTGATGGAGGAGCTGCGGAAGATGAACCGCATCGTGGACAGGGAATTCCCGGACGCCCACAGGGAGAATCTGATTGTGCTGGACGGCACTACGGGACAGAATGCGCTGGTACAGGCCAGGGAATTCGGCGAGGTGGCGGACCTGACAGGCATTATACTGACCAAGATGGACGGCACGGCAAAGGGGGGCATCGCTGTTGCCATCCAGTCGGAGCTGCGGGTACCGGTGAAATATATCGGAGTGGGCGAGACCATCGACGATCTGCAGAAATTTGACTCGGACGAGTTCGTGAACGCTCTGTTCGATGTGAAGACAGAGGAGCCGGAGTGAGGAAAGGGGCACTGCACGGGAGAAAGGCAGAGAGAAGGAGGGGCTGAAGATGGAGGAAAAGGTTCAGGCAACAAAGGAAAGAGAGGAGACGAATGCGGGACAAGGCGCAGAGGAGAGGCGGATGTTGGAGGAAGAGCAGAAGATGAATGAAGTGGAAGCAGGGGAAGAGGTAATGGAAGAGACAAAGGAGGGGGATATGGAAGTGGAAGAGGGATTGACGCTGGAGAAATTCGAGGAGGCATCGGAAGTCGTCAAGAATGTGACATTGGAGACCAAGCTGGTATTCAGCGAGTATTTAAGCGCACAGACCGGCAACAAGGTTTATCTGAAGCCCGAAAATATGCAGCTGACAGGCGCGTACAAGCTCCGCGGGGCATATTATAAGATAAGTACCCTGACCGATGAAGAGAGGGCTAAGGGGCTGATTACCGCCTCCGCGGGCAACCATGCCCAGGGCGTGGCCTATGCGGCAAAAGCCTACGGCGCAAAGGCGGTCATCGTCATGCCCACCACCACGCCTCTGATGAAAGTGAACCGCACCAAGGGCTACGGCGCGGAAGTGGTGCTGTACGGAGATGTGTACGACGAGGCCTGCGCCAAGGCTTACGAGCTGGCGGAGGAGAACGGCTACACCTTTATCCATCCTTTTGACGATCTGACGGTGGCTACCGGTCAGGGAACCATAGCCATGGAAATCGTCAAGGAACTGCCTCTGGTAGATTACATCCTGGTGCCCATCGGCGGCGGCGGGCTGGCTACAGGCGTGGCGACTTTGGCAAAACTTTTAAATCCCAAGATTAAGGTGATTGGAGTGGAGCCTGCCGGGGCAAACTGTATGCAGACATCTCTTGCCCAGGGCCATGTGGTGACCTTGCCGAAAATAAACACTATCGCGGACGGCACTGCGGTGAAGACGCCCGGAAGCAAGCTGTTCCCCTATATCCAGAAGAATCTGGATGACATCATCACCGTGGAGGACTCCGAGCTGGTGGTATCGTTCCTGGATATGGTGGAGAACCACAAAACTGTAGTGGAAAATTCCGGCCTGCTGACAGTAGCCGCGCTGCGCCATATGAATGTGAAAGGCAAAAAAGTGGTGGCTATCCTGAGCGGCGGAAACATGGACGTGACCACCATGTCTTCGGTGGTACAGCAGGGCCTGATCATGCGCGACAGGGTGTTCACGGTGTCCATGCTGCTGCCTGACAAGCCGGGCGAACTCTACAAGGTGTCCGGCATCATTGCCAAGGCCAACGGAAACGTGGTGGAGCTGGAGCACAATCAGTTCGTCACGACTAACCGAAATGTGGCTGTGGAACTGCGTATCACCATGGAGGCTTTCGGCACGGAGCACAAGAACCAGATCATGCAGTCTCTGGAAGAGGGCGGATATCAGCCTAAGCTGGTGAGCGTAGGCGGCTGACGCCTGCGGGGGCAAGTATTGCGGCAAGCCTGATTCATTGCCTGCAACGATAGGTTGACTTACGCGGATATGACATGAATCCAGGAAACTCCGGCATATGCCATGATACATACTGTACATGATGGTACAGCCGGTTGATTTTAAGGGAGGAAAATTCAGGTCATGATAAGCAAAGAACAGGAAAAGGAGATTCGGTACGAGGAAGAGAAGACATTCAGAAGAAGAGTCAGGGACTACATGGTCATCACGGCTGCATCTGTGGTCTATGCTGTGGCGGTCAGTTTTTTCCTGGATCCGAATTCCCTGGCTCCTGGCGGAGTGACCGGTATAGCGATTATTTTGAATCGGATTATCGGGCTAGAGACAGGTACCTGGATGTTCCTGATCAATATACCGATTCTGGCGCTGGGAATGTGGAAGTTCGGGTGGAAATTCATTCTCTCCACTTTGTACTGCACATTTGCCACCTCCTGTTTCACGAATCTGCTGACACCTGTGGGAGCGCTCACTGAGGATCCGCTGCTGGCGGCCTTAGTGGGCGGCTCTCTGATGGCTGTGTCTCTGGGACTGGTGTTCAGGGCAGGAGCCACTACCGGGGGCACGGATATCATCATAAAGCTTCTGCGGATGCGCTTTCCCCATCTGAAGACCGGTTCCCTCTTTCTGCTGACGGATGCATGTATCGTGACGGCATCGGCTTTCGTGTTCCAGAACCTGGACACGGCGCTGTATGCGGGAGTGGTGGTTTTCATCAATTCCGTGCTGCTGGATCTGGTGCTGTACGGGCGGGACGGCGCGAAGATGTTCTTCATCATCAGCGACAATCACGCAGCCATCGTAAAGCGCCTGTTAGAGGAGCTGGACATCAGCGCCACTTATATCTCGGGCAGCGGCGCCTACACCGGAATGGATAAAAAAGTGATACTCTGCGTGGTCAAGAAGCCCCTTTCCCCAAAGCTGGAGGAGATCGTCCGGCAGGAGGATTCCAGGGCCTTTACGATTATCACCAGTGCCTCGGAGATTTACGGCGAGGGTTATAAGAATATTTTCAGTCAGAAACTGTGAGGCGGGTTCTCCCGCCTTTTTCGATTCCCTGATTCTTAAAAAAGTATGTAAATACGACGCATCACATACGATACATCGCATACGATACATCGCATACGATATATCGCATGGAAAATTAAATTGAATAAATGCGGCATATACGGTACAATGTTGACACATAAGGACATTTATACAGCTTGTTCCCTGTGGCAGACAGGGGAAGTTTTGGAGGGTATCGATTATGGGGATTTATCTGAATCCGGGAAATGACAGCTTCGCGTCAGCAGTATTATACTCGCAGATATATGTGGACAAGACCGGGATGTTGGAATATCTGAACCGGCTGATTAACTCATAGCAGCGGTATGTGTGCGTCAGCAGGCCCAGGCGGTTCGGGAAATCCATCACAGCCCGCATGATAGCGGCATATTACAGCAAGGGCTGTGATTCCGCCGGGCTGTTCGCTAAGTATAAAATTGCCGGTGAAACGGATTTTCGGAAACATCTGAACCAATATAACGTGATTCAGCTGGATGTGGCGGAGATGAGGGTGACGATGCCACAAGGGGAGGATTTGGCAGAATATCTCCAGCGCTGCGTGATTGATGAGCTCCGCGGCCTGTATCCGGAAATCGTCGGGGAGGAGGCAGTGTCCCTGCCGCTGACGCTGGCGGCTATCAATGAGAGGACAGGCCAGCGGTTCATGATTGTCATAGACGAATGGGATGCGGTTTTCCGGGAAGATAAATATGACAGAGCGTCTCAGGACAGGTACATTGACCTGCTGCGGGGGTTGTTCAAGGGGGATTACATCGCGCTTGACAGGGAGGGCCTGAAAAGCGCTGTGGTGAGCCTCCTTGCGGGAGAACGGTGCAGGGTCAATGTGGGTACCTTTGAAAATGACATGACGAAGATTAACGGCAGGGATGATGTGCTGACGTTACTGATTCATCTGGGGTACCTGGGATATGACGCGGACAGGGAGGAGGCATATATACCCAATGAGGAGGTGCGCAAAGCCTTTGGCAGCGCTGTGGAGGGTACCGACTGGACTCCGGTGATAGATGCCATAAAGGCATCGGACAGATTGCTGCAGGCTACCTGGAACCGCGATGCCCGGGCGGTGGCGGAAGGCATCGAAGAAGCCCATGCCGCCAACGCGTCTATATTGAAATATAATGACGAAAACTCGCTTAGATGCGTGGTAAAACTGGCGTATTACAACGCGGTCAATGAGTATACGATTGTGGATGAAATGCCTGCAGGAAAAGGGTATGCGGACATTGTGTTCCTGCCCAGGTCCGGCTCCGATAAGCCGGCCATGGTGGTGGAATTGAAATGGAACGAGTCTGCGGAGGGCGCAATCGCGCAGATAAAGAAACGCCGCTATATGAAATGCCTGGAAGCATACAATGGAAGAAGAGCATTCCATGGAAGAAGAGCATTCCATGGAAATGTCCTTTTGGTAGGAATAAATTATGATAAGGACGATGAGGACAAACGGCATACCTGTATAATAGAAGAATGGAGCGAATGAGAGCAGAGACGAGGACACTGCGTACCACTTTTGTGGAAACGTGGTGTCTTTTTTTCGGGACGCTATCTTCCAGGAGAGATTCCGGCCTTAAGTTAATCTGACATAATCCTCCCGCTTGGAAGTATCGTTGCGGAACCAGCTGGGGGAAACGCCTGTCCATCTCTTGAAAAGGTTGGAGAAGTGCCTGTAATCTGGAAAGCCAAGCAGCTTGGATATCTCCTGAATCGGCATTTTGGTGGAGCGCAGCAGATTTTGGGCGACTTCCAGCCTGCGGGAAAGATAGTAGTGATAGGGAGTCATATCATACTCTTCCTTGAACAGGTGGGTGGCCCGCGAGACGGAAAGGTGGACATGAGCAGCGATATCTTCCATGCTCAGCTGAACCGTCAGATTCTGTTCGATATAATTTTTCATCGAAAGCCCACAGGAAGTTCCTGGGGGGGTAGCGTCATTGTAGATTTCGGAAAAACTGCATATATGTTGATGGAGCAGAAAAGCCAGTTCATTGATGCAGTGGATTGGCTCTTTTTCCAGCTTCTCAAATATCTGCAGCAAATATTTGCCCTGTGCCCTCCCGCCTGAAATATGGCAATTGCCGTTCAGCTGATAATCCGCCATCAGATGGGTAATCAGATCTCCCTGCCCATTGAACCATACCTTGCTCCAGGGCTTTCCCGGATTGGAATAATAGTTGTGATAGGTACAGGGACAAAGGATATAGGCATCCCCGGCGTTGAGCTGTATGGCCCTGCCGTTTATTTCCACATAACCGGTGCCCTTTAATATGTATTCAAAGACATAGTGGTCTCCGTTGAAGCGCTGGACATGGTAATGGGGGTCGTCATAGGTGAGCCCGGCGGCAAGAGGAATGAATGCGGAGGAAGGGGTTCCGGCAAAAGGGCAGAACTTTTCTTTGGTGATGGAATATACATCGCGTTTCGTAATCATAAGGCCTTTCGACTGTCCTTTCTGGAGGAAACAGAAAACTGGATGTTGATAAAACTATAATAGCATGTTTTTGCACATTTTCGCAAGCTTTATGTGTGTAAAAAAAGAATACTATGTCCTATAATAATAATTGTTTACAAATAGAAGAAAAAAACAAGAAAGAAAATGGTCAAAATGACAATAATCTGCCCGGAGACAACGGGCATGTCGGAATCTTGTGAGATGAGAAGAAAGGAATTTTCAGGATGGATGGAAAAATGGAAAAGCTGACAAAGGGAGGGAGACTGGAAGAGACAAAGTTCGGGAGAAAGACAGGCGTGCTCCTGACGGCAGGCATCAGCATAGTGTTGCTGCTGCTTTCCCTGCCTTTCTTTGACTGGGTGTATCTGAAGAATATTTCCGCGCTTTTCGGGAAGATGGGCATATCCAGGGAAACGGCATCTACGCTCTACCAGAGCTACAGCATATTTTCCCTGTTGGGATTCGTAAAAAATTCCAATCTGGGGATTCTGGGGCTGTATTCTATGATACTCCTGCTGCTTTTGATGGGTACGTGGTTTCTGCACATCTCATATATCTGGAAAGCCTTGCGGAACCGCTTCGACAATTCCGACGGAAAGGGAATGCTGAGGCTGTATGTCACAGGAAAGGCAGCCATGCTGCTGACCATCCTGTTGGTGGCGGGTTCTTATGGGTTCGTTCTGTATTCCAATCGGTTCTTCGGCATGAAAGGCTTCGCCGCGTCGCCGCTGCTGGCGGTGGAGTTGATTGGAGCAATGGCCGCATATGCGGCTATCAAGAAGCTGGAGGCTGTGGAGAGAATCCGATGTCATGAGCATGGGCTGGTGAAAGAATTCCGAAAGAACTGGGTGCTCTTCCTGATGCTGCTGCCGGTGGGGGTCTTTTTCCTAGTGAATTCCTATCTGCCTATGGTCGGAATCTACTTTGCTTTTGTGAATTTTAACTTTGCGGACGGTCTGTGGGCCAGCCCTTTCGTAGGACTTAAGAATTTTGAATTCCTGTTCCAGTCACAGATGGGCAGGCTGATTCGGAACACGGTGCTGTACAATGTGGTGTTTATTGTCCTGGGCAATGTGCTGCAGATTTTCTTTGCAGTCCTGGTGAGCCAGATAACGGTGAAATGGTTCAAGAAGGTGGGTCAGACATTAATCTTCATGCCCTATTTCGTCTCTTTCGTCCTGCTGAAGGTCATGGTCTACAGCCTGCTGGAATATCAGTGCGGCGCAATCAACAACATGATTCGCAGCAGCGGAGGGACGCCTATCGACTTCTACAACAGCCCCATCTACTGGCCTTTCCTGATTACGCTTTTCAACATGTGGAAATCGGTGGGGTACGGCATGGTGGTGTATCTGGCCACGATCATGGGCATGGACGGAGAGCTGTATGAGGCGGCCAAGGTGGACGGCGCCAATATCTTCCAGCGCATCCGCTATATCACGCTGCCTCAGCTGAAGCCTACTTTCATCATCCTGCTGATTTACTCCTTGGGCGGCATCATGCGAGGCAATTTCGAGCTGTTCTATCAGACCGTGGGAAACAACGGCCTGCTGTATGAGGTGACGGACATCCTGGATACATATGTGTACCGGATCACGATTGGGCAGCCGCTGAGCATCGGCCTGGGATCCGCCGCCGGACTGTTCCAGTCGGTATTCGGCTTTGTGGTGGTGCTTATCACTAACTGGGCTATCCGCAGGAAAGAAGCGGATTACGCATTGTTTTAAGGTGGCCGCGCGGCGGCGTTACGGAGGTTAGAATGAAGAACGGACAAAAAGCGAATAAAATCAAGCTGTCAGGAAGCGATATCACATTTTATGTCATTGCATACTTTGTTGTGGGCGCCGCGGCCATCATATGCGTGCTGCCTTTCCTGCTGATTGTGTCCGGTTCCTTTACGGACAATAAGCTGATTCTGACAGAGGGGTACAGTCTTTTGCCAAGGTCTTTTTCCATGGATGCCTATGGCACGATTTTTCGGAATCCGGCATCCATCCTGCAGGCCTATAAAATGACCATTTATTATACGGCGATGGGGACGGCGGTGGGACTGTTCGTGACCACCCTCACAGCTTATGTGCTCTCCAGGAAAGAGTTCAAGTATCGGAATGTAGTGTCGTTCCTGCTGTATTTCACCACTATTTTCGGAGGAGGCATGATTCCCTGGTATCTGCTGTACGCCAATGTGCTGAATCTGAAGGGGACTACCTTTGTCATATGGTTTCCCGGTATCACCAGCACTTTCCTGATCATATTGATGAGGACTTTCATTTCGGGGAGCGTGCCGGACGCAATCGCGGAATCCGCCAAAATCGACGGGGCCGGTCAGTTCACGATTTTCTGGAGGATCGTGCTGCCGGTGCTGAAGCCGGGGCTTGCCACGGTGGGGCTGTTCCTGGCGCTGGGCTACTGGAACGACTGGTACCGCTCGTCCTTGTTCTCCACGAATTCCAGCACTTATGAACTGCAGTTCTATCTGTCGAACATGCTCAATTCCACCACGGCCTTAAAGGATCTGGTGGTAGGGGCCACCATATCCATAGCGGATCTCCCCACACAGTCGGTGAAGATGGCCATGGCAGTGGTGGTGACGGGGCCGGTGCTGCTGCTGTATCCCTTTGTCCAGAAGTATTTCGTCTCCGGCATCACGATTGGGGCGGTAAAAGGTTGAGGTAAGAGCGATTTTCCCGGATGGGAGGATTGTTTTTATAGAAAAAACCCTCCAAAGGAGGGAGAAAGAAGGAGGAACGACTATGAAGAAGAAAGTCGTAAGTGTACTATTGACGCTGGCCATGGCGACAACGATGTTGGCTGGCTGCGGCGATAAAAAGACGGCAGACAGTGAGCTGGGGGAGAATTATGAATCTTCTTCCGCGCAGCAGAGCGAGGAGTCCCAGGAGGAATCATCAGATACCGCGGAGGAATCATCGGAGGGGTCTTCGGCCGAGCCGGGAGGGGCAGCCGGGGAGCTGGACTATTCCGAGCATGTAGATCTGGTGTTCTATCTGCTGGGCGATGCGCCTGTGGGGCTGCAGAGCGTGCAGGATGCCATCAATGAGATTCTGGAGGAGAAAGTGAACGCTTCCGTGGAATTCCAGTTCGCCACATGGACGGACTGGGGCGAGAAGTATAAGATGACGCTGACCACCGGCGGCGCGGATCTGATTTATACCGCGAACTGGAACAGTTTCGGACAGCTGGCCCAGAGCGGCGCGTTTCTGGGGCTTGACGACCTGTTGGATACGGTGTCCCCTGATTTGAAGGCAGCTATCGATCCTGCGGCTCTGAACGGCTGTAAAGTCAATGGGGAAGTGATGACGGTTCCCTGCCTGTGGAAACAGTATACCTGTCTGGGCATCGAATACCGCGAGGATTTGCGGGAGAAATATGATCTGCCTGTGCCGGATTCCCAGGAAAACCTGAAGGCTTATCTGCAGGGAATCAAGGACAACGACCCCAGCCAGGGGCTGCTTCCCAACGGCAACAACATTCTGGGATATGAAACGACACATGTAGCTTCAGGCGCCTATGGCCAGAGAGTGTATATAGAGAATCCATCCAAGATTGAGGAGTACTGGTTCTCAGATCAGTTCGTGGAGGACATGAAGCTGATGAAAGAATGGGCGGATCTGGGATTCTGGTCAAGGAGTACCCTTTCCGATACCACAGATCCCTTTGAGCGGTACGAGAATGGGATGTTCGTGTGCATGCCTTCCGGAAATAACCCCAACAAATACACCACCCGAGTAGAGGCATGGGCAAGCCAGCATCCTGAATGGAAGACCGCGTACCACACATATTCGGAAGCGGACGGTTATGTATGGTCTACCACGCCCACCGCTGACGCAACGGCAATCACCAAGGACTGCAAGAATCCGGAGAGGGCGATGAAAGTCCTGGAGCTGCTGATTATGGACAAGGAGCTGAACCTCCTGACCCAGTACGGCATCGAAGGCGTGCATTATGAGATAGCGGAAGACGGCACCTACAAGAATCTGAGCCCCGATTTCGGGTATGAAGCGCTGAACGCATGGTCTCTGAGAAACCCGGCTTACAAGCTGGCAAACGGCCAGGGCGGCGTGCTGATGCAGGAGATGTTTGACCATTATGCCGAGGTCATCGAAGAGAAAGGCACTCCCAGCGTGGATCCCTTTGGATCTTTCGCAGAAGACACCAGTTCCTATTCTGCTGAGAAAGCAGCTGTGGATGACGTATGCAGCGAATATCTCAAACCTCTGGAGGCAGGCCTGGTGGATGATGTCGAGGCGTCTGTTGAGACTTTCCGCGAGAAAGTGAAAGCCGCGGGCCTGGACACTGTCAGAGAAGGCTGGACGAAACAGTGGCAGGCCTATGTGGAAGAGAATGGGCTGTAAGAATGAGAGAGCGCGCTCCGGCCCAAGCTGTAGATAATCAATCAGGACGGAAAGGGCCAGGCGCATATTGCACGGCAATCCTGTCTTCCGGATGGACATCCGTAAGATACAGCACCACTAAGAAAAACCATTCCAGAGGCTTCATCAGGTAATAGACCGCATCCGCCGCATAGGGAGAACGGATGCATCTGGCAATGGGGAAACCGTATTTATCATAGACACCGCGTACCGCTCTGTGGAAACGCGGTGTCTTTTCTTCCAGAATCTGTTCAAAGGCATTGGCCACGCACAGCTGCCGGTTCACGATGACCTCATGGCCATGCCGCATCCCTAAGCGCAAAGGCTTCACGATTTTCCTGTGCCCGCCGGCGGCCACCGTGCAGAGATAATGCTCGTCGTAATAAATGTTCTGGGGCGCCATCCTCTGAGAGAGGTTCCAGTCGCTGGTCTCGGTCCATGCCCGGATGACCGCGTCGGGAGACTGGCCGAACAGCACAAGGATGGCTATCAGGATGCCCAGCAGAGGCCACATGAACAGGAAAGCCGCCAGAGGCCACAGCCTGGCGTTGGCCAGGATACGGCTGCACCACCTGAGGAAAGGGATGCGGTTGATTTTGTGCAGCTCATGGGGGATCCGTTCCCATTCCCGGATTTTGGAGAGGATGGTTCTGGCTGCTATGACGACGCAGTTAAAGGGGAGCAGCAACAGGGGGAAACTGGTGAACGGATCCTGATAAATCTGCACACCCCAGACAATGCTCTCGATGGTTCCAAGGTACATGGCGGACATTCCCAGCACCAGCACAAGGGGCGGCGTCTTCTTCAGGGGAAGAAAAGCCACAGTCAGGTACCCGAAGTAGCCCACCATGGCAATGACCCATACGGTCAATTCGCTCTGGCTGTACACAGGGGTATGAAGCTGGGCGTTGGCCAGCGTTTCCGTCCAGTCGCTGCCGAACATCACATTCTCCAGCCCCAGATAGATACAGCTGTACACGATGCCCAGCGGGATTGTGATGACATCGAATATCCGCATTTGGTTTTTCCGGATATCAGGGCGGAAAATGAGCTTCAGCAACAGGTAAAGCTCGATTGCCGTCAGAACCAGCGGATACATGATAAAGACAGCAAGACCGATGCCCACCACAAGGATAGAGATTGGCAGGGCGAGCATTTTTTCTGCGGAATATCCGCCATATTGCAGGAAAGTGGGGATGGAGAAAAGCGTGCCCACGGCCAGGCCGGGCAGCAGGGCGATGAGGGCAGAGGCCAGCAGGGGCCTTTTTTTGATTCTTTCTTTTAGCCTTGACAGTACATTTTTGTCTGACATTGCTTTCGTCCTTTCGATTAACAGGCATATATGTAAGCTCTTTGTCTTATTGATGCCGTATTAAAGTTATGATATATCAGAAATAATCGAATGTCAATAATTATTTATTGTTTTTCAATAAAACTGTATGGCGACTTGCATGTGTCACCATACCGCCTCTGCTTTTGCCAAGACATCCTATTCCTTGATTTCGTCAATGTCTGTCAGATTCACGCCTAAGGTAGTCAGAACTGCTTTTAAAGATTTATAATCCTTTTTCAAGCTTGCATATGTCTTCGTTGCATTTTCTTCTTTTGCAATCAGCATATGAGCTTGCAATTTTTGGAACTGGTCAACTGCATCCTTAATAACTTCGCCGTTGCCAGGCATATAATCACCCACTTTCTGGAAAATCGTTGACTTGTATCTATGACCATTATAGCAAATCTGTGGCCAGAGTATAAAGTCTTTATCCGATTAGCATCATCAGAAGCAATGGAAGAGGGCATATGTGATTCCGACCATCGTAGCGCCGTTCTCGCTGATTCTGTACTAATTATAGACGGAGGAATCTGTCAGGCGGGTTCTTCCGCCTTTTTTTGCGTTTTGCCATATGCCCGGAAAGTTCTTAAGAAAATATGAACACTACTCCAGTAGTGTTGACAGAACTGTAAGACTGTGGTAGTGTATAGAAAACGTTAAACTACTGCAGTCTTGTAAAGGAGGAAAAATGGATATCAAACTATTTGATTCTGAATTGAAGGTTATGGGTGTGCTCTGGAAAGAGGGGGACACCACGGCGAAGCACATTTCGGATGTACTGAAAGAGGAGACGGGCTGGAACATGAACACCACCTATACGCTCATCAAGCGCTGCATCAAAAAAGGAGCCATAGAGCGCAGGGAGCCCAATTTCATGTGCCATGCGCTGATTCCCAAGGAGGCGGTTCAGGAGGCGGAGACCAATGAACTGATTGACAAGATTTTCGATGGCTCCACGGATAAACTGTTCGCCTCGCTGCTTGGAAGGAAGAATCTGACGGCAAAGCAGATAGAGAGTCTGCGGCAGATTGTCGGGGAATTGGAATGAGGTGAGGGCATGAGACTGTTGCAGATGAGCCTGGCCGGCGGGATGCTGATTCTCGCGGTTACGGCTGTGAGGGCGGTTTTTATCAATAAGCTGCCCAAGAGGACCTTTTTGGTTCTGTGGGGCGTGGCGCTGCTGCGGCTGCTGGTTCCGGTGTCGGTTCCCTCTGCGCTGAGCGTGTATACCCTGCTTGGACAGGGGATGGAATCGGAGGGGAGAGCTGGTGCGGCGGGTTCGGCAGAGGGAGGAGTGTCAGCGGATATATCAGCAGATATTGGGAACCGGATAGAAATGGACGGACTGCAGGGTGCTGCCGGTCAGACAGCGGGACGATTAGTGTCTGAAGCGGGAAATCCTCTGGTCACGGCATCGGATTCCCCGGGCGGGGAGGCAGGGCCAGGACTTTGGGGCTTGGGCACAAGCACCTGTGCCTGGCATGGATTTCAGGGCAGGCTGCGGACAGCCGGTATCATATGGTGTATAGGAGCCATGACATGGGCGGCCTATTTTGCGGCATCCTACTGTTATCTCCGATGGAAATACAAGACAGCGGTTCTTGTCCGGAATGATTTCCTGGAGCAGTGGCTGGAAGGGCATGAGTTTTGGCGGAAAGTGAAGATATGCGCTTCCGACCGGATTTCGACGCCCATGACCTACGGAATCTTCCGCCCGGTCATCCTTCTTCCCGGGAACCTGGACCTGACCGAAGAAGAGCAGTTGAACTGCGTCCTGACACATGAATACATGCACATCCGGCGTTTCGACACAGTGACGAAACTGGTGGCCACCCTTGCGTTTTGTATTCACTGGTTCAATCCCCTTGTCTGGATACTATATATTCTAATCAACCGGGATGTGGAACTGGCCTGTGATGAGGGGGTGGTAAAGCGGCTAGGCATAGCGTCGCGTTCGGCTTATGCGCTTACTTTGATTCAGATGGAGGAGCGAAAAAGCTGCCTGGCGCCCCTGGGCAATCATTTCAGCAAAAATGCGATTGAAGAAAGGATTACGGCAATCATGAAAATAAAGAAGACATCTTTTTGGGCCATCCTGCTGGCAGTGGCGCTGGTATCCAGCGTGACCACGGTATTTGCCACCTCCGCGCTCGGCGGGGAGGAACGGATGGGCGGAATATCGGAAACGGATACGCAGATTCCCCTATCCGACAGAACCTACACACAGGAGGAATGGGAGAAGCTGCAGGCACTTCGTTTTGACGGTTATGAGCATATGAGTGTACGGGATTTTCAGAATAAGGTCTGGGAGCTGACGGATTCGGAAGAGTACTGGGAGATTATAGAACGTTTTTCCCTGGACGCGACATTGTATGAACAGAGGGACCGTAATGACACGGCAGCGTTTCTGTTCTATGTGCTGAGTCCGCTGACTGCGGAGAAATGGGAGACCAGGAGTTTTGACGGAAGCGTGTCCAAGGCATATCCGGAGGCGGCGGACAATGCGCTTCTGGAATATAATATCATCCTGACAATCCAGGATGCGGAAGAGCTGACGGTTGGGGAATACCGGGACGCCCGTGCGGGAGTCGCAAAAGGACTGGAGAGCTGGATGGCCGGGAGGACGGAAGCGGAACTTCAGGAGGAAGACCTGATGAAGGCGGCCATCGATTCGGAGGTTGCGGATCTGGCGAGGCAATGGGGCTCCGAGAGCCTGCGGATACAGGTGAAGCCTTATTACATTCCTTTGAAAAACGCGGACATACCAGAGAATCAGGCGTTGGAGGACCAGGTGCTGGAGATGAGACAGAGCCAGTGGGACAAAAGCCTGACACCCTATGTGCCCTTTGGACTGAGCTATGAGTACGATCAGACCACCGATGATTTCAGACTGTATTTTCAGGGAAAAGAAGTTCGGGGACTGGTGGACGAGGAAGAGGGGATATGGTTTTCGGAGCATGCGGGAATCAGCATCTATGGCGAGGGCGCGGTGGAGCTGTATGCAGTCTATGAGGACGGACAGCTGACAGGCTTGAGGGAGGCCACAGAGGAGGAGCAGGAGACATGGACACAGATGCGGCAGGAGAATACAGATAGCCTGAAGACAGGAGGTGAGGAAGAAAGAGGAAATCCGGGCACAGAGGAGGACTACCGGTCTCTGCTCGCCCTGATGGCGCCGGACTATGAGGCTATGTCCCTGACGGAATTCAATGCGGCCCTGCTGGAATGGGCCAATGAGGATTATGACAGGATGGAGCGGATTGGCAGGGACGCCGCATGGAATGACATCCGGGTATTTCTTCGGGAGGATGAGCTTTCTTTCGCGAAACTGACCGTGGTCCTGTCCGGCCTGGAGAACGGTACAGAGATTCGGAATCAGTACAGGGGACGGGAGGAGGATCCTGTCCATGATTGGAACTTTCCGGATAAGATAGTGGCCGAAAGCGGCATGGCGGCATGGTGCAGCCTGTACTACCAGTTCTCTTATCACATCGACGATAAAGACGCGGTAACCGTGGGGGAGCGCGACCGTCTCGTCGGAGGATTCATGGAGGCCGTGCAGGCATTCTGGGAGGATACGGATGTGGAAGGCATGCTGAAGATGGAAGAGAAAGATGTAGTAGAAGAGCTTCAGCGGATTGCCGCCCGGTGGAGCGACGGGCAGATTGCGATTACCGTCCGTGAGGATCAAGTAAGCTTTGAGCGGATGGATGAGAGGGGAAGGCAATAGCTCCATGGTTTTTCTGATGCGGCGCGCGCCAAAGTGAGTATCTCAATGGGATGTAGTGTCCCTGTCTCTGACGCTGGCAGAAAAGACAGAACCGTCCAGCCGTGGGGATATTGGCTGGACGGTTCTATTTGAGTATCATGCTGTTCAGTTTTCTTTACAATCTCGGATATTTGAAGCATTGCTGTGTCCTCCTTAAAATTATGTTTTAATTCTGTGTGACACAGCTAACACGGATTTTGTGTAAAAGCAACCTGCTTCTGGTGCGAGGTACACATGACAGCAGAGGAATACAGCTATGAGGGAAGCGTGGATGAGCTGCAGAAACTCCATGAAGAGGAAATCCAGGAGAACCAGGCGCCTGCCATCCAGGAAAAAAGATGCCGCGGCGTCCCCGGCATCTTCCGCTCGTGAGTGGTCTTGCCAGGAAGAAGGAAGGACAGCCTTCCTGGCAAGCCTCAGCAATCGGCAGTTATAATGTGAAGCCGACCTTCCTCTGGGCAGGCCAGGGGCAATCGCGCCATTGGCCATTACCCTGCCCGGCCTTTCCGGTCAGGAGGTCGGTGGCGGCGTCTGCGAGGTAGCCCAGGTAACTTGCGGCGGAGCTGTCGCCGCACAGCAGTTTCCACATGAGGCCGCCAAAGAGATAGGACTGGGCAAATTCCCGCCAGCTATGCAGTTCCTCCGCCGCCTTGTGGGAGAGGTCCCAGAGGATGCCCACGGCTTCGCTTTCCGTGAGCCAGCCGATATAGAACCCCCAACGGGTCAGCATCGCCGCCCTGCCCACATCCCAGCCGGCCATAAAGCCGGGGGCATAGCGGCTCTTATACCGCTGTGCGAACCTCCACGCCCGGCAGGCGGACATACAATCGTCCTCGTCCATGGTTTCGTCCATCAGCTCCTCCGGAGAAGCGGCCTCGCCATAAAGCTGATACCGCAGGATATAGCCCTCCTGCGCCAGATAGCGGATCATATCCAGCAGGTCGCTGCGCCCGTCTATGCCCCAGGAGCGGCGCACGAGGGACACGACTTTCTGTTCCATGACAGGGATATGTTCCTCCACGTCCATGCTGTCCAGATTGTGGCTGTTAAGGGTGGACAGGATGCCGGACAGCAGGATGCCGAACTGCTCCCAGTTTGCGTTGTCTTTTTGATAGGGGATGGGCTCCGGTTCCGGCATGGCTTCGATTCGGGCCATTGTTTCTTCCAGGGTGGTATAGAGGCTTTCTTCCAGTTCCGGGCTAAAGGACAGTTCTTCCTCCTCCTCTGCATCTTCCAGCTCCAGGGTTTCCAGAGCCGCCGCAAGGACGCCCATATCCTCTCCGAACAGTTGCCCCATGATGCCCTCCGCGGTGGAGGCGGTGGCTTCGGCCACTTTGTCGTTTACCATTTTTTGCAGCAGTTCCTCGTTGACGGCCATTTGAGCCATGCTGTCCGGCGGGAGCATCTGGCCGAGGATTTCCACCTGGCGCTGGGTATTGGCGGCAATCTGTTCTTCCGCTTGGGCGGCAGATACGGACGGGCTGTCTTCAGAATCCGGAACCTGGATTCCGTCAAGGATTTCCTGGCTTTTATCCAAAGTCTTTTTCATGCTGTCCGCAGCCTGTTCGCTGGCCTGCTGTGCCCGTTTTCTGATTTCGTTTAAATCAAACATAGTCAGTCCTCCTGTTTTGAATTGGCGATTGACATTTCCTGGCTGGCACCTGTCATTTCCCGGCCGGACTATCCGGGGGGAGCGGGTGCCATGGGGGAGGTTCCCTGTGGTGCGAAAACAGCTTTTTCAGCCGTTTCAATATGGCTTCTATGAAACGGAACCATAAATTGCCGAAGACAAATACGCCCACAAGAAACAGCAGGAACGCTCCGATTTCTCCAAAAGGCATCTTTCACCTCACTTTGTCGCGAAGCGATGCAGGAAGAAGTCGGTAAAAGCGGCCAGTTCCGCATCCTGTGACACATAGACATACAGCTTTTCGTCTTCCAGCCAGTCGTAGGCGTTGATGGCGATGTAGCCTTTTTTGTCCGGGTAAATGATAAAGGCGTCTGTGGGGTACTTGTTCCGATAGGCCTTCAAAATCTCGGAACGGCGATAATAAGTGGGGTCGCCGCAGCCGGAAAGGTCGGGAACCGTGGGCACGGCCACGATTGTCTGGCTGGCCTCATTCCAGCCCACGAGCAGGTTCCCGATCTTCGATTTGCTCCCATGGACAAAACCGTAGTTGAAGCGGCTTACGTCCTCGGTATATCCGAAGATCAGCCTGTAACTGTCCCCGTCTTCTACGACCTGGTTGAACAGGGCGCGCATTTTCTTTGCGTTTGCATTGCTCTTTTCCATGTCGATTTCGGGCCCCTTAAATAACTTGCTGAAAAATCCCATCTTTTTCCTCCTAAGTTTTTTGTGAAAATAAAGTCAAATATCCGGATTTGTTTTTATTTTGCCTGAAAAGGAATCCGTCAGAATATGACATGCTATCCGGACGGATTGACTCCTTCCCTATAATCAGGACATGATGATCAGGACATGGGGGCTGCCCTCAACTTCTCCAGGGCATCCACAATGGCGTTGAGCTGGAAATCCACCGTTTCATCCGCGGCTTCGGGGACGAACAGGGGGAGCGTATGGGGAATCGCCTTGCACACCACTATCGCGGCCAGGCTCAGGTTCGTAAATAAGCCGACCCTTGCCGGGGCTGCCTCGATTCCGAAAGTCTCTAAGATTTCTCCGAAGAGACGGCGCTGCTTTTGGCGGAATACCTGATAGCTTTCCTCTGACAGGCGCTTGAAAATGAGCTGCTGTTCCTCGATGGTCAGGATGGCGATTCCGTTTTTCTCGCCATAGCAGCAGGTGTGGAGAAACTGCTTTACAGCGTCCCGCCAGCTCAGGGCAGGATCGGCCATGAGCTTTTCCGCATAGGCGATGAGCCTGGGCTGCTGCAGGTACAGGGTCTCGACAATCAAATCTTCTTTCGTGGCAAAAAAAGAATAGAAGAAAGTGCGGGAAATCCCTACTTTTTTATATATCTGCTCTACAGTGGTACGTTGTATGCCCTGTTTTGCCATCAGCTCCAGCCCCGCTGTGACAAGCTCCGTTCTGATGCGTTCCCTGTCCTCCTCAGAGTAGGCTACCTTGGGCACTCCATCACTCCCTTCTTGAAATAAAAACAAATCCTGGAATTTGGCTTTATTTTAGCATATCCGATAGGAGATTGCAAGAGGGAGATGGCGGAATCAACTTCAATCATATTTGGGATAGGCGGCCGCGCCGTTTTCTTTTGGCGCGCGCAGGATGTCTTGGTGTGGGGAGCGTGGAGGTGCGGGCTTTTGGGGCTGTTTTCGTGATGCGTGGATATAGGGCACAGGAGGCGGGTAAGTTTTTCCGGCTCCCGCATTGATTTGCAGGCGGGGCGGCGGTATAATGGAACTGTCAGCGGCATAAGCCGGATACGGCAGCAGCAGGCGGAGGACCGGCTGTTCCCGCAGGCTGCAGGGATTCGGCGGTATCGGCACATGGCGGTCGGCGGGGAGCCCGGCGGATGCCGGGAGGCGGCCGGAGATGTCTGAAAGGAGAAAATGGATGAAAACATTTGACAAAAATTATAAGCTGTTGAAAGAAATGTATCAGGACGGATACTTTCCGGATTTTCTGGTGGACAAGGTGAAGGCAGAGCTGCAAAAGGTCATCGATTTGCTGGAGAAGGGCGAGACGGACAGGGAGGCGGTTCAGGAGAAGCTGGACGAAGCGGTCTGCGCCATCAATGACCTGCAGGAGGAGTTCGAGGAGAACGACAGTGAGATAGAGACGGTGGCTCGGGACTGCGTCGGGGAAAGCGTGGGCTACATTCTGGCGTGGTTCGGCATTCCCATTGATGTGGAGGAAGCCATCCGGGAGCGGGACTGGTGAGGGAGGTATATTGAAGGGCGCAATCGGAATGGGGCTGGTGGGGAAAACAGACCAGGACAGGATAATCCAGGTGCTCCAAGGGCTGAATCCGGAAGAGGCAGAGAGGGCGAAACAAAAACGAGAGGAACTGGCCGGTATGCCGGGACGGGATTCAGGAGAAGGAAGTGAAGGCTAGAAAAGCTGTTGACAATGCAAGAAAAGTCAATTATATTTAAGTAAATCGTAAACCACTAATTTTGGAGGTGCGCCGATGTTTATAGGCAGGCAACAGGAATTGGATACACTCAATAAGCTATACCATTCCGGCAAGTTTGAATTTGCGGTTATCTACGGTCGCCGCCGGGTCGGCAAGACCGCCCTTATCAGCGAGTTTTCAAAAGAGAAAGACACCATTTTCTTTACCGGTGTTGAAACCAATGCAAAGCAGAACTTAGACAACTTTTCCAGATGTATTATGGAATATGACACGGGAATGGCAGTCGGTCTGTCTTTTGCATCCTTTCAAGCGGCGCTGGAATATGTATTTGAACTGGCAAAGACGAAAAGGCTCGTGCTTGTCCTCGACGAATACCCCTATATTGCCCGTGCATCCAAGAGCCTTGCATCCACGCTCCAGCTTTTGATTGATAAAAATAAGGACAGTTCTAAGCTCTTCCTGATTCTCTGCGGTTCTTCCATGTCTTATATGGAGGATCATGTCCTGGCGTATAAAGCGCCCCTTTACGGAAGAAGAACGGCACAGCTTAAAATCAATCCCTTCGACTTTTTTGAAGCCTGCCGCTATTTTACCAGATTTTCTGATATCGACAAGGCGTTTGCATACGGGGTTGTCGGCGGAACGCCGCAGTATCTGATGCAGATGGATGACAGCCTTTCCATTGAGGAGAATATTAAAAACACTTATTTGAATCCCGCTTCCGCTATGTTTGAAGAGCCGAACAATCTCTTAAAGCAAGAAGTGCGCGAACCGGCGATTTACAATGCAGTCGTTACGGCGATTGCCATGGGCTGCTCCAAAATGAATGAAATCTCCAACAAAATCGATGAAGATACCAGCGTGTGCGCTACCTACATGAAGAATCTCACCGCCCTGGGCATCGTAAAAAAAGAATCGCCCTACGGCGAAAAATCCAGCCGCAAGACCATCTACTCTATTGAGGATAATATGTTCCGGTTTTGGTATCGCTTTGTCCCGGAAAATGCCTCGATTATTTCCCGAGGTGCCGCCAATCTTGCCTATAAGAGGATTGCTCCTGAGCTTTCAGCCTATATGGGCGGCGTGTTTGAGGAAATCTGCAGGCAATACCTTTGGAGACTGCTGCTTGACGGGAAATGCGCCGTGGATTTCTGTGACCTCGGCCGCTGGTGGGGGACGAACCCCAAGACCAGGACACAGGAAGAAATTGACATCATGGGCACGGATAGGGACTCCGCACTGTTTGCCGAGTGCAAGTGGACAAACGAAAAAGTTGACCTAAGCGTTCTGGAAACCCTTGTAGAGCGCAGCAATTTGTTTCATTATAAACAAAAGCATTTCTATCTCTTTGCAAAAACGGACTTTACAAAGGGCTGTATGGATAAGGCGGCAGAAATGGGGAATGTGACGCTTGTTGCATACTCGGATATGCTGAAATAATGTATACTGCTTGACGATTTCATATGCCGCTTCTGTAAAGATGTCGGATTTTGAACCGGCACAGGAAGGGCTGGAATCCCTATTTGATATTTGAAACAGGGTGTTTTTTATGACAACAACAAGAAATGAATGGAGCCTGCAGGCAGGAGAGAGGAGCGTTTGATTGGGCGTTAGACATATCAATTTTGATCCATTGATTCATAAAATAAAGGAAAATAACTGGGAAGTCCACGGAATGGAAGTGTATTACATCGGGCATGGCGGACAAGCGGTAGGCTCTGACAAGCCATGTTCCGGGCAGGAGAGAATCTGTGTGTACGGCGACACCACAGCGCATAGATACCCCATCTATTCCGCAACAAAGACCATAACCTCCCTGGCAGTGGGGATGGCGGCGGATGAGGGAAAGATGGATATAGGCCGTTCCGTCCTGGCCTATATTCCGGAAAAGACCCTTTCCGCATTGCCGGAAGAGGCAAAAGAACGGTATCAGAAAGTGACCATAAAGCGCCTGCTCACCATGTCCGTCCCCGGCTTCCCCTTTCGGCCGGAAGGGGAAAGCTGGCTCCGGAATTCCCTGCAGTATCCTGTGGAGCCGGAGAAGACGGTATTTGACTACAGTAATGTCTCCGCCTACCTGGCCGGAGTGGCGGCGGCAAATGCTCTGGAGGAAGATTTGTATGCGTATCTTCAGAGACGGCTGTTCCAGCCCCTTGGAATCGAAAACCCGCCCTTCCAAAGATGCCCCGACGGTTACTTTTACGGGGCTTCCGGAATGGAGCTGACGGTAAATGAGCTGAGCCGCATCGGATTTGTGCTGATGGACGAGGGCTTGTATCAGGGGACAAGGATCCTGTCGGAAAAATATGTAAAGGAAGCCTGCGGCATCCAACAGATGAACCGGGAGGGCGGGTACGGATATTTCGTCTGGAAATATCAGGACGGCTTCCGGATCAGCGGCAAATGGGGGCAGAGATGCTATATTTTCCCCAGCAGAGGGCTGATGGTCACTTATCTGGCGCACATGGAAGAGGATTCGGGACAATTGGCGGACTGTATGTGGGAAATGATTGGCGATTGTGAGCATTGAAATTCATGCCCGGCGGCAATCTTAAGGAGGAGCGGAACATGGATGACAGATTTCCTCAAAAACAGGAAACCAGCGAGAAGCTGAAAGCGAAACAATACGGAGCTGCGGCACTGACCTGTATTCTGGCTGCTGCCATCATGACGGTCATCCGCCTGATATGGGGCAGTGTCATGTTAAGCGGAGAAGCGGATGGAATCTCCCTGGGAATGGCCATTTTTTATGTCCGTAATCCCGTGCTGCTTTTTGGAGCCATAGACCTCGTCTCTGCAATCTATCATTTTATGATTTGGAACCGGAACGGGCGGTGCAGCATGGATGATGACAACAACAGCCTGTTTTCCGACTGGAAAAGCGGGGAACGTTCTCCGGTTAAGGTTTCGCTGGTTCTGATGGCTGGCATCATGGTGCTGGCGCTGGTGATCGTCCTGCAAGGATAAGAATGCCGTTCTGGTGAGTTTTGGCGGCATGCCAGGAACACTGCTGGCAACAGCAGCGCTGATGAAGTCCGCTGAAGAAGGAAGTCCGGATGAGGTCTATGAGATGTTTTGCCTGACGGCAAAGAGAGACTTGAGGAGATTACAGGAACAAGTAGGGAAACCTGTGCCTGGAGCCGGGAGAATATGGGGATTTCTGTAGTTGTATTGGCAAGAAAGTTGAGGTGCATATAATGATTTTTCAAATGGCGGGTACATCAGCTTATGATAAGAATGAAGTTCAAGTATATATTATCGCTGAAAAAGGAGAAAGCATTAGAATTGGAGACATTATCACAATTCCAATGAATGACCATACTTTTGAACAACGTGAGATTACGGCTATGTATAGAGATAGAAAAAAGTGGGAAAAAGGAAAATGCCTATTCTCTGAAATAAAGGATGGCGAATGGGCGGTATGTATAATTCATAATATCCATTCGGGGATGATTCATACAATTAGTTCTCCTTATAATGAAGATTTGTTAAAAGATGGTTGGATATGCTTTAGGAGAGATGGAGGTATAGTACAGTGATACTGGAGGAACTGTGTAAGATAAAGTCTTTCGGCAGCAATATGGAAAGTTCCGTGACACCACAGGATATCGCAGACAAGGAGGCAGAACTGGGATTCGCTCTGCCCCAGGCTTTCAAGGAATTATACCTGACCTTTCATCCGGATGACCCTGCCTTTTCGGGAAAGGGAAATCTGATTCCTTTTGAGGAACTGAAAATCTATAAACGTATCTACTGGACAGATACCGTGATTACGATTCTGCCCATTTGCCGGCATGAAAGGTATGGTTATGGATTTGAAGTAAGCCGGTATCACAAAAGCAAGGACATTATGAGCAACGACAATCCGGACGATCCCCCAATGTGGGGCCTCTATGTATCGCCGGAAACACGCAAGGAAGAAAAGCACCTGGAAGGCCATGAAGTGCCCTGTAACCAGTCAAACCTTTCCAGATGGATTGTGGAGTGGCTGGGATACCAGCAGACCCTGGCGCAGCCCAGCGTTATAGGCGTCAACCGGGATAAGACGGAAGACTTTTGGAAAAGACTGAGGGAACTTCCCCTGAATGCTTTTTATCATATCCCATTAGAACAGCTTTCCAGTGTCAGGATGAATTTTAATGTAAACTATATGGAAGAGCCATTCCGGCTTTTATGCGGATGCATTACTTATTCAGGAACGGCCTATTTTGGCGGCAAGACCGACAAAGAACTGGAGCAGCTCATGAAGCGGATGGGCTTCAAATATGTCTGGATAAAGAGCCAGGACGGGCATCCCATCTTTCATTCGGCTCCGCCCAGTCCGCCCCAGGAACGGGAACTGGAATCCATTGCCCCGGTATTGCAGTTTCTTTGTAAATTTGCCGGGATGGAGGGCAGGGGAGCAAAGGAGGAAAGCATCGGCCGGGCAGAAGCCCGCCTGGGGACTTCCCTTCCGCTGCCATTGGCAGAGTTTTACCGCTATCTGCCAAGTAAGTTTTACAGTAGTTATAATGTAATCCGTCCTCTTTCCGGCCTGAAACAGACAAAGGACGGCAAGCTGAATTTTCTGGAAGAAAACCAGGCGGTGTATCACTGGGCAGCAGAATGGAACAGCCCATTTCTATACCGCCGTGCCAATGACGGCGTTTCCGGATGGGGCGCATATGGCATTCTGGACGGTTTCCTTGCGGCGGAATTTTTGTGGGCGCTGGCCTGTGATGAGACATTGAATCTGTTTCTTTGGGAGCTTCTGGATTTTGAACTGGCAATGCTGCTTGAGGGCGGGAAGCTGCATCCGCATCTGTCCCCCATTGCGGGCATTACAGACAGAATAGCTGCAGGCAATACCCGGACGCTTTATCAGGCTATGGACGGACAGGCTGTTGGGCTTTACGACAGGGAAGAAGGTACCTTTTGGTTCGTGACAAAGGAGGAGGCGGTACAGGAACGGTTGGAAGCATTATTTGATGTTTGAAACAGGTAAGTTTTTATAGATGCGGAACTATAATAAAGGAGAGAAACGATATGGGATTATTCGGTAAGAAGAAAGAAGACAAATCGGCTCAAGGTAAATCGGTACAAAAATCCGGGCAGAAAAAGGAGCAAGAGCTGGCAGAAAAGCAGCTGACAGAAGAACGGTCAGCAGAAAAAGAGACGACAGAAAAACAGCCGACAGAAAAGCAATCAGCAAAGAGACAGCCGGAAGAAAAGCAGCCAACAGAAGGACAGACGAAGGAACAAGGACAAAACGAAAGGAAGGTATACATCCGAGGCGCCGGAGGAACCATCGTCACGAAGTCCATCCTGGACGGCACATCAAAGCTGAAATGGCTGTTCCGCCAGGAGGGCGGACATGGGAACGGCTGGATAGCGTTCGGGGACAGGGACAGCCAGGAATACGTGAATGACGCCAACAACATGGCGATTGTGGATTTCAATACCCTGGCAGACATAGAGCCCACAGTGGTGAACGTGTTCTACATGCCCATGGGCAGCGACCTGGAATTCCGCTGCGACAAAACGGGGAAATATTTCGTGGACACAAGGACGGGAAAGGAAATCCGGGAGCCGGTGAAGCATCCGGCTCAGATTGCCTTCGAGAAGAACCTGAAATTCCTGAACCAGGATACCTACCCGCCAGATTTTTTCCAGAGCCTGTTTACGGAAAGCCCTAAAATCAAGGTAGTCCGGGCGGGAGAAGCGGACTTCCCCACAGGGGAGGTGGTGCTGGCAGACCCCATTGCCTACCTGGGCAGCCGGTATGAAACAGTCCTGGACAGGAAGATTCCGGCCGGGAGCTACCCGGTGGAGCTGTCGGTCTGCCTTTCCCGGATTGCAGGCCTCAGGATTGCCGCCGCCAGGCTTCCGGTCAGCCCTAAGGCGGCTGTCCGGTATGAGATTGCCATGCCCAAAGGAAAGGAGCCGGAGGATTTGGAAAAGCCGGGTATCTTTACCTTTTTCGGGGTGGATACGGGGCTTGCCTGTATTGCCGACGGGAAGGTCTCGGAGGAGAACCGTCTGTTCTTTGAAAAGTGGGAAAAAGAGAATCCGGGGAAGAACAAGTACACAGACTATTTCGAAGCCCTTTTCCAGGACAGCTTCCAGGCGAATCCGGAATTCCAGAACCAGGGCGGGAGCTTTCTGGAGTGGCGGCTGCCTGGGAGCGGCTTGAGGACAGTCCTTTTTTCCAGCGGCATGGGAGACGGCATCTACAGCGGCTACTGGGGGCTGGACGCAGAGGGGGAGATCGCCTGCCTGGTGGCGCTTTTCCTGAATCCGGCGTATTTCTGAGGGGAGACCACGGAACAATTAGGCTCCGTTTCGAGTGGAGTGTTGCCTTGGATTGGGAGCGGAAGCTGGCTTATATGCTTTTTCTTTCTGATTTTAATTGAGTGCGGGCTATCAGTATGCAGTGGCGGAAAGGCAATGAGAACAATGGGAATAATGAGAATAATGAGAATAAGGATGGACTTTCAATACCTGAAGGACTGCCGGAACGGCTGGAAGCCGCTGATGGAAGAAGGCAGATAGAGAGAACATGGAAGGAGAAAATAAGATGCTGGAATTTGCCCCCAATACCAATATGCTGGAATACCAGGACGGCGCCTATCTCTGCAACGGAACGAAGCGGGTAGAAGCGCCGCTGAATCTGGAGACCCTGGAGGAAGCTGTCAGGCAATGCCCGAAGCTTCAGGCGGTCTCCCTGTATGATGCCCCCTTTGGCGACCAGTGCTTCCCCCTTTTGGCGCAGATACCCAGGCTGAACATGCTGGCTCTGCTGCGGGGCAGGGAGATTACCGGACATGGACTGGAACTGCTAAAAGACCTTCCGCTGAAAGACCTGTTTTTGCAGCGGACTGCCCTGGACGATGAGGGGCTGGCGCAGGCCGCCCGGATTGGAAAGCTGGAGAATCTCTACATAGCCGCCTGCCGTCATGTCACTCCCCAGGGGCTGCTGGCCATTGCCTGGAGGGACAAACTGCGGGTCAGCGATACCGACAATCAGGATGAGGCGGGGCTGGCGGGGCTGTTCACAGAGACGGAGCGCAAGGCATACGAGGATGCCCGCGCCTACAAAACCATGAAAAACAAAATCCCGCTGGACAGTCTCGAACTGCAGGAGCCAGTCCGTGCGCTGCAGGAATTCTTTCACGACATGACCCGCTGGGAGCGGATGGCAGAAGAAAAGGACCAGGACAATCGGACGGGTACGACCCGCCGGGAGCGGACGGCAGGAGAGGGCCAAGGCGTTCAGGCGGATATCGATGGGCTGTTTGCCAGGCGGGTGAGCTGGACGCCCCGTCCCGGCTGGCGCCTCGTCGATCTATTCTGGAAAAGAGGTGGGACATATACGAATTACCGTCTGGTGGCCGGAGAGCGGGTGACGAAAAGCAAATTTTGGATCTATGCAGAAGCGGACATTTTCTACTATCGTTACCTGATGCGCCTGATCGACGGTAACTGGATGATTGACAACGCCCAGTGGTGCCAGGCGGGACGCTGGTCATTCTGCGGGCTGTGACCCGGACGGCCAGTGGAAGGGAAGGACTGTGAAAAATATGAGAAAGCCTATGGATGATATGGCAAAACCGTTCCCCTACGTTTTCCCGCAGATGCCGCCCCGTTTCCGGCGGTGCCGGGCTTTTGCGAAAGCGGTATTCCTGATGCAGTGGGGATGCTTTGCCGTTTTTTGCCTATGCACCATGGTGTTGTCCGTTCAGCTGATTGTCCTGGGCGGGGATCTGGAAGGGAGCGCCGTGACGGATGGGCATCCGTTCCTGGGGTTTTTGGTTCCGGTAGCTGCCGTATCGCTCCTGCTTTTCTTTCTGGCCGTCCCCATTGGGTTTGCGCCCAGGCTCTTCTGGCGGTGCCCGTGCTGCGGGCGTCCGTTTCCCTATTATACTGCATAACGCTGAATACTGCCTAATGTAATCATGCGATTGAACCAGTCAGCGTTATGCAGTCTGGTTTCACGGCAGGTGAAATCGTTAAGCAGTATATGTTCCGACGAGAGGGGACAAACTGAGGGAAAAGGAGTGTCTGATGGCTATCCGGGGTCTGCATATCAAATATGTGAAACCGAAATTCTGCCCGCTGGTCATTCCGTCTGCCTGCCCAGGGTGTGGATGCAGGTTTTTTGAGGTGGATGGGGATTTCCTTACCGGGCGTTGAAGGGGGAGTTTTTTCCCACAACTACCCCGATTTCATGTGAAACCGGGGCGGCTGCTTAGACATCATGCCTGTATTTTGGAAAGAAGTGCTTCCTGAAGTACCTGAGAGAAATTTAAGCCCATGTCCATGGCTGCTTCGTTGAGCCAGGCAGGGATGCTTAAGGTTTTCTTTACGGCGCGCGAATTTGTACGCTTTTTATAGGCAAACATATCAAATTCGACTACTACCAGGAATGAATTGGCTTCTGGAGCGATCGCTGTCGGATCGGAGGGTTCTGGAAGCGGCTGCAGCTCCTTTTCACGGCAGGTCAACGCTAAAATAATTTTTTGATGTGGGGCAGGTCGAGTGATACGCGTTGAGTTCTGAATAAGCATGTCAGCCAGAGAAAGGAAACAGAAATGGTGAAAGGCAAGTTAAAAGAAAAAATAGGAGAGCAGCGCAAAGTATACGAAGCCCTGAAAGCCGGGGACGCAAGCCTGGTCTGCTACAAGGAATTCCAGAACGGCCAGTGGGGGACGGACGATGCCAATTATACAAACCGTCTCCGCCTGGCCTATTTTCTTCTGTATGAAAAAATCGATGATGAAGGCGCGGTCGCATATCTGTTCCGGGAAGAGCTGAAGGACAGGGAGAACAATTCTTTCCAGGGCATAGGGAGCACCCTGTGCATCCTGACATGGCTGCTGCGGAAATATAACGGCGGCCACAAGTACGACACCCTGTTCCAGCGGGCGAAGGACGCCAACTTTGACTGTGCCTGCGGCTACGACGTGGAGAACGCGGTTGAGGAGGACTTCGGGAAGAACGACCTGCTGGACTGCATCTTCCTATGCCAGGAGATGGCGTATAATGACGTGATGGGGATTCTGGTGGACGCCTGGAAAGAGGGAAGGGGGAACCCGGCAGACTGGAACCCTTCAGACCGCCGTACCCTCATAGGATTCAACGCCTTTCTCGACAGAAATACGGAAAACGAAGCGCTCTATCAGAAACAACTGCATGAAATCCTGGAGACAGGTTCCGGAAATCCAAGGGACATGGTGGCGGGATACCGGGATTTGATCCGCTTCTATCTGGATGAAGGTGATTACGGGAAAGGGGCTCGGTACTGCCATATCCTCCTGGAGACCACGGATTACGGACAGGTGAGAGGGATCCGCCTGTTCGGGGACATCCTGGAGGAATGCTGCGAGATCGTCGCCCATGACCCGGCAGGGAACCAGGGGCTGTGGACGCAGATAAAGGAAGAGCTGCAAGCCCAATCCCAGCCTGCCTGGTACGGGAACCTCTACACAAAGGGCATTGCCGCCGCCAGAGCCGCGGATGACCCATATGCCGAAAAGCTGGAGCGGGCATACCAGAGATGGCGGAAGGAGCGGGGACTGTCGGACTAGTCCCCCAGGACTGGGGGGCAGCATGGGCTGGAGGTGCAATTCTACTGCCGTTCTACCCCGAAAACAGGGCATTCTCCTGGGATTCGGTTGCAGAATGGAGGGTATGGAGCTAAAATAGGCTTAGAAACAGCGCCAGCCCATGTCCGGGTGTTGGATGGGGCAGATGCGGAACTAATAATCAGGAGGAAAAACAGATGACCCATATCGACAAACAAGCGTTCGGCGCCTTCGTAGCCATGCTGCGGAAAGAGAAAGGCATCACCCAGAAGGAGCTGGCACAGCGGCTCTTCCTGTCGGATAAGGCGGTGAGCAAATGGGAGACTGCCGCCAGCGTCCCCAGCATAGACCTGCTGATACCGCTGGCAGACCTGCTGGGAGTCACAGTGACGGAACTGCTGATGTGCAGGCGCATGGAGCAGGACAACGCCTTGAGCGCCGCCCAGGTGGAGCAAGTGGTGAAAACGGCTGTCTCCTACTCGGACAAACAGCCCCGAGCCTACCAGAAAAACAGGAAATGGGGACTGATCTACCTCCTCTCCCTGCTGATTGCCTGCCTGGAATTATGGCTTTCTTACAGAGCCGGGAGCATCACGGTGGGACTGAGCGTATCCATGGGTCTGGGCGCCACATTCGGGCTCTACTTCTGCTTTTTCGTAAAGGAAAAGCTGCCTGCCTTTTATGATGAAACCGAAGTCTGCGTCTACACCGACGGAATCTTTGAGATGAACCTGCCCGGCCTTTCCCTGCACAATGGAAATTGGGGAAAGATATTGCAGGCAGGCCGTATCTGGTCTGTGACGATGATGCTGGCGTATCCGATCGTCAGCTACATAGAGACGCTGCTTTTTCCGGGAATCCTGCGGGATATCATCGACCTGTTTTTCGCCCTGCTCTTTGTTTTAGGCGGATTCTTCCTCCCGGTTTATATCCTTGGCAACCGATATAAAAAAAGGAAATCATAGCTGGCCCCAGGGGCAGGCTGTGGAGCGCCGATTATGCCTGGATGACCAAGACACAGAGCGGCATCGCCTACTATGTCTGCTTTTCGACGGCTTTTTTCTTTACCGTCGTCCGGCAGATTGTATTTCTATTCGGTTAAATGGCGTGGTTATTGAAGTAGTCCGTCACTTACGGTGATAACACGGCTGCTGCTTTTCGCCGCTTCCGGTGAATGAGTAACCATGATAATTGTCTGTCCGCGTTCCTTGTTGATACGCTGCAGCAAACTCATTATCTCTGCTCCTGTATGACTATCGAGGTTTCCCGTGGGTTCGTCCGCAAACAGGATTTCGGGATTTCCAATTAGTGCGCGGGCGATTGCCACACGTTGCTGCTGTCCCCCAGACAATTCGCGGGGAGTATGCCCTCGTTTGTCCGATAAGCCGACTACCTCTAAAATATCTTTCAGCGGTTTTTTGTAGTCCCGCATTTTCTTTCCGTCCAGCAAAAGCGGAAGCATGATATTTTCTTCCACATTCAAGTTTGGGATAAGGTTGTAAAACTGAAAAACAAATCCTATATTCTGCCGCCTTATCCGGCTCATTTTTTCATCATTGAATTTTGAAATATCCATGCCGTTCATAAAGACAGAGCCGCTTGTAGGTACATCAAGCCCTCCGAGAATATAAAGCAGCGTACTTTTTCCAGAGCCGGACTGTCCCATGATGGAAACAAATTCACCCTGTATTACTTTCAGCGATAGAGATGGACGGAGCAGAAAAAGTATTACCTCTTTATGTATTCAAGAACAATGTACAGGGGAATAGTGAACCCATTTCCCGTTTGACCTGTTCCACAAATTCCGGCTTCATGTGTCCGTCGGCAAAACCTTGAAGCTCTGCGCCATGAAATACGTTGCTGATAGCAGACAGCAGGGAAAGTAGGTGTGGACTTGAAAATCATTCTAAAGTATATCTTAACAAACGTAAAAGAGCGTAAAGCAAGAACTTTCGTTATGCGCAACAGACAGGCTGCAAATAATATGTTCTATTACTATCAATACCAGGAAATTTTCAGACATTTCCTTATGCTGTTTGCGGCGGGTGGATACTGCTGATAATTGCAGGAGAGTGAACCGATGCATCCCCTGTTTTTGGGGAAATTCCGGATGGAGATTGTGCTGTATTCAGGCGAACGGACAGCAGGGGTTTGTGCATATCATACAAGTATAAAGGATGTATTTTTGTGCAAAATCTCTTTTGATTTTCATCCATATGATGATGTATAATAAATAAAAACGTGTTGCAGAAACTGCGTAAATCCAGTTAGATGCAGCATGTTTTTTTATTCATGACAATAGAAAATGACAGGGAATATGTTTTACGAATTCAGCGCGTAGCCTTTGGCGTAAATCCAGCAGCCGGGGCTATGGGCTGATTTTTCGTGAAATGTTGTATGATATGTCCCTATGCCCTGAAAATCAGGGCAGGTTTATGGAAAGGAGACCAGACATGGAATCAAAAAGTAATTCATTTCTTGCAAAGGAGCCGATTCCCCGGCTGATGGGGAAATACGCAGTCCCCTGTATCATCTCGCTCCTGGTGGGCGCGCTGTACAATATCGTTGACCAGATATTCATTGCCAATGCCTCATATCTCGGCTCTTACGGGAATGCCGCAAATACCGTGGTATTCCCGCTGACCGTGATTGCCCTTGCCATCGCTGTCATGGTGGGCGATGGCTGCTGCGCCTTTGTGAGCCTGAGCCTTGGGAAAAACAAGCCGCAGGATGCAGGAAGGAGCATGGGAAATGCAATCCTTCTTACCGTGATCCTCAGCCTTGTCCTGTGCGCGGTCTACCTTATATGGGACAGCCGGATTATCGCCATGTTCGGAGGGACAGTGAATGAAAAGACCTTCCGCCATTCCGGGGAGTATTTTTTCTGGATCACCCTGGGCATTCCGTTTTATATGTTCGGGCAGGCAATGAACCCAATCATCCGTGCGGACGGCAGCCCGAAATTTGCCATGGCGTCCACGCTTGCAGGAGCGGCTATAAACATTGTCCTTGATCCAATCTTTATCTTTGTGTTCCGGTGGGGTACCTTGACAATTCTTTTTCGCAGTGCTATAATCAAGGTACCTAAAGAAAAAGAGGGATGACTTATGCAGGAAAAAAACATTTGCCCCGGCTGTGGACGGCATTGTGATCTGGAAAGGCCGCACTGCGGCAGAGGGGAGGAATACCGCCGCGCCGGGAACATGCCGGAGCGGCAGGGGAAACATCGGGATCAGAAAATGCAGACAGTCGATGATCCGGCAGCGGATATCAATGACGGTCTGATTCTCAGCCTGCGGGATTTGCATCATACCATGCGCTCGCTATATGAGGGGAAGGCCAGCCAGAAGCGCATCCTGATTATCCTGAACGGGTTGGAAGCAATCACCCAGAGGGATCTGACGGAGCGTTTGGGAATCCAGCCGGGTTCAGCCAGTGAGATTCTGTCCAAGCTGGAAGGTTCAGGCTGGATCGTCCGGACACAGAATGAATCTGACCGCAGGACGACGGACATCTCTCTGACAGACAGCGGCAGGAAAGTTGCGGAAGAGGCGCTAAAGCAGCGCAGACAGCGGCATGAGGAGATGTTTTCCTGTCTTTCGGGAGAGGAAAAGCAGGAACTGCTGTCACTTCTGGATAAAGTCCGCTGTGACTGGAAAAAACGATACAAGGAAAACGAGGATACGTTCAGACACGGCCATCGGCATGGCCGCCGGGATGAGGGCGGACATCATGAGGGACATGGCCATTGGGATGAGGGCGGCCACCATGAAGGACATGGCCGCCGGGATGAGGGCGGCCACCATGAAGGACATGACCATTGGGATGACAGCGGACACCATGGGGGCTCAAATGGGCATGGAGGACGCTGACCATGTGGAAATACATCAGAAAGTATCTGCTCTTTGCCATCATCGCAGGCCTGTTCATGCTCGGCGAGGTGATGATGGACCTGGTGCAGCCGGGATTCATGAGCCGGATCGTGGATGACGGTGTCCTCGGCGTCAACAACGGGGGCAGCGCCGACCTGCCCCTGATATGGATGCTGGGGCTGCAGATGATCGGTCTTGTCCTGGTGGGCGGGCTCTGCGGTTCTCTCAACAATGTGTTCGTACACATATCCAGCCAGAATATCGGAAATGAGATCCGAAAGGACTGCTTTGGCAGGATCATGGATTTTTCTTTCCCGCAGATGGACCGCTTCGGCACAGGTTCCCTGGTGACAAGGGTGGCCAATGATATAGCGTGCCAGTTATAGGCGCATCAAATAAAATACGGGCAGGAACACACTGGAAAAGGGATTGCAGGATGCAGTCCTTTTTTGATATGGGAAAAGGAGAATATCAGATTATGACAAATTTAACAAAGTATGAAATGGAGACCGTAGTTAATTATAATGCCGGAGAGCAGACGGCAACCGTCTATACAAGGGATAAGTCAGTGATGCGCAGACTGGATCGGCTTGTGGCGGATTATCCTGACAGCTACAAACTAACAGGCCTAAAAGCAGCAGTTATTTACGGAAAGCCAGTTTGATGCGCTGTCAATCGGGGCAAAGCTGCTTTATGGAATGATGATCGACCGCATGGAGCTGTCACAGAAAAACGGGTGAATTGATAAACATGGAAGGGCGTACATATATTTCACAGTTGATGAGGTAAAGGACAGATTTCATTGCGCCAATGACAAGGCAGTGAAGCTGATGAAGAGCTTGACAGTGACAAAGGGATAGGCTTGATTGAGAGCGTAAGGCAGGGATTGGGAAAGCCGAATATTATTTATGTCAAAAACTTTGTAGGCGGTTCACAGGTATAGGAAATATCTTTTATGTAAGATAGACAGGGATGAGAGGGATTCCGCCGTAGCAGGCATTGTGGAAATGTCGTATAACTGGCTGCGTTCATGAAACTGTGGGAAAGCTGCTTTTGCTTTTCCACAGGCTGTGAATGGGGTTTTCCATAGTTTTATAGCCAGTTATGCACATTTCCGTGATGCAGAGGTAATAATTTTTCACAACAAAACAAGGTCTGTTTACAACTTACCGTATCAGACAAAAGCAGTTTTTACGATATAATATAAGCAATGTTGTTTTTATCATCTGGCATTGACTACAGGAAATTTATTTACATAAAGGAGATGTGAACCTATGGAGGACTTTACCAGCCAGACATATGCTGATGCACGAACCGCAAAAGATACCGTCTGTGTGGCAATCTGTGATGACGAGGCATTTATGCTTGACCTGCTGGAGGAAAAAATAAAGAATATGCTCCCTTCTGCGGTGATAGAACAGTTTTCTTCCGGTAGGGAGCTGTTGGAAGGCAATACGCAGGCGGACATTTTATTTCTGGACATACAGATGCCGGAGATGGATGGTATGGAGACGGCAAGGCTTTTTCGCAGGCAGCGGAAGGATACACTCATCATATTTATTACAGCGGCTCCGGAATATGTCTTTCAGGCATTTGACGTAGGGGCGTTTCATTATCTGGTCAAGCCTTTATCTGATGATAAATTCGATGAGGTTTTTGGAAATGCGCTGTTGGGAATCGGACGCAGGAATAAGGGCAGAGATGGGGATGATGGAGACTACATGATGATACAGGCAGGGGGAGTCCATACAAAAATATTGTTTAAGGATATTATTTATGCGGAAGTGTTCAACCGTAAAGTCATCATTCATACCATAAACGGCGATACGGAATATTATGGGAAACTGTCCGATCTGGAGAAAAAAGCTGGAGAGGATTTTTTCAGGCCGCACAGGTCGTATCTGATTCATTTTAAGTATGTGCTGAGGTATGATGCTGTGTCTGCTGTTATGGAAAACGGGACAGCGTTGATTGCAAAGCAGAATTATCCGAAATTTGTGAAGCAATATCTGAAATATAACCAGAGGAAAGGAAGGGAGATCAGGTGAGTCCGGTAGAATTATGTTGGAATATTACGTCTTATGTATCAATTATTGCGCAGCTTGGTGTTGTGGGCATATGCCTTGGAATATTTGTATCGCCTTATATGCTGGGCAGAAGCAAAGCAATTAAGGCAGGTACAGTGTATGGTGTGGTGATGACGGTCTTATATATCATGCCGCCCCAGATAGACAATATCCTTGCATATTTCATAGGTACATTAGCGGCATTTGCCGTGATGTGCGCAGAGGACAGGCGCAATATCAACCAAAAGATATTCTTGTCTGTTAATTTTTTTTCACTGCGTTGGCTGTCTGCTTCTATGGCAGGAATTATAGACCATTTTTTTGACATTGTTCTTTTAAACCCGCAGATAGCAGCTTTGGGTTGGTTGCATTACGGATTGTATGTGGCAGTAAGAATTCTGGGCATACTGTTTAGTTTTCTGTTTCTGCTGTTATCTGTCCGGGCAGTCAACAGGGCGTATGAAAGCAAGGACAGATATATGGAAAGAAGGGAACTTGTGATGCTGACTGTGCCGTCCTTGTCAGGGATAGCCGGTTATGCAATATTCCATTTTTACCAGATTAAATCCGAAATGACGGGATTTTTTGATATACTTTGTTTTTTATACTATCTGATATCCGTAATGGCAATCCTTGTGACAATTATTATCTTCCAGCATTGGAAAACTTCACAGGAAGAACAGTCCGGACATGAACTTTTGGAAAGCCAAATAGACAATATAAAAACGCATATCAAGGGGATTGAAAAGCTGTATGGAGATATCCGTTCCCTGCGCCATGACATGGGAAACCATATCCAGATGATAGAACGTTTGACGGGAACAGAAAACACCGCCGAGGCTTCGGCATATCTTAAGAGACTGAAAATAGAATGGCAGGAACTTACACCCGAGATTAGGACAGGAAATCCGGTTACGGATATGATTCTTTTAGAAAAGAAAAAAGAGGCTCAGATGCGTGGAATCCGATTTGAAAGCGACTTCCGTTATCCGGAAAATACAAAACTGGATGCCTTTGATGTCAGCGTCATTTTGTATAATGCGTTGAATAACTGCATGGAGTCGGTAAATGGGGAAAATCCGTATATTAGGATTCAGGCATTCCGCAAGAACAGTATTTTTATGCTGATTATCAGCAACAGCTTTGAAGGGAAACTTCCCATCAATCCAGACGGATTTCCATACACGACCAAAAAAAGCGGTGGGCATGGAATCGGTTTAAAGAATATGCTCAGGGTGGCTAAAAAGTATATGGGGGATTTGTCATTTGAACAAAATAAGAATGAGGTTACGGTAGGGATTATGCTTCAGATTGCGTAAGGGGTTTACAACGGAATGAGGGTGACTCACAACATGGTGCTTTATCCGTACAAATGATATCCCGATAAAATTGATAGAGAGCAGGATTTTTTTATGTGAAATGGCTTTCAAAATTTTTGAAGGAGGACAGGTACAATGAAAATTAATGGTATCAGTGGATCAAACGCACAAATGGGGCAGATGGGAATGAATCAGGCAACAGACTCATACAGCCGGAATATCCAGAACCAGATTGCCAACGCACAGAAGCAGTTGCAGGAACTTTCTTCTAATGAGGAAATGACATTAGAAGAAAAGATGAAAAAACGGCAGGAGATACAGCAGCAGATTAGTGACCTGAATATGCAGTTAAGGCAGCATCAGATGGAACAGCGAAAAGAAAAACAGCAGGAGAGAGCTTCCTCGAAGGACAATCTGCCCGGCGGGGTGAAAACAAAAGCAGGAGAAAAAGCCGCAGGACTGTCACAGGCGAGCATGACAGCAATGCTTTCTGCGGATACATCTATCAAGCAGGCAAGAGTGCAGGGTGGCGTGGCAACAAAACTGGAAGGCAGGGCGAATGTCCTGAAAGCAGAAGTCAAGCAGGGTGGAGGAAATGTGGAAGCCAAGAAAGAGGAAATTGCGGAACTGGAGCAGAAAGCGGAGAATGCAACAGTTTCACAAATGAATACGCTCGCAGAGGCAAATAAGGTTATGGAAGAAGCTGCCGTGGCAGAGCGCAATGAAAATAAGACTTCTGGTACAAAAGAGGAAAAAACATATCGGGCAGAAAATACAACCGAAAAGGCAGAGGAAAGCAGTACAAACGGAGAAAATGCACAGGATAGTGTATCTGGCGCCGAGTCACAGACAGGAAATGCGGAGAATGTACAGCGGGATGACAGTACACAGGCGGGAAATGTACAGCCTGTTGAAACAGCCGTTCCGGAAGTTGCAACAGCACAGGCAGCAGTTTATACCCATGTGGATGTGCGCTTGTAGGAGGTGGTTCTATATGTCAGAAATTATACTGCTTAACGATTTCACTTGCAATGAAACCAGACTGCATAACGCTGACTGGTTCAATCGCATGATTGCATTAGGCAGTATTCAGCGTTATGCAGTATAATAAGGTAACGGATAAATCCTATTGGGAACAGAAATTGAAAGAAGAAAAAGCAAAGGATAAAGCCGGGAACAAAGACAAGAATGACTGACTCCCATAGAGTGAGACGGGAACTGAAAAAAGCATATTTTTCAGTTCCCCGATGTTTATTAGTACACCATGTAATAAATAACTGCTCATATTGCGCCGGATAAATTTTCAAGAATTCCAGAGCAGGAAATGACAAGTTTAAAATTATGTACATTTTCTATGCTTCACTTGAAACATTCGACATTTCATTTGATCCAGTATCATTTTCAGCCGTAGGCGTATTATTGGTATCATGCTCCGAATTTTCATTTGGTGCTTCTGTCGGCTTAGAAATTTCTAAGCTCATGGTTGTTTCCATTCCCCCGATACTCATTGTCATTACAAGCACTCTTGAACCGTCTGGCTTAACAATGATTTCTGTCTTTGATTCAGATTCTTGTTTATCTTCCTGCTTCGATTCTTCATCTGATACATCATCATCCTCCTGCTCCAATAATGGATTTTTTGATTTAAGTGCCTTATAAATATCCTGCACATTGGCATTCTGCCTTGTATCTTCGGGTGCAGACACCTCTGTTTCCTGTTTTTGTGGGTAAAATTGTCCGACCCTGCTCTTGTTGTGTCTATCTGCCGCTACATTGTTTTGATAATAATTATATCCAATTCCATTTACGCTCATTTTTCAAATCCTCCATTGTCATCAATATTTTTTCTGCGGTTCTTCTGTCATTCAGAGCCGCTCTTGCCCCCTTATGATAAGTCCGGGCATATTTGGTTTTACTGCAATTGTGTCCTGTTTGCATATTGGTATGCACCTAAAACACCACATACTCCCAAACTACTCATTTCTTTCTCCTTTCCTGTAACAACACAGCTACGCTAAATTCGTTTTTCCTTGCCCTAATATCCACATCTCCCATGTATTTATCTACTTCACGTTTTACATTGGATAAACCAATGCCGTGCAGGGCTGTATCCCTTCCCTTTGTGGAAAGCGGAAGATTGGTTTTTGTGTCAAATGTCACCTCCCCCTCAAATGAATTTTTTACATTTATCACATAAAACTTTTTCTTCTGCCTGCCGGAAAGATAAATGTATCTTTTCCCCTCTGCCATTTTTTCACAGGCTTCAAGGGCATTTTGCAGAAGATTGTTAATAATGATCCCTATGTCATAGGCATTATAGCCGTCCGATTTTGGATAGGAAAACGCCGACTGGAACTGTATTCCCTGTTTCTCTGCGGCTTTCTGCTTGTCATTCACGATCACGTCCGTAACAGTATTTCCGGTTTTAATGGTAAGCTCAAATACATCCATGCTTTCGTCCATATGGTCTATATACTGCTCTATATCCCCATAGCTGCCATTTCTGACAAGCCCTTTGATATTCGTCATATGGTTCTTCATTTCATGCTTCATCTGGCGTATGCCATGATAAAACTGCTCCACTTCCTCCATTCGTTCCTGTATTGCGTGAACCTGCTGCTGTTCCACGAAATATTTTTCCTTTTCCTCCTGCAAGCGTATCATTTTCTGATAAGACACTATCGTAATCAAAATCCCTGCATAGAACAGGGCGGCAACCACAGGCACAATCCCAAGAAATACCGGGAATTGTTCATAAAGTTGTATAATCGTGTTTTCATTCACAATTAGCAGAATATGAAAAATAATATTTACAAACAAAATCCCTGTTACCGGGGTCAAAAGCATGTAACACAATTCTTTTATCTGCAGCTTTCTTGTTTTTTTCTTCAAAAGCCGCCCCATGACGCACAACATAACCGAGAGCAGGAGCATTTGCAACACCGCAACAAAAGCATAGTTTGATGCCGCACGGCTGAAAATGTTTTTAGTCATTTCCAAGGTTTCCGCGTTTTGTTCCAGGCGTTTGTCTACAATAAAACTTACGCTTCTCATAATCAGCGCACTTAATTTTCTGGCACAAAAGAAAAGCGCACCCAAAAGAATCGTAAATTCCCTCTCCATGTCCAAGAACTTTGAAGCCGCCGCCAAGAGGACAATTACAATTATCATGCACAGCCATCCATAAACAGACGTTGTCATGCCAATAAAATACATAACCATATAAACCGCAAAAACCATAAGCGCTTTTTTGATTCTGCGTTTCCTCTGTTCCTTTTTCCCTGCCATAAATGGATAGAAAAAAGCCGTCATACAGGCAGCATATAAAAACACTTGAATGCCGGACATGATATTCATAATCAAATTAAAACCTGCATCGCTCAATGTCTGTCCCTCCTACTGCATAAAGCGCAGATATGCCTTTACAAAGTCCTCATACTTATATTTGGAAAGGGGCAGCTTATCCCCGTTTGCAAGCATGATTTCTGTCCTGCTGTATTCGTCCACACAGGAGAGGTTGACAAGATAGCCTTTGTGGATGCGGCAGAACTGCCCCTGCAATTCTTCCTCAAGCTCCCCGATTTTTGCATAATATTCCAGGCTGCGCAAGCTGGCTTGTTCCCCGTCTTTTATATAAAGCACTACCTTGTGCTTCCGGCTTTCCATGTAATAAATACGGTCTAACGGTATGGCTTTGTTTGCCCCGGCGTACTGGATAAGCAGGGTTTTCTTTTTCTGCTCCGTTTCGGATAAAATCTTATCCTGCGCCCGGCTGAAGACCTCCGCAAATTTCCGCTCATTCACAGGCTTTACCAGATACCCTGACGCTTCCACTTCGAAAGCGTCATAGACATACTTTTCATAGCCCGTAACAAAAATGATTGCGGGCTGTTTTATCTGTTCCATGCCCCTGATCCGCCTTGCCATTCCCATACCGTCCATGCCGGACGCAGAACCCTCTAACGCTATATCCAGGAACAGCAAATCATGCCCCATGCCGCTTGACAGGTATTCATCAGCAGAAGCATACTCCGTAATTTCACATTCCGCCTTCTGCTCTTTGATAAGCGAAGCAAGGTAGCTTCTTATGTTCTTTTCATCATCACATATTGCAACTTTTATCATATGCCCTCCTTTGGCTTTCACATAAAATATCGGAAAAAATGAAATTTTGTCTAATACCGATTGCACGAAAACATGTTTTGACAGCACAACTGGACAGAAAAAATGTTAGTCAAGGAAGGATTTCTGGATGATGTTTCTGCCAGGGCTGATTATTTATGGAATCAGCTTCAGACGATGCCGGGTGTGATGGGGATATCAGGCATAGGGCTTATGATTGGTGTATCGGTTGATGAAGGGCTGGATGCAAGGAATCATCCTTGCGGAGAAGGACATCCCGGAGCAGGAACTGAGGAATGAAGCGTAAGGGAGACGGTTCACAATGGCAAGACAACGGTGACAAAACTGGTCAATGGTCTGATTCCCCATTTTGTGGAGGACGGCGCTTTATCAGGCAGGGTGTCGGTAAATGGGATGGAGTGGGAGCCTCTCTGCGGGAGAGGCTCCGGTCGCTGGTTCCGGCTCATGCCCGGATGACCGCATCGGGAGAATGGCCGGAACAGGTCTTTGGCCTCTGAGCTAATCAGGACAGGGGCCCGTAGACGCCTTTACGCAAAGAGTTGCCGGTACCAGAATTTTATGTGGGAGATTTCGGTCGGGCGTCAGTGATTCCAGAAAGATGTCACCGATGTGTTCGCCCATAAGCTCTTCATTCTGATAGATGGACGTTATATTATCGTAATCATTGCAGAAGCCGCATATACTGATATCTTTCGGAACTCTCAGCGACAGAGAACTGCACGCTTCAATCAGACCGGAAGCCACTCCGTCATTTTCGCATATGATGGCTGTGACTCCGCTGCTTTTCAGTGTACAGATATATTCCCGGAAAGATTCCGCGGTTGACTCCGTTGCTTTGGGAATGATATATTCCGGTTCCGCGGAAAGGCCTGCGCAGCGCAACGCCTCCAGATAGCCGCCCAGGCGCTCTGCCACAGAGGGCACGCTCGCTATACTTTTTTCGGAGAAAAAACAGATTTTCCGATGCCCCAGAGAGATTAAATGCTCTGCCAGCTTTCGGGCTCCCATGACATTATCGCACAGAATATTGTATAGATAAGGAGTAGTCACAGGCTGATCGCTGATGATTACGGGGATGTTGCGGAATACAAACTGGTTTAAAAGATCCAGGTGAAGATCCGTGGATGCCGGATAAAGGAGTATCCCTGCTATATTCTGTTCCAAAAGCTGCTTCAGAATCATTCGTTCCTTGGAACGGTTTCCGTCAGTGATGAAAAGCGACAGGAAACAGTTGGAGGAATTGAACTTCGCATTGATTTTCGCAATCATATTGAAAATATTATTCTGTTTGAAAGTATAGGGAAGCAGAAAGGCGAAAACTGCAGGTGTATTGCTGGCAGGATTGCTCATTTTCGCCCTTTTCTGAAAAATATCCCTGACCACAAAACTGCCCACTCCCCTTTTCCGATACAGGATGCCCTGATATTCCAGCTCCGTAATGGCCCGCTTGGCCGTAATCCTGCTGACCTGGAATTCTTCCATAAGCTGAATCTCGGTACAGATCGGCGTTTCAAAAGAAAACTGGTTCTGATCTATCTTCTTTAATATAGAGTCGATGATGATTTCGTACAATTTTTTGGGGGAATCGGGATTGGCACTCATAATAACGCTTTCACCTCTGTTTTATAACAAATATTGGTTATAGTATTATCATAAGGCATAAAAAGAAATATGTCAATAGAAAGAAGAGTGGACATAGAAAGATATATCAAATAAAGACGAAATGCAAAAACACATGGACATATATGATAAAATAAGCACTATAAAATGTATAAAATGCACAAATAATTATAATTTTATTCAGTTATATTGACAAAAGAGACGGACATATCTATAATCTAAACATATCAAATAAAAATTCATATAATAAAATTTAGATATCAAAATAAAATAATTTCCAATATATAACATATCTTTTTGATGCATGAAAAGTAAGGAAGCAATAAAATGGAATAATAAAATGCAAAAGCAGACGGTGTCAGGGATAAGGAGGAAAGGACATGAAGAGTGAAGGTAAAAAGAAAACAAGATTGATCGATCAGGGAGGATTTCGTTTGTGGCTGCTTTCGCTTCCCTTTTTGATACTGATTTTCCTGTTTTCTTATCTGCCGCTGTACGGATGGGTCTATGCGCTGTTCGATTACAAGCCCGGCAGGGCGCTGCTGGATTGTAAATTCGTGGGACTAGACAATTTTACCCGGATGTTCGCTGACAAATATGCGCTGGAGGATATTGTCAGAGTGATGAAAAACACCCTGGGCATGAGCCTGATCGGCATCGCGACTTCCGGCCTGCCCATGATGTTCGCCGTCTTTCTGGCAGAAATCAAGAGTAAGCACTACCGAAAGGCGGTGCAGACCCTGACCACGATTCCTAACTTTATCAGCTGGGTCCTGGTGTATTCCGTGGCTTATGCCATGTTCTCCGTGAATGACGGTTTCGTCAACAGACTGCTGATGGACCTGGGCATCCTGGACGAGGGGATTAATTTCCTGGCTTCCAGCAAACATGTATGGCTCAGTATGTGGCTGTGGGGGACATGGAAAGGGCTGGGCTGGAGCGCCATCATGTATATCGCGGCGCTGACGGGAATCGACCAGGAGCAGTATGAAGCGGCAGCCGTGGATGGGGCAGGACGGATGCAGAAAATCTGGCATATCACGATTCCGGGATTGCTTCCGACCTATTTTGTGCTGCTTCTCCTCTCCATTGCGAATCTGGTCAATAACGGCATGGAGCAGTACTTTGTTTTCCAAAATGCAATGAATAAGGAATATATTGAGGTGCTGGACCTTTATGTTTACAACCAGGGTATGGTCGGTATCAACTATTCTTACTCTACCGCAGTCAGTATCCTGAAATCTATTGTCAGCGTTACATTATTGTTCGTGGCGAACATGAGTTCTAAACTGACTCGCGGAGAGTCCATATTCTGATTACAAAGGAAAGGCGGGCGGTAACCGGTTATGAAAGCGATGGGAAAAAAGAGAACTGCTGGAGATTTGATTTTTAATATCGTCAATTATGCGGTATATGGGTTGTTCACTATTATCTGCGTGCTCCCCTTTTACTATCTGTTCATAAACACCATCAGTGCGAATGACCTTGTGTCAAAGGGGCAGATTCTTTTGACACCGAAAGGAATTCATTTTAACAACTATGTGGAGATTCTGAAGATGAGAGGACTGGGACTGGCGGCGCTGGTTTCCGTAGGAAGGACTGTTCTGGGTACGGCCGGAACTTTGATCGGCACGTCCTTTCTGGGATATGCTCTGAGCAGGCAGGAGTTCTGGCATCGAAAGATATGGTATAGATATGTGGTCATCACTATGTATTTTAACGCCGGCATCATCCCATGGTTCATCAATATGAAGAATCTGGGCCTGACCAACAGCTTTTGGGCGTATGTGATTCCGGCCATCGTGGCACCGTTCTCCCTGATTCTGTACAAGACATATGTGGAGAGCATCCCGTCGTCCCTGGAGGAATCCGCGGCCATGGACGGTGCGGGGTATCTCGTCAGATTCACCAGAATCATAATACCGCTGAGCAAACCTATCTTGGCGACGACGGCGATTTTTGCCGCCGTGGGGCAGTGGAACTCCTTTACGGATACTCTGTTCTTGATGACGGATTCCACTAAATTCACGTTACAGTATCTGCTGTATCAGTATATGAACGAGGCGAATTCTCTGGCAGATTCGCTGATGAAGATGTCAGAGAGCGGAGTGCGGGTGGATATGTCTTCTATCCTTACCGCGACTTCGGTCAAAATGACGGTTTCCATGGTAGTCGTACTGCCGATTCTCTTTGTATATCCGTTCTTTCAGAGATTTTTCGTGAACGGTATCATGATCGGATCGGTAAAAGGCTGATGGGATATATGTTATCGGTGAGCCCACTGATATCAAATATAAAAAAGGGAAAAGGAGAAAAAGGTATGAAAGCAAAAAAGAAGTGGCGTTTTTGGGCTTTATTGCTGACCTCGGCTATGCTGGCAGGTTCTTTGGCGGCATGCGGCAGCGATAACGCGGGAGAGGGACAGGCTCCGGAGACGGAATCGAAGACGGAATCCCAGGCAGAGCCGAAAGAGGAATTGGAAGCGGATACGGATGACGCCGGCGACGATGAAATCGTGAAACTGCAGATGCTCAGTCTGCCCTCCAACAGTTCCGGAGTTGTAGAGGGATGGTGGGCGGAAGAGGTAAAACGTCAGGTCGGCGTTACCATCGAGCTGATTCCCTGCGGGGATCAGGGCGAGCAGAAACTGAATGCCCTGATGGGCAGCGGAGAACTTCCTGATATTGTATGCTTCAAGGATTACAAACAGGTAGAAAACGCTGTGATGGGCGATATGCTTCTGGCATACGATGACTATAAGGAGCTTCTTCCCGACCTGTATGCCAATGCTGAGATTCCGCTGAGATACGCGGCGGACAAGCTCAGCTGCGGAAAGGGCAAAGCCTATACCGTGGGTACCGACGCCAAGTTATTCATGGAAACAAGAGGCGATAAGGAACCCTGGCTCCGCTACGACCTGTATAAACAGATCGGCTCCCCGGAGATTACCTCTCTGAATGACTATCTTTCTGTCTTGCAGCAGATGCAGGAGATCGAGCCTGCGAATGCCGATGGGCAGAAAGTCTACGGACTTTCTATCTGGAAAGACTGGGACAGAACCTTTATGTGTCTTGCCATGTTTGCCGGCAAGTTCTCCGGTGTTGAGATGATTGAGGGTACTCTTGTTGAAATCGATTACAATGTCAATCCGCCCAAGGTTCGTTCTATCCTGGATGAGGACAGCCTTTACCTGAAGTTCATTGATTTCCTGTATCAGGCCAACCAGATGGGGCTTTTGGATCCTGACTCCATGACACAGCGTTTTGACGACGCGACCAACAAGATGGGCTCCGGCCGTGTCCTGATGGGGCTTGGAAACTGGGGCGTCAGCGATTTCGCGACACCTGAAAAACAGGAAGAAGGGATCGGGCATATGCCTGTGTTCGTCAAGGATTCTCCCACCGTTACGGAGGGCCTGCAGCCTATCGGAAGAACCTGGACCGTTTCCGTAAGTAAGGCGTGTAAGAACCCGGAGGCGGCCATGCGGTTCATCAACTATATGTTCTCCTTTGACGGAGCCATGCTGCAGCGCAACGGCCCGAAAGGAATTACCTGGGATGTGGATGAGAACGGCAATCCCTATGTGACGGAAGAGGGGTATGAGTACATGCAGGATGGCAAAAAGGAGCTTCCCGAGGGAAAAGGGCTTTATGACGGCTGTCCTCAGACATGGGCCGCGCTCCACATCACGACGCAGAATCCTGACTTAAATAATACTCCGATCGGAAACAGCTTCTGGGAGAAGAAAGAATATGCTCCTAAGGATACGAAACTGGTAGATATGTGGCAGGAAGACTATGACGCGGTTGATTCCATCGATTACCTCACAAAGAATAACCTGCTGATACCGTTCCAGTTTGTCGGTTATCCTATCCTGACAGACGATATGGAACAGCTTGCGGCAAGAGTCGGCGATGTGGTCACGACAAATTCCTGGAAGATGGCCTTCGCCAAGGATGATGCCGAGTATGAGGCTCTGAAAGCAGAGATGATTGAAAAAGCGGAAAATATAGGAAGCAACGACTTCGTCGAATGGTGGACCGGAGAGTACGATAAGGCTCTGGAAGAGGCCTCGGATTATCTGGAGTAAGCGGTCAACTTAAAAAGGAGTTCTATTTGATAGAGCTCCTTTTCCTGCTCTGAAAATATGCAATAAAGAAGCGGAACAATCTAAATATTGACAAGTTTATGCAGGAGAATTATATTTTATAAGAGGGATGTCCATGTATCAATTAGAAGGGGGCAGGAGGAATAAAACAGATGAGAGCAGTGCGGACAGTTACAGAGAAGCAGGAGCAACTCCATGGAATGGCTCTGGGCGGAATCGGAACAGGCAGCGTAGAAATAAGACAGAATGGTAGTCTTGAAGACTGGGAGATCTTTAACCTTGGCCTCTGGGCGGCATCTGATCCGGAGAAACATAACAAGGGGAATCTTCCGGAATACGATCAGGATGTGCTGCCGTTCTATGTGAGGGCTAAACAGGAAGGAAGAGAGCCGGTTGTGAGAAAATTATCCCATGGGAGGAAAATCGGCGGCTTCCGTTCGGTGATGTATTCGTTTTTAAAAAATGTCGAGACCATCCGCTGGACGCCGGATTTTCCAATCTGCCATATGGAGTACGAGGATCCGGGCCTGCCTGTTGAATTGAAAGCAGAGTTTATGTCGCCTTTTGTGCCCCGTGATACAAAGACAAGCGGAATGCCCGGATTTTATGTGAATTTCCAGGTGAAGAACAAGACTTCGGAAACGGCCGAAGTTTCCCTGATGGGTACCTTGAAGAACCCGGTGAACAGGGGGCTTGCGGACAGGAAGCTGAAAAATACCGTCAAAACCGTCGGCGGGAGGACGACCCTTCTCATGGAAAGCTCCTCCGATATAAAGGCGGAACAAAACGGAAGCATGGCGCTTTCTGTGCTTGACGGCGTTCCCAGCTATATCAAAGGCGATTATGCGGAATTTTTCGGGGCTTATGTGCTCGGAGGGGCGTTCGGCTGTTCGGAGGAATCCTGTCTGTTCGGTTTCCGGGATTACGGCGAGCTTCCGAATCTGGGATGGGAAGAGGCGGATGAGGAACTTCATATGCCGGATCTGGAAGCCTTAAAGGATTTGAGCGAAGAAAAGATTGAAGAAATGCTGGAATCCGTGAAAAAGCTTGCCAGCGGCTACAGACCATGGAAACGTTTGACGGAGGTGCGCCCGGACATTCTGGAGACGGCGGAGGGAAAGAGGGAATTTCTCGGGATTTTGCTGCGGCAGTACAGGAATCTGGAAGAAATGCCCTGCGGAGGCTTCGGCGACGGGGCGCTTTGCAGCAAGGTCATCCTGCAGCCAGGGGAGAGCAGGACTGTCACTTTCCTGGTGACCTGGAATTTCCCCAATCACATCAGCACGGAAAACAGTTATGTGGGCCACAAATATACATGCTGGTGCAAAAATGCCGAGGACGCGGCCATATATCTGACGGAAAATGCGGAAGAAATCCAGGGCAGGGTCCGGATGTTCTCCGAGACGCTTCAGAACTGTTCCGCTCCCGCGGAATTTACGAGAAACTGGGTGATTCAGCTCAGCACTCTTGTAAAATGCTCCTGGTGGGCGTGCAACGGCGACTTCGGGATTTGGGAGGGCCTGGGAAGCTGCGGGTTCCATACCATGGACATTACCTACTACGGTTCCTATATGATTCTGGCGCTGTTCCCGGAACTGCAGCTGAGGCAGATGGAAATGGGGACGAGGTTCCAGCGCGAGGACGGAAGAGTCCATCATTTCTTCCGCCCGGATTTTGAGCATGTGGACGGGGGCTATGACCGTGTGGACATGAACCCGCAGTTTGTTCTGATGGTGTGCAGAGACTATATGTGGACCGGGGACAGAGAGTACCTGAAGCTGATGTGGGAGCCGGTGGTAAAAGCCATGGCCAGCACGGAAAAGCTTGACGCGGACAAGGACGGACTTCCGGACCACGACACCCGGGCAAATACCTATGACGCATGGAGATTTCGGGGAATCCCCTCTTATATCGCGGGCCTGTGGCTGGCATCGCTGACAGCCGCTGTGCATCTGGCTGAAGAAATGCAGGAGGAGGAGCTGGCCGCCCATTGGCGGGAAATCCTTGCGAAAGGTAAAGAGAGTTTCAAAAAGCTATGGAACGGTGATTATTTCAGCTTGTGGATGGATGGGGATGAGCGTGACGAATGCCTGATGAGCGGGCAGCTGGACGCCGCATGGTACTGCAGGATAATGGGAATCCCGGGCTATGTGGAGGACGGATATATCACAAAGGTGCTGGATCAGGTGTGGAGACACAACTACACGGAAGAAGGCGGCCTGATCAACGCCTCCTATCCGGAGGGAAAGAAGCCGACTTTATATACATACGGAAATGTTCAGGTAGAGTCCAACTGGTCCGGAATCGAGTTCGCGCTTTCCGGCATGTACCTGGAGATGGGCGAGTTCGAGCGGGCAAGGGCGATCGCGGCAAATGTCGATGGCCGTTATGTGCAGGCGGGCAGAATCTTCAATCATGAGGAATGCGGCGGACACTATTACCGCCCGCTGGCGGCGTGGACGCTGATGCTCTCTCTGAGCGGATTCAGATATGACAGGGCAAGGGCGGCGGTCACCATCGCTCCAAAGCAGGAAACGCTGACGATTCCCTGGTTCACGTGTTTCGGCTACGGCGTTTTGAAAGTAACGGAAAACCGTGTGGAATTGTGCGTCCTGGACGGGAAGATGGAAGTGGAGAAGCTGCAGGTCCGGAAAGGCGGCATGCCGGAAAGACTCGTTGCAGGCGGAGCCGAAATAGCGTTCCAGCGGGAAGAAAACACTATAATGCCGGCGGAAAGAATCACCTTAAACAGCGGGGAGGCCCTCATCCTGTGCCTGGCCATGGCAGGGACAGCGCCGGGCGGCCTGTGAAGAGCCGGACAGAGAAAAAAGGACAGGCCTTGAAATTTTCAGATATCAGCATGTGACAGGCTCTTTGGGAGTCTGGCGGATACAGGGGGTAAAGATGGATAGAACAAGCAGGAAATATGAGAGACGGGCGGAGGAGCTGAAAAGCAGGAGATATTTTGGGCATCAGTCCATAGCCCCTTTTCTGGCGGCAAAAGGGGAAAACGGACCGGATGAGGTCTACCGCGCCTGTCCGAAGAAAATGGAAGATGGTATGTCCTTTGCAATCGGCGACTGCCTGAGAGGACGGAACAACTATCTGTGGCTGGAAAGAACCGTGGAAATCCCGAAAGCGCCAAAAAGCTGCGAGACGGTGCTGCTGTTTCATTTCGGCAAAAAAGCGGGTTGTCTGCGGGGACGTTTCGAGGCCATGCTCTATGTGGACGGAAGACCCTGTCAGGGCGTGGATGAGAACCACACGGAGATTCTGCTGCGGGAATACGAGGGAAAAACGGTACGGCTGACATTCCTTGCCTGGACGGGCATGGAGGGAGACGGAGAGGATGATTTTACCCTTTGTCTGCAGCAGGCGGATCTGGCGTTCCTGGAGCGGAATACGGATGCGCTGTACTATTATATGAAATCGGCAGCCCAGGCCACCGATTTGCTTGCGCCCACGGACAGTGAGAAACAGGTTCTTACCGGTCTGACAGAAGAGATTTTGGGCGCCATTGACTGGGACGAGGAGGCGCTTTATGAAAGTGCGGCCAGGGCTGTCGCGGTGATGGAAAAGGGACTGGGACAGATTGAAAAAGAACATGCCGTTACCGTACACGCCGTGGGCCATACGCATATTGACGTGGCATGGCTGTGGCGGCTGAAACATACCCGTGAAAAAGCACAGCGTTCTTTCAGTACAGTTTTTCGCCTGATGGAGCGGTATCCGGAATATATTTTTCTGCAGTCCCAGCCACAGCTATATCAGTATGTGAAAGAAGATTGTCCGGAATTGTATGCGAAGATAAAAGAAAAGGCCGCAGAGGGAAAATGGGAGCCGGACGGCGGCATGTGGGTGGAGGCCGACTGCAATATCCCCTCAGGGGAATCCCTTGTGCGCCAGTTCCTCCATGGAACCGCTTTCTTCAGGAAAGAATTCGGGAAGACATGCGAATACCTGTGGCTGCCGGATGTATTCGGCTATAGCTGGGCGCTTCCGCAGATTCTGAACTTATGCGGAATGAAGACATTTATGACCACAAAAATCAGCTGGAATGAGAACAATCAGATTCCGGAAGATCTGTTTATCTGGCGCGGCATCGACGGAAGCGAAATTCTGACCTATTTTATCGAGACGCCGGAAGAACACAGGCCTCCGGAGGATTGGTTTTCCACCTATAACGGACTGCTGACGCCGAAAACCGTTCTGGGAAGCTGGAGCAAATTCAAGAATAAAGATCTGTCGCAGGATGTGCTGATTTCTTACGGATACGGGGACGGCGGCGGAGGCGTCAACAGGGAAATGCTTGAAATGCGGAAGATGATTCACCGCATGCCGGGGCTGCCCAATGTGCAGACGGACACGGCAGGCAGCTTTTTCAAAAAGATTCATGAAAATGCGGAAAAAGAGAAAGATAAAGTTCCGGTCTGGGACGGGGAACTGTATCTGGAGTTTCACCGGGGGACCTATACCACACAGGGCTACAATAAGAAAATGAACCGCCGCATGGAACTGCTGCTCTCCCAGGCGGAATGGCTGTCCGCATGGAACCGCACAGCGGGAGGAAACGGAAAGGAAGAAGAGCTGAGAAAGTGCTGGGAGCAGGTCCTGCTGTATCAGTTCCACGATATCATACCCGGATCCTCGATCCGTGAGGTCTATGAGGACTCCCGGATTATGTACACAGCGCTGGAAAAGGAAGTGGGTACGCTGCAGAAGCAGGCTGCGGCAGGCCTCACGCAGCCGGAAGAAAATTCCTATGTACTGACGGCGTTTGACGGATTTTCCAGGGACGATTATGTGTGGATTGAGCAGGAAAAGGCGGGCTGCTTCTACGATGGAGAGCGGAGGCTGGACGCCCAGAGGACAGAGGGCGGTTATCTGGTGCGGACAAAGCTGGAGCCCCTGTCCCTGAAACAGTTGGTCTTTGTGCCGGGGGAAGAGGCAGTTTCGGGGGAACAGGAAACATTTCAGTTTATTTCGGAATCCCGTATGGTTGAGACGCCTTACTATATCATCCGCTGGAATGAAAAAGGCCGGCTTTCCATGATTTATGATAAAAAATGCTGTCGGGAGGTTCTGAAAGAGGGATGTTTCGGAAATGTCCTGGAATTGTATGAAGACAAACCGCTGAGCAACGATGCCTGGAATATCGACTCCTTTTATACGGAGAAAAAGAAAGAGCTTTCCATGGATGGGGAGGCCAGAATCTCGGAATTGGGGACGCTGCGCATGAAGATAGAGTTTGTCTATCATTTCCACCGCTCCTTGATTCGTCAGGAAATGGTGCTTTACCGGGTCTGCCCACGGATTGATTTTCAGACCCGGGTGGATTGGAGAGAGGAGCATAAGCTTTTAAAGACGGCATTTTACACCGATGTACGCGCCGTGAAAGCCGCTTATGACATCCAGTTCGGGTACATAGAACGTCCGACACACAGAAATACAAGCTGGGATCGGGCAAAATTTGAGGTGTGCGGCCATAAATGGGCGGATTTGTCGGAGAGCGACTACGGCGTGAGTCTTCTGAATGACTGCAAATACGGCTACAATATAGAAGGGAGCGCTGTCAGGCTAAGTCTTCTCCGTTCGCCCAAAGCGCCGGATCCCCAGGCGGATATGGGAGAGCATACTTTTACTTATGCGCTTTATCCGCATGCCGGCCATATCACGGCATGTAGTACGGTGGAAGAGGCAGAGAAATTGAATCTCCCGATTACGGTATTCGCGGATGCAAAGCTCGTAGAGGAGAGAATGTTTGTTCGCCTGTCGGGAAAATCCGTAAAAGTCGATGCGGTGAAGAAAGCGGAGGCCGATGAGGGTGTCATTGTGCGCCTGCACGAATACAGGGGGGCCCGTACTTCGGTGCAGCTGTCTTCCGACTATCAGATTGATGGCGCGGAGATAGTCAATCTATTGGAAGAGACCATCGCGCCGTGTCCTTTCACCGGTGAGAATGGGCAAAGAATCGAGCTTTCTTTCCGGCCGTTTGAAATCAAGACGGTGAAACTGTATCTGAAGGCATAAAAGAGTAGCCTTTATGATTTAGCTTTGTAAGCCACCGCAGAAAGTTGCGATGATACGGTTTATGTCCTTATACCCGGTAAGACCTTTGCAATTTTGGAACGAAGCGGCCGGCAGAGATATATGGCCGGCCGCTTCGTTTTCAGTATTCTATGGATTGCACTTCTTGCATGGATCGTATCCCATTGATATGGCTTCATCCCTGGTGCCGGAAAACTCCTGCTTGTTCTTTTCTTTCATCTGTTTCACGCTGCCGCAGGTAGGATAGTGGAACTTGCCCGTATTAGTATTCAGGATATAGGTCGTTCCTTGTGGAACAGGCTCATCGATGGGTTCCTGTGTCTCTGTGATTGCCGGAGCTTCTATAGGGGCAGGTTCGGCTGTAGGCTCTGGTGCGGCAGTAGGGACAGGCTCGACTGTGGGTTCTGGTGTGGTAATAGGCTCAGAAGCCGGACCCTCTGGCGACAGGCTGCTTTCGCCCGTAGCGTAATTGATTATGATATTAGGCTGTACATTATACGCATAGACACAGAACAAGATGCCTTCACCGGTATCTTCTACGGATTCAGCCTCCATCAATACTCCGGATGCCAATAGATTGTCTCCTTCAAAGATAGGAGTGGCACGATAGAGCACATGGTTTCCGGTCTCTTTCACATAATCTGTGACCATATCCTCAAATGGCAGCATTCCTTGGACATTGAGATAACGGGTGCCGGTAATCAGATTCTTTTCGTTGGCATTTTCCCCTGTAAGCTGGTATCCGATCAGATGGCATCTGTTATATAAGTAGTTTCCGTCAATCACGTCGCTGTATTTGACCGTGTGCCAGCCGGTAGGCTTTATCTGCCCGATGCTTTCGCGTTCTTCTGCCGGCATCATATCCAATCCGATAGAAGCATATGCAGTGCCGCACCGGCCCAGGCTGTCCAGGTCGCTGTAGTACTCAAATGATTCAGGAGACAGATCGCTTTCAGAGAAATAGGGGACATTATTATTGACGATTGCATAGGGCTCTCCTGAATATGGAGCGATATCATTGTTAGAAAATGAGAGGCCGGATAGTTGCGGAATGGATTGCCGTCCATCGTCAGGGGCAGCGTTTTCCGCAGGCCGCTCTTGCCAGGGCTCCACTGGTTCAGGAGATGGAGCAGGCATACCCTCAGACGCGCTTTCAGAAGCCGCCTCTTCTCCAGATTCTACCGGTTCCGGAGTGGGAGAGGGGCCTGCGTCGCCGGCTGCAGGGGCAGCACACGCTGACAATAGCAGAGCAATTGATGAAACAACGGATAATAGCCATATCTTTGTTCTTCTCATCTTCGGTATATCTCCTTGGTTATTTTATCATGCGAATATCCGACAAAGTCTCCTGTCCATTCTAAAACCCATTCGTTTAAATCCAATGGTAAGAATGTATCTGCCGGATATGTCCGGTTCCATATGAAGAGGATGATTTTTTCTATTTTATGTATATATGGTGGTTGAACATCATTCCATTTCAGTATTTTACTATCCTGAAAATATTCCGTCAACACCTCCCGGGGCCTTGCGCCACGTTTTAGCGTTTTCCTTGCTGTTCCAGCCGGTGCTGTCGGCGGTGTGTCATTTCCGTGCCAAATAAATCTTCTCATTGCTTTTTTCAATACCAAGGTTCTCCATTGAACGTTAGTTCGACAAGAAAAAACACTTGACACCTGCCCGCTTCTGTAGTAAGATACACAAGGTTGGTAGTGATATGGATAAAATATATGAACAGACAATGCTATTTGATTTCTACGGCGAACTGCTGACGGAGCACCAGCGCAGCGTCTACGAGGACGCGGTGTACCATGACTTGTCCTTAAGTGAGATTGCGCAGGCCCAGGGCATCAGCAGGCAGGGCGTGCATGATTTGATTAAGCGCTGCGATAAAATACTCCAGGATTATGAGAGCAAACTCCATCTTGTGGAGCGCTTTGCCAGAGCGAAGAAGACTGTAGAGGAAATCCGGCGGCTGACGCTTCCTGCGGGAGAAAAAGAAGACGACAGCGCTGTGATAGATGCCGGGGCCATGCGGGAACGCCTGCGGGTCATCCGGGAGCTGTCCCATGAGCTTCTGGAAGAGCTTTAGGACATAGTATATAGGTTGCAAAGTTTGCATAACATGCAAACTGCGAAAACAACAGGACAAGGAGTCACAGGTGGCATTTGAGAGCTTAACAGATAAACTGCAGAATGTATTCAAGAACCTGAGGAGCAAGGGGCGCCTGACCGAGGAGGATGTAAAGGCAGCCCTGAAAGAAGTGAAGATGGCGCTTCTGGAGGCTGATGTGAACTTCAAGGTGGTCAAGCAGTTCGTAAAGGCCGTGGAGGAGCGCTCTATCGGGCAGGACGTGATGAACGGCCTGAATCCCGGACAGATGGTCATCAAAATCGTCAATGAGGAAATGATTGCCCTCATGGGAAGCGAGACCACAGAGATTGCCATGCAGCCAGGCAAGAGCATCACAGTCATCATGATGGCTGGCCTCCAGGGTGCCGGAAAGACCACGGCTACGGCGAAGATTGCCGGAAAACTCAAGACCAGGGGTAAGAAGTCTTTGCTGGTAGCCTGCGATATTTACCGTCCTGCCGCTATCGAGCAGCTGCAGATCAACGGCAGGAAGCAGGAAGTGGACGTGTTTTCCATGGGAACGGACCATAGACCGCCTGAGATTGCGGCGGAGGCAATCCGGTACGCGGAGAAGAACGGCCACAATGTGGTCATCCTGGATACGGCAGGCCGTCTGCATATAGACGAGGACATGATGGCGGAGCTGCAGGAGATCAAGGACACGGTCGCTGTTCACCAGACCTTGCTGGTGGTGGATGCCATGACCGGTCAGGACGCCGTGAACGTGGCGAAAGAGTTCGATGAAAAGGTGGGCATTGACGGAGTGGTCCTGTCCAAGATGGACGGCGATACCAGAGGCGGTGCGGCCCTTTCCATCAAAGCGGTCACAGGCAAGCCGATTTTATATGTAAGTATGGGCGAGAAGCTCTCGGATATGGAGCAGTTCCACCCGGACCGCATGGCCAACAGAATCTTAGGGATGGGAGATGTACTCTCTCTGATTGAGAAAGCCCAGGAGAGCATAGATTTAGACGAGGACAAGAGCCGCGAGATGGCCGGCCGCATGAAAAAGGGCAAGTTCGATTTCGAGGACTATCTGGAGAGCATGAAGCAGATGCGCAACATGGGCGGGCTGACCAGTATCCTGAGCATGCTGCCCGGTCTGGGAATCAAGGGAGCGGACCTGGAGTCCATGATTGACGAGAAGCAGCTGAAGCATATGGAGGCAATCGTCCTCTCCATGACGAAAGAGGAGCGCAGGAATCCGAAGCTGCTAAATCCCCAGAGAAAGCACCGCATCGCCAAAGGCGCCGGTGTGGACATCGCGATAGTGAACCGTTTCATCAAGCAGTTCGAACAGAGCCAGAAGATGATGAAGCAGTTTGGCGGCGGCAAAAAGGGCCGCGGGATGTTCGGCGGTTTTCCGGGCATAGGCGGCAAGGGCAGGTTCCCCTTTTAAGGTGCTCAAAACCTGTGACACCGAAAATCAGGATGAATATGGGTATATCCCTTTTCATAGAAACATTTTAACATAAGGCCGCACAGGACGGCAGAAAGAGGTAGACAATGGCAGTAAAAATCAGATTGAGAAGAATGGGACAGAAGAAGGCTCCTTTTTATAGAATCATCGTGGCTGATTCCCGTTCTCCCAGAGACGGAAGATTCATTGAGGAAATAGGTACCTATGATCCCAGCACGGATCCCAGCACTTTCAAAATCAACGAAGAGCTTGCTAAGAAATGGCTGGCAAACGGCGCCCAGCCCACAGAAACGGTAGGAAAACTGTTCAAAGCTGCTGGCATCGAGAAGTAAATTTTTGATTCTTGGAGGTGGCTTATGAAAGAAGAAATTCATTCTTTAGAAGAAAATCATTCTTTGGAAGAAAAGCATTCCACGGATTTGGTGGAAGTTATCGCAAAGGCGCTTGTGGATAACCCGGAGGAGGTTGTTGTGACGGAAAAGACCGAGGGCAGGAATACTGTCATCGAGCTTCATGTGGCGCCCTCCGATATGGGAAAGGTCATCGGCAAGCAGGGCAGGATTGCAAAGGCAATCCGTTCCGTTGTGAAAGCGGCATCTTTCCGTGAGAAGAAGAGCGTGGATGTTGAAATCGTATAGAGGAAACGCGTGGTATAGAAAATGCAGGTTTCCGGCAGGGGCTGCTACATGAGGAGTGTGGCGGCCTTTTTGTCTTAAGAGCCGGGAAAGCCCTGCGGATTATGGAAAGAGGGCATTCCATGGAAGATTTTTTTAAGGTGGGCATCATCACCTCCACCCACGGCCTGCGGGGAGAGGTGAAGGTATATCCTACGACAGATGATGTGAAACGCTTCAAGCGGCTGAAAAAAGTGACGCTGGATACCGGGAGGGCACAGACTTCCGGCACAGAGCTGGAGATAGAGAGCGTCAAGTTCTTCAAACAGTTCGCCATATTGAAATTCAAAGGGATTGACAGCATAGAGGATGTGGAAAAATACAGGAAAGCGTTCCTGATGGTGCCCAGAAGCGACGCGGTGCGCTTGAGAAAAGATGAATATTTCATCGCGGATTTGATTGGGCTGGCAGTGCGGGATGAGGACGGGACGGAAATCGGAACCCTGAAAGATGTGATGGAGACCGGCGCCAACGATGTGTATGTCATTGCGCTTGCGGACGGCAGGGAGCTGCTTCTGCCTGCTATCAGGCAATGCGTCCTTGAGGTGGATGTGGAGGCCGGATTCATCAGGATACACATTTTGGACGGATTACTGGACGGAGCGTGAAGAAAGTGACGAAATTCCATATACTGACTTTGTTCCCGGAGATGATTCTGCATGGACTTGGCTCCAGCATTATCGGCAGGGCAGCGGGGAAAGGCATCATTTCCCTGAACGCGGTGAATATCAGGGACTACACTTTGGACAGGCACGGAAAAGTGGACGATTACCCTTACGGAGGCGGGGCCGGCATGCTGATGCAGGCGCAGCCCGTGTATGATGCCCACAGGGCCGTGACAGGCGGCGCTGCTGTCAGGACGATTTACGTGACGCCCCAGGGGACTCCGTTCACCCAGAGGATGGCGGAAGACTTTGCCCGGGAGGAGGAGCTGGTGTTCCTCTGCGGCCACTATGAGGGAATCGATGAGAGGGCGCTGGAAAAAGTCGTCACGGATCAGGTGTCCATCGGGGATTATGTGCTGACCGGCGGGGAGCTTCCGGCCATGGTGATGATAGACGCCATCGCCCGGCTGATTCCCGGTGTGCTGGGAAATGACAGTTCAGCCGAGGAGGAGAGCTTTTACAACGATCTGCTGGAATATCCCCAGTATTCCCGGCCGGAGGAGTGGATGGGGACGCGGGTGCCGGAAGTGCTTCTGTCCGGCAATCACAGCAAGGTGGCGGCCTGGAGGCTGGAGCAGTCCAGACAGCGCACTGCCGGGCGGCGGCCTGATCTGTATGCGAAGTATCAAAAAAAGCAGCAGCTGATTAAGAGGCTTTCCGCACAGAAGCGCAATAATATCCATATGATGGAAAGCCTGTCCAGAGGACGCGCCGACATTCTGTATACGGATTACCGTTTGAACGAGACTGCCGTGTTGTTATATGACAGGGGATGCAGGATTGCCATGATGACTGCCCTTGACAGGGAGACTTGCGAGAGTCTGGCGGATCTGCTGCCTGCAGAGACGGAGATGGTCCTGGTGTCGGAGGCTTTTGCCCGGGATATTCTGTTGAAAAGGCAGTATGCGGTATTCGGTGAATTCAGCCAGATGCTGTATACCAGAAGAGAGACGCTGCCGGTGAAGCACAAGGATATCCGGCAGCTTACCATGGATGATTTTGCGTATGTGCATAAATGGTACGGCGATGGCACAAAGGGCCCCGGTACAGATGAAGATTATGTCCGGGAGCGGATATCGGCAGGAGCCATGTTCGGCGCTTTTGTGGATGGCAGGCAGGTGGGCTTTGTGGGGATGCACGATGAGGGGAGCCTGGGGATGCTGTTCGTGGAGGATTTTTTTCGCGGAAGAGGGATTGCGGCTTCGCTGGAAGCCTATGCCGTGAACCGCATGCTGGAGAGAGGCTGGACTCCCTACGGCCATGTGGCGGTGGGAAATACCGTTTCGGAGCGGCTCCAGGAGCGGCTGGGCTTTTACAAAGCGGAAAAATCTTTCTGGTGGCTGGAAAAAGTGCTTGCAAATAGAGTATGATTATGCTAAACTTTTAATGTTGTAAAGAAGAGATGGTCCTCTGTTGCCAAGGCGCATTAAGAACATCCATTTGAAAAAGGAGGCTCATTATGAGTGACATTATCAGAGAAATCGAAGCAGAGCAGCTGAAAAGCCAAGTCGACGATTTTAACGTCGGCGATACCGTAAGGGTTTACGGTAAGATTAAGGAAGGCAACCGGGAGAGAATCCAGATGTTCGAGGGAATCGTCCTGAAGAGACAGGGCGGAAGCAGCCGCGAGACATTTACCGTCAGGAAGACATCCAATGGTATCGGCGTTGAGAAGACCTGGCCCGTCCATTCCCCCAATGTGGAGAGGATTGAGGTAGTCAGGAGAGGTAAGGTCAGACGTGCTAAGCTGAACTACTTGAGAGGCCGCGTCGGTAAGAAGGCAAAGGTAAAGGAAGCCGTAAGGTAAGCGGACAAAAGGGCAATTACTCAGGTAGTTGTCCTTTTCTTTCATCAGGAATGATTATATGGCGAAAAACAGGGGTCTTAGCTTTTACAGACGAAAAAAGAAAATCAGCCCGGCCCATGTCCGGGAGGTCTTTAGCTGGCTGTTCGGTATCTTTACGGCGGTTTTCATAGCGGTCGTGCTGAATGTCTTTCTGGGGATGAGGACCAATGTGGTAGGCGTGTCCATGGAGCCTACTCTTTACAATGGCCAGCAGATATTCATCAATTCTTTCCTTTATCTGATATCTTCTCCGAAAGCGGGAGATGTGATAGTTTTTCTTCCCAATGGGAATGAGAACTCGCATTATTATGTAAAGCGCGTAGTGGCAGGCCCGGGGGACAGCGTGGTGATTGCCGGCGGCATCCTGTACGTGAACGGGACGGAAAGCCCCTGGGTGGAGGAAAAGCTGGCGGAGGCGGGAATCGCGGCAGAGGAATTCGTCATAGAGAACGGGGAGTTCTTCTGCATCGGAGATAATCCGGGCAACAGCGAAGACAGCCGCTCGGCCAACATCGGGCCGGTGAAGGAAGAAGACATTATAGGAAAGGTATGGTTCCGTGCCGCCTTTGAGGAAGCAGACATGGGATTCGTGAAATAGTATGAATTATCAATGGTATCCTGGTCATATGACCAAAGCCAGGCGTATGATGCAGGAAAATATAAAACTGATTGATTTGATTATAGAACTGGTGGACGCGAGAGTGCCGGTGGCAAGCCGCAACCCGGACATCGACGGGCTCGGAAAGGGTAAGTCGAGGCTCGTGCTTCTGAATAAATCCGATTTGGCGGATGCAGCCTGCAACAAGGCGTGGATGCGGTATTTTGAAGACAAGGGAATCTTCGCTCTGGAGGTCAATTCCAAATCCGGCTCCGGCATCAAGGCGATAAACGGCCTGGTACAGAAAGCCTGCGCCGAAAAAATAGCAAGGGACAGGAAACGAGGCATCGTGGGCCGCCCGGTGAGGGCCATGGTGGTGGGAATCCCCAATGTGGGCAAGTCCACTTTCATCAATTCCTTTGCGGGCAAGGCCTGTACCAGGACAGGGAATAAGCCGGGTGTCACAAAGGGAAAGCAGTGGATTCGGCTGAATAAGAATCTGGAGCTGCTGGATACGCCGGGTATTCTGTGGCCTAAGTTTGAAGACAACCTGGTAGGAATGCATCTGGCCTTTATCGGTTCCATGAATGATGAAATCATCATCATGGAGGAGCTTGCCTGTGATTTGCTGGACGTCCTGCGTAAGCTGTACCCGGACGCCGTGACAGGGCGGTATGGAATTTCATGGGAGGACAGTGCGGCCCGGATGCTGACAGAAATCGCGCGCTGCAGGAAATGCTTTCTGAAAGGCGAGAGCCTTGATTTGAAGAAAGCGGCCGATTTGCTGCTGGATGACTTCAGGAGCGGCCGTCTGGGCAGGATAACGCTGGAGAGCCCGGAGAGTCCGCCGCCGGTGTCAGAACAGGAGAACGAACGATGAATAAAGCGATGAAAGAAATGATAAGCACGCTTGCTTATCTTTTAGGCGTATTGTGTTTGACGTGGCTGGTGATTACTTTTGTGGGGCAGAGGACAGAGGTGGACGGCTCTTCCATGGAACCGATGCTTTCTGACATGGACAATCTGATTGTGGATAAGATTACCTATCGTTTCGCCGACCCGAAAAGATTCGATATCATCGTATTTCCTTTCAAACAGCAGGAGAATACATTTTACATCAAGCGGATCATCGGGCTTCCCGGAGAGACGGTACAGATTGACGTACAGGGCAATATCTATATCAACGGTGAGGTGCTGGAGGAAAGCTACGGCAGGGAGGTCATTTCGCCGGAACATGTGGGAATTGCTATCGATCCCGTTGTCCTGGGGGAGGACGAATACTTTGTCATGGGAGATAACCGCAACAACAGCATGGACAGCCGGGCAGAAATCATAGGAAATATTAAGAGGGAAGATATAGTGGGCAGGGCATGGATCCGCATCTGGCCGTTGTCGAAGTTCGGCATATTGAAGCATCAGTAATAGTGTGAGGGAACCCGGAATGAAAAGTACTACTGAGATAAAGAAGATTCTTCAGGCAGCGTCCATAGAGGAGCTGCCTGAACTTGTAAAAGAGTATTCCGCAGACGAGCGCGCCGGAGTGAGGAAACTGGCGGAGGCGGCAGCGAAGCGGCTTGCCGCGCTGGAACAGGAGAAGAAGCGGATAGAGACGCTGCGGGTATATGAGGAGCAGTACAGGGATTACGACTATATCTGCGGGATAGACGAGGTGGGCAGAGGGCCGCTGGCAGGGCCCGTGGTGGCCGGCGCTGTCATTTTACCCAAAGGCTGCCGCATCCTGTATATAAATGATTCGAAGCAATTGTCCGAAAAAAAGAGAGAGGAGCTTTATGAAATCATCATGGAGCAGGCCGTCTCCTGCGGGGTGGGATATGCCGCGCCGGAGAGGATTGATGAGATCAATATCCTGCAGGCTACATATGAGGCCATGCGTGAGGCAATCGGCAAGCTGACCTGCAGGCCTGATATCCTGCTGAATGACGCAGTGACCATACCGCGGGTCTCCATACCTCAGGTGCCGATTGTCAAGGGGGATGCAAAGAGCATTTCCATCGGCGCTGCCAGCATCATCGCTAAAGTCACAAGGGACAGACTGATGCAGGATTACGATAAGATTTTTCCGGGATATGATTTTGCCCAAAACAAGGGATATGGAAGCACGGGACACATAGAGGCCCTGAGAAAGTATGGGCCTACGCCGATACATCGCAGGAGTTTTATCAAAAATTTCGTACAGGTTTAAGCGTGCAGGACAGGAAAGGAGAGCATAGATGAAACTGACACAGCTCTTTTCGGGAGAGAGCCGAACGGATCAGGCGGCAAAGGCTGCGCCGCCCGCTTCTGCCCAGACGGAACAGCTGGCACGCCAGATTCGGTCCCTTGTGCCGGGACAGACGATCAATGGCGAAATCGTGGCCAGAAATGGCAATGAGGTACAGATCAGGCTTTCCGAGGATATGGTGCTGAATGCCCGGATAGACCGCAATATGAACATCGAAATCGGAAAGAATATGACATTCGAGGTCAAAAACAATGGAAGCGCCCTTACCTTGAGCCCGCTGTTCACCAATGTGGCCACGGACGTGAACGTGCTGAAAGCGCTGGACATGGCGGGACTTCCCTTGAACCGGAACACTGTGGACATGACGGAGCAGCTGATGGCGGCAGGGCTTCCTGTGAACAAGGCCAACCTGCAGCAGATTTTCCGGGAAATCAACAGCTTTCCGCAGGCTTTCGTTTCCGATATCATCAATCTCCACAAGCTGCAGATGCCGGTAAATGAGGGGAATGTAAATCAGATGGCCTCCTACAGGAATCTGAGTTATCAGCTGGTAGACGGAATGAATGATATCCTGGGCACGCTCCCGGAAGTATTCGATTCCATGATGGCCGAGGGAGATGTCCTGGGGGCGGTGAGGCTGTATCAGGAGGTGCTGTCTTTGGCTGGGGAAATGGGTTCTGCCCGGGAACCAGGCATTGCTCAGGAAACGGATGCTGCGCAGGGAATGGGTGCTGGGGGGACTCAGACAGCGGGAGAAACCGGCCAGCCGCTGCAGACTGGTGCCGGCGCGGAGATTATCCTGGACATGGCGGCCGAGGTGGCGGAGGGAATGCGCGGAGAAACGCAGATCAAACCGGGCAGTGCCGGAGCGCAGGCCGGCATGCCGGAAGGTGCGGCGATGGATGCGGTACAGGGCAATCTGCGGGCCGCTGTGGCAGAGGAGGCCATGGGGCTGATAGATTCTTTGCGCCTGCCGCCGGAGGAGGCCGCACAGCTGCAGAACCAGATTCGGCAGTTTGCCGCAGGGCAGATGGATGAGGGGCTTTTCTTCGCGAATCTGGGAGCTCTCGCCGACAGCGCAAGAACCTCTTCGGGCGCTATGCACGCGCTGGAGAGGCTGTTTTCCGGGGAGAATTTCAGAGCCTTTTTTGCTGATTCATTCAAGGCGGACTGGGTGCTGAGGCCGGAGGAACTGGCTGTTCCGGGCAAGGTGGAAGAGCTGTACCGCAGGCTGGACAGACAGCTGAAAGGCCTGACCGGCGCTCTGGAAAATGCGGGGCAGACCGGCAGCGAGGCTTTCCGCGCCGCTGCGTCCATGTCCCAGAATGTGGATTTCCTGCAGCAGCTGAACCAGATGTACAGTTATGTGCAGCTGCCCCTGCATCTGCAGCAGCGGGATGCCCACGGGGACCTCTATGTTTATACAAATAAAAAGAATCTGGCGAAGAAAGACGGGAATGTCAGCGCCCTGCTGCATCTGGACATGGAGCATCTGGGGCCGGTGGATGTATATGTGGCTATGCAGAACAATAAGGTGAACACGAAGTTCTATCTCCGGGACGATGAAATGATAGATTTTATGGCGGCTCATATGGATATTCTGACGGAGCGCCTGCGGAAGCGGGGATATGACTGCAGCTATGCCATGACCACCAGAGAGGAGAAAGGCGGCGAGGCCACGAAAGGAGGGCTGGAGCCTCTCTTAAAACAGGAGCATAGCGTCATGCTCTCCAGATACGCGTTTGATGTAAGGACTTAGCGTGAAGAGACAGAGTAGCAGATAGACGGAGAGGGGCGGACACATGGACGGAAAGAGAGAGAAGGACGGCAAACTGAAACAGGCCATCGCGCTGGAATATGACCCCTCGGACGCGGCTCCCAGAGTCATTGCCAGCGGACGGGGAATCCTTGCGGAGAAAATCATCGAAAAGGCCCAGGAAAGCGATGTGCCCATACACCGGGACGACAAGCTGGCGGACACGCTCTCCCGGTTAGACATCGGGGACATGATACCGCCGGAACTGTATGAAGTGGTGGCGGAGATATTGGTGTTCGTGGACTCTATGGACAAGATAAAGGGGAAGATTAAGAGGTAGTCTTTTTGAACAAGCGCAAGGAGGGAGCGGACTACGAAAGACAGGCGGCGGAATATCTCGCAGAGAACGGCATGCGGATACTGGATATGAACTTCCGCTGCAGAGAGGGAGAAATTGATTTGATTGGCAGGCATCAGGGATATCTGGTGTTCGTGGAGGTGAAGTATCGCAGTACCTCGGAGAAAGGCTATGCACTGGAGGCTGTGGACTACCGCAAGCAACGCCGGATCTGCAGGGTTGCCGATTATTACAGATACACCCATGGACTGGGAGACGATGTGAGTATCAGATATGATGTGGTGGGTATCCAGGGCGCACAGGTGCAGTGGATACAGAACGCTTTTTCACATATTTATACACGCAGGTAAGCGCGGAGGTTACACTATGTTTCAGATAGAGCGGACAGTGAGGGAATACAATCAGAATAATCAGGTTCTGCGGCAGAACTGTGTCCTGACAAAGAGCGGCGATGCGCTGGAATACCTGACTTTTCCTCTGCTGGAGGAGACAGGGATAGTAAAGCATCTGTTCACCACGCGCACAGGCGGAGTGAGCACAGGGGAATTTTCCGCTATGAACTTCAGTGTGGACAGAGGAGACAGTAGTAAGAACGTGCTGGAAAACTATGGGAGGATTGCGGAGGCTTTTGGGTGCAGGGTGGAGGATATGGCAGCCTCCCATCAGACCCACACCACGAATATCCGGCGTATGACAGCCTCGGATAAGGGAAAGGGAATCCTGCGCCCCCGGGATTACTCAGACGTGGACGGGATGGTGACGGATGAGGCGGGGCTTGTGCTGGTGACTTTCTACGCGGACTGTGTGCCGCTTTATTTCGTGGATCCGGTCCATCGTGCCATCGGACTGGCGCATTCCGGCTGGCGGGGCACTGTGGGCAGGATGGGAGAGCGCATGGTGCAGGCTATGGAAAAGCATTTCGGGAGCAGGCCGGAGGACTTATACGCGGCGGTCGGCCCCTCTATCTGCCGCGACTGCTATGAGGTCAGCGAGGATGTGGCGGTACAGTTCATCCGCATGCTGGGAGAAGAAGTGGCAGCGCCCGGAAAGGGGCCCGGGAAGTATCAGCTGGATCTGTGGCTTGCCAATAAGCTTATTCTGGAGCAGGCGGGACTTCCGCCCTCGCACATCGCTGTGACGGATATCTGTACCTGCCACAACAGCGATTACCTGTTCTCCCACCGGGCCAGCGGCGGAAGACGGGGGAATGTGGCTGCGTTCCTGGCATTGAAAGATTAAGAAAACATTCATATTTTTGTTAGATAACATTTAAAAAAGATATGCTTTAATTATCTTCAGGCAAATGTGGAAGAGGAGCATTTCAGGAAGACGGAGTGAAGGAATATGGCTAATATACTCGTGTGTGATGATGACAGGGAAATCGTGGACGCGATAGAGATTTACTTAAACCAGGACGGGCACAGCATTTTTAAGGCCTACGACGGGAAGCAGGCGATTGATTTACTGAAGAAGGAAGAAATCCATCTGCTGATCATGGACGTGATGATGCCGAAGCTGGACGGTATCCGCGCCACCCTGAAGATTCGGGAGTACAGCAGCATCCCCATCATCATGCTGTCCGCAAAATCCGAGGACACGGACAAGATTCTCGGGCTGAACATCGGCGCGGACGACTATATCACGAAGCCTTTCAATCCGCTGGAGCTGGTGGCGCGGGTGAAGTCCAATCTCCGCCGCTATACTTCCCTTGGGAGCCTGAATACGGAGAGCAAGTCGGTCTATCAGGTGGGAGGCCTGGTGATCAATGACGACACGAAGCAGGTAACCGTGGATGGGGAGCCTGTTAAGATGACTCCCATTGAATACAATATCCTGCTGCTTCTGATGAAGAACCAGGGCAGGGTATTCTCCATCGACCAGATTTATGAGAGCATCTGGAACGAGGACGCCATAGGCGCGGACAATACGGTGGCGGTACATATCCGCCATATCAGGGAGAAGATTGAAATCAATCCGAGAGAGCCCAGATATCTGAAAGTGGTCTGGGGGGTGGGCTATAAAATCGACAAACAATAACGGAGGCCTATGAAAATAAAGAGATTTAAAAGATTGTGCCTGGAGCTGCTGCAGCATCTGCTGGCGGCCGGTATTATGATGACCGTGGCAAGTCTGCTTCTGAATTCCTATATCGCGGTGGATTCTATCGACGGCCCCAAGGTCTACCGGATTTTTCCCATCGATACAGGGCTGGAGTTTGAGGAGTCTGAGATCTATCAGGACTTGTTTCGGAACGCTGTTTCCGATATCACGCAGCTGGTAGCCTTGAAAGGGCAGCTGGAGACGGACGGCGTCCTGAATCCCTCTAAAAAAATCGATGTGACAGAGTACGCCAGCGAGATAGGGGAAGATTCAGGCTGCGCCCTTACGGCGGTCTATACATTGGACGATATTGTCAAATGGGGGAAGTCCGGCGTGGAATATACGGACCGTTTCATGAGCATGACGGAATTCGTGAACTATTTCGGCTATTGTATCTACCCGGAGAATTTCAAGCTGGACGAGTATGACCAGCTTTGTTTTGATGATTTCTATCATGTGGGGGAAGAAGCGGAAGACGGAGGGGATGAGAGTCCGGAACCGGAAACAGGGGAGGATATGCCGGCCGCGCTTTCCGGCAAGACCATGGAAGAAATCGCCGCGCTCTCGGAAAAGCTGGAGGAGAGCACCCAGGAACAGCTGGAGGATATGGTCTTTTCCCATATCATGTCGGAGAATCTTGACGGTATAAATCTATCCAGAGAGGATGACGGCAGCCTGACTGTGTACATCCCCATGCTGAACTGCCGTTATGCCACGGTGGACGGAGAGAGGCAGCTGACGGCTTATGCACAGAACTGGATCGATTATATCAAGCTGCAGGAAAATGTAGTGGCGGCAATCGACAGCCTCACAGTCAACTATCAGCGCTATCAGATTTGTAATGAAGCCTATAAGGGGACCAACAGCAATGTGAAGTACATGGTGCGCATGATGACGGATAAGGGAATGTGCACTTATACGAATGTGCCTAATCTGGCCGGGCTGGAGGACAATGAGGTCACGGAGTCCTTTAATGAGTACAGACGTTATCTGATTTATTATCCGGACAGTCTGGTGTTCATGGGGAATACGATTTTCAGCGAAGAGGAGATAGACGAATATATCGGCGTATATAGCTATGCCTATCCTGATACTACCCACATCTGGCTGGGGGTAGATTCCAGATACGCCATCGAAGGAGACGCATTCCACACAGCGAATGCTATTTATCAGAAAATCGTGCCCAATGTGGGACGGTTTATTATGCTGACGATGATGCTGGCCCTTTTCTGGCTGGGAATCGGAATCTATCTGACAGTTACCGCGGGTACAGCAATCGGGGAGAATGGGGAGCAGGTACAGTATCTGAATCGTTTCGATAAGCTGTGGACAGAGCTTCTGCTTCTCCTGGCGGCAGGTTTTGTCTATGGCGGCCTGCAGGGATATCAGATAATCGTGGAAATTGCGGAGACTGCGGGAGTCGTGCCCACCCGGCTTATGGGGGTCGAACTGACGAAACTGTACCGCTATGGCTTGTTTGCGGTGTACGGTATCTATGTCAGTGTGTGCTTCGGCATCGTCTGGCACAGCATAGTGCGCCGGATGAAAGCAGGCAGTCTGCTGCAGGGGAGTTTTCTGCATTTTGCATACAGGGGAATCGACAATGCTGTCAGATTTATTTTACGCCACAAGAATTCCGCAGTCAGTACGCTGCTGCCCTATAATATGTTCCTCTTTACGAACCTGCTGGGAATTGTCACCGCATATAAACTGTGGGACAGGCATATGTACGCTTTCCTGATTCTTGCCGTCATGGTGGTGATGGACGGAATCATAGGCGTTTTCCTGCTCAGGAGAAATGCGGAACAGGCAGAGATTGTGGAGGGCATTCACAGGATACGGGATGGGGAAGTGGAGTATAAAGTGGATGCGGACAGTCTCCACGGTTCCAGCAAAGAAGTGGCCATTGCGGTGAACAATATCGGAGAGGGTATCCGCAAGGCGGTGAAGACCAGCATGGAGGACGAGCGGATGAAGACAGAGCTGATTACTAATGTCTCTCATGACCTGAAGACACCGCTTACTTCCATCATCAGTTATGTGGATCTGCTGAAAAGGCTGCGCATCCAGGAGGAGCCTGCAAAGGGATACATCAATATCCTGGACAGCAAGGCACAGCGCCTGAAGCAGCTGACGGATGACCTGGTGGAAGCCTCCAGGATTTCTTCAGGAAGCATTGTGCTGGAAAAGGAAAAACTGAACCTGACGGAGCTGCTCAATCAGGGAATAGGAGAATTCTCCGAAAAGATGGAGGAGTGCAGACTGCAGGTGGTATTCGACCAGGCTGACGCCCCGGCCTATATCTATGCGGACAGCCGCAGAATGTGGCGTGTACTGGAAAACCTGTTCAACAATATCTGCAAATACGCCCTGGAGGGCACCAGGGTCTACATTGATATGGCGATGGAGAAAGGGCGGATAGAGGTATCTGTCAAAAACATCTCCAGACAGCAGATGAGCGTCCGGCCGGAAGAACTGGCGGAACGCTTCATCAGGGGTGATTCTTCCCGGACCACAGAGGGCAGCGGCCTGGGGCTTTCCATTGCGAAAAGCCTGGTCCAGGTGCATGGAGGAGACTTTGAGATTCTGATGGACGGGGATCTGTTCAAGGTGCGGCTGGCTTTTCCGGAATACGACGAAAACGCCGCTTCTGATTAATTCATCTCAAATTCCTGACGATTGTTGTAGGATTCCAGGATGCTGTGAATCTTGTCGGTAGGCGTCAGGGCGTTGTTGAGAGAGGCGTCATGGTTCATGAAATCGATCAGGGAGGCCACGAACTTGCTCATGTCCGCCTCGATGAAATAAGGTCTGCTGTAAAGCGCGGGAGGCAGATAAGCCAGGTCTGTGGTGACTACTTTATCGAAATATCCCATCTCATAAGCTTCGTCAAAGGACTCAAGACCATCGGTAAAGAGCCCGAAAGTACAGCAGATGAAGACCCGCCTGGCATTCATCTGCTTCAGCTGCCTGGCAGTGTCGAGCATGCTCTGGCCGGAGGAGATGATATCGTCTATGACGATGACATCTTTGCTGTCGATATTATCGCCCAGGAATTCGTGGGCCACGATGGGGTTCCTGCCGTTTACTATGGTGGAGTAGTCCCGGCGCTTATAGAACATGCCGGTGTCCGCGCCTAAGACGGTGGAGAAATAAATAGCGCGGTCCATGGCCCCCTCATCGGGACTGATGACGACCAGATGCTCTTTGTCCACGATCAGATCCTCTTCCGAGCCAAGGAGCGCCTTGATGAACTGATAGGGAGTGGTGAAATTGTCGAAGCCGCTCAGGGGAATCGCGTTCTGGACTCTGGGATCATGGGCGTCAAAGGTGATGAAATTGCTGATGCCCATGTCCCGCAGCTCCCGCAGGGCGAAAGCGCAGTCTAAGGACTCACGGCCGTTTCTCTTATGCTGTCTGCTCTCGTAGAGGAAAGGCATGATGACATTGATTCTGTGGGCCTTGCCGTTGCAGGCGGAGATGACGCGTTTTAAATCCTGATAATGGTCATCCGGGGACATATGGTTCACATGGCCGTACATATTATAGGTGATGCTGTGGTTGCAGACATCCACCAGCAGAAAGAGATCCTTGCCGCGGATGGACTCCTGAAAAGATGCTTTGGCCTCGCCGCTTCCAAAACGGGGCGTCTCTACTTCTGCCAGATAGTTGTCTTCACTGTAGCCCTGAAAAGCAGGATCTGTCTTTACCTTGTCGTTGTGGATGCTCTTTCGGAACTCTACCAGATAATCATTGATCCTTTTACCCATTTTCTTTGCGGAAGAAAGCGCGACGATTTTTAACGGAGCTACGGGCATGGCGTTCTCAATCTCATGTAAATTAGGCATATGTCCTCCCTGTGATGTAGAAAGTATACTACATTACACCAGAATTTACCGTTCTGCACTGGTTAAACGTATATGACTGGTGCCATGTAGTCAGATTTCCCGGAAATTTAACTGTTAAGCAGTATAAATTGAGCGTACACATATTTTATATCATTATACTAGTGACACGTCAAGAAATTTCTTGTATGATTAGAGTGTGAAAAGTTTATCTGAGACAAAAAGGAAGTGTAAGACCGATGCGGGAAAAGACACATATTGTGAAGAGGGTCCTTCCGGGAAGTATTGCGGAGGAACTGGAGATAGAGGCGGGGGACAGGCTTGTTTCTATTGACGATGCGGAGATTGAGGATATTTTTGATTATCAGTTCATGATCCAGGATACTTATGTTGAGCTGGTACTGGAGAAGCCGGACGGGGAGCAGTGGCTGCTGGAGGTGGAGAAAGACTATGATGAGGATCTGGGGCTGGAGTTTGAGAATGGATTGATGGATGAATACCGGCGCTGCCGCAATAAGTGCGTGTTCTGCTTCATCGATCAGATGCCTCCGGGGATGCGGGATACTTTATATTTCAAGGATGATGATTCCAGGCTTTCTTTTCTGCAGGGGAATTATGTGACGCTGACTAATATGTCGGAGCATGATGTGGACAGAATCTGCAGGTACAGGCTGTCGCCTATCAACATCTCTTTCCATGCCATGAATCCGGAGCTTCGCTGTAAGATGCTGAACAACCGCTTCGCGGGGGAGGCCCTGAAGAAAGTGGACAGGCTGATGGAGGCCGATATCCATATGAACGGACAGATTGTGCTCTGTAAGGGGCTGAATGACGGGAAAGAGCTGGAATACAGCATCACCCGGCTGATGGAATATATTCCGAATCTGGAGAGTGTCTCTGTGGTGCCCGTAGGGCTGACGAAATACCGTGAGGGGCTGTATCCGCTGGAGCCTTTTGGGAAAGAGGAGGCGGAGGCTGTCATCGATCTGATTGAGGGATTCCAGAGGGAGTGCTATGGGAAATACGGCACCCATTTCGTACACGCCAGCGATGAATGGTACATTCTGGCGGAGAGGGAACTGCCGGAGGCGGAGCGCTATGACGGATACCTGCAGCTGGAGAACGGCGTGGGGATGTTGCGTCTTCTGACGGATGAATTTGAAGAAAAAATGGAAGAACAAGTAAAAAAAGACGGTTTTCCGAATACTGCGCCAAAAGGGGAGATAGTCATGGCCACGGGAAAGCTGGCATATCCCTATATTCAGAGGATGGCGGAGCGGCTGATGGAGGCCTGTCCGGGAGTGAAGCTAATGGTCTATCCCATCACGAATTTCTTTTTCGGAGAGATGATCACGGTGTCCGGGCTAATCACGGGGCAGGACCTGCTGGCGCAGCTTCAGGACAAGCCCCTTGGACGCTGCCTGCTCCTGCCGGAGAACATTCTCCGCAGCGGTGAGGATGTTTTTTTAGACGATTATAGGCTGCCGGAATTGGAAAAAGCTTTACAAGTGCCGATTAATATTGTAAAATCAAGCGGAAACGATTTTGTGGATTCCGTGCTGGCGGCAGTGTCAAGATAACAACAGTCCTGTCTTCTGGCTGGCGGAAAGGCGCACGCTTTGCGTATGCCGGGCGGAATCCGGAACAGATATATGAGAGGTGAATTATGGCAAAGAGAAGCAGGAAACCGATCGTGGCAGTGGTGGGAAGACCCAATGTGGGGAAATCGACCCTGTTCAATGCCCTGGCAGGAGAGCGGATATCCATTGTGCAGGATACCCCCGGCATCACGCGCGACAGGATTTATACGGATGTGACCTGGCTGGACAGGACCTTTACTCTGATAGACACAGGCGGCATAGAGCCGGACAGTAAGGATATCATATTGTCCCAGATGCGGGCACAGGCCCAGATCGCCATTGATACGGCTGATGTGATTATTTTCCTTGTGGATGTAAAGCAGGGACTGGTGGACGCGGACGACAAGGTGGCGGACATGCTGCGCCGCTCCCGCAAGCCGGTGGTGCTGGTGGTCAACAAGGTGGACAGCGTGAACAAGTATTCCGCTGATGTGTTTGAATTCTATAACTTGGGCATCGGCGAGCCTCATCCCATCTCGGCGGTGAACAGGTTGGGGCTTGGCGACATGCTGGAGGAGGTGATTTCCCATTTCAGCAAGGAGGCGCCGGAGGAGGAAGAGGACGAGCGCACAAGGGTGGCGATTGTAGGGAAGCCCAATGTGGGGAAATCCTCTCTGATCAACAAGCTTTTGGGCGAGGAGCGCCTTATCGTGTCCGATATCGCGGGAACCACCAGAGATGCCGTGGACACAGAGATTGTCCGCAATGGAAAGGAATATGTGTTCATCGACACGGCGGGACTGCGCAGGAAGAACAAGATAAAAGAACAGCTGGAGCACTATATGATTGTGCGCGCCGTTGGCGCGGTGGAGCGGGCGGATATCGTGGTGCTGATCATCGACGCGGTGGAGGGGGTCAGCGAGCAGGACGCGAAGATTGCCGGGATAGCCCATGACAGGGGCAAGGCAGTCATCATAGCGGTGAATAAATGGGATGCGGTGGAAAAGGATGACAAGACCATCTACCGCGTCACTGAAAAGGTGCGCAATGTCCTGTCCTACATGCCCTATGCGGAAATCATCTTCATATCGGCTCTGACCGGACAGCGTCTGGGCAAGCTGTTCGAAGTCATCGACATGGTCAACGAGAACCACGCCATGAGAGTGGCCACCGGCGTGCTGAATGAGATCATGGCGGAAGCGGTGGCCATGCAGCAGCCGCCCTCTGACAAGGGCAAGAGACTGAAGCTGTACTATATCACCCAGGTTGCCGTAAAGCCGCCCACTTTCGTCATCTTTGTGAATAAGAAGGAACTGATGCATTTCTCCTATACCAGATATATTGAGAACCAGATTCGGGATACTTTTGGATTCAGAGGTACGCCGCTTCGCTTCATCATCAGAGAACGAAATGAAGAAAAGCATTCATAATGAAGAAGAGCATTCATAGAAAAGGAGCAGTAGATTTTATGGAAAGGATTATTTGTTTGCTGATAGGCCATGTTTTTGGTCTGTTTCAGACCGCCTATTTCTACGGCAAGGCACATGGAATCGACATCCGGCAGCATGGAAGCGGAAATGCCGGCACCACCAACGCCCTGCGGGTGCTGGGGACGAAAGCCGGGCTGATTGTACTGGCCGGGGACTGCCTGAAATGTATCGCGGCGGTGGTGATAACGAGACTGCTCTTTGGAGAGAGCCATCCGGACACGATATATCTGCTCTGTCTCTATGCAGGGGCAGGAGCCGTTCTGGGACATAATTATCCCTTTTATATGGGATTTAAGGGAGGAAAGGGAATCGCCGCCACGGCAGGGCTGATTCTTTCTTTCCATCCGTATTTCATCATTATGGGCGTGGCGGTGTTCTTCGGGATTTTCTTTTCCACCCATCTGGTTTCGCTGGGATCTCTTCTGGTGTATCTGGGCTTTGTGATAGAGATGGTGGTATGCGGGCAGAACGGGGTGTTCGCCGGTATGAGCCAGTCGCATCTGAATGAGATGTATATCCTCTCTTTCCTGCTGGCCGCGCTGGCTTACTGGAAGCACCGGGAGAATATCGTGCGCCTGCTGCAGGGCAATGAGAGGAGAACCTATCTGTTCAGGAAGAACAAGGTGGATGTAGAAGAGCCTGGCGACAAAAAGGAATAAAAGCAATAGGAAGCAGAGAGCGGATATCTGCGGAAAAGGGGGATTATGGCCAAGGTTAGTATCATTGGTGGAGGAAGCTGGGGCATCGCGCTGGCGGTGCTGCTGCGGGGTAACGGACATGAGATTACTGTCTGGTCAGCGCTGGATAAGGAAATCGAGATGCTGCGGGAGAATCACGAGCACAAGATGCTGCCCGGGGTAAAGCTGGCGGAGGATATGGCGTTCACCACGGATGACAAAGAGGCGGTAGAGGGAAAGGACTTGCTGATCATGGCGGTGGCCAGTTCTTATACCAGGTCCACAGCCCACAGGCTAAAGCCTTATGTGGCGGACGGACAGAAGATTCTGAACGTGGCCAAGGGAATCGAGGAGCATACGGTGATGACGCTCTCCGAAATCATCGAACAGGAGATTCCCCAGGCGGATGTGGCGGTGATGTCCGGCCCCTCTCATGCGGAGGAAGTAGGGCGGGGCGTCCCCACTACTATAGTAGTAGGAGCGAAATCAAAAGCCACTGCGGAATATATCCAGAATCTGTTCATGAATGAGGTGTTCCGGGTCTATATCAGCCCGGATATCCTGGGTATGGAACTGGGAGGAGCGCTTAAGAATGTGGTGGCCCTGGCTGCGGGTATCGCGGACGGCCTGGGGTACGGCGACAATACAAAGGCGGCCCTGATTACCAGAGGCATCACGGAGATTGCCAGGCTGGGCACCGCCATGGGCGGCAGGTTCGAGACTTTCTGCGGTCTGACAGGAATCGGGGATTTGATAGTCACCTGTGCCAGCATGCATTCCAGGAACCGCCGGGCGGGCATCCTGATCGGACAGGGGAAGACCTGCGACGAGGCCATGGCAGAGGTCAAGATGGTGGTGGAGGGCGTGCACTCCGCCAAGGCGGCCATGGAGCTGGCGCAGAAGTATAATGTGCAGCTGCCTATCATCGAACAGGTGAACGCAGTGCTGTTTCAGGGAAAGAGCGCGGCCTTGGCGGTGCGGGAGCTGATGCTGCGGGATAAGAAGCTCGAGGTGTCCGATCAGCCCTGGCCAGTGTGAGAAGAAGTTCCGGCTTGGCATCGTTTTGGGTTTTTAGGATACAGGCACACTTCATATACGGCGTCATATGCTGTATATGAGGGGGTGCGAGATGGATAATGTGATTATCATGGCATTGGTTGCAACGCTTGGGACCTGGTCTGTGACGGCTTTGGGCGCTGCAACCGTTGTTTTTTTCCGGACACCGAATGGCCGGGTGCTGAATCTGATGCTGGGCTTTGCGGCGGGAGTCATGGTTGCGGCCAGCTTCTGGTCCTTGCTCCAGCCTGCCATCGAAAGAGCGGAGGCCATGGGGGGAGCGCCGCCTTTTCTGGTAGCTACGGGGGGATTCCTCTGCGGCGCGGGATTTATGTGGATTTCGGATAAAATCGTCTCCTATGCCAGAAACAGGGCGGACAGCGCTCAGGGAGAGCCGGGCGCCCGCATGAATAGGATTATCATGCTGGTGCTGTCGATTACGCTCCACAATATACCGGAGGGGCTGGCAGTAGGAGTCGCCTTTGGGACTCTGCGCGGCGACAGAGCCGGCATGGAGAATCTGATGGGCGCTGTGACGGTGGCAGTAGGCATAGGGCTGCAGAATTTCCCGGAGGGCGCGGCAGTCTCCATCCCTTTGAGGCGGGAGGGATACTCCCGGAAAAAAGGATTCCTGCTGGGGCAGGCTTCCGGCATGGTAGAGCCGGTGGCGGGAGTGATCGGCGCGCTTCTGGTGGTGTATATGGAGGCCATTCTGCCCTTTGCCCTTTCTTTCGCGGCGGGGGCGATGATACTGGTGGCCGTCCACGAGCTGATACCCGAATGCCAGAGGAATCAGCAGAAAGAGCCGTATTCCGCGACTATGGGAATCATTCTGGGATTCGCGGTGATGATGCTGCTTGACGTGATGCTGGGATGACGGAACGGTTATCGGGCCGCCTCGAAGCATGTGCGGAAACGAAAAGGATCAAAGATACGACAGAAGAGAGGAGCTTTGCTGAGTTATGGAACAGACGGGATTTCAGAAAAAGACAGACGCTAATACGCTGACAGAGGGACGCCCCTGGAAGCTTCTGCTTCTGTTTTCCTTTCCCTTGATGGCAGGAAATATCTTCCAGCAGATGTATACCATGGTGGATACCGCTGTGGTGGGCAAGGTTCTGGGGGTGGAGGCGCTGGCCGCGCTGGGGTCGGTGGACTGGCTGAATTGGCTGACGCTGGGAATCATCCAGGGGTTCGCACAGGGATTCTCTATCCTGATGGCACAGAAGTTCGGTGCCGGCGAGTATGGAAGGCTGCGCCAGGTCATCACCAATTCTATCGTGCTGGCAGCGGTATGTGCCGTCTCCCTGACTTTTGTCAGCGAGGGAATCGCGGGAGCAGTGGTGTCGCTGCTCCGCACGCCGGAAGAAATCCGCCCGATTTCTATGGCATATCTGCGGATCCTGTTTGCCGGCCTGCCTATTGTGATGGTGTACAATCTGGCGGCGGCAATCCTGCGGGCCTTGGGCAACGGCAGGAAACCTCTGATTGCCATGGTAATCGCCTCCCTGACCAATATTGTGCTGGATTTAGTGTTCGTCATGGTCCTGCACTGGGGCGTACAGGGCGCGGCCATCGCCACGCTGATTGCCCAGTGCCTGTCGGCGGCGTACTGTATCTGGCATATCCGCCGTATTGAGGTGCTCCAGATAAAGAAAGAGGACTGGAAGCTGGAGGGGACTCTCTGCGGCAGGCTGATGATGTTCGGACTGCCCATGGCTTTCCAGAATACCGTCATTTCAGTGGGAGGAATGATTGTCCAGACCATCGTCAACGGTTTCGGAGTCGTATTCATCGCGGGAGTCACGGCCACCAATAAGCTGTACGGAATCCTGGAGGTTGCCGCCACATCCTACGGCTATGCAATGACCACTTATTCCGGCCAGAACCTGGGAGCAGGAAAAATCCGCAGGATTTCAGAGGGGATGCGTGTAGGAATCGGAATCGCCATAATCACATCCATACTCATCATGGCCGCCATGCTGGGCTTTGGAAGATGGATTCTGGCCTGGTTCCTGCCGGCCGACGCGCAGCAGAGCATAGAGGCGCTGGATATAGCTTACCGTTATCTGGCTATCATGGCGGTATTCCTGCCGGTACTGTATATCCTGCATGTGGCCAGGAGCTGCATTCAGGGATTGGGGAATACCATGCTGCCCATGGTCTCCGGCGTGGCGGAATTCGTCATGAGAACAGGAGCAGCATTGCTGCTGCCCCTGATGTTCGGAGAAAATGGTATTCTGTTTGCGGAAATCCTCGCCTGGATTGGCGCGGATGTGATTCTGATTCCGAGCTACTTCTATATGGTGCACAGGCTTCCGGCCGAGAGGGAGATTTCCGGGGAAACTTAAGCCAGTATCTGATTCAGAGTCTCGAACAGGGCGTCTACATCAATGGGCTTTGCAATGTGGCCGTTCATGCCGCATTTCAGGGCCTCTTTTTTATCTTCCTCAAAGGCGTTGGCGGTCATTGCCAGGATGGGGATATTGGAAAGCTCCGAATCCTCCAGCTGACGGATTACAGTGGCCGCTTCGTATCCGCTCATCACCGGCATCTGCACATCCATCAATATCAGCTGGTAATAGCCAGGGGCGGATTTCAGCAGCATATCCACGGCGACCTTGCCGTTGTCGGCAATCTCCACAGTGAATCCGGCTTCGCTCAGGATAGCATTCGCGATTTCCTGATTCAGCTCATTGTCTTCGGCTAACAGGATGCGTCCTGTATGGCGCGGGAGATTCTTTCTGTCTTCCTCTTTCTCTTGTTCTGCCTCGGCATGGAAAACGGAATAAAGGCAGCTGCGCAGTTCGGACATGAACAGCGGTTTGCTGCAGAAAGCTGTGACGCCTGCTTCTCTGGCCTCGTCCTCGATATCTGACCAGTCGTATGCGGTCAGAACGATGATGGGGACATCCTCCCCCATTTCCTTTCTGATCCGCCGGGCAATCTCTATACCGTTTAAGTCCGGCAGCAGCCAGTCGATAATGTAGACAATGTAGCAATCGCCCCGGGTCACGGCCTGATGGGTGCGCAGTATGGCTTCTCTTCCTGACATGGTCCACTCGGCGCGCATGCCAATCTGCTGGAGCATGAGAGATACGCTGTCGCAGGTGTTGAAGTCGTCATCTACCACCAATGCCCTGCAGTTTGCCAGTTCAGGGATGGACGGCAGCTCTTTCTGGGATGAAAGCAGGCGGAAAGTGAGGGATACGGTGAACTCAGTGCCCACATTCTGTTCGCTTTTTACTGTGATGGAGCCGTTCATCATGTCCACAATGTTCTTGGTGATGGCCATCCCCAGACCTGTTCCCTGAATCTTGCTGATGGTGGAGCTGCGTTCCCGTTCAAAAGGCTCGAAGATACGCATTACAAATTCTTCGCTCATGCCGATGCCGGTATCCTTGATCTTGAATTCGTAATTTGCGTAACCAGCCGCGGCGCCGGGCTTTTCTTTGATCCGCATGCTGACAATTCCTCCCGCACCTGTATATTTGATAGAATTGCTTAACAGGTTCAGCAGAAGCTGATTCAGGCGAAGCCGGTCACAATAGATTCCCTCGTGGCGCACATCCACGGCATCGATATAGAATTCCAGCTGCTTAGCCCGGATATCCGCCTGCACGATATTGCGGAGCCCGTGCAGAATGTCGGGCAGACTGCATTCCTGCTCCTCCAGATGCATCTTGCCGCTTTCAATGCGGCTCATATCCAGGACATCATTGATCAGGCTCAGCAGATGATTGCTGGAAGTCATGATTTTCTTCAGGTATTCGGCCACCTGCTCTTTATGTTTGATATGCGTTATGGCTAAAGCGGTAAAGCCGACGATAGCATTCATGGGCGTGCGGATATCGTGGGACATATTGGACAGGAATGTGCTCTTGGCCTTGCTGGCCCGGTTCGCCTGAAGAAGCGCATCCTCCAGCAGCCCCTTTTGCTCCATCTCCCTGCGGGTCTCTTCATCCACGCTGCGCAGTCCCAGGACCATGCTGTGGCTTTCATTCCACTCGCCCGCGCGCACGACTTTCAGCTGATAATATTTCACTTCACCGTTTTGAATGGCGCGATAATTGGTGTAAAACAGCAGTTTCTGCGTCAGCCCCTCCCTTATTTTTTCAAGGGTGAGGAATTCGTGCAGCATATCCCGATCCTCTTCATGGACACAGCTTTGGATATAGAGCCTCATCGTTTTGGAAAACGACAATTTCCCGGCGAAGATAGTGCCGAACAGAGAGCCATCGCTGTCCCTGATCTGGAGCAGCCGCCCCTCCTCTGTATCGAGGTCAAAGGAGCAGACGAGATTGTAGTCAACTGTCAGGGCCTGAACCAGTTCCACCTGATGCCGTTCGGCTTTCAGCCGTTCTTTGTCCTCGCGCTGCTTTTGGTCAGTGAAATCCAGCAGGAAACGCTGATAGGCCAGATTGCCGTGTTCTCTTATGAGCTTGATATTGCCCATGATATACAGGATATTGCCGTCTTTATGCCGGATGCGGTATTCCACGCCGACACTGTCCCCTTCTTTTGTCAGGGACAGGATAGATTGGCGGAGACTTTCCTGGTCTTCAGGTAATACAGAAGATGCCACCATATTGAAACCATTAGCCATTAGTTCCTCCTGGGATTCATAGCCCAGGATATCCAGAGCGGACTTATTGATGCTGATAATCCTGGAACCGTCCAGTGTATGGCACATGACCCCGCATTCCAGGGTAGTGAAGATGGTTTCGAGAGTCTGGTTCTTTTGGAGGATTTCCCGTTCATATTCCCGTTCCTGCGTCACATCGATGGCTACTCCCACCGTGCCCATGACGCTGCCGTCCAGGTCATACAGGGGGGATTTATAAGTAGTGAGCAGTTTCGTTCCACCCCCGGTGCTCACCACTTCCTCAGACACAGAAGTAATTTGCTTGTCCATGACCTCAAAATCGGATTCCATGCAGTCGCCGGCATTGTTGGCAGGATCGTTGGGATCCACATCCCAGATGTAGAAATGATCCCGTCCTTCAACCTGCTGCTTCGTCTTGCCCACGGTCTTGCAGAAGCTGTCGTTTACCTTTATATGGAGCCCTTCCCTGCTTTTGTACCAGATAAGGTTGGGGACATGGTTGATGGTAGCCTCCAGAAATTGGCTGGTCTCCCAGAAATCCTTGTCTGTCTTGCAGGTCTGCTGCCATCTCAGAAAACGGAATGAGATTTCCTCTTCTGACATGGGGATGGTCCATATATCCCTGATCTGGTCCAGCCAGCCTGACAAAAGGGGAATCTGGCTTTTTTCTGCCAGAACGACAAGCGCGGCCGCCTCCCGCTTTCCGGAGAGAAGCGCCGGCAGTGTCTGAGCGACATCCATCTCCTGCAGATTCACGAAAATGACGTCCGCAAGAGCAAGCTGACCGGCTTCGGGAGCATCGCTTTCTGAGAATTCATGGGAGAAATGCGCAAGGGGCGGCATGCTCTTTATGATGTCAAATAACCTGCGCTGTCGGCCTGTCAAATAAAAATGAATATGACAATGGTACATATCCGTGGTCTCCTTTGATATATTTCTTAATAGTGTGGTTATCTGTAAATGGCCTCAACGATTTCCCGGGTCGTCTTGGGTTTGTTCATGGCATAGATATGTATGTCGTTTACGTCATTTTCCTGGAGGTCGCGAATCTGCCGGATGGCGTAATCGATGCCGGCCTTGCGCATATCCTCTTTATTGTCCCCGTAGGTGGCTATCAGATTGGACAGCGCCCTGGGGATGCTGGAACCGGAGAGGGTGACGGTGGTGCCCAGCTGACTGGCGGAGGTGATAGGCATGATACCCGCACAGATTGGGACAGTGATTCCTTTCTTTTCAGCTTTTTCAAGGAAAGAATAGTAATAGTCGTTGTCGAAGAACATCTGGCTGATGAAAAATTCCGCTCCTGCATCCTGCTTCTTTTTCAGGTTGTTCAAATCGGATTCCAGGCTGAAGCTTTCATAATGCTTTTCCGGATAGCAGGCTCCGGCTATATGAAGAGCTTCATTTTCTTTCAGGAACCGCATCATGTCGCTGGCATGGGCGAAATCCCGGGAATTGAGCTGCTCGTCGGTCATATCTTTCGGGCGGTCGCCGCGCAGGGCCAAGACATAGCTGATATTGTGTTCTTTCAGGGCTGCGGCGTACTGCTGCAGGCTTTCCTGTCTGCTGCCTACACAGGTCATGTGGGCCATGGCATCTATCCCCAAGGTGTTCTGGATATAGGATGCGATTTCGACGGTCTTGCCGGCGCGGCTTCCTCCGGCGCCGTAAGTGACGCTGATGAAATCCGGGGACAGGGCGCCCAGCGCGTCCATCACCTGAAAGGCGGATTCAAAATCCCCGTCCTTTTTCGGGGGGAAAACTTCAAAAGAAAGAGAACGCTTATGGTTGAACAAATTCTGCAACATTGTAAAATCACCTTATTTTCCTTAGTTTAGTCTTGATTTTGCATCGATAATATCGTAACATGAAAGAGAATGAAATTCAAGGGAAAGGTGTGTGAAATGATATGGAACAGCAGGGATTTCAGGGAACGGGGGAATATGTGGCCAGTGAGGAGCTCATGGCCAGTGTGAATATCGCGATTGCATTGAAGAAGCCTCTATTGATCAAGGGGGAGCCGGGCACAGGCAAGACCATGCTGGCGGAGGCCGTGGCCAAGGCTCTGGGGAAGCGGCTGATCATCTGGAACATCAAGTCCACCACCAAGGCCCAGGAGGGGCTGTACGTGTATGACACCATCCAGCGCCTCTACGATGGGCAGTTCGGCGAGGAGGGTGTGGACGACATCGCCCATTACATCAAGCTGGGCAAGCTGGGGGAGGCCTTTGACAGCGAGGAGCAGGTGGTGCTCCTGATAGACGAGATCGACAAGGCGGATCTGGAGTTCCCCAACGATCTGCTGTGGGAGCTGGATCAGATGGAGTTCTACATCAATGAGACCAAGCGGACAGTGAAAGCCAAGCAGCGCCCCATCGTGATCATCACCTCCAACGCGGAGAAGGAGCTGCCGGACGCGTTCCTGCGCCGCTGCATCTTCCATTACATCGATTTCCCGGACAGGGAGCTGATGGAGGAGATCGTGCGGGTGCATTATCCGGACGTGGAAGAGAACCTGCTGAAGAATGCCATGGAGGTGTTCTACAATATCCGCGCCATCCGGGATATCCGGAAGAAGCCCAGCACTTCCGAGCTGATCGACTGGATCAATGCCCTGCAAATCGGGGGGATTCCGGCGGACACCATCCGCAAGGCTCTGCCTTTCGTGGGGGTGGTGGTGAAGAAGGACGAGGATCTGCAGCTGGTGCGGCAGGAGCCGAATCTGTAAGGCGGCTGTCTTGCGGCAAAAGGGCGTGGGTGATGGCCGTCCGCCGAACGTATTTTGGGGGGGATGTGAAATCCTTCAAATGGACAGGCTGGCCACAGGGACATGAAAAATATTCTCGAACAGAGCCGATGACGGCCGGAAGGAAGTGGCGATGGGACAGATAGCGAATCAGATGTTGCTGGAGTGGTGCCATAAGATGGCGCAGAAGATAGGAGAGAAACGGAAAAATCGGGACGTCAGGAAGCAAAGGCCGGAAGAAGCCGGGAAAAAGGAGCGCCGATAGCACAGCTCCGGCGGCGGATTCAGGTGAAGTGACTCCGGAGAGTCTGGAAGAGGATGGAATATGTTCATAAAATTTTTTGAGACACTGAGGGAGAAGGGGCTGCGGGTGACCCTGGGGGAGTGGCTGACCTTCCAGGAAGCGCTGGACAAGGGGCTCTGCGGCAGCTCCCTGACCCAGTTCTATTATACGGCCCGGATGATCCTGGTGAAGAGCGAGACGGATTTCGACAAATTCGATATGGCCTTCGAGGAGTGCTTCAAGGCTGCCCAGAGGGAGACCGAGGTGGGTAAGGAGATGCTGCGCTGGCTGGACAAGTCCGACATGATGGAGCTGGCTCACGAGGAGGCCAGAGACCATATGAACAAGATGGAGGATCTCCAGATCGACAAGGAGGACGTGGAGGAGAAGTTCCGCCAGCGCCTGAAGGATCAGGACAGCGAGCACAATGGCGGGAGCTTTTGGATCGGCACCATGGGCAAGACCTCCTTCGGCAATACCGGCGGCAACGTGGGCGGCGTCCGGGTGGGCGGCAAGACCGGCTACCAGTCCGCCTTTGCGGTGGTGGGGGCAAGGAAGTACCGGGATTTCAGGGATGACCGTGTCCTGGACAACAGGCAGTTCCAGATGGCGTTCCGGAAGCTCCGGCAGTTCTCCAGCAGGCTGGACATCCCGGAGACGGAGCTGGACATAAACGGTACGGTGGACAAGACCTGCAACAACGGCGGCTGCCTGCAGATTGTCATGCAGAAGCCCAGGAAGAACGCGGTGAAACTGTTGCTGCTGATGGATTCCGGCGGCACCATGATTCCATTCAGCAGTCTGCTCAACGATTTGTTCCAGGCGGTGCATAAGTCCAATCATTATAAAGATGTGAAGACTTATTATTTCCACAACTGTATCTACAGCAAGGTATACAAGACCCCGGAGTGCGAGAACGGCGACTGGGTGGACACAGAGTGGATGTTCCGCAACGTGGACAGCGACTACAAGGTGATAATTGTCGGGGATGCCGCCATGGCGCCGGAGGAGCTGTATTCGGATACGGGCAATTACAGAGGCCCCAACGGCGGCCTGTCCGGCTACGAGTGGCTGCAGCTACTGAAGAAGAAATACAAAAAAGTGGTATGGCTGAACCCCAAGATGGCTCCCGGTCGTGCCCCGTGGCGTGAGGCGGAGACGGCGGTGAAGGAGATTTTCCCTATGTATAAGCTTACTGTGGATGGGTTGAACCAGGCTATGGTGAAATTGATGGCGAATAAATAGGGGACAGAAGAATGGAAAATATTTTCAAAAAATTGAAAGTGCCGGGTTTATGGAAAAAGAAATCTTTGTGTTTGCTTTTTCTTTTTTGGTCTGTGCTTTTCCTTTTTTGTATGATTCAGATTGTAAAGCCGTGTAAGATATATCACTATGACGGAAACGAAACGTTCAGCGGAACCAGTTACGAAGAGAAAACAATCTATGAGGATATTTCCCTGTCGCCGGGGGTATATCGAATTGAATTAGCGTATAAGATTGATGCGAATCTACAAGGGATATGTAATGTAGTTGACGGTACGATTTCTTCAGGGGGCGTACTGTCGAATGGAGAACCCTTGTACAGAGGACTTTCAAAAACAGGTTATCATATCTGGCTTCTGGAAAAAACGGATGGGCTGCAGGTACAAGTTTCGTGTAGTGGCGACAGCAATCTGACAACAGGGGAATTGGAAATTGTTGAGACAAACCTGTTGTGGACGATAATATTGACACTGCTTGTGTTTGTTGGAGTGATTCTGCTTATGGCACATTATATTTGTGAATATAATCGTGTCTTTCCGATTTCGATTGAAAAGAAGCAGAGTTTTTTTCTTGTTATGCTGATTGGGCTGATTGCTTCTGTTCCTTATCTGTGCGGATATAATATCTGGGGAGCGGATTTAGGCTATCATTTGCAGCGTATAGAAGGCTTGAAGGATGGACTGCTAAGCGGACAGTTTCCTGTAAGGCTGGAACCGGAATGGCTGTGCGGGCATGGATATGCGGATGCGATTTTCTACTGCGGTACACTGCTGTATTTTCCGGCTTTGCTGCGTCTGTTGGGGTTTCCGGTTACAACAAGCTACAATATATTCTGCGTTGCGCTTAATTTGGCGACAGCGTGGATTTCTTATTTCTGTTTTTATCATATTTTCAGGAATCGCCGGCATGGAATAATCTGCAGTGCTCTTTATACCCTGTCGATTTTCCGAATTTACAAGCTTGTGATTACCAGTGCGGTAGGTGAAGCCAGCGCGTTTACATTTATCCCGCTGGTTATATATGGGCTGTACAGAATCTTTACAGAGAATCCGGATAAACCGGGATATAAGACATCGTGGGTCTTTGTTATGCTGGGCTTTTCAGGACCGCTGCAGACACATGTGCTGACCTGTGAGATAACGGCGTTTGTAATGCTTTTGTTCTGCATCATAAACTTTCGGAAGCTGTTGCGCAGGAACACTCTGCTGGAGCTGCTGAAAGGAGGAATTGCTGCGCTGGCTGTGAGCCTCTGGTTTCTTGTACCTTTTCTGGACTATTATATGACACAGCCTGTGCATATAAAATATGTGTCTGCCAGAACAATTCAGGACAGAGGACTTTATTTGGCGCAACTGGCATTCCATTTCTGGGGAGGCGGAGGAGAGACTACACCCTTAGCAGACAATGGTATGTGGCATTCGTATCCAGTGGGAATAGGAATGATGTTGATAGCGGGACTGGTCTTATTTCTGATATTATGGTTTTCCGGGAAATTACCTGGTAAAAAAGAAGAGACATCTTTTGCGAAAAAGACAGCTCTGATTGCCATGTTGTTATTGTTAATGAGCCTGAAGATATTTCCGTGGGACAGGATTCAAAGCATGAATTCCGTTTTTGCCGCATTGGTAAGCAGTCTGCAGTTCCCAAACCGTTTTCTGGGATGGGGAACAGGGTGTCTGGTATTTCTGTTCGGCTATTGCCTGGATTATCTGAAAGGGAGGCATGAAAAGGGGTATCTGTTCCTGCTGGTACTTGCGTTCATTGGCATAACGACATCGGATATGTATCTTTTAGATTATACGAATGCAGAGCAGAGCAGTGTTACGTTATATAACGAGGATGGCATGGGAGTCAGCTATATCTCAGGGGCGGAATACATATTAGAGGGAACGGAGCAGGCAGATATTGCCTTCAGCGGGCCGGAGGCAGGAGAGGGCGTAGAGATAGAGACATATGATAAGGAATATCTTAGCATTGATCTTCAGTGCTTCAATAACGGTACAGATGTCGGCTTTATAGACACCCCGATTTTGTATTACAAAGGCTATGAGGCAGTGGATACGGACAGCGGAAACAGGCTGGGGGTATGCGCCGGAAAAAATAATGTTGTTCGGGTGATGATTCCGCCAGGCTTTAATGGCCATTTGAAAATCAGGTTTGTTCCTCCTGTTTATTGGCGTATCAGCGAGCTGGTCAGCGGAGTGGCATGTATTGGATTAATGGTATTGTGGTACAGAAACAGGAGGAGAAAGTATGTTAAGGCATAAATTCAGGCTGTTGCTGATGATTGAAGTTATGTCGGCCTGTATTCTGCTGCTGACATGTTTTCAGCAGGAAAAGCGAATTTGTACGGTTTTAGGTGAAAATATACAGAACCAGCTCATTGAGACAGAGGGATATACAGAATACATCGGGGAAGAAATGGAGCTGACTCCCGGGGTATATCGGATAAGGCTGAAAGCGCATCTGGAAGAAGGGCAGTCCTTTTTTGCAGAAGTCAGACATAACGGAGCATATTTTAAGGCGCTGCGCAATAACGGAGTGGCGCTCATGCCTTCAGAAACAGAAAAGCAGTTTTATGTGTATGTACTGGATAAAGTCAACACGGCTTATATATACTGTGGATTTTCAGGCATCGACGCGAATGCACAGTTTTCTCTGGAAGTATACAGGACAGGCATCGGAAACAGACTGCTTTTTTTTATAGTATTGTGTTTTTATGCGGCGCTGGACTTTTTCCTCTGGTTCCGAAGGCGTATTCTGGCAGGGAGCATTACGGCAAAGCAACAGACGGTTTTCTGGACGTTGACAATTGGCACTTTGCTTGCCTTTTTCCCATATCTGACGGATTATATAAGCATTACGGGGGATATTGGTTATCATCTGAGTCGTATTGCCTTTTTGAAGGATGCTCTGCAGCAGGGGGCAGCTTTTCCCATAAGAGTGCAGGGAACATGGCTGGATGGACATGGTTATGCAGCCTCAGTTTTTTGCGGGGATCTATTCCTGTATTTTCCCGCCTGTCTGATGTGGCTGGGTTTTTCCGTCATGACAGCCTACAAAATATTTGTTTTTATAGTGCTGGCGGCTGGCGCATGGATTGGATACCATTGTCTGTATCAATGTTTAAAGGATACATATGCTGCTTTATTTGGCAGTATGATGTATCTGCTTGCACCGTACCGCATTTTCAATATTTATAACAGGGGGGCTGTGGGGGAATACCTGGCAATGACATTTCTGCCGCTGATATGCTGTGGGATGTATCTCCTATACTCGAAAGAACCTACATCCCGGGATTATGGAAAATATAAATGGTATCTTATCTGGGGGATGTCGGCTCTGCTGCAAAGTCACATCATTACAACAGAAATGGTTACAATGCTGATGGCGCTGATATGCGTGGCGCTCTGGAGAAAAACATTTCGCAGGAAGACATTTATACAATTGCTGGAAACGGTTGGTATTGTGCTGCTGCTTAATATGTTTTTCTGGCTTCCGCTTGTATATATGATGCAGGCTGACAGATATCAATTTCAAACGTGGATTCAGAACGAAATGATAAATGGCACTGTATTGGCCGGTGCGCTTCAGTTATTGCCCAACAAAGGGGGCGCGCAGACTGGTATGTGGAACTGTGAACCTATCCAGCTTGGAGCCGCTGCACTGTTAATGCTGCTTGCATATCTGCTGTGGAGGATCAAAAGAAGAGAAGTAGGAAAAGCTTGCAGGAGTTTTGCCATCCTGACAGTACTGACACTGGTTTTGAGTACAGAATATATTCCGTGGAATATGATTATGAAGCTTCCGGTAATTGGTTTCTTTGTGGGGGATTTGCAGTTTCCGTTCCGGTGGATGGCTCCGGCATCATTCTTCGCGGCAGCATTTTCAGCATTTTTCCTGTTTGAACTGCGGGAAGAAGAGGGGCCATACTCAAAAATGCTGATAGGGATTGCCGCATTGGTGGTATTTTTCAGCGCGGTATACCATGTCAATGACTGTGCCTTTCAGGCCTCTCCCATTTTTCTGTACAATGCAGAAAATATGGGCACTACCGGAATCGTGAACGGAGAATGGCTGTTGGAGGGTGTGGATAGGGCAGAACGTATCGCGGAAGCGGCATCACTTATAAGCATACTGGCAGTTTTGGGAAATAAAGTGATGCAAAAGAGGAAGGTGCAGAATGAAAATAGAGAAGCATGACGACAGACAGTCTACATATTGCATTCTATGTGTATTGGCCAGTGCAGTAGCGCTTTTTCCCCTGGGTTGTGATTATGTCATGGATGGGGGAATTGTGACAGAATGGCTTGCCAGAGTTGCCGAAGTGGCAGAGGGATTTCGAAGCGGAGAATTCTATCTGTTTCCAAGCCTGGAGACACGGATGGCATCAGGGGTGACGGAGAATGTGATGAATTCAAATCTATGGTTCATTTTTCCAGGATTTCTATATTTTCTGACAGGAAAAATGGTACTTGCATATAGAGTTTATATGCTGCTGGTACAGATTGGCACATTTTTAGCGGCTTTTCTCTGCTTCAAACGCATATTTATGGAGAGAATGGGGATGTCTGCCTGTATTGGGATTGTGCTCTATATGACGAACCCTTACAGAATTTATGTCTGTTATGATATAGCCAATCTTTCTCAGGCAACAGCGTGGATGCTCATTCCTTTATATATATGGGCGATTTATGGGCTGTTTGCATCCAGGGGAAGGCTTTGGGAGTTCGCAATAGCTGCATTGGCGCTGGCCGGAATAGGGTATGCGGATATCATCATATTGTTGACAGCAACAGGCATCACGCTATTAGCAGGGATTGCGGCGCGCAAGCCCTTTCCATGTATGGCAGCGGCAACAGGCTGTCTACTGGCCTTTCCGGGGATGCTTCGGCTGGAAAGTTATCTCTTCACAGATGAATTTGCCCAGTGGGAGATACCGCTGCAAATGATTATGCAGAAAGGATACCATGTGGGACAGTTTTTTAGCAGCTATGCGTTTCGGGATGGGAAGCCCGGGATGGGACTGGGTATGATGATTTGCCTGTTGGCTGTACTGTGGCTGAGGTTTGTAAACGGGGAAAAACAGGCGGATAAGAAAAGAAGAAGCTTTATATATATTGCACTTTTTCTGGCGGTGCTGTCCCTTTTCTGTTTTCCATGGGATATCCTGCAGAGACTGGGAGACTGGTCGGTTAAACTGATTTCCCTGATAGAGACACCAGCGGTATTCTGGGGAATGGCGACAGCAGTATTCTGCATACCGGCGGCGGACAGTATGGAGAGGGTTTCGCGATGCGAAAATAAGCTGGCAGCCAGTCTGATTCCTGCAGCGGTTATCCTTTTCTGTGTGGGAATCTGTGTATATCATTGTAATATGCTGACATACAGCAGGCTGCCGATGAACATAGGCTTTTAAGGCGCTGAAAAAAGGATGCCATGGGCGTTTTTTCCGAAAATATGGGGAGACATTTAGCACAATGGAATCGGGAGGGCGGGGGCGGAGAAAAATCCGGGTCTGCGGAAAAGGGTATTTACCGCGGGCAGAGGGCAGGCGTAATTCCGGCCAGGAACGGGCTGTCGGATTTGATAGCAAAGGATTTGAAGAAGAGGGGCCTCAAATATCTGGGGTCTGTGACGGTGTATGCGCATCTGCAGGCCTGCGGGATGGTGAACGACCATGCGGAGACCTGTTTCCGGTACCGGCAGGTGACGGACGGGGCGGAGACAGTGCGCAAAAGGCGGGATAGTGAGTCATAGCCGGGAACGGACAAAGGCTTGAGATTTGCCGGGAGAGAGAATCATGAGCCGGAAGTGTCCCTGTCGCCGGAGAACCAGACGAAATTGGCGGACAAGCTGAACCGGATGGCCAGGTTCCCGGGCTGCCAGTTCATCATATCCACCCATTCCCCTTTCATGCCGGGGACGCTGCAGGCCAAGATTTACGACATCGACTCCGGGGAACTGGAGGCGGTGAAGTGGACAGAGCTTAAGAATGTGCGGTATTTTTATCGCTTTTTTGAGAAGCACAGGAAAGAGTTTGAGGGATGAGCCGCCAGGGCAGGGTAACGGTAAATGGTAACAGTGGATTTTAAAACGCTTTTAAAACGCTGAAAAATTGGGGTTGACAAAGGGGGATACAGCGGTTATAATGAAAAACCAGAACATCAGAGAACGCGATGATGGGAAAAAGTACCTTTGTCTAAAGGCTGACAGAGAGTTGCCGGTTGGTGAGAGGCGCGAGAAGGACTGAGGGAACATACATCCCGGAGCAGCAGGGCTGAAAGAAGAGGGGAGACCTTCGAAAAGTAGGCTTTGCCGGTGGGCACCGATATCTGCCGGAGTATTGATGGATACTCGATGAGCCGCAGGATGCGAGTCCTGTGGGAAGTAAGGTGGTAACACGAGCGCAGGCCCGTCCTTTCACAGGACGGGCTTTTTGTATGCGCGGAACGCTCCGCCGTATGTCTGACAGCGCGGTTTCTGAAAGACTATTTTCGTTTACAGCAAAGGAGAGAGAAAAATGACGGTATTTGAGGAATTGAAAGCGAGAGGGCTGCTGGCCCAGCTGACGGACGAGGAAGAGATCAAGGAGTTGATCAACAACGGAAAGGCCACTTTCTACATCGGCTTCGATCCCACGGCAGACAGCCTGCACGTAGGGCATTTCATGGCGCTGTGCCTGATGAAGCGGCTGCAGATGGCGGGGAACCGGCCCATCGCCCTGATCGGCGGCGGCACGGGCATGATTGGCGACCCTTCCGGCAGGAGCGACCTGCGCACCATGATGACGAAAGAAACCATCGACCACAACTGCGAGTGCTTCAAAAAGCAGATGAGCCGTTTCATCGAGTTCGGCGACAGGCTGGAGGAGGGCAGCTCCAAGGCGCTGATGGTGAACAACGCGGACTGGCTGATGGACCTGAACTACATCGAGTTCATCCGGGACATCGGCGTGCATTTCTCCGTGAACAGGATGCTCACGGCGGAGTGCTACAAGCAGCGCATGGAGAAGGGCTTAAGCTTCCTGGAGTTCAACTACATGATCATGCAGAGCTTCGACTTCCTGAAGCTGTACGAGAACTACGGCTGCAACATGCAGTTCGGCGGCGACGACCAGTGGAGCAACATGCTGGGGGGCACGGAGCTGATCAGAAGGAAGCTTGGCAAGGACGCATACGCCATGACGATTACTTTGCTTCTGAATTCCGAAGGAAAGAAAATGGGAAAGACCCAGAAAGGCGCGGTGTGGCTTGACCCTGATAAGACCTCGCCCTTTGAATTCTACCAGTACTGGAGGAACGTGGCGGATGCGGATGTGCTGAAATGCCTGCGGATGCTGACATTCCTGCCGATTGAGCAGATTGACGAGATGGACAGTTGGGAAGGCAGCCAGCTGAACCGGGCCAAGGAAATCCTGGCTTTCGAGCTGACCAAGCTGGTGCACGGCGAAGAGGAGGCTCAGGCGGCCCAGGACAGCGCGCGGAATATCTTTTCCGGCGGCGCAAGCGGGGCGGATATGCCTACCAGCGAGCTGGCAGAAGACGATTTCCAGGACGGCACGATTGACATTCTGGGCATCCTGGTGAAAGCCGGCCTGACCGCGTCTCGCTCCGAGGCCAGAAGGGCGGTGGAGCAGGGCGGCGTCACGGTGGACAATGAGAAGGTAAGCGACATCAAGACCGTGTACCGTCCGGAGCAGCTAAATGGAGACGGAATTGTAGTCAGACGTGGGAAGAAGAATTATAAGAGAGTGGTGGTGAAATAGGGAAAGGAATGATAAGCTCAGCAGGGTTCTCTTAAAAACAGAGGATCTACAGGTTGTCACAAGAACTTTTGCGCCTTTTTATCGTTTATATGGTCAGAAGCGGTATTTCTGCCCGCAGGGAATGAGCTATCTGTGCGCGGGCATGGCAGCGGAGCCGGATTCCAGGGTCAGCTCTGCGCATGCGGGTAGGATGCGGAAGCTGTCTTGGCGGCCCGCAGGCTATGCCAGGAAAGCTTCCTGCACCGCAAAATGAAAAACCAGGAGGTAGGAAGGTATGAAAAAGTATGGAAGAATGAAAAAAAGTTTAAGGAAGGGAATGAGCCTGTTCCTGGCGGCAGCGCTGCTGTTCTCCGTCTCCGGCTGCGGGAACCCGGGAGAAGCGGCAGACCAAAGCGGCACAGCGCAGGCGGCTGAGGAGCCGTCCGCTGCCGGGGGTGCGGGCGAGGATGTGGCGGTGTCGTCAAAAATCGATTCAGGAGGTGACGGGATTTCGTCAGGAGGGGCGGACAGAGGGGCCCTGTCGGATGGGGCGGATTCTCAGGAGGACATCCAGCCCGGCGGCGGGGCAGGCGTGAGTCAGCCGGACGGCACAGGAAAAAGCGGTCAAAATGGGGCAGGCTCTCAGTCAGAAAGCGCGGCGGTGGCGGATTTCGGGCTCCGTCTGTTGGGGGTCTGCATGGAAAAGGCGAAGGATTCTTTCCCGCCAGGCGCCTCCATGCCCCAGGATGTGTATGCCGAGATAGAGGCGGGCAAGAACGTGCTGATATCCCCGCTGTCCGTGATCAGCGCCCTGGCGATGACCGGGGGCGGCGCGAAAGAGGAGACCTTAAGGCAGATGGAGGAGGTCTTGGGAATGTCTGTTCCGGAGCTGTCCGCATTCCTGGCTGCCTATCAGGGAGAACTGCCCGCAGGGGAGAACTACAGGCCGAGCATGGCCAACGGCATCTGGTTCACGGAGGATGAGCGCTTTGCCGTGGAGCCGGAGTTCCTGCAGACATGTGCCGACTCCTTTGGGGCCAGCGCGCGCAGGGCTCCCTTTGACCAGTCCACCCTGAAGGAAATCAACGGATGGGTGAAGGACAACACGGAGGGCATGATCGAGGAAATCCTGGACGAGATTCCCATGGACGCGGTGATGTACCTGGTGAACGCGCTGGCTTTCGACGCGGAGTGGGAGCGGATTTACCATGACTACGAAGTGCGGGAGGGCAAATTCACGAAGGAGGACGGCACCGTCCAGCAGGCGGAGATGATGTACTCCGAGGAGAGCCAGTACCTGGAGGATGAACATGCCGCGGGGTTCCTGAAATACTACGTGGACAGGAAATATGCCTTTGCGGCGCTCCTGCCCGAGGAGGGCATGAGCGTGGCGGAATATGTGGCCACCCTGGATGGGGAGAAGCTTTGGAACATCCTGGCGAATCCCACGCAGCTGCAGGTGAATGCCGCCATCCCGAAATATGAGAACGAGTACAGCGCGGAACTTGGCGATATCCTGCAGGAGATGGGCATGGCGGACGCCTTTGACATGGCCAGGGCGGATTTCTCGGGGATAGGCAGCTCTTCCCAAGGGAACCTGTACATCAGCCGCGTGCTGCACAAGACTTTCATCGCCGTGGACGAGCGGGGGACGAAGGCAGGGGCGGCCACTGCCGTGGAAATGAAGAGGGAGAGCGCGGTGATGGAAGACTACATCAGGACAGTCTATCTTGACAGACCTTTTCTCTATATGATTGTGGACTGTGAACAGAATCTGCCGATATTCCTGGGAGTCGTGGAGGGAATCCGGCAGGATTGACTGTGAATAAACATTAGCATAATTTTCCGGCCTCCTACATATACATCTAACAGTATATGCAGGAGGTTTTTCTATGGAAAATTATTCGATAAACACCTATGACCTGTACAACGATATCAAAAACCGCACAGGGGGAGAGATATACATAGGAGTGCTGGGGCCGGTGCGCACCGGTAAATCTACCTTTATCAAACGATTCATGGAAGAGATGGTGCTGCCTTACATGGAGGATGAGCATGCCAGGAACCGGGCTCAGGATGAGCTGCCTCAGAGTGCAGGGGGCAAGACGATTACCACCACGGAGCCGAAATTCATTCCCAATGAGGCGGCAAGCGTAGTTCTGAGCGGAGAGATTCCTGTCTCAGTGCGCCTGATCGACTGCGTGGGCTACATGGTGGAGGGCGCTGCCGGACACATGGAAGAGGACATGGAACGGATGGTGAAGACGCCCTGGTTCGACTATGAGATTCCGTTCACCCAGGCGGCGGAAATCGGCACGGATAAGGTCATGAATGACCATTCCACCATAGGATTGGTGGTCACGACGGACGGCAGCTTCGGGGAGATTCCCAGAGGAAATTATCTGGAGGCGGAGGAAAGGACTATACAGGCCTTAAAGAAACTGCACAAGCCTTTCCTGGTGCTGGTGAACAGCCAGAAACCCTATTCCGAGGACGCAAGGCGGGTGGCGGAGGAAATCACGGAAAAATACGGTGTGACGGCGGTGACAGTGAACTGCGAGCAGCTGAAAAAGGATGACATCCATATGCTGCTGGAGAATGTGCTGTACGAATTCCCCATTTCTTCCATAGAATTCTATATGCCGAAATGGGTGGAGATGCTTCCCTGGGACAATCGCATGAAGCAGGATATCATCGCCCAGGTCAAGGCGATGATGAAAGACTACAGCACCATCCGGGATGTGAGAATGAAGCCGGTGGAGCTGTCGAGCGAGTACATAAAGCGCTGCAAGACGGACACCATAAGCCTGTCGGATGGCGTTATCCGCGTGACCCTGGATGTGGAGGAGGCCTACTATTATGAGATGCTGACGGAGATGGTGGGGGAGACCATCACGGACGAATATCAGCTGATCAGCAAGCTTAAAAGTTTCGCGGCAATGAAACATGAATATGCTAAAGTGCTGGATGCCGTGAACATGGTGCGTATCAAGGGCTATGGGGTGGTGACGCCTGATAAAGATGAAATCATGCTGGAGAAACCGGAACTGATCAAACATGGCAACAAATTCGGTGTGAAGATAAAGGCTTCCAGTCCTTCCATCCACATGATCCGCGCCAACATAGAGACGGAAATCGCTCCCATAGTGGGAACACAGGAACAGGCCAACGATTTGATTGGATTCATCAACCAGGCGGACATGGAGAGCGGCATCTGGAACACCAATATTTTTGGAAAAACGGTAGAACAATTGGTTAATGACGGAATTACAGCTAAAGTGGCTGTCATCGGAGAGGAGAGCCAGCTGAAACTTCAGGATACCATGCAGAAAATCGTCAATGACAGCAACGGCGGGATGGTCTGTATCATCATTTAGGATGTGTTTTAAGGGCAGGGCTTAGGCTCTGCTCTTTTTTTATAAAGGAATTGCTTTTTATTATGTTTTTTAGTATAATGTTTTTATTAATTTTTTCTAAAAAATGGAATACTAAAATATATGGAAAGGACAGGCGGCTATGGGACAGATATATGAAAAGCTGAAAAAATGCTTTGAAGATGTCAGAAAACGGACTGACTTTGAGCCGAAAGCAGCAATCGTGCTGGGCTCCGGACTTGGCGATTATGCGGAGAATATTCAGGTGGAGCGCGAGATTTCCTACAGCGAGCTGGAGGGTTTCCCGGTATCTACGGTGCCGGGGCACGCGGGGAAATTCATCTTCGGATATATTGACGGGATTCCTGTGGCATGCATGAAAGGCAGGGTGCATTATTATGAAGGATATCCTGTCAGCGATGTGGTGTTGCCTATCCGGCTCCTGGGGCTGATGGGGACAAGAATTCTGTTCCTGACCAATGCGGCGGGCGGCGTGAATACTTCTTTCCATGCGGGAGATCTGATGCTGATCAAGGATCATATCTCTGTCTTTGCACCGAATCCTCTGATTGGACCTAATATAGACCAACTGGGCCCCCGTTTCCCGGATATGAGCGCCGTGTACGACAGGGATTTGCAGAAGCTGATCATCAGCACGGCGAAAGAGAATCGTATCTTTTTGCAGCAGGGCGTATATGCGCAGATGACAGGCCCCTCCTATGAATCTCCGGCAGAGATTCATATGCTGCGGACGCTTGGCTGCGACGTGGTAGGGATGAGCACGGTGGTAGAGGCAATCGCCGCCAATCACATGGGCATGAAAATATGCGGCGTATCGTGCATCAGTAATCTGGCGGCCGGAATGTCGGAGAATCCCCTGAGCCATCAGGAGGTACAGGAAGCCGCGGACATGGCTGCACCGAACTTCAAGAAGCTGGTGACGGAAACCGTGAGGGGTATGAAGCCTTTTTTGTCAGAGGACAAATAAAACGGAACAGGGCTTCTAAGGAAAAGGCAAAGGTGAGAATATGCAGTATCAGGATTTGATTCAGGCGGCGCTGGAAGCAAGAGAGATGGCTTATGTGCCGTATTCCCATTATACGGTAGGAGCCGCTCTGCTGACGGCAGAGGGAGAGACCTATCAGGGCGGCAATATTGAAAATGCCTCCTACGGCGCTACTAACTGCGCGGAACGGACCGCCATTTTCAAGGCAGTCAGCGAGGGCAGGAGAAGCTTCCTCGCTATTGCCATCGCCGGCGGAATGGAGGGTAAGGAGCCTGTGGACTATGCCTATCCTTGCGGCATCTGCAGGCAGGTCATGCAGGAGTTTGCGGGAGAGGATTTTCGGATTATCGTGGCGCGCAGTGTCTCCGACTACAAAATCTATCGGCTGGAGGAATTGCTGCCTCACGGATTCGGAGGAGGATCCATTCAGTAAGCCTCCTGATTTTGGTGCACGGTGATTTCAGACAAATTGCCGCAAAGCGTATCGCGTATCATTTTCCGGACTGGCCAGTCGGGGAGTGCATCCGCTTCGCATATGGGTGAAGAACCCGGAGTTTCATTCTCTAATCAAATCTACATAGGAGGGAGTAAAAAATGTTAGAGAAACTTTTTAAACTCAAAGAGAACAAGACCACTGTGAGGACGGAGATCATCGCCGGACTCACCACGTTCATGACGATGGCCTACATCATCGCCCTGAACCCGAACCTGCTGACAGGCTTCGGCGCGGAGGGAATGGACTTGTGGAACGGTGTATTCCTGGCCACCTGCATCGCTTCCGCAGTCGGTATGTTCGTAATGGCATTTCTGGCGAACAAGCCTTTCGCAATGGCGCCCGGTATGGGTCTCAACAGCTTCTTTGCGATTGTTGTGGCAAATATCGTAAGCATCACCGGATTGTCTTATGTGGAGTCTTTCCAGGCCGCGCTGTGCATTATCCTGGTGGAAGGTATCGTGTTCATCATTCTGTCAGTGCTGAACGTGCGTGAGCAGATTGTGGATGCCATTCCCCTGGGAGTGCGTCTGGGAATTGCTCCGGCTATCGGCATGATGCTGATGAATATCGGTATCGGATCCAATGCGGGCGTGTATTCCGAGACGGGCGGTCCGTTCTATGTGATGAGAGACTTTTTCGGCGCTCTGACCGCAGGCCTTGCAAAGGACACCATGGGCTCCGGCTATGCGCAGATGGTGCTGAGCGTCGTCACGATGTTCGTGGGCCTGTTCGCCATCGTCATCCTTGCCCAGATGGGAGTGAAAGCTGCTGTTATCCTGGGAATGCTGGCCGCCAGCGTCATTTACTGGATTGGACAGGCTGTTTTCCTGCATGCCAACCCTTTTGCCTCTCTGGCGGAAGCGTCGTTCCTGCCTCCTGTGAAAGATATGGCGGCTACCACGCTGTTCAAGTTCAATTTCAGTGGATTCGCTCAGATTGGCTGGTTTACCGTGGTGACTTTGATTGTCACATTCTGCATCATCGACATGTTCGATACCATCGGGACTCTGGTGGGTACCGCAAGCCGTGCCGGAATGCTTGACAAGAACGGCAAGATGCCGAATATGAAGGAAGCCCTGCTTGCAGACGCGGTAGGTACTGTAGTGGGATCTGCCACCGGTACTTCCACAGTCACCACTTTCGTAGAGTCTGCTTCCGGCGTTGAGGCAGGCGGACGTACAGGTCTGACCGCTCTGACCACCGGTATCGTATTCCTGGCATGTATGTTCATCGCTCCCGTTGCGGCGATTATTCCCGCGGCGGCGACTTCATCGGCCCTGATTTATGTGGGCGTGCTGATGCTTTCCGGCCTGAAGAATGTGCATTTCGACGATATGAGCGAAATCGTGCCTGTCGCGTTGATGCTGATTGCCATGCCTGTCTCCGGATCCATCGGACACGGCATCGGTATCGGCCTGATTGCCTACACGGTTATCAAGGTGTTCACAGGCAAGGCCAGGGATGTCTCCATTCTGACCTATGTGCTTTCCGCTATTTTCCTGATTAAGTTCTTCTTAGTGGCATAGCATTGTGGAAAGTGAAGATATTATATGAAAAGGGTGCCAGGGCGGCAAGAGCTGCTCTGGCATTTGGCCATATCAGAATCTGATAAAAAACGATAAAGGAAATCTATATGGAAACTTTGGTTTTTATTGCCGCCATGGCGGCGTTCGTGCTGGTCATCTTCGTCTCGGAGAGCATACGCACAAAGAAAGAAGAAAAAAGATTCACGGAAACTCTGTATCATGATTATGAAAAGCTTTCTCAGAAAGAATACCCCCTGGAGCGCTTCATAAGGATGGGGAGCTTTTTTGACAGACATCAGAGGCAGGGGCAGCTGGACGACATCACCTGGAATGACCTTGGGATGGACGATTTATTCAAGCGGATGAACTATACTCTCTCCGCGTCGGGGGAGGAGTATCTGTACTATACATTGCGGACTTTGAAGCAGGATGGGGAGGAACTTTCGCATCTGGAGGATGTGGTCAGTTTCTTCGGGGAGCGCCCGGAAACAAGAGTCCAGGTGCAGCTGGCCATGAAGCGGCTGGGAAATACAGGGAAATATTCCCTCTACGACTATCTGGACAATCTGGATCTCCTGGGGGAGCGCTCCGGCAGAAAACATCTTCTGCTGGATCTGCTGTTCGTGCCGCTGATTGGGCTTTTATGGGTAAATTTCTCGGTGGCCATCCTTGGAATCGTGATCCTGATTATCTACAATATCCTGTCTTATTTTAAGGAAAAAGGAGAGATTGACCCGTATATCGCCAGCTTTTCTTATATCATGCGGCTGCTGCGCTGCTGTGAGGAACTGGGAAAGCTGGATGTGCCTGTGTGCAGTGAGGAGTGGGAGCAGATGAGGCAGGCCGGAAAACAGCTGCAGGGCATGAAGCACAATTCTTTCTGGGTCATGTCGCCTTACCGGGGCAACTCTTCGGGGGATGTGCTGGCCATATTGCTGGACTATATCCGCATGGTCTTTCATGTGGATCTGATCAAATTCGACAGTATGCTGAGGATTCTGCGGGGACATATGGAGGATGTGGATTCCATGATTGAGGTGGTGGGATATGTGGAGACTGCTATTGCAATCTGGATTTTCAGGGAGTCGCTGGCAGGGGCGGAAACGGCGTCTGCTGCAGCTGCGGCAGAGAACCTGGCTGAGGATGATGATAAAAAGGGGTGGTGCACTCCGGATTTTGCTCTGGCGGAAGGACTGGAACTGGAAGAGGGATATCATCCGTTGCTCGCCCGGCCTGTGAAGAACGGAATCGCCACGGACAGAGGAGTGCTGCTCACGGGCTCCAATGCCTCCGGAAAATCTACTTTCCTGAAAATGGTGGCTCTCAACGCGATTCTGGCCCAGACCATCCACACCTGTGCCGCGGACAGCTACCGGGCGCCTTTCTATCAGGTGTATTCCTCCATGGCTCTGCGGGACGACCTGGACTCGGGGGAGAGTTACTATATCGTAGAAATAAAGGCGTTAAAGCGTATTCTGGACGCTGCTTCTGCAAGGGAGGGACGGATTCTGTGCTTTGTGGACGAGGTGCTGCGGGGAACCAATACCGTAGAGCGGATCGCCGCCTCCACCCAGATACTGAAATCCCTGGGGAGTTCGGGAATTCTCTGCTTTGCCGCCACCCACGACATTGAACTGACGGAACTTTTGCAGGGCGATTTCGACAATTACCATTTCGAGGAGGATGTCCGGGACGGTGACGTATTCTTCAACTACAGGCTGAAAGAGGGCAGGACGACCACGAGGAACGCCATCAAGCTGCTGGAGTTGATGGGATACGACATGGATGTGATAAAAAAGGCCACGGATCAGGCAGAGCGTTTCGCGCAGTCCGGCATTTGGCAGGAGATGTGAGGCAGACGTAATTTATCAGGGCTCATTGGCATCAGGGCGAATGGCGGGGCGGATTGCGGATAAGGAAAGTAGGTGCGGCACAGATTTTGAATCCGTCTTGACGCAGAGCCACTATATCTGGTATACTGGAGAGGAAGAGAGGGCCTGGAGAAGGCGTTTTAGGTTTACGAAAGGAAGTAGAGGAAATTATGCTGGTAAGTTTTTTGAATTCATTTATGTCTTATCTGATGGTAATGCTTGTAATCGTAGTGGTGGCGGGAGTGGCTACGGCCATCGGCATCAATATGGCGAAGAAGAAAGCCTCCAGAAATGAGGCGGTGGCTGCTATCAAGGGCAGCAATGAGTAGGTTCACCACTGTCCTTTGGGATGTGGACAATACGCTCCTTGATTTCTCTTATTCCCAGCAGCATGCGCTGACGCAGTGCTTCCGCTCTATCGGGAGAGAGATTACCAGGGAGCAGATTGATTTGTATGTCCGTATCAATGATGATTACTGGAAGCGTCTTGAGCTGGGTGAAGTGACGAAGGAGCAGCTGTTGACAGGACGCTTTCTTTTGCTGTTTGAAAAGCTGGGCATAGAGGGCGTGGATATAGGGGCTTTCACGGAGGAATATCAGACTGCCCTGGGGAGGGTCTTTGCCTATCTGGATGATTCGCTGAGTATCTGCAAGGCCCTGCGGGGTAAGGTGCGCCAGTATGTCATCACCAACGGCGTCACGGCTACCCAGAGAAACAAGCTGGAGCTTTCCGGGCTGGCGGAGGTGATGGACGATATCTTCATCTCGGAGCAGGTGGGAAGCCCGAAGCCTGCGCCCGCCTTTTTCGATTATTGTCTGGAACATATCGAGGAAAAGGACAGGTCCAGGATTCTGATAGTGGGCGACAGTCTTACCAGCGACATCAAGGGCGGCATACAGTCCGGGATCCCTGCCTGCTGGTACCATAAGGCGGCAGGCGGAAAGGATGTCGAGCCTGGGGCGGCCAGGCCTGACTATGAGATTGATGATTTACATAGGGTGTTTGAGATTCTGGGATTGCGCGGTGATTGTTAGCGGGAGCGCGGAGAACAGCGCTTGAGTTCGGCGCAGGGCAGAAAGGATAGAGAAGGATATGGCCAGGGCATCTGGACAGAAGCTGAAGCTTCTGTATATCGTGAAGTTCTTATCGGAGAATACCGATGAACACCATCCCGCCAGCACGGCGGACATCATCGCCCATCTGGAGGCCAATGGCATCCATTCCGAGCGCAAGAGCGTCTACGATGATATGGAAAAACTGTGTGATTTCGGCTACGATATCGTACAAGTCCACAGTCGGCTGGGCGGCGGCTATTACATGGCCGGCAGGGAGTTCGAGCTGGCGGAGCTGAAGCTTTTAGTGGACGCTGTGCAGTCATCCCGGTTCCTCACCACGAAGAAATCCCGGAGCCTGATCAGGAAGCTGGAGCAGATGGCCGGAAAATACGATGCCGGGAAGCTGCAGCGCCAGGTGTACGTGGCCGGGCGCATCAAGACGGAGAACGAGAGCGTCTACTACAGCATCGACAATATCCACAGGGCCATACAGGAGAACAGGCAGATTTCTTTCCAATACCTGGACTGGAACCTGAAAAAGGAGCTGGTGCCCAGAAACAACAGTGAAAGGACGGTGAGCCCCTGGGCGCTGATCTGGCAGGACGAGAATTATTATCTGGCCGCCTATGACGGCAGGGATGCCTGCATGAAGCACTACAGGGTGGACAAGATGGGAAAGGTAGAGGTGTGCAGGGAGGCCAGGGAGGGGCTGGAACAGTTCGAAAAGGTGGACCTGGCCGCCTATACCAATCAGGTGTTCGGCATGTATGGAGGAAAAGAGGCGGTGGTGACACTGCAGCTTCCCGACAGGCTGGTGGGCGTGGTGCTGGACCGCTTCGGGAGAGAGGCGGATATCCGGCAGATGCCGGAGGGGCGTTTCCGCGTCCGGGCGAAAGTGACGGTGAGCGGCCAGTTCTTCGGCTGGCTGGCGGGCATAGGAAAGGATGTGGAGGTAGTGAGTCCCGATGCCGTCAGGGTGCAGTACAGGGGCTGGCTGGCGGATATCATGTCCTCTATGTCGGATGATTAATTCTAAAATGTTATGGCAGCAGGAGGTTCCTGCTGCCTGTTTTTATTCAAAGAGCGGGATGTGCCCAAACTGTTTATGGGTGGTTCTGTGAAAAGGGAGCCTTAAAAGGACAGCAAAGTGAAATTATCCGGATTTGGTACATTAGTCCGAAAGGGCTTGACAGTAGGATGACGCTGTGTTATATTTTAATAGTCGACACAATGTCATACATTAAGGAGGATGCGGATATGGTACAGCAGATATCGGATGCCGAACTTGAAATCATGAAAATCGTATGGGGAAACCCGGAGGATGTGACGCTTTTTTCCTATATTATGGACGGCCTGGCGTCCAGGGGGAAGCCCTGCCAGAAGAATACCCTGATTGTGCTGTTGTCGCGGCTGATTGCCAAGGGCTATCTGAGCGCCAGGAAGATCGGCCGCCGGAACGAATACACCGCGCTGGTCTCGGAGACGGCGTACCAGACGGCACAGACGAAAAGCTTTCTGGACAAAATCTATGAGGGGAGCGTGAAAGGGCTGGTCTCCAACCTGATTTCAGGCGATTTGCTGACAGAGGAGGAGCACGAGGAATTGAGGAAGCTGCTGGAGCAGGGGGAGGAGAAGCCATGAACACTGTTTTGAAACTTATTTTGTCCATGTCCTTTTCCGGCGGGCTCTTGATTCTGGTTCTGTTTTTGGGCAAAAGATTTGTGAAGGACAGAATCAGCCGGCAATGGCAGTATTACATTTGGCTGGTGGCCGTTCTGCGGCTGCTGTTTCCTTTCGGGCCGGAGACGAATCTGCTGGGAAATGCCTATCAGGACGTAGACCGGGCCATCAGCCAGACGATGACCGGGACGGCCGATATGCAGCAGGCTCTGCCGGATGCGGCGGGAAGCGTTTCTGTCCCTTTTATGGAGACAGGGGAAGACGATGAAAATGTAGTCGATGAGGCGGAGGCGTTGCCGTCCGCTCATCTGTTCCGGGATTTCTGGGCGGGGCTGACAGAGCATGCCTGGCTGGTCTGGCTGGGGGCGGCGCTGGGTCTGCTGATACGGAAAGTGACAATCTATCAGGGCTTTGTCCGGTATCTTCGCGCCGGGGCTGCGCCGGTTCCTGACATTGCGGTATTGGACCGGTTTTCCGCGGCGGCAGAGCAGGCAGGCGTCAAAAGGCCGGTAGAGCTATGGGTCAGTCCGCTAATCTCTTCGCCGCTGCTGATCGGCTTCTTCCGTCCGTGCATCGTTCTGCCGGAGACGGATATTTCTGAAAAAGATTTTTATTATATCGTTCTGCATGAGCTGACGCATTACAGGCGGGGGGATATGTTCTATAAGTGGCTGGTACAGGTGACGGTCTGTCTGCATTGGTTCAATCCTCTGGTGCATCTGATGGGGCAGGAGATTACAAAGGCCGGTGAGTTTTCCTGCGACGAAGCCGTTCTGGCAAAAATGGGCGGCGATGCGCGGGACTATGGGAAGACCTTGCTTGACGCTATGGCGGCGGTGGGGAAATACAGGGAAAGTGTCGGCGCGGTCACTTTGAATGAAAATAAGCAGCTATTGAAAGAAAGGTTAGGTGCCATCATGCATTTCAGGAAGAAATCGAAAGCGATACGGATCTTGACAGGCGCGCTGACGCTGTGCGTGGTTTTAGGGGCGGCTTTCGTGGGCGTTTACCCCATTGCCGCCGCAGCCGGGCAGCCATCCGGCGGGGAGTCGGTGTCCGGGCAGGGAAGCGGATATGGGAGCGGGGCTGGAGCCGGGAACGGGACCGGCGACGAAATCAGGGACGGCTCTCCCGCCCGGGCGGGGACAGGAGCGGATGACAAGGATTATGATTCCCAGGCAGAGCGGTACTATGAGGCTGGCAGCCTGCCCCTGTTCCAAATCGCTTTCTCCCGGCTGGACGAAGAGGCGCAGGACAAATGGCTGGACAGGATTTACGCCGATGATCAAATCGGATTCTGGAGCGCCGCGGTCAATCTGCTGGACGAAGACGGTGCTTTGATTCAGCGCTATGCGGACAAAGCCTACAGGGACGACGACATCTCTTGCTTTTCTGTCCTGGCCATGCATATGAGCGAGGAGGCGCTGGACAAATGGCTGAGTAAGGCGTTGGAGGACGAAAAGTGGAGTTTCCAGTCCATGCTGTTCAACGCGCTGAACCGGGAGGACGAATTTGACGAACTGAAAGAAGAATGGGAAAAAGAGTGGGAGGAAGCGCAGGCGGCGGAATACCGGGCGGTAGGTGTCACGATGGACGGCAAGAATTATTACTACCAGGGGCAGCTGGTCGATATCTTTCTGGACATCCGGCCCGGCAAGGCTTTCTGGACGCTGAACATGAACCCGGCGGGAACCGTCAATATCAAGATTATCCGCGATGGGGACAATCAGATTACAGGCGCTGATTACATGACGGACGCGGAAGTGGCTGAGCTGCTTGAGGGTCATGATGATGAGGACGTACGGGACGGGGATGGCGACAGAGGCGATGAAGCGGGGGATGACAGGGATGACGATGGGCAGGATGACGGGGACAGCGACGATGACAGCGACGGTTGGCATCAATCTGCCGGCGGCAGAACCTGGTATCCCCGGGTCATCCCGGTGGACCTGGAGAGTGTAGCCGAGGGCCGGGTGGTTTATCTGGGGGAGTACACCCTGTCCGAGGGCGACAGGCTTTGGTATGCCGTCCGGGCGGAGACGGGAAACGGTATGCAGGTGGGCTTCGCCGAACCCGGGGAAGAATCTTTGGAAACCACCTATTGGACTGTGGAGAATCGGCGTCAGGAAGATGAAGGCCTGGAATGCATCGCCAGCTTTACCCTCCGCCCGCTGGCAAAGCCCGGAACCTATAAGCTGTTTCTCCGGGCGACGGATGGGGATTTGGGAAATGTAAAGGGCAGCATCTCCATTGGATTTGTGGCAGACGCAATTGAATTTGGGGCAGACGCGTCTTAGGCGGACATGACAGCCGGCGTCCCGGGTTCCTGGCGGAACCTGGGAAACGCTGGCCTTTTTTACCGGACAAACGTAATTCAAACAATAAAGCATCTCTAAACCAAAGATTGACAAGCATTCCCTTTTTTCATATACTGGTATGTACACGGCACAATATATTGGAATTCGGAAAAGACGGAACACTATATTTTGTATTAAAAAAGCGTCTTAGGAAAGCAGGTATTTTCATGGAACAAAAGCGATTCTGTGGAACAAGGGCATTCCCAAAATATCCTGATGGAATGCGCGGATGCTGGTAAGGAGAAGGGATGGGGCTATGAACATGGAACAGAGTCAGACAGCTGCAGAGAACATCAACTATGGAGAGAAGTACAAGCCCGCCAGGGAAGTGTGCGTGATCAAAAAGGACGGCAGCAAAGAGGCTTTCAACGTACAGAAAGTGATCAGTGCCGTGGCCAAGAGCGCGTACAGGGCCCTGGCGAAATTTACCGTAGAGGAGGAGAGCCTTATCTGTCAGCATGTGATCGATAAGGTGGACGAGCTGGGGATGGACGAAGTTCCGATACCTGTCATGCATAATATCGTAGAGAGCGCCCTGGAGCAGGTGAAGCCGGTAGTGGCCAAGAGTTACCGGGACTACCGCAACTATAAGCAGGATTTCGTGCGCATGCTGGACGATGTGTACAAGAAGAGCCAGTCCATCATGTACATCGGCGACAAGGAGAATGCCAACACGGACTCTGCCCTGGTGGCCACCAAGAGGAGCCTGGTATTCAACCAGCTGAACAAGGAGCTGTACCAGAAGTTCTTCATGACCACAGAGGAAATCCAGGCCTGTCGGGACGGCTATATCTATGTCCATGACATGTCCGCCAGGAGGGATACCATGAACTGCTGCCTGTTCGACGTGCAGAACGTCTTGAGCGGCGGCTTCGAGATGGGGAATGTGTGGTACAATGAGCCGAAATCTCTGGACGTGGCTTTCGACGTCATCGGGGATATCGTGCTCAGCGCCGCCAGCCAGCAGTACGGCGGATTTACCGTTCCCAGCGTGGATCTGATACTGGAGCCTTATGCTGAGAAGTCCTATCATCGATATATCGAGAAATACCAGCGCCTGGGCATAGAGAAAGAAGCCGCAGAAGCGGAAGCCTACGCGGATGTAGTCAGGGAGTATGAGCAGGGCTTCCAGGGCTGGGAGTATAAATTCAACACAGTGGGAAGCAGCAGAGGAGACTATCCTTTCATCACGGTGACTGCGGGCACAGGGACTGGACGGTTCGCCAAACTGGCCACCATGACTATGCTGGAAGTGAGAAAAGGCGGCCAAGGCAAGAAAGAGCATAAAAAGCCGGTGCTGTTTCCAAAGATTGTGTTCTTATACGATGAGAATCTTCATGGGCCGGGCAAGCCCCTGGAGGATGTGTTCGAGGCTGGAGTGCAGTGTTCCGCCAAGACCATGTATCCTGACTGGCTGAGCCTGACGGGAAAAGGATATGTGGCCAGCATGTACAAGCAGTACGGGCGCATCGTGTCCCCCATGGGCTGCAGGGCGTTCCTGTCCCCCTGGTATGAGAGAGGGGGCATGCACCCGGCTGACGACCAGGACAAACCTGTGTTCGTGGGACGGTTCAACATCGGGGCGGTGTCGCTGCATCTGCCCATGATTCTGGCAAAGGCCAGGAAGGAGAGCCGGGACTTTTACAAGGTGCTGGACTATTATCTGAATCTGATCCGCCAGCTCCACATCCGTACCTATGCCTATCTGGGCGAGATGCGGGCCTCCACGAATCCTTTGGCTTACTGCGAGGGCGGCTTCCTGGGCGGGCACCTGAAGCTCACGGACAAGATAAAGCCGCTATTGAAGTCTGCCACTGCCAGCTTCGGCATCACGGCGCTGAATGAGCTGCAGGAGCTGTACAATGGCAAGTCCCTGGTGGAGGACGGGGAGTTTGCCGTGGAGGTGCTGGAGTACATCAACAAGCGGATCAATGAATTCAAGGAAGAGGACGGCAATCTGTACGCCATCTACGGCACGCCTGCGGAGAATTTGTGCGGGCTGCAGGTGAAGCAGTTCCGCAATAAATACGGTATCATAGAGGGCGTCTCCGACAGGGAATATGTGAGCAACAGCTTCCATTGCCATGTGGCGGAGGACATTACGCCTATCCAGAAGCAGAATCTGGAGAATCGTTTCTGGGATTTGAGCAATGGCGGGAAGATTCAGTATGTGAAATATCCTATAGATTATAACATTGAAGCGATAAGGACGCTGATTCGCCGGGCCATGGATTTGGGCTTTTACGAGGGGGTCAACCTGTCTTTGGCTTACTGCGATGACTGCGGCCATCAGGAGCTGGAGATGGACGTGTGCCCCAAGTGCGGCAGCCGCAACCTGACCAAGATTGACCGCATGAACGGCTATCTGTCCTATTCCAGGGTGCATGGGGACACCAGGCTGAATGACGCGAAGATGGCGGAGATTGCGGAGCGCAGGAGCATGTAGGGAGCATTAATATGAGATATCACAATATAACGTCTGATGATATGCTGAATGGCGATGGCCTGAGGGTGGTGCTCTGGCTGGTCGGCTGCAACCATTGCTGCAAGGGCTGCCAGAATCCCTTGACCTGGGATCCGGACGGAGGGCTGCTGTTTGATAAGGCGGCCCGGGATGAGATTTTTGAGGAGTTAGGGAAAAGCTATATCTCCGGCATCACTTTTTCCGGGGGAGACCCTCTGCACCCTGCCAATAGGCTGGATGTAAGGGGATTGATGGCTGAAATCAAGGAGAGACATCCGGAAAAGACGATTTGGCTCTACACGGGCGACAGCTGGGAGGATATCCTGCATTATCCTATGATGAAGTACATTGATGTGCTGGTAGACGGGGAATTCCATGAGGATGAGAAAGATGTGAAGCTTCTCTGGAAAGGCAGCGCGAACCAGCGGGTGATAGATGTGCAGAGGACGCTGGCCCGGGAAGACCCCTCTGTGCCGGTGATTCACTGCGGCGATTATGAGCAGGAGTATACAATAGCGGATAAGCCGGATAATATATGTGGATGCTGTGACTGACAGGCATAAGGGGGCCATTTATGGCACTGGATGCAATCCTGGCACAGAAGGGGGATATAGGATGGAGATTTTGCTGTCTTTGGTGGCTGTCTTTGCGCTGCACTGTAGATTTGAGATATTTGTCGGTAGTTTTCCCGATTCGGCTCTGCTCAATGGAATGCATAAGCTGTATGGTACTTTTTACGGACCTGAGTACACAGATTTGTTCGTATTTGCTGCAGTGTTCATCATGTTGCGTTTTGTGAAAAAGAAAGATGATAAGCCGGATATCGGCTCTCTTCTTTTTTCACTTATCCTTTCTGTGATGTTGGTTGCGTCAATCAGCTTTAAAAAATTTGATTCTGCGGATTTTCTGTTTGAGAACAGCTATCAGTTCATGATATCCTGCTTTTGTATAATAGGTATCTGGATTATTTTGTATGGGATTCTCAGATGTGTCTATCATCTGTTCAATCAAAACATTATGGAGTCGGCAAAGACAGAAAAGAATGGCTTTCTGCTTATACTGGACAAGCATTTTCTGTTGATTGGTTTCTGTATTATTTTTTTGGGATGGCTTCCCTGGATTGTGATGAATTATCCGGGATCCGATTGCCCTGACAGTATTTTGCAGCTCAAAGAGTTTTTCGGAGAGGAACAATGGGCTGTAGGACATCCGCCGCTGTCTTCGGTGATTATGGGCAGCCTTTTTTCTGTGGGACGCTTGCTGGTGGATGCTAATTTCGGCTTTTTTCTATACTGCCTCATGCAGACATGCGCAGGGGCGCTGATATTTTCCTTAAGTATGAAAAAACTGAAGGATTTGGGGATTCCAATCAAATGGTGCCTGCTGGGAATCGCCTTATTCGCGTTCACTCCGCTGTGGGGGACTTATGCCCAATGGCTGGAAAAGGACCTTTTCTATGCGGAAATCGCTCTGCTGCAGACTATCTGTATGCTGGAGATTCTGATTCGGAAAGAATGCGGCAAAAAAGAGGCAGTTTTTCTGACCTGCAGCAGCCTGGGAGCAGTTTTTTTGCGTAACAATGGAATACATGCGGTGCTGCCCGCGCTGGTTCTTCTGGCAATCCGTTTCAGGGGGATATCCAGAAAGAGAATCGCGGCGGTATCGCTGATTGTCCTGGCTGCATATGAAAGCGTGATGAGAGGGCTGTATCCTGCTTTGGGAGTCCGGGGAGCGTCAGTGGTGGAACCGCTGAGCATTCCCTTTCAGCAGACGGCCAGATATGTCTGCGAGTATCCGGATGAGGTCACGGAGCAGGAGAAAGAGATTCTTGGGAAGGTATTTGACTATGACGCCCTTTTCAGTTATAATCCGGTTCTGTCGGACCCGATCAAGAATCATTGTAAGGGTATCGCGATGGATGAATATTTTGGCGTATGGTTCCGCATGTTTTTTAAGCATCCCGGCACTTACTTTTCGGCGTTCATCAACAAATGCTACGGGTATCTGGCGCCAGTGTCCCAGAATATAGAAGCGTGGATTCAGCTGGAGCATTATGATTATATGAAAGAGCTTGGCGTGCACCATGTATTTTCCCTGAATGTGTCCAATGTGCTTGTCATGGTATGGAATATGAGCATGGTGATGCCGCTGGTAAAGTATTTGTGTACACCGGGAATGTATACATGGATTGTGGCGATTCTGATAATGCTTTTGATCAAACACCGCAGGTATAGTGCATTGATTCTCCTGGTGCCGTCCGTTATGAATATCCTGGTCTGTTTGGCGTCTCCCATGGCTGGGGCGATACGCTATGAACTGCCGACAGTGGCGTCTGTGCCATTGCTGATTGGATGGGTCTATTTTTCGATACATGCCGGGAAAGACGATGCATTCGTTTCGGCTTGATATGGAAAGATATTTTATGGAAAGAGAGACATATGAAGAGAGTAGCACAGTTCTATAAGGTAAGTCCTGATAATTTTGCGGAAGCCATGAGAGAGGGGTTTTCAGAGTATTCTGCTAAGGATATCCGGGAGATATATGAAAAAATCATGCTGCCGAAACGCGCTACCAAAGGCAGTGCCGGGTATGATATATACGCGCCGTTTTCCTTTTCCCTCGCGCCTGCCGAGACCATCAAGATACCTACGGGAATCCGTGTAAAAATGGACGAAAATTGGGTATTCACCCTTTATCCGCGCAGCGGACTGGGATTCAAATACCGTCTGCAGATGAACAATACTGTGGGCATCATTGACAGCGATTATTATGATTCCGACAACGAGGGGCATATCTTTATCAAAATGACAAATGCCACCAATGAGGGAAAGACCATAGAGATTGCCCAGGGGTCAGGCTTTGCCCAGGGAATTTTCCTGGAGTATGGAATTACCGTGGACGATGAGGTGTCCGATGTGCGCAACGGCGGATTGGGGAGCACGACAAAATAGCGCTTTTTAGAGACCTTTGCGGGTCGCCCTCTCAGGAAACCTGCGGACAGTATTCTGCCGTCCTAAAACATATAAAAGCATGTGGAATCGAATAAAAATTCCGGTTCTGGCTATGATAAGCGTAAGAACATGCGCAAATCATGAAAGAAAAGGAGTTTTTGGATGATAGAGAAGAAAGATTCCGGCAGGAAAACAGAGAAGCTCATGAATGGAAGCGAAAGAGGAAGCGGCCGCCTTATGGGCTCTCTGCAGGAAAATATGGCTTACCTGAACCGTGCCCTGGACGTGGAGAAGAACTTTGACATCATCTACCGGGTCATCCAGATAGGCGGAAAAGAGGCCTGCATGTACCTGGTGGACGGCTTCTGCAAGGATGACCTGGTGCAGAAGCTGCTGCAGTATTTCATGGATCTGACTCCGGACGATATGCCGGCGGACGCCCATGGTCTGTCGAAAGGATTCACGCCCTATGTGGAAGTGGACATCGAGGACAAATGGGATACCCTGATTACCGCCCTGCTCTCCGGCATATTTGTGCTTCTGGTGGACGGCTACGAGAAAGCCCTGCTGATAGATTCCAGGACATATCCGGCCAGGAGCGTGGGGGAGCCGGAGAAGGACAAGACTCTCCGGGGCTCTAAGGACGGCTTCGTGGAGACTCTTGTGTCCAACACGGCCATGATTCGCCGCAGAATCCGCAGCACAGACCTGCACATTGAGATGCAGAGCGCCGGGGAAAGCTCTCATACGGACATTGCGCTCTGCTATATGAAAGGCCGGGTGGATGAGGATTTCCTGGACGATATAAGGCGGAAAATCAACAATATCCAGGCGGATGCCCTGACCATGAACCAGGAATCTCTGGCGGAATGCCTTTACCAGAGGAAGTGGTACAATCCTTTCCCGAAGTTTAAGTATACAGAACGGCCGGATGCGGCTTCTGCCCAGGTGCTGGAGGGCAATATCGTCATTTTGGTGGACAATTCCCCTTCGGCCATGATTCTGCCCACCACCATATTCGATGTGATAGAGGAAGCGGACGATTATTACTTCCCTCCGGTGACGGGCACCTATCTGCGGATGACCAGGTTCCTGATTTCCCTGTTGACTTACCTGGTCACTCCCACCTTCCTGCTGATGATGAATAATCCCCAGTTTATCCCAGAGACATTTTCCTTCATCATATTGCAGGAGGAGCCGAACCTTCCCCTAATCTGGCAGTTCCTGGTGCTGGAGCTGGCCATAGACGGCCTGAAGCTGGCGGCCATCAATACGCCGAATATGCTCAGCACACCATTGAGTGTCATGGCAGCCCTGGTGCTGGGGGAGTTCTCGGTGAACAGCGGGTGGTTCAGCCCAGAGGTCATGCTGTACATGGCTTTTGTGGCTATCGCCAACTATACCCAGGCCAACTATGAGCTGGGGTATGCCCTGAAGTTCCTGCGTATCATCACTTTGCTGCTGACCCAGTGGTTCAATCTGTGGGGATATATCGGAGGAATATTGTTGTCTTTGCTGGCTATCGGCTGCAACCGGACAGTGTCCCACAGGAGCTACCTCTATCCCCTGATTCCTTTTAGTTGGAAGACGCTGAAGAACAAACTGTTCCGGACCCGGCTGCCTGGAGCGTTGAAAAAAGAGCCGAGATAGGGCATAAGAGAACTGCGGGTGGAAAAGCGGTTAAAAGCGCCAAAGGAGGCGTCCCGCGAAATGAGTAGTGAGACGCCCCCTTTTATCAGTTTATCTGGCTGGAGAGCCCTGTGGATTTGGCTGGCTATTATAATATTGTGCCTGCGCCTGCCACAGTTCGTGGTATTTCCCGGCTGTATCCTCTACCAGGACATCATGGCTGCCCTGCTGGACGATTGCCCCACTGTCGAAGACGAGGATGTCGTCACAGAACTTGCAGGAAGACAGTCGGTGGCTGATATAGATGGCTGTCTTGTCCTTGATAATCGCATTGAAGTTGCTGTAGATTTCCGCCTCCGCCAAAGGATCCAGCGCTGCCGTGGGCTCATCCAGGATGATAAAGGGCGTATCCCTGTAGAGCGCCCTGGCAAGAGCGATTTTCTGCTTTTCCCCGCCGGACATATCCATGCCGTTCTTATTCAACCTCTTGGACAGATAGGTCTCCAGCCCATCGGGAAGTCTGTCCAGCCGGTCGCCGAAGCCGGATTTCTGCAGGCAGGATGCCGCGAGACTTCCATCGTAGTTCATGGCGGCGGCCACGTTCTGGCCCAGGGGCAGATCCGTCAAAGTAAAATCCTGGAATACCACGGAGAAGATGGAGAGGTATTCCCGGTAGCTGTATTTGCGGATATCGATGCCGTTCAAGAGAATCCTCCCCTCCGTGGGATCGTAGAGCCTGCAGAGCAGTTTGATGAAAGTGGTCTTGCCGCTGCCGTTCATGCCTACCACCGCCAGGCGCCTGCCAACGGTGAATTTCATGTTCACATGGCGGAGGGCATATTGGTCGTTTCCCGGGTACCGGAAAGATACGTCCTGGAATTCGATTTCATACTGCCTGTCGTTTCGTTTCTCCACGGTGAGGCTTCCCTGGTACATGACGTTGGGCGTCTCCAGAAAATCCAACAGCATCTTTACAAAGGTGGCGTTGATGCGGGTCTGCCCTAATGTGCCTATGAAAGAGGAGAGGCCTCCCGCCAGCCTGACGATGGAACTGACATATTGGGTCATCATGCCTACCCCAAAGGCTCCGGCCCATGCCTTGAGGCCCGCGAACAGGTACGCCACGCCGGTGAACATCACGGAGACGGCTCCGGAGGCCCCGGAATACAGTCCCATGGGCCCTCTGGCCAGTTTGGCGAAATAGCCCTGAGAGCAGAAAGCGCCGGACTTGTCATTATTATACTTTTCGCACAGCTTATCCTGGCGGTAGATTCGCATGTCAGCGGCGAATTCCTTACGCTTTCCCATAAATCCATAATGGCCAAACAGCCGATTGGCCAGCGTATGGATGTTGGAATTGAAAGCATAATAGCTGTCCGCCTTATTGGAGAGCAGGGGAGCGATATAGGTCACGGCCAGCATGACGGCAATGATGAGAGCCAGGAAAAGGGGATTGTTCAGGATAGTCAGTGTCCCGGCATTATCCGGCACCCGGCTGGTGAACAGAGTTATGGTCATGGCGATGCCTCCGAACAGAGTGAGGATTGCCGTGAGAAGTTCCTCCATCAGCCGGAAAGCTCTGATCAGTCCCCATCCGCCTCCGGACTGGTTCTGAAGAATCTGGGCCAGTTTCCGGTCGGTGTCCGGATTGTCCACGATGCAGAAATCCATGTCCATCATTTTGTCCGCCGTGATTTTGCGCAGATAGTAGAACCGGCATTCCTCCTCTACGGCCTTTCTTTTTTTTAGCAGAGCGTCTGCCAGGGAAATCAATGCCGAGGAAATCAGTGTGGCCAGCACCAGTGTAAGGAGCCTTTGAGGCCTTCGGCTGCCGGACAGCTCGTCAATGATGAGGGCCAGGAGCCAGATGCCCACATAGGGGGTCAGGGCGCTCCAGACGCAGGGCATCAGGGATGTCGCGATTAGCCCGGACTGGCTGCGGTGTATCAGCAGCAGCGCCATTTTGTTGATTTGCCAGGTCTCTTTCCAGGACAACATCTTGTTATCGTTTGTTTTTTGTTTCTTTTTTGATGATTTGCGGTTCATTGCCATCGGCTCCTTCCTTATAATATCTGCTCTGCACCTCATAGAGCTGTGCATATCGGCCGCCCATGGCGAGCAGCTTTTCGTGGGTGCCTTCCTCCGCAATCCGGCCGCCCTCGATAAGGAGGATGCGGTCGCAGAAGCGGGTGGAGGCCAGTCTGTGGGAAATGTATACAGAGGAGCGCCCCTGTGTCATTTCGTCGTATTTGCAGTACATATCGGCCTCGGCTATTGGATCCAGCGCCGCAGTGGGCTCGTCCAACACTACTAGGGGCGCGTCCTTGTAAAGGGCTCTGGCCAGCATGAGCCTCTGGGTCTCGCCGCCGGAGAGAGTGACTGCGTCATCATAGATTTCCCGCAGCATTTTGGAGTCGTATTGCAGGGGCAGGGATTCGATTTTCCGGGTGAGGCCGGCTTTTTCCACACATTCTTTCATTTTAGCGCTGTCGATGTGATCCTCTGTCTGGGCTATGTTGGCGGCAATGGTGGTGGCCAGTATGTTGAAGTCCTGGAAGACCGCGGAGAACAGGCGGTAATAGTCTCTGCGGTTGTACTGGCGGATGTCATTGCCGTTTAAGAGCACTTTTCCCTCTGTGGGATCCAGGAAGCCGCAGAGGAGCTTGATGAGGGTGGTCTTGCCCGCGCCGTTTAAGCCCACCACGGCCAGCTTCTCGCCGGGGCGCAGGGTCAGGTCGATATGGGAAAGAGTATCTGCCGCCGCGTCCGGATAGCGGAAAGAGACGTCCTCCAGACGGATTTCATATGTCTTTGCCGTGTCTGCGGCGATGGGCTTGCCCTTCTCGAAGAGGAAAGGCTCCGGGAATTCCAGGCATTCCCGGATATTGGAAATTTCCAGGCCCTGCTTATGTAAGGTGAGGAAACCGTTCAGGATGCCGCTTACCCATGCGCTGAAATTCCCCACGGCGGAAAAATAGAGCAGGAACATGGATACGCTTAAATCTTCGTTTAGCACCAGCCAGATCAGATAGGCATAAGCAAAGCCGTTCTGAAAAAGGGCCAGTATCAGATTGGCGATGCTGCCCCACAGATATCTGTTCTGCACGCGCCTGTGGAAAGCGCGGAATGTATCCCGGGTGCTGCTAAATACCTGCTCCAGCCAGGGCTGCATGCCGAAGATGCGGATATCCTTTGCCATTTTCTTGTCCTCGGTACAGGTGAAGAAGTGCCAGAACATCTGATCGCATTCCCCCTCTTCCTCCCGGTGCCGGTAGCGGTATTCGGACAGGGGCTTGTTGATGCAGTATCCCGCAACGGTGGCAGCGGATATGGCTGCAATCAGCAGAGGATTGACGTGGGACAAAAGCATTAAATAGAACAGGAACCCCGTCACGTCCCTGAGCAGATCGGTCAGGGTGGTCCATATGGCCTCGCCAGCCGCTGCATTACTGTTCAGGGCATCACCGGCTTTGGCCAACTTCTTCAGCAGTTCATCATTGTCCGTATTGGGATAGGAGGTGACGGCCATCTTTGTGTTCAGCCGCGCAATAAGGCTGGAGCGCACGGTAACCCTGCCATACAGGACATTGACATAGAGATAGCCGGATGCCCCGTTCAGCAGGATGTTCAGGAACAAAAATGCCAGTATGATGAGGAACAATCGGTTCAGGGACTGGTGGGCCTCTACGGATCCGATGATGACGGGCGCCACATAGAGTCCGGTCAGATTGTTCGCCACAGCCAGGAGCGCTGTCAGGACGCACAGGATGGGGACTTTCTTTTCCCGCTCCCGAATGGCCAGGCGAATCATGAAGCCTGCAGACTGCCACATGTTGTACTTGCCTTTTTCTTTTTGTTTTAACTCTTGTTCTGCCATAATTTTTCCTTTCAGGGTTTGTTGGACTAAGGAACAGTTCCTGAGGATAGTATAGCACAGAAAAGGAAGGAATGCGGATTGGGTGACGAAATGCATGATTTCGGGGATAAGTTGTGTGGAGGGATGGTGTCAGCCGAAAAAAAGGTCCTAAAATAAGATACCATTTTCAGGCCGGATGTAGTATAATGTCCGAGAGGACAGGGCGCCCATGGATTTCGGGCATTGCGGCACAGGGGGAAAAGAAATGTACAGATTTGCAGTATGTGACGACAATCCGGCAGACATACAGTATGTAGTATCGCTGATAAATAACTGGAGCAAGAAATCGAACACGCCCTTTCAAATCGAAACCTATCCCTCCGCGGAGGCTTTTCTGTTCGCCTATGAAGACGACAATGGCGTAGACGTGCTGTTCCTGGACATCGAAATGAACGGCATGAGCGGAGTAGAGCTGGCGAAACGGCTGCGCGCCACAGGTGCGAAGCTCCAGATTGTGTTCATCACGGGATACATGGACTATATCGAGCAGGGCTATGACGTGGAGGCTCTGCACTATCTGCTCAAGCCGGTGACTCAGGAGAAGCTGGAAACCGTGCTGGAGCGGGCCATGGAGAGGCTGGGGGCAAGGGGGAATGTACTGGTTCTGTCCTGGGGCGGGAGCATGGTCAGGCTGCCGTTAGATGAGATTCGATATCTGGAAGTGATGAAAAATTATGTCACGGTGCACGCCGGGGAAACCTACAGCGTAAAGCGCACGCTGCGCGAGCTGGAGGAAGAGCTGGACGACAGCTTTTACAAAATTCATCGGTCCTATGTGGTGAATCTGCGGTTCGTGAAGAAAGTGACGAAGACTGCCGTGACGCTGAAGGAAAGCGAGGAGCTCCCTCTGTCCAGAAAAGCGTATGAGGGATTGAATCGGGCGTTGATACAGTATTTCTGAACTTCATACAGACGGAAAGGAAAGTCGGGATGCATCTGCTGGACAAGATAATCGACAAAAGAATCGCGGCATACCAGAGCGACCTGTTGGCCACGCATTACGCGGAGGTGGAGAACATGTACCGGCAGATCAGGAGCTGGCGGCATGATTACCGCAATCATATCCAGGTGCTCGGAAGTTATGCCCGGATGGGAGACATGGAATCGCTGAAAGCTTATCTGAAAGAGCTGAGCGCCGATTTGGAGGCTGTGGATATGGCCCTGAAGACCGGAAACAAGATGACGGATGTAATCCTGAACAGCAAAATCTCGCTGGCCAGATCCAGGGACATCACAGTCAGGGCGGATGCCCATGTGCCGGTATCGCTGACGACGTCGGAGTTGGATCTGTGCATCATCATGGGCAATCTGTTCGACAATGCCATCGAGGCCTGCATGGAACTGCCCAAGGAGGATAGGCTGATTCGTGTCTACATGGACATGAAGAACACGCAGTTGTACATGTCCTTTACCAATACCACGGCCCAGAGGAAACAGAAGAAAGAAGCCGGACGTTTTAGGACGACGAAGGGCATGGGGCATGGGCACGGCCTGGTGCGGGTGGATACCATTGTGGAGAGATATCAGGGGTATATCAGCCGAAACAGCGAGGACGGAGCCTTTACCACGGAGATTCTGCTGCCGCAGTAGGAGATTCGGCAGAGAGACGGGAAGCACGTCCCGCGGAGGGCCGGCGGATTTGACAGACGCGCGGATTTGTGATAAAGTCAAGAAAGCTGAGTAAAAGAAAAAGGCCTGTATGGAGGGACATATATGTTTAAAATCATAACCGACAGCACGACGGATTTGCCGAAAGAATATCTGGAGGAGCATGACGTAGGATGCCTGCCCATCAGCTATATTCTGGACGGAGTCACATATGGCAGGGACAGGGAACTGGACTGGAAAGAGTTCTATGCCATGATGCGGGAGGAGGGCAAGATGCCGACTACCTCCCAGATCAATCCTGCCGAGGCGAAGGAGCAGCTGGAGGAGTATATAACGAGAGCCCTTTTCGGGAATGAAAATCCCATGGAAATCCTCTACCTTGCATTCTCTTCGGGCTTGAGCGGAACCTGCGGCAATATCCGCATGGCGGCCGCTGAAATCATGGAAGAGCGTCCGGATGTGAAGATTAGAGTGGTGGACAGCCTGGGCGCGTCCATGGGGGAGGGGCTGTTCGTGCATAAGGCGGCAAGGATGCGCGATGCGGGAAAGTCCATGGAAGAGACGGCGAAATGGCTGGAAGAGCATGTGCAGAATTTCGTCCATGTATTTACGGTGGATGACTTGTTCCATTTATACAGGGGCGGGCGCGTCAGCAGGACGGCAGCTGTCCTGGGGACGCTGGTCTCCATCAAGCCCAAGCTCCATGTGGACAGCGAGGGGCACCTGATTCTGATTGGGAAGGTGCGGGGCAGAAAGAAATCCCTGGCCGCGCTGGTGGATTATATGGAAGAGAAGATGGGTTCCTGGGCAGAGGAGAACAAGGATGATTATGTGTTCATCAGCCATGGGGATGCCCTGGAGGACGCGGAATATGTGAGGGATTTGATAAAAGAACGGTACGGATACCAGCATTTCCTGATCAATCACATAGGCCCTACCATAGGCGCCCATTCAGGCCCCGGCACAATCGCCCTGTTCTTCATGGGAGAGTCAAGATAAAGAGCTGAATATTCAGTGCTCGGACAATCACGCAGAAGCAGACAGACTGCGGTTGGCCGGGCACTTTTCTTTCCACGGTTTTCACAGATTTCCCGATTCCTCATATTATAATAGCAAGCTAAAATCTATGAAAGAAAGGTCTCAAAATGCACGAACATTGGAATGACAACAATTTTGATGATTTCCCGGTAGCGATGGCTTATGTGCCGTGGCAGAAATTTGAGCGGTTGTGTGAAGACTTGGAGAAAGGGTATTGTGCCGGAACAATATTCCCTGAACTGGATAAGCCTTTCACAGGAAGGAGATGTGTATAATGGGAGAGAAGGAACAGCTGTTAAGAGATATCGGGATTGCGGATTTCGTCCTGACGGAACTTGTCCTGTACCTGGACACCCATCCCTTTGACCGCAATGCACAGGAGTACTTCAACCATTACAACCGAATCAAGCTTCAGATGGAAAAGGAGTTTTCCCAGAAATATTACCCTCTGAACACCAGATACGCCGAGAGCAGCAAGGAATGGAGATGGGGCGCGGCGCCCCTGCCCTGGGAAGGAGAGTGCGCATAAATGTGGAGTTATGAGAAAAGATTGGAATTTCCCGTGAACATCAAGGAGCCCAACGCGAAGCTGGCCCAGGCCATCATCAGCCAATACGGCGGGCCGGACGGCGAGATGGGAGCCAGCATGCGCTATCTTTCCCAGCGCTATTCCATGCCCTACAGAGAAGTGGCGGGCGTCCTGACGGACATCGGCACCGAAGAACTGGCACATCTGGAAATGGTGGCGGCCATCGTCCACCAGCTCACCCGGAACCTGTCCATGGAAGAAATAGAAAAGTGCGGATTCGCCAGCTATTATGTGGATCATACCGTCGGCGTATGGCCGCAGGCTGCTTCGGGATTCCCTTTCACTGCCGCCCAGTTCCAGGTGACAGGGGATCCTGTGACGGATTTGATGGAGGACCTGGCGGCGGAGCAGAAGGCCCGCACCACCTATGACAACATCCTGCGCCTGGTGAAAGAGCCGGATGTGTGCGAGCCCATCAAGTTCCTGCGCATGCGGGAAATCGTGCATTTCCAGCGGTTCGGCGAAGCGCTGCGCATCGTACAGGATAGGCTGGACAGCAGGAATTTCTATGCGTTCAACCCTGCCTTTGACACAAAGGAATGCTGCGACTGATTATGATGTAAATCTGGATAGAACACCAACAGGCAGTTCCTTGTTCTGCAAGAGGGATTGCCTGTTTTTTGCTGTCTTTTAGGACTGGATGCCCAAAGGGAGATTGTGCTTTGCATATTATAATGGGGAATTTGAAGAGTATGCAGGCGAGATATTGGCCGTGGAGATAAATTATGACAAGGATGATGTCAACAATCCCCATAACTGTAGGATAGAGAGGCTGGAAAAGCAGTAAGCCCAGGTAAGCTATTGCCATTGCCCGCGGGAAAATCAGGCGGAAGTCCAAATGAAACCGGAATAGGCCCGCCCTTGTCGTCAGGCGGGCCCATCGCAAGCCATCAATCTGTATCCTACTGCGCCCTACGGCCCAACCTACCTTTTAACTGCCACCGCCGTGAACTCCCCTGGGAGCCTGTCGTCGGTCCACGCCGGATGCTCATCGAATTTCTCCAGCAGGAATCCGCATCTGACGATAGCATTGATGATCTCGCTGATGGTATATTTCCTGTAAAGGCATTTCGGCATCTGGCTTCTGACGGCATCCGGATAGAAGCGGGCATGGGCCATTTCCCCTTCGAAGACCTCCGTGGAAAAATAGCTCATGGAAGGCTGTTCCAGCTCCAGGATATCCGATATCTTGGAAAAAGGATGGAAATCGCTGCAGATCATCTTCCCGCCCCATTTCAACAGAGCGTACATAATGCCCATGAATTCATCCAGGTCATGGAAATAGTGCAGAACGCCGCCCTCCATGAACACCACATCAAAGGACTCACGATACTTCTCTATATCCATATCCAGAACATCGCATACCTGATAATCCAGCGCTACCTTTGCGGCCGCCGCCACTTCCAGGGCATATCTTCTGTTGTCCTCCGAAATGTCAAAGACAGTGACCTCCGCGCCCAGGATGGCCAAAGCCACGGCCTTTTTTCCGCAGGAGCCGCATATATTCGCTATCCGCACGCCCTCATAGCCGTCGAAATAAGCCGCGTATTTCTTTAACATGCCCAGGGGATTCTCCAGGCTCTTTTCCGCCCTTTCGGCAGGCTGCCCGGAAGTCCTAAGCCAGAATTCGTAGGCGGAATATTCCCATGCGCGCTTGTTTTGGGCACGGTAGTTCCCGGGCTTTCCCAGCCGCCTTGCCACCATGCTGTAGAAAGGCGTATCTTTTTCCGCATTTTCATAATAAAACTCCAGGGACTGCACAGGGAGCAGAAGAGCGCCCACCTGTACGGAATCAGTATTTCGGTACAGGAGCGTCTCCGAGTCCTGGCCGGGGCAGACATCGTAGAACATACACCTGACCCTCATGTCCCTGTACTGTCCATCGAAATACTGAAAGCTCCCACCCGTATGCTGCGTCTCCGAATCATAGCGGAAGAATCTCCTGACCCGCTCCTCGTCGTCCCACTGAAAGGTCAGGCAGATCTTCTCCAGGGGAAATTCCAGGCCATGGGCAAAAATCATGGTCTTGCCATCCACCTTGAAAGGAATCCGGCCTTGAATCAAATCCTCCGCCAAAGCGCAGAGGATGCCCCATTCTCTCTGAAACTGCATCCTGCTTAGGTCAATCCAAATATTCTGACTATCCATTCGTCTTCCTCCTCTGTCCTTGATAAAGGTATCATAACAGGAAAGGGAAGATTGGTCTTGTCCTGTAGGACTGGATTTTGTCAGGTCTGCGCATGCCCAGCCGCCCTCCAGTACGACATTGACCCGCAGGGGCAGAAATACCTTCGAGACCGGAATGCCGCGCCTGACGAAGCTGGGCGGGAAGCCATGGAATCTGGAAAAGGCTTTCGTGAAGGCCTCCGGCGTATCATAGCCGTATTTGTAGGCCAGCTCTATGACAGGAGCGCCGGAGGAGGACAATTCCGCCGCAGCCAGCGTGAGCCGCCTGTTGCGGATATACTCCATGACCGTCATGCCGCACACCAGCTTGAAGAGAGAGGACAGCGTTGACGGGCTGACGAAAAAATGGGCCGCAATCAGGCCGGGAGTCAGCGCTTCCAGAAGATTCGCCTCGATATATTCCAGTGCCTCCTGCAGGTCAGAAATTGTAAAAAAGCCCGGTTCCTTTGGTTGAAAAGCCATATGATGCCTCCGTTTCAGCTGGTCATGCTATTTTACCGCGGGATGACCGTTCCGGGAAAGCCGGGCATTCCCGCCTATATCCGGTCATCCTTGTAGATGACATTGGAGAGAGGAATCTTGTATTTCTGCTTATATTGGTACATCTGCGCGTCCGTATCGCTGATATACGTGGATAAAGGAGTGCCGGAATGGGCCGGAACCAGGGTTGAGGCGTAGCTGAAGCATTTGGGGTGCCCGCTGCTCTTGTCCGCCAGCATCGCCTGCCGCAGGCTTTCCAGTTTCCGATTCTGCTCGGCTGAGGTAAGCCCGGTCTGGAGCAGGAAGAACTCATCGCCGCCTACCCGGCATACCTCCCCGCCCAGGGTCTGCAGCGCCCTGGAGACCTGGATCAGATAGCTGTCGCCCTGCTCATGCCCGAAAGTATCGTTACAGTATTTCAAATAGTCCACATCGATAAAGGAGAGCGTGAATGCAGTTCCCTCCTGCAGCCATTGCTCCATCTTTTCGGTAGCATAGCGCCGGTTGTTCAGGTTGGTCAGAGGGTCTACATAGGCATAACGGTAGATTAGCTTCTGCCGTCGCTGCCGCTCTGTCTCGTCAATCACGATATGGACGACGGCCTGTTTCCTGGCATCGTGGGAATTCTCCCCGTCTGAACGGAACCAGGGGATGAGAAAGGACTCCACCTGGTAGAAGATTTCGGTATCGTCGGAATCGTGCAGCGCCAGATCCCATCTCAGGGAGTTCTGGTTATGGTCTGATGGATTCTCGCCTTCCGCGGCCTGCCCGTCCTGGAGGGGTGAGGTTTCCGCGTTCGGATTCTTTCTGTGCTGATCTATCTGGCGCTGGATCTCCGGCTGTTTGTCAAGGAGCTGCCTGGTCAACTGGGCGGCGGTCTGCACATAGGCTTTCTGGAACCAGCGTGCTGGCTGATTGGAGTGCACTTCCTCTCCTGTTTCCGCAGAGTATACGAAAATCATGCTGTGGGTGTAGTCTGTCAGGGCATTCACCAGTGCCAGGTTGCTGCGCAGCTCCTGGTTGCTCTGCTCCAGAGACCAGCTGATCTCATCCATGGCCTGGATGTTGTCCATCAAGACCTGGTTCTCCAGCTCCAGGGACTCGGTTTTCTGCTGCAATTGACCGGTCAGGTCAAGAAGCGCATCAGCCAGAAGCGCTATTTTTTCTCCCAACTCTCGGAAATCGGGCGACAGCTCTTCCAGACGGAGGGTGGCTGCCTCCGGCTGTTCCAGGATATTCTGTAAATAGTCAATCAAAAGCTTCAGGGAATGTTCCATATAATCGCTCCTATGACCCGTTTGGGCTGCACAATTTTTCCTAATTATACAGTAATCGGGTCTAAAAGGGAAGTTTTTTCTTTGCAGCGGTGATGTGAGAATCGAGACGGAATGGATGGATCTATATGGTAGAATGGTGATGAATCTGATGATTTTGAGGGGATGCTTGGGGATTTCCTTGCTGTAGGAGAGCGGTTTATCCAATTGAGCGGGTGAAGCGACACACAATTAACCGGCAGGAAACAGTTGACACTGCAACCATCCCATAGTATAATGGTTGCGATACCAACTGTTGTAAGCGCAACCGATAAAGGAGCAAAACATGCCCGGAATCATGAAAACCCTGAACAACATCAGCCGCTGCCAGGCCACATACCGAAAGAAGACCATAGCGGCCCAAGACCTGTGCCCCAACCACTATGCATTCGTGCTGAACATCTGCCATGCGCCAGGCCGTTCCCAAGACGAGCTCGCCAGGGCGCTGTGCCTGGACAAGAGCACCGTGGCCAGGACCCTGGCCCATCTGGAGAAGCACGGCTACATCACCCGCGTCCCCAACGAGAAGGACAGGAGACAGTACCAGGTACATCCCACGGAGAAGATGCTGGACATCTATCCCAAAGTGTTGCAGGCAAACAAGGGATGGAACGCCCGCCTGACGGAAAATGTCCCGCCGGAAGAGCTGGAAGTCTTCCACAGAGTGCTCTCCAGGATGGAACAGAATGCGAAAAAGATTACGGAAGAGCTGGAGGTGACATCAAGTTGAAACGGATATTTTCCTATCTTGCACCCTATAAAATGCGGATGCTGCGGGGCATCTCCATCAAGATCCTGGGCACCGTGGCAGAGCTTCTGATTCCCTTTCTGCTGACCTACATCCTGGAGAATGTCATTGTCACCATGGAAATCCCCCGCATCCTGTGGTATGGCGGGGTGATGATTCTCTGTTCGGTGGCAGCCTGCGTGGGGAACGTGACCGCCAACCGGATGGCTGCAGGGGTCACGGCGGATTTCTCCACCGTGATGCGCAGAGACCTGTTCGCCAGTACCCTGTATTTGTCTGCCCGGGACACGGATGGATTCACGATTCCCTCCCTGGAATCCCGCATCACCTCGGACACCTACAATGTCCAGAACTTCGTGGGCATGATGCAGCGCATGGGCATCCGTGCGCCCATTCTGCTGCTTGGGGGCGTAGGGATTACCCTGTTCATGGACAGCGCTCTGTCCCTGGTGATGATCGCCACCATGCCCCTAATCTTCCTTACCGTGTACAGCGTCGCCCGCCGGGGCGTCCCGCTGTACACCAAAGTGCAGAAGTCCACCGACGACATGATCCGGGTGGTGCGGGAGGATGTGCTGGGCGTCCGCGTCATCAAGGCCCTTTCCAAAAACGACTTCGAGAACCGCCGCTACGACGCTTTCAACCGAGCCCTCTCAAAGCAGGAATGCCATGCCGGCATCGTGATGAACGCGGTGAATCCCATCATGACCCTGTTGATGAATCTGGGCATCGCTGGGGTCATCGCCGTGGCGGCCTACCGGGTGGCAAAGGGAACCTCCTCCGCGGCTACGGTGATTGCCTTTACCCAATACTTTACCCTGATTTCCATGGCGCTGATGTCCCTGTCCCGCATGTTCATCATGTACACGAAATGCGCCGCCTCTGCCCGCAGGATCGCCGCGGTTCTGGACACGCCGGAATCTTTCCCGCTGACAGAGGATGACGGCAGAGGAGACCCCGCAGTCAGGATTTCTTTTGAGCAAGTGACCTTTTCCTACCTGGGCAAAAAGCCTAACCTGGAAGATATCACCCTCAGTGTCCCCAAAGGCGGGACGCTTGGCATCATCGGCGCCACCGGCAGCGGAAAATCCACGTTTGTGAAGCTTCTGCTGCGGTTTTACGATGCCGACTCCGGCACGATTCGCATCGACGGCAGAAAGATATCCTCCTATACCCAGAAGGAGTTGACCGCCATGTTCGGCGTGGCGTTGCAAAACGACTTCCTTTACGCGGACACCATCGAGGAGAACATACGTTTCGGAAGGGACATTTCGGACGAACAGATACGCCGGGCCGCGAAGATTGCCCAGGCCCATGATTTCATCTCCGCCATGCCGGATGGCTATGGCCACATGATTTCCTCCAAGGGGACGAACCTTTCCGGCGGCCAGCGGCAGCGCATCCTGATCGCCCGGGCCATCGCCGCGGATCCCGGCATCCTGATTCTGGACGATTCCTCATCGGCGCTTGATTACAAGACCGACGCCAGCCTGCGCCAGGCGCTGAAGGAATCCATGTCCGATTCCACCGTCATCACCGTGGCACAGCGGGTCAGCTCCGTGAAAAACTGCGACCTGATCATCGTGTTGGACGAGGGCAGAATCATCGGCCGGGGAACACACGAGGAACTGATGGAAAAATGTGCGGAATACCGGCAAATCAGCGATTCTCAGATGGGAGGTGCCTTCCTTGACTGACAAACCATTGACGAATAAACCTATGACCGACAATCATTCGAAGAAAAAGCGCGACAACCGCGGAATCATGCTCCGGCTGGGGGGATATATCCTGAAGCAATGGCCGCTGTTCCTCCTTGCCGTGGTACTGACCCTGGCATCGAATCAGATGTCCCTTTTGGGCCCGCGGTATTCCGGTGCCGCAATCGACGCCATCAGCCTGTCCTCGGGGGTGGACTTTGGGGCGGTCTGGGACAGCGTGATCAAGATGATTGTCTGCTACGCCGGTTCTGCAATCATCGCCTATTTCCTGTCGGTGATTATGGTGAACCTGAGCCAGCGAATCGTATATACCATGCGCAGACAGATTTTTGAGAAGCTGAACACGCTGCCTGTGGGGTATTTCGACACCAACGCCACCGGGGACATCATCAGCCGCATATCCTATGACGTGGATACTGTGAACACATCCCTGTCCAACGACCTGGTGCAGGTCATGACCAGCATCTACACCGTGGTGGGCTCGCTGGTGTTCATGTGGAAGATCTCCAGGCCGATGATCCTGATTTTCGTGGTCACCGTGCCGGTTTCCGTCCTGTTCACCAGGTACCGCTCCAAAAAGGTGCGCCCCCTGTTCAGCGCCCGCTCCCGGAAGTACGGCGAGCTCAACGGCTATGCCGAAGAGATGCTTTCCGGCTCTGCCAGCATCCGGGCATACGGGCGGCAGGACGTGATCTCGGGCCGCTTCAATACCCACAATGACGAGGCCATGGGGGCGTTCTACAATGCGGAGTACAATGCATCCCTCCTGTTCCCCACCATCAACCTAATCAACAACGTGTCCCTTTCGCTGGTGGCCATTTTCGGCGGAATCCTGTATATGTATTCCGAAAACGGCCTGATACAGGCGGGCTCCGTTCTGTTCATCACTTTGGGGGGAGTGGCGCAGTTCGTGCAGTATTCCAGGAAATTCGCCGGGCCCATCAACGAATTCTCCAACATCCTCCACGAGTTCCAGTCCGCTTTCTCGGCGGCGGAGCGGGTATTCCGGGTGCTGGACGAAGCGCCGGAGCCGGCGGACGCCGCCGATGCCCGGGAAATGGCGCATGTGAAAGGCCAGGTGGAGCTGGACGACATCACCTTCGGCTACAAGAAGGACACCACCATTCTGCACAATGTCTCCGTGACGGCGAAGCCGGGGCAGATGATCGCCATCGTAGGCCCCACCGGCGCGGGCAAGACCACCATCATCAACCTGCTGATGCGCTTCTACGACCCTGTGTCCGGCGAGATTCGGGTGGACGGCGCGCCGTCCCTGAAGATCAGGCGGGAGGATCTGCGCCGCGCCTTTACCATGGTGCTCCAGGACACCTGGCTGTTCCACGGCACCATCTTCGAGAACATCGTCTATGGCAGAGAAGACGCCACCATGGAGGAGGTCAGGGCAGCGGCGAAATCCGCCAAGATTGACGGATACATCGAAAGCCTTCCCGACGGGTACGACACTCTGCTTTCAGATGACGGCGTGAACATCTCCAAGGGCCAGCGGCAGCTGATTACCATTGCCAGGGCGTTCCTGTCCGACGCTCCCATGCTGATCCTGGACGAGGCCACCTCCAATGTGGACTCCCGGACGGAGATTCAGATCCAGGAAGCCATGAACGGACTGATGCAGGGCAGGACTAGCTTCGTAATTGCCCACCGGCTGTCCACCATACAGAACGCGGATACTATCCTGGTAGTCCGGGGTGGGGAGATTACCGAACAGGGAACCCACCAGGAACTGCTGCGGCAGGGCGGGTTCTACAGCACGCTTTATAATTCCCAGTTTGTGTAGCGCGAGGGGGAGTTCCAGGGCAACGTTTCAGCGTCCAGGCTGAACCGTTGCCCTCTCGAATCTCTCTCGGATTTCAACAGATTTCAACATACTTCAACCTTGCCGCGGCATCTTGACAGAAGAAGCGTTCTGTGACATACTTTATCAAAACTAAAGAGATCTGAATTGAAATCAAAAAACAGCATTTGGAGAGAAGGCAAGATGAAAAACAACATTATTATCGCAGGTGTCCCAAGAGCCGGGAAGAGCACGATTTCCCGCCGTCTGGCAAAGCAGTACGGGTATCAGCATATCAGCATGGATTCGATCATAGCGGGGGTTGAGAAGTGTTTCCCCGAAACAGGGGTGAATACCTACACCGGACTATCCTCCATGGACACATTGCGCCTGATCAGCGGTAAGATGGCCCCTTTTGTCCGGGCGATGCTGGACAGCGGCGAATACGATGAGTTCCAACCCGGTATGGTGTTGGATATGTATCAGCTCCTGCCGGAGGATTATATGAAATATATCCATGGGGCGAACTGTGATATCTTCTATTTCATTACGTCCGACGTGACGCCGGAGGAGCGGTTCGCCATTCAAAAGAGATATGACACGGAAAAGGACTACACCTTTTACAAATCGGAGGAAGAGCTCCGGGAGGGCGCAGTATATATCGTGGAGCAAAGCATCTGCATGAAAGAGCAATGCCAAAAATACGGTCTGCCGTACTTTGAGACCGCAAAAGACAGGGAACAGACGTTCGACCTCTTTTTACAAGGCATAGTGATGGAAAAACATGTATGAAATACGAAGAATACGCAGAGACGGAGTATAATCATATATAAATCGGCATTTAAGGAGGAAGCCGCTATGATACTATATCATGGAAGTAACACAGGAAATATTAAAGTATTAAAACCCAATCAGGCTGACCATGACAGGCCATATGTATATATGACTACAATAGATGTAGTTGCCGCATTCTATTTATGCAATGCCGTAGAACGGCCCTATTATTGGTTTCCTTATGGTTTTGAAGGCGACAGTAATATACCGATTTACCACGAACTGTACCCGAATGCGCTGAAAGAAGTATCGGAAGGCGTCAGCGGATATATCTACGAAGTCCTTGCAGAAGAAAATCAAGTCATTCCATTCAAAAATATCCCTTGTGCGAGACTGGCGACAGAACCTGTTGAAGTAACGAGGTGTTTCCGGGTAGAAAATGCATATGCTCTATTTACGGAATATGTGAAGCAGGGTAAAATGAAGATAGGTCATTTTGAAGATAAATCGGAGCAGCAGCTGGAATGGTGGTATTCATGCTGTGTCGAATATTTAAAGGAAAAGCATATGATAGAAACCCCTGACTGCGCCTATGCTTCTTTTATACAGTCTAAATTGCCGCAAGTATGGGAAAGGTATACTGCAGAATAAAAGTTTCAGCTTGCAGGCACTAAGGAAGTGTCTGCAAATAACCGCTACAAGTCTGCAGCAATTTTTATTGTATTTCCGGGCTTTTTCCTAAACAAATTGTAGCGGTTATTTTCCGACAGTTCCTAAGGAATTGTCTAATATAACAAAAAATAATGTAACCAAGAAAGGATGACAAGATGAACTATCGTGAATTCGGCAAAACAGGAGAGAAGATTTCGGCACTGGGATTTGGATGCATGCGCTTTCCGGAATATAAGGAGGGCGAGAAGAATTTCGTGGATCAGGACAAGGTGGACGAAATGATTGCATATGCCTATGAGAACGGCGTGAACTATTTCGACACCGCTCCCGGATACTGCAGCGAGAACAGCGAGGCGGCCCTGGGACATGCGGTAAAAGGTTTCCGGGACAGGATCCTCATCTCCACCAAATGCCCCATAGACGCAGGCATAGGAGCCGACGGTTACAGAAAGCGCCTGGAGAAGAGCCTTTCCCGCCTGGGCACAGACCATGTGGATTTCTACCATTTCTGGGCCCTGAACCGCAATTCCTACAACAATGTAGTCGTAAAGGAGGGCCTTCTGGAGGCTGCCGCGAAGGCCAAGGAAGAGGGCCTTATCCGCCACATTTCCTTTTCGTTCCATGACGCGCCGGAAGTCATCAGGCACATCGTGGACACCTCCGAGGAACGGGGCGTGAAGATGGAGTCCATGCTCTGCCAGTACAATCTCCTTGACCGTTCCAATGAAGAGATGATCAAATATGTGAATGAAAAAGGCCTTGGCACCGTTGCCATGGGTCCCGTGGGCGGCGGCAGGCTGGCGGCTCCCACAGACCTCTACGCGAAGCTCACCGGCAAGGCTTCCATCGCTACATACGAACTGGCGTTCAAATTCTGCCTGGGCAACCCGAACCTGAACTGCGCCCTTTCCGGCATGCAGAACCTGGACATGGTGCAGAAGAACATCAAAGTGGCCTCCGACGATACGGCATTCTCCGCGGAAGAGTGGGAGCAGCTGGGCGCTGCCATGGAGGAAATCAAGAAGTTCTCGGAGCTTTACTGCACAGGCTGCAAATACTGCCAGCCCTGCCCTGTGGGAATCGACATCCCCCGGATTTTTGAGATGTATACCTATTATAATGTGTACGGCCTGAAAGACCATGCGAAGAATATGATGAAGAATTACCTCCAGAAAGAAGGCAAGACCTTTGCGGACTGCAAAAAGTGCGGTATCTGCGAGAAGAAATGCCCCCAGCACCTGGCTATCAGGGAGCATCTGGAAAAGGTGTGCGAGATTTTGTGTGATTAATTCTCAGTTTCTGTAAAGAGACTGCGGCGTTATACTGCATAACGCTGAATGCTGCCTAATGTAATCATGCGAATGAACCAGTCAGCGTTATGCAGTCTGGTTTCACGGCAAGTGAAATCGTTAAGCAGTATAAATTGGGTATCAGAGGGGCATTGGAGAAAGTCTGGATTTTTTGCCTTGCGCAAATTGACAAAAGCTTGTTTTCGGCTTGCAAATATGTAGCAAGGTTCACGGATTCGGGTCTCCCTTCAGCTCCACCATAAGCGGTTCATGATGGATGGCAGGCAGAATCCGTTCCAGTAAGTTGTCCATCCTGATGCGGAGACTGCTTGTATTGACGTTAGGGTGACAGCCGAAATAAGTCCCTTTCAGCACATCCCGGTCTATCAGGAGCTGTACCCGGTTCTCCGCATCGTTCATCAGTCCCAGGACGCTGACCGAGCCCGGGGAAATCCCCAGGGAAGGGGATTCCCGGTAACTGCCCCTGTACCACCCAGAAATGCCATTCTTTTTCACATAACATCCGGACGCATGGCTGTAGAGGACGGAAAGTTCGTCTCCGGCGTCCACTTCCAGTTCTTCGTCGGTGTAATCATTGGCATGCCATCCGTCCTCCCGACGGTAGAGGTAACAGGAGGGAATCCACAATTCTTTGCCGCTGCCCGAATGGCGGCAGAGCGTCATGCCATCCTTTTCTTCCAGGAGATCCACCTGGCTGTCGAGATACTGGATGTACAGGGAGAAAGGCTTCTTTTCCTGGTTCTCCAGGGCTGTCACAAGGGGAAAGGCATCGTAGGATTCCCAGGTGACCTTTTCCATGGGGGCATCCTTGTCCGGAAAAACCAGGGCGTTCAGCTGTCCTGTGGTCTTCAGGCCGCATCCGCCGTCCATGGCAATGACCCTGCGCTCATAGTCGAAGAGGGGATTCATGTTCAGCTCGTCCTGTCTGTAGAGACATACCGGCCAGTGCCCGGTGACCACGCATCGGGAAAAGCGGCAGTCCTGTTCCAGAAAACGGTCGTTTTTCAGCCACTGATACCTGGGGGTGCCGGACAGGCAGTCCAGGTCGTCGGTGGAAATCCCTCCATGGACGAAAAGATAGGAACCCATATCCAGAATGGTGGGAAGCTGTAGCAAAAACGAAATTTCCGGAGCATAATGTTAATAACTGTTATCTGCAAATTCTTTGCGTCAATCAGACTTTCCTGTTTGCATTTTGGGCAGTAGAGAGGAAAGTTTTACAATTCTGTATCTGTTCGTATCTGTAATCTTGTTTTATTTCCGCAGACAGGGCAGTGTATCCATTCTAAAATCGCGCTTACCATATCATCTACCTCTCTTATTTTTTATAAAAAGAATACAAACACGGCAACAAGGGATATTGCATTTCCGAGAATGTGTGAAAAGGTGCTGATAACGCAATTCTCGGATTTTTGATAAATCACCGAGAAAATCAAGCTGTCAATGAATACGCCGGCAATGTCATAAGCTACAATCCCTATGTTTCCCGTAGCAATATGTCCAGCAGCAAAAACAGCGGATGATACCACTGCACTAACCCAAATCGGAAATATTTTTGAGGATTTTCCAAAGAAGAAACCTCGATACGCAATTTCTTCTCCAAATGCTGCAATGATAACTTGACCTATCAATAATGCTGTCTTATCGAAAGACAGTATAGAACTCGTCCGTCCCATTACATGGGCAACAAATTCTCCGCCGAAAATCATATCTCCTACAACAAGCGCTGCAATACCACTCACGCTCGGTAGCAACACCAAAAGAAGCACACCCGACTTTTTGAAATCCGCCGCAATCGTATTGAAACGCAAACCCGATTCGGCACCTCGCGTTTTGGTGACAGCTTCCACTATAAAGAAAAACGCTACCCCCACAAATACGGAATATCCTGCTATTGTCGAGGACGGAACAACTTTCGTTAAAGTCAACAGTATCATTACTGTTATACCTATGAGTGTGAGAACAACACTTTTTTTGTTATTACTCATAATTTGCTGATTTTTCATTTCGTTTCCTCCTGTGCGGCTAATATTGCCCCTCTGTAAGCCCGTTCTAAATGAGATTTTATGAGTTCTTCATCATACTCTAATGAATTGTTGGCTATGATGCTTGCATATCCATGGGCAAATAGAGAAATTGATAAAAAAACCTTTTTTGTCTGCTCAATATTCATGCCTATTGCTTTCTGCATTGCAGAAATAACAGGTACAAGTTCTGGTGAGTCAATCATTTCAAGCAGATTGTTCTCAACTGCAAAACCCGATTGAAATAGAAAGCGGAATAAGTTTGGTTCTTCAACCGCAAATCGAATATAGTTTATTCCGATTCCAAGCATAGCCCCTTTCTGTGGTTCTTTAATCTTCATCAAATATTCTGTATGATACCAGTCCAATTTTGCATAGACAGCTTTTTTTAATTCCTCAATCGTCGCAAAGTGGTACATAACAGGCTGTGTTGAACAATTAAGCTTTTTGGCAACAGTCCTTGCATTGATGTTTTCTCCACCTGCTTCACGGGCAACCTCAAAGGCAGCGTCAATAACCATATTTTTTGTGATTTTAGGTTTTGGCGGCATAGCTTTTCCTCCTACTTAATAATTTATGTTATATAACAAGAATTACATTATAAACCGCAAATCTGATTTTGTCAATCCTTAGACTAAACTTTCACCCAATTTTCTCTAATCAGAAAACACTATAAAGCATGAAAGTAAAAAAGAGAAGAATGAGAGGAATTCCGTTGTAGTCGGCATTCGTGGAAATGTGTATAACTGGCTATTTTATGGAATTGTGGGTAACTCTGTTTGCAGGACGTGGGAAAGCTGCTCTTTAGCTTTTCCATGTGCTGAGCATATTCTGTATGGAAGCGCTTACAGACTGGATATTGCAGATTTCGGAAATGTGCTCCTCCGGCGTCAAATCTTCCAGAATGCTCTTGCCTAATGAATTGACCACAAACACAATGACCGGCGCTTCCTCCATGATATAATGATGTCTTGGGATTATGGCGCTCACAGATTAGCTGCAGAATATTTTCTTTCCGAAAAGAGCATCTATCGAACTCCTGGCAAACTTTATTCTGCGTTTTATTCTGCCGGAAAGATAATGGAACGAGGTATTGTCTTATTGACGGTTCTGGTATAAACTAAACAAAAGAGTGTTAACGCATGGCCGCGGAAGGAGATTCCAATGGGAGCATATTTGAATCCGGGAAACAGTGGATACCAGGAGATACTACAGTCTGAATATGTGGATAAAACAGGCTTGATTGCCTTGATAAATAATACTGTGGGGACAAGGGAGAAGTTGTCCTGTATCAGCAGGCCAAGGCGCTTTGGGAAGTCCTACGCGGCAATGATGCTGTGTGCATACTATGACTGTTCCTGCGATTCCCATGGGCTCTTTGACGACAAGGAGATAGCAGGGACGCAGGGATATCTGGCGCATCTGAACCAATATCATGTCATCAATCTGGACATCACCGGCTTTATCTCCGATGCGGAGAGAATGGACATACCACTTTCAAATGTGCCAAATATGATTGCCGATGCAGTCTACAGGGAACTGACGGAAGAGTATCCGGAGCTGGAAGGGAAAAGCCTTGCGGATGCCATGATTGGCTGTGTGGAAAAATCAGGGAAAGCGTTCGTGTTCATCATTGACGAGTGGGACGCGCTGATTCGGGAGGCGAAGGGAGATACGGTAGTACAGAGGAAGTATCTGAATTTCCTCAGGGGCTGGTTCAAGAACAACAACTTCACGCCCAGCGGCTTACATGACGGGAATCCTGCCCATCAAGAAGGACGGCTCCCAGTCAGCCATCTCGGATTTTAGAGAATATTCGGTGCTTGACCCGGATGGGTTCGCGGAGTTTACCGGTTTCACGGAAAGCGAGGTAAAGAGGCTGTGTGAAAGCTACGGGATGGACTTCGGGGATGCCAGAAGCTGGTATGACGGGTACGATTTCCCGGACATCGGGGCCATCTACAATCCCTATTCCGTCATGCTGGCCATGAGAAAGAGGAAGTTCGGCTCCTACTGGCAGAGGACTTCTGCGGCGGAATCCCTGATGACATATATCAATATGGACTTTGAGGGGCTGCAGGAGACCATTTCCCGGCTGATTTCCGGGGAAGAGGTAGAGGTCGACACAGACCTTTTCGAGAATGACTTTGAATCCTTCAAAAGCTGCGATGATGTGCTGACTCTGCTGATTCATTTGGGGTACCTGACCTGGCATGAGGAGGAGGGGACGGTGCGCATCCCCAATGAGGAGGTGCGGATTGAGTTCCGAAAGATTCTGAAAGGCACGAACGTGAACCGGAAATGGATGGAGCTGCTTGGCCGCTCCGAAAAGCTTTTGGAGGATACGATAGCGGGAGATGCAGAGGCAGTCGCAAAGGCCGTGGAAGAGATTCGGGATTCCCAATATGCGCCCGCCTACTATAATGACGAACAGGCATTGCGGTACGTGATTAAGTTCGCGTACATTGCCGCGCTGGATCAGTACCTGAAGGTGGAGGAGCTGCCGTCCGGAAAAGGAATCGCGGATGTGGTATACCTGCCAAAGCGCAGATCCGCGTTTCCGGCGCTGGTGGTGGAGCTGAAATGGAACAAGTCGTCCGAGGGAGCAATCCGGCAGGTGAAAGAGCGGAATTACCCTGCCGTATTGAAGGACTATGGCGGCGAGATCGTGCTGGTGGGAATCGGCTATGATGCAAAAAAGAAAGCGCATAGCTGCGTGATTGAAAGAATCTGAAAAACGAAAAACAGCGGTCGGTTTTTGGATGAATTTGCGATTAGAGGAATGGTGAAAATGATGATTGAAATACACGATGATATAAACGTAGATGAATATAACAAATTGAGGGTAGAAGCAGGCTGGGAAATAAAAAATCCACTCATTGTTGAAAAAGCTATAAGGAATAGCACAATTATAAAAAAGGCGACATACGATAGCAAAACAGTCGGTATGGCCAGAGCCATTGGGGATGGTATGTCATATCTTTTAGTTGACGTAGTAGTCAGCTCAAAATATCAAAAACAAGGAATAGGAAAAAAACTTGTAAATTCCATAATAGATGCTATAAAAAATGAAACTATGGCTGGAGAATACAGTACTATTAATTTGATATCAATTAGAGGTATGGAGAAATTTTATGAGAGCTGTGGATTTGAGGCAGTACCATTTGGATACAATGGCAAAGGGATGAGAATAAAGATTGAAAAATAGAGATACAGATCCATAAGTCCAGCTAAGAAATACCAAGAGCTAAATGAAAACAGCCCATGTCCGGGTGCTGGGCGGGGCAGATGCGGAACCATAATAAGGAGAAAAGCAATGAGCATACAGGATGGCAGATGCAGCGGGAGCAGCCTGGCGCTGGCGGAGCGGATACAGGAGAAGCTGGAAAGGATTGTCCGGGAAAAGAAAACTACGGCGGCCTGTGCTGCAGTCTGCGGGTCGGAAGGGCTCCTGGCGGCGGCCTGTGCCGGCACAAGGGGATTCGATGACAGCCCGGCCCGGGTGGATGACCTATATAACGTAGGCTCTGTCTCCAAAATCTATGTGACGGCGGCTGTCATGAAGCTGGTGCAGGAGGGAAGGATATCCCTGGACGAACCGGTGCGCAGATACCTGCCGGACTGGAGGATGGCGGACGAAAGGTGCGGGGAGATCACCGTCCGGATGCTCCTGAACCACTCTTCCGGAATCCCGGGGACGAACCTCCACGACCATCTTGACCTGGAGGAAGAAGAGGAGCTTTATACGGGAAAATACCGGAACACACCGGCATACTGGCAGACAGTGAAGCTGCGGGCCAGGCCGGGCAGGTTTTCCAGCTACGGCAATGACGGCTTCGACCTGGTGGCGGAAGTAGTGGAGGCAGTGACAGGCAAGCCCTATATCCGGTGGCTGCGGGAGCATATAACAGAACCGGCAGGAGCCTTTTCCACGGGAGTGGGCAGAAGGCTTGCGGAAGGGCATGTGAAGGTAGCCTGCCGAGGTGACGAGCCTGAATACTACAACTGCTTCGGCGCAGGGGCGATTCATACCACAGTGCCGGAGTGCGCCATGTTCGGCTCCCTCTTCATCGATTCCAGGGGCATCATCGGACAGGCATATCTGGACGAGACCAGGCGCCCCCAGGGAGCGACCTTCCTGCAGGGGGCATACGATGCGGCAGACTACTGCCTGGGATGGGACTCCCTCTACAACAGGAACCGGATTCCACTGGGGGAAGGGGCGGTGATAAAGTCCGGCGGCACGGAGCAGTTTACCAGCTATCTGCTGGTGGGCCCTGCCTGTGGGCTGTCACTGGCGATTTCAGCCACCAATGACGGCGATGCCCCATGGCTTGAGGTGCTGGAGGACATTGGCGGGGAAGCCTTGAAGCTTCTTGCAAAGAACCGGGAGGACGGTGTCGAAAAACAAAGCGCCCAGGCATCGGAACCCGCCGGCATCAAACAAAGCGCGCTCCTGGAAGTCCCCGGCAGATACAGCGGACTGGCATACGGAAGCACCAGCGTTTACCGCTTTTCCGTACAAGAAGAAACGCTGTACACGGAGACCCTGCAAAAGGGAGGGGCCTGGCAAAGGGAAGAGGGGCTAAGCGGCTTCCAGTGGGACGGGAAAGCCTTCGTAAAAGGGGAGCATGACCGGATTACAGCGGAGGAATATGATGGAAAGGTCTACTACATAAGGTGGGGAGTGGCCTTCTGCCAGAAGAACGCCGGATACCCGTCCCCCGGAGCCTTATGGCCCAATCTGGCGGGAGCCTGCTTCACGGCAGAGGGAGGGGAGGATATTTTCGGCAGAATCTGTCTGGAGAGCATCAATGAGGAAAACGTGCTGATTTTCACTACGGAGCATGAGGAATACCCGGTGGTGCCCCTTGTATGCGATTCCCGGAACGAAAAGGAGACCTGCCTGATTTCGGAAACTACCCGGGATGGGATTGTCTTCCGCCTGGAACAGGAGGGAGACCGGACATGGCTGTGCACAGGGACGGACAGATATGTCAGGGAAGTGTGAACCATGTTTGAGCCTAAACTGGAAACAGCCGCCGCGCTGTTAGTGTTCTCCTGTTCCGGCAGCCTGCTGTTCCTGTTCACAGTGCCGTTAGGACTGGGGGCGGGAGCCATCGACATTCCGGATAGGGAAGCAACCGGGGGACCAGGTCCTGGTGACAGTCAGGGAACGGGAATGAGACAGGAGGGATAAAGATGTGGACATTTCATGGAGCATGCCGACTTATTGGAAGGGGCATAATATCATCCAGTTTGCCGGTTTCAAAAACCATGTGGGCCTGTATCCGGGGCCGGAGGCTGTCAGGGAGTTTTCCGAGTGTCTGAAAGGATACAAGACCAGCAAGGGAACCATACAGCTCCCTTACAGCGGGACGGTTCCGGCGGGACTGATTTCCGATATCGCCAGGTGGTGCTATGAGACGGGGAACCATCCGTAAGATCGGAAAGTGTCTGAAAGGTGCAGAGAATGGTATTGACGGATGTGAAGCTGGAGCTGGATAACTGCGTCTATGGGCTGTTGGCGCCCAACGGGGCCGGGAAGACCACGCTGATGAAAATGATTACCACGCTGCTCTTCCCCACAGAGGGACAGATTAAATACGATGGGGAGGACATCCGCAGACTGGATGGTGCGTACCGGGAGAAAATAGGGTATCTTCCCCAGGACTTGGGCTATTACAGAGACTATACGCCGGAGAAATATCTTCGCTATATCGGTATTCTGAAGAGCATGCCCAGGCAAAAGCTCACAGAGAGCATAGACAGGTGCTGGAGCTGACCGGGATGGCAGCAGTATACGGTCTTCCGCCTGTTGATTGCGGCGGCTTTTTCCACAGGGCTCTCCCTGATGCTGTTTACGGTGACCCATTATCTGGATAACTATGTCACGGCCATTGCCTGGGCGCTGCCGGCGGTGGCGGGAGCGGTATAATGCGGCGGGATGTGGGGATGTACTGATGGACGAATCTACTGAGGCGCATAAAAGGACGGGCAGGGATGTTGATGTACAAGGATGCTTCAAAATGGAGCAGATCATTGTTAGCGAGGATTGTGAATGCTTCTGAAATATAGTATAATGGAACCGTAATCCAAGATATTTCCCCGAAAGGAGCCGCCATGAACGCAACAGCCAAACTGCCCATTGGCATTGAGGATTTTGAAGATATCCGCAGAAACGGTTTTTACTATGTAGACAAGACTGCCCTGATAAAGGATCTCTTGGAGGGATGGGGAGGCATAAACCTATTTACGCGCCCCAGGAGGTTCGGCAAATCCCTTAACATGAACATGCTGAAGTACTTTTTCGAATATGGCTGTGACCCGCAGCTCTTTGAGGGGCTTGCCATCAGCGCAGAACCGCAGCTTTGCCAGGAACACATGGGAAAGTACCCTGTCATCTCCATCACCCTGAAGGATGTAAGCGGCAATGGCTACACCACAGCTCTGGAAATGCTCCGTTCAGTCATCGGCAGGGAAGCCATGCGCTTTCGCTTTTTATTGGACAGCGCCGAAATTGCCCCCGAAGAAAAGGACGCTTATAAACAGCTGATTACAATTGATGCTACCAATCAACAGCTGTTCAGCATGTCCTATGGAGCGCTTGCATCCAGCCTTCTGACCCTTTGCGAGCTCCTCCATAAGCATTATGGGCAAAAGGCAGTTCTTTTGATTGATGAATACGATGTGCCGTTGGACAAAGCGCAGCATTTCGGCTACTATGACGAGATGGTGAGCCTGATCCGCAGCCTTTTCAGCCAGGCGCTGAAGCAATGTCATTAAGTTAGCACCAGCAGCATAAGGCATACTGCGGGAAAGATGGCGAAAAAGGATGCCCGGCTTCCACATAAGCTAATGTTGCCGGTCACAGACACATTTGTTGCATGCCAAATAGACAGACTTCCCATCTGCCTAAAAAAATGGTATGATGATATAGATGCTTAGGCTGCCCTATAGATAAAGTACCGTGGCTTACGGAAATGGGCTGTCTGCAGTCTTGGATATTGGCGTTCGTTCCGTATGGGGATTAGTTCTTTCTGCAGCAAAAGCATCACGTTGCACTGGTCTTTCTCCGTGGACGGACGGAGAAAGACCCTGCAAATATGGGCAGCCATGGTAAAATTCACTTTGTACTCATGTTTGGTTTCCTTCTTTTCGATGACGGCACAGCTGACCAGCAATTCCGTTATGTTGTATGCAATAAGGTTTGCCCATATTTCCTGTTTGACATACTCTGGCTTGTAAGAATGATAGTTGCTCAGACCGATCGTATATTTCAGCTTGCGGAACGAGGATTCAATCGTCCATCTCCTGTGGTAGAGGGTCTTGAGCTTTTCCGGAGGAAATTCTTGCCTTGGAAGATTCGTCACGATACATTCGCAGGAATCATCGCTGATGGGAAACCTGACGATACGGAAAGTAAGCGTGTATGTGCCAAGGGAGCCATATTCGATAAAATCAAAGGCGGATGCCCGGTCAATGAAACGTCTGTAGGTTCCCGGGGGGACAGGGATTTTCCGGGAATGGCTCCGCGTCAGTGTGACAGTCACGGCAATATCAAAGGATTGTGTTTCCGGGAATTCAAAATTTCCGACCAGGCCTTTGGAATGGATATCCTTTGTGCGAAAGAGAAAATACTGTCCCTGTTCCACCACATGGGCCATGTTGTTGTAGGAGCAGTAGCCCCTGTCGCCAATGTAGACATTCTTCCTGCCGGGGAGAGTCCCGTGCCGGTCCACGATGTCACAGAATGCGCCAAATTCGTTTTTTTCATGCACAGGCTGGAGGATGGCGTCCGTATAGATGTGTGCATCCAGGTCAAAAAAGGCATTAATATGTATGCTGTAGACGCCGCTGGCGGAGTGTCCGGGGGCGCAGAAATACTGTGGGGGAGCCAGTTTCGGGCTGCTGAAAAAAGTGGTGGTTGAGCCGTCAGCGGCCAGATAGCGGTATCCGTCGTCTGTGGCGGGGAACCCCGCCTGCCTGCTGACGGAATCGTTGAATCCCGCAAGGACAGCTTCCATCGCTTCGGGCTTGAGCTTCGCACGCTGCTGGTTCAGTGCGGGAAGGGAAGGCATTTCCTGGTTTATCCCCCAAAAGTCCAGCATCTCCACCCTGGCAGAAGAGGATCCTTTAGAGACAAGAAATGAGATAAGGGTGTCGGGTGTGATTTTCCGCTGTCGGGTAAAATCCTTTTCCGGATTAACAGCAAACTGTTCCGGATGAGCGATAACAGAATTCACGGCAGATAAAAAGGCATTTTTGATTTTGTTGTGCGGCATATGATATGTACCTCCCTGGATAAAGAATGTTGAAATGTCTTAATCCAAGGGCCGCTCTCGCTGCCTCTTAAATTCAATCAGTAGCGAGAGCGGCCGCACATTCCAGGGGATTTGTCAACCCCTTTTTTAAAAGACACAAAAAATGGTTTAGACCTCATAATAAGACTCTAACCATTTCAGACAGTTCGCTATTAACTTAATGACATTGATTCAGCGTTATGCAATATAAATGCCGTTTAGATAGGAGGCAGATGCATAAAAGGCGGCCATTTTACTCAATGGACTGTCTTAACATTAGATAAACATTGATTATGATACAATGACCTGATTCAAGGCGTGGAACGGCTGGACGGCCATCCGTGCTATGTCCATCCATGCCCGTGAGCGCGACTGTGCTCATGGCATAAAGTTGACCCGGAAAGGCATGTGACTACTTCTGATTCCAGACGCGCCAGGGCGCATGGAATCATGGTATTCAAGAAAGAATCCCGTATAAGTCCAGCCAGGAAATGTCGATAACTGATTTATACTGCTTAACAGTGATAGTAAACGTCATAATTATTTTTGCTTTGAATGAAACCAAAGTAAAGATATTAAAGTCGTTTACTATAAAATTTCCGAGCAACCCGACTACATAACGCCAGCCATATACGTTTAACCCGTGCAGTATGGTAAATTCTGGCGTTATGCAGTATAAAACAGCATCTGCCCAGCACACCACCAGCACATGTCCGGGGGGCCGGGCGGGGCAGACGCGGAACTGTCATAGGAGGGGCGAAATGAGGCTTTTAGTGATTGAGGATGATAAACAGCTTGCCGCCGAAATGAAAACAGGCTTAGAGCGGCAGGGTTTTCGATTGATATTGCCAATACAGGGCTTGCCGGAGAAGAAAAGGCGTATGTGACGGACTATGACGCCGTTCTCCTGGACTTGAATCTGCCGGACAAAGACGGGCTTGCGATACTGTCATTTTTGCGGAGCAATGGGCGGAATATGCCTGTCCTGATCGTATCGGCAAGGGACGCCGCAAGGGAAAGGGCCGCTGGCCTTGATCTGGGCGCAGATGACTACATCGTCAAGCCTTTTGACTTTATAGAATTGACTTCCCGGATCCGTGCCGTTGTCCGCAGATTTTACGGACGGACAAATCCTACGATCATGATTGGCAGTTTGTCGATCGATTCGGCCATACAGACGGCAATGTGGGGAAAGGAAGCAATCCCGCTGTCGCCAAAAGAATTTGACATTCTTTTGTATCTTGCGGAGCGCCACCCGGAAATCGTGTCCAATGAGGACATCATAGAGCACACATACAATGAGGAGTTTGACCTGTTTTCCTCGGTGCTGCGGGTGCACATCTCAAACCTCCGCAGAAAACTGCTGGCAGCCAGCGGCCAAAACCTGCTGATAACAATAAAGGGAAAGGGGTATTGCCTATGGAACGATTCAGAAAGATAAAGTTTCAAAATTTTGTCATGCTGTACTCCCTGTGCCTGATTGTCGTGTTCATCCTTGCCGCGGCCCTCTTCCTCGTGAACATCAGAATCGATGTGCCGGAGCAGATGCGGGGCTATTATGTATCCGTTGACGGCGTAAGCATCACCGAACAGGGTCTTAACATACCGTGGGGAGAGCTTGACCGGCGCGTCGTTACAGAACAGGAGCTCCACAGTTTTTTGGCCCCCTATTATATGGCGGTGATTGTTCATGCCACATTGACTGCCTTTGTGATTTCTCTGCTGCTGTCTTTCGTGTTCGCCCATATGCTGACCCGTAGAATCGTAAAGCCCATTGAAGAAACAGCGAACAGTCTCAAGAATGTCAGAGAGAAAACAAATCCTACAGATATCGCTTTTCCAAAGGAGCTTTCCGATATTGAGACTGCCTTTCGGGAAGCGCAGAAGGAGATTGCCGGCCTGTACGCGGATTTTGAAAATCTAAGCTCATATATTTCCCATGAGCAGAAAAACGCCCTTGCGCTGCTGCGGGCTATGATACAGAACGAATGCCCTGCTGTGGGAGAACGGGCGACAGCGCAGCTGGACCGTATGGTAAAAAGCCTTGACGATATCCTTACCCTGTCCGCAAATGAAAGTAAGCTGGAAAAAGTGGATTTGTGCCTTGTCTGCGGAATGGCGGCAGACGAATACAAAAGAGTTTACAGGAATCTGTCCTTCGATTTTGACGAGGACGCCGCTCTGTATATTAGGGCCCATGAACTGATGGTGTATCGGGCGGTATCGAATTTGATTGAAAACGCAATCAAATACGGGGCGGACAAGCCTGTCACGGTATATGTGGGCACACAAAAGGGATGTCCCTATGTCTCTGTTGAGGATCAGGGGATTGGCATCCGCATGGAACAGCAGGAGAAGATTTTTGAAAGCCGCTATCGGATCGGGAGCCGAAAGAAAGACGGATACGGCATAGGGCTAAGCCTTGTCCGCCATGTGGCGGAGCTGTGCGGCGGATTCGTATGGGTAGACAGCAAGGAGGGCTGTCCCACAACCCGGATATCCTGATCGCGGACGAGCCCACGGGAAATCTGGACGAAAGCACACAGGACGGGATCATGGCGCTCCTTTCAGGCCTTGTCAGGAATGAGAACCGCTGCGTCATCCTTGTCACGCACTCCCACAAGGTTGCGTCCTGTGCTGATGAAGTGCTGGGCTTATCGGGCGGCAGACTGACCACAGTAAATCAAAAAAGGTAACCAACGGATGATAATGAGAGCGAATACAGCTGAATGGAGGAAAAAATGGGCATTAGCGGAGTAGGAAGCGTAAATTCCTATATTTACAACATGAAAACAGGGAAACTATCGACAAAAGACGGTCTGCGCGACGAATTTGCAGAGTATTTTAACGATGACCTGGACGGCAGGGATTCCCATTCGCTGAATGGTTTTGACCAGCAGCGGAAAAGCGGCATCAAAAAGATGGTCAGCCTGATGGAGGAGATGGGGCTGGGAAAAAATGTGCTGGATACGCTGCAGGGGGATGAAATCGAAATCACTTCGGAGATGGCTGACGCAACTACGTGCATCTTTTCCATCAATGGAGAGAAAGTGTTCACCGTCAACGCGGCAGTAAGATATACGCAGGAGCTTCCTGTATAATACAAACATAGGGAATTCCAAGAAAGGTGGTTGATAAAAAGATACCTCAGAGTAAAATAAGATTGCTGACTTTGCGGGTTAGTAAAAATCTTATTGAACAGAGAGGTATCCCAAGATGAA
>CAJTHM010000016.1 GCA_910576125.1 Lachnospiraceae bacterium | reverse complement strand
GTGGATGAAGAATATAGATTATTTCTTCATAATGGTCTCTGAAAATATTCTGTAGTATGCTCATGAGACTATTATGCAGGAAAACAGCAAAAAAGGAAACCCCTAATTGTGTGCCGCACAATTTTTCCCCCATGAATGGGGGCTAGGGGGTTGAAGTGCCGAAGGCACTTTTTTACAAAAAAGTTCGCCTTACCTGCACGTAAGATGAACTTTTTAGTGAGATGATGTTTAAAGCCATTAAAAATTTGAAAGCATGAAGGATGGGAACAGAGATATGGACGGGAAGAACAATCGTGTATGGAAAATCACAAGTGCGGCGTTCCTTGCGGCAGCATGTGTCTGCACGGCTGTGGCCTGTGCGGGAAAAGCCAACGAAAAAAACGCCGAGCATACATACCAGGAACTGGCCGAGCATACCGGCACAGTGCCTATCGCCACAGAGGAACCAGAAGACGGAGAGGAACTTTCGGAAGAGCTGACAGAGGAACCTGCCGAAGCCGATTCTGCGAAGGCGCTGGAAGATATGGGTGTGCCCATACCGGATAAAGTGGTGGATTTCGCTGATTTGCAGGAGAATGTCAACAAGGATATCTATGCATGGATTTATATACCGGACACTGCCATAGACTATCCTGTCCTGCAGCATCCCACGGATAATTCCTACTATTTAAATTATAACCTGGATGGCAGCAGGGGATACCCGGGATGTATCTATACAGAGGACTATAATGGGAAAGATTTCACCGACCCCAATACAGTGGTATATGGGCATAATATGAAGAATGGCACCATGTTCGCCGGGCTCCACAATTATGGGGACAGCGAGTACACGGAATCGCATCCGTATGTGTACATATATACGCCGGAGGAACTGCTGGTATATGAAATCTATGCAGCTTACGAGTCCGGCGATGAGCATATCCTATATGCCCATGACAGGTTTCAGGACAAGCGGGTGTTCGAGAATTACGTAAAAGATATCATGGAAATCCGGAGTATGGGAAGCGTGCTGAGGGAGGGCGTGGAGGTGGATGCAGACAGCCGTATATTGACATTGTCTACATGTATTTCAACCAAGCCCAACAACAGATTCCTGGTACAGGGGGTGCTGCTGAATGGCGAATAGGAAAGAAGCCGTTAGATTCGGCGGCAGGACAAGCAGGGAAACGGCTGACGGGCGAAGCGGGAGGCTTGGGCGTATATTGGTGAGTCTGGCGCTGGGGCTGGTGGTACTGGTGTTCCTGGCGGCGATAGGTTTTCTGGTGCTGCAGATAGTGGGAAAGAACCGCCTATATAGCAGCGCCAGCGGAGAGGAACTGCTGGTGAATCTGGCGGATATAACAGTATCTTATGGCGGCAGCGTGGAAGACGGAGGTGATGGATGGCAAGTGGGCGATGTGCGCTATGAAGGCGTGCATTATCGCTACAACCCGGATATCCTGACATTTCTCTTCCTTGGAATCGATAAGATGGGGGAAGTGGAGCCGGTAAAGGATGGGATAGATGGAGGGCAGTCCGATGCCATATTCCTGTTGGCGCTGAATCCCCACAATAAGAAGGCCACTGTCATAGGCATACCAAGGGATACCATGACAGAGGTAGAGGTCTACAGTAGAACCGGAGCTTATCTGGGAATCGTCACGGCTCAGCTGTGCCTGCAGCACGGTTACGGAGATGGGGCGCAAGTGAGCTGTGAGCGCAGCAGGGAGGCTGTTTCGAAGCTTTTTTATGGACTTCCTATCCATGGTTATTGCGCCATCAATATGGGAGCTATCCCGCTGCTCAATGATGCCATCGGGGGCATTGATCTGACAGCGATGGAGACGATGGATTTTGATGGTTTTCATGTGCGGGAAGGGGAGGAGCTGCATCTGGAAGGGACAGACGCTTACCACTACTTGCACGACAGGGACACCAGGAGTGCGGGTAGCGCAGGGAGGCGCCTGGAGAGACAGAGACAGTACCTGACAGCGTATGCTGTTGCCGCGGTCGCCGCACTGAAAGAGGATATTGCCTTACCGGTGAATCTATATGGCACCTTGAGCCGATATATGGTGACTGACATTACTGTGGATGAGGTAGGTTACCTGGCGACACAGGTTATCGGATATAGCTTTGAGGACATGTGTATGCTGGAGGGAGAGATTGATATGGGGGAAAGGTTTGAGGAGTTCTACCTGGATGAGGAAGCATTGTACAGGTTAATACTGGATGTGTTTTATGAAGAAGTAGAATAAGTTCGGAAAGTTGAAGTCTGCGATAATGGTATCCTGCCGCAAGGCTTGATATAACCACATGAACATAAGGGAAGGAGGAAGAGATTCAATGAAAAGATTTTCTAAGATGCTCGCGCTGGGCATGGCTGCCGCAATGATGCTGGGCATGACCGTGAACGCAGCGGGAAGCCCTGATACGGAGAGCGTCGATGCGGCAATAGTTGTAGACGCTGCCATCAAGGAGGGCGGTATTCAGGACAGCGAGGGCAATGTAGTAACAGGTGTGGACGTAACAGCTGAAGCGCTCCCCACAGACGCGTACGATGATGTTTTTGGCAATAGCTATGAGGAGGCTATTGCAAAAGCGGATGCAAGCGAGGCGATCAATAACGCACTGCAGGATGTGACAAACAATAAGTTTGGAGCAGACACTTCCTACTATAGCTGGATAATCGAGGTGAGCGCAACTGGTACGATGCCGACAGGCGGAATGTACGTATCCCTGGTTCCTGTCACAGATGGCGCAGAGTATGTGGTAGGCCATTGGAATGGCACGGCGTGGGAAGTGCTCCAGACCAAGACTGAGAACGGCTATGTATATGCGCTGTTCCCGGAAGGTTTCTCCCCGGTCTACCTTGCGGTACTGACACTGGCCAATGATGATAACCCTGCGCCGTCCAATCCTGACGATTCTACGCCGCCTGCTTCTAATGACTCCCCGGCAGATAACGGTGGTGGAAACACGACTACACCCGTATCTCCCAAGACGGGTGAGACCATGCCTGTAGCGGGCATCCTGGCAGTCATCTGCCTTGCAGGGGCTGCAGTATGTGCCAAGAAGGTTCGTTACAACGGATAATAAAACCTCTCTATGCAGCGAAAGCATAGGATTAATCATGCATGATTAATTAACGGGTGAAAACCCGTTCCAACAATCTGATTATTTTGACTATTGATATCCTTAGACATGTGGTTGTACTGCCCTCCCTGCTTCATTGGGAGGGCAGTACGTGAAAAGAACCTTGCAATGATATCTCCTTTATGATTGGGGAGTAGAGGAGAGATTGACGGCTTTGCATCCCGCTTCAGGAAAATGGAGCGAGTTCCCGGAGCGGGATGCGCAGTCGTTGCGATACGGATTTTCGATGAGGAGCATGTTGCCCATGTACAGGAAGAAAGCAGGAGGATGGCTGAAGCATTTTGATTTCATTATGCTGGACATGTTGTGCCTGCAGGCAGCTTTTATGTTGGCATATACAGTCCGCATGGGGCCGTCCAGCCCTTACTCGGATGGAGAATACCGGGGCATCGGAGTATTGCTCCTGCTGGCGGATTTGGTCATTGTGCTGCTGTCAGGGACATTCAGCGGTGTGCTGAGACGAGGACACTATGAGGAGTTTGCAGCGATGTTGCGGCATGCCTGTCTCGTAGAAGCTATTATCATTATGTACTTGTTCACTGCCCGGAAGAATGTCGATTATTCCAGATTCATCATCTACCTGACAGGTGTTCTCTATGTCTGCATCGGCTATTTTGCCAGATTTTTATGGAAAGTGTGGCTATTGCAGCGCAGAGCGGCATTCGCAGAGAGGCGTTCTTTGCTCCTTGTGACGGAATATGCTCTGGCTGGTGAGAGCGTGGAAGATGTATTGGAGCATAGTTCCGACCAGTTCCTTTTGACAGGTATCGCAGTTCTCGACAGAGATATGCGGGGACAGGAACTGTCCGGCATCCCGGTGGTCGCGGGGACAGGTGATGTAGTGGAAGCTGTGTGCCGCAGCTGGGTGGACGAAGCATTGGTGATATTGCCCAGGAATCAGGCCTATCCGGCGGAACTGGCAGAACAGCTGGCCGGGATGGGAGTGGTAGTCCATGTCAGCGTTTTCCGGGCAGAGGAAGGCAGCGGGATGCGCCAGTCCGTCAATCATTTGGGGGAACATACGGTATTGACTACCAGCATAGGTTATGCCACGCCATTGCAACAGTTTGCGAAAAGGGCTATGGATATAGCAGGAGGGATTGCGGGGTGTCTTATTACCTGTGTCCTGTTCATGATTCTTGCACCGGCAATTCTGATATCGTCTCCGGGTCCTGTCTTCTTTACGCAGGAGCGAGTGGGAATGAACGGAAAACGGTTTCGCATATATAAATTCCGGAGCATGTACATGGACGCGGAGGAACGGAAGACGGAGTTGATGGAGAGGAACCGACATGGGGATGGGTTGATGTTCAAGATGGAAGCCGACCCGAGGATTATAGGGTGCAGGGTGCTGCCGGATGGGACAGTGAGGAAAGGTCTCGGAAATTTTATGCGGAACTATAGCCTGGATGAATTTCCACAGTTTTTTAATGTGCTGAAAGGCGATATGAGCCTGGTGGGGACGAGACCGCCGACCCTGGACGAGTGGGAGAGGTATGAGCCGCACCATCGGGCAAGACTGGCTGTGCGGCCGGGAATCACAGGCCTATGGCAGGTCAGCGGGAGGAGCCGGATTACGGATTTTGAAGAGGTGGTCAGGCTGGACACGAAGTATATTACGGAGTGGAGCATGGGGCTGGATTTGAGGATATTGCTGAGGACGGTGCGGGTGGTGCTCGGCAGGGATGGCGCGATGTGAAGGAGGATGAGGATGGATTACAGGGAAGAGTATGAGCAGAAGATTGATTTGAAGGATATGCTGTTCCATATCTTGTACAGATGGCGCTCCGTGCTGTTGATAACAGTGATTGCCGGGGGGCTGACGGCTGGATATGCAGCTCTGTACAATATGACGATTCTTCCGGGAAAGAGGGACGAGGTGCAGGCACAGCTACAGGAGCAGACACGGATTCTGGACGAGTTAAGGGCGCAGGCCCAATCTCAGGAACAGGGACAAGGACAAGCCCCGGGCCAGACGGCGGAGGAGACACAGAAACAGATAGACCAACTGGAAAGCCGGCTGGGGGAATTGAAAAAATACAGTTATTTGAAATATTGTGCCATGGGCCTTGCGGCAGGGCTCTTTGGGATATTTTTCTGTTATGTAGTATCTTATGCGCTCAGCGACAAGATGCGGGGGGAAAGCGAAATCTTAGAAAGATATGACTACCGTCTGCTGGGGACGTTCCCGCGCCGACGAAAAAAGAAGCTGCTGTCCGGCTTTGACCGTTTCCTGGAAAAAAAGGAAGGCGTTTCGGGGCAGATGACAGAAGAAGAGGCGTACAGGATTGCATCGGTGAACATTACGAACCTTGCGAAGGATGGAGGGGCCTTTTTGGTGACCGGGACTATAGAGTTCGGAAAACTGCAGGAGTTCGTGAAAGCGATTGTGCCGCAGCTGCAGGAGAATGTCGTGCTGATGGTCGGAGCCGATATGAATGTGACTGCCAGTACATTGGAGATGCTGGCGGAGTGCGATGCGGTGATTCTGGTCGAGGAACGGGGAAGGTCGTTGCGGGCGAGGGTACATAAGGAACATGAGAGCATTGCCGCTTTGGAGAAAGCGGTGGTGGGGTATGTGGCGATGTAGAGTGGTGGAGTGATTTGCGGCAAGGCATGATAATACAGGAAAGTGAGGAGAAAGAATTCACACATGGAATTCGGGGAACAGGATAGATGAGTGCTGCGGATATTGCGACTTACAAATTCGTAATTTTATGAGGAAATAAAAAATGCAGAACAGAAAGAAAAAAATATGCTTTGCCGCATCATCGGGCGGACATTATGAACAGCTCATGATGTTAAAACCAATAATGGAGAAATACGATAGTTTTATAATAACAGAAAATACCATGTATGATGCCGAAATGAAGGGTGAGAGGACTTATTTTGTGAGACAAGTGAATCGTAGGGAAAAAAGTTTTATAACAAATATGTTGAGAAACACAGTGAAATCGTTAAGAATCTATTTGGCTGAAAAGCCGGATATTGTCATATGCACAGGAGTACTAGCAATGATTCCGATATGTGTGATTGCGAAGCTTGCGGGAAAGAAGTTGATTTTTATAGAATCATTTGCAAAGGTCACTACAGGAACGCTGACAGGAATGTTCCTATATAAATATGCGGATCAGTTCTATGTACAGTGGGAGTCTATGTTGAAAGTATATCCAAATGCCATTTATCTAGGGGGAATATATTAAGAATCGTCATATAAAGGAAAGAAGGAAACCCATGATATTTGTGACAGTGGGGTCTCAAAAGTTCCAATTTAATCGCTTGTTGGAAGCAATCGATAGCTTATGTGCGGAAAGGCGAATCGAAGAGGAGGTTTTTGCCCAAACGGGTTATAGCGATTATGAGCCTAAGCACTATACATATAGACATTTTTTAAATCGCCAAGAGTTTGCTCAGGTAACAAATAGGGCTGATATTGTGATAACGCATGGAGGAACAGGATCGATCATAGGAGCTATTAAAAAAGGAAAAAAGGTAATAGCAATCCCGCGCCTTGCCAAGTATCAGGAGCATGTCGATGACCATCAGTTACAGTTATTAGAGCAATTTGCGGAAATGAACTTGATTCAGGCATGCTTGGAATGTGATAAACTGGCTAATGCTATTGACGAAGCCAGGAAAAAAGAATTTGGCAGCTATATTTCTAAGCAGGAAGCGATTATCGGGAGCATAGAGCGATTTATAGAGACATTATAGAAAGAGGCATATGAAATGGATAATCGATTCAAAAATTTTGTGCTAATGCCTTTGAATCTATTGTATCAATTCGATTCTGAATTAGAGCTTCGGATTCTTTTCAGATTAAAATGCGGCTATAAATTGGACTTAAAAAGTCCGGTTACATATAATGAAAAGCTCCAATGGATTAAGCTTTATGACCACAACGAATTGATGCCTAAATGCTGCGATAAGTTTGCGGTGCGGCAAATCGTGAGGGAATTGGGATGCGGAGAAATATTGAACGACTTGCTCTGGGAAGGTTTCCGGCCAGAGGATATCCCCTTTGCAGAACTGCCGGACAAGTTTGTGATTAAAGTGACGCATGGTTCTACGTTCAATATCATTTGTACGGATAAAAACAGACTAAATAAAGAGAAAGCGGTACAGAAATGTAGAAAGTGGCTAAGGACTAAATTTCTTCCCTGTTATGGGGAATGGTTTTATGGAATCGAGCCACCAAGAATCATTGTCGAAAAATATATTGAGAGCGATGATGGATGTCAACTGAGAGATTACAAGGTATTCTGTTTTAATGGTGAACCCGTATATATCAGAGTTGATTCTGACCGTTTCACAGTACATAGGGACGATGTATATACAACGGAATGGGAGAGGATATCGGGAGCGCATATGGGGCATGGATGTTCTGGCTATGAGTTTGCCAGGCCGAAATGTCTTCCCGAAATGATGGATTATGCGAGAAAGCTGTCTGCTCCTTTTCTGCATGCGAGGATTGATTTTTATATTGTAAAAGATGCTGTCATTTTTGGAGAGATTACGTTTACGAATGGGGCAGGTTTTGACAAATTCTCATCTTATGAATTTGATTTGGAGATGGGGAAACAGCTGGAATTGAGAGGGAGCAAAAATGGAAAAAGTTTTTGTATATAATAGTCCATCTTATGAAAAAAAGACGATAAAAAAACATATTACTGATAGCGGCGTGCTGGGCAATGTCAATTCCGGGGACATTGTTTTGCTAAAACCCAATTTCGTACAGGAGTCCAGAAACCAGGATGATGATTGGGACTATGTGGTAACTCATCCTGTAATAATCAGTGCGGTTATAGAACTGCTCTGTGAAAGACTAAGAGGAAAAGGAAAGATTATTTTAGCGGATGCGCCGATGACAGGGTCATCATTTGAAAAAATAATGCAGCATTTTCCGGTTGATGAATGGAATAGAACCTGTACTTCCTATGATGTGCCATTTGAAATCATTGACTTAAGAGATGAAGAATGGAAGATGGCAAGTAATGGAATCATTCTTAAAAGAAAAAAGCAGCAGGGAGATCCAAGAGGGAAATTGTTGGTCAATCTGAAAAAGGACGAGAGCGAATTCTTTTCTAAACCCGCCACCAGGCAGAGGCTATATGGTGCGGATTATGATATTGATGAAACCAATAAGGCACATAATGGCATAGACAATTATTACAGCGTTTCAAGGACAGTGATAGAGGCAGATGTCTTTATCAATCTGCCCAAGCTGAAGACGCACAAAAAAGCCGGAATAACGTGTTGTCTTAAGAATTTGATAGGAATAAATACAAACAAGAATTTACTACCGCATCATACAATTGGGACACCTAAAGAGGGGGGAGATCAATTTTCTGCCAGTTCATCAGGAACGGCACTGGAAAGCAATCTGACCATGGCGGCAAAGGAGCTAGTAGTCAGGTTTAAGTTTTTAGCGCCTTTATTAGTGCCTTTAAAAAAAATAGCAATTCTGGTGTGGGGGGATAATCGTTTAAAACCGCGCAGCGGAGGGTGGTATGGGAATGATACACTGTGGAGGACTATTTTGGATTTGAATAAAGTCATGCTTTATGCTGATGGGAAAGGAGCCCTCAAAAATGAGATGACAGGAAGAAAGAGATATATTGGCATTGTAGACGGAATCTACGCAGGGCAGGGAAATGGTCCTGTGGAGCCTGATTTGCTGAAAGCAGGGGTTGTTATATGTGGTACAAATCCGGTTGCAATCGACTGTAGTGCGGCAAAGATTATGGGATTTGACTACAGAAAGATTCCTCAACTGATACGTGCATTTGACATAAAGAAATACAGACTTATTGACAGTCGATACGAAGAGATTATTTGCGCATATAATGGAGATGAGCATAGATTGTCAGATTTTGAATATAAACGCTTAAATTGGATGCCTGCTGCAGGATGGGTGGGCCATATTGAGTTATAAGTAAGCTTTCTTGCGTATAGGGGGAAAGAAGAAGTGCGAATAAATAAGGACTTTAGTGCATTTGTTGACAGTGCTGGAGGAGGCCTGGAAAAAAAGATAGCAACTCTTTTGTTCAATCCTTGTTTCCATAGTGTGTGCCTATACAGGCTTTCTTCTTTTCTTTATATCCCTAAATTGCGTTTCAATGTTTTAAGTAAAATCGTCTGGTATTTGAACAGGATAATTTTTAATGTGGATATTGATTATCGGGCTGACTTGGCGGGGGGTAGTCCTTGTACATGGATTAGGCACTGTGATTGGAAAAGATGTGCAGTCAGAGGGGCGGGTATATATATATCAGGGGGTGACATTGGGAGGGACACCAAATGGTATTATAAGGGAGGATTCTTCAGGAAAGAAAATTGGAATGCCTCTGCTAAAAGATAATGTCCGGATATATACAGGGGCAATAGTAGTAGGAGGAGTCATTGTAGAAGAAAATAGTATTATTAAGGCAGGAAGGATTGTGACGTCAAACATTGACAGGGAAAATGTATGCAGTGGTGAGTGATATACATGGGAAATGAGAAAAGAGAGTTAAGAATTTTAATCATTAATACAGTGACATTTATGAAAGGAGGCATGTCTACCGTAATAATGAATTATTTTGAGAATCTCGATAAAGACAGGATTCATATGGATTTTGTGGTAAACAAAGAGATAGAGGCAGGGTATAGAACCAAAATGGAAAGAAAAGGTTCTGAAGTCTATCTGTTGGAGCGGAATACGGAGCCGGTTAAGTATTTTTTTAGCCTGTTAGCGATAATTAAAAGCGGAAACTATGATATTGTACATGTCCATGGAAATAGCTGCACGATGGCGATAGAACTGTTTGCTGCGATGCTCTGTGGATGTAAGCGAAGGGTTGCGCATAGTCATAGCTCTGGATGTAATCATATAAAGGCTCATAAACTGTTAAGGCCTGTTTTTGAAATGTGCTGTACGGAACGTCTGGCGTGTTCTAAAGAAGCGGGGAAATGGTTGTTTCAGGGTAGAGAATATACTATTGTCGAGAATGCAATGAATCTGGAAAAATATTGTTTCGATATGAAAAAAAGAATAGATATTCGCCAACAGATGGGAATAGAAGAGAATGAAATTTTGATAGGATATGTTGGAATATTTGTCAACCAAAAGAATCAAAAGTTTACGGTGGATGTTCTGGAAAGCCTGCGCAAGGAAAATGCGAAGTATAAGCTTGTCCTGGTTGGAGAAGGTGAGTTAAGGGGGGAGATTGAAGAATATGTCAGACAAAAAAATTTAGAGAATGTGTCTCTTTTTTATGGAGAAACAGATGATGTGACAGGAATTATGTCTGCAATGGATATTTTTCTGTTTCCCTCGAAGCTTGAGGGGTTGGGAATTGTAATGGTTGAAGCTCAACTGACAGGTCTGCCTTGTATTGCATCGAAACAAGTGCCAGAGGCGACAAAGATTACAGATTATTGTCAATACCTGGAGTTATCTGCGCCAATAGAGACATGGTGTGATGCAGTGCGAAAGGCAGAAGTGGAAGGGACAAATCGACTGAAAGTCAGGATAAGTGAAGAAGGAAAGAAGCGTTTTGATATTAAGGAACAGGTAGGAAAGCTGGAAGGCATATATTGGGGACAAGATTGTACAAATTATCAGAATGAGTAGATATATACCAAAAGAAAAATCTATATTTGGAGGCAATGACGCTCTTGAACGGAAAAGATATATGCGGAAAAATTTGTTATGGATGTACAGCCTGCCATGCTATATGTCCACGTTCTGCAATTAAAATGGAAGAAAATGAAAAAGGATTTTTATATCCGGTCATCGATTCCTCTTTGTGTATTGATTGTGGGCTTTGCAGAAAAGCCTGCTCTCAAAAGAATGAATATAATTTGCCGGGGGAGGCGTTCATCGCGAAGCACAAGGACGAGGAGGCCTATCTGCATTCCCAGTCAGGAGGAGCGTTTACGGCTCTTTCGGATATTGTCCTAAAGGCCGGAGGGCTAGTATATGGGGCGGCCCTTGACGAAAGCTTCGAGGCGATGCATGCACGGGCAGTCTGTGCAAAAGAGCGGGACGCCATGAGGGGATCCAAGTATGTGCAGAGCAGGATGGAGGATATATATGCCAAAGTTGAAAGGGACATGGAAGACAAGATTGTCCTGTTTTCGGGCACACCATGCCAAATCGGAGGATTGCTGAAATATTTAAGGGCAAAAGGAATAGATGCTAAGAATTTATACACGGTAGACATCATCTGTCATGGGGTTCCGTCCGTGAAGGTGTGGAGGGATCTTATGGGGTATTATGAGAAGAAAGAGAAGAGCAGAATCGAGAGGGTGATATTCCGTGACAAGGGCTTGGGGGGGTGGCGCGGCCACATCACTACTTTCTATTTAAAAAAAAACAGATATCGGATGCGTTCCACCGTAAGTTATTCTACACAAATCTGGCATTGAGAGATTCCTGCTTTACATGCGAATACGCACAGATGAAGCGAGTAAGCGATTTTACGATTGGGGACGCATGGGGGGTAGAAAATAGGAATCCCGAGTTTTATGACAGAAGAGGCGTCTCGCTGCTGATGTTTCATACAGAAAAAGCAAAGGTATGGAGGCATCAGGTTGAGGATGCCATGGAAATGAAACGGGTCGAGGTAGAAGAGTATCGACAGGGAAACATGATTCATCCTTCATTGCCGCATAGAGATGTGGACGAATTCTGGGATGATTACCGGAAGAAGTCGTTTCGATTTATCCTGTCCAAATATGCCCGAAATAATATTTTTCTAAATATACATTATATTTTGAGGAGAATCAGAGGAATTAATAAGTGATACAGATTCGAGTGGGTATTTTAACTTTTCATAATTCCAGAAACTATGGTGCGGTATTACAAGCATACGCATTACAGAAAAAGATGGAAGAATTGTTTCAAACGGTAGAAATAATTGATTATAGGAATCCTAAAATTGAAGAAGAACTGCGTATCTGGACAGGAAAAATGAGGGGGAAAAAAAGCTTTTATTATTCTGTCTTAGCGGCCTTATATCGTTTAAGAAAAAAGATTTCTTTTGACTGGTTTATATTTAAACAAATGAAAAAGACAATAAAAATTGATAAAGACAGACTTGATGTTTTTTCAGAAAAGTATAATCTTCTTGTAACAGGGAGCGATCAGGTATGGAATATTGGACTGACAGGAAATGATAAGACATACTTTTTAGATTTTGCATTGGGAAACAGCTATAAAATCGCATATGCCGCATCTTTCGGGGATGGCGAACTTGAATTGGATAATGCAACAGAAAAATTGTTACATGACTTTCAAATGATTACCTTAAGGGAAAGCATCGGACGAGAGAAATTGCAGATTTTGCTGGATAAAGATATCTCAGTCTGCTGTGATCCTACCTTGCTATTAGGAAAAGATATATGGAAAAAAATGGCATCACATCGTTTAAGAAAAGGAAAATACATATTTTTGTTTATAATAGATGAATCGCAAGAGCTGACGGAGTATGCGCAGAGGCTTGCAGAAGAGAAGGGACTAACTGTTGTCAGCAACAAGAGTGATATTCGCTTTATCATCCATCCCTCACCCAAGGACTTTTTGTCCTGGATAAGAGATGCAGAGTATGTTGTCACCAATTCGTTTCATGGGACTATTTTCTCGCTATTATTTGAGAAGAAGTTCGTCAGCCTTAGATATACACAGGGCGGCGGCAGTAAGGTTAGGATTATGGAGCTGCTGAATAGATTGGATCTAGGACATCGATTTGTTGATGATTCAAATCTGGATATTGACCAGAAAGAGGATTGGGAACTTATAGAAAGTAAATTATCCAAGATGAGTACAGAGTCATGGGAACTTATGTTAGATTGGGCCAGGACTTTTTGGGGAGGAGATATGGATGCCTGAAAAAATAAAGATTCTGCAATCAGTGAATTCGTTGGGAATTGGAGGAAATGTCATTTTTGTAATGAATTATTTTAGACAGATTAATAAAGAGAAATTCCAGATAGACTTTGTCATTTATGATGATGCAAAGATGAATTTCTATGATGAGGTGATTAAATCAGGCAGTAAGGTTTTTATATGCAAGCAAAATTATAAGAATCAATATCTACAGTTGTTATCTCAAATGAAACAGGTTAAAAAAATATTAGACAAAGGGCATTATGATATAATACATTGTCATTCATGCTCTTTTATCGGGATTTTCAGAGGTGCTGTTCCGGGTTTTCTTACAAAAGGGACGAAAGTGATATCCCATGCACATAATCCGGGAAGGCCGAAACATACAAAGTTTGATAGAATCCTTAGATACCTGGCTAAAAAAATCCTTTCACATATTTCAGATTTTGGATTTGCCTGTGCAGAAGAATGTGGGAAAAGCAAATATACAGCATCTTTTCGGAAAAGCGAAAAATATATGATTATTCGAAATGCAATAGATGTGAAAAGGTATCAGTTTGATGAATGTGCACGAGTAAAAAAACGGAAACAGTATGGGATTGAGAATGATTTTGTGATTGGGAGCGTTGGAAGATTGGAGGAACAGAAAAATTATCTTTTTTTAATAGATGTTTTAAATGAATATTTAAAAGAAAATAAACAATGCCGGCTTCTTTTGATAGGGGATGGAAAACAAAAGGAAATGATTATGAGAAAGGCGCAGAACGCAGGGATAGGGGAGCATATAATTATGGCAGGAGCAACGGAGCATCCGGAAAAATATTATTCTGCTATGGATGTCTTTGTTTTGCCCTCCATATATGAGGGATTCGGATTGGTGAATATTGAGGCACAAGTTTCGGGCTTGGTATGTATAGTGTCTGAGGCGGTTCCCAGAGAAGCTGATGTTTCCGGAAAAGTGAATTTTCTGCCCTATGATGTTTGCAAATGGTGCGAAGCGTTAGAAAAATGTAAAAGGGATAGTGTATATTCAAAGAGAAAAAGCGTATATCCAGTGAAATATGATGTCCATAGAGAAGTGCAGAGATTAGAGCATTTGTATGAGAATCTTTGTTCATAAGGAGAGGGGAACAATTAAAAATGGTTTTAAAGGTAAGCCAGAGCAAGTTTTTCATATATATTGCTATAATATTATTGAATATATATTACGGATTTAATAATACTACATTAAAACCACCAAAAATCGAATGTATTTTGATGGTTGCGGTTGCGATATTTTGCATTTATATCTTTCTATATCAACAACTTGATTTTTATGAGCTTGTCTGCTTTTTGGGAGTGTTCCTTGCTTTCGGCGTCAATTATATAAAAGCAAGAGATTCCAGAATGATAGTTCTTCTGATTACGATACTGGCAATCCGAAACATGGATTTAAAAATCGTTTTGAAAATATTTTTTTATACAAGATTATTGCTATTTGCACTGACCATAAATTTGAGTCTGATTGGATTGACAGAATTGATTGTTATAGAAAAAGAAAGAGGGATGAGGTATGCATTAGGCTATACACATCCGAATCAATTCATGTTTGTGCTATGTATGTTGATTATGATGTTTGTATGCTTATATTACAGCAAAATGGAATGGGTGCATTTTCTTGGTTTATTTATGGTGATGATGGCTGGGTTCTCGGTATCTAAATCCTATACCGGATTGATAATATGCAGCATGTCTCTTTTGTTATTTTTGCTGCTGAAATATTTCAGCGGCAAAAAGGTAATCTGCTTTTTGGGAAAATATTTTCCGGGTATGTTAATGTTCCTGAGCCTTTTTTTGCCCATTACATTAAAGGCAAATCTGGATAAAAGCGGCTTTTTTGCCGTTTTTCCCGGATTCGCCGACATATATGCGGGAGCTTTGAAGAAAATCGATTCGGCTTTGAGCAGCAGACTCACTCTTTCCAGAATAACCTTGTTGAAAACGGATTTCGGCCTGCTTAGTTCTGCAACAGGTACTTTGCGGGCGAAATATACGCTTGTTGATTCTGGTTATGTTCAGCTATTGCTGGTATTTGGTATTTTGGGAAGTCTTCTTTTTTTCATACTAAACTGGACAATGGTGAAGAAGATGATTAAACGAGGGCAATACGTTTATATTTGCGCGGTCATAGGATTGTCCCTATATGCTTTTACGGAAAACATGCTATGCTCGTTGGGCTATAATTTTGTGTTGATTTTTGCAGCCGAGGTGTTTGAAAAGAATAGAATTGAAATTATGTCGCGAAGCAGTAGGGGAGGAGGAATCTGATTAATGACAAAATTACAAGAGCGTATATTAGAGATATTTAAATATGTTGATGAAATATGCCGGGAAAATAAAATACGTTATTATGCTATCGGCGGAACTTGTCTGGGGGCAGTAAGGCATAATGGTTTTATACCTTGGGATGACGATATGGATATCGCAATGCCGCGGCCTGACTTTGATAGGTTTTTTGAAATAGCGCCGGAGAAACTGCCGCACCATCTGAAAGTGATAGCAAAACGCGATGCGGCAATATATGGGAATTTTTTCTATAAAGTACATGATATAACGTCTACTTTTGTGGAACAAAAAGATGAAAATACTCCGGCAAGGTATAAAGGAGTATATATTGATGTCATGCCTATGGATGGATTACCTGGTAATTATATTATTAGGACATTTCATTTCTTAAAATTGAGGGTCAATGGTAAATTGAACTATATCCGTATTTATGGATTGAAGCCGGAGGAGGTGGGAAATTGGTTCTGGATGCTGATAAAAAGAGAGACTGAACGGCATCCATATTATTACTATTTTGAAAGAAGAGAAAGTCTTCTAAAAAAATATAGTTTTGATACATCCAGATACAGTTGTTATGGCTGGAGCAGACGGTGTAGGAAAATAATGTTTTTAGTGAAAGACTTTAGCGAGTATGTTTTAGTGCCCTTTGAAGATTTTCAGATGCGTTGTCCTAAAGGATATGGCCGTTTCCTTACGATTATGTTTGGAGATTATATGAAATTGCCGCCAGAGGAAAAAAGGAATGGCCATGCGATGTTTGTTGATTTAGAAAAATCATATAAATATTATCAGAAATATGGTTTCATTATAAAAGAAAGTGAAGGTAATGGATGATGGTAATAGGATATACGGCAGGCGTATATGATCTTTTTCATATCGGGCACCTAAATTTGCTGAAAAATGCAAAGGGAATGTGCGATAAACTGATTGTCGGTGTGACAACGGATAATCTTGTCACGTATAAAGGAAAGCATGCCATGATTCCTTTCGAAGATCGCATTGAAATTATCCGCAGCATTAAATATGTAGATGGAGCAGTGCCTCAGGCCGACATGGATAAATTGTCGATGTGCAAAAAGCTGGGCGCATCCATTCTGTTTGTCGGAGATGACTGGTACGGAACTCAAAAATGGCAGGATTATGAGAGAGAATTCTATAAAGCGGGCATACATATCGTTTATTTCCCATATACCAAAGGAGTGTCTTCTACACTGATTTCAAAGACATTACAGCAGGTTCGCGATAATCCGGACACAGTATTGAAGAACGGCATGTTAGAGCAAGGGGTGTGTGAAGCAATGATAGAAACAAAAAGTGCATTATCTAATGGGAAGGAGTTTTAAGACAATATAATGATGGAAGATAAAAAGTATTGTATGAGTTCTTTTTTGATGTTTCGGTCGATTATGAATCATGAAAAATCGTTTTTAGGGGGGTGTACAGCAAGGTGCTGGGATGATAGGAAGAAACGAAAGCTGATACATAATAGTAAGGAATTAAGCGAATATCTGAATTGGTCTGTGGAGAAAGCATGTTCAGAAAAAAAGTTTGGGCTTGCATTATCAGGCGGGATTGACTCTGCGAGCCTGGCGAGGTTTATGCCCAAAGGGAGCATAGCATATACATTTAAATGTGTAGTTCCCGGCGTGGCTGTCGTTGATGAGACTTGCAAGGCGGCAGAGTATGCGAAAGAATGCGGCCTGAAACATAAAGTTGTGGAAATGCATTGGGAAGATTTTGAAAACTATGCGCCAATATTAATGAAACACAAAGGTGCACCGATACATTCCATTGAAGTTCAGATTTATAAAGCGGCTTTACAAGCGAAATATGACGGACTGGATGGATTGATATTTGGGGAGACGGCGGACTGTATTTATGGGGGGCTGGATAAGCTGCTTTCCAGAGAATGGCCTATAGGAGATTTTATCGACCGCTATTCCTATGTTCTGCCATATAAGGCATTGAAAGAATGTGAAATGGTATTACATCCCTATTATGAACATGCAAGAGACGGATATATTGATCCACATGAATTTTTGACTAAGGTTTTTCGCCTTGAAACCATGGGCAGCTATACAAATGCAATGGAAACAGCGGATATGCTTCTCGTATGCCCATTCGCAGAGACAGAATTGGCAGTACCTTTAGACTATGAGAGAATCCGAAGAGGTGAGAATAAGTATCTTGTAAGAGAAATGTTTGAGAGGCTTTATCCTGGTTTTTCAATTCCTCCTAAAACGCCGATGCCTCGTCCGATGGATGAGTGGTTTGATAAATGGGAAGGACCGGTTCGGCCAGAATTTTGGCCGCATTGTACAAATAATATGACAGGAGACCAGAAGTGGCTTGTATGGGCACTGGAGCGTTTTCTGAATATGTTGGATAATGAAAAGAAGAAATAGACTATGTGGTACATGATTCTGTGGCTTGTAAATACAGAGGATTAAAAATGGTGGTTCGTATCAATAAATTGGTAAAAAAATACAGAGATTTTCCTGTTCAGGCTAGAGCCTCCTTTTGCTTTTTGGTATGCGCTTTTTTACAGAAAGGGATATCAATGCTTACGACACCGATATTCACACGCTTATTGTCCTCGGCAGAGTACGGTCAATACAATGTATTTAATTCATGGTTAAGCATTGTGTCCATATTTGTGACGCTGAGATTGTCTATGGGGGTATATACACAGGGATTAGTAAAGTATGAGAATGAAAGGGCATCATACACATCTTCGCTTCAGGGTCTGACGGTCTTTCTTGTTCTTATGTGGACAATGATTTATTTGGCTGCGCGGAATTTTTGGAATAGAATATTTTCCCTCACAACGGTTCAGATGATGGCGATGCTGGTAATGATATGGACATCAGCGGTCTTTCAATTTTGGGCCTCGGAGCAAAGGGTTCAACTCAAGTATAAAGCGCTGTTGGCTGTAACGCTGATGGTTTCCATAGCGAAACCAATTGTAGGAATTGTTTTCGTTGCATACGCAGATGATAAGGTTACGGCAAGGATAGTAGGTTTGGCTCTTGTTGAATTGACAGGATATACAGGTCTTTTTGCCGTACAGATGTTAAGAGGAAAGAAGTTCTTTTTGAGTATATTTTGGAAAAATGCATTGCTGTTCAACATTCCTTTGATACCGCATTATCTTTCTCAGACAGTGCTGAACAGTGCAGACCGGATTATGATTAGGAATATGGAAAGTGAAATGTCTGCAGGAATATACAGTCTGGCATATTCAGTGTCACAGATAATGTCTTTATTTAATACAGCATTGATGCAAACTATCAGTCCATGGATCTATCAGAAAATAAAGATGAAAAAGACAGAAGATATCGCTGATGTTGCATATAGAGCGATGATTGTAATTGCATGCGCAAATTTATTTTTGATTATGATTGCTCCAGAGATAGTGGGTCTTTTTGCGCCAGCATCATATTATGATGCGATATGGGTGGTTCCTCCGGTGGCTATGAGCGTATACTTTATGTTTTGTTATGATTTGTTTGCTAAATTTGCGTTCTACTATGAGAAAACGAAGTTTATTATGACAGCAAGTGTGATTGGGGCAGTGCTAAATGTGGTGCTCAATTACATTTTTATAGGGTTATATGGATATAAAGCCGCAGGGTATACAACACTGTTGTGCTATATTGTATATACAGCGGGACACTATGCTTTTATGAATGTTATCTGTAAAAAATTCTGTGATGGCAAAATCCCATATGATGGCAAAAACATTATAAGAATCACATCGTTATTTTTGTTATGTGGCTTTTCTTTATTATTTACATATTATAATACATATATACGTTATGGAATAATTGTTTTTACAATAATGGTTGTTTGGCGGAAAAGGGAGCAGATTATACATTTATTTGAGCTAGCAAGGTTAAAGAAAGTCCAGGCATAATTATCGACCGACTTCCAGACTATAAAATTTCTTAATTGCAAATATAATACTAAAAACATACGATAATATATTAAAATAAAATCGTAAGCACGATACAAAATACACAAATCGTGCGTACAATAAATATAAGCCATTTAAACAACAAACAATCTAATTGGGAATGAAAAGAATATAACGGATAAAATCAAAATAAATACAGAAAATAAATAAGCAAAAAAATTTGAAAGCTTCTGACGGGACTCGAACCCGTGATCTATTGATTACGAATCAATCGCTCTACCAACTGAGCCACAGAAGCCTGTTCCAACGAACCGAATATCATTATACAAGCTTTTCAACCTTTTTGCAACTGTTTTTTTGTTTTTTCAGAAATAATTTTTTGGCAAGAGAAAGACAAACAATGTGTCGCGAGCGGGTGGTTGCCGGGTATTGTACGTTATTGATGATACTGCTGATTTGATTGGTATCGGCCGGCAATGCTTTTATGTAGGGCCAAAGCAGAAGCTTATGGCCTTTTTTATTAATGACGATTACATCTTAAACCGTATCTTGATCTGATGTTCGATGACCTGTATGGACTGATAGAACCCCAGCGCAATGATGCACAGCACGATGATACTGGTAATCACCATATCCAGCTGGAATACCTGGGAGCCGTATATGATTAGGTACCCAAGTCCTCGTCTGGCCGCCAGGAATTCCCCGATGATGACGCCCACCAGGGCCAGGCCGATGTTCACCTTGGCGGTGCTGAGCAGTATCGGCACGGAGCCGGGGAGCACTACTTTGCAGAAAGCGTCCCGCCTGCTGCCGCCCAGCGTGTGAATCAGCGTAATCTTCTCCGGATCCACCTGCTGGAATCCCGTATAGAAACTGATGATGGAGCCGAACACCGCCACGGACATGCCGGCCACGATGATGGTTCGGGTGCCGGTGCCCAGCCATACGATGAACAGCGGCGCCAGAGCCGATTTCGGCAGGCTGTTGAGCACCACCAGATAGGGCTCCAGTATCTCCGACAGCTTTTTGGAGTGCCACAGCAGCGTGGACACCAGCAGGCTGAAAAGAATCACCAGCAGAAAGCTGAGCAGGGTCTCGAGCAGCGTCACGCCGATGTGGGCCAGCATGGAATTGTTCCTGATCTGATCCACGAAGCAGCGCGCCACGCGGCTGGGGCTGGAGAAGAAGAAGCTGTCGATCCATTTCAGATTGGCACTGACTTCCCACAGGACTAAAAAAAGGACGAAGATGATCGTCCGCCAGGAAGCGATTTCATGGTGGTGCCGTCTGTGCTTTCTGATGAATTCCTCCTGTCTTGTCAATTCCGAAGAGGCTTTTTTCCTGTTTTTCGTTTTTCTGTTCCATTCAGCTCTCATGAGTCAGATCCTCCCATAGCATGTTGAAATACTGCTGGAATTCAGGAGCGTTCCTTGCAGCCAGAGGCGAATCGTCCGCCAGCGTCAGATGCACGGTTACTTCGTTCTTGACCACTGCCGGCCGTCCGGACAGGACGATGATGCGGTCTGCCAGGCTGACAGCTTCCGACAGGTCGTGGGTGATGATAATCATGGTCTTTCCGGCAGCGCGGATGAGACGGCAGATATCCGCGGACACGAAAAGTCTCGTCTGATAGTCCAGGGCACTGAAAGGCTCATCCAGCAAAAGCAGTTGGGGTTCCAGGGCCAACGTGCGTATCAGCGCCGCCCGCTGCTTCATGCCGCCGGACAGCTCGTCGGGACGCTTATCCTTGAATTTGTCAAGGCCATAGTCTTTTAAGAGACGGTCCACCGCCTCCAGCCGCTCCGGCGTCATTTTATGGTTCAGCTCCAGCCCTAAAGTCACGTTCCGGTAGACAGTGCGCCATTCAAAGAGATGGTCCCGCTGGAGCATGTAGCCTATCTTCGGATAGTGCAGGGAGCCGTCAGGATTGTTCACCACGATGGTTCCCTCTTCCGGGGACAGGAGGCCTGCGATGATGGACAGAAGCGTGGATTTCCCGCAGCCGCTGGGGCCTACGATGGCGATGAATTCTCCCTCCCGGACGCCGAAGGAGATGTTCTGCAGCGCTTTCGTCTCCCCGTGGAGATTGTGGTAGGAATAGCCGATGTTTTTCAGTTCCAGAATATTCTCCATATTGCCATTCCTGATTTTCTTTTTCTTATATTATATGAAAGACGGCGGGCGGGGGTTCCTTTTCCGTGAACTTGCAGGCTGTTAAGGCTTGCTTCTGTGGAATCTGCGGCAAAATTCTTTGCGGGACTGGGATAAAAAGGGGAGTTTGCACGGAGAAATTTCTCTGCAGAGCCAAAGCCGCGGCTGAAATTGTGAAAAAAGCCGACTTGATATAATTAAATATGCGTGATAGAATGTAACAAACATATTTCAGCTTTTTGATGAGATATTTTTAATGAGACAAAAATCGGAGGGAAATATGGCACAATTATGGGGCGGGCGCTTTACGAAAGAGACAGACCAAATGGTCTACGACTTCAACGCGTCCATAGGCTTTGACAAACGCCTTTTCCATGAGGATATCGAGGGCAGCGTGGCTCATGTGACCATGCTGGCGAAGCAGGGAATCCTCACGGAGGGGGAGCGGGACAAAATTCTGGAGGGACTTTCGGGAATCCGTAAAGATGTTGACGATGGTACGCTGGAAATCGATGAGACCTGTGAGGATATCCACAGCTTCGTGGAGGCAGAGCTGATTCGCCGTATAGGTGATGCAGGCAAAAAGCTCCATACCGGCAGGAGCCGCAACGATCAGGTGGCGCTGGATATGCGGCTCTATGCGAGAAAGCATGTTACAGAGGTGGACGGACTGCTGAAAGAGCTTCTTACAGTGATTCTCACCGTGATGGAAGAGAATATGGGGACCTATATGCCGGGCTTCACCCATCTGCAGAAAGCGCAGCCCGTCACGCTGGCCCATCACTACGGCGCGTATTTTGAAATGTTCAAGCGGGACAGGCAGCGCATGTCGGATATCTATGAGAGGATGAATTACTGCCCTTTGGGAGCCGGAGCGCTGGCAGGCACTACATATCCCCTGGACAGAGAGTGCACGGCTTCTCTGCTGGGCTTTGCGGGCCCTACGCTGAACAGCATGGACTCCGTGTCGGACAGGGACTATCTGATAGAGTTTCTGGCGGCGCTGTCCACTGTGATGATGCATTTAAGCCGCTTCAGCGAGGAAATCATTATCTGGAATTCCAATGAGTATCAGTTCGTGGAGATAGACGATGCCTATTCCACCGGAAGCAGCATCATGCCCCAGAAGAAGAACCCGGATATCGCGGAACTGGTGCGGGGCAAGACAGGGAGGGTCTACGGAGCGCTTATGTCCCTGCTCACCACCATGAAAGGAATCCCGCTTGCCTACAACAAGGACATGCAGGAGGACAAGGAGCTGACCTTTGATGCCATCGACACAGTGGAGAACTGCGTTACCCTGTTCACCGGCATGCTGCGTACCATGAAGTTCAGAAAGGAACGGATGGCGGCCAGCGCCATGAACGGCTTCACTAATGCCACGGACGCGGCAGATTATCTGGTGGGGAAAGGCGTGCCTTTCCGGGATGCCCATAGCATCATCGGCAGGCTGGTGCTGTACTGCGTGGAAAAAGGCACTTCCATTGACAGGCTGTCTCTGGATGAACTGCGCGGCATCAGCGATAAATTTGATGAAGATATCTATATGGCTGTTTCCCTTGAGACCTGTGTGGAAAAGCGTCTGACCATTGGCGGGCCCGGGCCGGAGGCTATGAGGAAAGTCATAGAGAAGCATAAAGAATATTTAGCGGAAGAGAAAAGCCAGACAAAGTGAGGACGGAGGAAAGACAATGAGTGAAAAGTTAAAAGTAGGTATTTTAGGCGGAACAGGCATGGTAGGGCAGAGATTCATCTCCCTGCTGGAGAACCATCCCTGGTTCGAGGTGACCACCATAGCGGCAAGCCCCCGCTCGGCGGGCAAGACCTATGAGGAGGCTGTGGGCGGCAGGTGGAAGATGGACACGCCCATGCCCGAAGCGGTGAAGAAACTGGTGGTGATGAATGTCAACGAAGTGGAGGCCGTGGCTTCTCAGGTGGACTTCGTGTTCAGCGCCGTGGACATGTCAAAGGATGAAATCAAAAAGATAGAAGAGGATTACGCCAGGACGGAGACGCCCGTGGTCTCCAACAACAGCGCCCACAGATGGACCCCGGATGTGCCCATGATGGTGCCGGAGATTAATCCGGAGCATGTGGAGGTAATCGAGGCCCAGAAGAAGCGCCTGGGAACAAAGAGAGGCTTCGTGGCCGTAAAGCCCAATTGCTCTATCCAGAGCTATGCCCCTGTGCTGACTGCGTGGAAAGAGTTCGAGCCGGTGGAGGTGGTAGCCACCACGTACCAGGCAATTTCCGGCGCGGGCAAGACGTTCCAGGACTGGCCGGAGATGGTGGGCAATATCATCCCTTACATCGGCGGCGAGGAGGAGAAGAGCGAGAAAGAGCCTCTGCGCATCTGGGGTAAGGTGGAGGACGGAGCCATTGTCCCCGCCCAGAGCCCTGTCATCACCTGCCAGTGCATCAGAGTGCCCGTGCTGAACGGACATACCGCAGCCGTCTTTGTGAAGTTCGCGAAGAAACCTACCAGGGAGCAGTTGATTGAAAAGCTGGTGAATTTCAGCGGCGAGCCTCAGAAGCTCCAGCTGCCCAGTGCGCCTAAGCAGTTCATCCAGTATCTGGAGGAGGACAACAGGCCCCAGGTGACGATGGATGTGGATTTTGAAAACGGCATGGGCATCAGCGTGGGAAGACTCCGTGAGGATACGGTATATGATTACAAATTTGTCGGCCTGTCGCACAATACGGTCAGGGGAGCGGCGGGCGGTGCTGTGCTCTGCGCGGAGCTGCTGAAAGCCCGCGGATATATCGAAAAGAAGTAACAGAATAAATTATGATGGAACAAATAAGGAAAACATAGTGGGAAAGAATTTATTTATTGCGGAGAAGCCCAGCGTTGCCAGGGAGTTCGCGAATGCGTTGAAAGTGAATGCGGCTTCCAGGGACGGCTATCTGGAATCGGCGGACACCATCGTCACATGGTGCGTGGGGCATCTGGTCACCATGAGCTATCCGGATGCCTACGACGAAAAACTGAAGAGATGGAGTTTCGACACGATTCCCTTCCTTCCGGAAGAATATAAATATGAAGTCATCGAAAGCTCCAAGAAGCAATATACTATTGTAAGCTCCCTGATGAAGCGTCCGGACGTGACTACGATTTACGTGTGCACGGACTCCGGGCGGGAGGGAGAGTACATCTACCGGCTGGTGGAGCAGATGTCCGGCGTCAGGGGCAAGGAGCGCAAGCGGGTGTGGATCGATTCCCAGACGGAGGAGGAAATCCTGCGGGGCATCCGGGAGGCCAAGGACCTGAAGGAGTACGACAACCTAAGCGACGCGGCATACCTGCGGGCGAAAGAGGATTACCTGATGGGAATCAATTTCTCCCGGGCGCTTACCCTGAAGTACGGAAATGCGGTAAAAGATTATCTGAAACGCGATAAGGCCGTGATTTCCGTGGGGCGGGTCATGACCTGCGTGCTGGGAATCGTGGTGAACCGGGAGCGGGAGATCCGGTCCTTTGTGAAGACTCCCTTTTACCGGGTGCTGGGGAATTTCAGGCTTCAGGACAAGGGTTTCCAGGGGGAATGGCGCGCGGTGGGAGGCGCCGGAACCCAGCCGCCGGAATCTGCCTGGTATGGTTCTCCAAAGCTCTACAAGGAGAATGGCTTTAAGGAAGAGGCGGACGCGAAGCGGCTGATCGCGCATCTGGAAGAAGCGCCGGTGGGCGATATTCTGGTGGAGAGCATCAGCCGGAAAAAGGAGAACAAGAATCCGCCCCTGCTCTACAACCTGGCGGAGCTGCAGAATGACTGCTCCAAGCTCTTCAAGATTAGTCCCGATGAGACTTTGCGGGTAGTTCAGGAGCTGTATGAGAAAAAGATGGTTACCTATCCGAGGACAGATGCCAGAGTGCTGTCCACGGCAGTGGCCAAGGAGATACATAAGAACATCGGCGGACTGAGGGGCTACGGACCGGCGTCCGGGTTCGCGGCGGAAATCCTGAATAATGGGAGCTTTAAGGGAATCGCCAAGACCAGATATGTGAACGACAAGCAGATTACGGATCACTATGCCATCATACCTACCGGCCAGGGACTGAACAATCTGAATGGCCTCGCGCCGCTTTCCGCAAAGGTCTATGAGGTAATCGTGCGCCGTTTCCTGAGCATTTTTTATCCGCCTGCCGTATATCAGAAGTTCGCCCTGTGCATCCGGGTAAAGGAAGAAAGGTTCTTTGCCAATTTCAAGGTGCTGGTGGAAGAGGGATATCTGAAAGTGGCGGTAAAGAAAGACAGCGGCGGAACGACCGCGGCGGGACGTGAGGATGCCCGGGGGAACAGCGCCGGGGGTGAGACCGGAGAACAGTCCAGGGGACAGTCCGGAGGACAGGGGGATGTATCAGGAAATGCCGCGGGCAATGCCCCTGGCGGCAAATCTGCCGGGAAAGGCGGAAATACCAGGGCAAAAGACGGTGAGAGCATGGAAGAAAGGCATTCCATGGAAGAAAGGCATTCCATGGAAGAAAGGCATTCCATGGAAGAAAGGCATTCCGAGGAGACCGAGATAAAGTGCGACGAGGAGTTCATAAAGCTGCTGGGGGCCCTGAAAAAGGGGGATAAGCTGGCGGCGGATTCCTATGAGGTGAAAGAGGGGGAGACTTCCCCGCCCAAGCGCTATACCTCGGGAAGCATCATTTTGACCATGGAAAATGCAGGGCAGTTCATCGAGGACGAGGAGCTGCGGGCCCAGATCAAGGGCAGCGGCATCGGCACCAGCGCCACCAGGGCGGAAATCCTGAAGAAGCTGGTGAACATCGAGTACCTTGCCCTGAACAAGAAGACACAGGTGCTGACCCCTACCCTGATGGGAGAGATGATATATGACGTGGTGGAAAGCTCTATCAAGGCGCTCCTGGATCCGTCGCTGACAGCCAGCTGGGAGAAAGGGCTTACTTTGGTGGCGGAGGGGGACATCACATCGAAAGAATACATGGACAAGCTGAACGGTTTTGTGGGGCGCAGGACGCAGTATGTCAAGCAGCTGCACAACCAGAGGGCGCTGCACGACAGATTCCAGGCGGCTGCGGCGAACTATAAGACTTCCTGAATTCGCATGAAAGGCCATCTGTTTCTTCCCTTGCCGGTGAAGGCACGATTATCCGGCAGCAGGAAGAATGGCAAGTTTTGGCGGCCGCGCGTATAATAGCGGTTGCAGCGGCAGAAAATCTGCCCGGGGAGGATTGACAGAATATGAACAAGATGATTACGGTTTCAGAATTATATGATTTAAAGGAGACGATTGCGGCGGAATTGCTGGAAGAAGCGACTTATCCCTGGGAGGTCCTCCCGAAGATACATGATTTCATCATCCGGCTGGGCGAGAGCCTTTCCAAAGACATCTATGAGGAACGCGGAGAGCGTATCTGGGTGGCAAAATCCGCTAAAGTGGCTCCCACGGCCTGCCTGAACGGTCCCCTGATCATAGATGAGGACGCGGAGATCCGGCACTGTGCTTTCGTCAGGGGAAACGCCATTGTAGGAAAAGGCGCCGTGGCAGGCAATTCCACAGAGCTGAAAAATGTCATTTTATTCAATAAAGTCCAGGTGCCCCACTACAATTATGTGGGCGACAGCATCCTGGGCTTCAAGGCCCACATGGGGGCCGGCTCCATCACCTCCAACGTGAAAAGCGATAAGTCGCTGGTAGTGGTTAAAGGAGATGGCATTTTCATGGAAACCGGCCTGAAAAAGATGGGAGCCATGCTTGGCGACAATGTGGAAGTGGGCTGCAACAGTGTCCTGAATCCCGGAACCGTCATCGGCCGGAATACCAGTATCTATCCCGCGTCCATGGTGCGGGGCGTGATTCCCGCCGGAAGCATCTATAAAAAGGCTGCAGAAATAACGGAAAAAAGATAATGCATTATCGGTATAAGGAAAATAGCCGGAAAACCCTCCATTTTTACAAAAAATACTAGATTTTTTCCCATAAATATGAGAGAATGAAAAAGGACAAAATGGAGAATCAATTTCCAAATGGACAAACAATGGAGAGGACGCTTTGCGGACTTTCTATTGTCATGAATAATAACATACATAATCGAAAGGAGATTTCACATGATTTATTCAAAGGAAGTTGAAGAAATGTGCACAGTCGCTCAGGGTGTGCATCATGGTTGTGCGCCGATTCCCGAAGAAGCGAAGTGGGTTCAGGCGAAAGAGGTCAAGGACATTTCCGGACTGACACATGGCGTGGGCTGGTGTGCTCCTCAGCAGGGCGCGTGCAAGCTGACCCTGAATGTAAAAGAGGGCATCATCCAGGAGGCGCTGGTGGAGACCATCGGCTGCTCCGGCATGACCCATTCCGCAGCTATGGCTTCCGAGATTCTTCCCGGCCTGACCGTCATGGAAGCTCTGAACACTGACCTTGTGTGCGATGCCATCAATACGGCCATGAGAGAGCTGTTCCTGCAGATTGTCTACGGACGTACCCAGAGCGCGTTCTCCGAGGAAGGCCTGCCTGTAGGCGCCGGCTTAGAGGATCTTGGAAAGGGCCTGAGAAGCCAGGTCGGTACCATGTACGGCACATTGAAGAAAGGTCCCCGTTATCTGGAGATGGCAGAGGGCTATGTGACTGGTATCGCTTTGGATAAGGATGATGAAATCATCGGATATCAGTTCGTGAACCTTGGAAAGATGACCGACTTCATCAAGAAGGGCGACGATCCCAACACCGCATACGAGAAAGCTAAGGGCCAGTATGGCCGTGTCGACGATGCCGTGAAGATTATCGATCCCAGGAAAGAATAATAAAAGGATAAAGGAGGACAGGAAAAATGGCTTTATTTGAATCATATGAAAGACGTATTGATAAAATTACGGAAGTACTGAACGGCTATGGTATCTCCTCTATCGAAGAAGCAGAGAAGATTACCAAGGCCGCAGGACTTGACGTATATGAGCAGGTGAAGAAGATTCAGCCCATCTGCTTTGACAATGCATGCTGGGCTTACACAGTGGGCGCTGCCATCGCCATCAAGAAAGGCTGCCGCAAGGCTTCCGAGGCTGCCGCTGCAATCGGCGAGGGGCTTCAGGCATTCTGCATCCCCGGATCCGTTGCGGATACCCGTAAGGTGGGCCTTGGCCACGGCAATCTGGGCAAGATGCTTCTGGAAGAGGATACCGACTGCTTCTGCTTCCTGGCAGGACATGAGTCTTTCGCAGCTGCAGAGGGTGCTATCGGCATCGCAGAGAAAGCCAACAAGGTTCGCCAGAAGCCGCTGCGCGTTATCCTGAACGGCCTGGGCAAAGACGCGGCGAAGATCATCTCCCGTATCAACGGCTTCACATTCGTGGAGACAGAGTACGATCCCTATACCAACGAGGTAAAGGAAATCGAGAGAATCCCTTATTCCGAGGGACTTCGCTCCAAGGTGAACTGCTACGGCTCCAACAGCGTGCCTGAAGGCGTTGCCATCATGTGGAAGGAGAACGTGGACGTGTCCATCACAGGCAACTCCACCAACCCCACCAGGTTCCAGCATCCCGTTGCGGGTACATACAAGAAGGAGCGGACCGAGGCTGGCAAGAAGTACTTCTCCGTTGCTTCCGGCGGCGGCACAGGACGTACCCTGCATCCCGACAACATGGCGGCAGGCCCTGCTTCCTATGGCTTTACCGATACGCTGGGACGTATGCACTCTGACGCCCAGTTCGCTGGCTCTTCCTCCGTTCCCGCGCACGTTGAGATGATGGGGCTCATCGGCATGGGCAACAATCCCATGGTCGGCGCTACCGTGGCTGTAGCTGTGGCCGTGCAGGAGGCTGCTGACGCAGGCAAATTCTGAAAACGGCTGCAAGTTAAAAATTTCGACATAACAGACATGAAAACGCCGCGATTATAAAGTCGCGGCGTTTTTTCATATTTTATATCTTAAATTTTCATTTTTATATGGAAATATCCCTGACACTATTGTATAATAAAAGATAGTGAACATTCTTTAGACAAACAAAAATCAGGGAGATGATGCGATGGGGAAGAAGATTTGTCCGATATGCGGGTTCCAGGATAATGAAAACGCGGCTTACTGCCGAGAATGTGGTGCGAAAATGACGGAGAGCGGAGGTGACGCATGGTCTGACTATGAACAGAAGGGCCAGTACAGCGGCGGTCAGGACAATACGTCTCAGGCATCTGCTGGCAGTGGAACAGGCCGGCAGAGCACGCAGTACAATAATTATCAGGACTATACAGCGAATATTCCTTATCGGCAGAGCGCTGACGATTTCGGCTCCAACAATGGGGCCAATGGGCTTCAGATTGCCGGACTTGTGTGCGGCATTCTGGCGATATGCTCCTGCTGCTGTTACGGAGTCCCGGCTGTCATACTGGGCATAGCCGGCATCATCTGCGCCGCCATGGGCAACAAGACCAGCAAAAACGGCATAGGTACAGGTGGCCTTGTATGTTCCATCATCGGCCTGATTCTGGGGGTCATCTCGACGATTTATTATGCCATGGCAATCGGCCAGATGTTACAGACAGGTTATTTTAACGAAATCCTGGATATGATGTAATAGGACATAAATGGGCAAGAAGAGGACATTAGAGACGGAACTGTTTTATATCGGACTTATCTTTCTGGGGCTGGGAGCCGGAGTGTGGGCACTATACCATTTCGCGCTTCAAAACAGGATACCGCGGATGCCCTGTTTTTTTGATGAGGTATTCGGCATCTACTGCCCCGGATGCGGCGGGACAAGAGCTTTGACTGCGCTGCTTCACGGCAGGCTGCTGTCGGCTGTCTGGTACCATCCGCTCATTCCCTATGCCGCGGTAATCTGCGGCGGGTTCATGGTGACCCAGGGGCTGGAGCGGCTGGGTGTCGGGCATGTAAGGGGGTGGAGATACCATAACTGGTATCTGGGCGCAGGCGTAGGCCTGATTGCCCTGAATTTCATCGGCAAGAATATGCTGCGGCTGTTCTGGGGCATTACTATGTAGACTATGGAAAAAAATAGAACAAAAGAATTGGAGGAAACGGCTATGGATAGAAAGACGACAGGTATAGTATCTTATCTGACGATTGTAGGGTGGTTTGTGGCGTTTTTTGCAGGAGACAAGGAAGGTGCGAAGTTCCATTTGAATCAGGGGCTTGTAGTGCATCTGGCATTTATCGTCCTCTTCATCCTGGGATATATCCCCATCATCAGATGGTTCGTATGGATTCTGAGAATCGTGGCATTCGCCTGCGGCGTATTGGGCGTGGTATATGCATTCCAGGATCAGGACAAAGAAATTCCGCTGCTGGGAATCATTAAGCTTCTGCAATAACGGGTTGAAAGAGAACACCCACCGGTTCTGCGCCGATGGGTGTTTTCATTCGGTCTGGTATTCGATGCTCAGGTCCGCGTCCGTGGGCTCTTCTCCATGGAGGAAAGAGATGATGATCTGGATTCGTTTGTAGGCCTTGGAATAGTTCTGCTTGGCGTATTCCGCGGTGTACTCGTCGTAATTGTCGCTGCCGTAGGCATCGTGATAGCTTTTCACAGCCTCTGTCATATATTCGCTGGATTCATCGGCCAGATTTTCCAGATAATCAAATTCCTGAGGGAAATCCAGCTGCGCGAAATCCTGGAAAGTGCTGTCCAAATCGTCCAGACAGTCGAGGAGCTCTGTGACGGCGGCGTCTGACTGCGCATCGATATGGTTGATGGAATCGTCTATTTCAGAGATTCTGGTACAGAAATCGTCCATGCTTTTTCGGAACCGGGACAGCTCGGTGTCCTCGCCGCAGGCGGTCAGTATGACAGCGATAAAAAGCGCTGGAAAAATGACAGATATCTTCTTTATCAATTGATTTGACCTCCGTTTTCATGCCTTTTAAACAAAATACTCTTCCAACTTACCATATTTTGCCTATTTCCGCAACCGTTTTTATTGCTAAATTGGATAAATCCACCCCTTTACGATTAAATTATGTCTGTGGTATGATAAAGGTTAAGATTTTCAGAGGATATAAGATGCAGGAACAGACAGCAGGATCGAGGATACTATGACAAAAAAAGAATTTGAGGCTATCGCAAAATCATACATATACCTGGACGGAGCTACAGGCTCCAATCTGGTCAGGGCAGGCATGCCCTCCGGAGTGTGCCCGGAGCAGTGGATTCTGGAGCATCCGGATGTGATGTGCAATCTCCAGAGGCAGTATGTGGCTGCAGGCACGGACATCCTGTATGTGCCCACCTTTACAGCCAACAGGATCAAGCTGGCGGACTATGGGCTGGCGGACAGGCTTGAGCCCATGATAAAGGGACTTGTCTCCATTTCCAGACAGGCGGCTTTGGAGGCAGGCAGGCCGGTGTACCTGGCCGGGGATCTGACCATGACGGGAGGGCAGCTCTCTCCTGTCGGTGAGATGGAACTGGAGGAGCTGATAGATGTCTATAAGGAGCAGATAACGGCTCTGCGGGACGCAGGAGTGGATCTGCTGGTGGTGGAGACCATGATGAGCCTGGCGGAGGCCAGGGCGGCGCTGATTGCGGCTAAGGAGGTCTGTGACCTGCCGGTGATGGTGACCATGACCTTTGAGGCGAACGGAAGGACATTGTACGGAACGGATGCGAAGACGGCGGCCATCGTGCTGGAATCTCTGGGCGCTGCGGCCATCGGGGCCAATTGTTCCACGGGCCCGGCCCATATGGAACAGGTAATCGCGGACATGGTCTCCTGTGTGGAGGTTCCCGTCATCGCCAAGCCCAATGCGGGACTGCCTGTTCTGGACAAAGACAGGCGCACCTGTTATGATATGGATGCGGATACCTTTGTGGAAGAGATGAAGATACTGGCGGCGGCAGGCGCTTCTGTTTTGGGCGGATGCTGCGGGACGACGCCGGAATATATAGAAAAGCTCCATGCATGTTTTGGGACAGGCTCTGTTCCTGAAAGGGCTGGAAAAAGCAAAGGGATGCGCTATCTCGCCTCAGAGCGCAGGACAGTCGCTTTCGGTCTGGACGGCAATTTCCTGATTGTAGGGGAGCGCATCAACCCCACAGGCAAGAAGCTTCTGCAGGCACAGCTGCGGGAAGGGGTTTTCGACAAGGTGACGGAGTACGCGGAGGAACAGGAGAGAAGCGGCGCGCAGATTCTGGATGTGAACATGGGTATGAGCGGCATCGACGAGAAGGAGACCATGCTGCGGGCGCTGGAGGAGGTAGGAGGCGTATGCCATCTGCCGCTCTCCATAGATTCCAGCCATGTGGACGTACTGGAGGCGGCGCTGCGTCATTATCCCGGCAGGGCGCTGGTGAATTCGGTTTCGCTGGAGGCGGAGAAATTCGAGAAGCTTCTGCCCATCGTGAAGAAATATGGTGCCATGTTCATTCTGCTGCCTCTTTCGGACGAGGGACTGCCAAAGAGCCTGGAAGAAAAGATACATATCATAGAGACCGTGCTGGAGAGGGCGTATTCCCTCGGGTTTAAGAAAGAGGATGTCATCGTGGACGGCCTTGTGTCTACCGTAGGCGCCAACAGGAAAGCGGCGCTGGAGACGCTGGAGACTATCCGCTATTGTAAGGAGAGAGGGCTTGCCACAATCTGCGGCCTGTCCAACATTTCCTTTGGCATGCCGGAGAGGGGATATGTCAATGCGGCTTTCCTGACCATGGCTGTCAGGGAGGGGCTGACCATGGCCATCGCCAATCCCTCACAGGAACTGCTGGTCAGCTGCGCTTTTGCCTCGGATCTGCTGCTCGCAAAAGAAGAGGCGGATATACGTTATATCGAATATGCAGGCACGTTAGCCGAAAAGAGGGAAAAGGCAGTGTCGAAGCGAGACACATGCCAAAACGCAGTCCATCAGATTTCTGACTGCCGGGATATCGCCTCTTTGCCGGAAGCGGGTAAGGATGGGGGAGGAAAGCCGGGAAGAGAAAAGGCGGAAGATAAGCCATCCGTGACGAAAGCAGAGAACGCCTGCCGGAGAACGCTGTACAATTCCGTCCTCAAGGGCAACCGCGCCGGTATCGCGCAGCAGACCAAAGATGCCATCAGGCAGGGGGAAGAGGCGCAGGCGCTGCTCCATGAAGTGCTGCTGCCGGCCATCAATGAGGTGGGCGAGCTGTTCGACAAGGGGAGATATTTCCTCCCGCAGCTGATTGCCAGCGCGGAGGCCATGAAGAACGCTATCGAGATTCTGGAGCCGCTTCTGCTAAAAGCGACAGAGGGTGATGACATGCCTGTAGTTGTCATCGCCACCGTGGAAGGGGATATCCATGATATCGGAAAGAATCTGGTGGCGCTGATGCTGAAGAACTACGGCTTTAAAGTCATCGATCTGGGCAAGGATGTGCCCAAGGAGGAAATCATCCGCGCCGCCAGAGAGAACGGTGCGAAAATCATCGCACTGTCGGCTCTGATGACCACCACCATGCAGCGCATGCGGGAAGTCATCGCTTACGCAAAGGAAGAGCATGTGGACGCAAAGATTATGATTGGAGGCGCGGTCATCACGCAGGAGTATGCAGATGAAATCGGCGCGGACGGCTATTCTGCAGACGCGGCGGAGGCAGTCAGGCTTGCCAGGCGGCTTGTGCAGTAAAGGGCTTTGAACCAGAACGATGTAGGAGGTTGCCATGGGATTCTTTTTCAGCAGCGGTCTTTTTGAAGTATTTTTCATTCTGGTGTTTGTTCTGATACTCGGTATGTTTGTTTTGACTATCGTGCGGGGTATCGGCCAGTGGAGCAAGAATAATCAGTCTCCCAGGCTGGCGGTGGAAGCCAGGGTCGTCTCGCGGAGAACATCTGTGCATCATCACCATACAGGAGCGGCCGGGGATTATGGATGCCATACATCTTCCTCCACATCCTATTATGTTACCTTTGAGGTGGAGAGCGGCGACAGGATGGAATTTCACCTGAGCGGTTCTGAATATGGGATGCTGGCGGAGGGAGACAGGGGCAGATTGAGCTTTCAAGGAACGAGATACCTGGGATTTGATAGGCACCCTGATTGATATATCATTGCCGACAGAAATATCGGACAAATGAAAAGAAAGAATTGCGGTATGTATTCCGGACAGTTTCGCATCACGAGAATAGAGGAGGAAAATACATGATAGGTGCAGATGCCATTGTCAAATGTTTGGAGGAAGAAGGGGTCACAACGGTGTTCGGGTATCCCGGCGTAGCCATTTGCCCTTTTTACAACAGTATCCTGGAGTCGGACATCCGGACGATTCTGATCCGCACGGAGCAGAACGCGGCCCATGCGGCCAACGGCGTGTCCAGAATCACGGGAAAGCCCGGGGTGTGCGCGGTCACTTCCGGCCCGGGAGCCACCAATGTAATCACAGGCATCGCCACGGCCTTTGCGGACAGCATTCCGCTGATCTGCATCACCGGCCAGGTGAACAGCGAGCTTCTGGGCAGTGATGTGTTCCAGGAGGCGGATATCACGGGGGCGGTGGAATCCTTTGTGAAATACAGCTACCTGGTGAAAAATGTGAATGACATCCCCAGAGTATTCAAGGAAGCATTCCATATTGCGAATACCGGCAGACGGGGGCCCGTTCTCATCGATGTGCCCATCGATATCCAGAATGCCACTATCAGCAAGTTCAAATACCCGGAGACAGTCTCTCTGCGCACCTATAAGCCTACGGTCAAAGGAAATGCAGTGCAGATCAAAAAGGTGGTAAAGGAGCTGGAGAAAGCCAAGCGCCCCATTATCTGCGCCGGAGGCGGGGTGCTCTTAAGCGGAGCGGAGGAGGAACTGCGCCTATTCGCGGAGGCCCACAATATCCCTGTGGTGTCCACTATGATGGGAATCGGCGTCATGCCTACGGACCATCCTCTGTATTTCAGGATGGTGGGGAATAATGGGAAAGCCTATGCCAACCGGGCCATGAATGAGTCGGATCTGCTGATTATGGTGGGAGCGAGAGTGGCTGACCGGGCGGTGAACCAGCCGGACATGATCACCCGGAATAAGGTGCTGGTGCACATCGACGTGGATCCTGCGGAAATCGGCAAGAATGCGGGCCCCACCATCCCGCTGGTAGGGGACGCAAAACACATCTTTGAGGATTTGAAGAATGAGGAATTCTCCTGTAATTGCGGGGAATGGATAGAGACACTGAAAGGCTACCGGCGGACAATGGCTGCGAAGCGCAATCCTAATCCTGCCTATGTGGATCCCGCGGCATTCATCATGCGGCTCACGGAGAAGATGCAGGAGGACGCGGTCTATGTGGCGGATGTGGGGCAGAACCAGATTTGGTCCTGCGGCTATGTGAAAGTGCGGAATGGGAAATTCTTCACCACAGGCGGCATGGGCACCATGGGCTATTCCATTCCTGCCGCCATGGGCGTGAAAGTGGCTGAGCCAGACAGACAGGTTGTGGCGGTCTGCGGGGACGGTTCTTTCCAGATGTCCATGATGGAGCTGGCCACCATGTGCCAGCACCATATCCCTGTGAAAATCGTGGTGCTGAAGAACAATTATCTCGGCATGGTGCGCCAGTACCAGCATTTCACCTATCAGGACCAGTATTCCGTGGTAGACCTGTCCGGGAGCCCGGATCTGGAGAAGCTTTCCGCGGCTTACGGCATTCCGTTCCTGCGGCTGGAGAGCATGGAGAAATGTGACGAGACCATAGAGGCATTCCTGGAAAAGGATGAGTCCATGCTGCTGGAATGCGTGATCGACCCTATGGATCTGGTATAGACAGGGACTGGGATAGGAGGATATTTTATGAAGAAAAGAATATATTCTGTACTGGTGGAGAACCGTTCCGGTGTACTGGGCAAGGTGGCGGGCCTGTTTGCCAGGCGCTGCTTCAACATAGACAGCCTTGTGGTGGGAGAGACGGACAACAGCGACGTGTCCTGCATGACCATCGTCAGCAGTGGGGACGAGCGCACCATCGAGCAGATAGAGAAGCAGCTGAACAAGAAGCTGGACGTCATCAAGGTGAAGACCTTCGCGGAGCAGCAGTGCATCGCCAGGGAGCTGATGCTCATCAAAATCAGATACAACAAGGGCAACCGCCGGGAAATCATGGAGCTGTGTGAGATCATGAAGGCCCAGATCGTGGATATGTCCAAGCATTTCATGATGATTCAGATCTGCGACGAGCCGGAGAAGATAAAGCTCATGATCAAGATGCTCCAGACCATCAGCATCGTGGAGGTGGCCCGCACCGGAACGGTGGCGCTCTCCAAGTGCGCGGAGAATGACGAGGGCTGACGGCTTTTGAAGGATAGGCTGAATGGATACACAGCTGCTTCGGGGAGAACCAGACGGCCTATTATGTCATGGATTTCGTGGAGGGGCCAGCCTGGATGCCTATATTAAGCTGGCAGGGCAGTACATCATTGAAGAGGTACTTGGACAGGACGGAGTTGGTATCACCTATAGAGCGACGGAGAAGCTGCAGGCTTTCAGGCAGGCGCTTTCAGGGGAGGACGCCCCGGTGTCTTAGGATGATAGGAAAGCTTGGATAAGTCGATGTTTTCGTGGGATGCTTCGCGGGATGAGCGTTAGTGTTGACATTTAGTCCGGAACTTGTTATGATAGCGGAGGAATTTTAAGAAGGAGATGTCTTGAAGATGGAAGAAATGCATTCCGCAGAAATGCGGCTGAATGAGCTGCTGCAAAAATGGCGCAGGATTCTGCGCTTGGAGGAAAGCTGGGACGTGAAGCTGGAAATCGTCATGGAATCCTCCTTTCAGAAGACCGGCGACCTGAAAGTGGACTGTACGGATAAGAAAGCAGTTCTGATGCTCAATGGCATGAATCCGAAACAGGAAAATCTGGAGGAGGTCATCGTGCATGAGCTTCTGCATCTGAAGCTATATCCCTTGGATCAGGTGACGGAGTCATTGATTACCTCCAACTATGAGGAGGGCAGCGGTGCTTATCATTTCGCCTACACCCAGTTCATGGTCACATTGGAGGTCACGGTGGAGGAACTGGCCAAATGCTTTTTGCTGCAATATGGCGATGACAGGGAATTGTCCTACGGCAGATGCCATACCATGAAAAGCTATGACGAGCTGTTCGAGGGATTGAAGCCGCTGGAGTGAGACGAAAACCAAAAGAAGAGCGGATTATAAGTGAGTCAGAAAGAGAGGATGAGGTTTGATGCAGAAGAAAGTGTTCCAGTTGCTGGTCAACAATACATCCGGCGTCCTGAGCCGGATTTCAGGGCTTTTCGCCAGGCGCGGCTATAATGTGGAGAGCATTACGGCAGGGGTGACCTCGGATTCCCGCATCACCCGCATCACGATTGTGGCCTCCGGCGACGACGAGATTCTGGAGCAGATTGAGAAACAGGTGGCCAAGCTGGAGGATGTGCGGAACATCAAGGAACTGAAGCCGGAAAAGAGCGTATACCGGGAGCTGATTATGGTCAAGGTGCGCGCCACCGCGGAACAGAGGCAGGGAGTCATCTCTGTGGCGGACATCTTCCGGGCGAAGATTATTGATATCGCACCGGAGAGCCTGATGATTGAGCTGACGGGCAACCAGCAGAAGATTGACGCTTTTATCGGTCTGCTGGAGGGATACGAAATCCTGGAGCTGGCCCGGACAGGCATAGCAGGGCTGGGGAGAGGAACGGAGCCTGTGGTGCGCTTCGACTGACCGGGTCAGTCGGCTGACGGGCTGAATACACATGTATTTTCGACTCAGGGAAAGCTTGTTTTCCCTAGGCTGGAAGAATAAAACAACCAAATGGAGGAAAAGTAAAATGGCAAAGATTTTTTATCAGGAAGACTGCAATCTGTCCCTGTTAGAGGGAAAGACTATCGCAATCATCGGCTACGGCAGCCAGGGTCATGCGCACGCGCTGAACCTGAAGGATTCCGGATGCCATGTGATCATCGGTCTGTATGAGGGCTCCAAGTCCTGGGACAAGGCAGTGAAGCAGGGCTTCGAGGTGTTCACCGCCGCGGAGGCCGCGAAGAAAGCCGACATCATCATGATTCTGATCAACGATGAGAAGCAGGCTGACCTTTACAAGAAAGACATCGAGCCCAACCTGGAGGAGGGCAACATGCTGATGTTCGCCCATGGATTCAATATCCATTTCGGCTGTATCGTGCCGCCCGCCTATGTGGACGTGACCATGATCGCGCCCAAGGGACCCGGACATACCGTGAGAAGCGAGTACCAGGAGGGCAAGGGCGTTCCCTGCCTGATTGCTGTGGAGCAGGATGCCACAGGCAAAGCACAGGATATCGCACTGGCATATGCGCTGGGCATCGGCGGCGCAAGGGCAGGCGTGCTGGAGACTACTTTCCGCACCGAGACCGAGACAGATCTCTTCGGCGAGCAGGCCGTGCTGTGCGGCGGCGTCTGCGCCCTGATGCAGGCAGGCTTCGAGACACTGGTTGAGGCCGGCTATGACGAGAGGAACGCTTACTTCGAGTGTATCCATGAGATGAAGCTCATCGTAGATTTGATTTACCAGAGCGGTTTCGCCGGGATGCGCTATTCCATCTCCAATACGGCCGAGTATGGCGACTACATCACCGGTCCCAAGATTATCACCGAAGAGACCAAGAAAGCTATGAAGAAGATCTTAAGCGACATCCAGGATGGAACGTTCGCGAAAGAATTCCTGCTTGATATGTCTCCTGCCGGAAGACAGGTTCACTTCAAGGCCATGAGAAAGCTGGCCGGCGAGCATCCAGCGGAGAAAGTGGGCGAGGAGATCAGAAAGCTTTACAGCTGGAACAATGAAGAGGACAAGCTGATCAACAACTAATTAGTTTAAAGTACAGTCGTATAATAGGGAACCCTCTGAAGAATATTCGGAGGGTTTCTTTGTGCATGGAAAGCATATATCATTTATAACTTCGCGACATATCTGCGCCGCCACTGGGTGGGTGTCAATCCTGTCTCCTCCATAAATATATGGGAAAAATAATTAGAGTCGTTGAAACCGCATGTGCTGGCAATGATAGAGATTGCATCATTTGTGTGTTCCAGATATTTTTTTGCAGCCTCAATCCGGAGCGAGCGGAGATACTGGGGAAAAGAGCTTTTGCAGTATTTTGCAAAAACATGGCTGACATAAGAGTAATTCAGATTCATTCTGTCAGCCAGTATTCTCAGTGAGAAGTCGGGATCGCGAAACGCATAGTTGATGTTTGAGAGCATATTCAGATAAAGGGCCTCCTGAGAGTTTACGGCATTTGTGTCAATCTGCTTCGGATTTAAAAGATGGAAGAGCAGCATGAACATACTTTGAAGCGGAGCCGCCTGGACGGATAATGTCTCGAAAGCAGGAATGTCCCGATTCAGGCTGCTTACTGCGTTTACCAGCTTTTCCCGGGAAAGATTGAAGCGAAAGGCGGCGGCACACGCCCTTTCTGCGGAATTCGCCGGATTTACGGAATAGCCGCTGAAGCACAGGAACCCACACTGGTTTCCTGAAGTCATATATAGCGGGAATACATATTCCGTCACTCCGGCGAAGCAGGTTCCAAGAATGGCATGATCGGCTGCTGCCTCAGCGACTTTTGCCTGGCGTGTGACACAGTGCATCTGTGCCCGGGAAGACTGCTTCATTTCTTTGCAGATCTGGCAGCTGTGCTGATTATATTTTAAAAAGCGGTGGAAATACATGCCCAGGGCCCTTTCTGCCTGGTGCAAGGTGATGTGGTATCCGAAAGGTTCCTGCTCCAGATATTCTATGTAATTACAGATGTCGTCAATCAGACTCTCTTTCAAAGTCTCTTTATCCAAACTGATGTCCCCCAATTGCTTTTGCTGCAGTTGACCGATACCATGTCCGTTTTGTAATCATGGTACCACAGAAAAAAGGAACCTGTCAATAAAAAGAAAATATTTTGCGAAAAATAAGGAAATAGAGCAAAAAAACAAAGGAAATGTACGGAGATATCAGGTATATTAGTAATATGAAGTTACGAAGAGGAAAGATGCATGAGAGGGGGATATCTATGGGAAAGTCAAAAACAAATCCAAAGGGATTGGAACTGAAAAAGAAAATGCGCCTGGCCAGACAGAATTGGGCGCTTTATCTGATGCTGTTTCCTGCCGTGGTCATGATTGTCATCTTTTGTTACGTGCCGATGTATGGCATTCAGATTGCTTTCCGGGATTTTAATTTTGCTGGCGGCATTCTGGGGAGTAAGTGGGTGGGGCTCAAATGGTTTCGGTATCTTTTCAATTCTGCACAATTTTGGCCTATTGTCCGCAATACATTGGTAATCAGCTTCTATAGCCTGCTGACATTTCCCATTCCGATTGTTTTTGCTTTGATTCTTCACAACATCAACAGTACAAGATTCAAACGCATCACACAGACGATAACATATTTGCCGCATTTCATTTCGGTGGTAGTAGTGGTGGGAATGATTTATACTTTTACATCTTATAATTCAGGCTGGATTAATACACTCATTGAAGCTTTAGGAGGACAGCGAATCAACTTTATGGCAGAACCTGATCTGTATGTCCATATCTATATCTGGACTGGGGTATGGCAGGAGGTCGGCTGGGGCGCCATCATCTATATGGCGGCCCTGACGAACTCGGATCCTGAGCTGCACGAGGCGGCTATGATTGATGGGGCCAATAAGCTGCAGCGGATTATCCATGTAGATTTGCCTGCCATCGCGTCCACGGTTCTCATCATGTTGGTTCTGCGGTGTGGCTCGATTATGTCTGTGGGATTTGACAAAAGCTTCCTTATGCAGAACAATCTGAACCTGTCCGTATCAGAAGTCATCTCAACCTACAGTTACAAGATGGGCCTGCAGAACAGCAAATACAGCTTCTCCACAGCAGTCAGCTTATTCAATAATGTGATTAATTTTACCTTTTTGACAGTGGTGAACAGTATTACCAGAAAATTAAGCGGTTCTGGATTGTGGTAGGGGAGGTGGAGCGATATGCATAAAAGGAGACGTTTCAGAAACAGACCGTTAGGGGACAGGATTCTGGATATATTCCTGTATGCCGTGGCCATATTCGCCATTGTGCTGAGCATATATCCTGTATATTTTGTCCTGGTGGCATCCGTATCCAGTTCCACAGCCGTCAATTCCGGCCATTTCCTGCTCTGGCCAGAGGGATTCCATCTGTCCGGCTATCAATTTGTCCTGGAAAATAAAAAGATACTGACAGGATATTACAATACTGTCTTATATACGCTGGCAGGTACGGCCCTTGGCCTTGCTTTCTGCATCCCGGCGGGGTATGCTCTGTCGCGCAGGGATCTTCCGGCCAGAAATCTTATCATGAAATTGATGATTTTTACCATGTATTTTTCAGGCGGCCTGATTCCCACCTACTTTGTGGCAAAAGACCTGAATCTGGTCAACAGCAGATGGTCAGTTATTCTGATGGGCTGTGTATCAGTCTATAATATCATCCTGATACGAAGTTTCTGCGAGTCGAGCCTTTCAGAGGAGCTCCTGAATGCCACAAAGATTGACGGCTGCGGGAACGGAAGATTTTTCTTCCGATTTGTGATTCCTCTGTCCAAGGCGATAATCGCCGTAATTGCTCTGTATGTGGCAGTAGGTTATTGGAACAGCTATTATCACGCGATGATTTATTTAAGCGATGACACAAAGTATCCATTGCAGCTGATTTTGCGTCAGCTGCTGATGACATCGAACAATACGGCGGAGATTCAGGACGGAGAACTGGCGGGAGAGTATCTGAAGCAGGTTCAGGTGGTGAAGTATGCGGTCATTGTAGTTGCCACGGCCCCGATTATGTGTGTCTATCCTTTTCTGCAGAAATACTTTGTGCAGGGGGTCATGATCGGCTCTGTCAAGGGATAAGGGTTTCAATGAGGGAGGAAACCTCTTTTGAAATAAACTAAAAATCATATATCAGAAAGGATGAATCAAAATGAGAAGGAAAAAAATGGTATCAGTTCTTCTGGCACTGTCTTTGACGCTTGGTGTCTGCGCCTGCGGCTCACAATCTGGTGACACGCAGTCCGGCAACTCACAGGAATCCGTTTCACAGGAAGAGTCATCTGTTTCCCGGACTTCGGAAGAAAATTCATCGGATTCAGAAGAATCCTCAGGCGCGGATGAACAGGTGACGCTCCGCATCGCCGTGGGCAAACACAACGCTGATGTGTCTGACAACGACGACTTTGCGAAATTCAAAGTGATGCTGCGGAAAGCAGAAGAGGATCTGGGTTACAACATTGAATGGCTCCCTATGCTGGAAGGCGGAGCGGAATCCGAGAAACTGTCCACCATGCTGGCCGGGGATTTGCCGGATGTGTTCTGGGGGCTGCTCGGTGACAACCAGATTGTCGACAATACCGGCCTGTTCGTTGCTCTGGAGGACAAGATTGAGGAATTTGCTCCCAATGTATATGCTCTCTATGAGGAAAGTGTCCCTGACTGGAAAGAATTTCTGACCTATCCTGACGGGCACATTTACAGCATGATGGGAGGTACTCTCGTGAATCCCGGCAATGCCATCCGGGGTACCATGTGGATCAATCAGGAGTGGCTGGATCAGCTGCAGCTGGACATGCCCGCTACGATGGCGGAACTGGAGGATGTACTGGCGGCATTTCGTGATAATGACTGCGACGGAGACGGAGATCCGTCCAACGAGATTCCCCTCGACTGGTGCCAGAAGCACTGGGCCGCTGGTTATGTTGAGATGGCACACAGTTTCGGTCTTCCTCTGGGAGGCGGATACTATGATATAGTGGACGGCCAGATTGTCTCTGCCGTGGATACGGATGAGTACCGCAATTTCCTGGAGGAGTTCCACAGGATGACGGCTGAAGGCCTTGTGAATGTGGAAGGCGCGACGCAGACAGAAGAACAGTACAATTCAAATCTTTCAGGCGGCAAAGTAGGTGTATTCTGGGGGTGGGCTCCGTATACCTACATGTCCGATGAGGAACTGAAAAGTCAGTATGTCCCTGTGCCTCCGATTTCTGCAGAGGGCGCCACATTCCGTGTGCAGGCGAATCTCAACGGCGCCAACCGCAGCTGCTATGTGATTACCACGGCATGCCAGAATGTGGAAGCGGCCATGAAACTCTGGGATTATATGTCTCAGGATGAGCGGACCAGCTTTACCACTGCCTACGGAGAGGAGGGGCTGACCTGGGAATATGTGGGCAGCGATCCTACGAACCGCGCCTATACGGCTGAGGAAGCCACGGAGATGGGATATGAAGAGATTGCAAGCAATGCAGGTAGTTCAGCGTTCACGGCTACTGTGGGCATGGTAAACTGCGGGCCTTTGATGCTGAGAGCCAAAGCCGATCCAAGCGGGACAAATGGCGGAATCCGCTGGTCTGCTGTCAAGAATTATGTGCCGTATTACATGGAACAGACAATGTCCAGATCCATCATTCCCGCCGAGGCAAATGAGGAATTCAGCTTTACCACGGATGGCCTGAATGACTGTGTAGATTCGTTCGCATGCGATTCTATTTTGAATGGGGTAACAGATGACAGCTGGAATAACTATATAAGTGACCTTTCCCGGTATGGCTATGAATATTATCTGGAATTCCAGCAAAAACATCTGGATAGTTCTTTTTAAGAAAATCAGGTGCCAGGCCAGAGGGGAGTATGAGGCAATGGGATTTCAAACAATTAATCACACTGCAGATTTATGTATCGTGGGCGGCGGTCTGGCCGGACTGTGCGCGGCGGTTGCGGGAGCCAGATATGGGCTGAAAGTGGTCCTGATGCATGACCGCCCGATGCTGGGCGGAAATGCATCCAGCGAAATACGGATGTGGGTATGCGGCGCACAGGGGGACAATAACAGGGAGACAGGGCTGCTGGAGGAAATCATGATGGAAAACCAGTACCGCAACCCGGATAAAAACTATTATATCTGGGATGGCATCCTGTACGGTCTGGCGAAGCGCGAGAAAAACATCACTTTGCTGCTGAATTGCTCCTGTCTGGACGCCTCCATGAAGGACGGCTCTATTGCAGCGGTCACAGGATGGCAGACAACCACTCAGAGATACCACCGTGTAGAAGCCGCGCTTTTTGCGGACTGCTCCGGTGACAGCATCCTTGCGCCGCTGACAGGAGCCTCTTTCCGGGAGGGGCGCGAGGCCCGGAAAGAATTCGGAGAATCCATTCAGCCGGAACAGCCGGATACCTGTACGATGGGAATGTCATGTATGTTCCAGGCGGAGGAAACAGAAAAACCCCAGACATTTATTGCGCCGGAATGGGCGGAAAAGATAACGGAGGATAAGCTTGTCCGCAGAAAGGCGGACTTGAAAGATCCTCTTGAAAACTTCTGGTATCTGGAGCTTGGAGGGATGCGGGATACCATCGGCGATACAGAAGAAATCCGTGATGAGCTGATTCCCCTGGCATATGGTATCTGGGATTATCTGAAAAACAGCCCGCAGGAGCAGGAGAACAGCAGGAACTGGAGGCTTACCTGGATAGGTTCCCTGCCTGGGAAGCGGGAGAGCAGGAGATATCAGGGGCCATATATCATGAACCAGAATGATGTCCGCTCCGGCGGGAATTTCAGCGATGAGGTCGCATACGGAGGATGGAGCATGGATGACCACCACCCGGCGGGTTTCCGTACAAGGGAAGAACCTACAATTTATCACGAGGCGCCTTCCCCTTACGGGATACCTTATCGGTGCCTGTACAGCCGTGACATTCCGAACTTGTTCTTCGCGGGGCGCAACATATCAGTTTCCCATGCTGTATTGAGTTCATGCCGTGTCATGGGCACATGTGCGCTGCTGGGACAGGCCGTCGGCACTGCAGCATACATTGCGGTGGCAGAGCGCTGCCTGCCGAAAGATATCTCTGAAAAGTATGTGGTACGGCTGCAGAATCTGCTGATGGACGATGACTGCTATCTGCCTCATTTCAGGCGTCCGGTCAGCGCTCTGTGCAGGAATGCGCTCCTTACAGGAGACGGAGAGCGCCTGGAATGCCTGCGGGACGGCGTTGACAGGGACAGAATCGGTGAGGCGCATGCGTGGGTAGGGAGAATCGGACACAGGATTACATATACTTTTGACAGGCCCTGCCATATAAAGCGTATCCGCTTCGTGTTCGACAGTGACCTGAACAGGAGCACGCTGCCCTATCCCGAGAATAAAATGAACCGCAATATGTTCCATAACAGGCATCTGTCCTATGCGCCGTCCTATGTGCCTAAGACTATGCTGAAGAGATATCGCGTGGCAGCCCTCTGTCTAAATGGAGACAGGCAGATTATAGTCGATGAGGCGAATAATTATATACGCCTGAGAAAGTATGATACAGACATTTCCGATTGTACTGAGATTATATTTGAGCCATTGGAGACCTGGGGCAGCGATGTGGTAAGGATATTTTCCTTTGAAGCGGACGGAGATTCTGGAGAGGGAGATTGAACTGTTTTTTATTTCCTTAAAATATCTTTAGGAATTCTTGAGAAAACTCTGCGCCTGCAATTTATTTTTCCTCCATATACTATTCTTAACAAAAGCGGAGCCTGCTCCCCTGAAGGAACCGGCGGCTGAGGAGAGAAACGGGAGGGAAAACTATGGATTTATCGTCAATTACTTTTTACTTTACCAAATACGGGGCAATCGCCATATTTGTAATCGTATTTCTGGAATATCTGAATCTTCCGGGCTTTCCTGCCGGGATTATCATGCCGCTCTCGGGCATCATGGCATCCAGAGGGAACATTAATTTTTTCTGGGTGATGGTGATAACGGTGGCGGCAGGTCTTGCGGGAAGCCTGGCTCTGTATGTGCTGGGGCGTAAGGGCGGCGAGCTGTTCCTGAACGCCTACACCAGAAAATTTCCCAAACAGAAAGAGGCTCTGGAGAAAAACCTGGAATGGATCAGGAGAAAGGGATGCGTCGGTGTGTTCCTGGGGAAGCTGATTCCCATGATCCGCACCATCGTGTCCATTCCGGCAGGCGTCATCAAGATGAACCTGACCAAATACATCGTCAGCTCCGCCTGCGGGATCCTGATATGGAATTTCGTGTTCGTAGGGGCAGGGTATGTGATGGGTGAAAAAATCTTTCAGATTTTCGGGATAGCTTGAGAGGAGGCGCACAATGAGAATCGCATTGATGACGAACAATTATAAACCAGTCATGGGCGGCGTGCCCATCTCCATAGAACGGCTGGCCAGAGGGCTTAAGGAGCTGGGGCATGAGGTGACGATTTTCGCGCCTACCTATAAAGAACAGCAAGAGATGGAAAAGGATCCTGCAGAGGAGAATGTGTTCCGCTATGCCACCTGTATGAAGCGTTTCATCGGAGGAATCGTGCTCCCCAACCCTTTCGACGCAAGGATAGAGCAGGAATTCCGCAAAAATGATTATGACATCATTCATGTGCACCATCCCATGCTCATTGGCAGAACGGCGGTGCGCCTGTCCCGGAAATTCCATATCCCGCTGGTGTTCACCTACCATACCAGATATGAACAGTACGCCCGCTGCTATACAAAGGGAATCTGCAGGCTGGAGAAAGTCATGCCATTGTACCTGCACACCTTTTTGAAGCATTGCAATTTCGTGTTCGCGCCCACCGCAGGCATGCAGCAGTACCTTACGGATACCTGCCATGTGCCTCAGGATAGAATCGGAGTCCTGCCCACAGGTATTGAGCAGGAGAATTTTCAGGTAAGCGATGAGCGGGCGGCACGGATACGTATACAGTACGGCGCAGTGGAAATGCCGCTTTTACTGACAGTATCCAGAATGGCCAATGAGAAGAATGTGGCATTTCTGCTGGAGAGCCTGGCCCGGATGAAGAGCCTTTACGGAAAGCCGTTCCGGATGCTGCTGGTGGGAGACGGGCCGGACAGGGAGGCCCTGGAGAAGCGAAGCTTACAGCTGGGACTCGGGGATGATGTGGTCTTTACGGGAACCATACCGAATGAACGGATTTCCGCCTATTTTAAGGCGGCGGACGCATTCCTGTTCGCCTCCAGGACAGAGACCCAGGGTATCGTAGTGCTGGAAGCCTTTGCAGGAGCCACGCCTGTGATTGCCGTGAGGGCATCCGGCGTGGAGGACCTGGTAGACGACGGGATAAACGGCATCCTGACTGGGGAGGATACCGGGGAGTATGCCGCCAGAGTGACAAAGTTCCTGAACGGAGCCTGTACATATGATGCAGAGGAGATGTCAAGGAACGCGTATCAAAAAGGTACCCTCTACCGCGAAGAAGCTGTTGCTTTAAAAGCGGTTCATTATTATAATAGTGTTATTGCGGAAGACGCAATACAGAAAAAGCGGAATATCCGGCTGCTGCCGGAGGGCTAGGCCACAGCTTGGGCAGCACGCCGGACTGCTACAGGGCCGGCAGCTTCCGGTACTGATGTCACAGACCGCAGCCAGGGAAGTCCGCAATGAAAACCGGAGGGACATCGAATGGAACAAAAGTATCACGTCTTAGTGGTAGAGGACGACAAGGAGATTCGGGAGGGCATCGAAATTTATCTGCGGAACCAGGGATATGAGGTATATCAGGCCGCCAATGGCGCGGAGGGCCTTGCGGTGGCGGAGCGGCAGGAGATACATCTGGCAATCGTGGATATCATGATGCCTGTGATGGACGGAGTCACCATGCTGATGAAGCTGCGGTCCAAAGAGTATGAATTTCCCGTCATCATGCTGTCGGCCAAGTCGGAAGAGGTGGATAAGATCATGGGGCTGAATATGGGGGCAGACGACTATGTGACGAAGCCTTTCACCCCGCTGGAGCTCCTGGCGCGGGTCAATTCCCATCTGCGCAGATATTCCAAATATCTGTCTGCCTTAAAAGAAGACGGAAACAAAGACCATGTTTACACCATCGGCGGCCTGGAACTCAATGAGGATACTGTGGAAGTGAGCGTGGACGGTGAGCCGGTGAAGCTGACTCCTATGGAATTCAAGATTGTGCAGCTTTTGATCAAGAACCCGGGGAGGGTCTTCTCGGCGGACGAGATTTATGAGCGCATCTGGAACGAAAAGGCAGTGAACACGGACACGATCATGGTCCATGTGCGGAACATACGGGAGAAAATCGAGATTGACCCGAAGAATCCCAAATATCTGAAAGTAGTGTGGGGCGTAGGCTATAAGATTGACAGGCAGTAGAGAAGAGACGTACCGCTGATGAAGCGGGCAGTGGAATCAGGGATAGCAGGAGGATGGTATGGGGCTTTTTAAAGGGAAGGAAAGGATTCCGAAAAGGCAGGGTGAACAGGGGCGGATTGATTCTGCCGCTTCCGAGAACAATGCCAGGAAGCGGAGGGGGCCGGGCAGATTGCGGCATGAGAAGCCCTGGATCTACAGGGGCGCTCTCATCAGCCTTGCATTTGCCGCGGTGTTCAGCAGTTTCTATGGAATCTTCCGCTCCAGGGCGGAGAAATATGAAGAAACTCCCATAGAGACTGCGGACAATATCGCCTGGCTGTATCAGAACTGTTATCTGCTGTACCACGATCTGCGCAATGCACAGAGCGAAAAGGAGCTTGACTACAGGGACATCTATCTGGAGACAGGGGAGGGGCACCAGTGGATACTGGATGCGGAGCGGAGGCGGACTTACAACAATCTGATGAGCCTGGTGACGGAAATCAGCATGGCGCAACAGGTTATCTCAGAGGAAGAACTGATAGAAATGTCCCTGAATGAGGCCGCTGCCTATGGGCTGTTGAAAGAGGAGCAGATAGCGTCCTATGTGGAACAGGGTCTGCTGGACGAAGAAGTGCTGAAAGAGTTTCAGGACAGCGGGGAGTCCTATGATCTGAGCCAAAATGACAGCTACAACCTGGAAAATGATTTGGAAAAACTGGAGACGTACTTTGGCATGCTGGAGGAGAACTTCCCAGATCTGAACAGCTGCTATGGCTATATCATCGAAGACCATGCCACAGGGAAATATGTCACCAACATGTCCGTGGAGGACCGGAACAGAAGCGCCGGCTCCCTGTATTTCCGCCTGAGCTTTCAATTTGATGATGCCGGGAATGTGACCATCGGAGATGATTTGTGCGGCAAGGACGTGAACCAGATCAGGAAGCTGGCAAATGAAGCAGCCAGGATGAATTCCGTCCAGATCCAGATGGGGTTGGCTATGAATACCTTCAGCAAATACGGGAGAGTGAAAACACCCGCGGGCTGTACCGTGACTTACACCATCTCTTCAGAAGAGTGGAGCACCAGACAGGAAAAATCCCAGGGGATGTATGTGGGGAGAATGATTTCAAGCTACGCTGGCGACACAGGGGTCCTGTACTATGATGCGGCGGGGTATCATGACTTTTTCGCCAGTTCCTATTATGACTCCGGCCTGACGGGGATTGTGCTGCTGTGCATGCTTGGCCTGGCGCTGCTGGGACTTCTTTTCCCTATGCCGAAAAGTCACAGGCCATGGATGGACGAAAGGATCTGCACGGCATCATTGGAGTTCCTTGTGTGTTTCGGCACCGGCCTGATGGGTGTTACCTCGCTGGTCCTGAATATGATTGCCTATGTGGCCAGCGGCAGGGCAGGGGGGGCGTTTTCGGATTATCTGAGAATCAATTCAGGCAGCGGGAGGGCGTTGGCCATGATGGTCAACATGGCGGTGCTTGCTGTCTTCGCTTTCTGCTGCTGGTATGTGGGTGTCTGCGCCAGGGCGCTGCCGGAGCTGGGGCTAGGGAGGTACATCAGAGAGCGGAGCCTGATATACCGTATCTTCCCTTTCATAAAAGGAAAGGCAGTGGGCGCTTATGACGCTATGGCACATATGGATTTGACCAGGAATGCGAACAAGACGATTATAAAGATATTGATTGTGAACGCGGTCATTTTGGCTTTGATAAGCTTCTTCTGGGTGGGAGGTGTGGCGATTATCATAGTCTACTCCATCGTGCTTTATTTCATCCTGCGGAAATATGTCAGTGAGCTTCAGAAACGTTACAGAATTCTGCTGAAAGCGGTGGATGAGATTGCCGCGGGGAATCTGAACGTATCCATTCCGGAGGACTTGGGAATCTTCGAGCCTTTCAGGGAACAGGTCTTTAAAATCCAGGATGGCCTGCAGAAAGCCGTGGAGACAGAGGTGAAGAGCCAGCGGATGAAAGTGGAGCTGGTGACGAACATGTCCCATGATTTGAAGACACCGCTGACCGCAATCATCACATATATCAATCTTCTGAAGGAAAACGGCACCACCGAGGAGCAGCGGAAAGAATATCTGGACACGCTGGAGCGAAAGTCTCTGCGGCTGAAGAGCCTGATTGACGATTTGTTTGAATTCAGCAAGGCAAGCTCCCAGAACATCACGCTGAACATCATGGACCTGGACATCATGAACCTTGTGAAGCAGGTGGCCTTTGAGATGTCGGACAAAATCGGGGCGGCCGGGCTGGATGTGCGCATGAATCTGTCGGAAGAGAAAGTGATTCTGCCTCTGGACAGCCAGAAGACCTACCGCATCTATGAGAATCTGTTCGGCAATATCGCGAAATACGCCCTGCCGGGCACCAGAGTCTATGTGAACGGATTCCGGATAGGGGATACGGTCATCATAACTCTGAAGAATATTTCTGCCCGGGAGATAACGGTTGACTCTTCAGAGCTGACAGAGCGGTTCGTGAGAGGAGACGCCTCCCGCAATACCGAGGGAAGCGGACTGGGGCTGGCCATCGCAAAAAGTTTTATGGAACTGCAGGGAGGGGAACTGGACCTGGAGGTGGACGGGGATTTGTTCAAGGTCACCACTACATGGCATGTGACGGAGCAGGAAAGCTATCCCGAGGCACGCCCGAATAGTCTGTGAGGGTGTCCGTGGATGGGAAAGAAAGCAGGAGTCCCGGAAGGAAAACAGGCGGACGGGGGAAGTAAGGGCGCATAAAAAGACCTCGAAGAAATTTGGATAAAAGCCTGCCATAAAATTGTCCGTAAAACACTTGAAAAAAACTGCCAGTATATTATAATAAAACTGCTTGATTTTTTAATCAAATTTCAGAGGAGGATATAAAATGGCAGAAAACAGGCTGATTGGCGATTACCCGGTAATTGGCATACGTCCTACCATCGATGGCAGGAGAGGCTATCTGAAAGTGCGTGAATCCCTGGAGGAACAGACCATGAACATGGCGAAAGCCGCGGCGGCGCTGTTTGCGGAGAATCTGCGCTACAGCAATGGGGAGCCGGTGAAGGTGGTGATTGCGGACACCACAATCGGGCGTGTAGGGGAGACCGCCGCCTGTGCGGACAAGTTCCGCAAGGCAGGAGTGGACATCACCCTGACAGTGACGCCATGCTGGTGCTATGGGGCGGAGACCATGGACATGGATCCGAATACCATCAAGGGCGTCTGGGGATTCAACGGCACGGAGCGTCCCGGTGCGGTGTATCTGGCATCGGTGCTGGCCACGCACGCCCAGAAAGGCTTGCCTGCTTTTGGGATTTATGGCCATGATGTACAGGAGGCGGATGACGTTTCCATCCCTGAGGACGTGAAGGAGAAGCTTCTGCGCTTCGGGCGTGCCGCGGTGGCGGTGGCTACCATGCGCGGGAAATCCTATCTGCAGATTGGCTCTATCTGCATGGGCATCGGCGGTTCCATCATCGATTCTGCGTTCATAGAGGAGTATCTTGGCATGCGTGTGGAGTCTGTGGACGAGGTGGAGATTATCCGCCGCATGACAGAGGGCATCTATGACCAGAAAGAATATGAGAGAGCTCTTTCCTGGGTAAAGGCCAGCTGCAGGGAAGGCTTCGACAAGAATCCGGAGGCAGTCCGGAAGACCCGGGAAGAGAAAGATAAGGACTGGGAGTTCGTAGTCAAGATGATGTGCATCATCAAGGACTTGATGAACGGCAACAAAAACCTGCCGGAGGGCCGGGAAGAGGAGATGGTCGGCCACAATGCCATCGCAGCTGGTTTCCAGGGGCAGAGGCAGTGGACGGACTTCTATCCCAACTGTGACTTCCCCGAGGCCATGCTGAACACCTCTTTCGACTGGAACGGCGCCAGGGAGCCCTACATATTGGCTACGGAGAACGATACCCTGAACGGACTGGGGATGTTGTTCATGAAGCTGCTGACCAATCGCGCCCAGATTTTTGCGGACGTGCGCACCTACTGGAGCCCTGAGGCGGTGATGAAAGCCACAGGCTATGAACTGGAGGGTGTTGCTAAGGAGTCAGGTGGGTTCATCCATCTGATCAACTCCGGCGCTGCCTGCCTGGATGCCAACGGCCAGGCGAAAGATGCGGAGGGCAACGGCGTCATGAAGCCCTGGTATGAGGTCACTGAGGCGGACCAGAAAGCTATCATGGAAGCCACTACGTGGAACGCGGCAGATTTCGGCTATTTCCGCGGCGGTGGATATTCTTCCCGTTTTCTGACGGAAGCCCAGATGCCCGCTACGATGATTCGTCTGAACCTGGTAAAGGGCCTGGGGCCTGTGATGCAGATAGCGGAAGGCTGGACGATTCATCTGCCGGATGAAGTGTCGGATAAACTGTGGAAGCGCACCGACTATACATGGCCTTGTACCTGGTTCGCACCCAGGACTACCGGGGAGGGCGCGTTCAGGACGGCTTACGATGTGATGAACAACTGGGGGGCCAACCACGGCGCCATCAGCTACGGCCATATCGGCGCGGATCTGATTACCATGTGCTCCATGCTGCGTATCCCCATCTGCATGCACAACGTGAACGAGGACAAGATTTTCCGGCCGGCGGCCTGGAACGCTTTCGGCATGGACAAGGAGGGACAGGACTACCGCGCGTGCGCGGCTTACGGGCCTCTGTATAAGTAAGACAAGGCTGTATAGTCCGGAGAATGAGAATCAGGCGTCTGCTGCATAGGGAACATGCGGCGGGGCGCCTGTTTTTTGCCGGGATTTTTTCCGGTACAGACCCGGAAAATTAATAAAAATTTAATGATTGGCCGTAAAAGATGAATTGCGTAGGCCTACAGGGATATGCTATACTAACTATGAATCAGGATTTATAGAGGGGACAGGATAATCGGGATACCGCATTAGAAAAGACGATAAGATGATTCCTGGAATTCTTACGAAATAAGCAAGGAGGCAGCAGGCGATATGCAGAAAACGATTTTGGTAGTGGATGATGACAAGATGAATTTAAGGAGGACAAGGCTGATTCTGGAGAAGAATTATGACATACTGACCACGGAATCAGGCCAGGAGGCGCTGGACATTCTGAAGAACGAGAAAGTTGACCTGATTCTTCTGGACATCGAGATGCCCGGCATGAGCGGCATCGAAACATTTGAGCGCATGAAAGAAAGGAATATAGAAGTTCCGGTGATTTTCCTGACGGCGTCAGGATATGAGGACGACGTGATGAATGCAATCCGGCTGGGGGCGGTCAATTATCTGAAGAAACCGTTCCTGCCCCAGGACCTGCAGGAACGGCTTGCAAAGGAGTTTGAGAAGTAATGAGGACGGAAGCGCAGACAAGTATGCATCTTCTCATGGTAAGCACACTCAGCATATTGAGCGTGCTGCTGGGACTGATTACTCTGACCATGTCGTGGGAACTGTGGACGGTTCCCATGATGGTGGCGGGCTGCCTTGTGGTGTGGTGGCTCCATATCGGAAGAGTCGGCTCGGAAATGCTGTATGAGAACATCTGCACAGGGCTGCTGATGATGGAATTTTTCTTTTTCGGTGTTCATGAATCCAGTCTGTTCGACATTCCCCTGGTGGCCTGTATCGTATTGCTGCTGCTTTCTCTGCTGAACAGGAAGAGGCTGCTGTACCTGGCAGTGGCCCTGTATGTGTTCCAGATGCTGTACCATTTACTGCTTCTGGGCACCATCGGCCCCGGCATGCGGAACGGGGACGTGCTGCGTATGGCGATGGGCGCGTCGGCAGTGATGGGGTCGCTGGTGGTGGCGCGGTACCGAATCAACAGGAGGCGGCGGGAGAGGGCCAGATACGATACCATGCAGGAGCAGCTGGCCACGGCAGTGCGGCAGAACGCCGATTTCCTGTCCAATGTGTCCCACGAGCTTCGCACCCCCGTCAATATGGTCATCGGCATCAGCGAAGTGGCTCTGGGCAAGGACATCTCCCCCGAGATCCGGGAGGATATCAGATCTATAAAGCTGGCCGGCAAGCGGCTGTCCGGTCAGATTAACAATATCCTGGACTACACCGAGATAGTAGAGGGCACTTTGGCGGCGGCCAAGGAGCCTTATAGGATTACTTCAGTGCTGAACGATGTGATTACCATGACTGCTCTGCAGAACGGCAGCGACAAGCTGGAAATGGTGTTCGACATCGATCCGAAGCTGCCGTCTTTGCTGCGGGGAGATGCGGATAAGATTACACATATCCTGCGGATTTTGCTGGAAAACTCCCTGAAGTTCACGGAGGAGGGCGGTATCAATCTCTGGATTGGATTCCGGCGGGAGACTTATGGCATCAATCTGGTGATTGATATTTATGACACCGGCATTGGCATGACCTCCGGCCAGCTGGAGCAGATTGTGGACGATTTCTATCAGGCAGATTCCGGAAGCCGGCGGTATGTTGGCGGTCTGGGGCTGGGGATTCCCATCGCGAGGGGACTGCTCCGCTCCATGGGCGGCTTCGTGCATTTCGAGAGTGCGGAGCAGCAAGGGCTGCAGGTACATATCGCCATACCTCAGGAAGTGGAGGACGAGACTCCCTGTATCCAAGTTCCGGAGGCTTCGCAGCTGTGCATCGCCTGCTTCTTCAAGCCGGAGCGGTACAGCAGGGACGAGGTGCGAAGGTATTACGACAGGATGATACTTCATCTGGTAGAGGGGCTTGGCATCGAAGGGTATCAGGCCCATAACTTTGAGGGATTGTTGAAGCTGCAGCGGGATCACAAGCTGACCCATGTGTTCATCGCCCAGCGGGAATATATGGCCAATCCTCCTTATTATGAGGAGCTGGCGGAGACGATTCCCGTGGCGGTGATTGCGGAGAGGGATTTTGTCCTTGACGAGGGAAGCAGGCTGCTGGTGCTGCGCAAGCCTTTCTTTGCGTTGTCCATCGTGAACCTGATCAGCGGCGGAGGGCCGGGCAACGGCTTCGAGGAGGCCCAGGCCGCAGGCCGCAGGCCCTTTACCTGCAAGGGCGTCAGAGTGCTGGCCGTGGACGATGAGGAGATGAACCTCATGGTGGCCAAGGGCGTCCTGGGCAGCTACGGCATACAGGTGGACACCTGTCTGAGCGGGAAAGAGGCGGTGGATAAATGTGCGGGCGCCGCTTACGACGTGATTTTCCTGGATCATATGATGCCTGGGTTTGACGGTGTGGAGACCTTGCGGCGTATTCGTGAGATTAATAACGGAGCCTACCAGGATCTGCCGGTGGTCGCCCTGACGGCCAATACCATCAGCGGCGCAAGGGAAATGTTCCGGAACGAGGGATTCAACGAATTCATCCCGAAGCCCATTGAGTGTTCCGTGCTGGAGCGTGTCCTGAGGCGGATTCTGCCGGAGCATTGCATGCAGTATGAGCTGCTGTCCGGGGCCCAGGAGGCATCAATGGAAATGGATACCGCCGGCGATTCCTCTGCGGATGGCAAAAAACCGGAGGCGGATTCCGTCCGGACGCCGGCCTCCCGGAAAAGCGTACAGGAAGCCGGCGCCTCGGTGCAGGAGGCACCCCCTACCTACGGTTCCCTGGTGCGGGCCGGCATCAATGTGGGCATAGGCCTGGAATATTGCGGCGGGGACGATGGGTTCTACCTGGAGATGCTGCAGATGTTCCATGACCAGAGGGCCGAGAAAGAGGCGGAGCTCAACGCCCTCTACGAAGCCGCCAACTGGACGGACTATGGAATCAAGGCTCACGCCCTGAAGAGCACTGCGCTGACCATTGGGGCGGAAGCGCTTTCCGCCAGGGCGAAAGAACTGGAGATGGCGGGCAAAAAGGCGGATGAGGCTTTCATCCGTGAGAACCATCCGGCGCTGCTGCAGATGTATGCGGATGTCTGCGACAGCATTGCCGGTTTATGATATTGGGGGTTGACATGTTAAAAAAATGGCTGGAAATCATTTTTGACCACAAAATCAGTCTGCGGGAACGGATGTTTCGGCTGGTCACAGGCATCAGTATGATTGCGCTGGTCTTTATCCTGATTCTGGGCCGGTTTACGGCGAATCTGATTATATTGCCCGCGAGCCTTATCTATATGTATATAGTGGCCAAAATCAGCATCCGGAAAGAATGCATCAATGCAGGGGCTACGGCCACGGTGGTGCTGCTGCTCACGCTGTTCCCCATGGTCTTTTTCACCGGAGGCGGAATCTACGGCGGCGTGCCGGAGTGGTTCGTGCTCTGTTTCATCTATATCAGCATTACCCTGGAGGGCAGGCGCAAGGCAGCGTTCTTCGTGCTGTGCACCCTGGAGACGCTGGTGTGCTATTATATCGCTTATTTCTACCCGGAGCTGGTCCTGCCCAACACTACGGCCCAGGCCTATTTCGATTCCGCCCGCTCCGTCATTGTGGCGGGATTCCTCACAGGGGTGCTGCTCCTGTTCCAGAACCATCTCTACGAGGAGGAGAAGAAGCTCACCATACAGCAGAAAAAGGAAATCGAGGAACTGAATCAGGCGGAGAACCATTTCTTCTCCAGCATGAGCCACGAGATCCGCACGCCCATCAATACCATCATCGGACTGAACGAGATGATTCTGCGGGGGGACATTTCCGAAGATGTGGCAGAGAACGCCAGGAATATCCAGGGTGCCAGTAAGATGCTGCTGACACTGATCAACGACATACTGGATTTGTCCAAGATTAAGTCCGGGAAAATGGACATCGTGAACGTGTCCTATGAGACAGGGGAGCTTTTTTCGGAAATCGTGAACATGATTTGGATCAAGGCTAGGGAAAAAGGGCTGGAATTCAAGCTGCAGGTGGATCCCTCTATGCCCAGCATGCTCTGCGGCGATGAGGTGCGCATCAAGCAGGTATTGATTAATCTGCTGAACAACGCAGTAAAATATACCAAAGAGGGTTCCGTCACCCTGTCCGTCCGATGCGAGCGGGTAGGGCTCAACAGGGTGCGCGTCTGGTATTCCGTGGAGGACACCGGCATGGGGGTGAAGAAGGAGAACATCCCCTATATTTTCGATGCATTCCGGAGGGTGGACGAGAAGAAGAACCGCCATATCGAGGGCACCGGTCTGGGCCTGAGCATCGTGAAGCAGCTGGTGGAGCTCATGGGGGGCGAGATTAGCGTCAACAGCGTCTATATGAACGGATCCACGTTCCTTGTGACCCTGGAGCAAGACATCATGAACGAGAAAGAGCTGGGGACATTTACCTTAAGCTCCCGGGTGAAAGTTCGCGAGGGGGAGCATTACCGGCAGAGTTTTGAGGCGCCGAATGCCCATCTGCTGGTGGTGGACGACAATGAGATGAATCTGATGGTGGTGAGTAAGCTGCTGTCGGATACGAAGATTCAGATAGACACAGCCTCAAGCGGCGCGGAATGCCTGCGGCTGACCCAGTATCAGTATTACGACTGTATCCTGATGGATCATCTGATGCCGGAGATGGATGGGATTGAATGCCTCCATGCGCTGCATTCCCAGCCCGGAGGACTGTGCCGGGATGTGCCGGTAATAGCTCTGACGGCCAACGCGGGCAGCGACAACCAGCTGCTCTACCGGAAAGAGGGTTTCTCCGGCTATCTGGCCAAGCCCATCAGCGGTGCGCTGCTGGAGGCTGCCGTGCTGAGCATCCTGCCCAAGGAGCTGGTGAACCTCAGCGAGGATGCCAGCCAGTCCGAAATCGGAAAGGACATCCTGATTTTTGAACAGGCCAAGCGGATGCCTCTGCTGGTCACTACGGACAGCGTGTGCGATCTTCCGGAATCCCTGAAGAAAGAGTTCGGCATCAGTGTCTGCCCTTACTATGTGTGTACGGAGCAGGGGCGCTTCCTGGATGATTCGGAGCTGCTGGCGGATGAACTGCTGGCCCATATGGCAGAGGGGAAGAGCGGCATTTCCCAGCCTCCTTCCGTGGAGGATTATGAACGGTTTTTCGCGCGGAAGCTTACGGAAGCGCAGGATGTGATTCATATCACCATGGCGAAACATGTGAGCGAGGGATATCGGAATGCTGTGGAGGCGGCCAAGTCTTTTGAAAACGTCACGGTAATCGACTCGGGGCACCTCTCCAGCAGCATGGGCCTGTCGGTGCTGTACGCCGCCCACATGGCGGAGAACCATGCCACAAGGGACGAAATCGTGAAGACCGTGAAGAAGCTGCGTCGTTATATTTCCTCCGCTTTCATCATTGACAGCACACATATGATGTGCAAGGCGGGACAGATTCCCAGAAGGGTACAGATTATGTGCGATGCCCTATTGCTGCACCCGGTCATCGTGCTGCGCAACAGCCGCATGTCGGTGGGAAGCATGGAGATGGGAAGCTTCCACCATGTGATAAGGGGCTATATACGTAAGGTGCTGTTGAACGCCAGGAATATCGACAGGCGGATACTGTTCATCACCTATGCGGGGATGGATGAGAAGAGCCTTACATATATCCAGGAGCTTGTGCGTCAGTATTGTCCCTTTGAACGGGTCTATCTGCAGAAAGCTTCCTCCGCCATCGCCAGCAACTGTGGGCCAGGGTCTTTCGGGCTGTTGTTCATGAAGAAGAATGATGTGGCGATTTCCTATTCGGCTGCGTCCCGATAGGGGAATCTGGGAGTTCGGTATTGATGTGTACAGGCGTTTTGGGCAGTCGGGCAAGAAAAATGCTTTGGGACTATCATTTGCGCCCTGTTTGGTGTATAATATATTTAATTGCGGCGCTGTCGGAAAACGCGCCGGAACATTTTTTGTTAAGGAGGGAATGGGTATGTTGATAGGAGGAATCGAGGCAGGCGGGACAAAAATGGTGTGTGCGGTGGGAGATGAGAACGGGGTCATAAAGGACAGGGCCTCTTTCCCTACGAGGCAGCCGGAAGAGACTTTCAAGGATATGATAGCCTATTACAGGAACTGGGATATCCAGGCCTTGGGCATCGGGTGCTTCGGACCGATTGATTTGAACAAGCAGTCAGAGACCTATGGTTATATTACCAAGACGCCAAAACCGGGCTGGGGGAACTGCGACATCGTGGGAGCGTTCAAAAAGGCGCTGGGCGTACCGGTGGGCTTTGACACGGATGTGAACGGCGCGGTGCTGGGCGAAGTGACCTGGGGCTCGGCCAAGGGGCTGGACAGCGCTATCTACATTACAATAGGAACAGGCGTAGGCGTGGGTGTCTATGTGAATGGCGGGCTGCTGCACGGGCTGGTACATCCGGAAGGCGGACATGTGCTGCTGATGAAGCATCCCAAGGATACTTATGAGGGGAAATGCCCGTTCCATGAGACCTGCGTGGAGGGAATGGCCTCCGGGCCGGCCATCGAAGCCCGCTGGGGGAAAAAAGCGATAGAGCTGGCGGACAGAGAGGAAGTCTGGGAGATGGAGGCCTATTATATCGCCCAGGCGGTCACGGATTATATCCTGTCCTATTCTCCCCAGAAGATTATTCTCTGGGGCGGCGTCATGCATCAGGAGAAGCTGTTCTGGATGGTCAGGAAAGAGGTACAGCGTCTGCTGAACGGATATGTGGCCCATGAGATGATTACGACTGACAAAATCAACGACTACATCGTTCCTCCCGCGCTGGGCGAGGATCCCGGCATCATGGGAGCCGTGAAGCTGGGGCTGGATGCGCTTGGCTAAGAGGCCTGCGCCAAAGGAAAGACATGGCGTGAACACGAGGATATGACAGACATAAAAATACGGGAGAGAGCCTGCGTATGGCAGCCCGATAAAGTGAAAGGAGAATGTCTGTAAGATGGGAAATGAGGGAATTGAGCTCCTCTTTTTGGAGCCTGTATGTACACATAATATCTGGGGAGGAAAGAGGCTGCGGGAGGAGTTCGGCTACCCGGTGGAGGGGGACGACCTGGGCGAGTGCTGGGGGATTTCCGCACATCCGGAGGGGGATGGAATGATTCGCAACGGCAGTTTCCGGGGAAAGACGCTGTCGCAGATGTGGGCGGAGCACCCGGATTTGTTCGGAAATCTTCCCTATGACAGGTATCCGCTGCTGACGAAGATTATCGATGCCCAGGACGATTTGAGCATCCAGGTACATCCGGACGATGCCTACGCGCAGGTTCACGAGAACGGCAGCCTGGGTAAGACGGAATGCTGGTTTATCTGTGACTGTAAGGAGGGCGCGGCTCTGGTGATAGGCCATAACGCGAAGACCGCTGAAGAATTAAAGGAAATGGTGGCAGAGGGCAGGTGGCAGGAGCTGATTCGGGAGGTCCCCATCCACAAGGGGGATTTCATCCAGATTGACCCGGGAACCGTTCACGCAATCAAGGCTGACACTTTGATTCTGGAAACCCAGCAGAACAGCGCGATTACTTACAGGCTTTATGATTACGGCCGCCTCCAGAACGGAAAGCCCCGTGAGCTCCATATTGACAAGAGCCTGGATGTCATCACAGTTCCGGCGAAGTCCGCGGAGGAGAGCGTGAGGTCTCTGACCAATCTGCAGGAAAATAAGCTGAACCAGATTTATACCTGCGAGAAATATACGGTATTCAAACTGGATGTAAACGGCAGCGCGGTATTTGAGCAGAGATTCCCGTTCCTGGCAGCGTCCGTGCTGGAGGGGCAGGGCAGCGTAAACGGCGCGGAAGTCCGCAAAGGGGATCACTTCATCATTCCGTGCGGATACGGAAACGTGGAGATGAAAGGGAATATGAGCCTGATTCTTTCCACGGTGGAGGAATAAGATAAAGCGGGGAAACCGTGAAAGAGATAATCAATGCAAAATGGGATTGGGGCAGTGACTTCTATGGGTCATTGCCCCGATTCTGTGGTTTTCTTTTTCGCTAAAATCTTCCGTAAATTATAACGGTACAGACAGTGAACAGGCTATGAAGAATCAATAACTTATATTTGCACATAATCCGCAACTGTGTTATCATCTAGGTTAGATATTTTGACGAAAGGGATGGTTTTAAAATATGGGAATGACAATGACGCAAAAGATTCTGGCCGCGGCGGCGGGGCTTGACAAGGTGGAGGCCGGACAGCTCATCGAGGCAAAGCTGGATCTGGTGCTGGGCAATGACATCACCAGCCCGGTGGCAATCAAGGAGATGGACAAGATTCAGGCAAAGGGCGTGTTCGACAAGGACAAGATTGCCCTGGTGCCGGATCACTTCGTGCCCAATAAGGACATCAAGTCCGCGGAGCACTGCAAATGTGTCCGGGAGTTTGCCCGCAGGAACGAGATTACGAACTATTTTGAAGTGGGTGAGATGGGCATCGAGCACGCGCTGCTTCCTGAGAAAGGGCTCACGGTAGCAGGGGATGTGATTATCGGAGCAGATTCCCATACCTGTACATACGGCGCGCTGGGGGCTTTTTCCACAGGCGTGGGCAGCACGGACATGGCTGCCGGAATGGCCACCGGCAAGGCATGGTTCAAGGTGCCCGCGGCCATCAAATTTACCCTGACAGGCAAGCCCGCGAAATGGGTCAGCGGCAAAGATGTGATTCTACATATCATCGGTATGATCGGCGTGGACGGAGCGCTGTATAAGTCCATGGAATTCGTGGGGGACGGCATTGCGAACCTGTCCATGGACGACAGGTTCACCATTGCCAACATGGCGATTGAGGTCGGCGGAAAGAACGGCATCTTCCCTGTGGATGAGAAAGCAGAGAACTATATAAAGGAACATTCCGATAAAACATACACGATTTATCGTGCGGATGATGATGCTGTCTATGATGCGAAATATACCATTGATTTGAGCGCGCTGCGCCCTACGGTGGCGTTCCCCCATCTGCCGGAGAACACCCATACCATCGACGAAATCCGTCAGATGGAAGCCATCGCCATCGACCAGGTGGTAATCGGCTCCTGCACAAACGGCCGTCTGGACGATCTGAGGACTGCGGCGGAAGTGCTGAAGGGACGCCATGTGGCAAAGGGGATGCGCTGCATCGTAATCCCGGCCACCCAGGCCATCTACATGCAGGCCATGGAAGAGGGGCTTCTGAAGACTTTTATCGAGGCGGGAGCCATTGTCAGCACGCCTACCTGTGGCCCTTGCCTGGGCGGATATATGGGAATCCTGGCTGAGGGAGAGCGGTGTGTGTCCACCACCAACCGCAATTTCGTAGGCCGTATGGGACATGTTTCGTCCGAAATTTACCTGGCAAGCCCCGCGGTGGCAGCCGAGAGCGCCGTTGCGGGCGTGATTTCCGCGCCGGATGAGAGATAGGCGCAGGTTCGCCGGCTGGTTTGGGCGAGGACTGCATGACCATGAGCATAAGAAATTATAGAAAGGAGCGTTCCCGGCAGAATGTCAGCGGATGGATTTTCCTTGAACAGGCGCTGTCCGGGGCCAATAGAGATATGAACGCAAAAGGAACAGTATTTAAATATGGAGATAATGTAGACACGGATGTCATCATTCCGGCCAGGTACCTGAACACTTCTGACCCGGCCGAGCTGGCGGTACATTGCATGGAGGACATAGACGCGGATTTCATGAAGCGGGTGAAAAAGGGCGACATCATCGTAGCCGAGAAGAACTTCGGCTGCGGATCCTCCAGAGAGCATGCGCCAATCGCCATCAAAGCAGCAGGAGTCAGCTGCGTCATTGCGGAGACTTTTGCCAGGATTTTCTACAGGAATGCCATCAATATCGGCCTTCCCATCATCGAGTGCCCCGAGGCGGCAAAGGGCATTGAGGCGGGAGACGAGGTGGAGGTGGACTTTGACTCCGGCGTGATTACGGATGTGACGAAAGGGACAAGTTTCCAGGGACAGGCTTTCCCTGAATTCATGCAGAAGATTATTGCCTCTGAGGGACTGATAAACTATATCAATAATAAATGACAGCGGCGAAAGGGAATTATAATGGAAGAAATGCATTCCACGGAAGAAGAAAATTCCAGGGAAGAAAAGAACTCCGCAGAAGAGAACTCTGCGAAAGAGAAAAGTTCCGCGAAAAAGGTATCCTCCAGGAAATATGAGATTGATATGTGCAACGGCTCGCTTCTGGGCAAAATCATGATATTCTATGTGCCGCTGATGCTGTCGGGAATCCTGCAGCTGCTCTTCAACGCGGCGGATATCGTGGTGGTGGGCCGTTTTGCCGGAAACGAAGCCCTGGCGGCGGTGGGCTCCACGGGAGCGCTGACGAATCTGCTGGTGAATATCTTCATCGGCCTGTCTGTGGGGGCGAATGTGCTGGTGGCCAGGTATTATGGGGCCAACCGTAAGAACGACTTAAGGGAGATGGTTCAGACGGCGATAGCCACGGCGCTGGGCGGAGGAATCATCCTGATTTTCCTGGGATTCTTTCTTGCTAAGCCTGCCCTCGGATGGATGGGCACGCCGGAGGATGTCATAAACCATTCCGTCCTGTATATGCGTATTTATTTTGCCGGTATGCCGTTCATGATGACCTATAATTTCGGCAGCGCCGTGCTGCGGGCCGTGGGGGATACTAAGAGGCCGCTGTATTATCTGATGGTAGCCGGTGTGGTGAATGTGGCGCTGAATCTGGTGTTCGTCATCGTGTTCCACATGGGCGTGGCCGGCGTGGCCACTGCTACAGTGGTGTCCCAGGCTATTTCCGCGGTGCTGGTGGTGAGATGTCTGATTCAGACGGACGGCGCTTACAAGCTGGTGCTGCAGGGAATCAAAATCGTGCCGGACAAGCTGCTTGGCATGATTCAGATTGGCATCCCGGCAGGTATGCAGGGGGCGCTGTTCTCCATTTCTAATGTGCTGATTCAGTCTTCGGTGAACAGTTTTGGATCCGTGGCCATGGCCGGAAATACGGCGGGCAGCAATATCGAGGGATTCGTCTACACGGCCATGAACGCGCTGTATCAGGCGGCAATCAGCTTCTGCGGCCAGAACTTTGGCGCGAAGAAGTATAAGAGGATAGGGAAAGTTCTGCTGATCTGTGAACTGCTGGTGGTGGTCGTGGGGGCGTTCATGGGCAATGTGGCCTATCTGTTGGGCGGGACGCTGTTAAAGCTGTATACGGCGGACCCGGAGGTAATTGCCTATGGAATTCTGCGTATGCGTATTATCTGTGTGCCGTATTTTCTGTGCGGCATGATGGACGTAGCTGTGGGCGCCATGAGAGGCATGGGATACGCCATCATGCCTATGCTGGTCTCACTGACAGGGGCATGTCTGTTCCGGGTGGTTTGGATTTATACGATTTTCCAGAGTTTCCGAACGCTGGAATGCCTGTATTATTCCTATCCGATCAGCTGGTTCCTGACTTTTGCGGTCCACATGGTCTGTTTCGCGATAGTGTATCGAAAGCTCTTGAAGAGAAGCGCCGCGATTGCACATATATAATCGGGAGAAGTGTTTCGTTTTCGGCCCTGCGCGGCTTCGTGCAGGGCTGTTGCAGTTAATCGCAGTGCCGGAAGCGCCGGGATACTGCAGGGAGGATGAGCCATGATAGCATATGTGAAAGGAATCATTGAGGATATTAGAGAAGACGATGTCGTGATAGATGTGGGCGGCCTGGGTTATCATGTGCGGATATCGGCGGACACGGCGGCGAGGCTGCCGGGCATTGGGGAGAAAGCGAAGCTGTACACCTACATGAATGTACGGGAGGATGCCGTACAGCTGTTCGGTTTTCTGTCCAGGAATGACCTTGAAATATTCAGGAAATGTATCACAGTCAGTGGAATCGGTCCCAAGGGGGCGCTGGCAATCCTGTCCGTGCTGGACGCGGATTCCCTGAGATATGCCATTATGTCGGGGGACGTAAAGGCCATTACGAAAGCGCCGGGAATCGGAGCAAGGACGGCGGAACGGCTGATTCTGGAACTGAAAGACAAGATTCAGATAGATGAGGGTATGATCGGCCGGGAAATCGAGGAGACCAGAGCCGCGGGCAGCGCGGACACGCCCCAGAAGAGGGAAGCAGTGGAGGCTTTGGTGTCTCTGGGCTATGGGCAGGCTGAGGCCATGAAAGCGGTGAACGCAATCGAGAGGATAGAGGAGATGGATTCCGGCGCGGTGCTGAAAGCTGCCTTAAAGAAGATGTTCTGATGGCTGCGGCTTCGGAAACGAGAATGAGCTTTACTGGTCCGGCCTGGAGGAGGATTTTTTTGATATGAGCCGCTATGCCGGGGAAGGCAGTATCGGACATATTCTGGAGCAGATTAAACTCTGGAGAGAAAAGCTGTTTGCGGCGCTTACGGTCTTGTGACCCTGGGGCTGCCGCTTTCCGTGGCAGTCTGTGCGGAAGTAAGTAAAAAATCCTTTGCCGGCGCAGTTGTCCCATACCAGTTCCCTTTTCTGGACAGAAAAAGCAATCTCATGGCTGGCGGCTGCCCATTGACAGGTACATGGCGGTATAAAACAGAAAGAAGAGAAAGGATACAGGCGGACATCAGAGCTGTAAATGGCAGGGAAAATTCAGATGGAGGGACAAATATGCATACGAAAACCATGGAAATCTCTGCAGGGGCAGGCATGAATATGAAGCAACTGAATACGCCCTGCAATATATTAGTAGTGGACGATGAAAAAGAACTGGCCGATGTGATTGAGTTTTATCTCATGGGAGACGGCTGTACGGTTTATAAATGTTACACGGGCCAGGAGGCTCTGGAGTGTATCTCGCATACAGACCTGGACTTGGCCATTCTGGATGTGATGCTTCCGGATGCGGATGGTTTTCAAATCTGTAAAAAAATCCGGGAGAAGTCCTATTATCCCATTATAATGCTCACGGCAAAGGGAACGGATGTAGATAAGATTATGGGGCTGAGCATCGGAGCCGATGATTACATTACAAAACCTTTTAATCCGCTTGAGATGGTTGCCCGGGTAAAGACCCAGCTGCGCCGGTACCGGCTCTATAACAACTCTGCTCCGAAACAGGGCGATATGGTGCATGAGTATGATATACGGGGACTGGTAATCAACAGGGACAGCCATAAGTGTTTTCTGTTTGGAAAAGAACTGCAGCTGACTCCCATTGAGTTTGCCATTCTCTGGTATCTCTGTGAGCGGCAGGGCATCGTCGTTCCTTCCGAGGAGCTTTTTGAGGCGGTATGGGGCGAGAAGTTCCTGCAAAATAACAATACTGTCATGGCCCATATTGGGAGGCTGCGGGAAAAGATGGATGAGCCTGCCAGAAATCCCAGGTTTATTAAAACAGTATGGGGGGTTGGTTATACCATTGAAAAATAGAAAAGATTTCCGCCAGCTTCGCATAAAGATTTTCCTCCGGACAATCGGCACGCTGGCTGCTGCCGTCGCTGCCATTTATATCATATCTTCCGTTTTACTGCGCGGCCATTTTGCAGATGGGATGGTGGCGCTTTTTCAAACTGCTTTTGGAATAAAGTATGATGCCGCCCTCCAATTGTATGAGCGGATATTCCGCAGCCATATGGATGCCATGATTCTGTTTTCCATTCTGCTGATATTCGCTGTTCTGTTCAGCTTTTACCTCCGTTGGCTTACACGGTATTTTGAGGCTGTCAGTGACGGGATGGATATCCTGCTCGAGGATGCTCCCGGGGAGATTTCCCTGCCTCCGGAAATGGTCGCCATTGAGCGGAAAATGAACCTGGCAAAGCATATGATGGTTCTGCAGAAAAGTGACATGCTCATGGCTGAACAGAGGAAAAACGATTTGATTATGTACCTGGCCCACGACCTGAAAACGCCGTTGGCCTCCACAATCAGCTATCTGAATTTACTTCGAGATGAAAAACATATTTCGGAAGAACTGCGGGAGAAATACCTTGCTATCTCTCTTGCCAAGTCGGAACGGCTGGAGGATTTAATCAACGAATTTTTGGAAATTGCGAGATACAGCCTGTCCAATATTACGCTGCAATATGCTGAGATCAATCTTACCCGCCTGCTGGAGCAGCTTGTGTATGAGTTTCAGCCGATTCTGGACAGAAAGAATCTGAATTGCCGCCTTGTGGCTGCAGATGATATCCTGTTGAAATGCGATGCTGATAAGATGCAGCGGGTATTTGACAATCTTTTGCGCAATGCTGTACTTTACAGCTATCACGGAACCGAAATCACCATCGAGACCGAACGGTGCAAAGACAGCCTGGCGCTGAGATTTTCCAATCACGGAGGAACCATTCCGAAAGAACGGCTGGAGCGGATTTTTGAACAGTTTTACAGGATGGATACGGAGCGCTGCAGTGGTGGAACCGGGCTGGGGCTGGCCATTGCCAGAAAGATTGTTGCGCTCCATAAGGGGACGATCACGGCAGAAAGTGAAAATGAACTGACGGTCTTTACTGTGACGATTCCGATTTTATAGGAAAATCGTAAGAAAGTCCGTAGAAAAAGAGTTGAATACTGTGTGGACAAACAAGGAAATGGTGCTTTTGCTTTTGGTACAATAAGTGTACTAAGGCATGAGCGCTTTTGTTTTGTGCAGGAAAGGAGTTTTCACATGGAACTGCTGATTGATAAGGTTTCTAAAAAATTTAAAGACAAAAAAGCGGTTGACAACATCAGTCTGGAGCTGACGCCAGGGGTATGGGGCCTATTGGGCTCCAATGGGGCAGGCAAGACGACGCTGATGCGGATGATTGCCGGGATTATGCGGCCCACCTGCGGCCAGGTGCTGTATGACGGCGTGCCGATCCAGACGCTGGGGGAGGAGTACAGGGATGTTTTCGGTTTTCTGCCGCAGGAGTTCGGTTTTTATCCGGAATTCACGGTTAAGGATTATCTGGCTTATGTTGCCGCTCTGAAAGGATTGTCCGAGCAGGAGAGCCGACGGAGAATCCGCGAATTGCTGGAGAGAGTCTCCCTGACGGACGTCTATAACAAAAAAATCGCCAGGCTTTCCGGCGGAATGAAACGCAGGGTGGGGATTGCCCAGGCTTTGCTGAACGATCCGGAAGTATTGATTCTGGATGAACCTACCGGGGGCCTCGATCCCGGTGAGAGGGTGCGTTTCCGTAATCTGCTGTCGGAGTTTGCCCATGACCGCATTGTTTTGATTTCTACCCACATCGTTCCTGATGTGGAGTACATCGCCACCTGCCATGCAATCATCCGGGACGGAAGGCTGCTGGCCACAGGAACCACGGAGGAACTGGTCAAGCTGGTGGAGGGGAAAGTATGGAACTGTACGATTTCTTCGGGAGCTGTGCCGGAATACGAAAGCAGGCTCCAGATTGTCAGCCTGCGGAATGAAAACGATGCAAAAGTTTCCATCCGCTATCTGGCAGATTATCCCTGCAATGATATTTCGGTTCCTTCCGCTCCCCGTCTGGAGGATCTGTATTTATGGCTGTTCCCCCAGGGCGGCGGAGAGAACCGAAAAAGAACCAGTCGAAAAAAAGGAGGTATCAGTCGATGAGAATTTTATATCTGGAATTAAAACGTGTACTGAAGTCAAGGCTTACTTGGATTTTGCTGGCCCTGGCGCTTCTGCTCTCCGTCCTGTCGGCCTGGCTTCCCACCACCTACTGTTACAGTAATTACACGGACGAGGCCGGAAACGAGGTAAATCTGACCGGTCTGGCATCTATTGCCCATGAAAAGGAACGGCAGGAGGATGCTGCCGGGATTGTTACCCCAAAGCGGGTGCGGGAGGCTGTGGAGGCCTATCAGACCTGCCTTGCATCCTACGGCGTGACGGAATCCTATAATCTGCCGGAGGGCGTCTATGAGCGGGAAATCCTCCCCATGGCTCCGCTGCTCCACGGCGTAAAAGAGGCCTTTGCGGATCCGGATACCGGAATGGCCCCTGCGATTATGGAAATAGACCCGGAGCAGATCGACGATTACTATTCCGTCTGTGAGGCCCGGATTGCCTCCCTGATGAAGATGGAGCAGCCGGACATTCCTGAGGCACAGCGCAAAGCCGTAGAAATGTACCGGAACACAAAAAAGCCTTTTGAAGTTTATCCGGGCATGAATTCCACCGTCCTGGACTATCAGAATATTATGGGGTTTCTGGTGCTGTTGTTTTGTGTGGTCATTGCCGCGCCGGTATTCTCTGCGGATTATCAGTCCGGCGCAGACGATATCCTGCGGTGTACCCGATATGGCAGGGCCTCGCTTGGCATTGCAAAGCTGTCTGCCGCTCTTTTCATCAGCGGAGCGGCATTTGTAATCTGTGCTGCCGTGCACATTTTGACGGCAGACAGTCTGTTCGGATGGGAATGTACCCGTACATCTGTTCAGATGATGTACTCTATTGTGACTCTGGCAGACATGAACATAGGAGGCCTCCAATTCCTTTTTGCTGCCGCAGGCCTGCTTTCCGTTCTGGCTTCCGTGTGCTTTACGCTGTTTCTTTCCGCCAGATGCAAAACCACTGTGTCATCCCTGGCATCATCGCTGGTATTTTGTATCGCACCGGTCGTCATCTCTATGACGGTGCCTGGTGCATTGGGCACATGGCTTTGCAGTATCCTGCCCGCCAGCGGAACGAGCATTCAGGCAAGTGTCCTCTATGCAATGACAGATTTCCGGTTTTTGAATCTGGCCGGGCTGTCAGTCTGGACGCCGTATGCCATGATTGGAGCCTGTATGATTGAGATTCCACTGTTTGCATTCCTGGCTGTCCGCTCTTATTGCAGGCATGCACTGAATTAAATATCCTGCCAGTCTCATTTGGCGTTCAGAAAGCGATTGTAGTGAAAAAGGCATTTGGTATGCATTCCAGATGCCTTTTTCGATTATGGGAAAAGTGCTTGCATAAGAAGCCGAAAGAAGCTAAAATAGATATGCCTGCAAACACATTGAAAGGAAAATCTTCATGCCGGCAAGGATGTGAAGAGCAGATAGTATGCCCAAGAGAATGATTGAGACGAACATAACAGAAGAGGATATAGAGATAGAGGGTTCCCTGCGCCCCAAGAAACTGGATGACTATATCGGTCAATCCAAGGTGAAGGAAAGTCTGAAGATTTATATCGAAGCCGCGAAACAACGGGGGGACGCTCTTGACCATGTGCTGTTTTACGGGCCTCCCGGCCTGGGGAAAACGACGCTGGCCGGCATCATCGCGAATGAGATGGGAGTCCATCTGAAAGTGACCAGCGGACCTGCTATTGAGAAGCCCGGGGAGATGGCGGCAATCCTGAACAATCTGGAGGAAGGGGATCTGCTCTTCGTGGACGAGATACACCGCCTGAACCGTCAGGTGGAGGAGGTGCTCTATCCTGCCATGGAGGACTACTGCATCGACATCATGATCGGAAAGGGTTCCACGGCGCGCTCCGTGCGCCTGGATCTGCCGAAGTTCACTCTGGTGGGGGCCACCACCAGGGCAGGGCTTCTGACGGCACCGCTGCGGGACCGCTTCGGGATGATTCATCATCTGGAGTTTTATACCGAGGAAGAACTGCAGATTATCATTCTGCACTCTGCCAGGATACTGGCGGTGGAGATTGAGCCGGAGGGAGCGCTGGAGATGGCCCGCAGAAGCCGGGGGACGCCGCGGCTTGCCAACCGCATCTTGAAACGAGTGCGGGATTTCGCCCAGGTGAAGCATGACGGAGTCATCACGGAGGAAGTGGCCCGGGCGGCGCTGGACTTGATGGATGTAGACAAGCTGGGGCTGGACCATATCGACAGGAACCTCCTGCAGACCATGATAGAGAAGTTCGACGGCGGACCTGTGGGGCTGGATACCCTTGCGGCCGCCATCGGTGAGGACGCAGGGACTATTGAGGATGTCTATGAGCCGTATCTGATCAAGAACGGATTTCTGAACCGCACGCCAAAGGGCAGGGTGGCCACAGAGTTAGCGTATCGGCATCTGGACTGCGGTGTCTATAAATAGAGCGGATATCATTATGGTAAATTTGGAGAGACGAAATGGCTTGCGGGTATCCCCATGCGGTGGGAAGCCTGGGCGTAATGCTGGCTGTGGAATAGGAAAAGGAGAATCAGATGGACAAATTATTGTATGGCGTCGCATATTATGATGAGTACATGCCTTATGACAGGCTGCAGGAGGACGTGGCGATGATGAAAGCCGCCGGAATCAATCTGGTGCGCATCGCGGAGTCCACATGGAGCACCTGCGAGCCCCAGGAGGGAGTATTTGACTTCAGCCATGTGACAAGGGTGCTGGATGCCATGGAGGAGGCAGGCATCAATGTCATCATCGGTACGCCTACCTATGCCATCCCCGCATGGCTGGAGAGGTCCTATCCGGATATCATGGCTGTGACGAAAGACGGCAGAGGCCTCTACGGCGCAAGGCAGATTATGGACATCACGCACCCGGCCTATCGTTTTTACGGGGAGCGGGTCATCCGCAGGCTGATGGAGGTGTCCGCCCACAGGAAATGTGTGATCGGCTTCAAACTGGACAATGAGACAAAGCATTATGACACGTCCGGAAAGAATGTGCAGAGGCAGTTCGTGAAATATCTTCGTGAAAAATTTAACGATAACCTGGATGCCCTGAATCATGAGTTCGGGCTGGATTACTGGAGCAACCGCGTGGATGCCTGGGAGGATTTCCCGGATGTGCGGGGCACCATCAATGCCAGCCTGGGGGCGGAGTTTGAGAAGTTCAGGCGCACGCTGGTGGACGAGTATCTGGAATGGCAGGGAAAAATTGTCCGGGAGTACGCCAGAGAGGATCAGTTCATCACCCATAATTTTGATTTCGGCTGGAAAGACGGCTCTTTCGGCGTACAGCCCATGGTGAATCATTATCACGCGGCAAAGGCGCTGACCGTGGCGGGGGTGGATATCTATCATCCCACCCAGGACGATCTGACCGGTGCGGAGATCGCTTTCGGCGGTGACAGCACCCGCTCCTTAAAGAGGGATAATTACTTCGTATTGGAGACGGAGGCCCAGGGATTCCCCCAGTGGCTGCCCTATGACGGCCAGCTGCGCCTCCAGGCCTACAGCCATGTGGCATCCGGCGCGAACATGGTGGAGTACTGGCACTGGCATTCCATCCACAACTCTTTCGAGACCTACTGGAAAGGCCTGCTGAGCCATGATTTCAAAGAGAATGACACCTACCGGGCCGCGAAAGTAATCGGCAATGAATTCGCGCGGATCGGCAGCCGCCTGGTGAACCTGAAGAAGCATAACAGAGCGGCCGTTTTAGTCAGCAATGAGGCGCTGACGGCGCTGGACTGGTTTCCCATCAGCGGCTGGCGGGGGAACGGCATCGGCTACAATGAGGTGCTGCGCTATGTGTACGATCAGCTTTATAAAATGAATGTGGAATGCGATTTCCTGTGGCCGGAGGCAGACCATCTGGAGGAGTATGACCTGCTCGTAGTGCCTGCGCTCTACGCGGCGCCGGATGAATTATTGCGGCGAATCGATAATTACGTGGCAAAGGGAGGCCATCTGTTCACCACTTTCAAGACCGCCTTTGCCGATGAAAATGTGAAAGTCTACGCGGACTGCCAGCCCCACGGCATCGACAAGTGCCTGGGAATCTCCTACAGCCATTTCACGGTGCCGAAGAATGTGAAGCTGGCTTCGGAGCGTTATCATTGCCCTCAGAATGAGGTGCAGACCTTTATGGAGCTGGTGCGGGCGGATACCGCACAGGTGCTGGCTTCCTATGATCACTATAATTGGAAACGCTATGCGGCTGTGACGAGGAATTATTACGGAAAAGGTACTGCCACTTATCTTGGCTGCTGGACCAGCGATGAGATGCTGCGGGAGATTCTGTGTGATGTGGTAAAAGAGGCAGGACTTTGGGGGAAAGAGCAGGAGACGGCATTCCCTGTCATCATCCGGAAAGGGATCAATGATCTCGGGCGGGAGGTAATATTCTATCTGAATTATTCGCCGGAGACACAGCAGGTTCCCTATGCGGGTGCTGAAGCGGCGGATTTACTGACGGAGGCGGCTGTAGAGGATGGTGAGCGTCTGGAAATCGGCCCATGGGATTTGCGGATTCTGGAAAGGTAAGAGGTACGATGGCAAAGATACCATCCGGACGCATTTGCGATAAACATTGTGGAGAAGCTTGTACGTGGTTTTCCAGGGGATTTTCAGGGACTGCAAAAATATGTTCAGCCTGGGTTCATGTTGGTTTTTCTTGACAAATATGCTTCATTGGTGTAGTTTATTAAGGGGCTGTTCACGAAAAGTGATTGGAGAAATTACATGAACAAACAGGAACTGGATATCATGCTTGCGCTGTCAGCTGAGAGCTATGTAAGCCAACGTTTTTTGTCAGAACAAACAGGTTATTCATTAGGATTTGTCAACCGCTGTATCAAAAATCTGACGGACAAAGGATATTTGGATGAAGAAAAACGCTTTACGGAAGCGGCAAAAAATGTATTCAAAAACCGTTCTCCCCGAAATGCAATCATTCTTGCGGCAGGTTTTGGAATGAGGATGGTGCCGATTAACATGGACATTCCAAAAGCTTTGCTGGAGGTCAGGGGAGAGTGTTTGATAGAGCGGCTGATCAGGCAGCTTCAGGCAGCAGGGGTTTACGACATATATGTAGTTGTTGGGTTCATGAAAGAAAGCTTTGAATATTTGATTGATGAATTTGGAGTCAAACTGATTGTCAATTCGGAATATACGGCCAAGAATAATCTGCATTCTTTAAAAATGGCCTTAAAATATATATCTAATTCTTATATTCTTCCGGCCGATCTGTGGTGTGCGGAGAATCCGTTCAGACGCAAGGAACTATATTCGTGGTACATGATCAGCGATTTTCTGACAGAAGAAAGCGATGTCCGGGTAAACCGGAAAATGGAACTGGTAAAGACCCGGACAGCGCAGCCGGGAAACGCCATGGTGGGCATAAGCTATATTTTGGAGAAAGATGCGGCAGAGCTCAGGAAGCGTATCGAAGAATTCTGCAGATACAGAAAATATGATAATTCTTATTGGGAAGAAGCGCTGTATCAAAATGAAGGTATGATGGTCTATCCAAGAATCGTGGAAAACTCCGGTATTCTGGAGATTAATACATATGAGCAGCTTCGGGAATATGACAGTTCTTCGGAACATTTGAAATCTGATACCATTTCCGCGGCTGCCGAAGCCCTTGGAGTCAGCGAACAGGAAATAACAGATATGGCTGTTCTGAAAAAGGGAATGACGAATCGTTCCTTTTCTTTTCAATGCGCGGGAAACAGATATATCATGCGCATACCGGGGGAAGGGACGGATTACTTGATCAACCGCACAGAAGAAGCGAATATTTACGAGAAGATAAAAAATCTGGATATCTGTGACAGGATTATCTATATCAATCCGGAAAACGGATACAAAATCACGGAATATATAGAGGAAGCAAGAGCCTGTAATCCCCACAGTGAGAGCGACATTGGAAAATGCATGAAAAAGCTGCGGGAATTTCACGAGCTGGGACTTGAGGCAGCACATGAATTCAATATCTGGGAACAGATTGATTTTTATGAAAGTCTCTGGGGGAAAACAATCTCTTCCTATAAAGACTATACCGAAACGAAAAGAAATGTTCTGTCATTAAGGCCCTTTACAGAAAAATATACGGAAAAGAAAGTCCTTGCCCATATCGATGCAGTGCCTGATAATTTTCTGTTCTGCATGGATGAAAACGGGAAAGAGGACATCAGGATAATAGACTGGGAGTATGCGGGTATGCAGGATCCGCATGTGGATATTGCCATGTTCTGCATCTATGCTCTCTATGACAGAGGGCGGATTGACCATTTGATAGATCTGTACTTTTCGGGAAAATGCGATGATATGACCCGAATCAAAATTTATTGCTATATTGCCGTCTGCGGCCTGCTTTGGAGCAATTGGTGCGAATATAAGCGAAAGCTTGGCGAAGAATTCGGAGAATATTCTCTGTACCAATATCGTTATGCAAAAGAGTATTATCGAATCGCCCGGAAAGAGTTAGAAAAAATGGAGAGTTCAGAATATGTCTGAGGTTAAAAATGCGATTATTATGGCGGCAGGTATGGGAAACAGGATGCAGCCGCTCACTTTGGAGACACCGAAGCCGCTGATTAAAGTAAACGGCAGCAGGATGATCGATACAAGCATCAGGGCATTGCATGCCAATGGAATATATGAAATATATGTGGTAGTGGGATATATGAAAGAGAGATTTTCCTGCCTGGAGAAGGAATATCCCGGCATTGTGCTGATTGAAAATCCTTATTATGACAGATGCAATAATATTTCGTCGCTGTACATGGCAAGGGAGTATATAGGGGATTCTATCATATTGGATGCGGATCAGATGATATACAACAAAGAGGTAATGTCAAAATCTTTTGAGCGTTCAGGATATAATTGTACATGGACTGCACGGCAGACGAAAGAATGGCTGCTTACGGTGGAGAACGGAATCGTGAAGCGCTGCAGCAGGACCGGAGGAGCAGAGGGCTGGCAGCTTTACAGCATTTCAAGATGGACGGAAGAGGATGGGAAAAAGCTGAGGAAGCATCTCGAAACAGAATTTGAAGAAAAGAAGAATACGCAGATTTACTGGGATGATATCGCGCTGTTTTGCTATCCGGAACAATACCGGCTGGGGATTTATGAAATGGAAAAAGGGGACGTCGTGGAAATAGATAATCTGGAAGAACTGGCGGCGCTGGATCGGGATTATGAGAAGCTTGTGGGGAAAAGGGATGAGTAAAGCGAAAAAAAGCAGTGAAGGTAAACGAGTGGACTGGATGATAACCCTGGTGCCGTTTATCATCATTGTTGTACTTTGTGTATTTTTCTTCTTCGCCCCAGACCAGTCGAATGAGATTCTGGGACAGATAAGGTTTATGCTTGGAGACGTATTGGGGACTTATTATCTGGCAGTGGGATTAGGCGTATTTTTGTTTTCCTTATTTATCGCGGCTTCGCGCTATGGAAATGTGGTGCTCGGGGACAAAGGAGAAAAACCCAAACTTTCCTTTTTCGCATGGGGCTCCATGATGTTCACGGCTGGCCTGGCGGCAGATATCTTATTCTATTCCTTTTCGGAATGGATTTTGTACGCATCCGATCCGTATATCGCGCAGCGCGGAAGCATTCAGGACTGGGCGAGCGTGTATCCTTTGTTTCACTGGAGTTTCATTCCATGGGGCTTTTATCTGGTATTGGCCGCAGCGTTCGGTTTTATGCTTCATGTGCGGAAAAGGGGGCGTCAGAAATATTCGGAGGCCTGCAGGCCGATTCTTGGCAGACGGACAGATGGCATTTTAGGACGTGTTATCGATCTGCTGGCGGTTTTTGCGCTTCTGGCGGGTACCGCAACAACGTTTTCGCTGGCGACTCCGCTTATGGCAGGCATAATAAATGAGCTTTTCCACGTGGACCTGAGCCGCAGGGCAGTTACAATCGTTATTCTGCTCATAACCTGCCTGGTCTATACCTATGCGTTGCTGCATGGCATTGGAGGAATCAGCTTCCTGGCGAAGTCGTGTATTTATCTGTTTTACGGACTGGTTCTCTTTGTATTGCTGTTCGGGGGAGAAACAAGATATATTATAGAAACGGGATTTTCCGCGCTGGGAAGAATGCTGCAGAATTTTCTTGAACTGGCAACGTTTACGGATCCTGCGCGAACGACAGAATTTCCGCAGAACTGGACGATTTTTTACTGGGCATATTGGATGGTATGGTGTGTGGCGGCTCCGTTTTTCATCGGGAGCATTTCAAAGGGAAGGACTATACGCCAGGTCATTTTCGGCGGTTATCTGTTCGGGACAGGTTCCACGATTATCAGTTTTATTGTGCTGGGAAATTATTCTCTAGGGAAACAGGTATTGGGAGGCGCGGATTTTCTTACAATATATGGGCGGGACGGAGATCTCTATGATATTATTATAGAGATGATTCGCACACTGCCCTGTGCATCATTCGTACTGGTACTGATGCTGATCACCATGATAGCGTTCTATGCCACATCCTTCGACTCCATTGCTCTGATAGGCTCCTGTTACAGTTATCATAAACTTGGGGAGAGCGAGGAGCCCCACAAACTGATAAAACTGATGTGGTGTATCCTGCTGATTCTGCTGCCGATTGCGCTGGTCTTTTCGGACAGTTCCATGAACAATCTGCAGTCAGTCAGCATTATAGCGGCATTCCCGATAGGAATGGTCATCGTGTTGATTGTGCTGAGCTTTATGAAAGATCTGAAAAAATATGTCGGGTAAAATAAAATAATTGCGGTTTTGGCGGGATAGTTGTAAAATATGTAATTGCAGTACGGAAAAGCAGGGGGAAGGGACAAAGAAAATGATTATATTGTTGTATATCGATCCAGGGACGGGAAGCATGCTTTTTGCAATCCTGATCGGCGTTATCGGGACATTGAGCTATCTGCTGAAAAACTGGGCCGTAAAGCTGCGCTTTCTGCTGAGCGGAGGTAAGAAGGTAGAGACAAATACTGATAAACTGCCGTTCGTTATTTTTTCGGACGATAAGAGGTATTGGAGCGTATTTGAGCCAATCTGCCGGGAATTTGACAGAAGGGGGGTCGACATGGTCTATATGACGGCATCCCCCGACGATCCCGCGCTTCAGAATCCCTATGAACATATAAAAGGAGAGTTTATCGGCAAAAATAACAGAGCGTTTGCAAGGATGAATTTTCTGAATGCCGGAATTGTCCTTTCAACGACGCCGGGACTGGATGTTTACCAGTGGAAACGCTCCAAAAACGTACAGTATTATGTGCACATGCAGCATGCGGCAAATGATATCTCGGGATACAGGATGTTTGGCGTGGATTATTTTGATGCTGTGATGCTTTCAGGGGAGTATCAGGTGCAGGAAGTAAGAGACCTTGAAAAAATCAGGGGGCTTCCCCAAAAAGACCTGATAAAGATAGGGATTCCCTATATGGATGAAATGGCCAAGAGACTGCAGGCGGCAGAGCGGAAAGAGGGGAAAGAGGGACATGTCGTCCTGCTGGCGCCGTCCTGGGGAAAGAGTTCAATCTTTCAAAAATATGAAGGAAAGATAATAGAAGTGCTTATAAAAACAGGATATCATATTATCGTCCGCCCGCATCCGCAGTCCTTTACTTCCGAAAAAGAGACAATCGAGAAGATTATGCAGGAATATCCTGCATCAGACCAGCTAGAGTGGAATCGGGACAATGATAACTTTGAGGTTTTGAAACGTGCCGATATTTTAATATCCGATTTTTCCGGCATTATTTTTGATTTTGCCCTTGTATATGACAAGCCTGTCATTTACGCGGATACGGAGTTTGACAACAGCCCTTATGACGCATGGTGGCTGGAAACGCCGTACTGGACATTTACGGCTCTGCCCCGCATCGGCCAGAAGCTGACAATGGAAAATCTGGATACTTTAAAGGCAATGATCGATGAATGCATTCAGGATCCGAAGTATGCGCAGGGACGCAGAGAAGCCAGAGAGGAAACCTGGGAGCACAAGGGAGAAGGGACAGAGCGCGCGGTGGAATATCTGCTGAATAAGTATGATGAGCTGACACAGGATAAAAAGGGGGCTTGACATGTCTTTTGTGGAAATTTTAGATACAGTATTGCTGAAATCGCTTGAGCTCATTTTTGAGATTATTTATATGCTGGCCTATAAAATAATCGATAACCCGGGGTTATCGATTATTGTGCTGAGCCTTTTTATGAATTTTCTTGTACTTCCATTGTATATGCGTGCTGATGCCATACAGGAAGAAGAGCGCCTCATAGAAAAAAAGCTGCAAAGAGGTGTGGAGCACATCAAAAAGACGTTCAGCGGCGATGAACGGATAATGATGCTGCAGACCTATTACAGGCAGAATCATTACAGGCCTGTCTATGTCCTGCGAAGTGCGGTTTCCCTGTTTTTACAGATTCCTTTCTTTATTGCGGCGTACCGGTTCCTCTCCGGTCTTTTGCTATTGAAAGGTGTTTCTTTTGGGCCGATCGCAGATCTTGGCAAGCCGGACGGAATGCTGCAGCTCGCGGGAATCTCTGTGAATCTCCTGCCGATTATCATGACGATTGTAAATCTGGTATCCTGTGTCATTTTCACAAAAGGAAGCCCGTTAAAGTCAAAGATACAGCTCTATGCCATGGCGCTGTTTTTTCTGGTGTTTTTATATGCCTCTCCGGCGGGACTGGTCTTTTACTGGACGCTGAATAATGTGTTCTCGCTGGTGAAGACCTGTTTCTACAAGCTGAAAAATCCACGGAAAATATTGAACGCGGTCTTTTCAGTCAGTGGTTTTCTGATGGAAATCTATGGACTTTTCCTGTATCCGACCCCAACTTTTCGGAAAGTGGCATTTTTTACGGCATGTGCCATATTATTACAGATGCCCCTCATTTTCGGAATCGTAAAAAGCAGGGTAAAGCGCAGGGAGGCGCTGAAAACGGGAAATAGAACTCTTTTTTTCGCGGGGGGAGTATTTTTGTCTATTTTAACGGGAGCTCTGATTCCGTCTTCCGTCATTAAAACTTCACCGCTGGAGTTCGTGGTTATCACGAATTTCTATCATCCGTCATGGTTCATTGTCAGTTCCTTTTGCTTTGCGTTCGGGATATTTGTAATCTGGGCAGGCGTGTTCTATTTTCTTGCGAAACCTTCCGTGAGAGTATATTTTGACAGGGCTGTGTGGATTCTTTCGGGTGTATTTACAGTGAACTATATGTTCTTTGGCAAAGATCTGGGGCTGCTCACGAGAAGCCTGCAATATGAAAATCAGTTAGGATTCAGGGGGGAAAGCCAGTTATGGAACGCGCTGGCAGTCATTGCGGTGATACTGGTATTTTACGCAGTATACCGTTACAGAGAAAAGCTGGTTTCGGAAGTGCTGGTCATAGGAGTTTTGTCTCTTATCTGCATGGTGTCTGTCAATGTGGCTGGAATCCATGATGCGGTGAGCAGTTTAAAAAGCAGGGATTTGGATAACTATAGGGCAATCCCCAGATTTACATTGAGCAAAACAGGGAAAAATGTCATAGTGCTCATGTTGGACCAGGCGATAGGTGAATACATTCCATATCTGTTTGAAGAAAAACCGGAACTGAAGGAACAGTTTGAAGGCTTCACCTACTATGCCAACACTGTGTCGTTTGGCGCACATACGAATTTTGGTTCGCCGGCTCTTTTTGGAGGATATGAATATACTCCGGTAGAGATGAATAAAAGAGATGAAGAGCCATTGGCCGAAAAGCAGAATGAAGCATTGAAAGTAATGCCGGTGCTGTTCGATCAAAACGACTATCAGGTGATGGTCTGCGATCCGCCTTATGCAGGTTATCAGTGGATTCCGGATTTTTCGATTTATGATGATTATCCTGAAATAGAGCACTATGTTCTGAGCGGGAAATTTCAGGATGATTCCATAAAAGACCTATGGATACAGGATGACAAGAGAAACTTTTTCTGTTATGGGATTATGAAGACGGCTCCGCTTTGTCTCCAGGAAACCATATATGATTACGGCAGATATAATCAGGAGGAAGATGCGCAGAAGACCGTTTATTTACAACAGACAACCGATGGTATGTATACCTCTTACGGGCTGCGGGAGGCTTTCATGGAATGCTATAATGAGTTATCTGCATATCCGGAAATTACCGATGTTGTAGACGATGATATAGATACCTTCTTAATGATGGTGAATGGATTGACCCATGACCCTATGATGTTACAGGAACCGGAGTATTTACCTGCCATAACAGTGGATAATACGGAATATGAGCGCGAGCATCAGGACAGGTATACAGTAAACGGACAGACGCTGCCGATGACGACAGGCGTACATGCGATGTATTATCAGACAAATATGGCTGCCATGATTCAATTGGGAAAATGGTTTGACTATATGCGTGAGAATGATGTCTATGATAACACAAGAATCATTCTGGTGGCGGATCATGGAAGAAGTGTTCTGTTTGACGGAGACGAGGCACGGCTTGGAGAAAGAGATATCGTCTCCTTTTATCCGCTGCTGCTGGTCAAGGACTTTGACGGCAGGGAGTTTTCGATATCGGAAGAGTTTATGACAAATGGGGATGTCCCAACGCTGGCCATGGAGGGAATCATCGAGAATCCGGTAAATCCTTTTACAGGGAAGGAGATAGACTCTTCTGAAAAGAGCGCCCACGATCAGTATGTCATTTCATCGAAAGACTGGAGTATAGAGGAGAACAACGGCAATACATTCCATCCATCCGCATGGTATTCGATACATGATGATATGCGGGATGTAAACAACTGGAAGCTGATATCAGAGGATGAGGTTACGCTTCCACCTATGGAAAATGCCGAAACACAATAATTTACAAACACAATATTTTGTGCTAAAATAAAAACGAATGTACAAATCATAGTACATTCGTTTTAATGTACAACAAATACTGACGATATACAAAAGCATAAGAACAGGAGCGACAATTATGTCCGAACAAATTCCCGTAGAAGAACTCACTCCCATGATGCAGCAGTATCTGGAGACCAAGAAGCAGTACGCCGACTGCATCCTTTTTTATAGACTGGGGGACTTTTATGAAATGTTTTTCGAGGATGCCAAGACGGTGTCCAAAGAGCTGGAGCTCACCCTGACGGGAAAGGCCTGCGGGCTGGAGGAACGCGCTCCCATGTGCGGGGTTCCTTACCATGCGGTGGAGGGATATTTGACCAAACTGGTCAATAAAGGCTATAAAGTGGCTATCTGTGAGCAGGTGGAAGATCCCAAGCTGGCCAAAGGGCTGGTAAAGCGGGAGGTTCTCCGCATCGTGACTCCGGGTACCAACCTGAACATGCAGTCCCTGGAGGAATCCAGGAACAATTTCCTCATGTGCATCGCCTATACCCCTACGAAAATCGGTATTTCCGTGGCGGACGTCACCACCGGGGACTATTATCTGACAGAGGTGGAAGACTTAAAGAAGCTGAACGATGAGATGATGAAATACGAGCCCTCGGAAATCATCTGCAACGAGGCTTTTCTGGTCAGCGGCTATGACGTGGAGGGGCTGCGGGGAAAGTATCATATCTCCGTCAATGCTCTGGAACCTCATCTGTTCGACGATGACGGATGTCGGAGGCTGCTGCTACGGCATTTTAAGGTAAATACTTTGATTGGTTTAGGGATAGAGGATTTCCCTGCGGGAATGACGGCGGCGGGAGCGCTGCTACAGTATCTGTACGATACCCAGAAGACGGATCTGGCCCATTTTACCCATCTGTATCCCTATCTGACCAATAAATATATGCTGCTGGACAGCTCCACCAGGCGGAATCTGGAACTGACGGAGACCATGCGGGAAAAGCAGAAGAGGGGATCCCTCCTCTGGGTGCTGGACAAGACGAAAACGGCCATGGGAGGGCGGCTTCTGCGGAGCATGCTGGAGCAGCCCCTGATTGATAAGGAAGAAATGGAAAAGCGTCTGGATGCCCTGGAGGAGCTTTGCGGGGAAAGTGTCTCCAGAGATGAAATTCGGGAATATCTGAATCCCGTCTACGATCTGGAGCGGCTGCTCAGCAAGGTCACCTACAGAACCGCGAATCCCAGAGATTTCATTGCTTTCCGCAATTCGCTGGAGATGCTCCCGGCCATCAAGTCTGTGCTGAAAGGCTTTTCCTGCGGGGAACTGCGGGATATCGATGAGCATATGGACGGACTGCAGGATATTTTCCAGTTGATACAGGCCTCCATTGAGGATGACCCGCCTGTGACCATCAGAGAGGGCGGCATGATTAAAGACGGCTTTGACGAGACCGTGGACATGCTGCGCAGCGCGAAGCGGGACGGAAAGCAGTGGCTGGCCCAGCTGGAGGAGACGGACAGGGAGCGGACGGGAATCAAGAACCTGCGAATCAAATTCAATAAGGTCTTCGGCTATTATTTTGAAGTGACGAATTCGTACAAAGACCTGGTGCCGGAGGATTATGTCCGCAAGCAGACCCTGGCCAACGCGGAGCGGTACACCACGCCCAGGCTGAAAGAGTTAGAGGACACTATCTTAAATGCCGAGGACAAGCTGACCACGCTGGAATATGACCTGTTCTGCAAAATCCGCGACTCCATCGCCATGGAGCTTGACAGGATACAGACCACGGCCAAAGCCATAGCGAAGCTGGATGTGTACGCCGCCCTTTCTTTGGTGTCAGAGCGGAACCGCTATGTGCGGCCCATCCTTAACGAGAAAGGCGTCATCGATATCAAGGACGGAAGACACCCTGTCGTAGAACAGATGATTACCAATGACATGTTCATTGCCAATGATACTTTCCTGGATAATAACAAGCACTGCATCAGCATCATCACAGGGCCTAATATGGCGGGAAAATCCACTTATATGCGCCAGACCGCGCTGATTGTGCTGATGGCCCAGGTCGGGTGTTTCGTGCCCGCAAAGAGCGCCAACATCGGCATCGTGGACAGGATTTTCACCAGAGTAGGAGCCTCCGACGACCTGGCCAGCGGGCAGTCTACTTTCATGGTGGAGATGAACGAGGTGGCCAATATCCTGCGGAACGCTACCTCATCCAGCCTGTTGATTCTGGATGAAATCGGCAGGGGAACCTCCACTTTTGACGGACTCAGCATCGCCTGGGCAGTGATTGAGCATATCAGCAACCGAAAGCTTCTGGGGGCGAAGACATTGTTTGCCACCCATTATCATGAACTGACGGAGCTGGAAGGGAAGATGAGCAATGTGAACAATTATTGCATTGCCGTCAAGGAGCGCGGGGACGATATCGTGTTCCTGCGCAAGATCATCAAGGGCGGCGCGGACAGAAGCTACGGCATCCAGGTGGCGAAACTGGCCGGGGTGCCGGACATGGTAATCGACAGAGCGAAAGAAATCGTAGAGCAGCTGACGGACAATGACATCATTGAGAAGATACAGAGCATCACGGTGGATGTCAAGGATACGAAGACGAAGAAACAGCCAAAGATAGACGAAATTGAGCTGTCCCAGATGTCCCTGTTCGACACCGTGAAAGACGAGGATGTGCTGAAAGAGCTGATGGAAGTGGAAGTAAATATGCTCGCGCCCATCGATGCCCTGAATGTGCTTTACCGGTTGCAGAATAAGCTGAAGAACCGATGGCGGGGGTAATCTGCCTGGATGAAAAAGCGCGGGGGCTTGAGCAGGATTCATGCTTGTGAACTACTGAAGATTATAGTAAAATGAAAGCATAAAATCCGGTTAATTGCGAAGCAATTTTATCCCAGAAAGGAGCCGTCGTGAACACAAGAGCCAGACTGCCCATCGGCATTGAGAATTTTGAAGATATCCGCAGAAACGGTTTTTACTATGTAGATAAGACAGCCCTGATAAGAGATCTCATGGAGGGTTCGGGAAATATAAACCTGTTTACGCGCCCCAGAAGGTTCGGCAAATCCCTGAACATGAATATGCTAAAATATTTTTTTGAATATGGCTGTGAGCCGCAGCTTTTTGAGGGACTCGCCATCAGGGAAGAGCTCCAGCTTTGCAGGGAGCATATGGGAAAGTACCCTGTCATCTCCGTCACCCTGAAGGATGTAGACGGCAGTGATTACGATACTGCCCTGGGAATGCTTCGTTCCGCTATTGGGAGGGAAGCCATGCGCTTTCAGTTCCTGCTGGACAGCGATGCGCTTACTGCCCGGGAAAAAGCTTCCTATGAGAAGCTGGTCTCGATTGACTTCTCTGGTCAAAAATGGTTTGACATGCCTCAGGAATTGCTTGTTTCCAGCTTACTGACTCTTTGTGGGCTTCTGCATAAGCATTATGGGCAGAAAGCGATTCTTCTAATCGACGAATATGATGTGCCGCTGGATAAGACACGATATTTCGACTATTATGACCAGATGGTGGGTCTGATTCGCAGTCTTTTCAGCCAGGCATTGAAGGGCAACCACAGCCTGGCATTTGCCGTGCTGACAGGCTGCCTACGCATCTCTAAGGAAAGCATTTTTACTGGATTGAATAATCTGAAGGTTCTTTCGATAACGACTCTGCAGTCTGGTGAGAGGTTTGGCTTTACCGACAGTGAAGTCCAGGCCATGGCAGAGTATTACGGATGTGGTGATAAATTCAATCAGATGAAAGAGTGGTATGACGGATACCGTTTCGGCAATGCCGACGTCTATTGTCCATGGGATGTGATAAATTATATTGATTCGCTGCGACTGGATTCGAACGCATCTCCGAAGCCGTTCTGGATTAATACCAGCGGAAATGATATCATCCGAAATTTCATCAACCTGGCTAAGGCAGGTACCAGAAAGGAGCTGGAGCGGCTGATTGACGGAGAATCCATTCCGAAAAAAATCAACCAGGAACTGACATACAGGGACCTCTACGCCTCCATCGACAATCTCTGGAGCATCCTCTTTACCACGGGCTACCTGACACAGCGGGGCAGCGAGGACGGTGAAATTTATCATCTGGCCATACCGAACCGTGAGATACGGAAAATTTTCGTTGACCAGATTTTGGAATGGTTTCAGCAGGAAGCCCGAAGGGATACACCTGCGTTGGATGCATTCTGTGACGCATTCGCAAACGGAGATGCTGAAGCGGTGGAAAGCCGGTTCAACGCCTATCTCTCCAGAACAATCAGTATACGGGATACGAATGTGCGCAAAAGCAAGAAAGAAAATTTTTACCATGGCATCCTCCTGGGACTTTTGAGCCACCGGGAAGACTGGTATATCCGCTCCAATGCCGAATCAGGCGACGGTTACAGCGATATTCTTGTGGAAATCGAAGAAAAAGGCATCGGCATCGTGATAGAAGTAAAATACCCGGACAACAAAGAAAAGAAGCAATATGAAGCCTTAGAAAAGGGCTGTAGGGAAGCCCTGCGGCAGATAGAAATAACAGGTTATGAAGAAAAGCTGCGCCAGGACGGCCTGGAGACCATCCTGAGATACGGTATTGCCTGCAACAGAAAAAGATGCAGAGTATTGCTTCAAAAGTGAGCAGGACGCACTTGCGAAACGCGCTCGGAATTGCGGGATAATGGGAGAAACAGATCATAAATCGGAATAAGTGAAGGAGAATTTTTATATGACAATAGAGGAATGCAGGAAATATCTTCCCGATGGTTGGACAGAAATCATTCAACAAGACCCCTTGCTAATGGAAATTTTTGAAGAACATGAATATGATTTGGAGAAGGAAGCTGTTCCGCCTTTTCTTTTTCAGGCTTTGCGTGGCGGTAATCTTGAGCGCCTGCGCCCTATTCTTTCCCTATATGGACAACCTGGACTGGAGATGCTGCAGGGACTTTTGGAAATTGATGAAATAGGCAAAGATACCGCGGAAGTTCAGCTACCAGATGGACAGACGGCTTATGCCGCATATTTCTTTGCCCGATTTTCAACAGATAACAGGCAGGCTGCGGAGAATGCCGCACGAGCCTATATCAAAAATATAAATCGTGTTTTTGTGGAAGAGTTTGAGGAAGATGCCCCACTGGATGAGAATGCCGAAATAGAAATTCTCTCCGGACAAGCGGGAAAAGACTTTATAACAGAAGCCAATCAGAACTGGGCCACAGAAGAAAATGAAGCAACAGAGATAGAGGAAGATTTGCGGGATTGGTGCTGTTATATGCAGCACAGAGAGGGCTGCGGGGATATTGCGCTGATGTCCGAGGCACTGTACCATATCAGCTGCGATTATCTGCTGTCACACTATCTCCAGTGGTCTATGTATGATACGAAGCAGGAAAATCCTTTCCGTCCTTACTTCGAACTTTGGAAGATGGGGCTGCAGATTTATTTCCCGGGGCGTGGGCGCGTGGTGTTGGTAGAATACTGACATTGCAATAACTTGCCAAGTGACCCGACTCACGAGGGAAAGGTTTTCAAGGGACGCTGCGGCAAATATCATCGCTTGTGAATAAGTTCCGTGCTTTCTCCCAAACAAGCTGCATCAGTTATTTTCCGCCAGTTCCTGGCAATAAGATGCTGAAGGCGATAAGGTGAAAATATGTCACAGATACACATTCTTGATTCAGAGACAATCGATAAAATAGCAGCCGGGGAAGTGGTGGAGCGGCCCAGCAGCGTGGTGAAGGAGCTGGTGGAGAATGCCATCGACGCGGGGGCCGGCGCCGTCACGGTGGAGGCAAAGGACGGCGGAATCGAGTTCATCCGGGTGACGGACAACGGCTGCGGCATGGAGGGGAGCCAGCTGAGAACGGCTTTCCTGCGGCATGCCACCAGCAAGATAGAGGACGCGGGGGATTTGATGCGGATTTCCAGTCTGGGTTTCCGGGGAGAGGCTCTGTCCAGCATAGCCGCGGTAGCGAAAGTGGAGGTCATCACCACGCCTGCAGGCAGCATCATGGGGAATCGGATTCTGCTGGAGGGCGCAAGGGAGACAGGCTTTGAGGAAGTGGGCGCACCGGAGGGTACTACCTTTCTGGTGCGGAACCTTTTTTTCAATACGCCGGTCCGGCGCAAATTCCTGAAACAGCCTGCCACGGAGGGTGGCTACATCGTGGATTTGATGGAGCATCTGGCCCTGTCCAGGCCGGATGTCTCTTTTAAGCTGGTCATGGGCGGCCAGATGAAATTCCATACCTCCGGCAACGGTGATCTGAAAGAGGTCATTTACCGCATTTACGGGCGGGACGCGGCCAATGAGCTGGTGCCCATCCAGGCGGAGGAAAACGGGGTGAAAGTGGAGGGCTATCTGGGAAAACCGGTGCAGGTGCGCTCCAACCGCAATTTCGAGATTTATTTCATCAACGGCAGGTTCATCCGCAGCAATGTGTTGTCCAGAGCTATTGAGGAGGGGTATAAAGAATATCTGATGCAGCACAAGTTTCCTTTCTGTGTGCTGCATATCACCATGGATACCGGGAGGGTGGACGTGAACGTACATCCCACGAAGATGGACGTGCGCTTTGACGATGCAATCGGTTTCAGCAGTTTCCTGACGGAAGCTGTGAAAGGCGCATTGCGGAGTCGTGAGATGATTCCGCAGGCTACGCTGTCTACGGAGCGGGAGCTGAAAGAGGCGCGGAAAGCAGAGCGGGAAGAAAAGGCAGAAGGGCGTTCCCGGGAAAAGCAGGCTGCGCCGGAGCCTTTTGAACACAGGCGCGGCGATGCATACCGGGTGATGGAAGAGACCCGATATGCGGCGGAGAAACCGGGAAAACAGGAATTTATCCACAATCCGGTCTGGGAGCGGGTCAGAAACGGCAGGGCGGACAACGACAGTGGTATGCCATCGGCGGTTCCGGTTTCCGGAGATACAGAGAGAATGGCTGTAGCAGGGAAGTCGGCGGGGAGCGCAGGGGAGATTTTGTCTGATATACCGATGCCGAAAGAGATACAGGCGGCAGAGGCAGAGGAGGAAGAGCCTTTTTTCACGGAGACTTCGGAACTGTCTGAGGAGGAAGAGCATTCTGCCCAACAGATATTGCCGGCACAGAAGACAGAAGCAATGAATCAACCAGAAGAACAACCAGCGTTTCAAGAGGGAAATGCAAATCGCCCAGAAGAACAACCATGGTTCCGGGAGGGAGAAGCAAGTCGCCCCGAAGAACAGCCATCGCTACGAGAGGGAGAAGCAAATCGCCCTGAAGAACAGCCATTGCTACAGGAGAGAGATGCAAAGCAATCTGCGGAACAGAGTCTGCGGCCGGAGGCCGGGATGAAATACGCCGCGGAACAGGCACCGCTGCAGGAGGCCTACAGCGGCGAACAGATGAATCTCTTTGAGGAGAAAATCCTCACCATGGAAAACCGCAGCCGCTTCCGTATCATCGGTCAGGTCTTCGACACCTACTGGCTCATCGAATTCGAAGACAAGCTGATGATGATTGACCAGCACGCCGCCCACGAGAAGGTCAACTATGAGCGGCTGATGAAGCGTTACCATGAGAAGAACGTGCTGTCCCAGGGCCTGATGCCGCCTGTGATTGTAAGCCTCTCCGGCCAGGAGGAGTCTGTGCTGAAAACCCATCTGGACACCTTCGCGGCGCTTGGCTTCGAGATAGAGGCCTTCGGCGGCAGCGAGTACGCCCTGCGCAGCGTTCCTGTGGATCTCTACGGCTGCGACGAGCGGGAGATGTTCCTGGAGGTGCTGGACAGCCTTTTGTACGGAACCGGTTTCGGCAGCATCCGCGTCATTGAGGAGAAAATCGCCTCCATGTCCTGCAAGGCTGCCGTCAAGGGGAACAATAAATTAAGCGTCCCGGAGGCGGAGGCGCTGATTGACGAACTTCTGACTTTGGACAATCCCTACAACTGCCCCCACGGCAGGCCCACCATCGTCACTATCTCGAAGACCGAGATGGAGCGGAAATTCAAGCGGATTGTCAATTAAATATACATTTTGTCAAAATAGGACATGGGGGATGTATGGATACAGAATATGAATCTTTTATTTGCAGGGATTGTAACGGCAATACCCTTATTTCAATAGAAAAAATAGATGAAAGCACGATTTCACAGAATCCTTTACTGACGCATTGCCTTGCAATCGTCAAAATCGGAGATGACTTTTTATTCGGATGGAACAAGTGGCGCAACAGATATGAGATTTTCGGCGGCTGCATCGAAGAGGGCGAGTCCCCGCAGGCCTGCATAGTCAGGGAATGCAATGAGGAATTAGGCATTGCTTCAGGGGATATCCGCTATCTCGGCGCAATGAAATTTTTATTGATGCCGGATTACTTTTCTGAAAGGCAGCGAATCGAATATGGCGGCTTATATGGAATTTCACTGCCGGATTGCAGCCCGGAAGAATTGTCCGGGCAAATAAAAGACAGAGAAGAAATAGGCAATCTTGCATTTTATAGTAAGATAAAGGGCAACAAACCTATTGCGCAGATTGACGAAAAATTGTTAGACTACTTTGATTAAGCATCAAGTCGAGGACTCTATGAATCAGAACAAAATAAATTTTGACAAAAAACCGCCGCTGATCATTCTTTCCGGCCCCACAGCGGTAGGGAAGACCAAGCTTTCCGTCGCCCTTGCCAAGGCCGTGGGCGGGGAAATCGTCTCGGCGGATTCCATGCAGGTCTACCGGCATATGGACATCGGCTCCGCCAAAATCACAGCCGCCGAGATGCAGGGCGTCCCCCATCATATGATAGACATCCTGGATCCCTGGGAAGAATTCAGCGTTGCCCTGTTCAAGGAAAAATGCCAGCAGTGCCTTTCCGGCATCTATGCGCGGGGCCACATCCCCATAGTGACCGGCGGAACGGGCTTCTATGTTCAGGCCCTGCTGCGGGATATCGATTTCGGCTCCGGTGAAGAGTCCGCCCTTCCTGCGGAAAGGAATCTTTCCGGGGCATGCCGCGCCCGGCTGGAGGCACTGGCTGCCGAAAAAGGCCCGGAATACCTCCATGCCATGCTCCGGGAGGCAGATCCCGCTTCCGCGGAAGCCATCCATCCCAACAACCAAAAGCGCGTCGTCCGGGCTTTAGAATTTTTTCATTTGACGGGAGAGCCCATTTCGCGCCATAATGAAAGGGAACGTGAAAAAGAACCCGCCTACAATGCCTGCTACTTCGTGCTGAACGACCTGCGGGAACGCATCTATGAAAGGATAGACCTTCGTGTAGACGAAATGCTGCGCCAGGGGCTGGTGAAAGAAGTAGAGCGGCTTCGGGAGATGGGATGCCACAGGGGCATGATTTCCATGCAGGGGCTTGGCTACAAGGAAGTCCTGGCCTATCTGGAGGGCGAAACCACGCTGGAAGAGGCCGCTGAGACCATCAAGCGGGACACCCGGCATTTTGCCAAAAGGCAGCTCACATGGTTCCGTAGAGAAAAAGATGTTATATGGATAAACCAAAACGAACTTTCCTACGATGGAGACAGAATCATGGAATTTATGCTGGAAGAACTACAGGCAAGGGGAATTCTGCCTGCCGAACGGGGAGATGTAGAACTGACCGAGCGGGCATTGTTCCTGAAAAAGAAACTGGATAGCCTGGCTGAGAACCAAGGACATTTGCTTGACAATACGGGGAAGACGATAGAGCTGACGCTGGCGGAACTTGACATGGAAAAGTTCCTTCAACCGCAGGAGACTACAGACGGTTGAAGAATCGCTTCCTATGCTAAACGGCCCGGAGATTCCGGAAAGAGATAGATACCCACAAGGAGGGCTGCCAAAAGCAGCGACAGAGTAATCATGGAAGAAATACAGAACATATACGCCCAAATGGGCATCGACAGCGAAATCTACGCATACGGTGAAGCTATCCTCAAGAAGCTGGCCGACCGGTTCCAGCAGATAGACGAAATCACGGAATACAATCAACTGAAAGTCATAAACGCCATGCAGGAATGCCAGGTCAGCGAAGCCTGTCTCCTGGGCACCACCGGCTACGGCTACAACGACCTGGGCAGGGACACGCTGGAGGCGGTCTACGCGAAGATATTCCATACGGAGGACGCGCTGGTCCGCCCCCAGATTACCTGCGGCACCCACGCCCTGGCCCTGGCGCTGATGAGCAACCTGCGCCCTGGGGACGAGCTGCTCTCCCCGGTGGGGAAGCCCTATGATACATTGGAGGAAGTCATCGGCATCCGCCCCTCCAAAGGCTCCCTGGCAGAATACGGAATCAGTTACAGACAGGTGGATCTGCTTGCGGATGGCAGCTTTGATTATGATGCCATCCGGGCGGCCATTGGAGAGCGCACCCGCCTGGTCACCATTCAGCGTTCCAAAGGCTATCAGACCCGCCCTACCTTTTCGGTGGGGCAGATCGGGGAGCTGATTGCTTTCGTCAAGGGCATCAAGCCTGACCTGATCTGCATGGTGGACAACTGCTACGGGGAATTCGTGGAGACAGCAGAGCCCGGCGACGTGGGGGCAGACATGGTGGTAGGCTCCCTCATCAAGAATCCCGGGGGCGGCCTTGCGCCTATCGGGGGATACATCGCCGGTAGGAAAGCGTGCGTGGAGAACGCGGCTTACCGGCTCACCTCTCCCGGGCTGGGCAAGGAGGTAGGAGCCTCACTGGGGATTCTGAAAGACTTCTATCAGGGACTGTTCCTGGCTCCTACAGTGACGGCATCCGCCTTAAAAGGCGCGATTTTCGCGGCGAACCTGTATGAAGGCTTAGGCTATGCCGTGGTACCGGACGGCAGCGAGAGCAGGCATGACATCATCCAGGCAGTGACTTTCGGCACACCGGAAGCTGTCATCGCATTCTGCCAGGGCATCCAGGCGGCAGCGCCGGTGGACAGCCATGTGACGCCGGAAGGGTGGGATATGCCGGGATATGATTCCCAGGTCATCATGGCGGCAGGGGCGTTCGTCTCCGGATCTTCCATAGAGCTCTCCGCGGATGCGCCCATCAAGCCGCCATATGCTGTGTATTTTCAGGGCGGCCTGACCTGGCAGCATGCGAAATTCGGCATTTTAAAATCCCTTCAATCCCTCGTAAACAGGGGATTGCTGGATAAAAACAGCTTAAAGCTGTAGCTTTGTGTAGAAAAAACTCAAAATAAAATCTATGATTTTTGTGTACAGCTTATGTTTTTTGTGATACTATAGAAACGTGCGTACAGGAAGATTCATCCAGGGCAAAGTGTTTTCTGTATGCCGGGCGCATTTGTGCATGCAGCGCGGGTGCGGCGGACAAAAGAAGGAAGAGGTATCGGCTTGAAGAAAGTAAACTGGGTACTGCTGGTACTGATACTGGTGGGATTCGTCATCGGCAGATTCATCGGCACTTATTTTTCGGGCACATTTCTGAACTATGGGCAATCTTTCGGGATGAGTTCACCTGTGGTGCTCGATCTGGGATTCATTGTCCTGACCTTTGGCCTGACAATCCAGATAACCATAGCGAGTGTCATAGGTGTCGTAATCGCATTGGTAGTATATCGTTTTATCAGATAGTCCTGCGGCCGGGGGAATGGGCCGCCTGATGCGTCGGAGAAGGGAAAGGAGACGTATCGGACATGGAAGAAAAGCATTCCGCTGAGAAAACGAAGACAAAAAGCGCACTGAAGAAAGCCGCAGAGCTTCCCTATGAGAGATTCCTGCGGTTCGGGCCGGAGAATCTGACGGAGATAGAGCTGCTGGCAATCATCCTCCGCACCGGCACCAAAGACAATCATGTGCTGCAGGTGGCAGAGGAGGTCATGGGCCTGGCCAGATATCCCAAGGAAGGGCTTTTGGGCCTCTATGATGTGTCTTTGGACGAGCTTATGAGCATCAGGGGAATCGGAGAGGTAAAGGCAGTCCGGCTGAAATGCCTGACGGAACTGTCCATGCGGATGAGCATGGCAAAGGCCAGAGAGGGGCTGAATTTCACCAGTTCGGGCCAGGTGGCGGCTTATTTCATGGAAAAGCTGCGGCACCGGGAGACAGAGTGTGTGATGGTGGCCTGCCTGGACGCCAAGGGACAGCTGATCTGCGAGAGAAAGCTGTCGGAGGGCAGCGTCAACATGTCGCTGATCTCTCCCAGGGAGATTTTTCTGGCGGCGCTGGAGAGCCGGGCGGTGAACATCCTGCTGGTGCACAATCATCCCAGCGGAGATCCTACACCCAGCGCGTCCGACAGAGAGCTCACCTTCAATGTGAGGGAGACCGGGGAGAGGATGGGCATACGGCTCCTGGATCATGTGGTCATCGGCGACAACTGCTATGTCAGCTTTAAGGAGCACGCATGGTTCTGCGAACCGCAGTCTGCGGAAAAGCAGCCGGTATGATTTTCATCAGGCCGGACAGGCTTATTCATGATGATAGAGGACTCGCGAAGCGGGGATTCTATTGTATACGATTAGAAAGGGGTTGTCATTTTGGCAAACAACGCATTCGGTATCGATTTGGGTACCAACAACATCAAAATTTACAGCAGGGGCGATGACAGTATCATGGTAGAGAAGAACATGATTGCCATCGAGAACAAGAAGGTCCTGTTTGCATATGGGAACTCTGCATTTGAGATGTACGAGAAAGCTCCCGGCAATATCCATATTTCCTATCCTCTGACCAACGGCGTCATCGCAGATATCAAAAATATGGAGACTTTAGTACGATATTTCATCAATGACCTGCAGAAAGGAAACTGCAAGCCGGCAGATTTCTATATCGCGGTGCCCACTGACGTGACGGATGTGGAAAAGCGGGCGTTTTATGATTTGGTCAAATACGCCAATGTGAAAGCGAAGAAGATCATGGTGGTGGAAAAGGCCGTGGCGGACGGCCTGGGGCTGGATATCGATGTGAAGAACTCCCAGGGCGTGCTGGTAGTCAATGTGGGCTATGAGACCACGGAGATTTCCATTCTTTCTCTGGGCGGCATCGTGCTGAGCCGCCTGATCAAGGCAGGAGGCCTGAAGTTCGACGAGGCAATCCGGGCCGCGGTCAGGAAAGAGTTCAGCCTGATCATCGGCGGCAGGACTTCCGAGTCTGTGAAGATTTCCTTAAAGGATTTGGAGCAGGAGGGCAAGGGCGCCATCGTCTACGGCAGAGACATCGTCACCGGCCTGCCCATAGAGCGGGAAATCCCTACAAAGCTGGTGGTGGAGTGCCTGGAAGAGCATTTTGCCTCCATCATCGACAATGTGAAAGTGATTCTGGAGAGGACGCCGCCCGAGCTTGCGGCGGATATCTACCGCCACGGCATTTATCTCACAGGAGGCGCTTCCCAGATCAGTCATCTGGCGGACCGGCTGGCCGCGGGGACTGGGCTGAAAGTGAATGTGGCTGAGAATCCCGTCACCAGCGTGGTGCTGGGCCTTTCCAAGATAATCAAGGACGACAATTACAAGTCCGTAGCCTACGCGATTGAAGGGATGAGCAAATGAGTCCGGTCATAAAGAGAAAAGGAGAGCGGTTTACCCTGCCGAGTAAATATCTCCTTTTTGTTTTAACGGTGCTCTGTACTCTCATGATGCTGGTCACTTTTGGCACGGATGTATTCAATCGGCCGCTTAACGTGGTGGTTGGGTATGTAGTCGTGCCTTTTCAGCAGGGAATCGAGAAAGTGGGGGGATGGCTTTCCCACCGTTCCGAGGAGCTGGTGCAGATTCGGACGCTTTTAGATGAGAATGCACAGCTGAAAGCGGAGCTGGCCGCGCTGATTGAGGAGAATACTTTGCTCCAGCAGGATAAATATGAACTGAACAAGCTCCGGGAACTGTTCGCTCTGGATGGACAGTATGCGGAATACAACAAAGTGGGAGCCAGAATCATAGGGAGGGACTCCGGGAACTGGTATTCCTCTTTCCTGATTGACAAGGGGGAGGAAGACGGCCTGGCTGTGGACATGAATGTCATCGCGGAGGGCGGCCTTGTGGGGCGCATTACCTCTGTAGGCCCTAACTGGGCCCGTGTGACCTCTATCATATCGGATAATGTCCATGTCAGCGCCATGACGCTTTCCACAGAGGACAATATGACCGTGACAGGCGATCTGAAACTGATGGCCGAAGGCTGCATCACTTTCAGCCAGCTGGTGGACGGACAGGACAAGGTGATGGAGGGAGATAAGGTAGTCACATCTAATATCAGTGACAAGTATCTGCCCAATATCCTGATTGGGTACATCAGCACCATCAATAAAGATGCCAACAATCTGACCAAATCGGGAGAAATCATACCTGCGGTGGATTTCGAGCACCTGGGGGAGGTCCTGATCATCACGGACATGAAACAGGCCGTGGTGGAGTGACCGCAGAGCCTTAAGGGGAGTACGCATGCTTCGTAAAATAGTTGTGACAGTATTCATTATCGTATGTTTCGTCCTGCAGTGCAGTGTCTTTAGCAGCCTGGCCCTGGCGGGCATCATACCGAACCTTATGATTATATTGACGTCTTCTTTCGGATTTATGAGAGGAGAGCGGGAAGGACTGCTGATCGGTTTCTTCTGCGGGCTTATGAGCGATATCTTTTTCGGCGGATTCCTGGGCTTTTATGCGCTGTTGCTGATGTACATAGGCTTTTTGAACGGAAAGTTCTGCAAGATTTTTTACCCTGAGGATATCAAGCTTCCGCTGGCGCTGATTGTGGTAAGCGACCTGTCCTATGGAATCATATGCTATATTCTGACTTTTATGCTTCGGAGCAGGTTTGCTTTTTCCTATTATTTTACCCACATCATCCTGCCGGAGACATTGTACACCATTGTCGTAACCTTATTTTTGTATCCAGTGATTCTGAAAGTCAATGAAAAGCTGGAGGGATATGAAAGAAAGAGAGCACAGAAATTTGTTTGATGAGTTCAAGGAAAAGATAATCGGCATCATAACCAGCAGACTGACAGTTTTCACAGTGGTATTCTGTCTGTTCGCGGGCGTGCTGATCTATCGCTGCTTCGACTTGCAGATTGTCCACGGTTCTGAATATCTTGAGGAGTTTGTCCTGGAGATAGAGAAGACCCGCGACATCGCAAGCACCCGGGGCAATATCTATGACAGGAACGGAAATGTGCTGGCATACAACGAGCTGGCGTATTCAGTGAAGATAGAGGACGTATTCGAATCAGGGAGGCTCAAGAACGCGAATCTGAACGACACGGTCTACCGGCTGATTCAGATGATCGAGAAGAACGGCGACAAATGTATCACGGATTTTAAGATATTTTTAAACGAAGACAGGGAATTCCAATATTCAGTGGAAGGCGTCAGCCTGCTGCGCTTCATCGCGGATGTATACGGAAAGCCTGACATCGGGGATCTGAAAGATGAGGAGCGCACCGCCACGGCGGATGACATCATGGCATTCTTAAGTGGTACTGCTAATTTTGCTATCGGAAACTATGAGGATCCTGACAATTCCAAAAGCAAGTTCCTGGTGGGGGACGGCTATACCAAAGAGGACTGGCTGACCATGGTCACCATCCGGTATGCCATGAACCTGACCTCTTTCCGGAAATATATCGGCACTACTGTGGCCACCAATGTGAACGAGAAGACGGTGGCAGTCATCATGGAGAACTCTCAGTCCCTGCCAGGGGTAACCATAGAGGCGGACACGGTGCGCCGTTATGTGGACTCCGAATATTTCGCCCATGTGCTGGGATACACGGGCAAGATTTCCTCCGATGAGCTGGCGGATCTGAACAGCCAGATGGAGGAGCAGGGATTCGGAAGCGATGTCTACAATATCAACGACGTGGTAGGCAAGAGCGGTATAGAATCCTACCTGGAGACCACGCTCCAGGGCCAGAAAGGTTATGAGAAAGTCATCGTGGACAACATGGGCAAGGTCATCTCCATCGAGGAGCGCAAGGAGGCCACGGCGGGACAGGATGTGTATCTGACCATCGACAAGGACCTGACAGAGGCTATCTACCACATCATGGAGCAGAAGCTGGCGGGTCTGGTGTCCGACATGATTATCAATGCCAAGGAATATGTCCCTGCGAAGAACGCGGACAGCAGCGCTATCCGAATTCCCATATATGATGTGTATTTTACCATGTTCGATAATTCCGTCATCGATATCAGATCCATGGCCGGGGAAGATGCCATGGAGACGGAAAAGGAAGTCTACGCGGCTTATCTGGCCTACAAAGCGGCTGCCTATGATACGTTGCGCTATGAACTGACAGAAGGGTTTACCCCTTATAATCAGCTTTCCAAGGAATATCAGGTCTACCAGAGCAACATCGTGACGCTGCTGCGCAGAAACGGCATCATCATGGCGGATGCGGTGGTGTCGGATGATGCCACGCAGGTGGCCTGGGCCACGGAGGAGGTCATCAGTCTAAGCGAGTATCTGAAGCACTGCATCTCTCAGAACTGGATTGATGTGAGCAAGCTGGATTTGGACGACAAGTACTCCGATTCTGCGGAAATCTATGACAAGATATTGGAATATATCATTGAAATGGCAGACAATAATACGGAGTTTCAGAAACGTTTTTACAAATATATGCTTCTGAATGATGTGATAAGCGGCAGACAGGTATGCCAGATTCTCTGTGAACAGGGCAGGATTTCAGTGCCGGAGGACGAGAGAGAGGCTGTTTTTGAAGGGAGGATGAGCGCATGGCAGTTCATGATGAACCGTATAGACCATCTGGATATCACGCCCGCTCAGCTGGCCCTGGATCCCTGCAACGCCTCCTGCGTGGTCACGGATGTGAACACGGGAGATGTGCTGGCCATCGTGTCCTATCCCGGATATGACAACAATAAGATGGCCAATTCTATCGATGCGGAGTATTACGCCCAGCTGAATGCGGACAAGTCCAATCCTCAGTACAATTATGCCACCCAGTATGCGGCGGCGCCGGGCTCAACCTTTAAGATGCTGTCAGCGGCCGCCGGATTGATGGAGGGCGTTGTGAACTTGGACAGTAAGGTTGACTGTAAGGGAATCTTCACGGAAATCGATCCTCCGCCCAACTGCTGGAACCGATACGGGCATGGGGACGAGACGGTTGTGTCAGCTATCCGCGAGTCCTGCGACGTTTATTTCTATGAGATAGGATACCAGCTTTCCATGGGCTCAGGCATCTATAATGAGACGGAGGGTCTGGATACGCTGTATAAGTACGCGGAGCAGTTCGGACTGACGGAGAAGTCCGGCGTCGAGATATCCGAGGCCTCTCCCAATGTGTCTACGGAGGATCCGGTGCGTTCCTCCATCGGCCAGGGCAGCAACAGCTATACGCTGACGGGGATTGCCCGGTATGTGACCACGGTGGCCAACGGCGGTTATTGTTATAATCTGACTTTATTGGATAAAATAGCGGATTCTGAGGGCGAGGTAGTGGAGGAATTCCAGCCGGACCTCCGCAATATCGTGGAGATGCCTGCGGAATATTGGAATGCCATCCATCTGGGAATGCGCCAGGTGGTGGAGAGCAAGAGCTATTTCAGCAATCTGGCGGTGAACGTGGCCGGAAAGACCGGTACGGCGGAGCAGACCAATGACAGGCCCAGCCATGCGCTGTTCGCCTGCTATGCGCCCTATGAGCAGCCTGAAATCAGCATCGTCACGAGAATTCCTTTCGGATATTCCTCGGACTATGCGGCGCAGGCTACCAGAGATGTGGTGAAATATTATTATGGTCTGGCTGAGGTGGATGAACTGATTACCGGCACGGCGGACGAGCCGGACGGCGGTATCACCAATGAGCGCTAGACAAAAAGGAGGGCGGAGCATGAGAGAAGCAGTCATCATCAAAAGCTTTCCCAATGGAATTGCATTATATCTGAACGCGGAGATGCCCTTTGAAAATCTTTTGGAGGAAATAGGATACAAATTCTCCGATGCCAGGAATTTCTTCGGCGCGGTCACCATGGCGCTGTCCATAGAGGGACGCACCGTGACGGACGTGGAAGAAATCCGGATACTGGAGACCATCCGGGACAACAGCGACATCAACGTTATGTGCATTGTGGAAAAGGATGATACCGTCAATAAAAATTACGTGAAGGCGCTGGAGCGCACGGAAGCAGCCATGGCTCAGAAGCCGGAGGGGCAGTTCTTCCGGGGCGATTTGAAAGACGGGGAAGTGCTGGAGACGGAGAACAGCATCATCATGCTGGGGGATGTCTATCCGGGAAGCAGCATCATCAGCGCGAAGAACATCATCATATTGGGAGGACTATACGGGAAAGCCCATGCAGGAGGGAACGGGCTGGAGGGAGCTTTTATAGCAGCGTTTGAAATGGAGCCGGAGAGAATCAGAATCGGCGATTTCAAATATAAATCAGGTACCAGACGATCAAGATGGGGAATCAAACCCAAAGTACAGCCGAAAATCGCATCCGTAAAAAACGACAGAGTCATCATCGAAGCGCTTACCAAAGATTTGCTGAGCAGCTTCTGATACGCGTCGAGGCCGTGTCTGGAAGTGTTTAGAGGACGACAATCGAAATCGCATTGCGAAATTCTTTTTTTGGAGGACAGAAAAATGGAAAAAGAGCATTCCATGGAGCAGAAAAGCTCCAAAGTCATTGTCGTCACTTCAGGAAAAGGCGGCGTGGGCAAGACCACCACGACTGCAAACGTAGGAACGGGTCTGGCGAAGCTTGGGAAAAAGGTCTGTCTTATCGACACGGATATCGGCCTCCGCAATCTGGACGTGGTCATGGGACTGGAGAACCGCATCGTCTACAATCTGGTGGACGTGGTGGAGGGAAACTGCCGGGTGAAGCAGGCATTGATCCGCGACAAGCGCCATCCGGGGCTGTATCTGATGCCTTCTGCCCAGACCAGGGACAAGTCTGCAGTGTCACCGGGACAGATGGTGAAAGTGATTGAACACTTAAAGGAGCAGTTCGATTACATTCTGCTGGATTGCCCGGCAGGTATCGAGCAGGGCTTCCAGAATGCCATTGCCGGAGCGGACAGGGCGTTAGTCGTGACTACCCCCGAGGTGTCGGCCATCCGGGACGCGGACCGCATCATCGGGCTGCTGGAGGCCAACGGTTTCAAACAGATGAATCTGATTATCAACCGGCTGCGGATGGACATGGTCAGGCGAGGGGATATGATGTCCGCCCAGGATGTGGTGGATATCCTTGCCATTCCGCTGATCGGTATCATACCGGACGATGAGAGCGTGGTAGTGGCCACCAACCAGGGAGAGCCCCTTGTGGGGAGCAGCTCTCCGGCAGGACAGGCCTACGCGAATGTAGTGCATCGGGTGGAGGGGAAAGAGGTACCTTATCTGAATTTCGACAAGGGGATTTCTTTCTGGACCAGGGTCACAGGTATTTTTCACAGGGCATAGGAGGAGTGAAAGATGAGACATTTTTTTCGCAGAAAGAGCTCCTGCCAGATTGCGAAGGACAGACTGAAGATTCTGCTGATATCGGACAGGGTCAACTGTTCGCCGGAGGTAATGGAGCTGATCAAGACGGACATAGCCAAGGTTTTGTCCAAGTACATGAAGATAGATTCGGAAAATATGGATATCCAGATCAACACGAAAGGGAATAAATCAGGGCGGGGCGGCAAGATGCCCTCGCTGTACGCAAATATCCCCATCGTGGACGTGACGGCCAAGGATCTGGCGAAATAAAGGCCGAGGGAAATGATGTATAGAGGAAAATATGTTTAAAAGATACAGATTACGGGATTATGATTTTAAATTGGTGCTGCTGATACTGGCTCTTTCGGCCGTAGGCGTCATCGCCATTGGAAGCGCGGAGCCGTCCCTGCAGTCAAGGCAGCTGGCGGGAGTGGCGGCCGGAGTAGTCATGATGATAGTCATTTCTTTCTTCGACTACACAGCCCTGATCAGGCTGAACTGGCTGATGTACGTGGGCAATCTGGTGCTGCTGGTGGCCGTCTGGCAGCTGGGAGATGAGGCGAAAGGGGCGACGCGCTGGCTCACGATTGGCGGTTTGAGATTTCAACCTTCAGAAACTGCAAAAATTTTGTTGATTTTATTCTTCGCACAGTTTATTATGAAACATAGGAAGAAATTGAACACCGTGACAATCTTGGGTAGCTGTGTGGCGATGTATGCCCTGCCGTGGATTCTGGTCTGGAAGCAGCCGGATCTGTCCACCAGCATTGTGCTGCTGGCGATATTCTGTGTCATTATGTTTTCCGGAGGCATCAGCCTGAAAGTCGTGTTCGGGGTGATGGCGGTGGCGATTCCCGCAGTAGCGCTGGTGATATCGCTGGCCCTGCAGCCGGACAACGACCTGCTGACAGAGAACCAGAAGAACCGGGTGCTGGCTTTCGTGAACCCGCAGGAGTACGAGACCACCTTTGCCTACCAGCAGCTGAATTCCGTGACGGCGATTGCCTCCGGGCAGCTGGAGGGGAAAGGTTACAAAAATAATGAGATTACATCGGTGAAAAATGGCAATTTTCTTTCAGAGGCGCAGACAGACTTTATCTTTTCCGTAATAGGAGAAGAATTCGGCTTCAAGGGGAGCGTCGTGGTAATCGTGTTGCTATTCTGTGTGGCATTGGAATGCATCTCGGTGGCCCGTAAGGCGAAGGATGTGGCGGGGACGATTATCGCCGCCAGCATGGGAGGGCTCGTGGCTTTTCAGGGCTTTTTCAATATTGGCGTAGCGACTTTCATCCTGCCTACGACAGGACTTACGCTTCCTTTTGTCAGCTATGGTCTGACTTCGCTGCTGAGTCTATTTATCGGCATGGGGTTTGTCCTGAACATAAGGCTTCAGGCAAAGAAATCGAAACAGTAGAAGATGCTATGGAGGAGGTACACGTATGAACATTGCGTTGATTGCACATGATGCAAAAAAGAAGCTGATGCAGAACTTCTGCATTGCTTACAGGGGGATTTTGAGCAAGAATGATCTGTATGCCACAGGCACCACAGGACGTCTGATAGAGGAGGTCACGAACCTGAGTGTCCACAAGTGCCTGGCGGGACACCTGGGCGGGGAGCAGCAGATCGGAGCACAGATTGAGAACAATGAGATTGATTTGGTGATTTTCCTGCGCGATCCTTTAAGCCCGAAGAAGCATGAGCCGGATGTGAATAATGTGGTGCACCTGTGCGATACCCACAATATTCCGCTGGCGACGAATCTGGCAAGCGCGGAACTGTTGATCAAGGCTCTGGACAGAGGGGATTTGGAATGGCGTGAATTATACAAGTAGGAAAAGGCTTCTTTCATTGTTAGGCAGCATGCTGCTCATTGTCTGCTGGTGCACGGGCTGCGGGAATCTGTCTTATGACATGGCATACCATGTGGATTATGACGTGAGCAGCTTTAATGTGGTGACCAGGCAGGAGACGCGGACGGCCGTGCCCTTCGCGGAGAATCTGTGCGTGGCGGCGGGCAATGTCCTGAGCGATACCGTGGATATGTCCCATGCGGAGGCTGCAGGTTTGTTCGGGTTGAACGAAAGGCAGGTTCTCTACGCCCAGAATATCCATGAAAGGCTGCACCCGGCCAGTCTGACCAAGGTGATGACGGCGCTGGTCGCTTTGAAGTACGGCCAGCTGAACCAGACATTGACGGCCTCCGATGCGGTCAATATTACGGAATCCGGGGCAGTGCTCTGCGGCCTGAGGGCAGGGGATACCATGACTATGGACCAGGCGCTGCGGATTCTGCTGATATATTCCGCCAACGACGCGGCGATGCTGATCGCGGAAAATGTAGGCGGGAGCGTGGAGCGCTTCGTAGAGATGATGAACGAGGAGGCGGCCAGGCTCGGCGCCACCAACACGAACTTCATGAATCCCCACGGACTGACGGAATCGGAGCATTATACCACGGTCTATGATCTTTATCTGATTTTTAATGAAGCCGTCAAGTATGAAACCTTTAATGAAATCATACATATGTCCGGCTACCAGACCGTATTTTACGACAAGGACGGAAAAGAGAAAGCCTTTGACCAGCAGAACTCGAACCAGTATCTGCGGGGAGAAAGGCAGATTCCCGCCAATGTGACAGTCATCGGAGGCAAGACCGGGACTACTAATGCGGCGGGGTATTGTCTGATGCTTCTTTCCCGGGACGAGAACGGCGCGCCTTATATCTCCATCGTGCTGCGAGCGGAGGGGGTTGAGGAGCTGTATATGGAAATGACAGATTTACTTGACGAGATTCATAAATAGAGGTTGTTTTTTGGATGCATTTCACTTATAATGGTTGTAGGGCAGTGCTGCAACGGAAATGCGGTGGGTGTATCCATCGTAAATATTAATACTATAGGAGGGTTTCCAATGGTCCAGTTAATCGTAGGCAATAAAGGTAAAGGTAAGACAACGCAGCTATTGGAGAAGGTAAATAGCGAAATCAAGGAGATTGCAGGCAATATTGTGTATCTTGATAAGAATACCAAACATATGTACGAACTGAACAATAAAGTGCGCCTGATAGATGTCTCTCAGTACATGATTGAGAACAGCAGCGAGTTCATGGGCTTTGTGAGCGGCATCATTTCACAGGATCACGATCTGCAGCAGATGTATTTCGATAACTTCTTAAAGATAGCATGCCTTGAGGGTCAGGATATCGGATCCGTCATGGAAAAATTGGAAAAACTCAGCAACAATTTCGATGTGGATTTCATCTTAAGCATATCCATGGATGAATCGCAGATTCCTGAAGATTTAAAGGACAAAGTCATCGTTTCCCTCTAATGGCTTTTTGGCCGTAAGAGTGTGGACGAGTGGTGCATTGATTGCAGAAATCATAAGATTTGATTACACACAAAAGCCTCGGAACGCAACTGCCCGGGGCTTTTGTTTGGAGGCGCGGGATTGGCAAAGGGCAGGAGACGGAAAAGGGGCGTTCCACGGAATGGCACCAGGAGGCGGCAGAATGTTCCGGGGAGGAAAAGGGCTCCGGCAAAGAAAGTAACCCAAATAAGAAAATACAGGAAACCGCTGAATCTGAATATCGGAATGCTGATTTTCGGAGTCATTTTCTTTTATGTGGTCGTCTGTGTCATCATATACTTCCAGACCAGCCACATCGTCCGATACGAAGTGCAGGAGGGCTCTCTTGCCACGGATACGGTCTACCGGGGGGTGGCGCTGCGGGACGAGACAGTGGTGAATGCCGAGACTGCGGGTTATGTGAGCTACTATGCCAGAGAAGGAGAACGGGTAGCGAAGAACAATCTTGTCTATATCGTGGATGAGACGGGACGCCTGAACGAAGAGCTGGAGAACCTGAGCCTGGGGGAGAATTCCCTCTCTGACAGGGAGCTAACGGACTTCAGAAATGAAATCGTGAATTTCGTCCACGGATTCGATCCTGTGCAGTACGGCAGTACATATGACTTTAAATATTCTTTGAAAAATACAGTGCTGAAGCTGGCGAACACGAATATGCTCCAGAGCGTCGGCGATTTGGGCGGTACCTCAGGAGGGAACATCATCAATTATTCCTACGCGCCGGATACAGGAATCGTGACCTATTGGACGGACGGCTATGAGACTTTGACGCCGAAGGATGTGACGGCGGATATCTGGAACGAAGACGAGTACGAGAAGAAGCTGATGATGGGAAATTCCCTGGTGGCCGCGGGGGACGCGGTCTATAAATTATCCACCAATGAAAACTGGTCCATCGTCATCCCTGTGGATGCTGCCAAAGGCGCCCGGCTTCAGGATGAGGGTTTCATAAAAGTACGTTTTCTGAAGAACCAATATGAATCCTGGGGAGAGACGAAACTCCTCACCAATGCGGACGGCAATACCTATCTGCAGCTGACATTTACCAACTCCATGGTCGCTTTTGCCACAGACAGATTCCTGGACGTGGAGCTGATTGTCGAGGACGATACCGGCCTGAAGATTCCCGTTTCTTCTATTGTAGAAAAGGAATTCTTCCTGATACCGGAGGAATATGTGATTCCCGGCGGCAATAACGGCGGGGACAGCATCATGCGGCAGACAGTTTTGGAGGACGGCACGCTTTCCAGCGAATTGCTGGAGGTGGAAGTGTATTATTTTGACAATGAGACGAAAGAATACTATCTGGACAGCTCCATTCTGGACTCCGGGGACAGTCTCTATAAACTGGACAGCCAGGAGATATTTACGGTGAGCAAAAGGGCAACGCTGATTGGTGTATATAATATCAATAAAGGATATGCGGATTTCCGACAGATAACCATATTGGACCAGAATGATGAGTATGCTATCGTAGAGCCAAACATGAAATACGGCCTGAGCGTCTATGATTATATCGTATTGAATGCGGAGTCTGTAAATGACAATCAGTTCATTAATCAGAAGACCGGACAGAACGGAGGTTGAAAAGTGGTAAGGGAAAATTTGGAGACTGTGAAAGGTATCATCAGGGCTTCCTGTGAGCGCGCCGGGCGGCCGGAAAGCGAGGTGACACTGATAGCGGTCAGCAAGACAAAGCCTCTGGAGCTTGTGCAGGAAGCATATGAGGCCGGTGCAAGGGATTTCGGGGAGAACAAAGTGCAGGATCTCCTTGACAGGATAGAGACGATGCCTTCTGACATCAATTGGCATATGATCGGGCATCTGCAGAGAAATAAGGTCAAGTATATCGTTGGCAGGGTGGCGATGATACACAGTGTGGATTCCCTGCGGCTGGCGGAGGAAATCAGCAGGGAATCCGTGAAGCGGCAGGTGGAGACGGATATCCTGATTGAAGTCAATGTAGCCGGGGAGGAGAGCAAGTTCGGTGTGTCAGTGGAGGAAACCGCTTCGCTGGTGGAAAAAGCCTCAAAACTGCCCGCTGTACATGTGCGGGGATTAATGACAATAGCGCCTTTTGTGGAAGATGCGGAGGAGAATCGTAAATATTTCCAAAAATTAAAGCAATTGTCTGTTGACATAGAGAACAAAAACATTGATAATGTTAATATGTCTGTCCTATCTATGGGTATGACAGGAGACTACTCTGTGGCGATAGAAGAGGGTGCGACATTTGTAAGAGTCGGCACGGGGATATTCGGAGAGAGAGCCTTTGCATAGAACATGGAAGGCAGCGAAAGGCATGGTGTAAGAAATGGGTGTAATGGATAAGTTTTTGAACTATATGAAACTGAACGGCGAAGAGGATGACGAGTACTATGACGACGACTATCTGGACGAAGAGGACGAGGAGCCTGCGCCGCCTCCAAGAAGGGCTTCCTCAAAGGTGAGAGATATGGACGACTATGAGGATGATTACGCGGCGCCGCCTCCAAAGAAGCAGCCTGCCTCTTCCAGCAAGATTACGCCGATTAAACAGTCTGCTTCCAGGAGAGTCAGCGGCGGAAGCAGCATGGAGGTCTGTGTCATCAAGCCTACCTCTGTGGAGGATGCCAGAGAGATTACGGAGACGCTTCTGGCGAACCGCACGGTGGTGCTGAATCTGGAGGGGCTGGATGTCGAGGTGGCCCAGCGAATCATAGATTTTACCAGCGGCTCCTGTTTCGCCATATCCGGGAATCTGCAGAAGATATCTCATTATATCTTTATCATCACGCCTGCCAGCGTGGACATATCCGGCGACTTCCAGGATATCTTCAACGATTCTTTTGAAATGCCGTTGAATACATAATGGCGGGATTTGCCAAAGACCAATGATAGAGAGGTTTGGATAGATATGTCAGAGAGAATGCCTGTTTTGTATCAGAAGAAGCCCTGTTATGATATCGTGTTCAGTCAGTCTTTTGATGAACTGTGGGAAGAATTGTCTGCCCTTGAATGCGGAGAGAAGAAAATTTGCATCGCCACGGATTCAAAGGTAGATGAGCTCTATGGGGAGGAACTGCTTCATCTCATAGAGGGCAAATGCAGGAAAGCTGTGAAATATGTCTTCCCTCAGGGGGAGGAGAACAAGACGCTGGATACTGTGAAAGGTATCTATCGTTTTCTGATTGAGGAGGGATTCGACCGCAAGGATATGCTGCTGGCTCTGGGAGGCGGCGTCACGGGCGATATCACGGGGTATGCTGCGGCTACTTATCTGCGGGGAATTGATTATGTTCAGATTCCCACCACATTGCTGGCTCAGGCGGACAGCAGCATCGGCGGGAAGACCGGCGTGGATTTCGACGGCTATAAGAATATGGTGGGGGCTTTCAAGATGCCCCGGCTGGTGTATATGAATCTGGGAACTCTGCAGACTCTGGATGACAGGCAGTATTTTGCCGGCTTTGCGGAGGTCATGAAGCATGGCCTGATAAAGGATGCTCTGTTCTATGAGTGGCTGATAGAAAATATGTATGAAATCTGTGAGCGGGATTTAAAGGTGATTCAGGAGATGATGGTCCGCAGCTGTAATGTGAAGCGGCTGGTGGTGGAGAAAGACCCCACGGAGCAGGGAGACCGGGCTCTGCTCAATCTGGGCCATACGGTGGGCCATGCAATCGAAAAAGCAAAGAATTTCGAACTGTATCACGGAGAGTGCGTAGCGCTTGGTACTGTGGCCTCCGCGTATATATCATGGAAAAAGGAACTTCTCACCATGGAGGAATATTATGAAATAAGGGATATGTTCGTGCCTTTCTATCTCCCTATCTCCGTGGATAATATAGATCCCCAGGAGATTCTGAGGCTGACGAAATCTGACAAGAAGATGGAGTCCGGCAAGATTAAATTCGTACTGCTGAAAAAAATCGGCAAGGCTGTCATTGACAGGACCGTGACGGATGAGGAGATTCTGGCGGCCATTGAGGAAATCAATTTCAGTGAAGAGGATGCCCATGCGTAAAGACAGGAATTATGTACTTTTATTGATAGATATGCTGATTGCGGCGGCGCTTCTGGCTCTGGATCAGTTCACGAAGTATCTGGTGACGCTTCGACTGAAAGGCCAGCCGGCCTTTGTACTCATTGACGGCGTGCTGGAGCTGCAGTATTTTGAGAATACGGGAATCGCGTTCAGCCTGTTCCAGAACCGGAAATCCTTTATTCTGATTACGGGTTTTCTTGTGCTGGCTGTAATCCTGTTCTTTCTGTTCCGGATACCCCGGCAGAAGAAATTCCGCATCGTCCATGTACTTATGTCAGTATTGATTGCCGGGGCTCTGGGCAATATTGTGGACAGAATCCGGTTCGACTATGTGGTTGATTTCATTTCTTTTGTCTTGATTCATTATCCTATTTTTAATGTGGCTGACTGTTATATCGTAGTATCTGCCATTGTGCTGTTCCTTCTGTTCATGTTCGTCTATAAAGAGGAGGATTTGGAGTTCTTGAGTTTTAAGAAAAAAGCGCAGGCAGAATAAGTCAAAAGGAGATTTCCAATGGAAGAAAGGCTTCCAATGGAAAAAAGCTTTCCATGGATGAATTCCGTTATGCGGATGAGTTCCGCTATGAGATAACTGAAGAACTGGAGGGTGAGCGAATCGATAAGTGTCTTGCTATGCTTATCGATTCTTTGTCTCGCTCTTTTATTCAGAAAATGATAAAGGAGGAGGCTGTCACGGTTGACGGCATCCCTGTAAAAGGGAGCTACCGGGTGAAAGCGGAGGATCAGCTGTCCTTTCGGCTGCCCAAAGCCGTGGAACCGGACATTCTCCCTGAGGCCATTCCTTTGGATATCCTTTATGAAGACAGAGATGTCGTTATCGTGAATAAACCAAAGGGGATGGTGGTGCATCCGGCTGCGGGGCATTACAGCGGCACTCTGGTGAACGCCCTGATGCATCACTGCGGGAAAGAACTCTCGGGGATTAACGGCATCATGCGGCCCGGCATCGTCCATCGGATCGATATGGACACTACCGGATCAATCATTGTCTGCAAGAATGATATGGCCCATACTTCCATCGCGGCCCAGCTGAAAGAGCATTCCATAACAAGGCGGTATCACGCCATCTGCTGCGGTGTTCTGAAAGAGGAGGAGGGAATCATCGACAGGCCGATTGGCAGGCATCCCACCGACAGGAAACGGATGGCTGTCAATGAAAAGAACGGGAAAGTGGCTGTCACCCATTACCGGGTGCTGGAGCGCTTTAACGGCTATACCTATATCGAATGTGAACTGGAGACCGGGCGGACCCACCAGATCAGGGTGCATATGGCATCCATCAATCATCCGCTGCTGGGAGATGAAGTGTATGCGGGAGGCCGAAAATCCCCTTTCCGCCTGCAGGGGCAGACACTCCATGCAAAGACATTGGGCTTTCGCCACCCTGCCACAGGAGAATATATGGAGGTGGACGCGCCGTTGCCGGAGTATTTTCTGCATTTGTTAGAAATACTTTAAGTTTATTTCCTATTGTCTAAATCCTTTGTTTGTTATATAATATAATCAGATAAAAGCTTTTATTTTTTGATAAAGCTTTTATACTCTGAAAAAGCGAGGTGTCAATATGAATACAGTGATTACGATTGGAAGACAATTCGGTTCAGCCGGGCGTGAGATAGGCGAGAAAGTTGCGGAGCATTTCGGAATCAAGTGCTATGACAAGGAACTTCTGAGCAGGGCTGCGAAAGAGAGCGGCTTCTGTGAGGAGATGATTCAGAACCATGACGAGCGGCCCACCAATTCTTTTTTGTATAATCTGGTAATGGATACCTATTCTTTCGGCTATAACAATTCCTCTTTTGTGGATATGCCGATTAGCCATAAGGTATTTCTGGCCCAGTTCGACACAATCAAGAAGATTGCGGACGAGGGGCCCTGCGTCATCGTGGGACGCTGTGCGGACTATGCCCTGGCCGGACGCAGCAATGTGGTGAATCTCTTCATCTATGGCAGCGAGGAAGCGAAAGTAAAGCATATCATGGAGCGCTACAGCTTAAGCGAGAACAAGGCAAAGGACATGATTATCAAGAAGGATAAGCAGCGCCAGAGCTATTATAATTACTATTCCTCAAAGAAATGGGGCCGCGCGGACAGCTATGACCTTTGCATCAACAGCAGTGTCCTTGGGGAAGAGGGCACCGTGAACCTGATTATTCAGTATGTGGAAGATTTCGAGAAGAAAAATGACTGAAACACTTGACAGTATCAGGCATCTTATGCTATGATGTCCTAGTGTGCATTATATGGTTGCATTTATGCATGGTGTATGCGCGCAAATGCCGCATGGTTCGGTCGAAGCGCAGCTAAGGCTGCCACCAAAGCCAGCGAGTAAATGGACTTCGGTTCATGAATAGGAGGTGCCTAATATGTACGCAATTATTGTAACAGGCGGAAAGCAGTACAAGGTTTCTGAGGGCGATGTCATCTTCGTTGAGAAGCTCGAGGGAGAAGCCGGCAGCGCTATTACATTTGACCGCGTTATCGCAGTGAGCGATAATGGGTTGAAGGTTGGTCAGGATGTAGCCAGCGCAACTGTATCCGGGACTGTGGTAGAGCAGGGCAAGGGTCGCAAGATTATTGTATACAAGTACAAGAGAAAGACCGGCTATCACAAGAAAAACGGCCACAGACAGCTTTACACCAAGGTCAAGATTGAAAAAATCAATGCATAATCAGTTATGACGACTGTAGTGATCTGCAGGGACAAAAAAGGCTCCTACAGAGGTTTTTACTGTATGGGGCATGCGGGATACGCCAGGCGCGGAAAGCCCGATATCCTTTGTGCGGCCATATCGGCTCTCACTATCGGCACTATCAATTCCCTGGAGGAATTAGCCGGGGAGAGGCTTGCAGTCACAGAGAATGAGGAGACAGGGTTCCTGAAATGTGATTTTGAGAGTATCCTGCAGGAAAAGTCGTGTTTCCTGATGGATTCCATGGTTTTCTGTCTGGAAAACATAAGCAGGGAATATGGCGGGAAGTATTTACAAGTAAAATTCGAGGAGGTGTAGACCATGTTTCGTATGAACCTTCAATTTTTCGCTCATAAAAAAGGAGTCGGTTCCACAAAGAACGGCAGAGACTCCGAGTCCAAGAGATTAGGCGCGAAGAGAGCTGACGGACAGTTCGTGAAAGCTGGAAATATTCTTTACAGACAGCGCGGGACCAAGATTCATCCTGGCGTAAACGTAGGAATCGGCGGAGACGATACCTTGTTTGCAAAGGTTGACGGCGTCCTTCGTTTCGAGAGAAAAGGAAGAGACAGGAAGTGTGCTTCTGTTTATCCTGTAGAGGAATAGTTCAATCGACAGGGACTCCAAACAATCCGTTTGGAGTCCTCGTTTTTGCCTTATAAGAAAGTTATGCGGAGAGCCGCATGAGGAAGGTATCATTATGTTTGCAGACAGAGCCAAGATATATGTGAGAAGCGGGAAAGGCGGGGACGGCCATGTCTCATTCCGCCGTGAAAAATATGTGCCCGCAGGCGGTCCTGACGGCGGGGACGGCGGAAAAGGCGGGGATGTGATTTTTGTGGTGGACGATGGGCTCAACACGTTGATCGACTTCCGCAATGTCCGAAAATATAAGGCCCAGGACGGAGAACCCGGCGGCAAGCGCAATTGCCGGGGAAAGGACGGAAACGATATCGTGCTGAAAGTGCCTCCCGGGACTGTCATCAAGGAGGCGGCCAGCGGGCAGGTCATCGTGGATATGTCCGGGGACAATCGCCAGATTGTGCTCTTAAAAGGAGGCCGGGGCGGCAGCGGAAACCAGCACTACGCCACCAGTACCATGCAGGCGCCCACCTATGCCCAACCGGGGCGGCCGGCCAAGGAGCTGGAGCTTCTGCTGGAATTGAAGGTCATCGCGGACGTGGGGCTGGTAGGCCTGCCCAATGTGGGAAAATCCACTTTCCTTGCGAGAGTCACTAATGCGAAGCCCAAGATTGCAAATTATCATTTTACTACATTGAATCCCAATCTGGGCGTGGTGGATCTGGATGGTACGAAAGGATTCGTCATCGCCGACATTCCGGGATTGATTGAGGGTGCCTCGGAAGGCATCGGACTCGGGCATGAGTTCCTGCGCCATATCGAGCGCACCAAGGTCATCATCCATATCGTGGATGCGGCCGGTACAGAGGGGCGGGATCCCATAGAGGATATCTACGCCATCAATAAGGAGCTGGATGCCTACAACCCGGACATCGCCAAGCGTCCCCAGGTCATTGCCGCTAACAAGATAGACGTGATTTTTGACAGGGATGACAGCCCCGTGAATGCCATAAAGGCGGAATTCGAGCCGAAAGGGATTCCTGTCTACCCTATTTCCGCGGTCAGCGGAGAGGGCGTGAGGGAGCTGCTGTACCATGTGAACCAGATGCTGGAGGAGCTGGGGGATGAGGTGACCGTGTTCGAACAGGAGTTCTTCCCGGAGCAGAATGTCAGTATCCAGAATGAACCTTATACGGTGGAATATGACGCTTCCAGCGATGAATATGTGGTAGAGGGGCCCCGCGTGGAGAAGATGCTGGGATATACCAATCTGGACAGCGAGAAGGGATTCGCCTTTTTCCAGAACTTCCTGAAGACCAGCGGTATCCTGGAACAGCTGGAGGCGCTGGGAATCAGCGATGGCGACACAGTCCGCATATATGGACATTCCTTTGACTATTATAAATAGGCAGACCCGGCATAGCCGGATAAATTTGATGAAAAGGGAAAAAGAAGATTATGACAAGTAAGCAGAGAGCGTATCTAAAAAGCCTGGCCAGCAATCTGAATCCGGTTTTTCAGGTGGGGAAATCCAGCCTGACACCAGAGCTGACGGCGGCCATCGGGGAGGCGTTCAACAGGAATGAATTGATTAAGATAGCGGTGCTGAAGAACTGTGCGGATGACCCGGGTGAGCTGGCGGAGATGGTGGCAGGCAGGACTCATTCCCAGGTGGTGCAGGTCATCGGCAAGCGGTTCGTGCTGTACAAGCCGGACAGGGACAAGCCGAAGATCGTGCTTCCCAAATAAGGAAAGAGAAATGAGACGAATCGGTATTGTAGGCGGCACATTCAACCCTATCCATGTGGGACATCTGATGCTGGCAGAGTGGGCGCTGGATGCGGTGGATTTGGATGAGGTGTGGATGATTCCCGCGGGAATGCCCTATATGAAAGCCACGCAGCAGATTCTTCCCGGCGAGGAACGGCTGCATATGGCACGGCTTGCCGTCAGGGATAATGATTGTTTCAAATGCCTTGACATAGAGGTCAGGAGAGAGGGCTATACTTATAGTTATGAGACCCTGGAGGAGCTGCGCAGGAGATATCCTGATGATGCGTTTTTCTTTATTGTGGGGGCTGACTGTCTGTTTGCGATTGAGAAGTGGAAAGCGCCGGAGCGGATTTTTGCCAGCTGCACTCTGGTAGCTGCGGTCCGGGGAGAGAACACACTTCCGGAAATGCTGGAAAAGAAGACTGACCTGGAGCAGAGATTCTGCAAAGGACAGGAGATTCTGCTTCTGTCTTTTCTTCATATGTCCCTTTCGTCCACGGAAATCAGGGAACGCATCCGCAGGGGACAGAGCGTCAGGTATCTGGTGCCTGACAGTGTATTGGCATATATCAGAGAAAAGGGATTTTACCGTGAAAAAAGCGACTAGTTTGAAGAAGCTCAGAAGAGCGATGGAAAAGATACAGGACAGCAAACGTTTTGAGCATACTTTGGGCGTGGAGTATACGGCGGCAGCGCTGGCTATGCGCTATGACTGTGATGTTCGGGATGCGCAGATTGCCGGATTGCTCCACGACTGCGCAAAATGCCTTACGGATGAGAAACGTCTTTCTATCTGCAAAAAGAATAAGATTCCCATTACTGCAGTGGAAAAGAAGAATCCTTTCCTGCTGCACGCCAAGGTGGGAGCCCATCTGGCTTACAAGGAATATGGCATCAGAAATCCGGATATCCTGAACGCCATCCGCAGCCATACTACGGGCAGGCAGAATATGAGCACTCTGGAAAAGATTGTTTTCGTTGCTGATTATATCGAGCCTGGAAGGATACATGCCCCCAATCTGGCTGAAATCAGAAAGCTCGCTTTCGTTGATTTGGACAAGGCCCTGGTCCGGATTTTAAAGGATACCCTGGATTATCTGAGGGCCTCCGGCGGAGATGTCGATCCGATGACGGAGGAGACCTGGAACTGTTATAATAAGTGATGCCCAACAGGAGGATTTATGAAAGAAATGAACGCAAAGGAAATGGCAAAGATGGCAATCGAGGCGCTTGAGGACAAGAAAGCAGAGGACATCCGTATCATTGACATCAGTGAGGTGTCTGTCATTGCAGATTATTTTATTATTGCAAGCGGCGGCAACAGGAATCAGATTCAGACACTGTGCGACAATGTACAGGAGACCCTGGGTCGGGCGGGCTGCCCGGAACGGCAGACGGAAGGGTATCAGACAGCCAACTGGATTCTCATGGATTTCGGCGATGTCATCGTCCATATCTTTGACCGGGAGAACAGACGGCTTTATGACCTGGAACGTATCTGGCGGGACGGAAAGCAGATGGAAGTAGAGGATTTAGAAGGTTAAGGCTTTTACAAAAATGGGAAAGGGAAACTCATGGCGCGGAAGATTCCGTCCAGAGTTTCCCTTTTTCGTTACACTGATTCCCCTCTGTTGCCCAGGTGCATATAAAAGCTGATCAGATAGAGTCCGCAGACGCCTACGATTGCGTAGACGATTCTGGAAAGCCACGACATATCACCAAAGATAAAGGCTACCAAATCGAAGCGGAATATGCCAATCAAAGCCCAGTTGATTGCACCGATGATGGCAATGGTAAGGGCAGTACCGTCCAAAAATTTATTTCCCATTTGTCTCCCTCTTTTCTGCGCGGCATTTAAAGTCCCGGCTATAATAATATCTGCAAAAGGAGAGAATTTATACGGGAACGATATAAAAATTTATTGCACGAAAAATTTATCAGAGAAAACTACAGTCTTTAATCTATCAACGGTAGAAGCGGAACACTCCGAACACTTTGCCAAGAATCTGGCAGTCGTCTACGATAATGGGCGCCATAGTGTCATTTTCGGGCTGCAGGCGGATATGGCCGTCCTCCCTATAAAAGGTCTTCACAGTGGCGGAATCGTCAATCAGGGCTACTACGATTTCACCATTGCTGGCATTGCTGCAGGAATTGACGAACACTCTGTCGCCATTGAAGATTCCTGCGTTGATCATGGAATCTCCCCGGACATTTAAAATGAAAGACTCGCCACTTGGCACGATATCTGCCGGAACAGGAAAATAATCCTCGATGTTCTCCTCAGCAAGAATGGGCTGGCCGGCTGCCACATTGCCGATGATGGGAAGATTTACCATCTCCGTCCTTATCATCTGAAAGCTGTCATCACAGATTTCGATGGCTCTGGGCTTGGTGGGATCTCTTCGGATATATCCATTCTTTTCCAGAGTCTCCAGATGGGAGTGGACGGAAGAGGTGGATTTCAGCTTCACGGTCTCGCAGATTTCGCGGACTGTGGGCGGATAGCCTTTCTTCAGTATCTCTTCTTTAATATAATCAAGTATCTCCTGCTGTTTAGCGGATATCTTTCCAGATGCCATATGTTAACCTCCTGATTTTAAACTGACTATTCTTTTATCTATTTCTACCTTATCACAAATACGGAAAAAAAGCAAACATATATTCCAAAAATATGTTCGCTTTTTATTGACAAACAGATGTTCTTGTACTATAATGCAAATCAGAACAAATGTTCCGGAACATATGAACGGATTCAGGGTAAGGAAAGGGACTTAAAAGATGAAAGAGCAGAAGAGTATCCGCAGGATGAATGATGGAGAACTGAGGTTTTGGAGGTGTATGATTCGCATGCGCAGAGAGCGCAGGCGCAAGATGATGGCTTCTACCTTTTTCGTGCTTGCTGTAACCTGTGTCATCATGACAGGGAGCATATTCTATTCCTCTATCAGGAGTCATGCCGGAAATGGCTTTAAGTATTATACGAGCGTTACGGTTGAAGCAGGCGAGACCCTCTGGAGCCTCGCCGATGAATATATAGATTATGATTATTATAAGGATAAAAATAAATATATCTCCGAGGTACGGACCATCAACCATCTGGATGACGACTATACGATTATAGCCGGTCAGACTCTGATTGTTCCCTATTATTCCGAGGAATATGTGGAATGACGCCTATTTCCCATCAGAAGGCTTTTCGCGGAGCCTTACGTATTGGGCCGCTTTGCGGCGATTTGCGTCCTGCTGTGCTGCGTAATGCTTTCTTGTGGTATTAACATCCTTATGGCCAAGGACATCCGCCACGAGATAGATGTCTCCGGTTTCCTGATACAGGGAAGTGCCATAAGTGCTCCGCAGTTTGTGGGGCGTTATCTTCTTTAGCGTGGTGACCCGGGACGCGTATTTCTTTACAAGATTCTCCACGGCCCGGACGGTCATTCTTCGATTCTGCAGGGAAAGGAAGAGGGCATTTTCATGTCCCTCCAGAGGGATGATTTGTTCTCTTTCCTCCAGATAGTCCAGAAGCGCGGTCTCTACCTCTTCACCAAAATAAACAACAGCCTCATATCCGCCCTTTCGGCGGATTTTGATGCCGCAGACATCAAAGTTGATGTCCTGCAAATCCAGGCCGACGCATTCGGACACACGGATTCCGGTTCCTAAGAGCAGGCTCAGGAGGGCTACGTCCCGTATCTTGGTTTTTTTATGGTATTCCCGTTCTTTCTTGGTAAGCTTGCTGCCATCCTCCACCTGATCCAACAGAATCGCCACTTCGTTAGGCTCTAAACGTATGATTTCCTTGTCATGGAGTTTTGGCAAGGATACAAGGGCGGCAGGATTGTTCTTAATCATCTCTGACTTGTAGAAATAATTGTAAAAGCTGCGCAGAGCCGCAAGCTTTCTTGACTTTCCGCGCTCCGCGTTGGTGATGTCCTTGCCGTCTTTCTGATAGAGGGACATGTATTCCAGATATTCTTCGATATCCAGATGTGTCAGCTCGTCCAACATAGAGAAAGGAAAATCCTTGATTTCCATCTTTTGGCATAAGGCATTCTGGGAGTGGAGATACTCAAAGAACAGCCTGAGGTCATAGGCATAGGCCAATCTGGTGCGCGCAGAGGTATATTCTTCGATTCCGCGGAAAAAGGTCTTGCAGAAAGGAGGGAGTGTCTCCAGGACGGCCCTCATTTTCAGGATATTTTGTTTGTTCTGTTCATCGTGATAATTATTTTCATTTAATACAGCCATATGTAGTCCAACCTTTCATATTGCCGCTTTGTATTGCTGTGAACATCCGTTCTTTTACCCCGGGATTTTCCTGATTCAGCTGGCGGAGCAGATTTTTTACATATTCGCGCTTGGTGTATCCATCTGCCGGGCAAGGACTTTTCACCACAGGGACATCATGTTTATGGACAAAGCCGATGACGTCCGCTTCATTCATGTACAGCAGAGGACGGATGACTGTAAGCTGTGTCCTGTCAAGATAAGTGACCGGTGAGAATGTATGGAATCGTCCCTCGAAGATAAGCGACATCAGCATAGTCTCCACCACATCGTCCTTGTGGTGGGCATAGGCGATTTTCTGACATCCGGCTTCCTTGATGGCCTGATTCAGGGCGCCTTTACGCATTTTGGCGCAGAGAGAGCAGGGATTATCCTCTTTGCGCTCCTCGAAGATGATATTTGCGATGTCTGTCTGTACAATAGTATATTCCACTTCCAGTTCCCGGCATAAATCCTTGATTTTATCAAGATTAAGGTTCTGGAATCCTAAATCCACTGTGACTGCATGGATATCAAAATGTTTTGGATAAAAGCGTCTTAAACTGTGAAGCGCATATAAAAGAGTGAGACTGTCTTTGCCGCCGGAGATACCGATGGCAATCTTATCGCCGTCCTCTATCATCTGATAATCGTCCACGGCTTTGCGGACGTAGCTTAATACCTGCTGAAGCTTCATATGTGCACCCCCATACCGGCCCTGGGCCGATATTCTTCTTACTGTTACTATTTTAGTATTTTTTCTAAATAAAGACAATAGAAATTATAAAGTAATTTCCATAATATTTTATTGTCGGATGGACATACTTTTATCAGATGTCAAATGAAAGGGGTATAAAAATGGTTAATTTTTCAGAAAGTGTGACAAAAGATAATCTGATGAGGGCTTTTGCCGGAGAAAGCCAGGCGAGGAACCGATATACTTTTGCGGCTTCTCAGGCAAAGAAAAACGGCCTGTATGTCATCAGCGCGGTTTTTGCGTTTACGGCCTCCCAGGAAAAGGAGCATGCCGAAATTTTCTACAATCATCTGAGGGAAATGGCCGGAAGTACCATTACTGTGGATGGTGGTTATCCGGTGGATATCTCGGATGATGTATACCATCTTCTGGACAAGGCGCAGCACAATGAATATGAGGAGCATGACCCGGTCTACAAGTCATTCGGGGAAACCGCAAAAAAGGAGGGATTTGACCAGATAGCGTATTCTTTTTCGCAGATAGCGGAAATAGAGAAAATCCATGGAGACCGCTTTGGCAGATTTGCAAAACTGCTTAAGGAAGGGAAGCTTTTTGTGTCAGATGTGGAAGAGGAGTGGATGTGCCTGAACTGCGGCTATGTATTTAAAGGTACGAAAGTGCCGGAACGCTGTCCTGTGTGCCAACATGATAAGGGCTATTTCATTCGCTTTGAATTGTCTCCATATAGTGGACATTAATATATTATTTTTTTTGACATTTTTTGTAAAATCTTAGGAAAGCCTACTTGTTATGTAAAGAAATTAAGAGTATGATGGATAAGAGGGTAAAAATGGAATGAGTCAATCCATTGAGAGTAGACAAGAAAGGGCACCTATATGAAATTCAACAAAGACAGCAAGTATGTTCGATGGGGGTTGACAGCTTTCGCAGTCATTGCAGGGGGAATTGCTTTTTATTATTTTATTTTCCACAGTATGAACATTAAATCAGGAGTCAGCAGGATACTCAACATTCTGAAGCCGGTTCTGTTTGGGTTAGCTACGGCATACCTCTTGACTCCTGTGTTGAATTTCGTAGAAAACAAGCTTTTGATTCGGCTTTTCGGCAAATGCAAAATAAAGAAAAGCAGGAGAGGCAGAATATTGATTCGGGGAATCGGCATATTGATTACGGCCTTTCTGTTCGTGGCCTTGATCTATATGCTGGTTTCCATGTTGATTTCACAGATAATCCCCAGTGTGCAGGGGATTATTGATAACTTTGACTCTTATAGCACAAATGTTACAAGCTGGATCAACCAGACGCTGGAGGATAATCCTGAAATCGGAAATTATGTGACGAAGACTGTAGATCAGATAGAAAAGCAGCTGAACGATCGGATTAACGATATTATTCCGAGTACTGCGTCGCTCATCAAGACGGTGTCGCTCAGTGTCATAAATGTGCTTGATGTTCTCTGGGATTTTATCATTGGGTTCATTATTTCGATTTATGTGCTTGCCAATAAAGAACGTTTTGCCGCACAGGCAAAGAAAATAACATATGCATTATTTGAACAGGATACGGCAAATATCGTCATCAGGAATTTTCGCTTCACCCACAGGACATTCATCGGATTTTTGAGCGGTAAGGTACTGGACTCTATTATTATCGGTATCCTATGCTTTGCGGGCACTACGATTATGGGGACTCCTTATGCAATGCTGATAAGCGTGATTATCGGATGTACGAATATCATCCCGTTCTTTGGGCCGTTTTTGGGCGCAATTCCCAGCGCTGTCCTGATTTTTGTGGTTGATTCCATGCACCCATTGAATTGCGTCTATTTTGCATTGTTTGCCCTGGCTCTTCAGCAGTTTGACGGCAATATCCTCGGACCTAAGATTTTGGGCAATTCTACCGGACTGACAGGTTTCTGGGTCATATTTGCCATCACTTTCTTCGGAGGCTTGCTTGGCGTATTCGGCATGATTGTGGGCGTGCCGATTTTTGCCATCATTTACGCGGCCATCAGAGCGTTCATCAATGCCAGGCTGGAAAAAAAGCGATTGCCGAAAGAGACAAATCTGTATGAAACTGTGGATTACATAGATGATAAAGGGATGCATTCCATGGTGGCGGAACCAAATGCTGTTCGCGCGGCAGAGACTAAAAAAGAGAAAGGTGAAAGTGAAGATAAATGAGATTTTTGGTGCAAAGAGTAAATGAAGCAGATGTATCTGTGGACGGACAGTGCATCGGCAGAATCGGACAGGGATTCCTGGTATTAGTGGGCATCAGCAGTGCCGATGTGGAAGGCGGCGCCTCTGAAAAGATAGCTGATAAGATGGTCAAAAAACTGATAGGACTTCGGATTTTCAGCGATGAAGACGGCAAGACCAATCTGGATTTGAAATCCGTCCAGGGGCAGCTGCTCATCATTTCTCAGTTTACCTTATATGCGGACTGCCGCAAAGGAAACAGGCCGTCCTTTGTGAACGCAGCAGCGCCAGACGCCGCAAATAATCTGTATCAATATATCATAGAAAAATGCAGGCAGGAAATACCGATAGTAGAATGTGGGAGTTTCGGCGCGCATATGAAAGTTTCGTTGGTAAATGACGGGCCATTTACTGTGATGCTGGATTCTGATGAAGTCTGCAGATAATTGTAATTCAAAAAAGATGAGAGGGAAGTAAACAATGAAGATTCTACATATGAAGCACAAGAAGGATGTGCAGGAACTCGTCAAACTATCATTAATCATAATTTTGGCAGTGCAGTTTTGTCTGATAATGTATAGCAATTTGACTATGATTGAGAAAAATCTTGATTGTGACACCGGTAAGCTGTTCAATCATATTGCAGAGATATGGAGGCAAAAACAATTGCTTTTGCCGAATTGGGATTATTTGACTACGCTGGAGTGGGACTGCAGCAGCCTGTTCGCCCTTCCATTTTATGTGCTGACAGGTGATATCATTCTATCCTTTGGTATGGCAAATATTTTGTGCCTGGGCGGGTTCCTATACATTGTTTTTTATCTTTTTAAGGGAGAAGATGCCTTATATCCGCTTTTGTGTGCGAATCTTCTGATTATTCCTTACCGTGTTGGGATGCTGGATTATTATAATATGCTCTTTTTCGGAGGTGCGCAGTATATTATCAAAGCATCGCTGCCGCTTATCCTGATAGGAATTATCATACGGACGGAATATCTTTCTACAGTGGGCGGAATGTCTGTCAGAAAATGGAAGAATATCATTCCGCAGAAAACAGATGTGTCAGATTGGATTATATCAGTGGTATATCTTGCGCTGGTGCTTTTGACTTCAATATCCAGCGGACCGTATGTAATAGTATGTGGATTGTTCCCTGCATGCGCTGTCTATATTGGATATAAGTTTTGGAGATGGGAGAAAGTTCCATTTTATACTATTATACTGATGATTATGACTGTTATACTGGCATTGACAGGATGGAAAGTCAATGAGATTATAATGGACGGAGCCAGGGGAAACAACATGAATTTCTGCAGTGTTTATCAATTGCTGGGGAATGTGGCCTCTTGTTTCTTCGGGATGTTCGAGTTGTTTGGCGGTGCCACAGAAAATACCATGCTTCCAATCCTTTCGGTGGCCGGTATTCAACTGCTGGCAAAATGCGGTTTGGTTCTGATCATGCTTGTAGCTGGCGTAGCTATGCTGGTACAATGGAAAAAAGAAGTCTCGTTAAAAGCAGAAATAGGGCAATCTATAGAAAAAAATCAGTTGCGTCCTTTTTTATTGATTTCTGTGTTTGTATGGAATCTATTTATATTAAATGTTACAAATACTCGAGGGGGCTCCTCCACATATGAATATCGCTATCATCTGATTGGGATGCTGCCTTTGCTGTGTGCTACAGTCATCTTTATACTCAGGAGTATACAGAGTTTCCGGAGAAAGCAGCAACAAATTTGTTTGTATTGCGGAGGAATACTATTTCTTTTACTTTTGTGCCTGACATCCTATAAGGATTTATATTCCAGAGAAGAACAGAATGGCCAACTAAAGGAATTCTGCGCCTATGTTAAAGATTTTGATGTAGAGTATATCTATTTGTTTGAAGGGTCAAATGACGTAGATATGTGCAGAGTAATCGATGAGACATCAACCTATATCTGCCTTTTAGATACTGGTCGTACATGGGCATATGATTACTATAAGCAATATGTGGATGGCCCCGTGCAGACAGAAAATGTCATTGTTGCAGTGGATATAGAAAAATACTCATTTGGTGATACATTTGAGTATGCGGGTTATGAACTTGAAAAATTCGATTCTGTGGCAAAATGGGAATTATATGTATTTAAAGAACCATAAATGCTAATCCAAAGTTTAACGAATAGTTTGCAGACACAAAAGAAGCAGAACTATTCGTTAAACTTGTCTTTTGCGAATAGTTGGATGCCGTTCCGCACTATATATTCTCCGCAAAGAAATAAGCCGCTATCTGCGCACGTGAACTGAAAGACTCTGTTTCCAACAGCTGTTTGATTTCTTCTTTTGAATAGAATCTGGCGTCGATTTGTTCATTTTCTGAAGTGTGGTCCTCAAAATCACCTTCAACTTCCACGAAAGCAATGTAAGTGGTGGTATCAGAAATGGCGACGGCGGCAAAGGACGGAGGAAGAATTTTCTTGATATTTTTGACTTTCAGGCCGGTTTCCTCGTAAAGCTCCCTTGCGATACAGTCTTCAATTGACTCATCGGGTTCCAGCATCCCGGCGCAGAGATTATACACTGTGCGGTTGACTCCCATTCGGAATTCATGGAGCAAAAGCATCCTATCCCCATAAGTGGCTACAATGGACACTCCGCTGGGTTTGCCGCCTACATCCTCGATTCCGGCAAGTTCTCTGCGGCTGACTATTTCATATTTCTTTTCCCTGCCGGCTTTGTTGCGGTAAGTGAGTTCGTAATTTTTAAGATATTTTCCGTCCCTGACTTTTTCAAATTTCAAGAATTCCATAAAATCCTCCTATAGATTTCTATTGCTTTTTATCAGAAAACTGCAGTTGCTCCCACAACGGCTTGCTGATTTTCTTCCTGGTAATCTCCACCAGCCCCAGCGGCGTCATGTCGATTACGGTAGTGAGTACTTTATCCTGTTTTACAAGGGATTTCAGCACATGAAGCAGCTGCGAATTGTCGCTGGAGGAGCGCATGTTGATGAAATCCACGATAATGATACCCGAGAGATTTCGCAGGCGAAGCTGGAATGCCGCTTCTCTGGCGGCCTCCAGATTGATTCTGCGGTAAGTGTCCTGGGGATTCTTTCCGTCCTCACATTTCCCGGAATTCACATCTATGACTGTCAGGGCCTCTGTGGGCTCAATGACCAGATAGCCGCCTGATTTCAGCCATACCCGTCTGTCCAGCGCAGTCCTCATCTTCCCCTCGACGGCATATAATGCAGAAAGCGACAGCATGCTGTCCTGATACAGGCGTATAGGGATTTCCAGGGCGTTTTCTCTTTTATATTGCATTAGCTGCTCATAGGACGATTCCTGATCTGTAATGATTTCCCACTCGGGATTTTTGGCATCGCAATAACAAGGCACATCCGCCGTCAGGTCTTCTGCAGCTCTGTCTCTATAACCAGCAAACTGCTGCAGAACGGTTTCTATTTCTGTATCGGCCCTTTTAAGGCAGGAAAAACAGCTTCGGTACCTGGCGACATAAAGCAATCTGATATACTGTGCGGTCAAGTCATAAAAATGCGTCAACAGCTCTTCTTTGCTCTCCGACTCTTCCGTTTTTGTCCGGACTATCATGCCCGTGGAAGGCAAGATGAAAGAATCCATATCGAGTCCTTCTGACTTCAGCCTGGTCAGACAGGCATCTGACAGCAATACCTGGCATTCCTGCGCCAGATATCCGCTTTTCTCTCTGGTGTGCTTTTCTTCCATGGAATGCATTTGTTCTATGGAATGCCTTTCTTCCATGGAATGCTCCTGTTCCATATTCAGGATACCTGCCTCCAGCAGGAAATGATTCAGCCGCTCTTTCTGCTTCCTGCTGAGTTTTGTAGAATAGCACACTTTCTTAGAACCCATTGACAGGACAAAATAATCATTGGACAGGGATATCTGCGTAGTCACAGATGCGCGTTTGGACTTCTGAGCGTCGCGGATGACCTGCACAAGAATGTCATCTCCCTCCAAAATCCGCCCATCGGCAATACGGTTCAGCGGCTGAAGAACTGTGTTTTCCTTTAAAGAAAGAAAACACAGTTCCCCTTTTTCGATTTCCACGAAACAGGCATTGATATTGTTCACTACGTTTTTAACTTTGCCGATGTAGATGGAGCCTATCTTGCTGGGGATTTTTGGAAAAAAGGAAGCTTCCGCCAGACGGTTGTCCTGTATCGACAAAGCGCAGCGCTGTCCGTGGTAAGAGGTGAAGAGCAATTTCCTCTGACTTGCAGTTGTCTGGCGCAGTTTTGCCTCCTCTTCTGTAATGGTAACAGAGGACTTTTCCACAATTTTTCTGCTCATGACTGCTCAGTTCCTTTCTTAAACCTCCGAATAAATATGACATCCAGTCTTTCTATTCATGAACCAGAATTTCGATATCAACAGACAATCCCGATTTCATCTAACGCTACCAATCTCCTTTCCTCTTCCATATATACCTCTTCTCTGGTAACTATCAGCGCATTCTCCTGTAATTGCTCTCCATATTCGGCAAGAAGAGCCTCTATAATCTGAACCGGCTTAATATTCCCGCCACTGGAAGCATCTACACACATGTGAAGCGTTATAGAGCGAGACCCTCCCGTTTCCGGATTCTCTTCCATGGAAGAGGGGCATTCCATGGTAAGCCGATAGATACCAGGCCTGATATCCACTTCTCTGCTCCCTTTCTTAGTCTCCTTGGTAATCAGAATCTCTTTCCTGTCCAGAAAAGCCGGCAATACTGCCGCGATATCCGTCACTGGTTCTCGCCCCTCGCGAAAACGTACAGTATAAGCGGCTGCAGCTACGCTTGCCATGGCGTTTCCGGCGTTGTCCGGCAGTACCTTGACGGATATGGCTTCGATTCCGGGAACGCTGACTGCATTAAGGCGCTCCATCACATCCTGACAGGATACGATGGAGCGGACCTCGATATCCATATATTCCCCATTGCTGGTAAGCCCAACGCCTAATGGAGCGGCAAAGGCCATAATCTGATGCGGACTGAATCCATTGGAATATGCCACATCAATCCGGGCCCTGCGTATGGCTTTTTGGAAAAAGCGCATCACATCCAGATGCCCGGTATAGCGGACAGGACCATATTTCCTGAATTTAATACGAAGTCTCATAATCTTTATCCTTTCCCGACATTTCCTAAATAAACGATATCAAATATGTGTCCGGTATGCTATCTGAGTTCAAAGCAGATTCCGCCCCCGAATCTCGCCGCGCCGCAGCCCTGACATTTCTGCTTGCAGTTTTCGGAGATTTCCTCCCGTTTCGCTTTCTCCCACTCCCGCTTCAGGAATTCCTTAGTGACACCGCAGTCGATGAAATCCCATGGAAAGATTTCATCCAGAGGCCGCTCCCTGTGGGTATAAAGAGAAACGGACAATCCGCATTCCTCCATCGATTCCAGCCATCTGTCATTGTCGTAGTACTCTCCCCAGGCATCATAAAATCCGCCCTTTTCATAGACCTTGCGGATGACCTTGCAGAGCTTTCTGTCGCCTCTTGCCAGGACGCCCTCCATGACGCTGGCGTCTGCCTCGTGCCAGTTGTACTTGATGCTTTTCTGGTTCAGCTGTTCGGAAATGGCAGTCCTTGTCAGGTAGGCTTTGTCGAGGAATTCCTCTTTGGTGCACTGGGGCGCCCACTGGAAAGGGGTAAAAGGCTTTGGCACGAAAAAGGAGGTGCTGGCCACAATCTGCACTCTCCCGCCTGCTCTGCGTTCCTTGGGAACCGTCTCAAAGTAAGTGGCCGCAATCTTATTGGAGAGCTCCGCAATCCCCCGGATATCCTCTTCCGTCTCTGTGGGCAGGCCCAGCATGAAGTACAGCTTTACCCTGGTCCAGCCGCCCTCAAAGGCCAGCGCCGCTCCCTTTAAGATGGCCTCTTCCGTCAGTCCTTTATTGATGACATTTCTCAGCCGCTGGCTTCCTGCCTCCGGCGCGAAAGTCAGGCTGGACTTCTTCACATCCTGCACCTTACTCATGACGTCCAGGGAGAAAGCGTCAATCCGCAGGGACGGCAGAGAGATATTCACATGCCTTTTGCTGCACTCCTCTATCAGGAAATCCACCAGCTCGCGCAGTTTGGAATAATCGCTGGAACTTAGGGAACTTAAGGAGATTTCCTCGTATCCGGTATTCTCCAGCATTTCTATGGCATATTTCTTCAAAGTCTCTACATCCCGTTCGCGCACAGGGCGGTACAGCTGACCTGCCTGACAGAAGCGGCAGCCGCGGATACAGCCTCTCTGGATTTCCAGCACCACGCGGTCCTGGGTCACCTTGATAAAAGGAATCACTGGTTTCGTGGGATAATAGGTGTCCGTCACATCCATGACGATTTCCTTGCAGACAGTTTCGGGGATGCCCTCTTCCAGAGGGAAGAACCGCTCTATGGTGCCGTCCTCCTTATAGGTGACATCATAAAAACGGGGAACATACATACCGGGCAGCTTTGCGGCTCTGCGGAGGAATTCCACACGTCCCAGATTTTGGTCCCGGCATTCCTTATACAAGTCCAAAAGTTCCCGGTATCTCGTCTCTCCCTCTCCGATGTAGAATATATCAAAGAAATCTGCCAATGGCTCCGGATTGTAGGAGCATGGCCCTCCGCCGATGACGATGGGACAGTCCTCCCCTCTCTCCATGGCATTTAAGGGAATCTGAGCCAGGTCAAGCACCTGGAGCACATTGGTGTAGCACATTTCATACTGCAGGGTGATTCCCAGAAAATCAAAATCTTTCACAGAATCCTGAGATTCCAGCGCAAACAGAGGGATATGCCGCTCCCTCATGACAGCATCCAGATCTACCCAGGGGGAATAGACCCGCTCGCACCACACATCCTCCATGGAATTGAACATATCATACAAAATCTGTATTCCCAGATGGGACATGCCGATTTCGTAGACATCAGGAAAACACATGGCGAACCGGACTGACACCTTGGAAAGGTCTTTCATGACCGAATTATACTCGCCTCCTATATATCGGACGGGCTTCTCTATGCTCATCAGGATGTCGTCGTTTAAAGCTAATCTGCGTTCCGTTCCCACCACATTGCCGGAAGCGGGATACAGGCCCTTCGGCTTGTTCTCGTGCTGTATTGTCATGTCTGTTCTCCTCACCTGTCTTTGGTTCTGTAGCAGGACAGAACCGGAATCGTCTGTTCCCTAATTCCATGCATCTTTCATTTTCTTTACATCTGCGCCCGTTATCTCCCTGTCGGAGTAGCGGGCCTGTTCATACAAATCCGCCATGCCGTCCAACGCCAGTTTCCGCGCCCATTCCCTGGCAGTATAGAGAGACAGGCTGTCCTTGTCCTGGGCGTCCATCCGCGCCGAGGCAGCCGGCAGCTTCTTTTTGTACAGTTTCCGTATCCGTTCTCTGGGAGAAAGCGAATTGAACAGTCCCTGTTTCTTTCTGTCGGTATTCTTTACGATTTCACATTTTTCCCGGAAATCATAGGCCTCTCCTGTCTGGATTTCCTGTTCGCGATAACGGAATACCATATACTTCTGAACCAGCTTGAACAGTTTCCAGAGCAGCATGCCTGTCCCCGCAAGGATAGCAATGCCGAATACCACCATGGTTATGGCCTCCAGCACTTCCCAGAACCAGAAAGCCTCCTCTGCGGGAGGCAGTTCCATGCCGCCCATTCCAGCGGGAGGCGCCTCCTCTCCCACAGGCAGCGGAACCTCTTCCGAACCGGAGGAACGCGAGAACAGGAAACGCAGGAAACGAAGCAGCATATCCCCTATGGGCCTCAGGATACCGGCCAGCCATTCAAACTGGGTGCTGAATATCAGAATGCCCATTCCCAGCAGCGTATAGCCCAGGACCAGCCCCATGCCGGAATGGAACATTTCCGCTGCGGGAAGAAAGCCCGCGCTGCTCTTATTCATGGACAGGAATTCCAGATAGTGTTCCATGAAATAAATGATGAAATAGAGCGCGATTCCCGCAATCAGAGGCCAATGGTAGTAATTCTCCCAGCCCCGTGTGCCCTGATAATACTGGAACAGGGCAGTGACAGCCGACAGCACCACGCCAGCCGCCAGAGGGATGCCCTCGGAATACACGGTATTATGCTTCAGGCGCAGCACAAGGGACTGGATCAGATACCCTATGACGCAGATGGTACAGACAATCCTGGTCAGGACGGACTGGCCTGAGAGCGCGAAAACGAGAGCCAGAACTCCCGCATGGGCCATCAGAAACAGGATGAGGTTTTTCACCGTATAGCGGAATACGAAGAACGCAAGGGGAATCAGGCTGCAGAGAGCCCACATGCCTAAGCCGGGATCTCCCATATCCAGCAAAGCTTTCACCACTCCCATAACTGTCAGCGGCAGGGGAAAGAGCAGCCAATGGTTCATCTGTTCTGTCAGTAATTCATTTACGATTTCAATGCGTTTTATGTTCATTTATATACCCCTATGCCCACCTCCGGCAGGCATGTCAATCAATATTTAGATATTTACATCCAAACTTGCCGGCTTACACGTCAAAATAGATGACTTCAATCCGCTTCTTAAGTTCCGGAGGAAGTTCCGGCTCTTTGCTGCCCAGTACGGGATAGAACCAGGTAAAGGGATTGTCCGTCTCCTCATACCTCGTCAGAAGCGTCACAAAATCATCATATTGGTTCGGCGCCACGAAACAGGTAAACGCTCCTTTGGACTCCTGAAAAAGTTTCTCCTCAAAGGTCTCCACAAAGCCGGCAGCCGGCTGAGAGGTGTCGACTCTGGCAAGCGCACGGTAGATGAAGTCCATCTGTCCCATGCTGGCCTTGCCGTCAACGCTCAGCGGCTGACGGGTCAGCACATCCACGCCGTTTCCATAGCAGGACACCTGCATGCCCTGCTGCAGAAAGAAAAGACACAGAGACACCACGATTCGCAGGGACATCTCCACGGCTTCTTCTCTTTTCAGGATATTGTCATCCTGTATGTTAAAGAAAATACGGACGCTTTTCAGGGAAGTATAATTGCGCTGGTTTACCTTGAAATCGCCCGTCTTGGCCGTAGCTTTCCAGTTGATGCTGCGCATATCGTCGAAAGGCTGGTATTCCCGGATGCCCCGGTACTCAAAAGGATCCTCCAGCAGATGACGCTTTGTGAGCATTTCGCCATTGAGCTGGACGAATGACTGGCGCAGGCGGCTGCTGTCATAAGGCTCCGGATATACATAAAGCTCTGCCTTTACGGGCTGATCAGCTACCATCTGACCCAGGAAAAATAAATCGGAGGCCACAAGGCTGATTTCGTCTATGGTATAGTAGCCTCTCTTTCCCCCTGTGAACTTCAGGGTGCGCGTCACTCTCTCGCCGCCGCTGATGCGGAATACGTCATTGCGGTAGTACTGATCCGTAGTGCGGGAGCCTTTTTCATTGCCGAATATCAGATGTCTGTCCGTTTTGAATTTCACTTTCAGCATGGTCAGCGGCAGCCGTTTTCTGTTTTCTATGATTTCCTTCAGCTCACCCTGCTCTCCCTCAAAGATGTGGTCCGTCCCGAAACTGATGGATATTCCCAGATGCTTTTGCCAAAGTTTCTCATAGAGACGTCTCTGCACGATAAAAAGGAGGTAGGCGATGAGGCCGATTCCCAGTATTTTTATCATGATTTGAACTCCTCAGTGGGTACAGGGATATTTGACACAAGCTGCTCAATCCATTTCCTGGAATTCTCCGTGCCGCCGGAGCCGTAGCCCAAAACCACACGGTGGGCGAGCACGGGCACCGCCAGCGCCTTGATGTCGTCCGGCGTCACATAATCCCTGCCGTCCAGATAGGCATAGGCTTTTGCGCAGCGCAGCAGAGCCAGATTTCCTCTGGGGCTGACGCCCATGACAATCTGCTCTCCTTTTCTGGTAGCTTCCACAATGTCAACCATGTATTCCTGCACACATTTATGTACGAAAACTTGTCCGGCCTCCTCACGCGCTGTGGCCAGTTCCTCCAAAGCCAACACGCTTTCCAGTTCAGCCAGAGGCTCCTTATCCATGTACTTCTCCAGAATGACCAGTTCTTCCGCCCTGTCGGGCAGTCCCATGGACAGGCGCATCATGAAGCGGTCCATCTGGGCCTCGGGCAGAGGAAAGGTGCCCGTGGTCTCCACCGGATTCTGGGTGGCAATGACGAAAAAGGGCTTGCCGGGAACATAGGATTCCCCATCGATGGTCACCTGACGCTCCTCCATACACTCCAGCAGTCCTGCCTGGGTCCTGGGGGTAGCGCGATTGATTTCGTCGGCCAGCAGGATATTGGTAAAGACAGGCCCCTTGCGGAGGATGAACTCATTCTTCTGCCTGTCGAAAATATTCAGGCCTGTGATATCGCTGGGCAAAAGATCAGGCGTGAACTGGATTCTGGCAAAATCGGCGCTGATGCTCTTTGCCAGCGTCTTCGCCAGCTTTGTCTTGCCTGTGCCGGGCACATCTTCCAGCAGTACATGTCCGTCCGCCAGAAGCGCCGTCAGCAGCAGCCTGGCAGTCTGTTCCTTTCCCACGATGACCTTTGAGATATTGGACAGAATCTTATCTCCTAACTGCTTTCCGTGGAGTGCCCCATTTTCGTTATTTCCCATTTTTCTTTTCCCTCTCTTCCCAGGAATGCCTTTCTTCCATATTTATGAAATATACATTTCCTGCGCTGAATTGACTATTTCTATTTATTTTATCATAATGCAGTCCAAAATGCCATATTTTTAAATAAGCTTTCTTTATCTTTTAAGGGAATCTGTTTATGAGTGACGCGACTATGGAACAAAAGCTGCGGCTGGTGCAGCAGGTGCGCTCCAGGTACCAGGAGGACCAGTATGATTTATCCAACAGGGAGCGGATTCTGTATGGCAGGACCAGTATCGGTCCTGAAAGGATGGGATATTCCTCTCCTTATGATAATCCTTATCAGGAGGGAGATATGCCGCAGGGTGTTTCTTCTTTTCGGCTGCGGTTTTTCCTTGCCGTATTTCTGGTGATGATAGTGATTGTCATGGACACGAACGGCATGACAGTGGCCGGGATCACCTCTGAGAAGATATATGAGGTGATTTCGGCCGACTATGAGGAAGTGCTGGAGACATGGGTGGAGGCTGTCTCGCAATCCGGCACTCAACGGAATGATACATAAAAATTGATGGCTCTACAATGTGCCGCAGAGATATGAGCAGGCGTTCAGGATAGTATCCTGCCGTTTCCCTGCGATGAAATAGAAATCCAGTTGCCTGTCATTTTCTGTGTACAAATAGGAGCCATAGGCCGGAATGTCGCAGAAAAAGGCCGGGTGGCCCGTAGCTGCCAGGATTCCGTATCCTTTGTCGGAAAGGAGGAAAGGAAGCTCTTTTTCTTCCGGTCTGGAGATATACCTGGAAACGCCGCGCAGGCTTAAAAGCGGCTGTCCTTTTCCGCCGAAACCGTATAGGTGTTCGTCTTTGGCCGGATCCAAATACAGCCATGCGCGCAGCTTTTTGCCGGGGGCTGTTTCCAGCTGGCGGCATTCTTTTGGACGCTCAGCCAAAAGCAGTTTAGATGCTTTTGCGTTTTCACCCAGGGCCAGATAGCGGACTGCTCCGTTCGTCTTGTCTACCTGAAGCACCAGCTCGTCCGTGGTCAGTTCTACCTGTTTCCCATTATCCTTGTACATCCAGAATTTTTCTGTCCGATTCACGGCGATGCCGGGATGTACGCCCTTTTCAGGCTGGCCGTCTCTGACAAAGGAGACCCGTATGATAGCGCTGCCCACCGGACTGAGGCGCAATGTGCCGTAGCGGCTCTGCAGGTAGAGGCCGTCCGGCTGTTTCGCGACCCAGCGGATGGAAAGATCGATTTTGGAATGGCCCATGGGACGCAGCTTTTCTGTGGACGGGATGTCACCGAAAGCCGGGAGCGCCGTACTACTGGCAGGCAACAGCTGCTTCGGTTTTATGCCGCTTTTCCGGGAAACGTCAATTTGTGCACTTATATTCTGAAAACTATTATTTCGGGAAAATTCGGACTGCGATGCAACGGTTTTTTGGTTTTTGAATGCTTCTCTTCCATGTTCTTCGGATTCCTGCGTCAGATTCCGGGATGTATTCTGTATGACAGAGATTCTGCCTCTTTGGTGCGCCCCGCCAGGTTCCGAGGTTTTCTTTTCGACAGTAAGCTTTGTCCGTTCTCTGCCGGCGCCTGTCCGCCTGTCTGCCGCTTTTGGCACAGGAGCTGCTTCGGACTGAGCCATTTTCATGGATTGTCCCTCTCCCATGGAGCATTCTTCTTTCACGAAACATCCTGCTATGGGCTTCTCCTCTTCCGCTTTCTCAGGAACCGGATCTGCAATCAGCCCTGTCAAATCCTCCGTGTGGAGCACACATAACTCATGCAAAGCTCTTGTAGCGGCCACATAAAGCAGTTTCGCATGTCCGTCATCTACAGGGTATTCCGCCCTGGTGGGATCCAAAATCAGCACAGTATCGAATTCCAACCCCTTGGTATACTCCACTGGCAGCACCATGACACCGCTTCCGAAGACAGCCTTTTCCAAATCACTCTCCATCACCTCGATATACTGCCCCAGCTCCTTTGCCGCCCAGTCCGCTCCGTGCTGATTCCTGCAGACTACCGCAATCGTCTCGTAGTCCTTTTCCTGCCATTTCCTGCAGATATCCGCTGCCTCCCGGATAATCTCATCCTCGCTTCTCTGCAGGACGGATACAGGACTGCCGTGGCGGATGATGGGTTCCACCGGGTAACTGGAAAAACTGCCATGATGGAGAATCCGGGTGGCAAAATCAGAAATCTCCACGGTATTTCGATAGCTCTTTTTTAAGATTCCAAAGCTGTCCATCTGATCCGGCAGAAGCAAGGCCCGCAGCTCCTCCCAGTCGTTCAGGCCAAAGCCGAAGTGGATGTTCTGGGACACGTCCCCCATGACAGTATAGGTGCAGTCCTTGATGCAGAAATGCAGCACGGAATATGCCATCATGCCGAAGTCCTGCGCTTCATCGATGACGATATGATGTGCCTCGCTGATGACCTCGGTCTCCTTAATCCTTTTATAAATATAGGCCAGAGCCGCCAGATCGTACACATCGAATTCATCCGCCGGAATGTCCACTGCTTTTCCTTTGAGGGCCTGCAGTTCCAAAAACTTCCGATAAAGTTCATAGATGGAGCCTTTCCACACCTTGCCGCCGTACCTGCCCCGGTAGGCTTTCAGGATGGCCTTGCGCTCGGCCTCCGTATATTTGACTCCCTTGCCCAGGAATTCCTCTTTTATCTTGATGATCAGGCGGTCGTTCAGCATATTGATTTTGTTCTGCATGGAAATCCTGGGATTCTGGAGGATATAGCGTTCCACTGCCTCGCCGTTCACCAGCAGGACCAGGTTGTGAGGATCGACCTTTTTGCCTACGGTTTCGTCATAGACTCCGTTTTTGCCGTCCCGAAGCCCCTCCACGAACTGCCTGGGATTCAGGTAAATGGATTCCCGCAGAATACTGTCCCATTCCAGCTTGGCGCAGTAGGCCTCCAGATCCCTGAACCAGGTCAGGCTTCCCTTGATGCTGCCGCGCTCTCCGCTCTGATTGTTTCTCAGGATGCGGTATTTTTTCTCATCCCAGTCCTCATATAGAAGCCGGACGAAGAGCTCTTCCATGGTCATCTGCCGTATGCCGTACACATCCAGATCGGGCAGGACTCCCGTGATATAGTTCAGCAGAATCCGGTTGCTGCCCACGATATAAAAATCGTCCGGCTTGAAGCGATCCGCATAATTGTACAGGATAAAAGAAATCCGGTGCATGGCGACAGTGGTCTTTCCGGAACCGGCCACACCCTGGACGATGATATTGTGGTGCGGGGACTTGCGGATGATTTCATTCTGCTCTTTCTGGATGGTTGCCACGATTTCGCTCAGCACGGCCTGTTTGTTTTTGGCCAGATACTTGGTCAGCAGGTCGTCATTGGCAACCACTTCGCTGTCGAAGTAATCCAGCAGTTTCCCGTCTTCTATCTCGTAGGTGCGCTTCAGCTTCAGGTCGATATCCACCTGCCTGTCCCCGGGGGCTATATAGCTGCATTTCCCCAGACCATTCTCATAGTAGGCATTGGCCACGGGTGCGCGCCAGTCTATGACCACCTGATGGGTGGCGTCTTTGGCGATGCCGCCCTTGCCGATATAAATGGATTCCATCTTGTTCAGTGCGTCGTCGTGGAAGACGATCCGCCCGAAATAGGGCTTACTCTGGGCTTTCTCATTCCGCTCCAATGCGCGCTTCATATGCACATGCATGGTAGTGAGATTCTCCAGGGCGTTAATCAACTCCGGGTTGTCATCGTGGAAATGATCCAGCATGTCATCGATTTCCGCACCCATGTCCTTCACCTTTCTGCCATAGTTTTCCAGATTACCGCGGACAACGGATAGGGTCTGTTCCAGAAAGGCCTCCTCGGCCTGACGGGTGGTGCCTTGTATTCGTTCCTCTTGCTTCATCGGTCGCTCCTTCCTTTTGTCAAGATTCCTGCGTGGGTCAGTCGCCTATTGCCTGTGGATTCAGGTGTAACTAAAATTATAAAGAAAATTGAAAAAAATACTAGACTTTTCTTTTATTATTTGGTAAAGTGTTATATAGAATCGTACCTGAAAAAAACTGCTGTTAACCGGCAGTTTTTTATCATTATTTCATATAATTTTGAGCGCGCCGAACGAAAAACCATGAAGCCGTACAGACCTCATGGTTTTTGCAGCATTTATGGAGCAGCCGTCTGTCAGTCTTTCAATTCATCATAAAACGTATAGCCGCACCTTCCGTTTTCTTTTGTGTGGTACAGAGCCTGATCCGTCTGCTGGAACAGCTCATCGTGGAACCCTTTCTCTGAAAACGCGATTCCCACACTGAGGGAATATTTCGGGAAAGGCCCCCGGGAAAGCTCTTCTTCTGTGGGGTGCTGCAGGAGCCCGTTGATGGCGTTTATTTTGCCGCTGATGACCTGTTTTCTGTCCGGGCCTGTCTTTTCCATGATGACGGCAAATTCATCTCCGCCTATCCGGAGGACATAATCTGCTTTTCTGAAATTCTCTTCCAGCAGCTTGGCGACTTTAATCAGGGCCTGATCTCCCACGTCATGACCGTAAGTATCATTGATGGACTTGAATACATCCACGTCTATCAGCAGAAACGCAATCGTATCGGAAGAATTGCGGAGCTGTTCCTTTAACTGTTCGAACGCCTGCCGGTTCAGGAGGCCGGTGAGGGCGTCCCGCTCTGCTTTCTGGCGGAGCACATCCTGCTGCTCCATGGTCATCTCATAGACATTGTTGTATGTAGCCGCAAGGTATTTGAATTCATAGGCCCCCGTGATTTCCAGGAAATGGTTGTTCTTGAGGCAGTTCACGTAAATCCGGATGGGCCTCAGAATCAGGATTGCAATCATGATGTAGGAAAGAATCACCAGCAGCACTACCAGGACCGTATAGATGCTCTGGCGAATCAGGGCCTTTTCCATCAGGACCTGACTTTCCGTCTGCTCTTTCTCACAGATTTCAATCACGCTTTGGGTGACGCTGGACATCTTCTCCTCTATCTGCCTTTTCATGTCCAGATATTCGCCCCCGAACACCAGTTCCAGAGCAATGGAGGCCTGTTCCTGCGCTGTGGAAGCCAGCTCTTCCTCCGTCAGCTGATAGTCCTGTATTTCCTGTGCCAGGCCGCCCATATCCGCCCCGGACGACAGGGCCACCAGCTTCATGGAATGAATCTCCAGCACCATGAGCTCATTGGACAGTTCCATGGCCTCCTTTGAGGTATTCAGTACATCCTCATCCCTTCCGCTCAGATGCGTCTCCAGCTCGTCCAGCGCCAGGTCCCTTCTCCTTGTCTCATGTACTTCCGCAAAATATGCCTCCGCATAGCTGTAGTCCTGGGTCATTGCATAGAGACGCACCTGCTCGGTCAGATAATTTGATCCCAGCAGCAAATCCCCGGCAGCTTCCTGCGCAAAAATATATTTTTTCGTCTGATTCGTCAACGCAGAGTAACCTTGCATGACCTGGACGATGCCGAAACCAATCATAACAGATATCACAAGCGTGACGGCCACCAGCCACAGGCTGAGGGTCTGAATCCGGAGCCCTTTGAGGGTTCCTGCACTATTCTTTGATGATGCATTCATAGAATGCTTTTCCTCCAACTTTACTTATTCCATCCCCGCGCCCGGGGAGTTCAATTCCTGTCAAAATGATAGAATGGTTCCGTCTCCCGGTTCCGGTATTCATGCTTTTCATAGTATCCAATCAGATCGCCGCTCTCATCGCGCAGCGCCACCATATAGACATCCTTGTTCTCCTTTTCGTTATAGGATGTGTATATCATATTGTGGTCCGCGCTTTCCCGGAACCAGTCGATTACTTTTTGGATCATTTCTTTTGAGGCCGGGCCATGGCAGTGGAGCAGGCTCCTGCCTGTCAGTTCCGCTCCGCCCCATCTGGCGTAGCGTTCTGTGGCCGCCGGGTTCATGTAGATGATTTCATGTGCCAGGTTGCAGATTACTACCGCGCAGCGGTCCGTCTCTATCATAGCTTTGAAATACGGATGTAAGTTTCTCTCTGTTGACATTACAGTTCTCCTTTTGTGAATTTTCTGGGAAAGCATCGCTCCCCTTTATCATTATAGGCTATACTTGCCAATTTTACAAGATATTTGGAGCTTAAGATTCCGGTAAATAAAATCAGAAAAAGACATAAAAAATACCCCGCACGAATTCCCGCACAGGGTATTTCATTTCCTGATCTTTTATGACAGGGCCGCAAATCCTTTCTCCAGGTCGGCGATAATGTCGTCGATGTGTTCTGTGCCGATGGACAGGCGAATTGTGTTGGGCTTGATGCCCTGGTCGGCCAGTTCTTCCGCCGTCAGCTGGGAATGGGTGGTGGTGGCCGGATGGATGACGAGGCTCTTCACATCTGCCACATTGGCCAACAGGGAGAAAATCTCCAGATGATCGATGAACTTGTGGGCCTCTTTCTGGCCGCCCTTGATTTCAAAGGTAAAGATGGAAGCGCCGCCGTCAGGGAAATATTTTTCGTACAGTTCATGGTCAGGATGGCCAGGCAATGAGGGATGGTTCACATGCTCTACCTGAGGATGGCCCGCAAGGTATTCCACTACTTTCTTAGTATTCTCCGCGTGGCGGTCGAGGCGCAGGGAAAGAGTCTCCACGCCCTGCAGGAGCAGGAACGCGTTGAAAGGAGAGATAGCGGCGCCGGTGTCGCGCAGAAGGATGGCCCGGATATAAGTCACGAAAGCCGCGGGGCCTGCCGCGTCCGCAAAGGAGACGCCATGGTAGCTGGGATTCGGGGCGGCGATTGCGGGATAGTTCCCGCTGGCTTTCCAGTCGAATTTCCCGGAGTCTACGATGATACCGCCCAGGGTAGTCCCATGTCCTCCGATGAATTTGGTGGCGGAGTGCACCACGATATCAGCGCCGTGCTCGATGGGCCTGATCAGATACGGGGTGCCGAAAGTATTGTCGATGACAAGGGGCAGGCCGTGGGCATGGGCGATTTCTGCGATTTTGTCAATGTCAGGGATATCGCTGTTGGGATTGCCCAGGGTCTCCAGATAGACTGCTTTCGTCTCGGGCCTGATTGCCGCCTCCAGCTCCTGGAGATTGTGAGCGTCTACAAAGGTAGTTGTAATCCCATAATGAGGCAGGGTATGCTCCAGAAGATTATAGCTGCCTCCATAGATGGTCTTCTGGGCCACGATATGTCCGCCGTCCTGGGCCAGGGCCTGAATGGCATATGTAATCGCAGCCGCACCGGAGGCCAGAGCCAGAGCCGCTGCGCCGCCCTCCAGGGCCGCCAGCCTCTTTTCCAGCACATCCTGGGTGGAATTGGTCAGACGGCCGTAGATATTTCCTGCGTCTGCCAGACCGAAGCGCGCGGCCGCATGGGCGGAATCGCGGAATACATAGGAAGTGGTCTGATAGATGGGGACAGCCCTGGCATCGGTGGCGGGATCCGGCTGTTCCTGTCCTACATGTAACTGAAGGGTTTCAAATCTGTATTTGCTCATGGTGTTTTCCTCCTGGATTCATCGTTTTAGAATTGCTTATTGGAATTCCTTGGTTCATAGAATACACCTATTTAACTACTATGTCAATAGGTAATTAAAAAAGAAGAAAGAAAATCCGGTTATCATTGCAGTCAAATCCAAATTCTGCTACAATTCTTAAGGAAATAAAACTATGTCTGCAGTCTGCGGATTGCGGCGGAAATGGAGATTGCGATGGAGAAACAAGAGAAAAAGCAGGATATGGGAAGCGGCAGCATTCCGAAACTGATGCTGAACCTGGCGGTTCCTGCGGTGGTGGCACAGCTCATCAATATGCTCTACAACATTGTGGACAGGATTTATATCGGTCATATCCCGGATGCCGGCGCGTCTGCCCTGACAGGGGTGGGGCTGTTTCTCCCCATTCTGATGATGATTAATGCGTTCGCCATGCTGGCCGGTTCCGGCGGCGCGCCCAGGGCGGCCATAGCCATGGGGAAAAAGGATACGGAAGGCGCCCAGAAGATTCTGGGGAACTGCTTTTCCATGCTCATGATATTTGCGGTTCTGCTGACGGTGATATTCTATGTGTTCGCGCCCTGGCTGCTTCGCCTGTTCGGCGCCAGCGATGTGACTCTGCCCTACGCTCTCTCCTATGCCCGGATATATATCCTTGGAATCATCTTCGTGATGATTGTGATGGGGCTGAATCCTTTCATCACCACCCAGGGCTTTGCGAAATTCAGCATGATTACCACAGTGGCAGGCGCTGTGTGCAATATCATCCTGGATCCCATTCTGATTTTCGGTCTCAATATGGGTGTACAGGGCGCGGCCATAGCCACGGTCATCAGCCAGGCCGTCAGCGCGCTCTGGGTGCTGCGTTTTCTGCTGGGGAAAAAGACTATGCTGAAGCTTTCTGTCTTCAATATGAAGCTGGAGGCGCCGGTCATCCTGCCTTGCCTCGCGCTGGGCATATCCTCTTTTGTGATGCTCAGTACGGAGAGCATCCTGAATATCAGCTTCAACAGCAGCCTCTCCCGCTTTGGCGGAGATGTAGCCGTAGGGGCCATGACAATCATATCCTCCTGCAGTCAGCTTGTGCTGCTGCCCCTGCAGGGAATCTGCCAGGGCGGACAGCCGATTATGAGCTACAATTTCGGCGCGGGCAAAAAGGAACGGGTAAAACAGGCGTTTCGATGCCAGTTCCTCACCTGCACCGCCTACGCCTCTCTCATGTGGCTGCTGATGCTGCTCTTCCCCCGGATGTTCGCCGGCATCTTCAGCAGCGACGCGTCTTTGGTGGATTATACAGTCTGGGCCATGCGCATCTATATGGCAGGCATTTTCTCCACAGGCGTGCAGATTGGCTGCCAGCAGACTTTCATGGCGCTGGGACAGGCGAAAATCAGTCTGCTGATGGCATGCCTGAGAAAGCTGGTGCTGTTGATTCCGTTGATTTTCATTCTGCCGCTGGTCCTTTCCAATCAGGTCTTAGGCGTATTCGTGGCAGAGCCTGTCAGCGACATCCTGGCAGCCGGCGTCACGGCGACCATGCTCTTTACCAGGCTGAACGGGATTCTGGACAGAGGCGCAGGAGGACAGAAAGCGCAGGCTTAATGCCTGCGCTTTTCAATCAGTTTCTAACGGTTTGCCAGTTCCGTGGTAATCTCCTCCCAGCTGATTCCTTTTTCCGCCATCAATACCATCATATGGTACAGGAAATCGCTCATCTCGTACTTCACCTCATTGGAACCCGGGTTCTTGGCGGCGATGACGATTTCCGTGGCCTCCTCGCCCAGCTTTTTCAAAATCTTGTCGATTCCCTTGTCGAACAGGTAATTGGTGTAGGAACCCTCCTTGGGATGGAGTTTCCTGTCCTTTATGACATCAAAGACCTCTTCAAAGACCTGCAGGGGATTGGCGGTCTCTTCCTCCTCTTTTCTGACGATTCCGTTGAAGAAACAGCTCCTTGCCCCTGTGTGGCAGGCTGCCCCCACCTGAGAGACTCTGGCTAAGAGCGTGTCCATATCGCAGTCCGCATCGAGGCTCTTGAGATACTGGAAATGGCCGCTGGTCTCGCCTTTCAGCCACAGCTGTCCGCGGCTTCTGCTGAAATAGGTCATCCTGCCGGTGCGGAGGGTATGTCCGTAGGCCTCTTCGTTCATATATGCCATCATCAGTACTTCCCCGGTCCGGTGATCCTGTATGATGACAGGAATCAGGCCGTCCGAATTTTTTTTAAGGTCTTCCCATTGCAGAGCAGCTTCAAAAGTTTCCACCAAAACTCCATTCTCCTTACATAAGCCTTTCAGCGCCAGGATGTCCCGGTAATTGTCGTTGATCGTGTTCCCGGTGACGCCGCAGACATTTTCGTAGGCAAAGATTTCCATCAGTTTATTCAGGGCAATCTGATTCACCTCCACCAGAAACGGCAGCTGTACCGCATCCATGGTAGCTCTGATCTGATGAGGATTCAGCAGAATCAGGCCTGATACATAGCTTTCCAGCAGCTCCCTGTTCTCCGCAAGATTATCCGCATTGTCGCAGGAAACGAGAATCTTTTCCCTGCCGAACCTCTGGGAGGCCTCTTTTGTGATGGCGATATTGCTGTCTTTGGTGTAATCCAGGACCGCGCGCCTGCAGCCGGCATAAAGCAGCTTTTTGACATCCTCCAGGCGCTTGATATTTCCGGCGCCTGTGACCTCCATCTCAGCTGCGGCACAGATTTCCTTGATTATGTCCAGGGCATCCTCGTGTTCCTGATCCTCCTGGGACATGTCGAATACTACAAGACCGTCCGCGCCGTTTTCATTATACAGATGCACCAGGCGCAGAGGATCTGTCTCCACTACGGAGGTATCTGTCAGCCGCCTTACCGCGTGGCCGTTGTAAAGGTAGATACATGGTACAAATTTTTTTACTAGCATATCAGTGACCTCATTTGTTAAATTTCTGCAGATGTAAGGATTGCCATATCAAAGGCTTCCTTTCGTGCTCAGCACATCCGCGGTCCGCGGCTCAGCGCATACCGCCATATCCAGAGCCTTGGCAAAGGCTTTGAACATGGCCTCTATGATGTGATGGGCGTTGCTGCCGTCCAGCTGCTTGATGTGGAGATTCATGCCCGCACTGTAAGAGACAGCATAAAAAAATTCCCTGATCAGTTCCGTGTCCAGACCCCCCACCCGGGGAGTCTGCAGCCGGGCGTCAAAGTTGAGATAGGGCCTGCCGCATAAGTCTACGGCACACAGAACCAGCGCGTCGTCCATGGGGAGGATAAAGTGGCCATATCTGCGGATTCCTTTCTTGTCCCCCACTGCCCCTGCGATGGCCTGTCCAAGTACGATGCCGGTATCTTCCACTGTGTGATGTCCGTCCACATGGAGATCGCCCGCCGCACGGCATTTCAGGTCGAAGAAACCATGCCTGGAGAATCCCTCCAGCATGTGGTCGAAAAAGCCGATGCCTGTGGCGATTTCGGCTTCTCCTGTGCCGTCCAGATTTAGGGAGATGGAGATATCGGTCTCCTTTGTCTTCCTGTCTATCTGCGCAGTCCTTGTCATAGGCACCCCTCACTTTCCTCAAACCGCACCCGGATGCTGTTCGCATGTGCCGTGAGCCCCTCGCTCTCGGCGAAAATTTCGATATCCTTATGTACTTTTCCCAATGCTTCTCTGGAATATGAGATGATGCTGGTCTTTTTCATAAAGTCTTCTACGTTCAAAGGTGAGAAAAACTTTGCCGTACCGTTTGTTGGCAGGATATGGTTAGGCCCTGCAAAATAGTCGCCCAGAGGCTCGGAGGAATATTCTCCCAGGAAAATGGCTCCCGCATTGCGGATTTTCGTCATTACTTCATACGGGTTGGCAGTGAGGATTTCCAGATGCTCTGAGGCAATCTCGTTGGCGGCGTCGATGGCGTCTTCCATAGTTTCGGCCAGCAGGATGTAGCCGTAATTGTCCAGAGATTTCCGGATGATTTCCTTTCTGGACAGTTTTTCCGTAAAGACGTCCACCTGGGCGGAAATCTGCTCTGCCAGTTCTTTTGAAGTAGTGATCAAAATGGCGCTGGCCAGCTCGTCATGCTCTGCCTGAGAAAGCAGATCCGCCGCTACGTATTTCGGGTTGGCAGTCTCGTCCGCCAACACCAGAATCTCGCTGGGGCCGGCGATGGAGTCAATCCCCACATAGCCGTACACTGCCTTTTTAGCCAATGCCACGAAGATATTTCCGGGGCCTGTAAGCTTGTCCACCTTTGGAATGGATTCCGTGCCGAAAGCCATCGCGGCCACCGCCTGGGCGCCGCCTGCTTTGTAAATCGTGTCCACGCCCGCGATGTCCGCGGCTACCAGCGTGCCCGGATTCACCTGTCCCCGGGCATCGGGGGGCGTGGTCATGATGATTTCTCCCACTCCCGCCACCTTTGCGGGAATCACGTTCATCAGGACGCTGGAGGGGTAAGCGGCCTTTCCGCCGGGAACATAGACTCCGGCCCTTGCCACAGGAGTTATCTTCATGCCGAGAATCGTGCCATCCGCTTCGGGGCTGAACCAGCTGTTGCGCAGCTGCTTCTGGTGAAAGCTTCGGATATTGTCGGCAGAGCGTCTGATGACGTCCGCCAAACCGTCATCCAGCAGACCGTAGGCGGCATCGATTTCCGCCCTGGTTACTTTGATGTTATCCGCATTCAGGGCATACTTGTCGAATTTCAGGGTGTACTCGAACAGGGCCCTGTCTCTGTCCCTGCGCACATCCTCCAGGATGCCGTTTACCGTGCTCTCGTATTCGGAATAATTATTGGGGCTCCTTTTCAGCAGGTCGCTTAATATATTCGCTTTGGTTTCCGCTGTCAGTTTTACGATTCTCATGACTGTAAATCCACCTTTCTGCCCTTCAGGCTTCGTTTCCGCTTAACTTTTTCCGCAATCTCAGCACCAGTTCCTGGATTCTCGCCCGCTCCATCTGCATGCTGACCGGGTTGACGATCATTCTCGCGGAGAGGGGACAGACTTCTTCCAGCACTCCCAGGCCATTCTCTTTCAGGGTGGATCCGGTCTCCACGATATCTACTATGACTTCCGACAGTCCTACCAGCGGGCCCAGCTCCACAGAACCATTCAGCTTGATGATGTCCACGGTCTGATGTTTTTTGTTATAAAAATAGTCCTTGGCGATGTTGGGATATTTACTGGCCACGCGGATGCGCTCATGGTGCAGAAGCAGCTCCCTGGCGGATTCCGGGCCGCAGACGCACATCCTGCACTTGCCGAAACCAAGATCCAGCACCTCGTACACATTCCGGTTCTCCTCCAGCACGGTATCCCGCCCGGCTACGCCGATGTCCGCGGCGCCGTACTCCACATAGGTGGGCACGTCCGGGCCTTTGGCCAGGAAGAACTTCAGTTTCCACTCTTCATTTACGAATATCAGCTTTCTTGTATTTTTATCCTTCATCTCTTCACAGGAAATTCCCATTTCCTCGAAGAGAGCCAGGGTCTGGTTCGCGAGCCGTCCCTTGGCAAGCGCGAAAGTCAGATATTTATTATTTATGCTCATCTTGCGCCCTCCTTGGAAATCTCCCGTTCCAGGGGATGCCCATTACCCACCGGGAGCAGCACCGCCGCGATTCCCTCGCTGCGCAGTTTCCGGGCCTCCGCCAGCTTTTCGGCATAGTTTCCCGCATCGTAGTAAACCTTTCGGATTTCATCCGGGACAGGCAGCCGCACATTCTGTCTGGAAAGCGCCTCCATGATGCTGTCCACCACGATGACAAAACCGACCGCGGGCGCGTCTTTGCCGAACTGCTGCAGCAGCCTGTCATATCTGCCGCCTTTCACCACAGCCTCGCCCACGCCGTAGGTATATGCCTTGAAAATCATCCCCGTATAATAACGATATTTGCTGAGCATGCCCAGGTCGAAGGACACATAGGATTCCACGCCATAGAGCTGCAACAGGGAATAAAGCTTCTCCAGGCGGTGGACAGCGGCCAGGGAACGGGTATTTTCCACCATGGCCCCAGCTCCGGCCAGAGACCCCATATCGCCGAACATATCAGCCACCTTTAAGAGCCTGCTCTGATAGGGCTTGGCCACATTACTCTCTGCCAGAAGCTCCTGGGCCCCGAAATAATTCTTCCCGGAGATAAAGGAGCGCAGTTCCAGCTCCGTATCCTCATCCAGTCCGGCCTCTTCGCAGAGGCCCTTGAAATATTCCACATCGCCGATTGCGACCTGAAAGCGATTCAGTCCCGCGCGGAGAAGAGCTTTGATTACCATGCATATCATTTCGGCATCCGCCTCTACGCCAGAATCCCCTATCAGTTCCGCCCCCAGCTGGGTCACTTCTTTCAGCTTTCCCTGAAGATTGGAAGTGTTGGTGAAAGTATTGCCTATATAGCTGAAGCGGAGAGGATGCTTTTTCTCAGAGAAATACTTCGCGGCACAGCGGGCGATGGACGGCGTGAAGTCCGGCCGCAGCACCAGAGTATTCCCTTCTTTGTCAAAGAATTTATACAGTTCCTTGCTGGGAGTCGTCCCGATTTCTTTGGAAAACACATCAAAAAATTCAAATGTGGGCGTCTGGATATCCTCATAGCCGTAGAGACGGATGCATTCTCTCAGCTGCTGCTCCACATGGAATTTTTCCGCATATTCCTTTCCGTAGATATCCCGCACTCCCTCCGGCGTATGCAATAATTGCTGGCTCATAAGCTACCCAAACCTTTCCTGTGCCGATGCTGCATTGACTCGGTTGGTCATCCTGACTGACCCGGTCAATATTATGCTGCTTTATCACGGCAATGTGCTGCCGCATTATCATAACGATGTATCGAACCACATTAGTATATCGGATGATTCTGCCGCTGTCAAGCCCTGTCCTCCAGGTCTTTCTGAAGGATATCCAGATAGGGAACCAGAATCCCGTGCTTGTGCGGCAAAACATATTCAGGATTCAATTCCTCATAACGGAAGCTTTTCCGGCCGCCCTCCTTTGCCCGGTTCCAGAAAAAGAGAAGCATCTGTAACGGCAGATAATACAGGATATCCTTATGCGTATAATATATCAGGAAAAAAGAGATGCCTCCCTGCTTTTCAAACTTTTCCATGAACGATACCTGATGCGCATGGATGTTCTGCAGGGCAAAGGTATCCGTGGCGCATTCCTTGGCGTCAAAGCAGACGGGAAGTCCCTGTACGGCTCCGATATAGTCCACCGTACTCTTCTGCTCGAAGTAGGCCAGCGTAATCTGGCGGCTCTCTTTATCTATCTTGATGGGCGTGATGGGCGTGGGCACCTTCTGAATCAGGGCCAGTCCGGCATCGGCATATTTTTCATTGGTCCTGTTGATCATCTCTTCCAGCGCCTGTCCCCGCAGGCCCCGGGAATTCCATGTGGCCATACCGCTCCTCTATTTTCTTCCATTTTCCAAATTTTCTAAAAGTTCTTTTTCCAGCCTCATAAAAAGGTTCGGGCTGGGGGCTATGACAGTTCTCCCACTTAAGGAACTGCCGACTCCGGATGCGATTTCCGGGAACGTGACCCTGCAGGCGTGAAGCAGCTGATGGGTCAGGCCATAGCGCCGTTTTAAATCACGGTTGACAGATTCCAGACCATATTTGGCGTCTCCCGCCAGCGGATGGCCTATGCTGGCCAGATGGGCGCGAATCTGATGGCTCTTTCCGGTTATCAGCTCTACCTCCAACAGAGTGTAATCTTCCGTGACGGTAACGGGTGAATATGCTGTGTGGATAAGGGCCGGCTTTTCGGCCTGATTTCTGCATTCTGGCTCATCGGACACAGACACTTGATTATTCCGGGAATCCTTTATGAGATAGCCCTGTATCGCGGCCGATTCCATCAGTGCGCCGACGCAGATGACCCGATAATATTTCCGCACAGCGCGTTCCTTGATGCATCTGTTTAAGAATTGCAGCCCTGCCAGGCTCTTCCCGCCCAACACGATGCCGCTGGTATTCCTGTCCAGCCGGTTGCAGAGAGCCGGACGGAAAGTGGTAAGCTCATCGGTCAGGGCAGGGTTTTCCGCCAGCAGATATCCCACCATCCATTCGCTGAGGCTCAAATCGCCGTGTGCTGCTTTCTGCGTCAGGATGCCGGCAGGCTTGTTCAGTATCAGAAAATCCTCATCCTCGTACAATATCGAGATTCCCTGCAGCTTTTCATAAGCCTTCTCATATTCCTTTTCCGTAAGAGAGGGCGATTTTCGGGCAGGCTGTCTGTCTGTGCAGGTGTCCCGGCCTGGCGCTCTGCCGGAGAACTTCGCGAAAGTCTCATCTGAAAAAAAGGTGCAGACCTCATCCCCCGGGAAAAGAATCTCTTTCCCCTCGGCCTTTTTTCCATTCAGGGTGATGTTCTTCTTGCGCAGCATCTTATATAGAAAGCCGCTGCCTGCCAGGGGCAGATATTTATGTAAAAACTTATCCAGACGCTGTCCGGCCTGATTTGCTCCAATCGTTACTGACTGCATATGATTTCTCCAAAGCCCTTTCTCATGGCCGGCCCTACCATCTCTTCATGTTCCGTTTATGTTTTTCCAGATAGATGCTCTTGAATTCTTCGATGGAAATGCCGTAACAGAGCAGGATGTCATTGTAGTACATCAGGGCATCGGCCATTTCCTCGATGAAGTGAGCTCTTGTGTCTCTGTCGTCCATGATTTTCCGGACTCCCTCTTTCTTCATGATGTCAGCCGCTTCGCCTAACTCTATCATCATCCACAGCAGCTGATCCTTTCCCTGCTCCGGAGACAGCGGATTCCATTTGTCCTTGTATTTCTCCTGCAGCTGGCACTGTATCTCCCGCATTTCCTGTAAACTGAAATCTTCCATGGTAAATTTCTCCTATCCGTTTTCTTTACAATGAGACGCTTTTCAGGGTGGCGATAATTGCCTGTGTCGGCACCTCATCAGACGCCAGGTTCTTCATCTGTTCCAACCGTTCCGTATATTTTGACAGATTTGTAAAAATTTTTACAGTGGCGTTTTTATGGCCGTCCATTTTCAGGATATCGCCGATGTGCTTATAAAACTCGTTTTCCGGGAATGCGCTGTCCTCGGAAAAGCCGCATACCGTGTTGCCGCAGACAGCCAGGTGGCTCACCATATAATTTTTCTTATAGGAGGTGAATACCGTATCGTACAGGCAGTCGAGCCCCTGAATATGCTGTTCGATTTCTGCCGCCGTCTCGTCGCTGCAGCTTTTGAACCGCAGGAACATAATCGCTCCTACTGTGCTCTTGCTGGCGGGAAGACAGCCAAGTATGGCGACGATGCTGAGGAGGTTCGCACGGCTGCCGGTCTGGAGGTACCCTGCGGCGAACAGGGATATGGAGATGGCAAAATAGAGCACAGTGCGCATAATCTCATATTTTTTCTGGGTATCTAAATAATTCTTCGTCCCTTTGACGCTGCCTGTAGAGAACATTCGCTTCAGCTGCATGATTTCACAGTCCTTTCTTCTTCATTTGCGCCATTACATGTAAGATGGCGCTGTGCGGCACAGCCTTGGAAAGCGCCCATAATGCCTTGATGGGCAGGCTGCACACGGATACGGGGCGCCTGTAATAGGAATCTTTCAGGGCAAGCGCCACTACCCGGCTGGCTTCTGCCATGGTATATTTTTTCACGGCAAGGGTGGAGCCTGTGGCTTCTGCAATGTCAAAAAAAGGCGTATCCACAGGCCCGGGACAGACGCTGGTGACATAGATGCCGGCATTCTTAAGTTCCTCGCCCAGAGCCCTCGAAAAGCTCAGCACATAGGCTTTGGTGGCGGCATATACCGCAAAACCGGGCTGAGGCAGGAAAGCGGCGCTGGAGGCCATCTGGATGATGCGGCTGCCCCGCCTCATATAGGGAATCATGCGGTGCGTCAGGTCTGTCAGGGCTTCGCAGTTCAGACGCACCATTCCTGTCTCCAGGCGAGGCTCCTGTTCACAGAAACTTCCCATGATTCCGTAACCGGCACAGCCTATCAGTATCCGCACCACCGCATGGGACTGGAACACGGCTTCCTCCAAAGCGTCAAGGGATTCCTCCCGCGTGATGTCCATGGCAAATATCCTGGTCCTGTGTTTCAGGTCTTTCGCAAGCGCCTCCAGTTTTTCGCGGCTTCTCGCCACCAGCCAGAATTCTTCTGTCCTGTCGAAATGTCCGTCCATCTGCCTCGCGAATTCCCGGCCAATGCCGGAGGAGGCGCCTGTGATGATAATGATATTCATTGGCATTCCTTTCTTGCTTGTCATTCAACTCATTCTATAAAAATCAGGGGACATTCAAAATAAGTCCGCAAAATCTTCGATATAATAATCGGCCAGCTCCTTTTTAGCGGCTCTGGACTGCACGGAATACTCATCTTCCACGGCGCAGACGCGCATGCCGGCATTTTTCCCGGCAAGGATTCCGGCCACGATATCCTCGAATACCAGGCAGCGCTCCGGGGACACGCCAAGCCCCTCTGCCACGGCCAGATAGATATCGGGATTCGGCTTTCCGCGCAGCACGTCGGTGCCGGTCATGATGCAGGAAAAATAATCCCGGAGATTATGTACTTTCACCACATTTTCCACCAGTACCCTGGAATTGCTGGTAGCGATGCCCAACTGAATACCGAAATTTTTACAGCCGGCCAGAAATTCCGGGATACCTTTTTTCAGGGGAACCTCGTACATGTATTTATCCCATGCCATCCGATTCCACTCTTCCATGATTTCCTCCAGGGATTCCGGAATAGAAAAATGCTCCTTGAAATAATGGGCAGTCTCGCTAAAACTCATGCCCTCTATCTGTTCCTGCAGATTCTCCGGCAGGGCAATGCCATAGCGCCCCAGATATTCGATGTCGATGGCTTTCCACATCCACATGGAATCCACCAGCGAACCGTCCATATCGAATATGACCGCATCGATATCCTGCAGCATTTCATGTTTCATTTTCGGTTTCCTCCTGTGCTTTTTGCTTCCTGCCTCCGCTCTTTCTCAAAGCTTCCAGTTCTTCCCCGGACAGTTCGCGATACTCTCCCGGGGCCAGGTTCGGATCCAGGGTGAGTCCGCCGAATGCTGTCCGCCGCAGCTGCAGCACCTGGTTGTCCACAGCCTGGAGCATCCGCTTCACCTGATGGAATTTCCCTTCATGCAGGGTAAGGAGAATGATCCGCTCCTCCAGAACCGTTACCCGGGCAGGCAGAGTGAGGTTCTCTTCGCCGATGTCAAGGCCGTTTTCCAGCCTGCGGATGTCCTCCGGCAGCAAGACATGTTCCAGGACTGCCCGGTAAGTCTTATCCACATGCTTTTTCGGGGACAGCAGCCTGTGGGCCAGGTCTCCGTCGTTGGTAAGGAGCAATAGGCCTGTCACATCTTTGTCGAGTCTGCCAACAGGGAAGATGTCTTCCCTGGCGTCCTTTCCCAGGAGGGACACTACCGTCCTGGCCGTGTTGTCGCGACTTGCAGACACCACGCCCTCCGGTTTGTTCATCATATAGTAAACAAATCTACGGTATTGCAGTGCTTTTCCGCGAAAGGCGACTCTGTCCGAAAATTCGTCGATCTGCTGGTCCGGATTTGTCGTCGGGGTATCGTTGACGGTTACGGTTCCCTGACGGATGAACACTTTTACCTGGCTCCGGGAGCCGATATTCATTTCACACAAAAATTTATCCAGGCGCATGCCAATCTCCTCCTGGGAACGAATGTCCCTGTTCCGCTGCGCATATAGTATCAAAAAGGTTATCTTTCTATGAAACTGCTTACTGTAATGTTTCTTATGCTGCTAATCTGTATCCTGAGCCATTCCCGGATGAGCCTCTCCTATGCCTCCCTGGGGTTGGGCTTATGGTTTGAAAAAATGATTCCGTCGCTTCTGCCTTTCATGATTCTGTCCGGCGTTATGGTGCGGATGAAGCTGACGGACAAAGTCGCCATGCTGATATACCCAATTGCCGGACCGCTCTACAAAGTACGCAAAAACGTATGCTATGCCATGATGATGGGGTTTTTCTGCGGCTTTCCCATGGGGGCAAGGGTGGTGGATGACCTGTATAAAAGACAGATGATTACCAAAAGGGAGGCGGAATACCTCCTGGCTTTCTGCAACAATATCGGCCCGGTGTATTTCTGCAGCTTTGTGCTGCCTCTCCTGGGCAGAAAACTTGTGTTTCCTTATCTTTTCGGCATGTATGGGATTCCGGCTTTGTACGGCCTTGCGCTGCGTCATACGCGCTTTCGGGACTTGGATAACCCTAAGTCCCGGCAGGAATCCGTCCGTCCTGCGGCAGATTTGGTGGCCTGCGAAGATGGTTCTGCGGGTATCTGCCGGGATGTTTCCCGAAAAATTTCCCCCGGGGAAAGGCTTCTGGAGGAGATTGACAGCTCCATCCAGGCCTCCGTGCAGAGCATGCTTTCTCTGGGCGGTTACATGATTCTGTTCAATCTGCTGAATCTGGTTCCGCATCTGCTCCTGGGCCATCCGCTGACCGTGCTCTCGCCTTTGCTGGAAATCACAGGGGGCCTGCAGATGCTGGGGGAGTCCGTTCCGCTGTACAGCCTGATTGCGCTTTCCTTTGGGGGGCTGTCCTGTATCGCCCAGACCTACAGCTGCATCAAAGGTTCGGATTTGCCGATTGGCGATTATATTTTACATAAAATCATACTGACATTGCTGAACGGAATCTTCTATCTGTGCTGGTTCCTGCTCCTGCCCGGTTCATTCCTGCGCTGATTCGCTGCATATGCCCGGATACAGGAAAGAACCAGTTCCCTTGGAATGCTTTTCTTCCATACGAAACTGGTCCTGCCAATGGAATTTTTTATAATACATCCAATTTGTCGTCATCTTCAGGGTCATCCAGATGTATATCCAGATTCTCCGCGGGGTGGAGCGCTCTGAGGTTGGATTGAATCAGATCGCGGTATTGACCGAGAGAGCCCGCCAGACGCTCATAGTCAGAATTAGTGGACTGGATGGCCGCGGAGATGATGGAATCCAGTTCCGTCAGCCTGTCCTCCGTGTACAGGGAAGCCTGCATTCGAAGCTCATTGGCCTCCATGGTAGCCTTGTCCAGGATTTCCTGGGCCTGCCTTGCGGCAGTGGCCACGATTCCGTTGGCCTGTGAATAAGCCTGCTGCATGATCTCATGCTCGCTGATCAGCTCATTGGTGTGTACGGTGGCCTCGTCTATCAGCGCCTGTGCCTTTGACCTTGCATCGTTCAGGATCGCATCTTTGTTGCTTATGATTTTCTGATACCGTTTGATTTCTTCAGGTGTACGCATGCGCAGCTCACGGAGCAATTCATCGATTTCATCCTTGTTTACGATAATCTCTGAATTCGACATGAATTTGGGCTTGCAGCTTTCGATATACTCCTCCAGTTCATCAATCAATTGTTCTATTCTGCTGCTCATAAGCGTCACTCCTATACTATTAAAGAATATGGTATTTCTCATAAATCAACTTCGCCACAAACTCGGGAACGCACTGGCTGATATCGCCTCCAAAGCTTGCGATTTCCTTTACACTGGAGGAACTGAGGTATGCGTATTCCAGGCTTGTAGTCAGAAAGATGGTGTCCAGCTTTCCGTCCGAAAGTTTCCGATTCGTCTGGGCAATCTGCAGCTCATATTCAAAATCCGTGATGGCCCGCAAACCTCTGACCGCCACATGGATGTCATTCTCTCTTGCGTAATTGATTAAAAGACCGGTGAAGCTGTCCACCTGTACATTGGGGATATCCTTTGTAGCCTCTTTTAATATCTTAACACGTTCTTCCACAGAAAACAATGGTGTCTTTACTTTGTTGTTCAGGACGCTGACAATCAGCACATCAAATACTTCGGAAGCGCGTTTGATGACATCCAGATGCCCAAAGGTCACGGGATCGAAGCTCCCGGGATAGACGGCACGTTTCATGATTATACCCTCCTGCACATTTTGGGAAGAACGCTACACTTCCCTCTTCATAAAGATATGTTTGTTGGTCTTATAGCGTTTATCTTTCGTGATGGTGAAGCCCAGCTCCGTAACCCAGGAAAAATCTCTGTCCAGAACCGCCTCCACTATGATGATGGTATCCTCTGTCACATAGGGCATGTTTTTCAGAACCGCCAGAGCGGCTTTTTCCTCCCCGCTGTCATAGGGCGGATCCATGAAGATGATATTCGCTTCGCTCTCCCGGATGCTGCCCAGAGCACTGCAGGCGTCCTGCTTCAACACGACGCCTTTGTCCGCCATTTTCGTAAAGGTCAGGTTCTGCTGGATACAGGAAATCGCTTTCTGGGCATTGTCCACAAAATAAGCCTTCCTTGCGCCCCGGCTCAGGGCCTCGATTCCGATGCTGCCGCTGCCGCTGAACAGATCCACGAACACGCCCCCCGGAATGTCCCACTGCAGCATATTGAATAAAGTCTCTTTGATACGGTCTGTAGTGGGCCGGACGTCCAGCCCCTCAGGTGTCTTCAGGGGAAGACTCCTGGCTGTTCCCGCAATCACTCTCATTGTAATCCATGCCTTTCCGCAGCCTGTACGCTGCACATCATACTCTTATTTTAGTTCCCTTGCTGTCACGTTTGGCTGTCTTTAACTTGTTCAGATTGATGGTTTTATCCTTGTATACAATGGAAGAAGAGCACTCCATGGAAGAAGAGCATTCCATGGAAGAAGAGCATTCCGTGGAAAACTCCGTGGAATTGGAGGTATAATATACATTTTCCACGAAATCTTTCGCCCCCAGCTTCATGCCCCGCACTCCCATCGCGGCCTTTTTCTGTTCAGGAACCTCTTCTATGGCAAATTTCAGGAAAAAACCCTCTTTTGTCTGCAGGACCACATAGCGCTGCTCTCCCAGAGGCATGACACTGATGACCCGGTCTCCCTCGCCAAGCTTGGTAGATGCCACTGTGCGCTTGGACACATCGAATTCCCCGCCGCTCACCAGCTTTATCATGGACTGCTCTGTGACAAAAACCACCTGGCGAAGGTTCAGCTGTGTCTGGCTGGTGATATAGACAATCGCCTCTTTTTCGGAATTGTAGTTGCTGATATTATCTATGGGCACACCCTTGTCCCTGAACTTCCCGAAAGGCAGATCCATGACCTTGATGGTGTGGAGCTGTCCTGCGGAGGTGAACAGGCATATCTTGCCGGTATTCTTACAGGGGAAGAGGAACCGGTTCTCGCTGTCAGCCGCTTCCTTGTTCCGCTCGTAGGTGGCGGTGTCGATGATTTTTGCGTATCCGAAGCGGTCCATGAGGAAGATGACTTCTGTCTCCTCTATCTCTTTTTCCTTATAGACGGCCTCTTCCACATTATCTATGACGGTTCTGCGCTTACGGCTGTATGCTTTTTTGAATTCATCCAGCTCGTTGATGATGACTTGGGCCATGGAATCCCTGCGGTCCAGGATATCCTCATAGCGGTAGATGTTCGCCATAGTATCCTCATGCTCTTTGATCAGGGCTTCGATTTCCAGGCCGATCAGCTTGTACAGGCGCATCTCCAGAATGGCATTGGCCTGCCGTTCCGTAAATGCAAGCTGCGCGGCCATGATTTTGGATTCCTTGGACTTGAACTTGATTCCCGCTGTCTTACCCTCTACCAGACAGGCTTTCGCCATGTTCCGGTCTTTGGAGCCCCGCAGGATTTCTATAATCAAGTCAATGACATTACAGGCCTTGATCAGCCCCTCCTGTACTTCCTTGCGCTCCAACTCTTTGGCCAGCAGATTATTATACTTTCTGGTGGCAATCTGGAACTGGAAATCCATGTTGGCTTTCAGAATCGTCTTTAAGCCCATAGTCTCCGGTCTGCCGTCGCTGATAGCCAGCATATTGACGCCGAAAGTGTCTTCCAGCCGGGTCTTCTTGTAGAGCAGATTCACAAAGTTCTCGGCATCGGCATCTTTCCGCAGCTCTATGACGATTCGGATGCCCTCTTTGGAGGACTGGTTGGAGATGTCCACGATGTCCTGTGTCTTCTTCGATTCCACCAGTCCTGCCACATCGGACAGGAACTTGGAGATGTTCATGCCGATCATGGGATAGGGAATCTCGGTGATTACCACATTGGTCTTGCCGCCCTTTTGCTTCTCGAATTCTACCTTGCCGCGGATTTTGATTTTCCCAACGCCGGTCTCATAAATCTGGAGCAGATCGTCCTTGTTGGTGACGATGCCGCCGGTGGGAAAATCGGGGCCTTTCAGATACCGCATCAGCTCTCTGGTGGTGATGTCCTCGTTGCGCATATAGGCTTTCATGGCGTCCACCACCTCGCCCAGATTGTGGGGCGGCGTACTGGTGGCCATGCCTACGGCGATGCCCTCGGAGCCGTTGATGAGGAAATTGGGCAGTTTTACAGGCAGAACGGAGGGCTCTTTCTCCGTCTCATCGAAATTCGGGACGAAATCCACCACGTCCTTGTCCAAATCCGCCAGATAAGCTTCCTGGGTTACTTTCTGCAGCCTTGCCTCCGTGTAACGCATAGCGGCCGCGCCGTCTCCCTCGATGTTGCCAAAGTTGCCGTGGCCGTCCACAAGGGGCAGGCCTTTTTTGAAGTCCTGAGCCATGACCACCAGGGAGTCATAAATGGAACTGTCGCCGTGAGGATGATATTTACCCATGGTATCGCCCACGATACGGGCGCATTTCCTGTAAGGTCTGTCGTAGCGGATGCCCAGCTCATACATATCGTAAAGGGTACGCCGCTGCACGGGCTTCAGTCCGTCCCGGACATCAGGGAGCGCTCTGGCTATGATGACGCTCATGGCGTAATCGATGAAGGACTTCTGCATCTCTTCGGAATATTCTGTTTTTATGATTCTGCTGTCTTCCATTTATTCTTAACCTTCCCAAATTATATCATATATTATTCTGTTTGTAAAAGAAAATGATTATGGCTATTCCTTAATTATTCTGCTTGCAGCGTCACTGCATCCTTGTGATACCAGTCAGCAAGCGCCTGATTGACCCAGTCTGACGAATCCTCTGTAATATCGTTAAAATAGAGAAGATACGGCTTTATGGAATAAGGCGGCAGAACGACTTCACTGTTGGTCTCATTCTCCAGCAGCTGACAGCGCTGCTCATATTCCGCATGATACTGCTGTGCTTCTCCGGCGCGCAGAGATTTCCAGGCATTAAGACTGGTCACGGTATTGCCTCCCCAAACATATAAACTGCAAAGCAGAAGCAAGCCCACAGCCATCCACGCAGGCAATATCCAACACATCCCTGCAGCAGTTTCCACTTGTTCCGTCTCCGACTTTATGCCCAAGAGATTTTTCCATCTCCTCTGAGTCCATCCAATCCAATAAATTTCATTGCCATACAGAAAAATGAATAGCGAGAAACGATATAAATTTTGAACTCTTCCGGCCCCCGTGATACCCAAAGCATAAATAGTAGGAGTAAATTGTGCCGCGAACAAGCCAAAGGATAAAAGGCTTATTAGCGCAGGGAAAGGATATCTATAGTCTTTCTTCTGTGTTATCTTCAGGATAATCGGAACCAGCAGGATACCCAATATGATATATGGCAAAACAGTACATGTCATCAGATATTCTGCAGCCGCTTTGCAGGACAGCAAAATGCTCTGTACGGCAGACTGATGATTCATTCCTGCGCTGTTCTGCCGGATTAGGTTTCCCGGAGCTGCGACATTCAGGATAAACACCAGAAGATAGAAAGCAAACTGCCCCAGCACTGCAAAACGGTATTTATGGTGTCTGACAAAAAAATAAGTACAAGTAAACAGATGAATCAGAAATGTCACCAAAGCCGTAATATAATTACTCCCGCCAATAGCAAGATTCAGGACCACAAACAAGAGATTTATCAGCACAAACTGTAGCCGGGAAAATTTGCTATGATAAAAAACAACCAAGCAACCAGCCAGCAGTACGGTCAATGCATAAATAAAGGTATATACTATCGCGCCAGTGAACCAATAATAAGCTTCTACTGGAACAGTAGTCATAAGAACCTGCATGGAAATACAGCTTATGGCAATAATCACAGAACGTCCATAATCCGCAAGGAACACTTTACGCAGAGTCACTACAAAAGAAAAAAACTCACAGATGACAAGGCCTCCTAGCGCAAGATAGGTTCCTGCAAAATATGCATCTTGCGAAAAGAAGCCCAATAAACTGGATAACAGCCATACACTGAAATATGTTCCCTGCCAGGTATGATACATCTCATAGGCATACTGGGCCTGTGCACAAAAAACTTTCCATATGGAATGGCTTTCCTGCCATAGAGGAACCGAAACCGATGAAAATACATAATCGTCCGCACCGCTGAAATTGTAATGGCTAATCTTGAAGAGCGGAGCCAAAATCACAACAAGAAAAATAAGCAATCCTCCTGCTAAAATCTTGATTTGCAGACTTTCAGATTTAATTGACAATTTTCTCTTGTTCTTTTTCATGGATAAACTCCCATAGATTTCTGACTTGAAATATTTATAGTTGCAGGCCGCCAGAACTTGTTCCTGATTATCAAGCCTGCAGTTCTAAATATCCAGCTCCGCGTCCACAGCATGTTCATAAATAAAAGTCTTCCTCGGAGGAACTTCCGTCCCCATCAGAAGCTCCGTCACCTCCGAAGCCATCCTGGCGTCCTCGATCTCCACCAACTTCATCCGTCTGGTCTCCGGGTTCAGCGTAGTCTCCCAGAGCTGCTCCGCGTCCATCTCGCCAAGTCCTTTGTACCTCTGCAATGTGAAAGCCCCTTTGTGGGTCTTGCGATACTTTTCCAACGCTTTATCGTCATAGAGATACTGCTCTTCGCCTTTTGCGGGCATGGCTTTATACAGGGGCGGCATGGCGATGTACACATGTCCCTCGAATATCAGCTCCGGCATGAACCGATAGAACAATGTCAGCAAAAGATTCGAGATATGGGCCCCGTCCACGTCCGCATCCGCCATGATGATGATCTTGTCATAACGCAGCTTCGAGATATCGAAATCATTTCCATATCCTTCCGAAAACCCGCAGCCGAAAGCATTGATCATGGTCTTGATCTCTGCATTGGCCAATACCTTGTCGATGCTGGCTTTCTCCACATTCAGAATCTTGCCCCGGATAGGCAGTATCGCCTGGAACATACGGTTCCTGGCCATCTTGGCGCTGCCCCCCGCGGAATCTCCCTCCACGATGAAAATCTCGCACTGGGACGGTGTCTTGGACTCGCAGTTGGCAAGCTTTCCGTTGGAATCGAAAGAGAACTTCTGCTTCGTCAGCATGTTCGTCTTGGCCCGCTCCTCCGACTTGCGGATTTTCGCGGCTTTCTCCGCACAGCCAATGATATTCTTCAGCGTGTCCAGATTCCGGTCGAAGAAATGGACAATCTCCTCTCCTGTCACCTTGGACACCACCTTGGCCGCGTCCTGATTGTCCAGTTTTGTCTTGGTCTGCCCCTCAAATCGGGGATCCGGATGCTTGATGGACACCACTGCCGTCATGCCGTTGCGCACATCCGCGCCTGTGAAATTGGAATCTTTTTCCTTTAAGATTCCCAGCTCTCTGGCGTAGGTATTGATTACGTTGGTGAACATGGTCTTGAAGCCTGTCAGATGGGTGCCGCCCTCTGAATTGTAGATATTGTTGCAGAATCCCAGTACATTCTCATGGAACTCATTGATATACTGAAACGCCACCTCAACGGAAATCCCCTCGCTCTCCCCGCTGAAATAGACAATATCGTGAACCGCCTCCTGGGACTTGTTCATGTCCTTAACGAAGCCCGTGATTCCATCAGGTTCATGGAAAGTCACTGTCTCCGGCACTTCCTTGCGCTTATCCTCAAAAATAATCGTCAGATTCGGATTCAGATAAGCCGTCTCATGAAGCCGGCTCTTCACATCATCCTCCTTGAACCGTGTCTTGTCGAAAATCGTATCATCCGGCAGGAAATTGATGATTGTCCCGGACTCCCTCGTCCTTCCTATCACCGGGAGCAGCCCGTCCTTAAGCGGCGTAATCGGGTTCCCCCGCTCATACGTATCCTCATAGATACAGCCGCCCGTCTTGACCGTCACGGTCAATCTGGTGGAAAGGGCATTCACCACCGAAGAGCCCACTCCGTGGAGGCCTCCGCTGGTTTTGTATGCTGAATTATCGAATTTACCGCCTGCGTGAAGCGTGGTGAACACCAGCCGCTCCGCGCTGATTCCTTTTTCGTGCATCCCCACCGGAATGCCTCGTCCATTGTCCGTCACCGTGGCCGATCCGTCCGCTTCCAGGGTCACCCGGATGGTATCGCATACCCCCGCCAGATGCTCGTCCACGGCATTGTCCACAATCTCATATATCAGATGATTCAGACCCTTGGTGGAGGTGCTGCCGATATACATTCCCGGCCGTTTCCGCACAGCCTCCAACCCCTCCAGCACCGTAATGCTGGAGGCGTCATAATTACTTACAGTTGCCATCTATAAACCTCTCTGTCCCAAAACTTCCATGCCCTGAACCGTTCCATGATAAACTGCATGAAAAACAAAAACATGGAAGAACATACGTTCCTCTTCTATAATAAACGAAATGTTTCAAAAAAACAAGTAGATTTTTCCGAAACTTTTTTAGGCTTTAATCTTTCTGCAGCAGGCGAAAGCCAGCGCTCCGGGCCCGATATGACAAGCCACGCTTAAGGATAATGCATCGATATGGATATCATACCCCGGAAAATGCTTCAATATCTCTTCTTTGTACACTTTAGCTTCTTCCAGGTTCGCCGTATGGGCAATCTGCAGCCAGATATGATTGTCTTCCGTCATTCCGCCGAAGCGCTTCTCGATATCGGCCTTGATGGCATTTATCATGATGCTCTTCCCCTGGTTCGTGGTCCTGGCCTTTGCGAAAGCGTCCAGCTTCTCGCCCTGAATCTGCAGCACAGGCTTCAAGCGCAGCATCGTCCCGATGGCCGCGGCCGCGGGGGTTATCCGTCCGCCTTTCTTCAGATAGTACAGTGTATCCAGCATGATATAAATGCTGCTGTTGAATTTATCCGCCTCCAGGAATTCCTTGATTTCCTTCGCATTCTTTCCCCTGGCGGCCAGAAGCTTCGCATCCAGACAGGACTGCCGTTGGGTGACGGAAATCCGCTGGTTGTTCACTACCTGCACCCGCCCATGATAATCTTCTGCCAGAAGCATGGCGCTCTGGCAGGAGCCTGACAGACCGCTGCTCATGGGGATATGGACAAGCTCATCATATTCTTCCAGAACCGTGTCCCACAGTTTCATGACAGATTCCGGCGAGGGCTGGCTGGTGGCGATATTGGCGCCTGAGGCAAGCTTTTGGTAGAATTCTTCCTGAGTCAGGTTGATATCCTCATAAAAAGTCTCCTCATCAATCATAAAAGGCATGGGCAGCACATAGACGCCTGTCTCCTTTCCCGCCGCTTGTGTGATTCCGCTGTTACTGTCTGTTACGATTGCTATCTTTGACATAATTTCCCCCATTCCGCCCGTGAAAGTTTCTAAAAACAGGGCATGCTCTTACTGATATTTTTTCGGCAAGATTATTTTACTGTTATATCGGGAGAAAGTCAACTTATATCCTGTAAAAAATACCTGCGAACACGATTGCCAGAACAGCACAGACAGCCCCCACTGTCAGCAATATCCGCTTTGGCGAGGTTTTTCCCTCTCTGCGCTGTGTCTTTTTTTCCGTATAATAGGTAAAAAAGTCCTTGCGCTCTTCAAATCGGTGCTTCATCGGGGAAAACAGCCGGACTACCATGTAGCCCAGATAGCCGAAAGCATGGAAATTGCCGGCATCGGCAATCCATGTGAGCAGCCCGAAGCCGATATAGAATACAGCCGCCACAAAAAAGCCATCGCTCAGGAAGCGGAAAAGCATTTTTTTGTCCAGCCCGTAGAAATCGGTTTCCATCAAAGTGACAAGTATGGCAATGGCAGCTGCCGCCGCCATTGCCATGCCGTATCGAAGAAAAATTTTCCTATCTTTCATATGTTAATTCTTCAGATTCCTTTCCTGTGTCCCCGCCAGACTCCTGCGGTACTTTTCCAGCTCCGCCGTATTGCAGCTCACAAAATGCCCCGGCGCCGCCTCCTGCAGGACGGGAGCCTCCTGGGAATAGTCATGGGCCTGATCCGGCACATAGGTGATCCGCCTGCGCTTCTTCTCATATTCCGGATCCGGCAGGGGAATGGCCGAGAGCAGGGATTTGGTATATGGATGGAGAGGATGCCCGAACAATTCATCCGCTGGTGCGATCTCTACGATTTTACCAAAATACATGACGATAATCCGGTCGGAAAAATACTTTACAACGGACAAGTCATGGGCGATGAACAGAATCGTCAGACCCAGCTCCTCCCGCAGCTCATTCAGCAGATTGATGACCTGCGCCTGGATGGAGACGTCCAATGCGCTGACCGGCTCGTCCGCGATGATCAGGTCAGGATTCATGATGATGGCCCGGGCGATGCCGATACGCTGCCTTTGTCCCCCTGAGAATTCATGGGGGTAACGTCCCGCGTGCTCCCGCACAAGGCCTACCTTTTCCAGCATCTCATAAACCTTTTTATCGATATAGTCCTTGTCCTTGATTCCCTGAATGGTCAGTCCCTCTGCGATAATCTCGCGTACCGTCATGCGGGGATTCAGGGAGGCGATTGGGTCTTGGAAAATCATCTGTATCCTGGTGACGATGTTTTCTTTCTCGGCGTCCTTTATCTTCTCGGCCCGCTCTTTTTTCAGCTGCTCCAGAAGGACAGTATTTCCTGCGGCAGCTTTTTCTTTTTCATCATACGCTTCGGCAATCCCACGGAGGATACGCTCTCTATAGAGCCTGATGCAGTTCTTGTGGTCATTTTTAGCCTCCTGGATAAGTCGTTTCTGCTCCTCCACAAAGGCGGACAGACGCTCCTTTTCCGCCCTGATTTCATCCGTTTTCCCGGCTTTCTTCAGCTTGTTGACGGTATCACGGCTCTTCCTGCGCTCCAAAGCGATAGCGTCTGTGTAGGAACGGGTGCCTGCCACGATGCGCTGGCCCTTGAAATACACATCTCCCGATGTGGCATTATAAAGCTTGATGATGGAACGGCCCGTGGTGGTCTTGCCGCAGCCGGATTCCCCCACTATTCCTACGACCTCTCCCTTTTTCACAGAAAAGCTGATATCGTCCACCGCCTTGAAATCACGCTTGCCGAAATACTGTTTCAGATGCCGGACTTCCAGTATGTTTTCCGTGGAATGTTTTTTCCCCATTGTCTTGAACTCATTGCTCATAATCCGGCACCTCCATTTCTTTCATTGTCCTGATGCGGTTCTGGATGTTCTCCGGCAGCCCGATTTTGGGCGCATCCGGATGCAGGAGCCAGGTGGCCGCGTAATGGGTGTCGGATACCTTGAAGAACGGCGGCTGCTTCTCGAAATCTATCTTCATGGCATACTTGTTCCTGTCCGCAAAGGCGTCGCCTTTGGGCGGGTATATCATATTCGGCGGCGTCCCCGGAATCGCCTCCAGGACATCCTTTGTGTCCAGCGAGGGCATGGAGGAAAGCAGCGCCCAGGTATATGGATGCTTTGGATCATAGAAAATATCCCGCACCGTTCCGTACTCCACAATCTTGCCGGCGTACATGACTGCCACCTTATCCGCCATATTGGCCACCACTCCCAGGTCGTGGGTGATGAACAGGACGGAGATATTCCGCTTCTTTTTGACTTTATAGGAAATTGCGTCTTTTGGAGTGGCAAAAAGAAACATACGTTTTGTGAACATATGTTTGGCAAAAAATAAATGTGGGCATAAAAAACAGGCGGTACGGAATTTTAAAAGATATAGAATCCATCTTCTCCGAAATCGTCATCAAATAAGTCGTCTTCATTTAAGAAATAATCCATATCGAGAAGGTCATCCTCGCTCATACGGCGAATGTCCTCGGATGTCATTCCTTCCGGTGG
>CAJTHM010000015.1:18927-175433 GCA_910576125.1 Lachnospiraceae bacterium | reverse complement strand
TTGATGGCCTGATTTCCAGTCAGAACACACTAAACAGAGTATTAGTATACGGAATTCTATATGTAATAAAGTCCGCAAGATGGAAATCAGCAGTTTTAATGGTTCAAAAAGCAATTTCTATAGTACAGCAGATTGGGAAAGTTTTATTCTATTATATCTCAAATCTATATCTCGAATCAAGTCTTTTGGAATAGGGATTCTGAGCCAAATGTTGAATAGTAACCAGTTGACATATGAAAGGGCAAAGGATATTGACTGAATTCTGCCAACAACCTATAATAACAATGTAAGGCAGGCAACGGTGCATGGAGGGCATTTCAACCAAAAAACACTCTGCCACGACATGGGGAAAAGCTTTCCGATGTCAGGCTTAGTGTTGCCCGCGTCCGGAGAAAGATTCCTGTCAATCTTCGCCATCTGGGAATCAGCAACGGTACAAAAGGCGCTGCCGTTCATCAAGCGTGAAATTACGGTAACGCTTAGACAGGCCGTTCAATGGTTTTCCCCGATAAGAGGGACTATGTCAACAGAATCAATTGAAGCTATTTTGCAACAATTTTGTAAAAAATGTGGAAAAGCAGAGATAAAACAGTTATAATTCATATCAGAACCAAACAATAAAACTAATCAGGAGGGTTAAGGCATGAACAATTTAACAGAGCTAAAATTGTTACCTGAAGTCAAAATCGGCATCGTAGCCGTGAGTCGTGACTGCTTCCCGGAGAGCCTGTCCGTGAACAGAAGAAAAGCGTTGGTGGAAGCCTACACCGCCAAATACGGCGCAGACGCCATCTACGAGTGCCCGGTATGCATCGTAGAGAGCGAGATTCACATGGTACAGGCCCTGGAGGATGTCCGGAAAAACGGCTGCAACGCCCTGTGTGTGTACCTTGGGAACTTCGGCCCGGAGATTTCCGAGACTCTGCTGGCCAAGCATTTCGACGGCCCAGCCATGTACATAGCCGCTGCCGAGGAGAGCCAGAACGACCTGGTGGGAGGCCGCGGCGACGCTTACTGCGGCATGCTCAACGCCAGCTACAACTTAAAGCTGCGCAACGTGAAGGCCTACATCCCCGAGAATCCCGTGGGCACCGCTGCGGAGTGCGCGGACAGGATTCATGAGTTCCTCCCAATCGCCAGGGCCATCGTGGGGCTGAGCAGCCTGAAAATCATCTCTTTCGGCCCCAGGCCCCTGAACTTCCTGGCCTGCAACGCGCCCATCAAGCAGCTCTACAACCTGGGCGTGGAAATCGAGGAGAACTCCGAGCTGGATCTCTTCGAGGCTTTCAAGAAGCATGAGGGGGATGAGAGGATTCCCGCCAAAGTGAAGGAGATGGAAGAGGAGCTTGGCGCTGGCAACAAGAAGCCCGAGATTCTGCCCAAGCTGGCCCAGTACGAGCTGACTCTGCTGGACTGGATAGAGGACCACAAGGGATACCGCAAGTACGTGGCCATCGCCGGAAAATGCTGGCCCGCTTTCCAGACCCAGTTCGGCTTCGTGCCTTGCTATGTGAACAGCCGTCTCACCGGCATGGGCATCCCCGTGTCCTGTGAAGTGGATATCTACGGAGCCTTAAGCGAGTTCATCGGCACCTGCGTCAGCGAGGATGTGGTTACTTTACTGGATATCAATAACACAGTGCCCGACGACATGTATGAGGATGCCATTCATGGCAAATACAGCTATACCCACAACGACACATTCATGGGCTTCCACTGCGGCAATACCAATACCAGGAAACTGTCCTCCTGCAGCATGAAGTACCAGATGATCATGGCCAGGACGCTTCCCGAGGAAGTGACCCAGGGCACCCTGGAGGGGGACATCATCCCCGGAGACATCACTTTCTACCGTCTCCAGTCCACCGCGGACAACAAGCTGCGGGCCTATATCGCCCAGGGCGAGGTGCTTCCGGTGGCTACGAAGTCCTTTGGCGGCATCGGCGTGTTCGCCATCCCGGAGATGGGACGTTTCTACCGCCATGTATTGATTGAGAAAAACTATCCCCATCACGGGGCGGTGGCTTTCGGCCATTTCGGAAAGGCTCTGTACGAGGTCTTTAAGTATATCGGCGTTCCGGTGGAGGATTTGAATTACAACCAGCCGAAAGGCGTTCTGTATCCTACCGAGAATCCGTTCATGTAAGAGCATGTGCCGCGAAAGTTCCCGCTTTTTTGGGAAAGAAGTAAGAAAGCAGGTATGGTTTTGAAAGCGAATAAAAAGAGGATAACCCTCGATTTAGTCAATCTGGAAAAGACTGCGCTGGTAGGCAAGGCGCTTTCTTCTGAAGTGCGCCTGGAAATCCTGAAGCTGTTGATTGAGAATTCTGCCAATATCAGTGAAATTGCGGCGGCATTTGGCCTGCCTCAGTCTTCCGCGGCGCTGCACGTGAAGGTTCTGGAAGAAGCTGGCATGATATCGGTTAATGAGAAACCGGGAGTGCGGGGGGCGCAGAAGGTGTGCGGGATATCATTTGAAGACATATACATTAATGCATTTGAACATAAAATAGAACATAATGGCAGTAAAGTGCTGCAGTTTCCGATGTCCATCGGAAATTATTTCGATTGCGAGATATCGGGAAACTGCGGGATAGTCAGTGAAAGGGGATATTTGGGCGTAGAAGATTTTGCGTCCAGCTTTTATTGCCAGAACAGGAATGAAGCGCAGCTGTTATGGTTCGAGACGGGCTATCTGGAATATCGTTTTCCGAATTCTCTTTTCCGGACTTCCCGCATACAGGAAATCTCCTTTTCCTTCGAAGTCTGTTCCGAGGCTCCGGGATATCAGAATGACTGGCCTTCGGATATCACGGTGTGGGTGAATGGACAGGAGGTGGATACCATAGCTTCCAAAGGGGATTTCGGGGGAAGGCGGGGACGTCTGAATCCTGAATGGTGGGGGGATACCCTGACGCAGTACGGTGTCTATAAGGTCATCAAGGTGAATCCGCTTGGCTGCTATGAGAATGATGTGAAATGTTCCGAGCAGACTGTGGACACGCTTCGCCTGAAGGAAGGGAACTATATCAGCCTGAAGCTGGGCGTCAGGCCTGACGCGGCCCATGCCGGAGGCATGAACTTATTTGGAGAAAAGTTCGGCGATTATGCCCAGGGGCTGATCATGAGCGTCAAAGTCGATGAGGAGCCCGCAGAACCGGGAACACCTTGCGCATAATTGCGGCAGGCATCGCCGCCCGCATCCCGTGGATGGCAGTGGACGATGCCTGCCTGTGAACGAGGCGCTTGCCGGCATTTTATACTGCTTAACGATTTCGCTTGCCATGAGACCAGACCGCATAACGCTGACTGGTTCGACCGCATGCTTGCATTAGGCGGTATTCAGTGTTATGCAGTATATGTAAGGCCGGAAGCTAAGCGTCTATCGAGATATTGTGCCGATAAGTCTCGTTGATTTTCCGGATTTTGGACAATTCGCATTTGGGAGCCCGTTCGTAGGTGAGCAGGCCATTGGTTTCCTGCTCCACATCTGTCAGCTGTGTATAACAGAAGCCATACACCAGATCGGACTGCAGGATAGAACGGATGACATGCTCATACTGGCCAAGGAAATCTCCCTCGCTGTCGGCGCTGGTATATCCCCAGCAGCCCGTCTGGGTCGAACGATAGTTTATGCCGCCGCATTCCGTGATCAGGATTGGCTGGCCGGTATAGGAATATCCTTCTGCGTAGACGCTCCTGCCTGCATGGGTGCAGGAGAGGAGAATGGCCCTGTTCTGTACGGTCTCCCTGAAAAATTCCTGTTTTTCCGGTTCGCTGCAGGAGCCGTGGTTGTAATTGTGGATGGCGCAGATATCGCTTCTGGTCATCTCCCACCCGTCATTGCTGATGACGAGTCTTGTGGAATCCAGGCTTTTTACCAGATAATACATGCCCGTGGACTGGGCCTGCTGGCGGATGTCCAGTCCGAGATTCGGGAGTCCCCAGCTCTCATTGAACAATACCCAGGTCACGATGGAGGGATGGTTGTAATCCCTTTTGATGATTTCGAACCATTCCGCGGCATAGTCGCATACCCCCTGTTCCGTGTAGAGGCAGGGAGCGGCCATCTCGCCCCAGACGAGGAGTCCCATGGTATCCGCGTGATAGAGAAAGCGGGCGTCCTCTACCTTCTGGTGCTTGCGGCAGCCGTTAAAGCCCATTTCTTTCATGAGACGGATGTCCGTCTTGAAATCTTCGTCGGAAGGCGCCGTCAGGATGCCGTCTTTCCAGTATCCCTGATCCAATACCATTTTGAAATAGTAGGGCCTGTTGTTCAGGTAGGTGATGCCGTTTTCCGTATGGATCTTACGCATCCCGAAATAGCTGTCCACCCGGTCGGTTTCCTGGCCGGAGACTTTTAGGCGCAGCTTGACGTCATACAGAGCAGGATGCTCCGGAGACCAGTACCGGCACGGGCCATGGACGTCCCGGTATAAGACATGGTCCTTCGCCAGATGGATGCTGCGCTGGAAGACATGTCCGTTGTTCACCAGGAAACGATCCCGGCAGATAAGCTCTCCCTGGAAACTGATTTCCGCTTCCAGATACATTTCCTGCGCGAAATCGGAAAAATCCGCTTCCAGAAGCACGGTATCATGGTCGATGTCCGGCGTGAACCGTACCTGGGTGATATGGTAGTCTTTCACGGGTTCCAGCCATACGCTCTGCCAGATGCCGGAGGTCCTTGTGTACCAGATGCTGGCGCTCTTTTCTTCCCAATATTGCTTGCCCCTCGGGATGGTTTCGTCCCTGGCCGGATCGTATACCGCCACGGCCAGGGACTGTTCGCCCTGTCGCAGACAGTCCGTGATATCCACGGAGAATCCGCAGTTCCCGCCCTTATGCTGTGCGCATAGCTGTTCGTTTACGAACACGCGGCACTGATAATCCACTGCTTCAAAGTGAAGCAGGATGCGGCTGCCTGACCAGCTGTCCGGAATGGAAAACCTTCTTTTATAGAAGATTCTGTCATGGATGGAAGTGTCCTGGATGCCGCTCAATCTGCTTTCGAAACAGAAAGGGACTTCTATTTTCTGCTCCAGCTGCCAGGAATCCTTCTCCCAGTGCTCCGAGGAGGCACGATTGTGGTCATCGAATGAGAAATCCCAGGTTCCGTTCAGACAGAGCCACTCCTTTCTGACAAATTGTGGTCTTGGATATTCGCTCCTTCTCATAATTTTTCCTCGCTTTCTGCGTATCCTATATAATACCGTTTCTGCCAGTCAGAATCCTACAATAGTATTGTGACAATAAGTCTCAAGAAAATCGTTATTTAAAACAGTAAAAATGTTTTAAATGAAAAATGATTCAAACAGAGAAACTGATAGATTTAGAATAGCAAATTTTCAGACAGAAATCTACACATAATATTTCACATATATTTTAAAATAATATGTGCAAAATGTATATTCTTGAATTTGGTATTTTATATTTTGTTAAAAAATACTGATTTTTGTGCGTTATGTACAAAAAACTATACAAACAATTATTATGTTTTAATAATTGACTCTGTATAATGACAGTGTTATACTTGATGCTACAGAGAAAGTTTTATCACAAGATTTATGTTTTTAAAATGACAGACGCAAGTATAGATTCATTTGCAGAAGTTCAGGAGGTTTAGGATGAAAAAAAGGTCGAGAATAGAAGAATTCAGGCGGACTCTTGTAAAAGCATGGAATTATAAGTGGATTTATATCATGCTTCTGCCCGTCATGCTGTATTTCATTGTATTCCGGTATGCTCCGATGTATGGCATCACCATAGCGTTTAAAGACTACAACATATTCAAGGGCGTTTTCGGAAGTCCGTGGGTGGGGCTGGACGTTTTCAAAAAGATTTTCAGCAACAAGAATTTCTGGTCAGCCATAAAAAATACTTTTGTCCTGAACCTGACAGCGCTGGCAGTCAGTTTCCCGCTTACCATTATCGTATCGCTGATGCTCAACGAAATAGCAGGCGTGAAATTCAAGAAGGTGACACAATCGATTCTGTATCTGCCGCATTTCATTTCATGGGTAGTGGTGGCGGGTATTGCCACAAACCTTTTTACAATGCAGGAGGGAAGCATTAACGCGGTTCTGCAGAGAATGGGATTTCAGCCGATTCCTTTTCTGAGCAGTGAGGGGTGGTGGATTTTTACCTATGTCATCTGTAATGTGTGGAAGGAAATCGGGTGGGGTACGATTATATATTTAGCCGCGCTGGCCGGTGTGGATGAGACGTTATATGAGGCTGCTTATCTTGACGGTGCTACCAAGTTCCAGCGTCTCTGCTACATAACAGTGCCCGGCATCAAGTCCGTCATCGTTACTATGTTGATTCTCAATATCTCCAAGATGATGTCTATTGGCCTGGATGCGCCATTGTTGCTGGGCAATTCAAAGGTTATGGGAGTATCTGAGGTGATCAGTACCTACACATACAGGATAGGTATCGTAAAAGCGCAGTACAGTCAATCGACGGCCATTGGCTTGTTCCAGTCGGTTGTCAATATCATCATCCTGGTTGCCGCTGACAGGTTTGCCAAGGCAATCGGTGAAGAAGGGATTATATAAGGAGGACAGGCATGGCTAAGAAGATATCTGGGAAGAAAAAGAAACTGACTGTGGGATTGATTGTCATTTATGTGTTGATAACATTGCTGGCATTTGCCTGTCTGTATCCTTTTTTGAATGTATTGGCATGTTCGCTGAGCGGATATAATCCGGTGCTTACAGGTAAGGTTACTTTTTATCCAATAGAGTTTACGATGGAGGCATATAAGCAGGTTCTGGGAAGGTCTACTATTTGGGTTGCCATGAGGACTACCATTTTGGTGACGCTGCTGGGTACAGCATTGAGTCTTGTCCTTACGATTTTTGCGGCTTATGGTCTTTCTATACAGGATTTGCCGGGTAGAAGCCTGATGACGGGACTGATTCTGTTTACGATGTATTTTGGAGGCGGCATGATTCCCACCTTTTTGGTAGTGAAGGGCGTAGGGCTGTACAATACGCTGGGAGCGCTTTTCATTCCGCAGTCCATCAGCGTCTTCAACTTTATCGTCATGAGGACTTTTTTCAGGGAACTGCCGGACAGCCTGCAGGATGCCGCCCGGATAGACGGGGCTTCTTATATGCAGGTGCTCATCAGAATTATTCTTCCGCTTTCAATGGCTGTCATTGCTACGATTGGCCTGTTCTATGCGGTAGGATATTGGAATTCCTATTTTGAGGCATTGATTTATATACAGGACGGGGATAAATATACCCTTCAGCTGCGTTTGAGATCCATGCTGTTCGGGAGCGAGTTCGGGAGCGAACTTGGAGCATCGGTGGATGATGCGGGAGCCGCAGTGGTGCTGCCGCAGTCGCTGAAGATGGCCACTATAGTGGTGTCCACGCTGCCGATTCTGGTGGTGTATCCCTGGCTGCAGAAGTATTTTGTGAAAGGTGTCATGCTGGGGTCTGTCAAAGGATGATGAAAACCGTAATGGTATTCATAGATAGCAATTATTTTACGATTCTTATTTTAAGAAAGGCAGGTATGATTATGAAAAAGAAATTGGTTTCCAGTTTCCTGGCGGCATCGCTGCTATTGGCAAGTCTTACCGGATGCGGCAATGATGCAGGTTCGGATGCTGGCAACTCGAGCGCTGGCAGCTCGAATGAGGAAAGCTCAAAGGAGGAAAGCCCGGCTGAGGAAAGTTCTGACGGTGCAGAGGAGTCCGAAGACGGGGGGGCAGAGGGCGGCTCTGGAGAAGCCAGTCAGTATCAGACGACATTTGGCTCCAAGCAGTTTGACGATGTGACGATTCGGGTCGAGCTGTGGGACAGAGAAAACAGTCCTGAAGGGGCTACGATTGAGGAGAACAAATGGACGGACTACATCAAAGAGAAGATGGGCGCAGTTGGCATTAACGTTGAATTTGTCACCGTTCCCAGAGGAGATGAGGTGGACTGGCTGCGAAGTGGTATGGCTGGCGGAACCGCTCCGGATATCGTGCTGACATATACCTATTCTATCGCTCAGGAATACTTTGATATGGGCGGCGTCTGGGATTTGTCCGAGTTCGTTGACGGGGACGATCAGGCGTTGAACATGAAAGCATACCTGGGCGAAGACGTCATCGATTGCGGAAGGCTTACCGGGGGCGATGAATTGTGTGGTATTATCGCCAAGCGTGCGACGACGGCAAGAAGTAATTTCTATGTCAGGAAAGACTGGATGGACGCGCTGAATATGGAAGTGCCGACGACGCCGGATGAGCTGTATGATTTAGTGGAGGCTATGGTTAAGGAGAATCCGGAGGGGAGAACAGATGTAATCGGTATCAATACATGGGATGACGGCTATTTCCTTTCGGCATTTTCAAAGCTTGCGTCGGATCCTCTTGAGTCTGCGATATCATGTAAGCTTACCAGGGACTATTACGACGAAGGGATGAAAGAGTATTACAGGTTCATTAATAAGTTATATAATAATGGCTTGATGGATCAGGAGTATTACACTCGTTCAGGGGATGATTTTACCAACTTTATCGTAAGCGGCAGGTATGCCACTTTCGAGGATCATGTGCTGGGAAGTTTGGATATCAGTAAGGGCAGCAGGCTGCAGACATTGAAGGAGAACAATCCGGATGCGGATATTGTTTCTCTTCCTCCGTTAAAGAATATTTGGGATGGGAAACAGTATACGACCATCTATGCACCTGCCGGTCTGATCGCATTTTGTCCGAAGACTGCGGACGCCGAGACTGTGGAAGCGTGCGTGACTTATCTTGACTGGATGTGCACGGAAGAAGGTGGCTTTACAATTTCCCATGGCTTTGAAGGCGAGCACTATACATTGGAGGATGGTATCCCCATTGCAAAAGATGCGGAATTTAATGCCAAGGATAAGAACTGGATATCAGGGGATCTCTTCCTTACCGGTAATGGCGGTTATTTTGCCACGGTTGATGATTTCAATAAGAGTAAGGCATTTGACTATCCGGGGTATGAGGACCACGTCATAGAGGATTATGAGAACGCCATGATGGGAGATCATATCGAGGATATTGATGACGCTCTTTATACGGCTCCGTCGCAGGCTGAGCTGGCTGCTGACATAAGTCTGGCCAAGGAAGAATGGGTAGTAAAAATTATCACTGGTTCGGAAGAAGAATTTGAGGACAATTTCGCATCTTATATGGCAGCGCTGAAGGATGCCGGCGTTGAGACAGTAGACGCAGAGCGCAGAGCCCATTTCGCCGGTGAATGACAGGAAAGCTGCCGGCCCTGAAAGGCGGCAGATGCAGGTGTATATGTAAAGAATGATAAAGAAGGAGGCTGTTGCGCTCATAATCACAGGATTGTCAGTGCAGCAGCCTCTGCTGCTACAAAAGGAAGGTTCTGGCGATATGCCGGCGGAACAGGAGGCGAAGGAGACGGACTGGATCGGGGGACAGTTTACCGGTCAGGCGGTTCCGGGGGATGAGCACAGGTGGATAGAAGAGAAGGGGACCGCCAGGAATTACCGGATTTTCAGGAATAGGATCAGGGACTATTATAGTCGGGCAGCTAAGGATTATGGGAGGAAAAGATATGGCCAGGATGTTGCCGGAATTCAAATCGAGCAGGGCGATTACCCGTTACAAAGGCGGGGAGCCCATATTGAGCAAAAAGGATATTCCCTACGAGGCGGAATGCATCTTTAATGCGGGAGTAGCGAAATATCGCGGAAGATATGTGATGGTATTCCGCAATGACTATCAGTTTGACGGAGAGGGAGCGTTTGGCAAGTGCGTGGTGGGCATTGCCTTTTCTCAGGACGGCATCCAATGGGAGGTGCGGGATAAACCGTTTCTGACAGTAGAGGACATGAAAGATCCGGACGTCACGCGGGTATACGATCCGCGCCTGACGGTAATCGAAGACAGATGTTATCTGTGTTTCGCGGTGGACACGAAGCATGGGCTGCGCGGGGGCATAGCGGTGACGGATGATTTTCAGACAGTGGAAGTGCTGTCTTTGACGGTGCCGGATAACCGGAACATGGTATTGTTTCCTGAAAGAATCGGCGGAAAATATATGCGGCTGGAACGTCCGTTTCCCGTATATTCCAGAGGCGGAACGGACCGGTTCGATATCTGGATGTCGGCGTCGCCTGATTTGAAATACTGGGGAGAATCAAGGCTCCTCATGGGAGTGGAGGACGTCCCCTACGCCAATGATAAGATTGGGCCTGGTGCGCCGCCGATAAAGACGGACGCAGGCTGGCTGACTCTGTTCCATGCGGTGGACATCGACAGGACCAGAGGCAAAAACGGATGGGAATCATGCTGGCAGAAGCGTTATTGTGCGGGAATCATGCTGCTGGATTTGGAAAATCCGTCTAAAATCATCGGAATGTACCGGGAACCGCTGATTGCACCGGAGACGGAATATGAAGTGGAAGGAGGCTTCCGGACCAATGTTATTTTCCCGGGAGGCCTTATCCTGGAGGACGATGGGACGGTGAAGATTTATTACGGAGCTTCCGATACGGTGGAATGCCTGGCGACTGCCAGGGTGGAAGACCTGATTCGGCTGTGCGGGCCGATTGGCTGAGCGGTGACAGGAGGGATTGAACAGGATGATGTACACGGACGATTCCAAGGGTGTGAGAGTGGCGAAAGATCCGGCGGTGGTCCGCTTTCGCGATATATATTATATGTATTATTCTGTCTGCGAAAGACTGGATGATGGAACGATGAAATGGGGAATCGGAATCGCGCGCAGCAGCGACATGGAAAGCTGGGAGAAGATTGGAGAGATAGAAGGGGCCGGAGAACTGGAGTCGACGGGAATCTGCGCTCCGGCAGCGTTTCTGCACGAGGGAAGGATACATTTATTTTACCAGACCTACGGACGTTTTGAAAAAGACGCTATCTGCCATGCATGGTCCGATGACGGGATTCGTTTTACCAGAAATCAGACCAATCCCATCCTGCGTGCCCGGGGGAACTGGAATAACGGAAGAGCCATCGATGCGGATGTCTGCGTGTTCCGGGGGGAACTGTATCTGTACTTTGCCACCAGGGATCCGGAGGGGAAGATTCAGATGCAGGGCGTGAGCAAATGTCCCCTGGACGGCAGATTCGAGAGAGGGAGCTGGAAGCAATGCTGTGAGGATGCTGTCTTAAAACCTGAACTGGAATGGGAGCAGGAATGCATTGAAGCGGCAGCCACGATTGTGAAAGACGGCAGGGTATATCTGTTCTATGCAGGCGCATACAACAATTCGCCCCAGCAGATAGGCGTGGCAGTGAGCGACGACGGCGTTCATTTCACGCGCCTGTCAGAGGAGCCGTTTGTGAAAAACGGGGAGGAAGGCAGCTGGAATTCATCGGAATCCGGGCATCCGTATGTGTTCGAGGATGAGGATGGCCGGATATACCTGTTTTACCAGGGGAACAATGATAACGGAAAGTCCTGGTATCTTTCGAAGCTGGAAATCGATTTTCAAAACGGAGTCCCATATATCGTATCAAAATAAACGGAAATTCGACTCAGAATGATGAAAAACAAAGAGAGGAAGAAAAATCATGAAAAATTCAGAGGTCGTCAGCAAAATGCATTATGCAGATCAGCTGCTGCAGGGCGTTCCCAATTCAGTGGCCTATCTGCGTCATCTGGTAAACGGTGAGCATACCAATCCCTTTATTGCGGAAGCATTGCGGACTGGTTTCGAAGGCGTGTACATGGAACTGGCCAAGCTGGAACTGGCCAGATACGGAGACCAGGTGACCTGGACTCCGGACAACATGGAACAGTCGCTTCATCGTGTCCATGAGCGGCTGGACTGCGATGATTTTGTCATTCCCGCATTTCTCTTTATCCTCATGCGCTATGCGGACAACGAGGTGCTGCCCGGGGAAATCATGCAGCGCCTGGAAGATGAGATTATTGGATTCAAGTACTGGATTGACGAACCGGGCATGGATATTCATCTGCCCTGTTATTTCACGGAAAACCATCAGATTCTGTATCATACGATTGAATACCTGGCGGGGCAGCTCTATCCCGACCGGATATTTCCCTCCAACGGACAGACAGGGGCGTGGCATCGTGAGCATGCGGCAGCGTATCTGCACCGTTGGCTGACATGGCGCCGCCGTTTTGGCTTTTCCGAGTGGCTGTCTTCTACATACTACGCGGTAGATCTGCTGGCGCTGGTTACATTGAAAGAATTGTGCGACCGGGAAGATTTCCGCAGGCAGGCGGAACAGCTGCTGAACCTGCTTTTGCTGGATATGGCTGTGCATTCTTTCAAGGGGTGCTTCTGCGCGACGAACGGCCGTATGTACAATGGCCCCACCATGTTCCCTCTGTGCGCGGCCACCAATGCGGCAATGGCCTATCTGTGGGGCGACGAACCTGCCAGACGTCATATGCTGGATTATGCCCTGCACGCTGACGTGGTGGTCATGGCCGTTTCGGGTTTTCAGGCTCCGGACGCCATCAAGGCTATCGCTCATGATACTGCTTCCCCTGTGGAGGCTTTTCAGCGGATGAGCCTCAATGTGGAGGATGCCGAAAAGCTGGGAGTGGATCCGGCAGATTTTGACAATATCATGCTTTTCTGGAGCCTGCATACATTCCACCACCGCAAGGTCATCGAGAATTCGCGTAAGTTCTGCCCATGGTGGTATAATATGGATGCGGCCATCGCGGCCAATCTGGAGAAATTCCAGCTGATGGAAAAAGCCGGCGCCATCACCGACTCCGATCCCAATGGTTCTGCGCTGACCGAGGTGAATATCTATACCTACCGCACAGCGAATTACATGCTTTCCTGTGCGCAGGATTACCGCCGCGGCCGCACCAATTTCCAGCAGCATATCTGGCAGGCCAGTCTGGGAGGAGAGGCCGTCGTATTTGCCACGGCGCCCGGTGCCGGAGATTTCACCAGCCGTCCCAATTACTTTGTGGGAAACAGCTTTATGCCCAAGGCTACAGCTTACAAAAATGTGCTGATTTCCATCCACCGCATTCCTGCCGATACTACTTACGGGCTGTGCACCCATGCATACTTCCCCAGACATGCCTTCGACGAAGTGGTTGAAAAGAACGGCTGGATTTTCGGCAGGAAAGGTGAGGGATATGTGGGCTTGAAGTCCTGCAGGAGAGGCGGTTCCTGGAGGCCGAAGAATCCGGCCCTTTTCCAGTCGATTTTCCACAGCGAATGGGAGAAGTACTTTTACGCCGCCCGGGAATATGAATTCTTTGTCGCGGGGCATACCAACATCTGGGTCTGTGAGCTGGGAGAACCTGCTACGCACGGCACGTTCGCGCAGTTCGTGGACAGCGTGAGCCAGTCAAGGACAGAAGGAGATACGTTCCATTTCAGCTACGATTCGCCTTCTCTGGGCCATATGGAAACCGGCTGGAACGAACCCTTTACTGTCAACGGCGAGGTTGTCCCGGTCCGCGGCTATAAGCGCTATGACAATCCCTACTGTCAGGCGGAATATGATACCATGCGGTATGACATTCATGCAGGGGGAGAAAAGCTTACGATAGATTTTGAGGAGATATCATCATGAAGAAATACCCTTATTTTCCCGCGGATGAAGGCCTGGCCTGCAGGGTGGCGGAAATATCGGATCAGCTGAAAATCATAGCCCGCCGTTACATTGGGGACAACGCGCCATTGCCGTATACAGTACGGGCCATGCCGCAGAACTTTTTCAGACAAGATCCGGATGGCGCGTATCGAATCGATTTGAGCGAAAAGCTGGGAAGCGGAACGGACGGATATGCAATGGCGGCATGTAAGTTGAGCATTCCCGTCCCAAAAGAAGTATATCTTTCCATAGCCTGCCTGGGCCCCTGCAGGCTATGGCTGAACGGAGAGAACATATATACATCCACCTTTGAGGATGAAATCCATGTGGCGCGGCCCCGCCGGCTGCAGGTGACATTGCCGAATGGGAACAGTACATTGCTGCTGCTGTGCCGCCGGACAGCCGCCGGCTTCGGCTGTCTTCTCGGACTGCCTCCTGTCACTGTCTGTTCGCCCCTGCCGCAGAACGATGGTATGGCGGGATGGGCATGGACGGAGCTTTTGCCGGAGCTGATGCCTGCCATGGTTTCCGGACGGCTGGAAGATTTGCTGACCCTGCCCTGGCAGGATGCGGAATTTTCTCCCATGCCATCTGCCCCCTGTGTAGTATGGACAAGGGCGCTGGGCGTGGAGGGTATGCAGGTGAAGCTGACTCTTGACTGCCGCCGGCCTGCTGACTGCTATGTGAACGGCGAGAAAGTGCTGTCCTGCCCAAAGGGAGTCCATACGCTGTCCGTTCCTTTCCGACCGCCCATGGATATCCATCTGGCAGGCGAGGGCGAAATCGGGGCGGACGTGCCGTTGATTCAGCCGGTTCCCATACAGGGCAGGAAGGAGCCGTGGATATGCGCTCCCATGGATGGCGATAAAACGTTTGACTATGAACGGTTCACAAGTCTGACGGGAGCCGGGTGGCAGAATATACGCATCTTTTATGAAGGCGCCTTCAGCGATATCTGGTGGGTGAAAACCGGCAACAGTGCCTTTGGCTCCTGGAATTATCCCATGGGTGTGACCCTGCAGGGACTGCTGCGCATGGCAGAGGTCACGGGAGCTGCCGAAATCAGGGAGTATGTCCTTTCCCATATGGGGCAATGTCTCTCTCATTATGACTATGCCTGTGGGGATGCAGGAGCGTACGGCGCGACGAACATCAATCCGGAGCTGGTGGCCCATGCCAACCTGGATCAGTTCGGCTCCATGGGAGCGGCGATGCTGGAATGCGCCAGGTATCTGTCGTATCCCCAGACGGACAGGCTGGCAGAAGAATTTTATGGTTTTATCCGGGACAGGCTTCCCAGGCTCTCCGACGGCACATTCTGCAGAAAGGGAGGCGGCCCTCATGACGTGGACACCATATGGGCCGATGATTTGTACATGGGCACATCTTTCCTGATTCGCTATTGGGAAAAATACGGAGTCCGGGAAGCGTTGGAAATGGCCGCGGATCAGTTTGTCCACTATACGGAGAGGCTGTTGCTTCCGGAAAACATACTTTCCCACGTATATGATCTGACCCGGGACATAAAAACTGGCATACCCTGGGGACGGGGCAACGGCTGGGCCCTGTTCTCCCTGTCGGAGCTGCTGGAAATCATGCCCCGGGAACATCCGAAGCGGGCAAAGCTGCAGGAAATCTTCTGCCGCCTCTCGGACGGATATGCTGCGCTCCAGGATGAAAAAGGATATTGGCATCAGGTGCTGACAGATTCTTCCTCATACGAGGAAACTTCCTGCACCGCAATGTTTACCTATGCCATGAGCAAGGGGCTGCGGCACGGCTGGTATGCCGACCAGGAGCGCTTTTTCGGGTGTGTGCTCCGGGGATGGAAAGCGATTTCTGCCTGTTCGGTGGACAAGGACGGCAACGTCCATGCTGTGTGCAAGGGATCGGGCTTTTCCTTTACCAGGGAGTATTACGCGGAAGAATTATTCTGGATTACCAACGACAATCACGGCGTGGGTATCGTGCTGCTGGCGGGCAGCGAGGTGGAGCGCCTTCTGCGCTCATAAACACAAATAGAACTTCTGCTTTCCGATGGTATCGGTTCTGCGATGATTTTCTTGCGAAGTCATAGAAAACCGGGATATGGAATATTTTGCCCATGGAACATGCAATGGCACGGAAAAAGGCCGGCCAGTTCGGAAAACTTTCCTGACGGATGGAAGGTTTTCCGGACTGACCGGCCTTTTTCTATGGTGCGGAACAATGGAACGCAAAATCAATCCGCGCTTTCATCCGCATCTGCAGCCACAGCGGAAACGACGCTGGAAACTACGGATATGACCACTGCGATGATGATAATCAGCAAACCGCCGCCTAATACAATGAACATAATATAATCCTCCTGTATGATTGCAAAAAGCAAGGCCCTTTGGCCATTTTGTGCTCAAGACGGAATCATTGTATCATATTCTTCCGAAAATCTCAATGGCCACATCATATTTTTTCGGCTGTCCCGGAGAATATTTGATTTGTTTGGAGAATAATGGTTGTGCCCTTGCTTTCTTTTTGGTATTATCTATGTGACGCTTGTTGAAAAGGCGGAAGGAAGCGGGGGAGCAATATGGTCACGATATCCCTATGTATGATTGTGAAGAATGAAGAGAAGATATTGAAGCGCTGCCTGGACAGCGTGGCGGATCTGGTGGACGAAATCGTCATAGCCGACACGGGCTCCACGGACGCCACCAAGGAGATAGCCAGGCGCTATACGGAGCATGTCTATGACTTTCCGTGGACAGATGATTTCAGCGCCGCCAGAAATGATGTCTTTTCCAGGGCGACTCAGGAATATATATATTCTGCGGACGCGGATGAGGTGCTGTCCCCGGAGGACCGGGACAGATTCCGGCTGTTGAAGGAGACGCTGCTGCCGGAGGTCGAAATCGTGCAGATGAAGTACGCCAATCAGCTGCAGTTCAATACGGTGTACAATTACGATGAAGAATACCGCCCAAAACTGTTCAAAAGAAAACGGGATTTCGTCTGGGAGGCGCCCATCCACGAGACGGTGCGGCTGGAGCCCGTGATATACGACAGCGATATCGTCATCATCCATCTGCCGGAGGAATGCCACGCCAAGCGGGATCTGGCCAATTTCCACAGGCATTGGGAGGCCGGCTACCGGCTGCCGAAGCGGCTCCTGGGCCTTTACGCCAGGGAGCTGATGTTGACCGGGGACCAGGAGGATTTCCTGGAGGCGGCGGGAACATTTATGGAGGCTGCCGCGGACAACGGGCGGGACGGCGAGGAGATGGCCCAGTCCTGCTGCGTGGTGGCGAAAGCTGCCAGGCTGGCGAAGGACACGGTGAATTTCTTCAAATATACATCCAAGGTGATTGCGGAGGAGGGCTGTTCGGAAATCTGCTGCGAGCTGGGGCATTTTTATGAGGAAATGCAGGACTGGGAGGAGGCGGCTATCTGGTACTACAACGCAGTCTATGAGACCCGGCCTATTCTGGCCCTGAAGTCCGGCGGCAGGGAGAGCCTGGAGGGGCTGATTCGGTGCTATGAGGCCTTGGAATGCCCGGAACAGGCGGATGCCTACCGGGAGGAGCTGCGTAAGAGAGAATTATGAGGAAACACAGAAAGAAGGAAGATATAGTGAGCTGGGAAGAAAATGTAAGGAAAGTCGTGCCCTACGTGGCGGGAGAGCAGCCCAATAAACCGGGCATGATCAAACTGAACACCAATGAGTGCCCTTATCCCCCCGCGCCGGGGGTAGAGAGGCTGGCGGCAAAGATGGACTGCGGCGCTTTCCGCCTGTATCCGGATCCGGATGCTGCAGTGCTGGTGGACGCTCTGGCAAAGTACTATCATGTAAAGCCGGAACAGGTATTTGTGGGCGTGGGCTCGGATGATGTGCTGTCCATGGCGTTCATGACCTTTTTCAACGGTTCAAAGCCCATCCTGTTCCCGGACGTGACCTATTCCTTTTACGATGTGTGGGCGGATCTCCACAGGATTCCCTGCCGGACCTGCCCGCTGGACGAGGACTGGCATATCCGCCCGGAGGATTACAGGCAGCCGAACGGCGGCGTGGTTTTCCCCAATCCCAACGCGCCCACGGGTCTTCTGGAGAGTCTGGATACAGTGGAGGAGATTCTCCGGGCCAACCGGGACGTGGTGGTCATCGTGGACGAGGCCTATGTGGATTTCGGCGGGAAAAGCGCCCTGCCTCTGGTGGAACGCTATGACAATCTGCTTATAGTGCAGACATTTTCGAAATCCCGTGCAATGGCGGGACTGCGCATCGGTTTCTGCATAGGCAGTGAGAAGCTGATCGGGTATCTGAATGACGTGAAGTTCTCTTTCAATTCGTATACCATGAACCTGCCCTCCCAGATACTGGGGGCTGAGGCGGTGAGGGACGATGCCTATTTCAGGGCCGCCACTGCGAAAATCGTGGCTACAAGGGAGCGGGTCAAAGGAGAGCTGAGAGAACTTGGATTCTCGTTTCCGGACTCGAAAGCCAATTTCATCTTCGCATCCCATGAGGTCATTCCCGCGCGGCAGATTTTTCAGGCGCTGCGGGAGGCGGATATTTATGTGCGCTATTGGAACAAGCCGCGCATTTCCGAGTTCCTGCGCATTACCATTGGGACGGACGAGCAGATGGACCGGCTGATTTCCTTTTTGAAGGACTATGCGAAGCGCTATTGGTAAGGCCTGTGATGCGCCTGATGGGGATGGGCGGGAAGAGGCAGGGCTTATAACGATAGAAACAAGATGGTATAACAGAAAAATAAAAAAGAATGGAGATTGTCATGCTGAAGAAATATTTGATTGTGTTTTTTATTTCCATGGTTCCGCTGATTGAGCTGAGGGCGGCAGTGCCCATCGCTTTGGGCATGGATCTGCCGGTGCTTCCCAGCTACATTGTCTGTATCCTGGGAAACATGCTTCCGGTTCCCGTCATTTTCCTCTTCGCGAGAAAAGTGCTGGAATGGGGTGCGGATAAGCCGGTCATCGGTAAATTCTTTACTTTTTGTCTGGAAAAAGGACATAAAGGCGGCGAAAAGCTGAAAGAAAAGGCAGGCAAGGGGCTGTTTGTCGCGCTTTTGCTCTTCGTAGGGATTCCGCTGCCCGGGACAGGGGCATGGACGGGAACGCTGGCGGCCAGTCTGCTGGATATGGATTTTAAGTCCAGCGTGGCCGCGGTGCTCATCGGCGTGGTTCTGGCGGGCATCATCATGGGACTGGCCAGCGCCGGGCTGTTCGGCGCGCTGGGCGTGCTGTTCTAGCGGATAGCCGCGATTGCCGGGAAAACAGGCGGCAAGCCTGCTGCGGCAGCGGAAAATACATTAAGGGGAATCGGAAAAGTGTCGATATATAGATTGCCTGAGGGAACACTGATAAATTAAAGGAGAATGATTTGATGAAAAGAAATGTCCCCGCACGAATCTGTATTTTTTTGATTCTCATCCTGATTCTGGTATCATGCGGCCAGGTGCAGAACGCGCAGGAACAGGAGAGCACAGCGCCCGCTGAGACGCCGGAACCGACGCCGGCTCCGCCCGAGACAGCAGAGGAGCTGCGTCAGGCCATCGCTCAGCTGGACAGCGGAAAAGAGGCGCTGGATTTAAAGAGAGGATACTATGAGCAGCTGCTCGGCATGGATGCCTTCGAGGAGGCGGATTATGTGGCCCTGGCACAGTTATATGCGGATCTGGATGAAAAGATGCTGCAGCGCGATATCCTGTCCAAGGTGCTGCGGCTGTACCCTTCCAGAGAGTACGCGGATCGGGTGAGCGCTATCGTGGTGCAGGAAAACGGCGAGAACGAAGGGATGGCGGCGCTGGCGGAACAGACGATGACAGCGCTTGGTTCCCATGACATGACGGGATTGCAGGAACTGACAGGTCAGGAAGAGTGGCGGCGGATTCTTCAGGGCGGGATGCTCGGCATCGAGACCAGGACTCGTTACTGTCAGGGAGATGACGTGCTGCAGATCGCGGCGGACGGCCCCCGCACGGAGATTACGTGGCATGGCGCGGACGGTCGTTTCTGCTTTTATCAGGGAGATGAAACCGGCGCTGTGCTGGGAGAGGCCGTGCTGAAAGACGGTGCATACAGCGGCGCGGCGACAGTGACATACACAGATGGGGAGGGGAATATCCTGCGCTCCTTCAGCGGTACTTTGCAGGATGGCATTTGTGTGGACCAGATTACTGTTGAGTACCAGGGCGCTACATATACAGGGAAACTGAATGCCGACGGCACTTCCATGGAGGAGCAGTATCAGAAAGCGGCGGATGCGCACGGCGTGGTTTATGCATATACCGCCGACGGAAAATCCTATCTGTATCAGGAAGAGGCGGAGCCGGAGACGTTCCGTCTGGACGCGGCTTATCTGGGCTTTCCGGAATATGCGGAATGGAGGTAAAAAATGAACGGATTTTCGAAAAAGCATGGCCGGTGGACTGATTTTCTGGTCATGCTGCTGGCTGTGGCGCTCATGATATCTCTTCCGCTGCCGTTTCTGCCCCATGAGAGGGCAGAGGCATCCGGCACACAGATGGCCAATGTGGTCATATTCGTAAGGCTGAAAAGCGATAACAGAGATATCTTTAATGCCCAATATTCTTCTGGCAGCATCACTTATTCCAACTGGCAGCGGATAAAGCGGATGTATGACGAGGGGACAGGGACGGGATTCAACAATTCCTTTGCCAACTATATTTCCGTGGTTACGGAAAACAATGTCAGGGTGACGAACTATTTTCCGCAGGAGAACCCGGACAAAAAAGGCGTAAAGGTATATACACTGCCCTCAGACAGCGACGGCGGCGGTTCCGGCCTGGTGGAGTCGGTTGTCGATGCCATCAATAAGAACGAAATCATTCTGGACGCCCGAAATAATAAGCTGGACAATCGAAACAGCGGATATATTGACAATCTGACGATTATTTTGCAGGGAGATACCATAAACGGCGAAAAGACTGCTTTTCACACTACCTATGCGGGAACAGCCAAGATAAATGGCTCCGGCCTGAGGGTATCGCACTACAACGTAATCCCTTCATCGATGCTGGTATCCAATGACGCGTCCCTGTATGTGGCGGCAGAGCAGGGCGCGATTGCCCATGAATTCCTGCACACGCTGGGACTGCCGGACCTTTATCGGAAGAACGGCGTGGGAGAGCCTGTGGGCGCGTGGGATATCATGGCGAGCACCGGTCCTTTTCTGCAGTATCCTTTATCCTATCTGCGGGCCAGGCAGGGATGGATTTCCATGGGGAACATTACCCAGAACGGCACTTATACCCTGACGGCGGTTTCAGAACCGGGAGGGAATAAGGTCTTTGCGCTCCGCACCCCGCTTTCCGATTCGGAGTTCATCTGCCTGGAATATCGGAGGAAGAATGCGGATTTAAACCGGTTCGAGCATCGGATTCCCTCCAGCGGCCTTTTGATGTACCGGGTGGATACCAAGGTTGACGGTCTGGACAACCGGGCGGGAAAAAATTACATCTATGTGTACCGGCCGGGGGTGACGGATCCGGAGCTGGCCGCTGATAAGGACGCAAATATCAACCGTGTGCATAAAGCGGCTCTGGATGTGACGGCAGGTGAGACCTCCTACGGCAGCACGGATTTGAGCGCAGATTTTACAAAGGACACGCTGTACTACTCTGACGGGAGCAACAGCGGGATTCAAATCAGTGACGTGAAGCTCTCTTCGGATCAGAAACAGCTGACTTTTACGGTGACTTTTGCGGACTACAAGAGCGCCATGTCGTGGGAGAACATGGGAGATACCGTGGGCGGTCAGTGCACGGGAGACCCTTTTGTCTGTACGGATCCCTCCACAGGGACTCTCTACGCGGCGTTTACGGAAAGCATTTCCGGCAGCTACAGTTATGAACAGGTAAGCGTAAAGCGCTGGGACGGGAAAGCGTGGCAGCAGGTGGGAGCAAAGGTAAGCCCGGCAGCCACAGCATATCCGGTCAGCATGGCCGTTTGCGGGGGGGAGGTATATCTTGCCTATCTGGATCAGGCGTTTCAGCCTGTCTACTGCAAACTGGAGAACGGTGCATGGAAACAGGTTGCCCGGCACAATGTCGCCTATCCGAAATATATGCAGTTCGTGGTGGATGGCAGTGATATTTATGCTGCTTATGAGCACGGCGGAAGATGGAAGATATATAATCTGAAGAGCAACAGTCTGGTGGACAATAGCCTGACGGCAAGCGATTTCAGCCGCCCGGCCATGCTGATGTCAAACGGCAGCTTCTACATGGTGTATGCGGACAGCCGCGACGGCGTTACGAAAGTACAGAAGTACAGCAATGGCAAATGGAGCACTGAGGATACATTGCCGAACCGGCATACCAATATCCATCAGATTGTGAAGTATGGGAAAAATATCTACGCTTTTGCCGGGGGCGGGGAATTCGGCAAGGAAAGCGGTGCCATGGCAGTGTTCGATGGGAACAGCTGGACGAATTATACGATTCCGGACATGAAGAAATTCAATGCCGCATCCATGGCAATGGTGGGAAATCAGGTCTGTCTGGCTTATTATGATACAGACGCCAGGAAGACAAAGCTGCTCCAGGGCACAGGCGCTTCTTTCCGGATGATAGCTGACAATCTGGGGACAGGGCTGGATTATCTGGGAGTCTGCAGTTATGGCTCGAACCTTTATATTGCCACTCGGGCACAGAATACGACCAATCTGGTGGTGCGCAAAAAGGCGATAGCAGGAGGAAGCGTAACGCCTCCTCCGACGCAGGAGGCGCGCCTGCTGACCCTGACTCCGCCGGCAGGATATACGGGAAATGATATTTATATAGACGGCGTAGAATATACGGCTGTCAAAAGCGGAAACAATTATCAGCTGAAGCTGCCGGATACTTCCGGCAGGACGGCGGTCATGTATTCCTATGATGCGAAGAACATTCCGGTGGGCATGTATGTATGGAGATTGTCCTGGGAGGGAGAGGTCTGTAAGGCCGTTCCCATGCCGGGACTGGAGAATCTTCTGAGCTATCACGGTTTTTCCATCCGGATACAGAGCCCGGCGGGAATCCGCTTTAAATCAGGCATCGGTACAGGCTTAAAGCAGCAGCTGGTCGCGGGAAATGTGGACGGCTGCAGGCTGAAAGAATACGGAACTTTATTTATCACCAATGAAAACAGGAAGAAATATCCTTTTGTGAAAGACGGCACAAAGGTAGGAGGCGGAAGAGCCTATTGGACGGAAAACGGCAAAGTGTACGACAAGATTTTTGAGACCGTGGCGGGACGGAACCGTTTTACCTCAGTGTTGATAAATCTGGCGCCTAACATGTATGCGAAAGATATCTCTTTTAGGGCATATATGGTGCTGGAATGCGAGGGAGAGGATCTGGTCATATATGGCCCGCCGGTATACAGAAGTGTATACACTGTGGCAAAGCAGGTGCAGGCCAGAGGAGAGTTCAAGCCTGGCAGCAGCGGCTACCGATATGTGCAGGAGATTATTGATTCCGTAGAGAGAAGGTAGCTGGCAGATGTGCGGAAACAGGCAGATGGGAGAGACGGGATGGCGAAGAGACAATATATGATGATGGCGGCTGTGGGGATAGTGATGTTTGCCGCGGGATTTCTGGCAAGCGCTGTCCGGGACAGCGGGGAACAGGAACTGCCTTTGGAGGAACGGACCGCAGGAGGTTCTTTGGAAGAACAAAAAGAAGAAATCGAACCGGAGACGCTTGGGTATGTGAGGGCTGATACGGTCAGAGTGCGGATAGAGGACGACCGGGTACAATGGTATGACGGCAGGTTATGGCATGATGTGGCGTCTGTGGAAGAGCTGGCGAAGGAGGATCGGTTCTGTCTGGCAGAAGAGGGCTTTCGGGCCTTTGACGAACAGCTGATGCAGGAGAAGGCCGCGAAACGGCAGGAGGAGGCAGCCGCAGAAGCTTCAGGGGCATTGTCGGTAGGTGTGAAAGAGACTCCAAAACCTGCAGTGCGTCCCCAGACGGCTGTACCTCAGGCCCCTGCGGAAATACCGGAGCAGGTGGATCCGCCGGCCGATAACAGTGGAAATAATGGAAACAGTGGCGGTGGCGGGAATTCGGGAAATCAGAATTCCGGAGGAGGGGAAGCCGCCCCGCCTCCTGTGGATGTGCCTGGGGATACGGGAGGCGGCGATGCGGGAGGCAGCGATTCCGGAGATGGCGAAAATATGGAATGGAGCGACGACTATCTGTAGACATACCCGTAATATGAAAAGCAGCGTCTGCCGAAAGCGGACACAGGGAGGCAGGTTTGGATATCTATCAGGATTTTGCGGGTGTCTATGACCGATTTATGGATGAAGTTCCCTATGAGCATTGGGGAGAGCGCATAGACAGATTGATTCAAAAATACGGCGTGTCGAAGCCGGAGCGGGATACAGAGGGGCTTCTGGAATCCGAGCGGAATCTGGTGGTGGATTTGGGCTGCGGCACCGGCACGCTGGCGGAGCTGATGTATGCAAAAGGCTACGATATGATAGGGGTGGACGCCTCCGAGTGCATGCTGAACGTGGCCATGGAAAAGAAAGAGAAGAGCGGCAGCGAAATCCTCTATCTGCAGCAGGATATGCGGGAACTGGAGCTGTACAGCACGGTGGGAACCATAATCAGCGTGTGCGACGCCATAAACTATATTTTGGACGAAGAAGAACTCCTGACCGTATTTTCCCTGGTGAACAATTATCTGTTTCCCGGAGGGGTCTTCATTTTTGACTTTAACACGGACTACAAGTACAGGGAAGTGATTGGGGATGCCACCATCGCGGAGAACCGGGGGGACTGCAGCTTTATCTGGGATAATTTCTATGATGCGGAGGAGGGAATCAACGAATATGACCTGACCGTGTTCGTCCGGGAAGAGGGCGGCCTGTTCCGCAAATTCGAGGAGACCCATTACCAGAGGGGATATTCCCTGGAGCAGATCCTGAGGCTGACTAAGCAGGCCGGCCTGGCAGTGGTGGAAGCCATGGACGCGGACACCGGAGAGGCTGTCACGGAGAAGAGCGAGCGGATTTATTTAGTGGCAAAGTGTGGGAAGAAATTCTAGAGAGTCAGAGTAAAAAAGGCGCAATTCAATTTGGGAGACGAGGTGCAAAATGTCAGATTATATGGTACGCGCCACCGCGGCAGGAGCACAGATCCGTGCTTTTGCCTGTACCACAAAAGATGTGGTGGAGACGGCAAGACGGGCGCATGACACAAGCCCTGTGGTGACGGCGGCTCTGGGGCGGCTTCTAAGCGCCGGAGCCATGATGGGCAGTATGCAGAAAGGGGAAGAGGACCTGCTGACCCTGCAGATTAAAGGGGACGGCCCGGTGCAGGGGCTGCTGGTGACGGCGGACTCAAAAGGCGGCGTGAAAGGATACGCCAACGTGCCGGATGTGATCCTGCCTGCCAATGCCCTGGGCAAGCTGGATGTGGCAGGGGCCCTGGGGCATGGTACGCTTTCCGTCATCAGGGACATGGGTTTAAAGGAGCCCTATGTTGGGCAGACTTTATTGCAGACCAGTGAGATCGCGGAGGATCTGACCTATTATTTCGCTTCCTCCGAGCAGGTGCCCTCCTGTGTGGGGCTGGGCGTGCTCATGGAGCGGGACAATACGGTCAGGCAGGCGGGAGGGTTCATCGTGCAGCTGATGCCTTTCGCGGAGGAGGCGACAATCGACAGGCTGGAGAAGAACCTGGCCGGAATCACATCCGTGACCGCCATGCTGGACGCGGGAGATACGCCGGAGCGGATGCTGGAGCGGATTTTGGAGGGGCTGGATTGTGAAGTGACGGATACCTTGCCGGTGGCCTTTTCCTGCAACTGCAGCAAGGATAGGATAGAAAAGGTGCTGATCAGCCTTGGGAAGAAAGAAATCAAGGATATGATAGACGAGGGCCGGGAGATTGAGGCGGGCTGCCACTTCTGCAACACCCACTACAAATTCAGCGTGGAAGAGCTGGAGACCTTGTACCGCAGAAGCAGGAGGCCGTAGTCCGTTCGTTTCGCACAGGCAGGAGGCCTGCGGTGTACGGAGGCATTGGAAAGGAAATCCGCCCGGGCAATGGCGGTGAGAAATGCCGGAGGTATCGGGCACATGGTTTTCGGGAATCGGGGAAGAAAAGAGGGACGACATGAAGCAGGGATTCATCAAGGTGGCGGCTGTGACGCCCAAAATCAAAGTGGCTGACCCGGTCTACAACGGGGGCGCGATCTGCGAGAGGCTGGAGGAGGCCTGGAGGAAAGGAGCGAAGATCATCGTCTTCCCGGAACTTTGCGTCACAGGGTATACCTGCGGGGATCTGTTCCTGCAGGAGCTTCTCCTGCAGGAGGCGGCGGACCAGCTGTCACGCATCGCGGAGCGAACCCGGGGCAAGGACGCGCTGGTCATGGTGGGACTGCCCCTGGAGCGGGAGGGGAGGCTCTACAATGTGGCGGCTGTGCTCTGGAACGGTGAGATACTGGGGATGATTCCCAAGGCGAATACCCCTTCTTATGCGGAATTTTACGAGGGACGGCACTTTACAGAGGGCAATGCGGAGCCTGTTCCCTTTTCTTTCATGGGGAAGACCATTCCTTTCGGGACCAATATCCTCTTTCCCTGTGAGACAGTGCACGGCCTAACGGTGGGCTGTGAGATCTGCGAGGATTTGTGGGTGGCGGACGCCCCGGCGGTGAACCATGCGCTGAAAGGCGCCACTGTCATCGCGAACCTGTCTGCCTCCAATGAGACCATCGGCAAGGACGAGTACCGGGAGCTTCTGGTGAAATCCGTCAGCGCCCGGCTGATCTGCGGCTATATCTACACCTCCGCGGGGGAGGGGGAGTCCACCCAGGATCTGGTGTTTGGCGGACATGACCTGATTGCGGAGAACGGCACGGTTCTTGCCCGGGTGAAGAAATTTACCTGCGAGACGCTATACGGCGATATCGATGTGGGCAAGCTTCTGGCGGACAGGAGACGCATGGGGACTTTCGGCAGGGAGCCGGAGGCGCCTTATGTGAAAGTGCCTTTCCGGCTGGAAGTGGCGGAGACAGAGCTGGGGCGCTGCTTTGCGCCTATGCCTTTTGTGCCCGGGGATGAGGAGAAGCGGCGGGCGCGCTGTGAGGAAATCCTTTCCATCCAGTCCATGGGCCTTAAGAAGCGGTATGAGCACACTGGTCTGACCAGAGCGGTACTGGGCATCTCCGGCGGTCTGGATTCCACCCTGGCGCTGCTGGTGACGGCGCGTGCCTTTGACATGCTGGGGCTTGACAGGAAAGGCATCATAGCGGTGACCATGCCCTGCTTCGGCACCACGGACAGGACTTATGAGAATGCCTGCCTGCTGGCGCGCACCCTGGGTACGACGCTGGAGGAAGTGGATATCAAGGAGGCGGTAAAGGTACATTTCCAGGATATCGGGCAGGACAGCTCCAGCCACGATGTGACCTATGAGAACGGGCAGGCCAGGGAACGTACCCAGGTGCTCATGGACATCGCGAACCAGAAGAACGGGCTTGTGATCGGGACGGGAGACATGTCGGAGCTGGCGCTGGGCTGGGCCACCTACAACGGCGATCATATGTCCATGTACGGCGTCAATGCCGGAGTGCCCAAGACGCTGGTGCGCCATCTGGTGAAGTATTATGCCGATATCTGTGACGATAAAGCGTTGTCGGATGTGCTGGAGGACGTCTTGGATACGCCGGTGAGCCCGGAGCTGCTGCCCCCTGTGGACGGGGTGATTTCCCAGAAGACGGAAGACCTGGTGGGGCCTTACGAGCTGCACGACTTCTTTTTGTACTATATGCTGCGCTGCGGCTATCCGCCGGCGAAAGTGTACCGGGTGGCGAAACTGGCATTTAAGGGGCAGTACGATGAGGCGACGATACGGAAATGGCTGAAGATTTTCTACAGGAGATTCTTTTCCCAGCAGTTCAAGCGCTCCTGCCTGCCGGACGGGCCGAAAGTGGGAAGCGTGGCGCTGTCGCCCAGGGGGGATCTGCGCATGCCGTCGGACGCCTGCGCCAGGCTGTGGATGGACGAGGCGGAGAAGCTGGGGTAAAAATATTGATATACCGTGATGGAAAAGACGGCTAAACGCCAGGACAGAATCGAAAAAGCGCAGGGGAGTTCTGCCGGTCCTGCGCTTTTTTCGTTGCGATTCATTCGGTGAAATGTCGTTTAGTCCAACCTTATTCCGCATTGCCGTTCTGGGCCGCCGCCTTATCCAGCGAAGCCTGGATGGCCTCCAGCAGCACCAGGGAGGTGTACTTGCTTTCCGCAGTGTAGGTGATGGATTCCAGTGACTGGCTCTCGTAGACCTGTTCGCAGATGGAATCCAGCGTGGGCTGCAGCAGCGGATATACGGTGGTGACGTCCTCATTTAAGCCTGCCAGGCGGATTGAGGTGATGGAATCTTTATCCACGATGACCTCCACATCCACGGTCTCGCTGCCCAGCACCAGTTCCGTGGTATAGATGCCCGGTATGTAGAGAGAGGAGACTTCCGCCATGACAGGTTCCGGGCCGGAGGCGTCCTCTGCCCGGGGTTCTCCGCTTCTGTCCTTATCCTTGTCTTTGTCCGGCAGAAACATCATGGCCAGAAGGACGATGAACAGAATTCCCAGCACGGCGAAGATTGCGGTATAGATCAGCTCTTTCATGTGAAGTACGACGATTTTGGTTTTAGCACTCATCCCTATTTCCCCTTGAAGATTATCTTGTCACTTTTTCTTTATAATAGATATGAAATAAGGCAGAGAATTATGCAGAGATTACCGCATTATTCATGCTGCAGGACGATACCGTCCATTCTGCCTCTGAATCCATGTCCCAAACTGCAGCTTTTCCGGGAGAATCATAAAAAGCCCGCTATGGGACGCGCACCTGTGTCAGGTCAGAGAAAGAAAAATCATTGACAAGCTGGAAATTGATTGCTATGATAGTGTATAGGACAAGGGCGTTCTTATGGTAAGGAAGAACTGCCCTTTTTTGTACGGAAAAGAACGGGATACAGCGCAGGAGGTTTGGTGAATGAAGAATTACACAAGGGACGATATTGTGAGATTGGTGAAAGAAGAGGATGTGGAATTCATCCGTCTGCAGTTCACGGATATGTTCGGCCAACTGAAAAATATCGCAATTACGGCCAATCAGCTGGATAAGGCCCTGGACAACCGATGTACGTTCGATGGTTCTTCTATTGACGGTTTTGTGGGAATCGAGGAGTCGGATATGTATCTGCACCCGGATTTGTCCACTCTGGAGATATTTCCCTGGAGACCACAGCAGGGGAAAGTGGCCAGGATGATATGCGATGTCTACCGGCCGGACGGCACGCCCTTTGAGGGGGACCCCAGGCAGGTTCTGAAGCGGGCCGTAGGGGAGGCAGGCGACATGGGATATACCTTTGAGGTGGGGCCGGAGTGCGAGTTCTTTCTGTTCGACACAGACGAGAATGCCATGCCCACCACGAACACCCACGAGCAGGCGGGCTATTTCGACATCGGGCCGCTGGACGGCGGAGAGAACGCCAGGCGGGAGATTGTCATGACACTGGAGGACATGGGGCTGATCATCGAGGCCTCGCATCATGAGAGCGCGCCCGCCCAGCATGAAATCGATCTGCGCTATGGCGAGGCGCTGACGGTGGCGGACAATATCATGACATTCAAGCTGGCGGTGCGGACTATCGCGAAGCGCCATGGCCTGCACGCCACCTTTATGCCCAAGCCAAGGTTCGGGGTGAACGGTTCCGGCATGCATATCAATATGTCCCTGCACAGGGATGGCAGGAATCTCTTTGAGGACGGTAATGACCCTAACGGGCTGAGCAAAGAGGCCTACTATTTCATCGGAGGCATCATGCGGCACATCAAGGGCATGGCGGCTGTCACCAATCAGCTTGTGAATTCCTACAAGAGACTGGTGCCGGGATATGACGCGCCGGTGTATATCGCGTGGAGCACTACGAACCGCAGTCCCCTGATTCGCATTCCCGCGGAGCGGGGAGGCAGCACCAGGATAGAGCTGCGGAGCCCGGATTCCGCCGCGAATCCCTATCTGATGCTGGCGGTATGCCTGAAAGCAGGTCTGGACGGCATTGCGAATCAGATAGAGCCGCCGAAGAGCGTGGACTGCAATATCTATACCATGACGGAAGCCCAGAGGAGAGGCCTTGGCATCGAGAACATGCCGGGGACACTGATAGAGGCTGTGGAGGAGCTGAAGAAGGACGGCTTCATCCTGGATGTGCTGGGAAAGCATGTGGCGGAGAAATATATCGCGGCCAAGGAGCAGGAGTGGCAGCAGTACAGGGCCCATGTGTCGGAGTGGGAGATTCGGCAGTATCTCTATCGCTATTAGTGAGGGCATTCTTCTGGACTTGCAGCGCCATGCGGAGAAGAATATGGCGGAAAGGGAGGTGAGGACGCTTGACGAACTTAATCGTGGCATTGCCGAAGCCCGAAGACGCGAAAGGCATCAAGAACGTACTGGTGCGGGGCGGTTTTCGGGTGACAGGCGTCTGCACCACCGGCGCCCAGGTCATCAGCCAGGTGGACGGGCTGGGGGACGGCATCGTCATCTGCGGCTATAAGCTGGCGGACATGGTATATTCCCAGCTGCGGGAATGCCTGCCGGAGGGGTTCGAGATGCTCCTGATGGCCTCTGACCGGTTTCTGAACCAGTGCGGCGGGGAGGGCATCGTGCGCCTGTCCATGCCGCTGAAAGTGAATGATTTGATCAGCACTGTGGGGATGATGGAGGAAGGAATCGTCCGCCGCAGGCGGAAAGCGCGGGTGGCTCCAAGAGTAAGGAGCGCACAGGAGGAGGCCCTGCTGAAAGAGGCGAAAGAGATACTGATGGCCAGGAATCATCTGACGGAGAATGAGGCTCACAAGTATCTGCAGAAATGCAGCATGGACAGCGGGACGAACCTGGTGGAGACTGCGGCCATGGTTCTGGCTATGATGAAAGCGTGAATGCACCTGTTTTGGGGTGTTGGGAAGGGAGGCAGGTTTTTGAATTGAAATTTACTAAGATGCAGGGATGCGGGAATGATTATGTTTATGTGAACGGATTTGAGGAGAAGATTTCGGATTCTGAAAAACCGGATTTTGTTAGACGGTTGAGCGACAGGCACTTCGGCATTGGAGGGGATGGGGTGATTTTCATCAATCCGGCGGCGGAGGCCGATTTTGAGATGGAGATGTACAACGCGGACGGCTCCAGGTCTGAGATGTGCGGCAATGGCATACGCTGTGTGGGGAAGTTCGTCTATGACAAGGGGCTGACGGACAAGAGAAGCATTACCGTGGTCAGTGCGGGAAAGGTAAAGTATCTGGACTTGACTGTGGAGGAAAACGGGGAAAACAGCTGCAGAGGAGAAGTGACCAGGGTGCGGGTCAACATGGGCAGTCCTGTTCTGGAACCGGCTCTGATTCCGGTGGAGGCTGCAGGGGACAGGGCGGTGGATGAGCCTATCCTGGTGGGCGGCAGGGAATACCGTATGACCTGCGTGTCCATGGGGAATCCTCATGCTGTGGTCTTCACAGAGCATGTGGCGGAGACGGCGCTGGAGCAGATCGGGCCTTTGTTTGAGAACCATGAGCGTTTTCCCAGTCGAACCAACACGGAGTTCGTGGAAGTTCTGGACAGGAAGAACTGCTTCATGCGGGTCTGGGAGCGGGGCACCGGGGAGACATTTGCCTGCGGCACCGGGTGCTGCGCTGTGTTGGTGGCAGGCGTGTTAAATGGCTTGACAGACAATGCCATAACGGTTAAGCTGTTAGGGGGCGAACTGTTCATTGAATGGGACAGGGAGGAAAACCTGATTTATATGACAGGCCCGGCGGTTACGGTGTTTGAAGGCGAAGTGTGAGAAGCGCGCTCACACAAAAGAATGCCCGGGTGAGTCCTGTCCGCAAAGGGGACTTTGTCCGCTTTGCGCGTATGCTTGCCAGGGCGGGCAGAGAGGGATAAAAATGTATCAGATTAACGACAATTATCAGAAACTTCCGGGAAGCTATCTGTTTTCAACGATTGGGAAGAAAGTGAATGCCTACAGTGCGGCGCACCCGGAGAAGAGGATCATCCGTCTTGGGATAGGCGATGTGACGCTGCCGCTGGCGCCGGCTATCATAGAAGCCCTGCATGGCGCTGTGGACGAGATGGGGAAAGCGGAGACATTCAGGGGGTATGCTCCGGACCTGGGGTATGATTTCCTGCGGGAGGCCATTGCGGAGAACGATTACAGGGCCAGAGGCTGCGATATCGGGGCGGACGAGATTTTCGTCTCCGACGGAGCGAAATGCGATTCCGGCAATATCCAGGAGATTTTCAGTCTGGATAACCGGATAGCGGTGTGTGACCCGGTGTATCCGGTATATGTGGACTCCAATGTGATGGCGGGACGGACGGGGGACTATGATTCGGCCCGGGAAGTCTGGAGCAATGTGATCTATATGCCCTGTACCGCGGACAATGATTTTGTGCCGGAACTGCCAAAGGAGACGCCGGATTTGATCTACCTGTGTTTCCCCAACAATCCCACCGGCGCGGCAGTCAACAGGAGTCAGCTCCAGGAGTGGGTGGACTATGCGCTGAAAGTGGGAGCTGTCATCCTGTATGATGCGGCGTACGAGGCATATATCACGGAGCCGGACGTGCCCCACAGCATCTACGAATGCCAGGGGGCGAAGAGCTGTGCCATTGAGCTGCACTCCTTTTCCAAGAATGCCGGATTTACGGGATTGCGTCTTGGATTCACCGTGATTCCGAAAGAATTGAAATGCGGCGATGTCTCTCTCCACTCCATGTGGGCGAGACGGCATGGCACTAAGTATAACGGCGCGCCCTATATTGTGCAGCGGGCGGGGGAGGCGGTCTATTCCGAGGCCGGAAAGGCGCAGCTGGAAGAGCAGATCGCCTATTATCAGAAGAACGCGGATTATATTCTCAATGGCCTGAAAAAGGCGGGCTATAGGGTGTCAGGAGGCGTCAATTCGCCTTACGTCTGGATGAAAGTCCCGGAGGGGATGACCAGCTGGGAATTCTTCGACTGCCTGCTGGAGAAAGTCAACGTTGTGGGGACGCCGGGTTCGGGCTTCGGTCCCAGCGGGGAAGGGTATTTCAGGCTGACGGCTTTCGGCAGCTATGAGAATACGGTAGAGGCAGTGGACAGGATAAAGACGCTGTAGCGAAAGAATTTATGGCGGAAAGACGGCGATGGTAAGTGCTTACCAATGACGGAGAATTGGCCGCGGCGGGTAATCTGCTGTGACAGAAGAAGTAACCGCGGCGGATGGATATCTGCGGAGCGGCGGGGAGGATTTTGGCAAAGTGACAGAAAAATCTCGGAAAATCATGTGGATAGCGACAGGAATCATGACGGCGGCGCTGCTTCTCGTGATGTTCGTCACCCATCGGGCAATACCGTTCATGATGGACGATTTGTGGTATTCCACCATGCTGTCAGACGATACACCGATTAGTTCCATATCGGATATCGTAAAGAGCCAGATATGGCATTACAATAACTGGGGGGGCAGGAGCATGACCCACGGCATCCTGCAGCTGACCTTGCTGGCGGGGGAACTGGCGGCGGACGTGCTGAATATAGTATTCACGCTGCTGCTGGGATGGACCATATGCCTTGTGGCGGAGCATCGCGGATTTCCCGCGCTATTTGCGGGCATGGCCATGGTGCTGGGCCTGAATGCCAACTGGCGCATGAGTATGTTCTGGCAGGCGGGAGCGGCGAATTACCTGTATATCACGGTATTCATCCTTTTGTTCGTCTGGTGCTATCTGCGGGAGCTGCCGGATGAGGGCAGTCTGCTGCCCGGATTCGGAAAGCCCACAGGAAACGGCAATGCTCCGGCTGACGGCGGGAATGGTAAGGCAAATGGGAACCATCTGCCCGGAATCACGTTATGGATTATTCCGCTGGGAATTTTGGCGGGCTGGAGCAATGAGAATATGGGCCCGGCGGTATGGTGTCTGAGCCTGCTGGTCATTTTGCTGGGCCTGCGGGAGGGGCGTAAACCCAGGCTCTGGATGCTGCTGGGAAATCTGTTCTGCCTGGCGGGCAGCATTCTGTGCATCGCGGCGCCGGGCAACGGGGTCCGCAGCGCCCAGATAGAGGAAGAGCAGTACGGAACCCTGTGGAAAGTTTTTTTGAGGAGCTATGGGGAGTGCAAGGGGGCCATGGAATATCTCTTTCCCGTCCTGCTGGCGCTGCTTTTCATGCTGTTCGTCAGCGCATGCGTCATGAAGCGGAAGATAGGGCGGCGGAACAGCCTGTTGCTCTTCTGTGCCCTGCTTTCCTGGGGCGCATTCTTCCTTTCGCCCCACTATCCCGACAGGGCTTCTTTCGGTACCATGGCGCTGTGCATCTGTGTCATCCTGTCGCTGGCAGGGCGCATGGTGCGGGAGAGGCAGGATCTGGCGTGGCCGCTGTGGGGCGGCGCCGCGCTGATCGGACTGCGGGGGATGTACTTCTGCGGCGAGTATCTGTCGATTCTGTGGGGATGGATACGATAGCGGTGCAGGAGGCAGGCATAAAAAACGCTTGCAAAGCATGATAAAATGTGATAGCATAGCGTCATATTAAAAAATGCCATGAAGGAGACTCTTTTCGGGAAAGGCAACAGGAAGGCGGCGTCACCGACTGAAAGCGCTGCCGGCGGGAACCGTTACAGGGAACACTCCGGAGCAGGCTGTCTGAACAGAAGGAGGTATTGCTTCTGCTAGGGCAGCACGTTACACGCGTTAAGTGTAAGAGTGGATAGGCCGAGCATGTCTTTGATGGAAGACACGGCCTGTCAAAGCGGGTGGTACCGCGGATAATCGATAGTATGGATTATTCGTCCCGGATGCAGGAAACTGTGTTCCGGGGCTTTTTTATGTGTATTTGTACAATTCACAGCGCCTTTCCGGGACACGTCTACAGAGAAAGGAGCCGCTATGACAAACAGGAACTGTTACAGAGACATGACAATCGAAAGGATTGGAGAGCAGCACATCGGAGAGACCATCAAAGTAGCCGGATGGGTGGAGAATATCCGCGACCACGGCGGCGTGTCCTTCATCGATCTGAGAGACATGTACGGCGTGCTGCAGATCGTGATCCGCAGGCCGGGACTTTTGAAAGGGCTGATCAAAGAGACCTGCATCAGCGTGGAGGGGCCTGTGGAGAAACGGGACGAGGACACTTACAATCCCAAGCTTCCCACCGGCACCATCGAACTGGAGGCTCAGGAAATCACCGTGCTGGGCAAGGTGTACCGCCAGCTCCCCTTTGAGGTGATGACCTCCAAAGAGACCAGGGAGGAAGTGCGCCTGATATACCGCTACCTGGACCTGCGCAACGCCAAGGTGCGGGATAATATTTTATTCCGTTCGGAAGTAATCGCTTTTCTGAGACAGAAAATGACCCAGATGGGGTTCGTGGAGATTCAGACACCCATCCTCTGCGCTTCATCGCCGGAAGGGGCAAGGGACTACATCGTACCCTCCCGCAAGTTCAAGGGCAGGTTCTACGCGCTGCCCCAGGCGCCCCAGCAGTACAAGCAGCTGCTGATGGTGTCCGGCATCGACAAGTATTTCCAGATAGCGCCCTGTTTCCGGGACGAGGACGCCAGGGCGGACCGCTCTCCGGGGGAATTCTACCAGCTGGATTTCGAGATGAGCTTTGCCACCCAGGAGGACGTATTCCGGGCAGGAGAGGAAGTGCTCTCGGCGGTGTTTGAGAAATTCGCGCCGGAGGGCGCGGCGGTGACGCAGGCGCCCTATCCTGTCATCAGCTATCGCCAGGCCATGGTGGAGTTCGGAACGGACAAACCGGATCTGCGCAATCCCCTGCGCATCCGGGATGTGACGGATTTTTTCCAGAAATGTGCTTTTAAGCCTTTTCTGGGCAGGACAGTACGGGCCGTCAAGGTGCACGCCGAGATGAGCAAAGGGTTCCATGAGAAGCTGCTGCAGTTCGCGGTTTCCTTAGGTATGGCGGGGCTCGGATATCTGGAAGTGGCGGAGGACTTCTCCTACAAAGGGCCCATCGACAAGTTCATCCCGGAGGAGCTGAAAGGGGAGCTGCGCAGGCTGGCCGGGCTGGAGGCCGGGGACACGATCTTCTTCATCGCGGACAAGGAGGAGCGGGCCAATTACTACGCCGGGAAGATTCGCGATGAACTGGGCTGGAAGCTGGGGCTGACGGAGCAGAATGCTTTCCGGTTCTGCTATGTCAATGATTTCCCCATGTACGAACTGGATCCGGAGACGAAACAGATTGGTTTCACGCACAATCCCTTTTCCATGCCCCAGGGCGGTCTGGAGGCTCTGGAGACGAAGGACCCGCTGGATATTATCGCTTTCCAGTATGATATCGTATGCAATGGCGTAGAGCTTTCCTCCGGCGCGGTGCGCAATCATGACATGAACATCATGGTGAAAGCCTTTGAGATAGCGGGATACGACGAGGAGACTCTGAAGAAGAAATTCGGCGCCCTGTATCAGGCGTTCCAGTTCGGCGCGCCGCCCCATGCGGGAATGGCGCCGGGGATTGACAGGATGCTGATGCTGCTTCGGGGCGAGGAGAATATCCGCGAGGTGATCGCGTTCCCCATGAGCGGTTCCGCGCAGGATCTGATGTGCAGCGCGCCCGGCGAGGTCACGGAGCAGCAGCTGCGGGAAGTGCATATCAGGGTGCGTGACTGAGGACAGAGAAAGGAGAAGAAATGGCAAATATCATCAGCGATGAGACCATGGAATATGTGGGCATTCTGGCCAAGCTGGAGCTCTCCGGCGAGGAAAGGGAGCAGGCCAGGAAAGACATGGGCAGGATGCTGGACTATATCGATAAACTGAACGAACTGGATACCGCGGGGGTGGAGCCCATGTCCCATGTCTTCCCGGCGCAGAATGTGTTCCGGGAGGACGTGGTGACGAACGGCGATGAAAGTGAAGGGATTCTGAGCAACGCCCCCGCCGAAAAGGACAATATGTTCGCGGTGCCGAATGTGATGTCCCGGTAGGGGCATCCGCGGAAGAAAAGGTACGAAGTGCGGGAAGTGCTGCCGTTCGCGGGGCAGAGGTCTGCGCGGCAGGTTCCCGGAAAGGAAAAGAGACAGATTATGGATATTTTATCGCTCTCGGCCGTGGAGTTGGGCACGGCCATCCGGGAGGGCGCGGTCACGGCCGTGGAGGCCATGGAGGCTGTGCTGGGCCGGATAGAGGAATCGGAGGAGAAGCTCCACTGTTATATCACGATTGAGAAAGAAAAGGCTCTGGAAAAGGCCGGACAGGTGCAGAAAAAGATTGAGGCCGGAGAACTGGCAGGCCCTCTGGCGGGAGTCCCCGTGGCAGTCAAGGACAATTTATGCACAGCAGGGAGGAGGACTACCTGCGCTTCCCGGATATTAGAGAATTTCGTCCCCACTTACACTGCGGAGGCAGTCAGGAACCTGGAACAGGCGGGGGCGGTCATCATCGGCAAGACCAATATGGACGAGTTCGCTTTTGGATCCACCACGGAGACTTCCGCCTACGGCGTGACGAGGAATCCCCACCAGCCGGAGCATGTGCCGGGGGGCTCTTCCGGGGGTTCCGCGGCGGCTGTGGCGGCAGGGGAGTGCTTCTTCGCTTTAGGGTCAGATACCGGAGGCTCCGTCAGGCAGCCAGCCTCCCACTGCGGTGTGGTAGGCATGAAGCCCACCTATGGCACGGTGTCCCGGTATGGGCTGGTGGCCTATGGCTCCTCCCTGGACCAGATAGGGCCTTTGGGCCGGACAGTGGAGGACTGCGCCGCGATACTGGAAACCATTGCTGCTTCCGGCGGAGGTGCCCTGGGGAGCGGACCGGACGGAGAGGCTGCTGCGGGAACGAGGAAAGACTCAACGTATTTAAATAGAAAAGATATCGATTTTACATCTTCCCTGAAAAAGGATGTAAAGGGCATGCGCATCGGCATGCCCAGAGACTATTTCGGCCAGGGGCTTGACGGGGAAGTGGCAAAAGCCGTGCGCATGGCGGCGAAGCTGCTGGCAGAAAACGGAGCTGTGGTAGAGGAATTTGACCTGAACCTGGTGGAGTATGCGATTCCCGCTTACTATACTATCGCGGCGGCGGAGGCCAGCTCCAATCTGGAGCGCTTTGACGGCATCAAATACGGCTATCGGGCGTCAGGCGCGGAAGAACTGCATCAGATGTACAAAAAGACCCGCTCGGAGGGCTTCGGCCCGGAGGTGAAGCGCCGCATCATGCTGGGAAGCTTCGTCCTGAGCTCCGGCTATTATGATGCCTATTATCTGAAGGCGCTGCGTGTGAAAGCCATGATCAAAAAGGCCTTTGACCAGGCTTTTGCCGGATATGACTGCATTCTGGGGCCTGTGGCGCCCACCACGGCTCCTAGGCTGGGGGAGAGCCTGTCAGACCCTCTGAAGATGTATCTGGGGGATATCTATACGATTTCCGCGAATCTGGCGGGACTTCCGGCCATCAGCGTGCCCTGCGGGGCCGACAGCAGGGGGCTGCCGATTGGTCTGCAGCTGATTGGAGACTGCTTTCAGGAGAAGAAGATATTGCAGGCGGCATACACATATGAGCAACTGCGCAGAGCCGGTCAGGAAAAGGCTGTGCGGACAGGGGAGGGAAGATAAATGGCAACGATGAAGAGCGCTCAAATGAATAAGGGCTTTCCTAAGGAATACGAGACAGTCATCGGGCTGGAGGTGCACGTGGAACTGGCCACCAACACCAAGATTTTCTGCGGATGTTCCACCGCCTTCGGCGGGAAGCCCAATTCCCATACCTGTCCGGTCTGCACCGGCATGCCGGGCACTCTGCCCGTGCTGAACAAAAAAGTGCTGGAGCATGCTGTGGCGGTGGGCCTTGCCACCAACTGCACCATTACCAGATACTGCAAATTTGACAGAAAGAACTACTTCTACCCGGACAATCCCCAGAACTACCAGATATCCCAGCTCTACCTCCCCATCTGCCGGGACGGCTATGTGGAGATTGAGAGCGGGGAGGGAAAAAAGCGCATCGGCATCCATGAAATCCATATGGAAGAGGATGCCGGGAAGCTGATTCACGACGAGTGGGAGGACTGCACGCTGGTGGACTATAACCGGTCCGGCGTGCCCCTCATTGAAATCGTGTCCGAGCCGGACATGAGAAGCGCCGAGGAAGTGATAGCCTATCTGGACAAACTGCGGCTGATCATCCAGTATCTTGGGGCCAGCGACTGCAAGCTCCAGGAGGGCTCCATGCGGGCGGACGTGAACCTGTCCGTCCGGGAGGCGGGAGCGGCGCAGTACGGCACCCGCACGGAGATGAAGAACCTGAATTCCTTCCACGCCATCGCAAGGGCCATCGAGGGGGAGAAGAACCGCCAGATCGATCTGCTGGAGGCGGGCCAGGCCGTGGTGCAGGAGACCAGGCGGTGGGATGACCTGAAAGGGACTTCCTATGCTATGCGCTCCAAGGAGGATGCCCGGGACTATCGCTATTTCCCGGATCCCGACCTGGTGCCTGTGAGCATCGACGACGGGTTTCTGGAGGAAATCCGTTCCAGACAGCCGGAATTCCGCACGGAAAAGATGGCCCGCTACAAGGCGGAGTACGATATCCCTGACTACGACATCGAAATCATCACCGGCTCCAAGCATATGGCGGATATCTTTGAGGCCACCGTGGCGCTGGGAGGCCAGCCCAAGAAAGTGTCCAACTGGCTGATGGGGGAGACCTTGCGCCTGCTGAAAGAAAAAGAGATGGATCCGGAGGATATCCGTTTTTCGCCGGAGCATCTGGCCAGCCTCATCGCGCTGGCAGAGAGCAGGGCGGTCAACTCCACTGTGGCAAAAGAAATATTCGAACGGATGTTTGAAGAAGACGTCGACCCTGAGAAATATGTGGAAGAGCGGGGGTTAAAGATGGTAAGTGACGAAGATGCCCTGCGAAAGGCCGTGGAGGAAGTCATTGCGGCGAATCCAAAATCCGTGCAGGACTACAGAGGCGGCAAGGAGAGGGCGCTGGGTTTTCTGGTAGGACAGACCATGAAAGCCATGAAAGGTAAGGCAGACCCGGCCGGCGTGAACCGGATGCTGAAAGATCTGCTGTGAAGCCGGAATACGGATGCCATGAATGAAAACGGGCTGCCTTATACGGCAGCCCGGATATTCGGCTTCATTGTGCAGCCTGCGGCTCTAATATGAAATCCACATATTTCGGCACCGTCTCCAGATTCGGGCTGGTGGCGGGCACTGCCAGGACTCCGTCCCCGTTCAGGAAATAAAAGACTTCTTTCAGGGAATCCGCGTTGTCCAGATAGATGCCTACGGGGACGGGCTTTTCCATCATCTCCGGCTTCCTGGGATCCGGATGGGCCGGCGCCTGACTGTAATCATAGTCCGGATCATCCTGGGCGGCGCTGACCGCCTCGGCCACAGCCTGATCCATATAGAAGAAACAGGGTTCATATTTTTGAATCTGCTCGTCTGTGAGGACATCTCTGATATCGTAGAAGCTGTCGTTGTAGGCATACTGATCGATGACGGCCTCGTCCGCCATGATTACATCGAGTTCGCTGGCGGCGATGAAGACCATCAGCTTCTGGGTGGAGGCGATGGTGTCCTGCGTCATGGAGGAATTGTCGATGTGTATGGAGGTGTCGAACACGACATTGTACTCATCCAGATCGATTCCGGCGTATTCGGCAAAGTTCCGGATATGCTCCTCGCTGGAAGCCATCTCATAGATATTGACCATCGCGGCAAAGAAAGCGTCCTCCTTGCGGGTCACAGCCTGGTAGATCAGAGAGCCGGCAAAGCCTGTGATTGCCAGGGCAGCGACGACATGCCATTTATAATAATCAAGAAAATAAGCAAACTTCTGTTTTGGAGTTCCATGCTTCAACGCTTCCCGTTCTTCTTTGAATTCATCCATTACCGGCATGACAAGTCCACCTTTCCTGCAATCAGTATTTACTGCTGCATTCACGTTTTAAGGCCGCCCGTGACTATATCTGAATCAAATCATATACTCAGGAGCCCGGATTGTCAATGGAACTATTCTAACAAGATTCTAAAAAAAAGATAAAAAAGCGCCGATCCCCGGCAGATTTCGGAAACCGCCTTGCAAGTTGGGGAAAGATAGGTTATTATGGTAAGTAGTGATATGGCACCAGAAACTAAGATAAAGGAAGGTAATGAAAAATGAGTGACGCTTACGTGGAATGTCTGGTAAAGGCGAAGCCTTCTATACTGGGCAAAATAGGCAGAGCCGTGCTGATGACGCTGATGGTGATCTGTATCCTGGCGATATTTGTGCTGCCTCCTCTGATGCTGTTTGCTTTCATAGGCGCGATTGTGTTCGGTGTGGGAGCCTATTTCGTGAGGATGTTCACGGATCTGGAGTACGAGTATCTCTATCTGGACAAGGAACTGGTGGTGGACAAGATTATGGCGAAGACCAGGAGAAAGAGAGTCGCCACCTATCAGGTGGACAGGATAGAGGTCCTGGCGCCCATCAAGAGCTATCATCTGGACAACTACAGGAACCGCCAGGTGAACAAGGAAAAGGACTACAGCATCGGCGAGGAGCTTCAGCCGGACAGACGTTACCTGCTGTTCTATGAGGGCGGCGAGAAGATTATGCTGAGCCCTTCCGAGGAAATGATCAAGCTGATGAAAAATGTGGCGCCCAGAAAGATTTTTTCCGATTGAGATTATTGACATCGGAGCCAATTTTTGTTACACTCAGAAGAATTATATTGAAACACTGACTGAACGGTTGCGTGACTGGAATAGGAGGAGAGTATGGGACAGATTATCGGTGAGGGCATAACCTTTGATGACGTGCTGCTGGTACCCGCGTATTCGCAGGTGGTACCGAACCAGGTGGAACTTGACACATGGCTGACGAAGAAGATTAAGCTGAACATTCCCATGATGAGCGCGGGAATGGACACGGTGACAGAGCATCGCATGGCTATCGCCATGGCGAGGCAGGGTGGTATCGGCATCATCCACAAGAATATGTCCATTGAGGCACAGGCTGAAGAAGTGGACAAGGTCAAGCGTTCTGAGAACGGCGTCATCACGGATCCGTTTTCCCTGACTCCCGAACATACGCTGGCGGACGCGGACGCCCTGATGGCAAAGTTCCGCATTTCCGGCGTACCCGTCACAGAGGGCCGCAGGCTGGTCGGCATCATCACCAACCGCGACCTGAAATTCGAGACAGATTTCACCAAGAAAATCAAAGAATCCATGACCAGCGAGGGGCTGATTACCGCCCATGAGGACATCACGCTGGAGGAGGCGAAGCAGATTCTGGCGCATGCCAGGAAAGAGAAGCTTCCCATCGTGGACAAGGACTTCAATCTGAAAGGCCTCATCACCATAAAGGATATCGAGAAAGCCATCAAATACCCGCTGGCCGCGAAAGACGCCCAGGGGAGGCTATTGTGCGGCGCAGGCGTGGGGATAACCGCGAATGTGCTGGAGCGCGTGGCCGCGCTGGTGGATGCCAAGGTGGATGTCATCGTGCTGGACAGCGCCCACGGCCATTCCGAGAACGTGCTGAACTGCCTGAAGATGATCAAGGAAAAATATCCTGACCTGCAGGTCATCGCCGGAAATGTGGCCACGGCTGAGGCCACGAAAGATTTGATCGAGAGCGGCGCGGATGCCGTCAAGGTGGGCATCGGCCCCGGCTCCATCTGCACTACCAGAGTAGTGGCCGGCATCGGCGTGCCCCAGATCACGGCCATCATGAACTGTTACGAAGTGGCCAGGCAGTACGGCGTGCCGATCATCGCGGACGGCGGCATCAAGTATTCCGGAGACATCACCAAGGCCATCGCCGCAGGCGGCAGCGTTTGCATGATGGGAAGCATGTTCGCCGGCTGTGAGGAGAGCCCCGGGGACTATGAGCTGTTCCAGGGCAGGAAATACAAGGTCTACCGCGGCATGGGATCCATCGCCGCCATGGAGAACGGCAGCAAGGACAGATATTTCCAGGAGAACGCCAGAAAGCTCGTTCCCGAGGGCGTGGAGGGCCGGGTGGCCTACAAGGGCGACGTGGAGGATACGGTGTTCCAGCTGTTGGGAGGCCTGCGTTCCGGCATGGGCTACTGCGGTGCCCATAATATCCAGGAGCTGAAAGATAACGGGAAATTTGTGAAGATTTCCGCGGCGTCCCTGAAGGAGAGCCATCCTCATGACATCCATATCACGAAGGAGGCGCCGAACTACAGCGTGGATGAATAAAGGATAAAAGAGAGCTTGCATGAGCCATACATGAAAAAGGGAATGTCCGGCGGACATTCCCTTTTTTGGACGTTAAAGTCCAAAAACCTTACTATTGTTGGATTTTAGCCGATTGCTTATCTTTTGCATGATGAAATCTTAGGAATTGTTCCTTGTGAATAGGTTTTTTTGTGCTTATACTTTTACCAAAAGAGCGAAAGCCGGAGGTAAGTATGTGATGAAGCGAAAAGATTCAAAACACAAAAAAGGGTATGTGCGCAAACGCTTAAAGGAGAGCTGGCAGTGGTACGTGCTGTTGCTTCCGGCTCTGATTCAGCTGATTATATTTTCGTATGGGCCAATGTACGGAGTACAGATTGCGTTTAAGGATTTCCGGGCTTCAAAAGGTATTTGGGGAAGTCCGTGGGTTGGACTAGACCACTTTGTACGCTTTATACAATATCCCAATTTTTGGAAGCTGCTTAAAAATACGCTGTCAATCACTACATTGTCGCTGGCTACTTTTCCCTGTGCCATTATTTTTGCGCTTTTGCTGAATGAAGTAAAAAATCTCCGTTTTAAAAAGTCGGTACAGATGATTACATATATGCCCCATTTCCTGTCGGAGGTGGTAGTGTGCTCCCTGGTGATTCTGTTTCTTGACAGAACTTCCGGACCTGTCAATAACCTGATAGCGGCACTGGGCGGGGAGAGAACCGCTTTCATGGGAATACCGAAAGCTTTTCCTTCCATCTATGTATTCTCCGGATTGTGGCAGAGTATCGGATGGAGCTCTATCCTATATATATCGGCCCTGTCTTCCATCTCCATGGAAGAGGTAGAAGCGGCCAGGATTGATGGGGCCAGCAGGCTGCAGGTCCTGTGGCATATTAATATTCCCGGGATTCTGCCTACGATTGTCATTACTTTCCTGCTGCGCGTGGGAAACCTTATGAGTCTTGGGTACACCAAGATTCTATTGCTCCAGAATGATTTGAACCTTGACGTCTCTACGACAATATCGACTTATACATATGAAATCGGTATGCTTCAGGGGCAGTACAGTTATTCTTCGGCAATTGGTCTGTTCAACAATATAATCAACATCTGTGTTATGCTGATTGCAAACCAGATTTCAAAAAAAGTATCACAGGTCAGCCTGTTCTAGGAGAAATGATGATGAAGAGAAAGAAAAGTGAAACGATACATAAGAAATCCAGGTGGTCAAATTATTCAAGGAGCGACAAAATATTTTTGATTGCGGTATACGCAATCCTGATATCGCTTACGCTGATATGTCTCTATCCGTTGTATTTTACAGTGATAGCATCGGTTTCAGACGCACATTCCGTATACCGCGGCGAAGTGAATCTGTTTCCGAAAGGATTTACCATGGCGGCATATGAACTGGTATTCCAGAACAAGAGCATATGGAGAGGGTATGGAAACACTTTGTTTTATACGATTGCGGGTACGGCGTACAATATGTTCCTGACACTTCCTGCCGCATACGCGCTTAGTAAGAAGCGCATGTACGGACGAGGCGTCCTGACGGTTCTGTTTCTGATTACCATGTATTTCGGAGGAGGACTGATTCCCAGTTATATTCTGTACACTAATCTGAACCTGATCAATACCCGGTGGGTCCTGATTATACCGGCGGGACTAAGTGTTTATAATATGATTGTGACGCGTATCTATTTCCAGAACAATATTCCGGAGACGCTGTACGAGGCGGCCAGGATTGACGGAGCCAGCGAATTCAGCATTTTCTTTAAAATCGTACTTCAGCTCAGCGGCCCTATTATTGCCGTAATTGCACTGTACTATGCAGTGGAACATTGGAGCAGCTATTTTTCTGCCATGGTTTATATCAGGGATACAAAGCTGCAGCCGCTGCAGGTAGTGCTGCGGAATATACTGATTTTAAATGAATCAGCTTACCAAGACGCCCTGCAGGCCAGTGATGCCACCGCGGAGACGATAGAGAATGCTGCGAAACAAGCTTATATGGCGCTGACGATGAAATTTTCCCTTGTCTTTATTGCCAGTGCGCCGATGCTTGCCATCTATCCTTTTGTCCAGAAGTTTTTTGTAAAAGGAATCATGATAGGCTCCTTAAAAGGATGAATGAAAAGTTCCTTAAATGTGTATTTTGAATTCTCTAAGCGCGCGGGGAATGCCAAAATAAATGAAACTGTAAACTCTAATCATTTAAATATGCCGTTCGTGCGGCAAAATGGAGGAAGCGAAAATGAAACGTTGTTTGGCGATATTGCTTGCAGCCATGCTTGTGGCAGGCTGTCTGACAGGATGTGGACAAAATGACGGGCAGGGCAGTGGGCAGACACAGCAGAGTTCTCAGCAGGATGAGTCGTCTCAGGAGCAGTCCCGGGAACAGGAGCCGTCTTCCGGGGAGGGAACTTCTAAAACTCCGATCGTGACAGAACCTGTGACAGTCAGCATCCTGACCTGCCGTCATGAGGGTACCACAAATGGGGCAGATGAGCTCTGGTTCTTTAAATATCTTGAATATTGGCTGAGTGAACAGGGTTATGATGTGACTATCGATGTGCAGCAGACAGAAGAGCCGGAGACAGCTATCCAGTTGATGCTGAACACGAATTCTTTGCCTGACCTTGTATGGGGGGCGGGAATTAATGCGACGAATATGGTGAAATATGGCGCGACGGAACACATCATTCTTGACTGGACTCCGTACATCAATGAGGAGACGATGCCGAATCTGCACAGTGCCTTTCAGGCTGATGCCAGTGCGCTGGATGCAAATATCTGTATTGACGGAGGCATCTATGGGCTGCCCTATCTCTCCATGCGTCAGGTCGGCGGCCCTATGCTGACTTTCGGCATGGTCGACCGCTGCTACGTCAATTCCACATGGTTAAAGCAATGTGATTTGGAGATTCCTGCGAATATCGAAGAATTTCTTGATATGCTTCGCGCTTTCAAGGAGAAGATTACGCTGGAAAACGGTGATGAAGTAATACCTCTGATAGAGAATGCCAATTTTTTTGAAAAGTTTTTGTGGACATGTCTGGGATTTTACGGCAATGATTTGTCCAAGTACGGAAACAGTGTGGCCATCAAGGACGGTGAAATCGTAGTGCCTGCTTACACAGAGCAGTATAAGGTATTCATGGAAATCTTGAATACATGCTACAGCGAAGGACTGATTTCTCCTGATTATTTTACCATGGATTCTACTACGGCGACTGGTCTGGCCCAGGCTGGCGTCTGCGGCGTGCTATGCGACTGGACGTTAGGAAATACGCCGGATTACGCCGAGTGGGTCGAAATCCCGCCTTTCCCGATTGGAGACACCGATGAAATCGCGATTTCCTTAGGCAACACATACGGTGCGCTGACTTGGGCATCAGCCGGCACGGAGCACCCGGAGCTGCTGGCTTTGATTATGGATTATTTATACAGTCCCGAGGGAGCCATGCTGTACAACTATGGCCCCCAGGAGGGGCAGGATCCCCTTGGACTGGTAGACGGTTTTACGGTAAAAGAGGATGGTACAATCACGACGAAGCTTGTTGAGGAAGGCAAGTTCCCGGTGTTTCAGGATTATGCGCGTCAGTATATCTATTCCTGGGATTATGTAGGGTATATGGTACGCGGCAGGGAATATGCCAGAGAATTGGGCGGATATCCGACCCAGGCTTCGGATTACAGTATCACGGATGTGATTACTGGACAGGCAATCAACGGAAAGGCCATGACCAACTATACTCATGACAATGCAGATGGGCACTGGCGTCTTGTCAGCGCCGATGCGGTAGAACCTTATCTGACGGCAATCCGTCTTCCGGCTGCTTTCGTGGATGAAGAGGATGCCATACGGCTTTCCGATATCAGTTCCGTGACCGACAATCACATTGATGCCGAGTCTGCAAAGTTTGCCAGCGGACTTCGCCCGCTGAATGAAATTGATGCGTTCCAGGAAGAACTTAAGGGCATGAACATTGAGGATTTGCTGGAGATTAACCGAAAGGCATATAGCACTTTCCTGAGCGGCTATTTTGATTAAGAAGCCAGGAGTATATATTTGCCTTATGGTCAGAGACAGGGGAAGTACGGCAGAGCTGCTTCCCCTGCTTTTGGACAGGAAGAGAAGGATGAGGAAGAGAGCAAGGTCTATATTTGTGCTGGCACTGCCGTACATGTTTACAGTTTTTTTGCCGATTATTGCGGTTTTTTGGCTGGGAAAAATGGTCACAGATGCTTATCTGGAAAAAATCGTGACAGACAAACAGAAAAATATTGAATCCGCAGTTGAAAGATTCTATTCAAAGATAAGCAATGTAAAAACTTTATCCTATATGATTGAAGAAAATGATATCATAGTGCGTTATGTCTATAAGAGCTTAAAGGGGGAGGAGCTCTCCCTGGTGGACAACATGGAAATCATGGAATTGCTCAGTAATTTCCTGACCAACAGCGATGTGGCGATTATGTATCTGTATGACAAAAGCAATCATCGAATCATTACTCCCAGAACGGTCTACAGTAATGCGTCGGATTATTTCAGGTTCGCATACTTGCTGGATGGCTATCTGCCGACAGAGGGCGTGGAGCGGTTAGATGCCTTTTCAAAAGGATATGAGTTCAGTCCCAGCATGAAAGTGGAACTGTATCAAAAAGCTACGGAAGTGATTGAATATAGGTTGATGCTGCCTTTTCAGATCAGCAACAATCAGCTTCAGCTAGTGCTGTCCATGGAGACAGAGGAGATTCTGGATGATCTGCTTGATGTTCTGGAGGAAGGAGACGAACTGTATCTGTATGACTATCAGGGGAATCTGATTTACGGAAATGGAAATCAGTATGAAGAGATGTTCCCGGATGATAGTACAGGGGGCCTGCGGATCCTGGAGATGGATAGGCAGAAAGTATATGGGATGGTCTGGCAGTCCGGCGACAGGTTGTGGAAGATGAAAATCGGTCTGTCAAATTTCAGCGTGAGAGGCGGCATTGATGCAAGCACATGGTATGTATGGTTTTTGATGGGGGTATCGCTGGTGGTCAGCGCGATGCTCTGCGCGTACTTTACCTTTCGTAATCACAGGGAGATTCAGGAGATACTGGCGCTGTTTCGGAAAGAGGAAGACAGTATTGTAGGATATAAGGTGATAAAGGAATATGCGGGCAATCTCATTGCCGAGAATGACAGAATGAAAGAGGACACGCTCAGACTGAAAGATGCTCGCAAATATGAAGTGCTTGATAAGCTGATTCGCAATACTTATGAAGGTCCGGAAGAGAGTTCAAAGGCGCTTGGCAGGGAATCGCTGCTGGATGGGAAGTGCGCGGTTCTGTGCATCAGATACAAGGGCGTGTCTTATCGGACTTTTGTTTCCGAGAACATTACGGTAAAGGATTTTACGAAAAGTTTTCTGGAGGAAATCATAGAAAGAAAATTTGAAGTTTTTGACACTTCTTCCAGAGAGACAATCTGCGTGCTGTATATGGATGGCAGGGATTTGAAAGGTGTGGCAGAGGATATCGTTTCCAGGATGAATGTGGAAATTGCGTATTGCTATAAAATCGATATGGAAATCGGCGTGGGAAATATGGTGGATTCCATATACCAGATAAGCGAGTCCTATCAACAGGCAAGAGCGGTGCTGCGGTACCGGGAGAGTTCCGGAAAAAATGTACACCTGTATTCGGAACTGGTGCAGCTGGAGGATGTTTACTTTTATCCGAAAGAGTACGATGAGATGATAAGCGACTATGTGATCGCGGGCAAAGGAGCGGAGGCGAGAGGGCTCATCCGGAAGATATACAGGGAAAATTTTGAGGAGAATGAAAGGATTCTGACGGCCAGCGCTTCGGAAGCCATAGAGGGAAAGCTTCGGGATTTGTTGATTCTGCTGGCAGGAAAATATGAGATTTCCATCGAAGACAGACTGGATATGATGCAGAGCAAGAAGAGCAGCATGAGCTTTTTCCAGCTTGTTTTAGAGACGGTGGATATCATCACAGAGAGCATCGTGAGCAGAAAGAATGACGCGAAACAACATACGGCACTTAAGATCATGCAATATATCAATGAGAACTACTGTGACAATATGCTGTCTTTAAAGCAGATTTCTCAGGCATTGGGGCTTCATGAGAATTATATATCCAATCTGTTCAGCAGTCAGTACGGAGAGCCGGTTTCTGTAGTGATTGAGAAACGGCGCATGGAGAGGGCATGTAAGCTGATTAAAAATACAGATATGAAAATCAGTGATATCGCGGAAGCGGTAGGATATTCCTCAGATGTAAGCTTTCGGAGAGCATTTAAAAAAATCAGGGGCATGTCCCCCGGTGAGTACCGCGCCAGCGGATTTGCAGACAGTGCAGACTGAACTTTAGAGATAGGACGGGAGGGAGAAAATGTCATTAAAATATGAAATATCCGCATGCGAGTTTGGACTGAAAGTCAATGAATCCTGTGTACAGACTAAAGCCATTCAGGCGGCCATCGATTTTTGCTATGAGCGCGGCGGGGGAATCGTGGTGATACCGGCTGGAGAATTCATTACAGGAGGAATACGGCTCAGAAGCGATGTCTATCTGCGCCTGCTGGGAGGGGCCCGTCTGAAAGGCACTCGCGCCCCGCAGGACTACTGCGCATACAGGGAGGATAGGATAGAGCCCTTTGAGGAAGAAGACCTCGTGGAGGCGGCATGGACGCCGGCCGGCACGCCGGGCAGGGTATCTGTTGCATCCAGGCCGGGAAGCCGCTGGAACAATGCTCTGATTCGCGCGTATCGGGCGCAGAATACAGGAGTCATCGGGGAAGAGGGAGCTGTTATCGACGGCAGTGATTGTTATGATGAGCAAGGAGAGGAATACTATCGCGGGCCTCACGGAATCAGCCTGTGGCATTGCGGGAATGTCAGGCTGAGCGGCTATACGATTCAAAATAGCGGCAATTGGGCCCATGCGATTTTCTGCTGTGAGAATGTAGCTGTGGGTAATGTGACTGTCCTGGCAGGCCATGACGGAATCCATTTGAAATCCTGCAAAAATGTCCGCGTCACACAGTGCGGATTTTATACAGGAGATGACTGTGTAGCAGGGACTGCAAACCTGAATGTGTACGTGGGGGAATGCATCATGAATTCCGCCTGCAGCGCGCTGCGGTTCGGCGGTACGAATGTATTGGTGGAAAAATGTAAAATGTTCGGACCATGCCGTTACTTCTTCCGGGGAAGTCTGACTCTGGAGGAAAAAAGGCGTGGAGCGGCAGCGTCTTCTGAGGGAAAGCGTAAGAATATGCTGAGTGCATTCACTTATTTTGCAGATTTCTCTTTTCCGATTGAGTTGCAGCCGGGAAACATCATTCTGTCTGACTGTGAGATTGATGGTGCGGATCGCTTATTGCATTATAATTTTTCTGGCAATGAGACATGGCAGAAGAACCGGCCTTTGAAATCCCTGCAATTACATAATATTAAAGCGACGAATATAGGCATGACGAGTACTGCATATGGATCGAAAGAGGTCCCATTGGAATTAGAGATAACTAACTCGGAGATATCTTTTCGGGATGGGGCACAGAAAGAGCCGCTCATGCAGGCAAATCATTATAAAAAAATAGTGCTCAAAAATCTTGTGCTGAAAAATAATGAATCGGAACCCCTGATACTCACCTGGCAGAAAGAAGGCGAAATTGAAATGAGCGGTATACAGACGGACAATACATGTGTCGTCGGGCTTTCCCAGAAACCCTTTGCGTGTCAGGCGATATAGAAAAAATGGGATTTAAAGCCGATTATAATCTGTATATCCATCCACTGATTTCACACCGCTACGGACAGGATTTCCGATGCCTGTGCATTTTACATGAATTTATCCAGCTCTGCCTCCACCTCCGGCATCTTCTTCACTTTAGGATCACGGAAAATCTCGCCCCGGGCCACCACCATGCTTAAATCGCGCAGGGCAGTCAGGTCATCCAGAGGATTCTTTTCGCAGACGATGAAGTCGGCGGATTTGCCGGTCTCAATGCTTCCTGTCACATCCCCGATGCCTGCGATTTCCGCGTTGCGCTTTGTGGCGGTATACAGCGCAAAGGAGTTTGGGACGCCGCAGCATTTATGGAAGTACTGCAGTTCCCGCCACATGCCGTAATGGGTCACATAAGGACATCCGGTATCCGTGCCCAGACCTACCGGAATGTCGTTTGCCAGGCATTGCTTCGCGCATTCCACGATTCCCTTGAAGACGATTTCCCCATTGTACCGTTCCGTTTCGCTTACATGGCTGACCTCCGGGTCAAAGAGGGCATAGGGCAGAGCGGGGGAGAGGGTGGCCACATGGACCGCGCCTGTCTTCTGGAACAGGCGCAGGATTTCCGCATCCGGCTTTGCACCGTGCTCGATGGTGTCCACGCCGTTTTCCAGCGCTGTGCGGAGGCCCTCCGGGCTCTCCACATGAGCGGCCACGGGAAGCCCCAGCTTATGCGCTTCCTCACAGGCGCTCTTTACCAGTGCCGGAGACATCTTCAGGACGCCAGGCTCTCCCTTTACGGCGGCATCCAGCACGCCGCCTGTAATCATGAGCTTTATCAGGTCAGGCTTGTCCCCGGCGATTCTGCGGACATACATGGCCGCCTCTTCGGGAGTGGTGGCCTCATAGGCCAGAGAGCCTGCCATATGCCCCTCCGGCACGGATACCGCCATGTTGCCTGCCAGAATGCGGGGGCCCGGGGTCTTGCCTGCATTGATCAGGTCGCGGATCCGGGTGTCGTAATTCTCTATGCCGCCCACAGAGCGGAAAGTGGTGACGCCGCTGAAAAGCTCCGTGCGGCAATAGACCTTGTACATGTGCTCGATGTACTTGCGGGTCAGGGCGTTGGAGGTGGCCAGCTTCACGCTCTTTTTGGCATCCATGGGCTTTTTGACGGGTTTCCCGCTCGCCGGGATATGGACATGCAGATTGATCAGGCCGGGCATCAGATACCGGCCTTGCAGATCCACAACCTCAAAGTCTGTGAAATCACATTCCTTTTGGGGCAGGATTGCTGTGATTTTGTCTCCGTCCACAAGAACGGCACAGTCCCGCCGGGGAATCATATTCTCGCTGCCGTCGAGGAGAACCAGATTCGTAAAAGCTGTCTTCATATCGCACAATACCTCCTGCTTTTTCGTAAAAAGAAGCCGGACCCATGACTGTCATCATAAGTCCGGTATGCTTTCGGTTCAATGAGCCGATCCGCGGAGCGCGGCTGCAGCTGGCACCAGGTTCTACTGGAACAATTTCAGCACCATGGAATCCTGATTCATCTGCTTCTTCAGCATCAGGTTCCTGTACTCGCTGAGCAAATCCTCTTTCTTCTTCTCGGAAATGGCCTGGGGCATATCCAAATCTTCGATGCGGCTCCTGGAGCTGAGCTGCTCTAAGCTTGCGCCTGTATTGTAGTTATAGGCATGTTCCAGACGGTTGGTGGAAGCGCCCAGGCTGCTTCTCTGGCTGGCCACTCTGCTGATGGCGTCATCGATGGTGTCCAGACTGAACTTCTTGGTCACATCGAAATCTGCGATGCCCAGCGCCTCCAGCGTGGAATTGGCCATGCCGATGCGCATGCCGCTTCCGTCGGGATTGGTGGCGATGTGCATGTCGGCCATACTTCCGTCCAGGAGCTTCTGCTCGTTCAGGGAAGTGGTCTTGGACATGGACTGGATGCCGTCTTTCAGCTGGTTGATTTCGTCCTGGTAATATTTCTTGTCTGATGCGGAAGCAAGGCCGTTCATGGAGCGCAGAGCCAAATCACGGATTCTCTGCAGATAATCCATCACGCCGCCCAGGGCGCCGTCGGCCACATTCAGAGCGCCCATGCCTTCTTTCGCGTTCTGGGCACCTACGTTCAGCCCGGTCTCCTGGGCCTGCATTTTCTTGCCGATGGCAAGCCCTGCCGCATCGTCAGCCGCGGTGTTGATACGCTTGCCGCTGGAGAGATGGGAATATGAATTATAAATTCTATTGGTTACAGTCATGCTACTCATAACGGAACCTCCTGTTCTTCTATATTTATATTCCAATAAAAGCACATAACCTTTCGCTCGTACCTGCTTTTCTTCATTATAGTATTTTCTCCAGGATTTTTCAACTGGAATTTTGCCTATTTTTGGAAAGTGCAATGGAAAACTTATTTGCCAAAAGAAAAGGAAAAAGCACAAATAAAGCACAAATAAATTCCAAAAAGTCCTTGCATATTCCGAAAGGAAAGTGTAAGATAAAAAGCAGGCCGCCTGAGAAATCAGAGTTGGCCGCTGAAGAATATGGAATCTCTGAGAGAATGAACTGTATGACTGACGGAAGTGGGATGACCCACAGGGAGTGCAGTGAGTAGAAGCCGACCGTCTGGGCACCGCTTGTTTTTGGTGCCCGGAGAGTCGGTTTGTTTTGTTTGACGGAACTCAAAACAGTATATGCCCCGCGTATTGATATCTGGCGGGGGATATACGGAGCTGGAATCAGGAGGGAAAAGAGATGCAGCAACTGAATCAGGAACTGAAAAACAATGCGTACCCCGGCAGGGGAATCGTCATCGGGCGGTCCGCTGACGGCAAAAAAGCGGTCATTGCCTACTTTATTATGGGAAGGAGCGTGAACAGCCGCAACCGTATCTTCGTCACGGAAGGAGAGGGCATCCGCACCCAGGCCTTTGACCCGGCCAAGCTGTCAGATCCCAGCCTGGTCATCTACGCCCCGGTGCGTGTGCTGGACGCCGGGGACGGACAGGGAACTGACACGATTGTCACAAATGGGGATCAGACGGACACCATCTGCGAAGGCCTGTCGAAAGGGCTTACCTTCGAGCAGTCCCTGCGCAGCCGCCAGTTCGAGCCGGACGGCCCCAATTACACCCCAAGGATTTCCGGGCTGGTGCATATCCGGGAGGGCTGCTTCGACTACAGCATGTCCATTTTAAAGAGCAACGGCGGAGACCCTTCCTGCTGCAACAGATATACTTTTACCTATGACAACCCAGCCCCCGGGGAGGGCCGTTTCCTCCATACCTACATGCATGACGGAGACCCGCTGCCCAGCTTCCGGGGAGAGCCAGGGACTGTGGCCATAGAAGGGGACATCGACAGCTTCGCGGGTATGCTGTGGGAGAGTCTGAACGAGGAGAACAAGGTATCCCTGTTCGTCCGCTTCATCGATATTGCCACAGGACAGTATGAGACCCGCATTTTAAATAAGAACCAATAGTGGAAGCCCGTTCCGGCCATGGCGCGGATTTTGTTGGATTATGCCCCGTAAAAGGAGGCAGACGTAAAACAAACGGCGGGAAGTGGAAAAGCCGGAAATGAAACAGACGGAAATGAAACAGCCGGAAATGAAACAGACGATGCGGCAAAGCAGAAAATCAGGAAAGGAAAACGAAATCATGAAAGAAATCGAACTGAAATACGGATGCAACCCCAACCAGAAGCCTTCCAGGATCTATATGGAGGACGGCAGCGATCTGCCGGTCACCGTGCTGAACGGCAGGCCGGGCTACATCAATTTCCTGGATGCCTTTAACGGCTGGCAGCTGGTGAAAGAGCTGAAGGCGGCCACGGGCCTGCCCGCCGCCACATCCTTCAAGCATGTGTCTCCCGCGGGCGCGGCAGTGGGCCTCCCTCTGGACGAGACCCTTGCGAAGATTTACTGGGTGGACGACCTGGGCGAGCTGTCTCCCCTGGCCTGTGCCTACGCCAGGGCCAGAGGCGCCGACAGGATGTCCTCTTTCGGGGACTTCATCGCCCTGTCCGATGTCTGCGACAAGGACACGGCCAGATTGATCAAGCGGGAAGTGTCCGACGGCTGCATCGCCCCCGGCTACACGGAAGAGGCGCTGGCCATGCTGAAAGCCAAAAAGGGCGGAAATTATAATGTCATTCAGATTGACGAATCTTACGCGCCTGCTCCGCTTGAACGAAAACAGGTATACGGAATTACGTTTGAACAGGGGCGGAACGAGCTGGATGTGAATGGGGATCTGCTGTCCAACCTGGTCACGGCGAACAAGGAGATTCCGGAGGAAGCCCTGACAGACATGAAGATTGCCCTGATTACCCTGAAATACACCCAGTCCAATTCTGTCTGCTATGTAAAGGGCGGCCAGGCCATCGGCATCGGCGCGGGCCAGCAGTCCCGCATCCACTGCACCAGGCTGGCGGGCACCAAGGCGGACAACTGGTTCCTGCGTCAGTCCCCCCAGGTGCTGGGCCTGCAGTTCGTGGACAAGCTGGGACGTGCGGATCGGGACAATGCCATAGACGTCTACATCGGGGACGAGTACATGGACGTGCTGGCAGACGGCGCCTGGGAGAAGGTCTTCAAGGTGAAGCCCGCCGTCTTTACCAGGGAAGAGAAGCGCGCATGGCTTGACCGGATGCAGGAGGTCACTTTGGGCTCGGACGCGTTCTTCCCTTTCTCGGACAATATCGAGAGGGCCCGCAAGAGCGGCGTGAAATACATCGCCCAGCCCGGCGGTTCCGTCCGGGATGATGCCGTGATAGAATGCTGCGATAAATACAACATGGTGATGGCGTTCACGGGAATCCGCCTGTTCCATCATTGATATCAGAGAATCGTCTCTGACTGACAAATACCCTGAAAGGGATTGCGGTAAGAGGCAGCGCCGCAGCAGGGGAATGTGGCAAAAAAGAGTAAAAAGCATGTACGGATTTGCGAGGGCGCATCGTGAAATGCCTGTCTGTCCGGTTAGGAGGAAAAACGCTGTGGAAGGAAAGCTGAGGAACATGACGGCCATCTATCTGTTCAGGGGAGACAGGGTGCTCCTCCTCTACAGACAGGGCGGCAGGGTGGTCAGCGATGTCTGGACGGGCTCGGCAGGGGGCTATATTGCATTCCGGAAGACAAAGGGAGAGATAAGGCAGAATTATTACTTTTTCGCGGATATAAAAGAACATGTGGACGATAATCTTGTCTCCAACGAGGGTCTGTGCAAATGGTTTCCTCTGGAAGAGACAGGCTCTCTGGAAATGCCCCTTTCGGCAAAATATATCATGGATCATTTCCGGGAAACCGGGCGCCGCACGGACAAAACCTATATCTGTGCCGCAGGCGCCGATAAAGGGGACATCCTGGAACTGCCGGAATCTTGATAAGAGACAAGAGGACTTTCATGTTTTTTTCAGGAATGTACTGAATCTTGTTGAAAGAAATTGCGGAGTTATGATATAATGGCTTTATTCGCGGCATGGAGCGGGCGGAATGGCCATCTTGAGGATACCCGGCCTGAATGCAGGCCGGAGGGCAGCAGATGCCGCAGACGTATAGGAAAGGCAAGGACCTGACAGATGAGCGAGACGGAATCCAGAAATTTTATTGAAATGATCATAGACAAGGATCTGGCGGAGGGGACATGTGAGACCGTGCACACCCGCTTCCCGCCGGAGCCTAACGGCTACCTGCATATCGGACATGCCAAGAGCATACTTTTGAACTACGGCCTGGCCCGGCAGTACAACGGCAAATTCAACATGCGCTTCGATGACACCAACCCCACCAAGGAGGACATCGAATTCGTGGAATCCATCAAGGAGGACATCCAGTGGCTGGGGGCGGACTGGGAGGACCGGCTGTTCTTCGCCTCCGATTATTTCGGGCAGATGTACGAGGCGGCGGCGAAGCTGATCAAAAAGGGCAAGGCCTATGTCTCGGACCTGACCGCGGAGCAGATTCGTGAATACAGGGGAAGCCTGACCGAGCCGGGGAAAGACGACCCTTATAATACCCGCACGGTGGAGGAGAATCTGCAGCTGTTCCAGGAGATGAAGGACGGAAAGTACGGGGACGGGGAGAAGGTGCTGCGGGCCCGCATCGACATGGCCTCGCCCAACATCAATATGCGCGATCCCGTCATTTACCGTGTGGCGCACATGAATCATCACAATACCGGAGACGCATGGTGCATCTACCCCATGTATGATTTCGCTCACCCCATTGAGGACGCCATAGAGGGAATCACCCATTCCATCTGCACGCTGGAGTTCGAGGATCACAGGCCTCTCTACGACTGGGTGGTGCGGGAGCTGGAATACCCTCATCCTCCCAAGCAGATTGAGTTCGCCAAGCTGTACCTGAAGAACGTGGTGATGGGAAAGCGGTATATCAAGAAGCTGGTGCAGGAGAATATCGTGGACGGCTGGGACGATCCCCGGCTGGTGTCCATCGCGGCCCTGCGCCGCCGGGGTTTTACGCCGGAGTCGATCCAGAAGTTCGTGGAACTGTGCGGCGTCTCCAAGGCCCAGTCCATCGCGGATTACGCCATGTTGGAATACTGTATCCGGGAAGATCTGAAGGCGAAGGCGCCCCGTCTGATGGCGGTGCTGGATCCGGTGAAGCTGATCATCGACAATTACCCGGAAGGGCAGACCGAAATGCTGACAGTGGGGAACAATCCTGAGAACGAAGCCCTTGGCAGCAGGGAAGTGCCTTTCGGCAGGGAGCTGTATATCGAGCGGGAGGACTTCATGGAGGAGCCCCCGAAGAAGTACTTCCGGATGTTCCCGGGCAATGAAGTGCGCCTGATGAACGCCTATTTCGTGAAGTGCACCGGCTGCGTCAAGAACCAGGCAGGCGAAGTCGTGGAGGTGCACTGCACCTATGATCCGGCTTCCAGAGGTGGGAACAGCCCGGACGGAAGGAAGGTGAAGGGCACCATCCACTGGGTGGCCGCCGACACTGCCCTGAAGGCGGAAGTGCGGCTGTATGAGAATATCATCGATGAGGAAAAAGGGGTCTACAACGAGGACGGAAGCCTGAACCTGAATCCGAATTCCCTGACCGTCAGGGAGACTTGCTATCTGGAGCCTGCCTTTGCGGGAGCGGAAAAATATGCGAGGTTCCAGTTCGTGAGACAGGGCTTCTTCTGTGTGGACGCAAAGGACTCTGCGCCGGACGCGCTGGTGTTCAACCGCATCGTGTCCCTGAAGAGTTCCTATGTATTGCCGAAGCCCGATGCCGCGCAGTGAGGGGGGAACGTCAGGGGCAGCAGGCTGAAAGCATCCGTCGGCAGAAGAGAGGATTACGGGCCTGAGCACAGCAGGGGCCCATGCAAAAAGAAAAGGCGCCCTCCGGGCGCCGTGGAATGAAGCAGGGCTTTGACAGAGTCCTGGGCGGGGTGGAGAAGAGTATGGGAATCTTATCAGGTTTAAAGAGTCTGGGCCTGGGGAACCTGGAGGATGTGAGCCTTTTCGAGGAGCCGAAGAAAGCTGAGAAGGCAAAAGCGGAGCCCATGGCCGCACCGAAACCGGAAGAAAAGGATTTGATATACGACAGGTCTTTCGTATGTCCGGTGTGCGACAGTTCCTTTACTTCCAAAATCATGAAGTCCAATAAGGCGAAGCTCCTGGGCACGGATTTTGATCTCCGGGCCAGATATGACGGAATCGATGCGGCCAAGTATGAGGTGGTGATGTGCCCGATATGCGGCTATGCGGCGCTGATGCGGTATTTTACGGGCATTACATCCAGTCAGGCGAAGCTCATCAGGGAGAAGATCAGCCAGACCGTGCGCATCACGCCTCACCAGGGCGATATTTATACCTACAAGGAGGCGCTGGAGCGGTATAAGCTGGCGCTGGTGGGAGCAGTGGTAAAACATGCAAAGAACAGCGAAAGGGCGTATATCTGTCTGAAGTATGCCTGGCTGGCCAGAGGATACGCCGAAAGCCTGAAAGAAAAGGAGCAGCCGGATCAGACGCTGATTACGGAACTGGCAGGGCAGGAAAATGAACTTCTGCAGCATACCTACAAGGGCTTCACGGAGGCCAGGCAGACGGAGATGTTTCCCATGTGCGGCATGAATGAGGTCACTGTGGATTATCTGCTTGCGGCGCTGGGGATGCGGTTTCAGGATTTTGAGGTATCCATGCGTCTCCTCAGCAGCATCATCACGTCCAGGACAGCCAATTCCCGTATCAAGGACAGGGCGAGGGATATGAAAGAACAGGTGATGCTGGAGATGAAAAAGAAACAGCAGGGATGAACGGGGGAATGCTTTGAATGAGATGACGTTTCAGATACGGACAGAGGGGGACAGCTGTCTGTATGAGCAGATATATCAGCATATCAAAGGGGAAATCAAAGGAGGGAAGCTTCTTTCGGGGGAGAAGCTTCCTTCTACGCGTTCTCTGGCAGAATATCTCCAGGTGGCCAGGAGCACGGTGGACTATGCCTATGGGCAGCTGCTCAGCGAGGGCTATATCGAGTCCAGGCCCTATAGGGGATATTTTGTCTGTCCCATGGAAGATCTGCTGCAGCTGGACGCTAGCCTGCCGGCGCTGGCCGGCAGCATATCGGCAGAAAGAGAGGCCGGAGCAGAGAATTCCATCGGTACGCAGTCCAAAGGGATCATTGATTTTTCCCCCTATGACATTGACATGACGGGATTCCCGTTCAGCGTATGGAAAAGGATTACCAAAAATATCCTTACTTATGCCAACAGTGACCTGTTCGCCAGAGGCGAGGCCCAGGGGGACTATGGACTGCGCCGGACCATCAGCCGTTACCTCCATTCATCCAGAGGGGCGGACTGCAGGCCGGAGCAGATTATCGTGGGGGCGGGAAATGACTATCTATTGCTTTTGCTGGAAAAAATCTTAGGCCGCCATGTGCGTATCGCCATGGAGAATCCCACTTACAAGAGATCTTACAGGCTGTTCTGTTCTTTTGCATATGATATCGTCACCGTGGACATGGACGAGTGCGGCATGCGGGCGGACAAGCTGGAGCAGGCGGATGTGAGGGCTGCTTATGTGATGCCGTCCCATCAGTTCCCTTTGGGGACCGTGATGCCGATCGGGCGGAGGATGGAGCTGCTGAAATGGGCTGACGGAAGTGCGGACCGCTATCTGATTGAGGATGATTACGACAGCGAATTCCGCTTCCGGGGCAAGCCGATTCCTGCCCTGCTGGCGTCGGATGGTCACGCGAAAGTCATATATGTGGGGACTTTTTCCAAAGCCATCGCTCCTGCCATCCGCGTCAGCTTCATGGTGCTGCCGGATTCGCTGCTGAAGAAATACCTGGAGGACTGTTCCTTTTATTCCTGTACGGTGTCCCGCATCGATCAGAGCATTCTGAACGAGTTCATCGGGGAGGGATATTTTGAGCGGCACCTGAACAAGATGCGCAAGATTTACCGGGCAAAGCATGAGCTGCTTCTGGACTGTCTGGGAGATATGCGGGACAGCTTTGAGGTGTCGGGAGAGAACGCGGGGCTGCATCTGGTACTGACTGCGAAGAACGGCATGGGGGAAGGGGAGCTGATCCGCAGGGCGGCAGACCGGGGCGTGCGGGTCTATGGACTGTCCGAGAGCATGGTGGAGGCGGCCCCTGACAGCCGGACGGTGCTCTTGGGCTTCGGCGGGCTCGGAGAGGCGGAAATCAGGGAGGGCATGGCTCTCTTGCATGAAGCCTGGAAGTAAGAAACGATAGAATCCGCGCACTGCCGCCTGCGGCGGGAATGTGCCTTGCACAAAAACACAGGATATCGCGGGGACGGTTCTTCCCTGCCATATCCTGTGCATCTGCCTTATTTTGGATTTTCGAAAATGTGGTTCATGCGGCTGCGATAGTGGCGGGCCTAAAGCCATGCCTGGCCGCAGGTTAGTTGTCGCTGATGGGAGGCTCTTCGTCAGAGCTGTCTTCTTCGTCAAAGAATTCTTCCACAGTCTCCTCCGCTTTCTGGGCGGTCTCCGCAACCTGCTCCGAGAGAGGGGTGAAACCGCTTTCTTCTGCAGCAGCAGCCTCTTTCCCGGGGGATTCCTCAGAAGCAGCCTCACCGGCAGGCGCTTCTTCTCCCGCTGTCTCGGGCTGTGCGTCGGGAGTCAGAGGGACGTAGCTGCGGGAATCATCGGACTTGGTCTCCTCGTCCTCACTGAAATCATCGTAATCTTCTTCCGCGATGTCCGCCTCTGCATTTTTCTTGCGAGCGAAATAGCAGACGGCGCCAATCGCGGAACCGATTACTGCGCTGAACACCAAAAGCTTTCCAAATTTTTTAGCCATAAGTGACTCCTTTCAATATGGGTTCATTTTTTCTGATACTATGATATTAATACTATTTTGCAGAATTGAAAAGAGAATATGCATAATTTTACTAAAAATTTATGATTTGCTTTCCGTTAGGGTCAGGGCATGTTATAATCATTTTATTATCCCTTTCAGAGGAGCGTCTTACATATGAATAGTAAATTCTTCGACATAAAAAAAGAGAAACAGGACAGAATCATCAACGCTGCCCTGAAGGTTTTCGCCATGCAGGGCTACCGCCGCGGCAGCACCGATGACATTGTGAAAGAGGCGGCCATCAGCAAGGGGCTGCTCTTCCATTACTTTGGCAGCAAGGTGGGGCTCTACTGCTTCGTTTACGACTACAGCGTCAGGTTCATGAATCTGGAGCTGCGGTCTACGGTGGACGCCGATGAGACGGATTTGTTCGCGCTTATGAAGCAGGTGGAATGCGCCAAGATGCATGCGATGAAAGGGTATCCTTACATGCAGCAGTTCCTGAACCGCTCTCTGTCGGAGGACTCCTATGAGGCGCTGCTCTCCACAGAGGAGAAGCGGGATGCCCTGGCGGAGACCTACGCCGTCATAGACAGCCAGATTGACTATGCAGCCCTGCCAGAGAGCGTGGATGGAGAAAGGCTGCGCAAGATGCTGGACTTCACCATCAAGGGCCTGCTGACAGAGCGGTTCCAGGACGCTTCTTTCCAGCCGGAGATGCTCTATGAGGAAATCTGCGGCTATCTGGACATGGTCAGGGGAATCGTCTATCGTTGACGGATTCAGGAACGCGGCCGGTTATTTGCTCATCTGATAGGGGCCGTCCGCGGGATAACCGCCTTTTAATTTCTGCATGCCGCGCTGGATGGCGTCCCTGGAGTTCTTCCAGTCAGCGTCTTTGTTGCGGTAGTCGAATTTTTCCACCATCCACGCCACGTCCTCTGACAGGCGGCTCATATTGCTTTCCATGAGGGGGAATACAGTGCCGTAGAACTCTTCCTTTGCGTTGTTGGAGAGCCTGGTATCCGCCGCCTCGCACAGGTCTCCGAAATGGTGCAGGCAGAAGCCCTTGCCGTCCTTTATCTTCTGGCGGAACGCATCGTCCTGATTCCAGAGGTAGAAAAAGGTGTCCATGTATCTGGCGTAAGTGTCGGCAAAGTGGTCACAGATGTAGCAGGAGGATTCCTTTTTACGGACCCATGCGGCGATGGGGTTGGAATCCGTGGCCTTGCGGAGCTTGTCCTTGAAAGAGGTCTTGGCGGGCTTGAAATGGGCGAACTCGTTTTTCATCTCGCCGATGACTTTTTGATAATGGGTCTTCAAGATCCAGGCATTGCCCAGCGTATTGCCGTAGTCGAACATTTTCTGAAAATGCTGTCTGCAGAAACCGGCCTTGTCCGTCATCTCGCGGATGTCAGCCTCCATATAGGAGGAGCCGCTTCCCAGCACGAAATCCAGGAGATCGCGCTCCACGCTTCTCTCGATGAAGCAAAATGGGCACTCGTCATCCGCGTTCACGGCGTCATTTAAGGGGATGGTGTATAGTTGTTCTTTCATGGTCTCGTCCTTTCTGCGCTTGTTATAGATAGTTTACAATAGTTTTTACATAAATGCTACATATTTGTAACGATTTGGAAAGAGAAATTAATTATTTTTAAGTTGTAAAGTGAGCGAAAGCAAGTTAGTATTATATATAGAGACGATAAAATTAGAACCGATGAAAGATGTGATGATTCTTGATATTCAGTAGTATAGAATTCTTACTCTTCTTTCTTCCGTTATTTTTGATATTTTACAGCATGGTCCCCGCAAAGATGAAAAATGTGACACTTCTGTCAGGAAGTCTTATTTTTTATGCTTATGGGGAGTTGAGGTATCTGCCGCTTCTCATGCTGTCCATCCTGGTCAATTATTTCTTTGGCCTGCATCTGGGACGCAGGGAGCCGCACAAGGCAGATGGGGAACAGAAGAGTAAGCTTAGAGCGAATAGATTAAAACTAAATAGAAGACGCAGGGCGGTGTTCGTCATAGCCATCCTGTACAATGTGGGGATTCTGGCGGCATTTAAGTATGTTGATCATGGTATGGCAGGGGGCTGCCTGCCCTTGGGCATCAGCTTTTACACCTTTCAGATTCTCTCCTATCTGATAGATGTGTACCGGGGAAACCAGCGCAGGGAGCCTTCTTTCCTGAAGTTCGCCACCTACATCTCCATGTTTCCCCAGCTGCTCTCGGGGCCTATAGTGAACTATGGGGAAGTGCGGAAGAGCCTGACCTCCCGGGAGTTCACGGCAAAAGGGGTGCAGGAAGGATTCAAGGTATTCACCATGGGGCTGGCTGCCAAGGTGCTCCTGGCGGACCGGATAGGGCTCCTGTGGCAGGAGGTGCAGGTGACGGGATTCGCGAGCATCTCCACGCCCCTGGCCTGGCTGGCGGCTATCGCCTACTCCCTGAAGATATACTTTGACTTTTTCGGCTATTCTCTGATGGCTATGGGGCTGGGCAGGATGCTGGGATTTACGCTGCCTGAGAATTTCAACAATCCCTACATGGCCACATCGGTCCGGGACTTCTACCGCAGATGGCATATGACGCTGGGACGGTGGTTCAGGGAGTATGTGTACATTCCGCTGGGCGGGAACCGCAAGGGAGAGTACCGGACAGTCTGCCATCTGCTGGCGGTCTGGTTCCTGACCTCCGTCTGGCATGGCATCACGGGCAATTTCCTGATCTGGGGGATGCTCCTGTGGCTGGCGATTGTGATTGAGAGACAGCTGGATGCCCTGGGGGTGACGGCAGTGCTGGAAAAGGCGCCCGGAAAGCTGCTGTCCCGCCTCTATGTGTGGGCGTACATTCCGATTACATGGGTGTGCTTCGCCATCACGGACATCGGGCAGCTGCAGGTTTTCCTGGGCAGGATGTTCCATGTGATTCCGGGCATCCGGGTCAGCGCGGGGGACTGGCACAAGGCCCTGGTGAATTACGGCGTGCTGTTTGCTTTGGGGGCCATTGCCTCTACGCCGCTGCTGCAGAAGCTGTTTCGGCGGTTCAAGGACAACTGGCTCGTGATGGCGCTTTTGGCGGCGCTGTTCTGGCTGTGTGTCTGGCGGCTCCGGGTGGAGGGGCAGAACCCTTTTATGTATCTGCACTTTTGAGGGAAAAGAAAGCCGCGCGGCAGGAATCCAAAACTGCTTAGTGCGGGGAAACGGAAAGAGATAAACCGGGTGATGTAAATGAAATGGCTGAAGAAATGGTTCTACCTGATATTGCTGGTGGGAATGGGAATCATATATCTGACCTGTGTGGACAAATGGCAGGTCTATGCAGAATCCGTGCAGACGGCAAAGAACTGGTATGAAAACTTAAGGCAGGGAGACGTGCTCCTGGCGGACGGCGCGGTGGATAGTATGGCAGAGGGAATGGCAGATGCCGATTCTGACGGTGGAGATGCAGGCGGACAGCCTGGTGCCGACGGAGAGGGGAACGGCTCGCCGGACGGTTCGGGCGCGGAGGGAGAAACGGTGGAAAGCGGGACACAGCCCGGCCAGCCTGCCGGGGGAGATACGGCGGGTGTCGGTCAGATGCCTCCTTCCGGGGAAAACGGGGAGCAGGGCGGCGGTCCGGCGGGAACATCTGCTCCGAACGGTGAAAGCGGAGAGCCTTCCGGGGAGAATCCCCCCGCAGAGGGCCCGGAAAACCCGCCGGAGGGAAGCGGAGGGCAGGGCGGCGATGCCCCGTCCGGACCGGCAGAGCCGAAAGAAGTGGCCTATATGACCGTGGAGGATGATTATTTCGCGGATGCCGTATTCATCGGGGACTCCAGGACAATGGGGATGTTCGAGTATGGGGGCCTGGAGGAGACGGCAGCGTTTTACTGCTCTACCGGGCTGACGGTGTACAAAATGTTCGATTCGGAAATCGTGCCCGCGCAGAACGGGAAGATAACCGTGGAGGAGGCCCTGCAGCAGAATTCCTTTGCCAAGATTTATCTCTGCATCGGCATCAACGAGATGGGCACAGGCACGGTGGAGTCATTTCTGGAGGCGTATCAGGAGGCGGTGGACCACCTCAGGGAGCTGCAGCCGGATGCCATCATATATCTGCAGGCGATTATCAAGGTGACCGCGGAGCGCTCCGCTCAGGGAGATTATATCACCAACGAGGGCATCGCGGCCCGCAACGAGGGAATCGCCCTGATGGCGGACAATGAGCATGTCTTTTTCCTGGATGTGAATCCGCTTATCTGTGATGAGACCGGCGGGATGGTTCCGGAATATACCTTCGACGGGGTGCACCTGATGGCCCAATATATCGATATCTGGAAAGATTTCCTGAAGAGCCATGCTATTGCTTTGCCATAAAAATGAGTTAGTCCATGGATTTTATGAAATCTCTCCTTGACGGATGGATAGTGAAATATTATTATAAATGTCAGAGGTTGTAGTTGGAACGACTGCAGCCTCTTTCCATGAGGAGCGAAAGCTCTCTCGTGGCAGAAAATATACAGTCAGGTGGGGGAGAGCTGTCTGACGGATACAGGAGGAAGAGTTCATGAGCGAAAAAAAGAAAACGGCTTCCGGAGCGAAAGGCATCGGTGAAACATGCATCTATGATGCCAGAAGCCTGGGAGCACCCAAAGTGCTGGTACTGGGCGTGCAGCACATGTTTGCCATGTTTGGCGCCACGATTCTGGTGCCCATGCTGACAGGCCTTGACGTGTCCACTACATTGTTGTTTGCGGGGCTGGGCACCCTGCTGTTCCATTTCCTGACAAAGGGTAAGGTACCCGCATTCCTGGGATCCTCTTTTGCGTTCCTGGGCGGATACGCGACCATCGCGCCCCTGGCGGATGCCTCCGGGAATGCCATGGACAATTCCAGGCTTCTGCCCTACGCCTGCTTCGGCGTCGCCTGTGCCGGGCTGGTATATCTGCTGCTTTCCCTTTTGATCAGGCTGTTCGGCACGGGAAAGGTGATGCGGTTCTTCCCTCCTATCGTGACGGGGCCTATCATCATTGCCATCGGCCTGACCCTTTCCCAGTCCGCCATCGACAACTGCTCCTCGGACTGGCTGATCGCCATTGTGGCCATCGCCCTGGTGATTGTCTGTAATATCTGGGGCAAGGGCATGGTGAAGATCGTGCCCATCATCATCGGCGTCATCGGTTCTTATGTGCTGGCAGGCATCCTGGGCCGGGTAGACTTTACCGCCGTGAAGGAAGCCGGCTGGATCGGGCTCCCCGTCCACTGGAACCAGACAGCCTTTTGGGCGCTGTCGGACGGCGACGTATCTCTTCTGATTACTTCCGTGATCACTATCATGCCTATTGCTCTGGCTACGATTGTGGAGCATATCGGCGATGTTTCCGCCATATCATCTACTGTAGAGAAGAATTTCATCAAGGATCCGGGACTTCACAGGACGCTTTTGGGCGATGGGCTGGCCACAATCATGGCGGCGCTCTTCGGCGCTCCGGCCAATACCACATACGGTGAAAACACCGGCGTGCTGGCCCTGACGAAAGTGTACGATCCCCTGGTGGTGCGGATGGCGGCGCTGTTCGCAATCCTGTTCTCTTTCTCGCCGAAATTCGCGGCTGTCATCGGCTGCATGCCCACCGCCACCTGCGGCGGCGTGTCGCTGGTGCTGTATGGCATGATTTCGGCTGTTGGCGTGCGCAATATCGTAGAGACCCGGGTGGACTTCGCGAAGAGCCGCAATGTCATCATCGCCGCTTTGATTCTGGTGCTGTCCATCGGCATCAATTACAGCGCTGCGGGCTCTGTGGGATTCACGGTAGGCGATTTGTCCATCAGCTTCTCCGGAATCGCGGTTGGAGCGCTGACAGGCATCATCCTGAACGCCATCCTGCCCGGGAAAGATTATAAGTTCGATGACGACAAGCCGGACGGCACGGGCGTGGACTTTGCCGTGAGGGGAAGATAAGCCGTAAACGAAATCCATAAAGACTTACCTGTGCCGCAGCTCAGTCGATGACTGGGCTGCAACATTCATCTGTGGTAAACACAAGCTTTGCAAAGAGCGGGGGCAATCTCCCGGAGAATGGAGGTAATCATGAAAATCATCGATATGCACTGTGATACGATCGGCAGTCTTTTTGCCTTAAAGGAAAGGGGAGAGGCACAGGCCCGGAGCCTGCGGCGCAACAGCGGCCACATTGACCTGATGCGGTTGAGGGAAAGCCATTATCTGATTCAGAACTTCGCCATGTTCGTCCCCCTTAGCGGGTGCGATGACCCCTGGGAGCGGGTATGTGCCATGTATCGCTGCTATCAGGAAGAGCTGGAACGCAATCAGGACATTCTGGCCCCTGTGTTCTGCTATCGGGACATTGCGCAAAACGAGGCTGCAGGCAAGGTGTCCTCTCTGCTCACTGTGGAAGAGGGAGCCGTATGCAGGGGAGAGGCGGAGAAACTGCGGGAGCTTTACCGGATGGGCGTCCGGATGATTACTCTTACATGGAATTTCGATAATGAAATCGGGCATCCCAATTTTGACAGCGGGCTGCGGGAGAAGATGGAGGCGGCCATGAAAGCCTGGAAAGCCCTGGAGGAGGGCACGGTGCAGCAAAATCAGCTGTACACGGTGCAGCAGGAACAGCTGCACACGGTGCAGCAAGAACAGCTGCACCGGGCGGAATGGGAGGAGGCGCGGCTGGCGGCACAGGCGGCCTATGACGTGTACATGCATACGCCGAACCTGACAGGCGGGCTGACGGAAAAGGGAATAGAGCTGGTGGCGGAGATGGAGAACCTGGGCATAATCCCGGATGTGTCCCATCTGTCGGACGCCGGGTTCTACAATGTGCTGGAGGTGACGAAGAAGCCTTTCGTGGCCAGCCATTCGGATGCCAGGGCCGTGTGCCCTAACGTGCGGAACATGACGGATGACATGATTGCGAAGCTTTCTGAACGGGGAGGCGTCATGGGGCTGAACTTCTGCGCGGATTTCCTGGAGGAGAAGCCGCTGGGGGAGGAGAATCCCGGCACCATCGCGGCGGTGGTGCGCCATGCGAAGCACATCGTGAACGCGGGCGGAATCGACGTGCTGGGACTGGGCAGCGATTATGACGGAATTCCCACCCACAGCGAGCTGCCCGGCGCGCAGAGCATGGGGAGGCTGTGGGACGCGCTCCGGGGTGCCGGGTTCTCGGAGGGTGAGCTGGATAAGATTTTCTATGGAAATGTGCTGCGGGTGTATAGGGACACGCTGGGGTGAGCGTCCGGGGAGGAGCTTTATCGGTATCGGCGTCTGATTCCGGTTAAGATTCCTTCGCCGGGACTGTACGTTGACGCAGGTTTTTTATTTCAATAGCGGGGCAGGAGAGCGCATCTGATCTCTCTGCCCCGCTTCTTTTGACGGCTTTGTTACGCTGTGGTTCCGGCCGGCATTGCCAGCGGGGTTTGTCCTATAGTAACATATACGGTATTTCAGTGGGGGATATACGCTGAGCAGTCTGCATAAAATGAGGAAAAAGTTTCGGCAGATTAAATAAAAGTATTTTTAAAAAATTATGGAAAACAACAATTTACAAAATGGAAAACCTGATATATTATTTTACCTCGGAAAGAAAAAATCGGAGCTGTCTTCCGGAGAAAGGCGAGAAAAGGTGATATTTATGCAGCAGGTATTGGTTAAGTTCGAGGATGTAGATCAGGTAAGGGACTTTGTAAATGCAGTCAGCATGACAGAGGCTAATTTTGAATTGGGCTCCGGCAGCCGTATAGTGGATGCGAAATCCATTCTGGGTGTATTCGCCCTTGATTTGGCGCAGCCCCAGCGGCTGGTATGCGATTCTGATGATTCGGCGATTCTGGAAGAGATAGAGCCTTTTCTCGTCAGAGAAGACAGGCTGAGGGCATAACGGGATACCCGGGGGTGGGTTTAAAATCAATCAACCTATTGACGTAGTATGTAAATAGTGATACGATGTCTCTGGACAGTTTGTATCGGGGCCGAAAAATAAGCGTATCCGGCCTGTCTGTCCCGGACAACAGAATGGGCTCCGCCGTCTTGGATGACGGAATGCGTTCCGTTGCAGAAGTGCGCGCCGCAACGCGCAGATGGAGATTAGTTTGAAAAGAGTATTGACCATACAGGACATCTCATGCCTGGGGAAATGTTCCCTGACGATTGCGCTGCCTGTCATATCCGCCCTTGGCTCCGAGACGGTCATCCTGCCCACAGCAGTCCTGTCCACCCACACCATGTTCCGGAACTTTACCTGCAAAGACCTCTCTGACCAGATCCGGCCCATCGCGGACCACTGGAAGAGCGAGGGCGTGGCCTTTGACGCCATCTATACCGGATATCTGGGGACAGTGGAGCAGATTGACCAGATAAAGGAGCTGTTCCGCAGTTTCCGGGGTGAAAATACGACGATTATCGTGGATCCCGTGATGGCGGACAACGGAAAGCTGTATCCCGCCTTTGACATGGACTATGTAAAGAAGAACGCCCGGCTCTGCGGGGAAGCGGACATCATCATGCCCAACATTACCGAGGCCGCTCTGATGACAGGCATGGAGTACAGGGAGGAATACGACGAAGCCTATATCAAGGAACTGCTGGCACGGCTCAATGAACTGGGCGCGGGCATCAGTGTCCTGACCGGGGTGTCCCTGGAAAAGGGGAAGACCGGCGTGATGGGATATGAGCGCGGGACAGGGGAGTATTATGTCTATCAGAACCGGAGGATTGACGCGGCCTATCACGGCACGGGTGATTTGTTCTCCAGCACCTGCGTAGGGGAAATCATGAGAGGGAAGGACTGGCGCGACGCCATGCGCATCGCCGCCGATTATACGGCCCATACCATAGAGGTGACCCTGGGCAATCCTGACAAGCCCTGGTACGGCGTGGATTTCGAGGCCACCATTCCGGAACTGATCGGGATGGAATGAGGAAGCCAGCGCCGCCTGTAGCGTGCCATCAGGGGAATTCTCTGTATAATGGAATGCAATAGGATTCTCAAGGTGTTTGGATAGGAACCGCCTGTCTCGGGAAAGCTTACCGCGTATAATCCCGGCAGGCCTGGATGTAAGCCCGGATGTTCTCCCAGGGCACTTCCGGCTCCGGAAGATGGGTGGGCGAGACCAGGAGCCCTCCCTTCTTGCCGGCGATGTCCAGGTTCCTGAACACCTCCGCGCGCACCTGTTCCGGGGTTCCGAAAGGCATGGTGGTCTGGGTTCCGATCGTCCCGAGGAAGGAGAGCCTGTCCCCGTATTTCCCATGAATCTCCCCGAAGTCCATGCACTCCGGCTGCTCACCTTGTCCAGCAGGAACTCCGCCATTTCGTCCTCGGACATCATGTCTCTGCCACATTGTCAGGTGAAGAATTCATTCTTGTATTGCTGGCCCGTTTATCCCCGGATGGCATTGGAGGCAGATATGGCTTGGTGTACTGATGGCAACATCAATACATTTCTTCTTATGGTTTTTTGTACATGGTTGGAGTATGGTAGTATTGGGGATTGTATGTATGGTTATCGTAACAATGGGCTATATTTTTACGGGCATACCAGTTTCAGTTATTTGCATTGCAGATGCGATGGCTAAACTGATATGCGGAATATATTTGTTATTTATTGCAAAACCATCAAAATACATTCCTAATGTGATAAAGTAGCGAATGTGCAAAGAAACAACTTTATATTTGTCGAGCAGAACAACACATCATCACAGAGGCAGACGCATAAGACGCAGAGACGAAAGACTTGTGAAAAATCACAGTTATCGGGAGGTTATGGCGAGCGACAAATGGGAAGTTGTACTGGGAAAAATAAAATTATTTAGCCAATAGATAATAATGGGAAGTTATTTTTGCATAAATCCAATGCAGCGTTTCACATTTCAACGGAGCGTTTCTTGAATATGGTGTTTCTTGTGATATTATGAAATCGGAAAGAAGGTGAAAATATTGAACGCTCAAAAAACAGGCAGTCTGATTGCCGCTATCAGGAAAGAACAAAATCGCACGCAGCAGGATTTAGCGAATGAATTGGGAGTATCGAGTGCAGCTGTTTCAAAATGGGAACGGGGTATCGGATTTCAGGATGTATCTCTTATTGAACCATTAGCTGCATCCCTGGGGATTTCCATAGCAGAATTATTCAAGGGCGAAAGAACAGGAAACAGCGTTGATATCGAATACGAAAGTCTGTTGTCAGATGTTGTAAAAGTATCAGCCAATGAAATAACCAGGAAGAAAAAAATAACGAATTGGATGATTGCTATTACTGTTGCTGTTCTTTATTTGATGATTTCTGTAATATCACACAAGTGGGAAATAACCTGGGTAGTCTGGATTGTATATTGTTTTTATCGGATTTTTACTGAATATATCTATAAAAAATATTAGCAATTTATATATTCGGTGATTAAATTCTGCCAATAAACCCGATAAACGGCGATTGAAACATATAGAATGAAATGGTAAAGATTCATCGCCGTTTATATACAGAAACGTAAGAAATGGAGGAAGAATGGTCGATTATTCACAATTTGAGGCAAGTGTAAAATCCGGCATCCACGCAGATGTGAGCCGGATACGGCAGAAGGATGAAATAATAAAAGCCGTCGTCAAAAAGCGGAGAAGCTCCGCGATAATCTGTGTGTGCTTCCTGTGTATGGCAGGAATTTCTTTGTTTAAAAGCTGGATTCCCGCCGTTATTTGCCTCCTTCTTGCATTGTTTTTCCTATGGCGGGCTGTCGGAAAATTTTCTGACGAATATTTACGTGAAATGTACGAGGAGGGGCTTTTGGTTCCCGGCATGATCGTGAAAACGGAACCCCTTACTATCATGGCAATCGCAAACATGACCGCGCGGGATGGCGTGGCAGCTGTAAATGGGTGCTACTGTCTGGAGGTAAAGGAGCTTGACGGGGCGCAAAAAATTCTATTTGAAAAAATCCCCTGCTCCTGTTTTTTCTGCTATGAGGGCGGCGATTACCATTCTTCCTTCCAGCCCCATCCTCTCTATTGGGGAACGGCAGATCAGCAGTCTATTCAAGAAGCGCTAAGACAGGTGGAGGAAGACAACAAAGAAAATACAAAAGATGAATGGGAAGTGCTCAAGGAGGTTGCGCGGCAGTTCCCTGATTTGGGAAACGGAAATTTGATTCTATTGGATGAAAATTACGTTCCCTTTGGGAAAAAGAACTACATGGACAGCAACTATAAGCCCCTCAATGAAGAAGCTGACACCAAGTAATACCGGGCTTATGATGGCTTCATGGCAGCCCTCAAGGACTTCCCATTCCTCATGGGGAATGATGTCATAGGTATTGGAGCGGATTCCTTTCTGGTGCGTCCGGCAGACAAAATGTGTGCCCTTGTAAAACGGGTTCCGCAGGATATGGCTGATTCCTGCGCTCCCCCACGAATAATAATTCACGTCACACTCAAAGCCTGTACATTTTTTCTGGTTGACTTTGCCGTCCAGGTATGGTAAGCTGTGGAAGTAGGGAGCAGTGCCTGTGCGGCGCGGCACTCCTGATTATTAGGAAAGCGGAGGTTGTTTATGTTAAGCATTGTGAGAGATGAGGGCATGGCGAATTGAATATTTGCCGGGCAGGATGTATTCCCTCTGGGAGTCTGCCCGCATGCCGGTGGGGAAACACCGGTGTATCTGCCTTACCGGGTGCTTGACATATTTCAATCGTTTTGAGAGTTTAGCGGCAGCAGAGGGCGCAAAGAGTGCGTTTTCTTTTTCTGCGACAGGATGGATTGGACGAGGAGCATGGCTGTATGGCCATGTTTTTTTGTGTCTTTTTCTGGATTCTGTGCGTGCAGTGTCCGCAGACCATGGATCAGGTCTGGATTGCGGCGCTGCGTGCTGACGCTGAGGATGACGGCTATGGCGAGGTATGTCCGAATGGACAGATGCCATGGCCTTTTTTTGTGCATTTGGGGGGACGGGATGCAGCGGGAGGGACGACAGGAGCGGGGGCAGGGGGTTGCGGGAGGAGCGACGGAGAGGGAATGGCAGAGAATGGGCAGCAGAGGGGAGACGGAAAGGGAATGGCAGGGAATGGACAGCCAGAGGATGGACGAAAGTGAGGGAATGGCAGAGAATGGGCAGCAGTAGAGGGAATGGCAGAATAGGGGCAGCAGAGGATGGACGAAAGTGACGAAAGTGAGGGAATGGCAGAGAATGGATAACAGAAAGCGGGGAAAGGATATGAATATCATAGAGACGAGACAGCTATCGAAGACATACCGCAGAGTAGTGAAGCGGGAGGGGCTTGGGGGAAGCGTCAGGAGCCTGTTCAGGAGGGAATACGAGGAAAAGCAGGCGGTACGGGACATGGATTTCTCGGTTCGCGAGGGGGAATTCGTAGGCCTGATCGGGCCCAATGGAGCGGGCAAGACCACCCTGATCAAAATGCTGACGGGAATCATCGCGCCCACCTCCGGGGAGATTCAGGTCATGGGATTCTGTCCGAACGATTTAAAGAATGATTTCAAACGGCAGTACGCTATTGTCATGGGACAGAAGAGCCAGCTTTTCTTTGAGCTGACCACCAACGACACGCTGCGGATGTTCCAGGAGATCTACGGCCTGAAAGAGCGGGAGTTTCAGGAGACGAAAGCTTATTTCACGGAGCTGTTCGGGGCGGAGAAGCTGCTGGACGTGCAGGTGCGCACCCTGTCGCTGGGGGAGCGGATGAAGATGGAGCTCATGGCGGCGCTGCTGCACAACCCCAGGATTCTGTTCCTGGATGAGCCCACCATCGGGCTGGACGCGGTGGCATCCAGGCAGATTCGGGGGTTCTTAAGGGAAATCAATCAGGAGAGGGGAACGACGATTCTTCTCACGTCCCATTACATGGAGGACATCCGGTCATTGTGCGACAGGAGTGTCGTCATCAACCATGGGCAGAAGATTTATGACGGTGAGACAGGGGAGCTTTTTGAAAAGTATCAGAGGGACAGACAGGTGACAGTGAGCTTTGACCAGGCAGTGGAGAGGACGGAGCTGCCGGATGGGGCGGTGCTGGTGGAGGAGACGCCTTATAAGAAAGTGATCCGTGTGCCCAGGGAAGAGTCGGGGGCGCTTCTGCAGAGGTTGATGGGGTATGGGCCCAAAGACGTCATTGTGGAAGAGGATGAAATCGGCAGGGTGGTGGAGCGGATTTACGGGGAAGGAGAAAACAGGGAGGAGCGATGAGAGAGATGAGGAAATACAGGGAAATCATGCATGTCTACATCAAGTCCCAGCTGGCGTGGCGGGCGGATGTGGTGTTCAATATGCTGTTCACGGTGGCGAAGATTCTGTTCGCCTGGCTGCTGTGGGGAATGGTTTTCAGGGAACGGAATACCGTAGCGGATTTTACGTTCCATGGGATGCTGTCGTATTATATCGTCAGTTCCTTTTTGTCCCAGCTGGAGATGTCCGGGGGAATCAGCGGGGAGATCAGCGCCAGGATTCGGAATGGGACTTTTTCCAATTATATGGTGATGCCTGTGAGCATAGAGGGGTATTTCGCCGCCATGGAGGTGGGGGTAGTGCTGTTCTATCTGTGCTTTGACCTGCTGGCGGCGATGGTCTGGATTTTTGTCTTCCGGATTCAGTTCCTGTTCGCAAGGAGCGCTGTGGTTTTGGGGTGTGCGCTGCTGATGACGGTGCTGGGGCTGTTCTTCATGGTGCAGCTGAATTATTTCCTGGGGATTCTGACTTTGAAATATGAGGAGATCAGCACTTTCCTGATGATCAAGGACAACTTGGTCTCGCTGGTGACGGGGACGATTGTGCCGCTGGCGCTGTTCCCGGAGGGCGTGGTGGGCGTCATGAGGCTGCTGCCTTTCTATTACGTGACGTATCTGCCATCCATGCTGTTCACGGGGCGGTGCGCGGAGGAAGCGGTGAGAGGGCTTGTGGTTCTGGGACTCTGGTGCGTCCTGATGCAGTGGGCGATTGTGGTTACCTGGAGGAAATATCGTGTAAAATATGACGGCGTGGGAGTGTGAGAAGTACATTCACACGGAAGCGGTTGGTTTGAAGTGCTATTGTAGGATTGTGGAGTGATAAACGGAGGTTTTTATGAAATATTACAGAGTGTGGAAAGCGTTGCTGAAAATCCGGTTCCAGAACCTGATGATGTTCCGTCTGGGCTTCTGGGGGCCGTTCTTTGTGGACGGGAGCCTGTTTCTGGTGCAGCTGGCGGTATTTGACGCCATCTATGCCAATGTGGATCGGATCGGCAGCTGGGGGCGGGGTGAGATGATTCTGTATATCGGTACCTTTTCCCTGATTAACGCCGTGAATATGGTGGTGTATTTCTTCGGGGTAAACGGGATTACGTCTAAAATCAAGAGCGGGGAGATGGATCTGTACCTGACGAAGCCGGTGAGCCCGCTGTTTCGGCTGACTTTTGAGCGGATGAATCCGGGCTCGCTGCCGCTGCTCGTCTTCAGCATCTGCATCATAGGGTACGGTGTCCGTGCGGCGGGGATTTCGGTCAGCGCCGGGAGGGTGCTGGGATACCTGTTTTTTCTGGGGATCATGATTCTGCTCTATTATGAGATGGAGGTGCTGATCCGCTCCGTGGCGTTCTATCTGGTGTCCAACGCCAGGATGGAGCAGCTGGAGGAAGCGGGGCTGGAGCTGTGCATGAACCTGCCGGGGATTGCGTTTTACGGGATTTACAAGTTCGTGTTCTACTGCATCCTGCCCTATGGCATCATGGCGACGCTGCCTGTCCAGAGCCTGATCGGGGAGATGAGCTGGGGGACGGCGGCTTTCGGAATCGCGGTGGTGTGCGCTTTCAGCGGGCTGACGGCCCTGGTTTGGAGAAATGGGATGAGGCATTACAACAGCGCCAGTTCGTGAGAAAGGTATGGAAATGACTGTTGCAGGACGTTGGCGCAGAGAGGCGCGGAACTGGAAACAGTATGCGGGCATCCTCTGCTGGAACTGGCGCGGGATGTGAGCATACGGAACAAAACTAGGAGAAAAGAAAATGGATAAAACGGAAATAAGTTTAGAATTTGACAAAATAAAGGCACAATGGACAGACTGTGCCCTGACGGAGGCTGCCAGGAGTAAGATACAGGACACCCACATGATCCTGTCGGAGACAGAGCTGGCCGCCAGGCTGCGGGAGACCACGGAGAGCCGCCAGATGCTGGAAAAATGCGGCACCCCGCCCCTGGTATCCCTGGACGGCATAGAGGAGCTGCTGGCCGCCGGAGAAAAGGGGCAGTGCCTGATGCCGCCGGATCTGGAAAAGATAGCCACGGCGCTGGTGGCGGTGAACCGGCTGAAAGATTACCTGGCGAGAGGGAAATCCCATGAAATCCCCCTGGCCTATTACGAGGAGAACCTGGATCCCCTGGAGGAACTGCGGGAACAGCTGCGGTACCAAATCTGGAACGAACAGGTCTCCGACAATGCTTCCAAGCTGCTGAAAAATCTGCGGGGAGACATCCTCCGGGCGCAGGACAAAATGCGGGAGAAAGCGGAAGCCGTTATGCGGGCCAACAAGGAATGCATGTCCGACCATTTCAGCACCATGCGGAACGGCCATGTGTGCATCCCGGTGAAGAAAGAGTACAAATTCAAGATCAGCGGCATCCTGATCGACAAGTCCTCCACAGGCAGCACCCTGTTCATAGAGCCCGCGGCTGCGGGGAAATATTATGAGGAGCTGCAGGAACTGCGCATAGACGAGGAGAACGAGGTGCGCAGGATCCTGTATGAGCTCACCGCTCAGGTTGCGGAGAACAGGGCTGTCATGGAGACGAACATACGGATGATGGAGAAGCTGGACTTCATTTTCTCTAAGGGAAAGCTCTCGGAGCAATATGACGGCAGAGAACCGAAGATTGTCGCTGAAAGGCGCATTTATCTACGGAATGCCAGACATCCGCTGATGGACAAAAAAGTCTGCGTGCCTTTGCAGTTTTCCATAGGGGAGGGCGTGAACGGCGTGGTGATAACCGGGCCCAACACCGGCGGAAAGACCGTGGCCATCAAGACCGTGGCCCTGAGCTGCCTGATGGCCCAGTGCGGGCTCCATGTGGCCTGCGAGGAGGCGCAGGTTTGCATGAACCGGAACATCCTCTGCGACATCGGGGACGGGCAGAATCTTTCGGAGAACCTGTCCACTTTTTCGGCCCACATCGTCAATGTGCTGGACATTCTGAAGCGGGTGACCGCCGAGAGCCTGGTGGTGATGGATGAGCTGGGCTCCGGCACGGATCCGGCCGAGGGCATGGGGATTGCCGTGGCCATTTTGGAGGAGCTGAAGAAAAGCGGGGCGCTGTTCCTGGTCACCACCCATTACCCGGAGGTGAAACTTTACGCGGAGCGGGAAGCCGGAATCGTCAACGCCCGGATGACCTTTGACCGGGAGAACCTGAAGCCCCTGTACCAGATGGTGATCGGGGAGGCCGGGGAGAGCTGTGCGTTCTATATTGCCAGCCGCCTGGGGATGCCCGGGTATATGCTGCGGAGGGCGGCCAGGGAGGCCTATGGGGAGGGCAGCGGGCAGGAGCTGGCATTTTCCGGCATTTACCGCAGTGGCCAGTGTGGCGACAGTGAGCCGGCGGAGCGCAGAAACCAGGCGGACAGCGGACGTGACAGAAGCCTGACTGAAGATGGGGGTTCGACAAAGCATAGAAGCCAGGCAGACAATGGACGGAAAGGAAGCCTCTCTGAAAACGAAGGCCTGGAGCCCTCCTGGAAATCGGCAATCGGTACAGGCGCAGAACGGCTGGAGAAAGTGCCGGTGCCCCAAATCGAAAGAGCCGGTGCCAAAGCCGGGAAAAAACACGGAACCACCTTCAACCGGGGAGACAGCGTCATGATCTATCCCGACCGGAAAATCGGCATCGTGTGCGAGCCCGCCAATGACAAAGGCGTCCTGCGCCTGCAGCTGCCGGGCAAGAAAATCTGGATCAACCACAAGCGTGTGAAGCTGCATGTGGCGGCTCAGGAGCTGTATCCGGAGGATTACGATTTCTCCATTATCTTCGACACGGTGGAGAACCGCAAGCTCAGACACCAGATGGAGCGTGAGTATGTGGAGGGAGCGGAGATTGTCGTGGAGGGGGAATGATAGGGCTCATAAATTTTTATGGCTCTGACTTAAGCCAGGTGGTGTACTGGCTGCCAGTGTACCCCAGGTGGTAGAAGTCGCCCAAAGTAATGCCGCAGGGAAGAGGAATATGGATTTTGCCTTCCAGGGAGACGGAAGAGGTTTCTTCCAGCTCTGTGCGGTTTATAGAGGGCAGGGCCAGGAGGTTGTGGCCTCCTGCCAGGCTGATATCGGTGCCGAACAGGATAGGGCCTCTGTAAATGCTGACCAGTCCCTGGAATTCTTCCTGGCCGTCCAGGTAGCGGGTGGAGAGATCCAGGCTCAGTTCCAGGAACAGCCTGCCCGGACACTGCAGGCGGAAGTAGGTTCCGGCTTTTGGATGACTGGTGGCGCCGTCTGCCGTAACGATAGTGCAGGCGGACCATTTGGGGATTCGCAGAGCCAGATTTCCGGTGTAGTGCTCTACGGTAATCTGTATTTTGCCCTGGGCAGGGTAATTTCCGGTTATTTGAATGAGGGCTCCTTCCTCGGTCATGAAATCTGCGTCTTCATAGAAATTGATGCAGAGGGTGGAGGAAGTGCTGGTCACGGCCCATTCGCTGAGCATCCCTATCCCGCGGGGAGCGTTGGTGGAGCAGCAGTTCAGCTCCGGCGACCCGGCCCGGCAGTGGAAAGTGATGTCGTGGACGCTGGAATGCTTTTCTCCCACCATGGGTGTGTGGTAAGCAGACCAGCGCCCGGTGGGAGACCAGGAGCCCATGCAGGCATTGTAATGAGCCAGCTCCAGGAAATCTGCGATTTCAGGATTGCCTGTCAGCTTGAGGACCTCTACTGCCAGCGCGTCATAGGCTATTGTACAGCAGGTTTCCATATGGCCGTTGCAGAAAGGGGTGCCCACAGCCTGCTCTTCGGTGGAAAAAGAGCCAGTGTTATGGATATCTGTTTTCTGGATAGAGTAATAAATCTGCTCCACGGTGCGCAGATAGTAATCTTTTCCTGTAGCCCGGTATAATTCCGCAATCCCCAGGATGATGTGCAGGCTTTCCCAGCGGGGCTGCGGGCACTGATAGAACTCCACCTTGTCCATGGCGCAGCTGATATAATCTCCGGCGCCCTCACCGGAGAGATCTTTTTCAACCTCCAGGGCGAACGCCAGGTAGCGGGGGGCGTCAGTCAGGCGGTAGAGAATGGCGAAAGCATGGATGGGAGACAGGTTCGCCTCAGGGGATTTTAAGGACAGCAGGCTTTTCATTCCTGTTTCGGGGTTGTAGAATTTGTGCAGGAACAGTCCGGCGATTTTTTCTACACATTGGAGATATTGTTTTTTCTGAGTCTCCTCGTACCACAGCAGCAGGCCGTACATAATGTGATAGTGGCCCCAGGCATCCCAGGTGCCCTCCACTTCGTCGGGCTTCTGGGAGAAAGAGCCTGTGAGGCGGCATTCTTTGCTGAAAGGCCCCAGATAACCATCCTCTGCCTGACAGGTCAGAAGCTCTTCCAGAAAGCCCTGGAGGTAGGTATAAAGCTCCTGGTCCAGCGTCAGGCGGTAAATGTAATAGGCTCCGGTAATATATTTTCCGGCAAACTCCCCCAGCCAGGCCAGCATCAGCCTGTAGGGCAGCAGATCCCTTTCCTTGAACATGTCCAGGATGCCGGGGTTGCTCTCCCGCAGTCCGATCAGCCAGTTTCTGGTTATGTTGCCCGCCAATTTGCCGGTGATGCCCGGAAGATGGCTCTTTTGCATCCGCACTGTGCGCATCATATCTTTTTCGCTTGATTTTTGCATAAAACCTCCTTATTAAGTTTGGAATCTGCCCTGCCAGTACCCGGACATGGGCAGATGCATGAACATGCGATTTCAGCCCTTTACGCTGCCCAAAGTCAGGCCGGAAGTAAAATATTTCTGAAGAAAGGGATAAACCACCATCACGGGCAGGGCACCCAGGAACAGCTGCGCTGCGCGTCCGGTTCGTACATTGATCTGGGAAGCCAGCTGCCTGTAGTCGGCACCTGCCTGCCGCATCAGGGATTCAAAGCTGCGGAGGAGACTTTGCATGTATGTGGCAAGGGGGTACATGGCACGGTCATTTAAGTAGATGATTCCGCTGAACCAGTCATTCCAGTGGCCTACGATGCAGAATAGACCTACGGTGGCCAGGGAGGGCTTCAGCAGAGGAAGCACCACCTTGTACAGCAGCTGGAATTCCGAGGCGCCGTCAATTCTGGCGGCTTCCTGCAGCTCTTCCGGCAGGCCCCGGATGAAATTCATCAAAATTATCATATTATAGACCGGCAATGCTCCCGGCAGGATCATAGACCATATGGTATCCTTAAGCCCGGCTTTGGAAACGACCAGATAGGTAGGAATCATGCCTCCGCTGAACAGCATGGTGAATACGAAAAAGGCCATGTAGATATTTCGCCCCATCAGCCGGCTTTTGTCCTTGGAGAGAGGATAGGCGGTGAGTACCATCAGGATCAGGTTGATCATAGTTCCCAGGAAAGTCCGCACCAGGGAGTTTCCCAGAGCGCGCATGAAATCCCCCTTTTTGAACGCATATTCATAGGAGGAAAGGGTGAACTCTACAGGCCAGAAGGTCACCTTTCCGGCCGCCACGGCAGGCCGTCCGCTGAGAGATATGGCGAACAAATGTACGAAAGGCAGAACGCAGCTTAAGCAGACCAGGACCAGAAGCGTGTAGTTGCATGCCAGAAAAATTTTTCTTGAAACACTTGTTTTTTGCTTTTTCATATACGCTTCGCCTTTCTAAAAAATTCGATAATTTGCCAGCTTGTCAGCCAGTTTGTAAGAAGAGACCACCAGCACAAGGGATATGGCCGATTTGAACAGTCCCACTGCAGTGCCCACGGAATATTGTGCCTGCGTGATTCCCAGACGGTAGACATAGGTGTCGATGATGTCGCCGGTTTTGTACACCACCGGGGCATAAAGGTTGTAGATCTGGTCAAAGCCCGCATTCATGACTCCGCCCAGAGCCAGGACCAGCATCAGGACAATGGTGGGAGCCAGCATGGGCAGTGTGACATAGCGCGTCTGGCTCAGCCTTCCTGCGCCATCGATTCTGGCCGCCTCATAGAGTTCCGGATCAATGGCGGTCAGGGCCGCCAGATATACTACCGTGCCGAAGCCGAAGCCTTTCCAGATATCAGACAGAATCATGGTCCAGGGAAAAATGGAAGGGCTTCCTAAAAAGTTCACCGGGTTCATGCCGAATGCCTGCAGCGCCTGGTTGACGAGCCCGTCGACAGCCAGAAGGTCTGTCAGGATGCCTGCCAGAATGACCCAGGAGAGAAAGTTTGGTATATAGATTAATGTCTGGAAAATCCGCTTCAGGATTTTGTTGCCGAGCTCATTCAACAGCAGTGCGAACACCACAGAGGTCAATATGCCTCCCAGCATCTTGAAGACTGCGATATAAAGACTGTTCCAGATGGTCCGGACGAAGTTGGGCTGGGAAAAAAGAAATTGAAAATGCTTAATGCCCACCCAGGGAGAGGAAAAACCTCTCCCTGGATTATAATCTTCAAATGCGATCACCAGCCCATATAAAGGTATATAGGAGAAAATGAGTATCAGGAGGATTCCTGGCAGGAGCATCAAGTGCATCTGCCATTCTCTCCGGATGCGTTTCTTTATATGTTTCATAGGCCGCTCCTTGTATTGTTTTCCAGGAAACTATGTCTTTAGCTGCCGTACATCTCGTTGACTTCCTTTGTGGCAGTGTCGCCGCCTGCGGTTCTCCACTCCTCAACCAGAGTGTCGAAATAGTCCACGGGCACCTCGCCTGTGATAATCTTGGTAAAGCCTTCTGTCAGGATGTCGTCCAGGGTGGTTCCCATCTGGGCAACAGCTTCAGGAGTGATAGCCCATACCTTGTTCTTGATTACATCTCCGGAGGCGATGATGGGTTCAGCCACGCTGTATGCGCTCTTGTAAGGAGCCCAGAGCATGTAGCCGCCTACTGCTGCGGAATCGCCGCTGTCCAGGAAGTTTTTGATGTCGGTATAAGCCTGTGTCTGCTTTGTGCTGCTCAGCGCGCTGTCATCGCCGGCAGCAGCTGCCTGTGAGGCCACAAGGAAAGTGTCGCGATCCAGGTTGGGATCCTGTACGCGCAGAACCTGCGCCGCATGGTCGATGTTGAAGTAGGAAAGGATTTCTTCCTGGCTCATGCCGTCTGCAATGCCCTCTTTCTCCAGGTGAGCGTAGAAATTGATGCACTTCATGGCCGCTTCCGGATTTTCGCAGTTCTTGCTGACTACAATATAAGAGAAATTGTCGCAGTTCAAAGGATAGAGAACTTTTCCGCCATTTGCGCTGGGGACGGGATAGGCTTCCATGTAAGCCTCTCTGCCCAGATTGGAGATCATGTCGGTTCCGGCTGACCATCCCACCCAGTTCTTGAAAGGATAAATGCCGACTTTGTTGTTGACAGCATCCTCATTCAGTTTGTCGCCGTTGGTCAGAGAGAAATTGGAATTGATGATGCCTTCCTTGTACCACTCCGCCCATTGGATCAGTTTTCAGGGCAGACAGGCAGGGTGTCCATTGACGGAACGCGGTATTATGTTTTTGCGGCAACGCTTCCTTATGGAGACGGGAAGCTGGAATTCTTTTTCCCGGAGGATCAATTGTTCCGGGATTCCAGGGCATATCAGATTTTATATCTGTATTTTGGGATGATTGTGCTTGCCGCCTGCTGTTTGTTCCTGTTGGGGAGCTATTCCCTGATTAACAAACCCATACAGATGCTGGTGGGCGGATTTCAGCATATTAACAGGCAGGACTACAGCATTCGGATCCCCAGCAGGCGGGGATCGGATTTTGATTATCTGTATCAGGAATTTAACCAGATGGTAGGGGAGCTGGAAATTCTGATTGAGAAAAATTACCAGCAGCAGCTTCTTCTGAGCAAAGCGGAGCTGAGGCAGCTGCAGGCTCAGATCAACCCTCATTTTCTCTACAATTCTTTCTTCCTGCTGCGCCGTATGATACATGACGAGCTGTACGAGGAAGCGGGAGAGATGGCGGACACGCTGGGGCTTTACTATCAGTATATCACCCGCAACAGTCAGGACTATATGCCGTTAGGAAAGGAATACCACCATGCCATGCTGTACTGTGAAATCCAGAGGCTGCGTTTCGGGGATCGGATTCTTATTGAGACAGACCCTCTTCCTGAGAAATACCACCGGATTCTTGTACCGAAGCTGATCATTCAGCCGATTTTAGAGAATGCTTTTAACTATGGGCTGCGCGACAAGGTGGAGGGAGGATTGCTGCGGGTGAAAGTGGAGGATGGCGCCTCGGGCCTTACGATTTCCATAGAAGAAAACGGGGAGGATCTTTCAGAGGATCAACTGTCCCGGATACAGAATAAGCTGAAAGAAACCGCCGGGGGAAATGTGCTGCAGGAGATGACAGGTATGCTGAACATCCAGCGCAGATTGTGTATTTATTTCAGGGAACAGGAAAAAGAAAATCCGGCAGCAGTCCGGGAGAAAGTGGCAGGAGAGGAGTATCTGAGGGCCGAACGCAGCGAGCTGGGAGGGCTCTGCATACGGCTGTGCCTGCCGGGAGGACTTTTATGATCAAAGTATTGTTAGTGGATGATGAATTTCATGTAATCAGCCATCTGACCAATCTGCTGCAGCAGATGGAGCAGTATGAGCTGAACATCGTGAGCACCTGCTCCGGGCCGGAGGCGCTGTCTCTGATAGCGTCGTCTCATATTGATATCGCTTTTCTGGACATCAATATGCCGAAAGTGGGAGGTCTTATGATTGCGGATAAGCTGCACCGTCAGTGGCCGGACTGCCAGATTGTTTTTCTGACGGCCTATGAGGTGTTCGATTATATCTATGAGGCGAACCAATATCCGGGAGCTGTCTATCTGCTGAAGGCGGAGCCTGACAAGAAGCTTCGAAGCGTGGCGGAAGCAAGTTGTGAAACCATTCTGCGCAAAAGAGAGGAAAAAGAATATCTGACTGATATCCAGCAGAAGCAAAAACAACTGCTGCTGTTGCAGGAACAGCTTTTGCTGCGGGAAGTGCTGCATGGGAATCTGTCAGGCAATCTGATTGATTTTGCCCAAAGCGCGGCTTTGGAGATTCATTTTTCGCTTCGGGACAAAGTATACCTGATGTTGATGGATATCAAAAAGGCTCCCTCCGCCTGTCTGGAATCCGTGTTTTATCTGGACAGGATGGAGCGGCTGCTGGGGAATCTGTTCTGCTTCTCTTTTGTGGAGACACAGAAAGGGATGCTGCTGTGGATTTTTCAGGAAAAGGCCGGCCTGGAGCAGGAACTTTCCTGTTTTGACTGCCTGAAAGACACTATGGATGCTTTTCTGGATATCTGCACAGATATCAGGCATCAGACGGTTTCGCTGTGCCTGTACCGGGAAAAAGTGGATTGGGAGCAGCTGCAGGGAGCTTACCAGCTTTTATATGACGCTTATTACCGGGAAAGCGCGCTGTTGTCCATGAATGCCTCTGCCGCAAGAGTGATAGAGGCCCTGGCTCCGGCGCTGGAGCCGGAGCCCTCCGCACTGTCTGCGTCAGCTGTCCTGCCCAAGAAGCTGGTTTCCATGAAACAGGCGCTGTACCAGGGAAATAGAGACTTGTTTCTCACGGAGCTTTTATATTGTCGCCAGTACTGTGTTTCTGTCCGGAGCAGACATCATACAGGGGCTGTGAAGCTGTATTTTTCTTTGGCAGTGATCTATCTGGACTATATTGAACACTATGGGCTGGAACAGAGGCTTTCCATGGAAATCGCGCTGTATCCTCTCTATTGCATCAATGATTTTGCGGACTGGAACCAGGCGTTTGTCTATCTGAAGCGTCTGGCGGAAGCGCTGTTTTGTATTGCCGGGGAGTTCAGCAATGACAAAACGACGCAGCTGATTTCTTCCATACAGAATTATGTGCAGGGCCATCTGTCGGAGGATTTGAGCCTTACGGTGATAGCGAATTATGTGAACTATAATGAATCCCATGTTTCCCGGCTGTATAAACGCGTCACAGGGGACAAGCTTACAGATTATATTACAGCCTGCCGGATCACATATGCCAGGCAGCTGCTGGCGCAGACAGAGGACACGGTGCAGGTCATCTCCCAGAAAGCGGGATTTCATACTTCCCAGTATTTTTCCTCTTCTTTTCGAAAAAGCACAGGGATGTCCCCCAATGAATATCGCCAGCAGAGCCGCGGCGGAGCTTGTACTGTTTAACAGGGTGTGAAGACTGGACATGAAAGAGGATGCGTTTCAAAGGTCTTTTCCCATGAAACGTTTCGACTGCCCCGGGCTGGGTGTCCCGGTACAGGGCTATGTATTCGGTTTCGTCCGCTTTGCGGAGGAGGCACTGCCGTTCCATGCTTGTATCCCTTATTTGGCAAATGTTTCCTGGCTTCCTTCCTCGTCCCTGCGCCAGATTCTGCACTGCTCGATTCGTGCCCCATGGGGCGTATCGCCGTGCTCCGGGTCGCAGGAATAGCTGGTCAGCATGTCGCAGGGGATGTCCGGGCATTGGCCGCAGTGCAGGAAGCCTTTCTCCTGGCAGCAGGCTGCTACGGGGCATTCTCCGTGGAAAGGGCGGCCCTCTGTCTCGATACAGCCGCCGCAGCCGCAGGCCTCCTTGTATCCGCATCCGGTGCAGTGCAGTCCGCATCTTGAATCAATCATGTCAGTTACCTCCTTTTTTCCTCCACTATACCATTTTGAACATGACAACTGTATGTCATGTTGAGATGTATATTGCATAACGCCAGAATTGTCCTTGGTGCTTTGTTGGCTTATCACTGCTTGCAAAGCAGGTAAAGGCCCTGCGGTGGGAATTGAACGCTGGCTGGACTACATTTCCTTCGGCGAGACAGGTACCGGAGGATGCTCCAACGGCGACAGTCGGATTCACTGCGTCAAAGCCGCCTGGAATCTGGAGTCAGAAGATTTCCGGGTGTCCCTCCTGAAGCACGAAGCCCAGCACGCCATGGACCAGGCCCGCTATAAGGACATCACAAACAAGGAGTTGGAATACCGGGCCAAGCTGGTGGAACTGATTTACTCCAAAGAGCGGAGGATGTTGGAGCGTTTCGTGAGTCAGGCCGATGCAACAAGGGCAGACAATGGGCACGGATTATCCGCTGAGCACATTGTAAGAGGATTCGAGATATGCCTGAAAAAAGACCGCGGCAGGCTGGCCGGGCTCCCTATTGAGACAGTGCAGACAGTCGCCCGGTCGCTTTTTGCAGAGAGCTGTAAAGAAATGGCGGCAAAATACCGCTGATCAGAGATCGTTCTCAGTATAAATCCCGGGCGGCGTCCAGTTCGGCTTTCATCCGCTCCACCATCTCCGGCGGCCCCAGGACTTTCACTTTCCTGCCGAAGCGCAGGAACCATTCCACGGCCTGTTCCCGGGTGGTGAAGCCCCATTCCGCATAGAGCCTGCCGTCTTCCCGCGGGGTGAAGCAGGCGGGGCCGTATTCCTCCACCAGGCGGTATTTCAGGGAGGGGTCGTAGAGGGCGGCGACCATGTAGTCGTCCGTCATGTGGGAGCCGAAGCGCTTTTTCTCCTCCGGGATTTCCCTGGGGGAGAAGGGCTCCTGTGTCACCTCCAGGTTCCACAGGCGGCGCAGCTTGTACAGGCGGAAGTCCTGCCGCTGCCTGCAGAAGCCGAAGACGTACCAGTCAGACCATTTGAAGACCAGCAGGCAGGGCTCTATCAGCTTGTCCGCCTCGCCCTTTTCGTAGTAATAGCGGAAGGAGATGCACCGGGACGCCTGGATGGCGGCTTTTATCTGTTCCAGCTTGGAGGCCAGATCGTCCTTGTAGTGGGAGGCCAGGTCGATGGCCATATGGTCGTCCAGGCTGACGGCCTGGCTGCCGCCGATCTTCCGGGCCAGGGTTTCACCGGAGGCGGAGCGGGAGACGCTGTCCAGGGACTTCAGTCCCGTGAAGATGGCCGCCAGCTCCTGTTTTGTGAAGACGGTGGTGTCCAGGGAGAAACCCTCCATGATGGAGATGCCGCCGCCCGCCCCCTGGGTGGTGACCAGGGGAATGCCGGCTTTGCAGATGTCCTTGATGTCCCGGTTGATGGTGCGGCGGGACACCTCGAACTTCTCGGCCAGGTAGGGGGCGGTGACGGTCTTTTGCTGCTGCAGGGTGGTGATGATGCCGATCAGGCGATATATTTTCATGCGGGATGTTCTCCTTTTGTAAACGTTAAAAAATTATAGAAATGAATCGGTACATGAAAAAGATTTTCTTTTGGAAAAAAACCGCTGCAATATAATCACGTATCGCACAGACCAATGAGATTCTTGACAAGGGGTTCCCGATACGGGCACATATGGGGAGATATCCTTCATTCTGCCAAGATTTGCGGAATTCGTCATGATAAAGACGCTTTAACAGAGGCCTGATCGACAGGGGATATCCGAAAACAGAATGGCGTGAAAGCATAGGGACACATACCAGCCGGATAGCCGTCGGATTCGGCCGCACCGATAGCCATGGCTCCGCGGCATGCTCCTATAGGGCTGCGCATCGCGGAATTCATATTATATAGTCATAACTTTCATTATTCTGCTGTACCAGGTCGGCCACTGTGACATTGTCCAGATAATCATTGATGACTTTGTCCAGCCCTTTCCACAGGGGCAGGGTCCGGCAGACTGCCATCCTGGGACAGGAAGGGGCGCTCTCCTCCAGACAGGACACGGGCGCGAGGGATTCCTCCGTGAGGCGCAGGATGCTGCCCACGGTGTACTGGTCAGGGGATCTGGTCAGCTTATAGCCGCCGCCTTTCCCGCGCAGCCCGGTCAGGAACCTGCCCTTGACCAGAAGCTTGATGATGCTCTCCAGATACTTCTCGGAAATTTCCTGCCTTGCGGCAATTTCTTTCAGCGGAATGTAGTCATCCGACTGGTGCTCGGCCAAATCGATCATTACCCGGAGTGAATAGCGGCCCCTTGTAGAAATCAACATAGTAATCCCCATACCTTTCCATAGCCTGCAGGCTTTTCGATAAACCTATTATAAAACATGGTTAATAGGAAAATCAATATAAATATGAAATATATTTCTATTGACAAAATATGTATTTCATCATATAATCACATTAACCTACTTGAAATATAGGAATAAAAAGAACGGAAGCATGTTTGTGCATAACTGGAATAGGAGAGAAAATATGAGCAGAATTTACACATCCGCCGATCAGCTGATTGGCAGGACCCCATTACTGGAACTGGTCCGCATCGAGAAAGAAGAGAATCTGGAGGCCAGGATTCTGGCAAAGCTGGAATACTTCAACCCCGCAGGCTCCGTAAAAGACCGTATCGCAAAGGCCATGATCGACGATGCGGAGGCGAAAGGCCTGCTGAAGAAGGGCTCTGTGATCATCGAGCCCACCTCAGGCAATACCGGCATCGGCCTGGCATCCGTGGCTGCGGCCCGCGGCTACCGCATCATCATCGTCATGCCCGAGACCATGAGCGTGGAGCGCCGCCAGCTGATGAAAGCCTACGGCGCGGAGCTGGTGCTCACGGAGGGGACGAAAGGCATGACAGGAGCCATAGCCAAAGCCGATGAACTGGCAAAGGAGATTCCGGACAGCTTCATCCCCGGCCAGTTCGTGAATCCCGCCAACCCTGCCGCCCATAAAGCCACCACAGGCCCCGAAATCTGGGAGGACACCGACGGCAAGGTGGATATCTTCGTGGCAGGCGTGGGCACCGGCGGCACGATCACAGGTATCGGTGAGTACTTAAAGAGCCGGAATCCGGAAGTGAAAATCGTGGCCGTAGAGCCTGCGGCGTCCCCCGTGCTCAGCAAGGGAACCGCCGGCGCGCACAAGATTCAGGGCATCGGCGCGGGATTTGTCCCAAAGGTGCTGGACACGGAAGTCTACGATGAAATCATCCCGGTAGAAAATGAGGATGCGTTTGCCGCAGGCAGGCGCGTCGGCAGGAGCGAGGGCGTGCTGGTGGGGATTTCCTCCGGCGCTGTCGTCTGGGCTGCCATCCAGCTGGGCAAGCGTGCGGAGAACAGAGGAAAGACCATCGTGGCGCTGCTGCCGGATACGGGAGACCGCTATCTTTCCACACCGCTGTTTGCGGAATGATATGCGGCCTGCTCTGTTTCGGCGCATGGATATCGCCGCCAGGCGTAATGCCAGAAAGGGACTGCCAAGGCAGTCCCTTTCCTATAGACCTTATTTTTCTTTATTGTGCTTCTGCAGGAAGTTCTACGCCAAGCTTCTCAGCCTGTGCAGTCAGAATATCGCGTCCGCCGCGGTCAAGCCACTCCTGTACATAATCATCCCATTCATCCATGCTGCGCTCGCCGATTACGAACTTGCAGAGCTGCTGAATCTCATACTCGCCCAGGTTCGGTGCGATGGTACTGGTGGAAACGGAACTGAGAAGTCCGTCATTGGGCCATCTGTCATAGCCTGCCATTGCCTTTACGCCCTCATTGATTTTCTCTTTCTCTGCTTTCTCGCCTTCGTCCATGTCGTCGGCTTCTTTCCACACCTGGGAACCTACGAGCAGAGGCACAAAAGCTTTGCTGGAGGTCATGAAGGGATAGGTATTGCCGCCCAGTTTACCGATTAGCGCATTTACGAAACCGCTTTCACTAAAGAAAGCAAATACGATTCCGTAGATGATGACCCGGGAAAAGAAGTGAGGTATGTATACAAATGTCTGACTGATTTTCTTGAACACTGTGCTTCTCAGGTCGAATATGACGATGGTCAGCAGAATCGGTGGGAAGAATGTGACTACCAGTCTGGCGATGCTGATGGTCAGGGTATTGCGCAGAAGCTTGAACATTTCCGGATCGCTCAGCACCAATGGCAGCAGCAGCCGGTATTTTTTCAGGCGATAGCCCAAAGGACGCCGTCTGTAGGTCATGTACGCCGTATCTGTTTTTCCCATACTTGATTTTGCCTCCTTCTCCGTAGCGGAATCGTGAATTTTTCATTCGGTAGCGAGGGGGTGAAGCTGGAAATCACCAAAAGTACAACTTTTTGGAGACGAAAAAGCAACGGAAAATTAAAGATAAATAGTAAGGTGTGTTTCCTAAAAAAATCTCCTTCTGGCAGGGAACCATGGAGAGCGGTTCATGCCAAAAAGAGATTCAGGTAGATTGTTTTCAGAACGTTTTTCTTTTTTGTCGCTGTCTTTAATCCAAAGGATAAGGCAGCACGAACTTATGGTCACCATCTTTAGTGACAAAATGAAGCCCGATACCCAGTTCTTCCATCCAGCCCCGCACTTCGAGAGTCCTCCAGGGGCCGGAGCCCTGTCCCTCTCCTTTGTCATTGTCCCAGAGCCACCCGGGAGTAGTCCACAGGCAAGCCCTGGGCCCGACAGCCTCATAAAAACTCTTTTTGACGCCGTTCTCACCATGGTGGGCCATCTGTATGAAATCGGCCCGCAGCTCTTCCCTGGGAACTGTGGCGAGCACTCTGTCGCCGCCCTCCTCGCCTAAATCCCCTACGAACAGGATGCGCTGTCCCTCGGTATCCAGCCGGAATACCACAGAAGAATTGTTTATGGCATTATTAGTCAGCGACTCGTCCTCCGGCACGCGCAGCACATTGATCACCGCGGAATCCACCGCAAAACGCTGGCCTTTCTCAAAAGTATGGCAGATGTCAGGATGCTCCGCTGCGAATTCATTGAATTCCCGGGTGGTCCTGGCATCCGTACAGCCCTCGAAGTCATTGGCCTTATAGAATTCATAGGACAGGAAACGGCTGTAGATGGCTTTTACCCGCGGAGGATTGGGCCTGGTAAAAATCTCCGGCAGCGCGTCCGCGTGATCCAGGTGCGGATGGGTCAGCAGCCAAAGTTCTATTTCCGGATTGGGCCCGCCCAATTGCGTAAGAGTATCCAGAAGATATTGCGCGTCCTCCCGGAAACCGCCATCGATGACAATGATCTTTCCGTTCTTGGTCTGCAGGATGAAAGACATCATCGGGGAGCGGCGCTGCTCCTGAAGCATATATAATGTAGTCTGCATATTTACCTCTTTATAATAGAATGCCCGTTTTCACCGGGGAGCTGCAGCATCAGTCCAGCCTGCAGGGCAGCTCCAGAACCTGGTCACCGTCTTTGGAAACAAAATGATGCCGTACTCCCAGCTCCTCCATCCATCCCCGCACTTCCACTGTCCTCCAGGGGCCTGTATCATGTCCACCGCCGGCATCATTATCCCAGAGCCAGTCAGGCGTGTTCCAAAGGCAGGCTTTGGGGGCGACTGCTTCATAGAAGCTTTTTTTCACGCCATTTTGCCCATGATGGGCCATCTGTACGAAATCCGCATGCAGCGCTTCAGCCGGAACCGTCTCTAGCACTCTGTCGCCTGCTTCTTCCCCCAGGTCACCGACAAACAAAATGCGCTGCCCCTCCGCATCGACTCGGAATACCACGGAAGAATTATTAATGACATTCATAGGAAGAGTCTCCCCTTCCGGCACATGCAGCACATTGATTTCCACCGAATCTATCGTGAACCGCTGGCCTTTTTCAAATGTGTGGCAAATATCAGGATGTTCTGCCGCAAATGCGTTGAATTCCCGGGTAGTCCTGGCGTCCGTACAGCCCTCGAAATCATTCGCCTTGTAGAACTCGTACGACAGGAAACAGCTGTAAACCTTTTTGACTTTCAGGGGATGCGGCCTGGAAAAAATCTCCAGCAGCGCATCCACATGGTCGAGATGGGGGTGGGTCAGCAGCCATAAATCCACTACCGGCTCAGGCCCTCCCAGCCGGATCAGCGTGTCCTGCAGATGCCCGGCGTCCTGTTTGTTGCCTCCGTCAATGACAATCAGCTTTCCCCCGCTGGTCTGCAGGACATAGGACATCATCTGGGTAGGACTTTGTTCGTGCAGCATGTACAGTGTAGTCCGCATGTGTGTCTTCTCCTTCCGAATTGACTTTTGTAGCCGCCTCGGGCCATATACGGCGGCCCGATGTGTCAGTTTTATTCTACATTCATATCAGAAATTCCGCAAGAAGTGTTTTACCAAATCCCGCCATAAGAAAAATATGATATTTCGTTATATGTTAAGTAATATTTAATTACAATTAGTATATCTTGCCCTTAAATACTGGCTTTTTTCATGTAAAAAAACAATCTCCAAAAAGCACACTTTAGGGAACGCTCATAGTTTTTTTGTCAAAATTACCAAAAATATTTCAAAAACGCCTTGATTTTTTCAACTTTATGTAGTATAATCAAGCAATCGTTCCAGAGGTGATTTGGGTCTCCAAAAAGTGTACTTTTTGGGGCGATATTGCATTCTTGATTGCGCCATTAAAAACGGTCGGGGAGGAGGGAGGCGGCTGGAAAGCAGAAAGGCTAAGGACGACCAGGCGACAGATTTTGGGATGCGGAATATTTCATGTGCCGGATGCTGTACAGGAAATTCGGGTCAGCGCGGCAGATACAAACTATGGAGGATTAGATATGAAAAAAAGAACGATTGCATTACTGTTGACTGCAATGATGACAGTCGGTAGTCTGGCAGGCTGTGGAGATACTCCTTCCAATGCCGATGCGTCAAGTCAGGGGGAGTCATCCTCTGAGGAAGAGTCAACAGAGGAAGAGTCAACAGAGGAAGAGTCATCCGAACCGGAAGAGTCTTCCGAGGAAGCTGCCGGTACAGAGGGCGGCGATATGACCATTACGATCAGCACACAGAACACGGAAGGCGAGGAAGCCGGCTGGACGGCAGTGGCTGCGGCTTACATGGAGAAACATCCGGAAGTGAACGTAGTCGTGGATTTGAAGCCGTCAGAGGGTTATGACCAGTGGGCGACTAATGTCTTCAATAACAATGAAACTACATCAGTGGATATAGTAAATATTAATCTGGCTGCGGAAGCCGCTTCAGGCAAGGCTATCAACTATGCGGACTATATGGAGAACGACAGCCCGTATTCAGGCGGCCCCTGGAGAGAGCAGTTCGAGTACGACATGCAGACCGTGGATGCCGGTACAGGCAACTTCAGCGCGTTGAGCCTTCAGTCCGTCAAGGTTCTCTGGCTGTACAATCAGGATATTTTTGATGAAGTAGGCGTCAGCATTCCGACCACATGGTCAGAGCTGATTGACGTATGCGAGAAGATTCAGGCTGCCGGTTATCAGCCTATTGCAATGCCCGGCGACTATGACAGCTTCTACTCCGGAACCATGGGATGGCTTGCGCAGTGCTACGCAGACCAGACCACACGTTCCAGCGTCGAAATCTGGAGGTCCCAGCCCGGCGACTATACCTACGATCCTACAATAGATGATTACTATACCTATGATCCTACAGATCCTTTCAATGATGATACGACTAAGGTTACACGTAACCCTGTCCGTTTTTACGCTGCAGTGAAAGATCACACCTACAGTGCCGTTACGCCCGGTATGAAGACTGTGTGGAGCGGTTTCGCGGATGTGTTCCCTAAATATGCAGGCAATGAAGTGATGTTCGGAACCAACAAAGACGGCGCAAAGACACTGTTCTATCAGGGCAAGGCTGCTATGTACGTAGACGGCGGCTGGGCTATCGTACAGTTCGCTCAGGATATGGAGAAGCTGGCCAGCGGTCAGGAAATTTCTTTCAATGACAATGCTGTAGAAGATGTGGTGGGCTTTACGCTCGGCACTTTCGATATGCCTTCCATGGAGGGTGACGGAATCGAAGGAAAGGCAAGGACAATCGAGGTTTCCAACGGATTCCTTGGCGCCGTTTCCAAGTCTCAGGATCATGACGATCTGGTTATGGACTTCATGATGTACTATTCTTCTTCAGAGGGAATGTCCGTATTTATGGATGCTGCTCTGGAAGACGGCTTTGTTCCCAGCGGCCCCAGCCTTGTATATGGCGTGACATATCCGGATGAGGTTCAGAACGCATTTGAGAACCTGACGATGATCGGCAACTGCCAGAAGAGCTATGGCAACTCCCTGGCGAGAGGCTTCAACGAGATTCCCGAGTCCTATCGCGCGTTCTATGACTATTGTCTGGAACTGCTGCAGGGCAAGATTGATGTAGATACTTTCCTCGAGAAGCATCAGGCAAACATCGACGAGAACTTTGAGACAGGTATGACGAACTCCAAAATCACCCTGGAAGACCTTGAAAATCCTGCAAATGAGCCTACCGGTGAATAATCACAGAATGCAATTGAAGAAAGAAATGTGAGTTTATGAATTGGAATTGGCTGCCTGAAAGGGTAGCCAATTTCAGTCAGACAGTTGATTTTCTCGCACTTGGAGCAGGGGTAGACGGAGCGGAGGTTAGGATGAAGAAAAAAAGCGTATGGATAGTATCGGCAATTATCTGTCTGGTTCTGGGCCTTGCAGTAATCTGGGGACTATCTTATTGCAGGGAAAGGACAGAGGGGCTGGAGGATTTGGATATTTCCACAGGGACCAAGAACCACAGCCTGGCATATGACAAGGAAAAAGACATTCTGTATGTAGGAACCCACGATAAGGTGCTTGCTGCTTTTGAGCAGGGAGAAGAAATCTGGCGGACGCAGGCAAACGGTTCTTTTGACGAACTGGTTCTTGATGCAAAGAACGACAAGCTTTATGCGGCAAATGAGGACGGACATGTATATGTATATCAGGCGTCCGGCGGAAATGTGCTGCTGGACATTGATACCAGAAGAAAAGCAGTGGCGGTGGATGTGCTGGAGGATGAATCGAAGATAGCGGTGATTACCAATACCGGCAGCAACAAGTCCAGTGTGCTGGTCTATTCGTCAGAGGGAGAGGAGCTTGGCGGAATTGACTACAAGATTTTGGTCAGCGGAGTCCAGTTTTGCCAGGACGGCGAGACGCTTCTGATATCCAACAAGCGCGGCGAGGTTTTGCATATCACCAAGGACGGCGAAGTTCTTGATACCCTGAAGACCGGGTATGAGATTATACAGATGATTCAAAATGGAGATACCTACTGGACAATCAACAGGAATGGCATCTATCATCAGTTTGACGAAGCGCTGAATGTCATAAGGACAGGAAAAATCGATAATACGGTAAATGCCTTTATGGCGAGTATCGGCGTGGATGAGGACGGAGAATATGTACTGATCGGAACCAAGGAGGGCTACTTGTTCGTCATGGACGGTCAGGATAAGCAGATATATACGACGGACGTGGGCGTAAGGATCACGGATTTCGAGACGGCCAACGGAAGCATCTATTTTACGGGATATGAGGATTTTGTCAAAAATATCTATGTGGATAATCTGGCCACCATGGATTATTACAAGTCGATGGAAGAGGTTCTGGGATATGCGGTCTTTGTCCCTTTCTTCCTGCTTCTGGTGTGCCTGATACAAATGTTCCCCAAAGTGAAGAGAGCGGCAGGAAAGCTGTTGAAGAAAATGTGGCGCCAGAGGATGGCCTATATCATGCTTCTGCCCACTTTCGTGCTGATTTTCCTGTTCAATTACAGGGGCATTTTCATCGCTTTTTACAGGGCGTTCACGGACTGGTCCAGGACTAACAACACTCTGGCCAAGATGAACTTCATCGGTCTGGAGAACTTCCGCCAGATGCTTCAGGAGGGATATTTCCTGATCGGCATGAAGAACTTGAGCCTGCTGCTGGTGACCGGCATCCTGAAGACCATGACGGTGCCGCTGGCGGTTGCCTGGCTGGTGCATTCCATCCGGGGCGACAAGCGCAAGTACATACACAGGTTCCTGTTCGTGCTGCCCATAGTGGTTCCGGGCGTTGTAGGGACTCTGACCTGGCAGAAGATTTACGATCCCACCATCGGCCTGCTGAACGAAGTGCTGGGGGCGCTGCATCTGGAGAATCTTCAGCGGGTGTGGCTGGGGGATGAGAGGACGGCGATATGGGCCATCATTTTCATGGGATTCCCCTTTGTGGGCGCGATGGCATTTCTGGTGTACTACGGCGGCCTCTTAAATATCGGGACGGATGTGGTGGAGTCGGCAATGATCGACAGCGCCACCAGATGGGATATTTTCTGGAAAGTGCAGCTGCCTCTGATCAAACCCCAGATCAGCATCATGGTAACACTGACGATTCTGGGCACCATGCAGGATTTCAACAGCATCTTTATCATGACGGGAGGCGGTCCCGGTACGGCGACTTATGTCCCCGCGCTGGAACTATACCTGAACGCCAGCCAGTTTGGCCGCTATGGCTATGCGTCTGCGCTGGGCATCGTATTGATGGTATTTACATTGACCGTGACAGTGATAAAGAATGCGCTGACCAGGGAGAAGGAGTGATGGCATGAAGAAAATCAGCAAGAGAAGGGCAAGGGAAATCCGTTTTCAGACAATCATAGAGATTATCATGGTACTCATTATGTTTTTTGCTTTTGTTCCCATATTCGTAATGGTCATCATGTCCTTTAAGAGCAACTGGGAGATTTACAATAACTTTTTCGCCCTGCCCAGGCATATTGAATGGGACAACTATAGAAATGCCTTTTCAAAACTATATGGGAGCATGGTGAACACTCTGGCGGTGAATGCCTTTGCAGTGGTGCTGACCCTGATTTTGTCCGCGATGGGCGGCTTTGTGTTTGCAACTATGGATTTCCCGGGAAAGGGGTTCCTGTATTATGTGCTGCTGGTGCTGATGATGATTCCGGGCGTCCTGTCCCTGGCGGCAAATTACAATCTGATCATCAGCTATGGGCTGTTCAATACCCGCTGGGCATTGATTTTCCCCTGGATATCGGGAGGACAGATTCTGGGCATCATTCTGTGCCGGAATTCCATAGAGGCTTTGCCCAAAGACTTGTTCGAGGCGGCAAAGATAGAGGGCTGCGGGCAGATGGATCTGCTTGCCCGAATCGCGGTTCCTCTGGCGAAGCCTATCCTCTCAACGATAGCCGTCATGAAGATGGTCGACTACTATAATGACTTCATATGGCCCATGCTGGTCATTGAATCCAACAGCAAACAGGTCATCACAGTGGCGGTGCGCGTATTTACCTCCGCCGCAGGGACGACGAATATAGGAGCCATGTTTGCGGGATATATCATTGCAACCATTCCCCTTTTGGTTCTGTTCCTGTTCACCTCCAGATTGTATATGGAAGGTATGACGGCAGGCGCGGTGAAAGGGTGAGGCCGGAGGCGGCTGTTATGTAGTCGGGTTACCCGGAAATTTAGACTGTTAAGCAGTATAAAATAAGGAGAAACGAATGGAACGGTATACGCATGAAAAGGAGGTCTTCCGAAATAAGAAAGCCTTAAGCTGCGGGAACGAGGATTTGGGAATTCTGGGGATAGAGCACACTTTGCTGAACATCAACCTCCCGGCGCTGCTGCGGGCGGAAGAAAGAGAGGACGCTCTGCCGTTTGCCTGTCTGGGAAAGGAATACTGGTTCGACAAAACACAGGTGGAGGAAATCGACAAAACGCTCCAGTATGCATGGGGATACGGCATCGCCGCCACGGCAATCCTGTTGAATTCTCCCCAGCGCTTCGGCAGCCATGAGGAGGAGGCTCTGCTGGAAAAAGTGATCCATCCGGACTTTGACAGAGAGGATCCCAACGCGTTCATCAGCGCGTTTCCCATGGAGACGGAGGACGGAAGGGACTATTACCGTGCCTTTGTGGAATTCCTGTCCTGCCGTTATATGCGGGACGATGCGAAATACGGAAGAATCACAGGATTTATCGTTTCCAACGAGGTAAATACCCAGTGCATCTGGGGAAATGCAGGAGAGAAGACAGCGGAGGAGTATGCGAGAGAATACACGAAGGCTTTGCGTCTGACATGGGAGGCCTCCCATAAGTACTGGGAGGAGGCGCAGGTCTTCCTGTCCCTGGACCATTGCTGGGGAGAGAGTTTCTATCCCTCGCGCCCGCTTGGTTCTTACCGGGGAAAGGATATTGTGGATCTGGTCCTTAAGTATGGGAGGGAAATGGGAGATTTCGGATGGGGGATTGCCTATCATCCCTACCCGGAGGATCTGAACTATCCCGATTTCTATAATGACAGGATTCCGAAGTTTTACTTTGATACAAAGCTGATTACTTTCAAAAATATGGAAGTGCTGCATGCTTACCTGGCACAGGAAGATTTCCTGTATGAGGGGCAGATGCGCCCGATTATCCTGTCGGAGCAGGGATTCAATTCCAGACAGGATGAGTTTTCGGAGCTTCAGGGGGCAGCGGGATATATATTGGCGTATCAGAAGATGAAGCGGCTGCCGGGTATTCTGTGGATGACCCATCATGCCTATATGGATAATCCGAAGGAATTCGGCCTGCATCTGGGAATCAGGGAAAGAGAGGAGGACGGCGCTCCGGGGCGGAAACGGCCCATTTATGATGCCATGAGGGATATGGGCACAGAGAGGGAAGCGGAAAGGGTTGCCTGGGCCAGGGATTTTATCGGGGAGCCGTTGTACCGGCAGCTGGAATGCCCGGTGGTGCACGAGTGCGATGAAGACAGGTCAAAGGAAATGGATTTCTGAAGACTGCAAAGGCGCACCCGGATTGCTGCCGCGATAAGTAGTTATCTAAACCGCAATAAAAAGATTGGGAAACCATAAAATACGTTTTTTGAAATAAAATCAGTTGCCATTTTAAACCGGAAGTGGTATCCTATACCTTATAAAGATACTTGTACGAAAGGCAAAGATTTTATGAATGAAGCATATCACATCATCAGCGATGGTTCCTGCGATCTGCCGAAAGAACTGGCGGCTGAGAAGAATATTACGGTGGTTCCTTTTTATGTGTCCTTTGACGATACCCGTTATCTGAAAGAAAACGTGGAAATTGACATCAGGGACTTTTATCAGCAGATGGTGGACAGGAAAGGCGTGTACCCGAAGTCTTCCATGCCCTCCACTCAGGATTACGTGGATGTCTTTATGCCCTATGCGGAGAAAGGCATTCCCGTCATCTGCATCTGCATCACCACAAAATTCAGCGGTTCCATGCAGTCCGCACTGAATGCCAGGGAAATCGTGCTGGAGACCCTGCCGGAGGCGGTGATTACCGTGATTGACGCCACCATAAACACAGTGCTGCAGGGGCAGTACGTGCTGGAGGCGGCCAGGCTCCGGGACAGCGGGATGCCGTATGACGCGTGCGTGGCCAGGCTGGAGGAAATCAAGAGCACGGGAAGGATTTTCTTTACCGTGGGAGACATGGAGTACTTAAAGCATGGGGGGCGCATCGGAAAAGTATCGGCGGTAGCGGGCAGCGTGCTGGGCATCCGTCCGGTCATTACGCTGAAAGAGGGGGAAATCTTCCCGTCCGGCATCGGCAGAGGCAGAAAGCGCACTACGGAAAAGGCCATCGGCCTGCTGTTGGAGTATCTGGAGGAGAACGGAAGAAAGATAGAGCGCTACAGCATCGCCATAGGCTTTGGATATGACTATGAGGAGGCCGTAGCGTTCAGGGAGCATACGCTGGAGGTGCTGCGGGATAAAGGATATCATGTCAGCAAGCAGGACATCCCCATCTATCAGATTGGGGCTACCATCAGCGTGCACACAGGACCTTATCCGCTGGGCTTCGGCATCATTGAGAAAGGCATCATCTGAAATTGCGATTCTGAGCTTCGGTGCAGTGCATCAGAAGCTCTTTTACATTGCCGAAACAGTAGTCTGCGGGATAGGGCGTGTCAGCCATGTCCTCCGGTCTGGCCTCCCCGGTGAACACCACGCAGGTCTCCACGCCTCCGTTGATGCCGCAGGCGATGTCGGTATAGAGCCTGTCCCCCACCACCAGCGTCTCATCCCTGGAAAAGCCGGACAGGGACAGGCACAGATCCACCACGCTCTTGCTGGGCTTGCCCAGATAGACAGGTTTCCTGCCGGTAGCGTCCGTCAGCATGTTGCAGATGGCGCCGCAGTCCGGGATGAAGCCGAAATCGACAGGGCAGCACAAATCGGGATTGGTGCCGTAGAAAGGCATGTCCGCGGTGGACAGGACTTTACAGGCCTGTATCAGCTTTTCATAGGTCAGCTCGCTGTCGTAGGCGGTTACTACGCAGTCGATATCTTCTTCTGCGGTCTCTGTGATATCCAGGCCGTTTTGCCGAAGCTCTTTTATGAAAGAGGCGGTGCCCAGGACAAAGATTTTTCCATTTGGATAATGCTCCTGCAGGAAGCGCAGGGCCATATAGCCGGAAGTAATGAACTGGTCCTTTGTGGTCTCCAGATGAAAGGCCCTCCGGAATTTTTCCACATAATCCCGGCCGCTGCGGGTAGAATTGTTGGTGATATAATATGCCTTGCCGCCGGAGGCTTCAATGTAGGCCAGCAGATCGGCGCTGCCCTCATAGAGGGTGTCCCCTACGGCCAGCGTGCCGTCTATGTCGAAGAGGAACAGTTTTTTATGCTTCAGGGAATCGAAATTCTGGGCCATATCAGTTACCTGCCTTTATTGTCGTTGACATATTTCTGGTTCCGGTGTCTGGGATTTGCAGTAAAAATCTCTACCTAGTATAGCATGGAACCTATGGGGATTCAACAACCGTTTTCGGGCAAAGAAATATACACAAAGAAATATAGGCGGAAATATGACGATGTACTGGCGAAAACGAGGAAGCCGTGTTATGATAGTGGAATGGAATGAAGAACATTCCGGGAAGAAGAGCATTCCGGGAAAAAGCCCTGTGCGCGGATGAAAGGCAGGGCAGAGACGAGGTGGATTATGAAACTGATATCATGGAACGTGAACGGACTGCGGGCATGCATGCAGAAAGGATTCATGGAATATTTCAACGAAGCGGACGCGGACATTTTCTGTCTGCAGGAGACGAAGCTGCAGGCGGGGCAGATAGAGATGGACCTGCCGGGTTTCTATCAGTACTGGAATTACGCGGAAAAGAAAGGCTACTCAGGGACGGCGCTGTTCACGAAAGAAGAGCCCCTGAAAGTGACCTGCGGCATCGGCGTGGAGGAGCACGACCGCGAGGGGCGCGTGATTACGGCAGAATATAAGGATTATTTCGTCATAGCGGTCTATGTGCCCAATTCCCAGAGGGAGCTGACCAGGCTGGGATACCGCATGGAGTGGGAGGCGGCGTTCCTGAAGTATATCAAAGGGCTGGAGGAGCGCAAGCCCGTAATCTACTGCGGCGACCTGAACGTGGCCCACAAGGAGATTGATTTGAAGAATCCCAAGACCAACCGCCGCAACGCGGGATTTACCGATGAGGAGAGGGAATGCTTCGGCAGGGTGCTGGAGAACGGATTCGTGGACACGTTCCGGCATTTCTACCCGGATTTGAAAGACGCTTATTCCTGGTGGTCCTATATGGGACAGGCCAGGGCCAGGAACGTCGGCTGGCGTATCGACTACTTTGTGGCCTCGGAGAGCCTGAAAGAACGGCTGGCGGACGCGAAGATTCATCCGGATGTCATGGGATCTGACCACTGCCCGGTGGAGCTGGATCTGAAAGAGTGACGGTGCCCGGGGAGACAGGCGGTACAGAGAAGAGCAGAAACAGGGCATGTAAGAAAGGCTTTCCAGGGAAGAAGCCGGATATGTTACCGAACACGCAGACAAAAAAGGCCGCAGGAACGCCTTTCAAGGAAGTTTTTTACAAGAGGCGGGAGTCACTAAAGCTGACAATGACGTGGACATGGTGACCAGTGACACATTCTGTGTCACAGAGGGAATCGTCGTGAAACCGGAGCAGATACATGCAGCAAAGCGAATCGGCATCGACTACGCCGAGGAGGCCGCGGACTATCTATGGCGGTTCTGCCTTTGAGCCTGCCGGAAGCTGTCAGAGATTATGTTTTGAGGCGGCATCGTGTGCCGAACTATGGAAGAGGGGCATCCCATGGAAAGCGGATGATATGTGGAAATCAAGCTTTCCATGGAAAGCGGGCGTTCCGGGAAGAAAGGACACAACATGAGCCTGCAATTCTACTTCGGCTTTTCAGGAGCCGGAAAAAGCAGATTATTATATGAAGAAATTGTCCGGCGGGCGGCCCGGAATCCGAAACAGAATTTCTTTATCATCGTGCCGGACCAGTTCACCATGCAGACACAGAAAGACCTGGTGCTCTTAAGCGATAAGGGCGGCATCCTGAACATCGACGTGCTCAGTTTCGGCCGCCTGGGCCACCGCATTTTAGAGGAGGCGGGAGGATGGGAAGTCCCTGTGCTGGACGATACGGGAAAGAGCCTGGTGCTCCAGAAAGTGGCGGCGAACTTAAAAGGCCAGCTGCCCACCCTGGGAGGATTCCTCCACAGACAGGGATACATCCACGAGGTGAAAAGCGCCATCTCCGAGTTCATGCAATATGGCATCGGCGCGGAGGATGTGGACAGACTGATCGACTTCGCGAAAAAAAGGGGAGCTCTGGTGCAGAAGCTGAAAGACCTGCAGACGCTGTACAAGGGCTTTCTGGAGTACATCCGCGGCAACTTCATCACCACTGAGGAGACTCTGGACGTACTCTGCCGGGCTCTTCCGAAATCAAAGCTTCTGCCCGGAAGCGTGGTGGTATTCGATGGGTTCACCGGCTTTACGCCTGTCCAGATTCGGGTGATTTCCGGGCTGATGGGCCTGTGCGGAGAAGTGATCGTCACGCTGGCGGTGGGCGAGGAAGAAAATCCTTATGTGCACAACGGAGAGCAGAACCTGTTCCATCTCAGCAAGAAGACTGTGGCCGATTTGGACAGGCAGGCGGAGGCGCTCTCTGTGGAGCGCAGGCGGGATGTGATGATTTTGTCTGCGCAGCCGGACAGAACTGCCCGGGACGCGAACTGCCTCATCAGACATAACGTTTCCAATCGTTTCCAGAATGCCCCTGCGCTGCAGCATCTGGAAAAATATATATTTCGTTATGGCTTCCACCCCTATGAGCAGGAGCAGCAGGAAATCCGGCTGTTCGAGACCACTGATCCCAAGGAGGAGGTGCGCCAGACCGGACTGGAAATCTGCCGTCTGATTCGTGAGGAGGGGGTGGCTTTCCGCGACATTGCAGTGATTTCAGGGGATTTGGCGGCATACGCTCCCTATGTGGAGACAGAGTTCGTCCAGATGGACATTCCCTGCTATATAGACCGTACCAGGAAAATCACCCTGAATCCCTTGATTGAGTACATCAAAAGCGCTCTGGAGCTGTACATAAAGGATTTTTCCTATGAGTCCGTCTTCCATTACCTGCGCAGCGGCCTGGCTGACCTGACCTGGGAGGAGGTGGACCGGCTGGAGAATTACTGTCTGCAGACCGGCGTCAAGGGATACCGGGCCTACAGCCGCCTCTTCACCCGCAAGACCCGGGAGATGGAAGAAAGGCTTTCCATGGAACAGGAACTTTCCATGGAACAGGAGCCAGCCGTGGCAGAGGGGTATGCCACGGAGGGAGAGTTAGCCTTAGCGGAGATGAACGCCCTGCGGGAGCGTATGATGGAGCAGGTGGAAATGCTGCACCTGAAAGGAAAAGAGCCTGTGAAAGTCTATGTGAACGGGCTCTATGACTTCCTGGTGCAGAACCAGGTCCAGCAGAAGCTCTCCGCATACCAGAAAAGCTTTGAGGAGGCGGGGGAGCAGGTCCGCGCCAGGGAATATGCACAGATCTATCGCCTGGTGATGGAGCTTCTGGACCAGATATACGCCCTTTTGGGGGAGGAGACGATTTCCTTGAAAGAGTTCGCGGAAATCCTGGAGGCAGGCTTTGGGGAGATTCAGGTGGGCACTATCCCCCAGAATGTGGACAGGGTGCTGGTGGGAGATATGGAGCGCACCAGGCTGCAGCAGGTGAAGATGCTCTTTTTCCTGGGCGTGAACGACGGCAATATTCCCAAGGGAGCCTCCAAAGGCGGCATCATATCGGACATGGACCGGGAATTCTTGCGGGAGTCCGAGCTGGAGCTGGCTCCAAGCCCCAGGCAGCAGATGTACATCCAGAGATTTTATCTCTATCTGAATATGACCAAGCCATCCAGGCGGCTCTATCTGTCCTGGTCCAAGGTGAACAGCGCCGGGAAATCTATCCGCCCCGCCTATCTGGTGGATGTGGTGCGGAAACTTTTCCCGCAAATTATGGTGCAGTATCCCCAGCGCAGAAGCGTCCTGGAGCAGATTGTGACAGGCCAGGAGGGGGCGGCATACCTGGCAAGAGGCTTAAGGGAATATGTGGAGGGCGCCGTAAAGGGCCAGGAAGAGCAGGAATTTTTCACCATCTATCAGGCATACGGTGAGGAGGGGCTTAAGGGGAAGCGTGATTTCCTGACGGAGGCCGCTTTCAGGCGGTACCGGGATACGGGGCTGTCCGCGGCGGTGGCAAGGGCCCTCTACGGCGTGCAGCTGGAGACCAGCGTCACCCGCCTGGAGACCTATGCGGCCTGCGCTTACCGGCATTTCCTGCAGTATGGCCTGACTCTCCGGGAGCGAAAAGAATTTTCTTTTGAAAATGTGGACATGGGAAATGTGTACCATGCCATTCTGGAGCAGTTCGCGGACAAGCTGAAAGAAAAAGGATATACCTGGTTCGACTTTCCCCGGGAATTTGCCGAGACGCAGGTGCGCGACGCGCTGGAGCACTATGCGGCGGACTATGGAAGCACCGTCCTTTACAGCAGTGCCAGGAACGAGTATGCCATCACCAGGATGGGGCGCATCCTGACCCGGACGGTGCTGACCCTCCAGAAGCAGCTGCAGCGGGGGAGCTTCGTGCCGGAATCCTTTGAACTTTCTTTCCGCCATGCGGACAATCTGGAGAGCGTCAACGTGGCCCTGTCGGAGCAGGAGAAAATGCGCCTCCAGGGGCGCATCGACAGGATCGACGTGGCGGAGGATGAGGAAAAAGTATATATCAAGGTCATCGATTACAAATCCGGCCGCAGGAAGTTCGATTTGGCGGCGCTTTACTACGGGCTCCAGCTCCAGCTGGTGGTCTATATGAACGCGGCGGCGGAGGAGGAATCCAGGCGCCACCGCGGAAAAGAAATCGTGCCCGCCGCGCTGCTGTATTACCGCATTGACGACCCTTCCGTGGAGACGCCCGTGGAACTGACGGAGGAAGAAATCAACGAACAGATTGGAAAGCAGCTGCGCATGAACGGCGTGGTGAGCAGCGAGCCGGGCATCGTGGAGCTGCTGGACGGGGAGATGGGGGATAAGTCCGATGTGATTCCCGTGGAGCGGAAAAAAGACGGCAGCTTCTCCGCCCGCTCCTCTGTCTTAAGCGGAGAGGAGCTGCGAACTGTGTCCGACTATGTGAGCCGTAAAATAGCGGATATCGGCCGGGAGATTCTGGACGGTACCATTTCCCTGAACCCTTATGAGAAAGGCAGCGAGGAGGCATGCACTTACTGTACCTATAAAAAAGTCTGCGGCTTTGAGCCTGCCATGCCGGGCTGTACCAAGCGCAGGCTGGAGGATATGGACAGCGGGGAGGCGCTGAAGCGGATGGAGGAAAGGACAGCGCCGGATTTGGGAAAGGGCTATGGAAAAGACGCCCAGCCATCTTGAATTTTTAAATCGGCTGGAGTATACTTACACTAAATATGTGGAATTCCAGCCACACAAAAACGGGCATCTATAGCCTGGATTGCAGGTGAACTATGAAAAAATGGATTCGCAGGATAATTGTGATACTGCTATTGGCAGTGTTTATCGGTTCCACCACATATGTGGTGGTCATATACCATCAGTACCAGGAAAATGACCGGCGCTACGCCGAGATGGCGGACAGCTTTACAGAGATAACAGTTGCCGGAAGCGGGCAGCCTGCGGACAATGGCGGGAGCAAAGAGGCAGGAACCGGGCCGGTGACAGCGCCGATCACGGTGGATTTCTCCGGATTGAAAGAGGTCAACGAGGACATTATCGGCTGGCTGTACTGTGAGGGGACGGCCATCAACTACCCGGTTCTGCAGGGGGAAGACAATGACCAGTATCTGCGCAGCAGCTATGACGGTTCCGCCAATCCGGCCGGTTCGATTTTTGTGGAGGCATTGAACAGCAGAGATTTCAAGGATTCCAATACAATCATCTACGGCCACCATATGAAGAACGGCTCCATGTTCGCGGTGCTGGACGAATGGGCTGACCAGACATTCTATGAGGAGCATCCGGTCATATGGCTGCTGACCCCGGAGCAGGACTTCCGGATTGACTTATTCAGCGGCTATACCACATCGGCTTATTCGGAGACTTATACAATCTTCATGGGCCCCGGGGAGGAGCTGGACGATTACCTGGCAAAATGTCTGGAGCTATCTGATTTCCAGGCGGATGTGGAGCTGGACGGCGAGGCGCGCTATGTGGTGCTGTCCACCTGCGCCTATGTGTTCGACAATGCCAGGAATGTGCTGCACGGCAAACTGGTGCCGGTGGACAGCGCAGGAGGAGTTGAAAAGCCCCGGAGCTGACGCTCTGGGGTTATTTTTGACGGCGGCTTTCATGGACGGGGGAGGCGGCCCGGCAGCATCCGGATATCATCCTGACAGAAAGCATCCAAAAAGGAAAGAAAACATATGGCAGTAACATTCACGGAAGAACAACTTATGGCCATCGAACTGCATGGCCGGAATATTCTGGTGTCGGCGGCGGCGGGCAGCGGCAAGACTGCCGTGCTGGTGGAGCGCATCGTGCGGATGGTCTGCGACGAGGAACATCCCGTGGACATCGACCGCCTGCTTGTGGTGACCTTTACCAACGCGGCGGCAGCGGAGATGCGGGAGCGCATCGCGGCGGGCATCTCGAAACGGCTCGCGCAGCGGCCGGATTCCGCGCATATCCAGAGGCAGTCCACCTTGCTGCACAATGCCCAGATTACCACTATAGACAGCTTCTGCCTGTTCCTGCTGCGGAACCACTTTAATGAAATCGGCCTGGATCCGGCTTTCCGCATTGCCGATGAGGGAGAAGTCCGGCTGATGCAGCGGGAAGTGCTGGAAGAACTGATAGAGGCGGCGTATGCCTCCGGCAGCGAGGAATTCAGGTATTGCGTGGAATATTTCTGTCCCGGAGGGCGGGAGAGCGTTTTGGAGCAGCATATCCTGAATCTGTCCCGATACGCCGCCAGCTTCCCATGGCCCGCGAGGTGGCTTGCCCGGCGGAAAGAGGATTATAATGGGAGCACAGTGGAGGAGATGTGCGGCAGCCCCTATGCAAAATGGCTGCTGGAGCACCTGCGCCGTCTCCTTGCGGGATGTGTGGAGAAGCTGGAACGTGTGCGCACGCTCTGTGAGGAGCCGGACGGCCCCTATATGTACGGGGAGCTGGTGGACCGGGAACTGGAACAGCTGGAGCAGCTGATGCATTGCGGTTCGCTGGAGGAATACGGCGTGAAAATCCCTGCCGTGAACTTTGGACGGCTGCCCTCCAAAAAAGATGACAGCGTCTCTCCTGTAAAGAGGGAGCTTGCCAAACAGATGCGGGCATCCGTAAAGGAAAGCGTTCAGAATATAGAGGAGCGCTACTTTGCCACGCCCCTGGAGCTTGCAGCCAGACAGGGAGCGGCATGCGCGGGGCCGGTGGGCACTTTAATCGATCTGGTACTGGACTTCGACAGGCGGATGCAGGAAAAGAAGCAGGAGAAGAAAGCCATAGACTTTTCCGATATAGAGCATTTCGCGCTGGGAATTCTGCTGGAAGTCGAGGGGGAGGAAGTGCGGCCAAGTGCCGTTGCGCTGGAATACAGACAACATTTCGTCGAAATATTGACGGATGAATACCAGGACAGCAATCTGGTGCAGGAATATCTGCTGAAAGCGGTATCCGGTGAGGAGGACGGACAGTTCAACCGTTTCATGGTAGGGGATGTGAAGCAGAGCATCTATAAATTCCGCCTGGCCAGACCGGAATTATTCCTGGAAAAGTACAACAGCTATGAGGGGCTGGACGCAGGCGACTGTCTGCGAATCGACCTGGCGCGGAACTTCCGCAGCCGTCTCCAGGTGGTGGAGGCCGTCAATGATGTGTTCAGCCGCCTGATGAGCGAAACGGTAGGGGGCATCCCTTATGATGAGCGGGCAGCCCTGTATCCCGGGGCGTCTTACCCGGAGAGCGGAGACTGCTGCAGTGAACTGCTGCTGGTGGAGAAGCCCGGCAAGGAAGATGACTTGGGGGCAAAGCAGGCCGAAAGCCTGGCTATAGCCCGGAAAATCAAGGAACTGCGGGAAAGCTTCCTGGTGACCGACAAGGAGACCGGCACACTGCGGCCGGTGCGGTACAGCGACATGGTAATCCTGCTGCGCACCAACAGCGGCTGGGACGAGGAATTCAAGGAGGTGCTGGAACAGGAGGGAATCCCGGTATATATCACCTCAAAGACGGGATATTTCGCGGCCGCCGAGGTGCAGGAGCTGCTGCAGCTGCTGCGGGTGCTGGACAATCCCAGCCAGGACATCCCGCTGTTCGGAGTCATGAAGTCCGTATTCGGCGGCTTCTCGGAGGAGGAGGCCGCAAGAATCCGCAGCAGGACAAAAGGCGGCAGCCTGTACGAGGCGTTGAAGCGGTTTGCGCAGGAATATGGACAATGGGAGGAGGATGGAGCAAAGGGCAGCGTTTTGGACGCGGAGGACATCCGGGAAACGAAAAGCAGCACGGCAGACGGTACGGCCTCATGTGCGGAGCCGGCCGGGACGACGGGAACAGATTCGGCAGAGAAACAGCTGGCCGAAAAAGCCGCCGCTTTCCTGCGCATGATAGCGGAATACCGCGGCTGCACGGTCTATCTCCCTATCCGCGCCCTGCTGACGAAGCTTACCAGCGATTTCGGCTACCTGGATTACGTCACTGCGCTTCCGGCAGGGAGCAGGAGGCGGGCAAATGTGGAAATGCTCCTGACCAAGGCCTCGGACTTCGAGAACACCAGCTATTTCGGCCTCTTCCATTTCATCCGTTATATGGAGCAGCTGGAGAAATATGACGTAGACTACGGCGGAGCAGAGCTTCTGGACGAGAACGCGGATGTGGTGCGCATCATGAGTATCCATAAGAGCAAGGGCCTTGAGTTCCCGGTCACTTTCGTGGCGGGATTGAGCAAGCGTTTCAATATGCAGGATGTGAACCAGTCCCTGATACTGGACATGGATTTGGGGCTCGGCACCGATTACGTGGATCCCGTGAGACGCATCCGGAACAAAACCCTGCGCCGGACGGCCCTGTCAGGCAAGCTGCGGGAGGAGAGCCTGTCCGAGGAACTGCGCCTGCTCTACGTGGCCATGACCAGGGCCAGGGAGAAGCTGATTCTGACAGGCGTGGCGGAGCATGCGGAGGAAGTCTGGGAGCAGATGAAAGAGGCCGGCCAGGAGAGGCTGACCTATCTGGATTTCATAGAAGCCGGAAGCTACATGGATTTTCTGCTGTCCGTCCTGCCGAATACTTGTGTACAGGTATCCGTGCAGGGGCAGATGCAGGAGGTGAGGCAGGAAATCAGGGAACAGATTCAGCTCTACCAGAAAAAGGCGGCTCTGGAGCAGGCAGGGCAGTTCGCGGACGCGGAAGCGGGAAAGAGGCTGGCGGACAGGCTGAATGCGGTCTATCCCTATGCCATGCTGTCTGACCTTTATACGAAGACTACCGTGTCCGAACTGAAGATTGCCGCCATGGCGGACCGGGACGAGGCTGCGTACCACACTTTCGAGGAAAAGGAGATTCAGCCCTATATCCCCCTGTTCCGCAGGGGCGAGGAAAAAATCAGCGGCGCAGTCAGGGGCAATGCCTACCACAGAGTCATGGAACTGCTGGATTTCCAGGCTGTCCTGACGGCCTCCATAGATGGGGATTCCCATACCGTTTGGCATCCGGAAGACTATGAGACATACAGGCAGGGTCTGTCTTCTGAGAGGCTGGCCGCAAGCCTGCAGGCCTTTTTGAAAAAAGAGGTAGAGAGCGGCCGCCTAACCGAGGAATATTTCCAGGCAGTGCGCACACGGAGAATCGAGAAATTCCTGTCCTCGCCGCTGGGCTACCGGATGTGGCAGGCGCAGCAGCGTGGCAGCCTTTATAAGGAGCAGCCTTTTGTGCTGGGCATTGACGCACGCCGCCTGAAAGGCGATTTTCCTGACACAGAGACAGTCCTTATCCAGGGAATCATAGACGTATTCTTCGAGGAAGAGGACGGACTGGTTCTGCTTGACTACAAGACGGATTCCGTCTCCTCCATGGAGGAACTCTGGAACCGCTACGAGACCCAGCTGGACTACTATCAGGAGGCTGTCCAGAAACTCTTCGGAAAACCGGTGAAAGAAAAGATATTGTACTCTTTCCATCTGGAGACCTGTTAGCCGGAGTGCGCGCTGACGAGGCTGCAGGAGGAACTGGCGGTATACATGAACCAGGGGAATGTAAGGATGTGCGGGGTACATTTCAAATTGGCCCTGGAGAACCAGGACTCGGTGAACCTGACCTATCCATGGCGCCTGATGGAGCTGGACGCTGTGGCTTACGGTAAGGAAATCGAAGAGCTGCAGGAACAGAATGTGCTCAAAGGGGCAAAGTATGGGGAAGAAGACGATTTTAAGTACTGCTATAAAAAGGAGAACCGGATTGAGCCCATTCTGAACCTGACTCTGTACCGGGGGAAAGAGAAGTGGAAGGAGCCCCTGACATTAAGGGGGGTGGCGTCAGGGCCTGCCCCCGCCCTCTTCCGGGAAATAAATCCCATACCATATCAAAAAAGCATATACAGCCCAAAGCTTCCGGTTCGTATTGCCCCGGCCGAAGCCTCTTCCTGCCAGCAGCTCTTCCAGCGCATCCCGGTTGAAGAACCTCTCCGCCGCTGGTGAATCGAAAGCCCTGCGTATGGCCTCCGTGCCCATCTCGGAAGTGAGGAAATGCCCCAGCGGAACCGGGAATCCCAGCTTTTTGCGGTTGGAACTGCTCTCTGGCAGATGCTTTCCGGCTACTTTCCGGAACAGATATTTCGACACCTGTCCTTTCTGTTTATACCTGGCAGGCAGCCGCCTGGCCACCCCGAAGACCTCCCTGTCCAGATAGGGAACCCGCAGTTCCAGCGAGTGGGCCATGCTCATCCGGTCAGCCTTTTGCAGGATATCTCCGGGCAGCCAGTGGAGCAAATCTATATACTGCATCCTGCTCGCCTCGTCCAGCTTTTCCGCATCCTCGTAATCCCCGGCCAGAAAAGTCTGGGGCGAGAGCGCTTTTGTCCTGCACTTGAGCAGTTTCCTGCGCTCATCTGCGGTAAAAAGATTCGCATTTCCGATAAACCGTTCTTCCAATGACATTGCACCGCGCATAAGGAAACTCCGCCCTCTGACGTTTGGCAGCCGTCCGGCGATCCGGGCGATTCTTTTCCGCAGGGACTTAGGCAGCTTCTGATACAGATGCAGGGACTGAGGCTCACAGTAGATACAGTATCCGCCAAACAGCTCATCCGCGCCCTCGCCGGACACCACCACCCGCACATGCCGGGCGGCCTCCCTGGACAGGAAGTACAGCGCCACCGCGGAGGAATCCCCCGAGGGTTCGTCCATATGGTACATCACCTCCGGCACGGCTTCCCAGAACTCTTTCTCGGAAATCCGCTTATTGTGCTGTTCCAGCTGCAGCTTCTCCGCCAGTTCCCTGGCCAGAGGAATCTCATTGTAATAGCCGTCCTCCTTGCCATAGCCCACGGTAAAGGTCTTGTCCCCCGAAAACTTGGCGGCAATCAGACTGGAATCCACGCCGCCGGACAGGAAAGTGCCCACCTCCACATCAGCGATCATATGGGCTTTCACAGAATCCTCAATAGCCTTATCCAGTTCGTCGATCCATTCTTTCTCGGATTTCGCATTCCCTTTCTCCATATCAGCAGGCGCCGGCATCGGCGAGAAATAACGCTTTGACGATAAAGAAGAATCGCTCTGCCGCCATGTAAGGCAATGTCCGGGCAGGAGCCTGCGGATGCCCTGAAAGAAAGTATCCTCCAGCACAGAATACTGGAAAGAGAGATACTGCTCCAGCGCCTCAGGATTCATGCGCTTCTCGCAGGCAGGATGGGGCAGGATTCCCTTGATTTCCGAGGCGAAGATGAACTGTCCGTCCGCGATGGTATAATAGAGCGGCTTTATCCCGAAAGGATCCCTGGCCGCGAAGAGCGTCCGCGCCTTTTCGTCCCAGATGACAAAGGCGAACATCCCACGCAGATGTTCCGGCAGGCGTTCGCCCCATTCCTCGTATCCGTGGAGCAGCACCTCCGAATCTCCCTGGCTGGAAAAGCGGTGCCCGGCATTTAGAAGCTCCAGCCGGAGGGCCTGGTAATTGTAGATTTCTCCGTTGAATACCAGCACCTTGTCCCCGGTCTCATTCACCATAGGCTGGACGCTGCCGCCAGGATCGATGATGGCGAGCCTTCGAAACCCCAGGGCAGCATGTACCGACAGCCAGCTTTGCCCCTGGTCCGGCCCTCTGTGGATCAAGGCTGTCATCATCCTTTCCAGTATCCGCTCCCTGGGGGGGCATGTCTGCCCATTGTTTCTGTCAGCTGTATCTTTTTCTATAAACCCGCATATTCCGCACATAATCCATACTCCTTCGTCTTTCCTCAGATGTTCTTTTTTGTATGGATTAAGCATAGCGGACAGCTGTTTCCTATTTTCAGCATTTATGTATCAAAAATGTTTCAGGTTGTAAATTCTTTGACGCGGCGGTAAGGGCGTCTACAGTTCCAGCACGATGCACCGCCTGTGGCCCGTGCCCTGGTTCTCGTATGTCTCCAGCAGAATACGGCCTGTCTCATCATCGTATTCCATGCTGATGAGATTTAGCAGATTCTTGTACAGCATGTACCCCTCCCCGTCTCCCTCCGGGTAGAGATAGAGATCTGCGGACAGGATTCCCCAGTACTCCTGCAGCGCCGCGGGAATGCTGTCTTCCTGGCTGTACTGTGCGCCCGGGCTGGCATTGACATTCTGCTCAAAAGCATCCCGGGTTTCCTGTACGAGAGCTGCCAGGATACCGCCGGAGGGCAGCGGCAGGAAATCCCAGATAAAGTCCGGGAAATCTCTAACGGTTTCTGATTCGATGTCCTCTGCTATAACCAGACGGCAGAGGGTGGCCGGACCTGAAAGACAGTAGATTACGGCTCCATCGGAAGAATACTTGTAATGGGGAAGGGGAGTCCCCTGGTAGTCCGGCAGAAGCGTCTGGGCACTTGCCATGCCCTGCAGCAGCGCACCCGCTTCGTCCAGAAGAGAGGCGTCCGGCGTTATCTCCTGACCGGGTGGGAAATAGTTCTCCATGATGCAGAGAGAACTGCCGCTTTCCTGGAACAGACTGATTAGTCCGGCATTATCCCCATCGCTGTAGAGCTTCGCGTCCCACAGCTGGCTAAAGCTCTTGTCGGTGGTATGCAGCAAAGAGGGCGTATAGAGCGCCTGATCCGGCGCCAGAAGCCGGGCGGCAGTGTCCGCCGCCCACCAGAATGCGTCATCCCGGGAGGCAGTCCGGCTGCAGTCGTATACAGGGACCAGCCGGTTGAAGGAAACGGAGGCTCCGCCCGCGTCAAAGGTAACCCATCTGCCGTCCGGAGAAAAGGAACCCCGTATGGCATCGGAGGCCTCGGAAGTGCCCTCATACAAGAGCAGAGGCTCCGCTTCTCCCAGCGTGTAGAGCCGGACTATGAGCCTGTCCCAGAAAGAGGACCGGATATACACCAGCAGCTGCTTCCCGTCAGGAGAGGGCAGGATCCGCTCGATATACAAGTCTTTTGCCATCTCTTCTCCGGGGGGATCGCTTAGCTCTTCCCGGATCTCCCAGAAGTCCCCGGCCACATCGTAGAAGCCGTATCTGTAGTCGACTTCCCGATACTCCAGCACTTCGCCGGACTCCTGTCCGCCCAGGGAGAGGATGTGGATTTCATTGTCGCCGCAGCCTGACAGAAAAGCGCTTTTTCCCAGCTGGGGCAGAGTATCATAAGTATAGGTATAGATTTTTTTCACTGTGAAATCGCCGGTTGCGGTCCGATTCTCCGCCTCGTCCCCGGAGGAAGCGGCCTGGGGCAGCAGCATGGTCTTTTCCTCCGGCGTACAGCCCGTGAGCAGCAATGCCGCAGGAAAGAGCAGGAGGGACATGCGTTTTTGCATGAAGCTAGATATTATGCCGCTGTATGCGCCGCAGCTGCGGATTTTTCTTCGCTTTCGGCTCTTCCGGCCCGGAAGTTTCCAAAGTATCATCATTTCCATCCCTTTCTTCTTTCAGGCGGATATAAAATGTGGTTCGGGCATTGTCCTTGTTCTTCACGCCGATGAGGCCCTGGTGCTCGTCCATGATTTTTTTGCAGATGGAAAGGCCCAGGCCGGCGCTGCCCTGCTCTCTGGACCTGGCCTTGTCCACCCGGTAGAAAGGCTCGAAAATTCGCTCCTGTTCCTTGGCCGTAAGCCCCTTTCCCTGGTTGCGGACGAACATCCACACATAGCCTTTGCGTCTGGAGCCGCTTATCAGGATAGAGGAGTGGCTGTCTCCATATTTGACGGCATTGTCCACCAGATTGACCAGCACCTGCCGGAGCCTCTCCTCCACGCCCCGTGTCCAGAGAGGCTCCGGCAGATCTGTCTCAATCCGCATTTCATAGCGCTGTGCCTTGATTTCCAGGGCCTCGGCCACGCTTTTTGCGATGCGGGTCAGCTCCACGGGCCGCATCTCCATATAGATGCCCTTGTCGGACATGTCCAAAAGCTGCAGCACCATCCGGTGCATCCGGGTGCTCTCCTGCAGAATCTGGCTCAGTCCCTGGCTGGCAAGCTGCCTGTCCGCCCCCTGATCCGCCTCCATGAGCTGCGCATAGCCCTGGATGGTGGTCAGAGGGGTCTTCAGCTCATGGGTCATATTATTGTAGAATTCCTGCCTGCTCCCTAAGAGGGAGACAATCTGCTCCTTGTCCGCCTGCATCTTCTGGAACTGGGAGTCTATGGTCTCCAGCATCACGCTGAAATTCCGGGACAGTTCGCCCACCTCGTCTCTGCGGCCGGAATCCGCCAGCTGGGCCAGCATCTGCATGTCCACCTGCTCCCTGGAGAAATCCCGCACCACCTGCCTGGTGATTTCCGTCAGCTTCCCCACGGGCACCAGCAGCCTGTTGATGAAGAACGCCAGCAGCAGGAATATCAACGCGTACACTGCGGCGGTAATCTGGTATACCAGCTGCTCGTTCTGCTTCACCTGAAGATAGAGCCTGGAGGTGTCCATCTGATACCGGATAATGCCGATAGTGCGGTTTTCGATGGTCACAGGCATGGAAAGATAGACCAGCATGGTGTCCGCGTCGGGATAGGTCATGGTAAAGGCGGCGTTGCCCCCTATGGCCTCTGCCAGATCCGTGCCGGTCTGTTCCTCCTGTATCTGCCTGTTGCCGCCAAGATACTCCCCCTGGGTATCCAGCACGCTCAAAGCGTTCCCGCCCAGAGGGCGCAGCTCCCGGACAATGTCCTCCGCAATCTGCAGATATCCTTCTTCGTCATTGTTCGCCCCCTGCAGCATCAGGAGCTGCCGGATATAAATCAGCGTGTTTTCCTGGCGGCCCTGGAGCTCCCGGATAATCTGCGACTCAAGGCTCTGCCAGAGCTTGGCATGGATGCCGCTGTAGAGGACGCCTCCGCCCGCCAGGAAGAGTCCCAGGATGACGAACATCATCTGCCGCCGTATGCCGAGACGACAGCGCCCCTTACTGCGGGACATACTTGTAGCCCACTCCGAAGACAGTCACCAGCATCCCGTCCAGCTCCGCCTTTTTGCGGATGCGCTGGACATGAATGTCCACGGTCCTGGTGTCCCCTGCGAAATCATAGCCCCATATCTGGTCCAGCAGGGCGGTTCTGGTGAACACTTGACGGGGATGCTTCAGGAAACAGATCAACAGCTCATACTCCTTGGGAGTCAGGCTCAGCAGCTCATCGTGTTTGTAGACGCTGTGCTCCCGCTCTATCACAGTCAGATGCCCGCAGACAAGGGGCGCCTCCTCCGACGCTTCCCGTACCTTGTCGAACCGGCGCAGGATCGTGCGCACCCTGGCGACCACTTCCCGCAGGTCAAAAGGCTTGGTGATATAATCGTCCGCTCCGGACTCCAGGCCGTAGAGTTTGTCCTCCACGGTTCCCCTGGCGGTGAGCATGATGATGGGAATCCGGTACTGCTCCGTGAGCATCCGGCATACGTCCACCCCGTTGATGTCCGGCAGCATCCAGTCCAACAGCACCAGATTCGGCGGCTCCCTGCGGGCCATGGAGAATCCCTCGCTGCCCGTGTAGGCGCACCGCACCTGAAACCCTTCCTTTTCAAAGCCGTATTTGAGAATATCCGCGATTGGCTTCTCGTCCTCGATGACCAAAATCTTCTTGTCTTCCATCTGTATTTCCTCGTAATAATATGTGTCCGCGTCTTCCGGCGGGAAATTTTGTTAAGGAATCGTCAAAGTTATTTTTTGACAATCTCAGATTATACAGGTTAAGTATAACGCGGATATCTCCGAAATGTAAAGAGGATGTATCTAAATCTGTGTAAGATCATTTTGTGTTGCAAAACGAAAACGAGGCGAGTATACTAATTGGAGGCAGATTTATTTCGGGAGAGACCAGAAAGAGGAGCAGGACTATATTGGATAGCTGAAAGCAGCAGAGAGGGAGGGGCGGAGGAAACGGAATTCTTTCCGCGACAGCATAATATATGGAAGAAACTAAGACTATACACTTTGAACTATTGGGTTCTTTCTCGTGCAGGGAGGCGCGGGGAGGAGAACGGAAAAATACCACAGCGGGAAGAAAAGCCCTGTCTTTTCTGCAATATCTGATTGTGAACCACGCAAGGAACGTGGCTACGGAAGAACTGATCGGCCAGTTCTGGGCTGATCAGAGCAGCGATCCGGCCAACGCTCTGAAAAATATGGTCTATAAAAGCAGGAATCTGTTAAAGAACATGCTTCCGGAGGAAGAGGAACTGATAGTGACGCTGCCGGGATGTTACGTCTGGAATCCGGAGGTGCCGGTGGAGCTGGACTCGGAACTGTTCGAGCAGGCCTGCCTGGATGCCAGGAAGCATTCAGGCAGGGAATACCTGGAATACCTGATGAAAGCGCTGGCGCTGTACAAAGGGGATTTCCTCTCCGGCAACGACAGCGACTGGGCGGTCTCCCTGCGGAGATATTACCAGACCCTGTACCTGGACATCTGCAAGATGACCCTGCCGCTGCTGCATGAGCAGGAGAGATGGGCAGAGATGATAAGCATCTGCGAGCAGGCGGCTGCCGTGGATTTCGGTACGGATACCTTTATCGTATACCAGATGCAGGCGCTGATCGCCATGGGACAGCCGGAGCGGGCGTCCCGGATTTACCAGTCTTTCCGGGAGCTGCTCTGGCAGGAATTTGAGATTGAGCCCTCTGAACAGGTAGAGCAGATGCATATGCTGGTGGAAAGCATGTGCCAGAGTAATATGAGCAACCAGGACATCCTGAAGCTGGTGGCGGAGAAAGAACTGGACGGCAGAGCCTTTTTCTGCACATTCTCGGTCTTCCAGAGCATGGTGGCCCTGGAGAGGCGCCATATGGCCCGCTCCGGACTCAAGTCCACTATCGCCACTGTCAGTCTGGGCAACAAAGTGACGCCCACCACGGACGCCAGACGCCTGGAGCGGGTACTGCTGGAGGGATTAAGGACAGGAGATCCGGTGGCCAGGCTGGACGCAGGCTCCTACATCCTGATGCTCACCGGGGCGGGCGAGGAGAATGCCCTGATGGTAATGGAACGTATCGACAGGACGTTCCATAAGATATATTCCCATTCCAAAGCTTGCATTTCTTTCCGGGTGCTCCCGCTGGAGCCGGCGGCACATCCTGCGGAGGAAACAGAAAATTTACAAAAAATAAATGTCAATAATTAAAAGAAAGTGACCAGATGATGACCGGGGGCTGTTATAGTAGAACTACAAGTAAGAGGAAGAAGGTGGCTGTGAGATGATGCTCCGGGAAAAAATGTTTCCCTGCCAGAGCCGAGAGGCAGTGGTAACCATACAATTCTATCGCAACGGCATTATGGACGGCTATCTGCAGCATCCGAGACTGGCCGGAAGAGAGAAAGTACAGAGCCTCTCGCAGATGATACTCCTCCTGAACAGTCTGATAGACATGGAAGATTGTCCCAATCCTTCCCCGTCCCTGGTCCCTGTGAATGAGGAAAAGAAAGAGAAGACCACGGTATTTAGGATTCAGATACTTTTCAGAGAGCACTACACATGGCAGGGCCGGTTAATCTGGCAGGATACGAATCAGGAAATCGTATTCCACAGCGCCATCGAACTGATACAACTGATTGACGAAATCTTAGGGGAATGAACGAGGCTTAGTATGACGGAGAAAGAGTTAAGAAAACTGCACAGACACGACCTTTTGGAACTGCTGGTAGAGCAGAGCAGAGAAGCGGCAAGGCTTGGGGCGGCGCTGAAGGAAAAGGAAGAAGAACTGACAGCATCCGGGGAGAGCAACGAACGCCTTAAGGCCAAGCTGGACGAAAAGGATGAACTGATAGAGAAGCTCAAAGGCCGTCTGAACGAAAAGGACGCGGAGATGGCAGAAAAGGCAGCAGGCATCGAGGAGGCGCTGGAGCGCCTGAAAGCCAAACTGAACGAGAAGGATGCCGGCATGGTAGAAGAGGCGGCACGCACAAAGGAGACCTTTGAACGCCTTAAGAATAAGCTGGACGAGAAAGACGCTCTGATAGAGAAATTACGGGCCCGCCTGGACAACCGGGAAGAAAAAATAGCGACGCTGGAATCGGAAGCGCTGCATCTGAAATCCGACAGATGGAAAGAACTGCAGAAAAGCGGATTGCCCACGGATATGCTATCGAAGCTGAAAGCATTGCTGTAAGAATCCGGCAGGCAACGGAACCGGCCGGAAAAGCGGGAGAACGGAATTGCGCGAGACAGAGGTTTATAGATGAGTGAGGAAAAGGAAAAGAAGCAGGCGTTGCCGGATCTCAGTCTGCTGGAGGCGGAGCTGGAGAGGGAACGGTATAAAAACAGATATGGCAGAGTGCTCAGAAGCACAGTGTTTTCCCTGATAGTGGTTGCGGCAGTGGCGGTATTGATTGCGGTGCTGCTGCTCCCGGTGCTCCAGATCAGCGGAACGTCGATGACGGATTCCCTGCAGGATAAGGACATCGTGGTGGCGCTGAACAGCAACAGATACCAGAAGGGCGATATCATTGCTTTCTATTATAACAACAACATCCTCATAAAAAGGGTAATCGCCTCGGCGGGAGAGTGGGTGGACATCGATGCAGACGGAAATGTCTATGTGAACGACGAACTGCTGGATGAACCCTACGTCACGGATAAGGCCCTGGGGGACTGCAACATCACCTTGCCCTACCAGGTGCCGGACGGAAGATGCTTCGTCATGGGAGATCACAGAGCAACGAGCATAGACAGCCGGAATACGGCGGTAGGATGTGTCAGCAATGATATGGTAATCGGAAAAATATTGGTTCGTGTCTGGCCTATGTCAGGATTCGGACTGGTGGATTGATAAATACCGGTAGAAGGAAGGAGACGCATTATGAAGGATTTTTTATCACAGGCGGGAAAGCTCTTGAAGGAACACAAACAATATAAACGTCAGCTGACAGTTTTCCTGTGCCTGGCTGTGATAGTCGCTTTCGGCACAGTCACGGCGCTGAAGCTGTATGGCCAGGCAATGACGCATAAGACGGAAGTGCTTGAATGCGGATACGAAGTGCATGAACATACAGAAGAATGCTATGAGAGGGATGAGGATGGGAATCTGGGCACGGAACCTGTCTGCGGCCTGGCCGAGTACGTGATTCATGTCCATAATGACCTGTGCTACGACGCGAAAGGCAATCTTGTCTGCACTATGGAAGAGCATGAATCCCATGAGCACGAAGAGGAATGCTATACCACAGAGAAAGTCCTGATATGCGGCATGGAAGCTGTTGAGAATACGGAAGAGTCCGGCAGCAGCACAGCAGAACCAGAAAATACGACAGAGCCGGCAGCTGCAACAGAACCGACAGCAGAGGCTCCGGCCAAGCAGGAAGGCCCTGTCTGCGGCAAGGAAGTCCATGAACATGTTGAAACATGCTATGAAAATGCGGTTTCCTGCGGTTACGAAGAGCATGTTCATAATGATGGCTGCATAAGCCATGACCTAAACTGCGAAGTGGCGGAGCATGCACATGGTGACGGATGCTACGATGAAGAGGGCAATCTGGTCTGCGAAATGGAAGAGCATGCACATGTGATAGGATGCTATGATACAGAAGGAAATATCATCTGCGGACAGGAACATGAACATATCGCCGGATGCTATATAAATGCTTATACATGCGGGCAGGAAACACATACCCATGAGGAGGGATGCTACACATCAACCCTTACCTGTACATTGGAAGAACATGAACATACAGAAAATTGTTATCAAAAGCCTGCAGCGGCGCCGGAAACCAGCGCAGCGCCTGCTGAGCCGGCAAAGACCGAACCGGGGGCAGAGAGCGGGACGCCGAAAGGGCATGTACACACAGATGCCTGCTATGAAGAAGTGACCACGCTGACCTGCGGAGAATTGGAGCTGCATACCCATGACGACAGCTGTTATGATGAGGAATGCTTCGACGAAGACGGCAATCTGATTGAGGGGAGCAGGGTATCCTGCGGGCTGCTCCAGCTGGAAGAACATGTGCATACACACACGGACGGCGAGGACAGCTGCATCAGGACAGTGGAGCTGACTCCGGAAGAAGTGGCGGCCCTGGAGAATGGAGCGAAACTCCATATTCATGAGGAAAGCTGCTACGACGAGGAGGGAAACCTGATCTGCGGACATGATGCCACACATATCCATGTGCCGGAGTGCTATGACGATGCCGGAGAGCTGATCTGCGGATATGGGACAGCAATCCATGTACATGAGAACAGCTGCTATGACGAAGAGGGCAATCTGATCTGCGGTTACGAGACAGCAACCCATGTGCACGGGGACAGCTGCTATGACGCGGACGGAAATTTGCAGTGCGGCTATGAGGCGGCATCACATGTGCACGAGGACAGCTGCTATGACGCGGACGGCAATCTGGTTTGCGGCTATCTGACGGCAAGCCATGTACACGAAGACAGCTGCTATGACGCGGACGGCAATCTGCAGTGCGGCTATGAGACGGCAAAGCATGAGCATGAAGACAGCTGTTATGACGAAGAGGGCAATCTGATCTGCGGCTATGATCAGGACGGCGTCGCTTTATCAGCGCTCTATTGCAAGGAAAGAATCCATGCCCATGATGACAGCTGCTATGATGAGGAACAGAATCTGGTCTGCGGGAAAGCGGATTTCGCAGTCCACACCCATGCAGATGACTGCTATAACGTTGAAGGCCAGCTGATTTGCCCGCTGCCAGAGATAGAGGCCCATGTCCATGGAACAGAATGCTACCCTGAGGGGGATACAGAGGGCGAGGCAGAACCTGCCTGCGGCAAGGAAGAGATACAGCTTCATGCCCATACGGAAGAGTGCTATGACGAAAATGGGGCATTGATTTGCGGACAGATAGAAATCCTGGAGCATGTCCACAGCGAAGCATGCAGAGTATCCAATCAACTGATTACGAAGACTTTTGAGAGTGAGAACTTTATCGTTACCGCTGCCTATAAGTCGGATGCCGATATCCCTGACGAGGCAGAGCTGATTGCGGAGCAGATTACCGAGGAGAGCGACAGCGAGCATTACGCGAAGCGCCAGGCGGAGTATCAGGAAGCCCTGGGAGACGACATGGCCACCATGCGGGCTTTGCTGAAAATCGGCTTCTATGTAAACGGCCAGGAAGTGGAGCCGGAGAGCCCGGTCACCATCACCATACAGTTCCTCAACGAGGACGGCCTGGCAGAGGGCAAGCCCATCACGGTCATCCACTTTGCGGAGGACGGCACGGAGCTGCTGGAGGGCAGCAAGGTGGAGGGCGGCAGCACCACCTTTGAGATGGAGAGCTTCTCGGAGATTGCTGTCGGGTACGGCGTGGAGAACGTGAAGGTTCCGGTGGATGCGGAACTGAAGTATGAGACAGATGAATTCGAGGTCACATTTCGGATAGAGGGCGAAGTCAATGTTCCCGTTGGGGAGACGGAACCGGAGGAAGAGCCAGGCGCGGAGGGAGAAGCCGCCGCGCCCGACAGTTCTGCGGAAAGTGAGGCGGAAGAGAGCGGTACCGGGGACGATGCTGCGGATGAAGAAGCCGAAGCGGGAACAGATGACGCTGAGAGCGCCGAGCTTCCTGAGGGGAGCGAAAGCGGCGAAGCGGAAGACAGCGGCGATGTGGAAGCAGATGTTATGACTTCGGAGAACGGCGTCTCTGTCATTATTGAGAACAGCGATTTGGATAAGGAACTGGAGTTCCGTGTCGACCCTTTGAACGAGAATGCGGAAGAGTATGCCAAGGCTGCGGCCGCGGTGTATGCGGACGGGACAGAGGGAGCGGATGAGCTTGATGACCAACTGTTCCTGCAGGTGCTGTCTTATAAAATGATATATGACGGCAAGAAGCTGGATTTGTCGGACTGTACGGTGACAGCGGAGGTGAAGCCCAGCGAGGCGCTGGTGGAATATGCGGAAACGGCTGTGGATCCGATGACGCTGGATTTGGATGGTGAGGAGCAGATAGCGGATGGCGTGGAAGTTAAGCCGGAGGTGGTGATTACTGCTGTAGAGATGACAGAGGATGCAGCGGAAGGTGAAATTGCTGATGCTATGGTAGTGGGTTATGAGGCAATGGCGGCACCGATGCTCTTGACTCTGAGAAACGAAGACGGAACTGTAGCAATCGTGGGAACCAGCCAGGCGAATCCTGAGTTTACTGTGGAGTTTTATGCGGAAATCGATGTGCTTGCTGATGCAAAAGAGAACAATACTATTACAGTTATTGATACAGCGAAAAGAGATGCCGATGGAAATCTGACAAGCGCCGGTGAGGGTGGAAATCTGCCGATAAACGGCACTGAGCAGAATAAAACTCCGAATAAAAAACTGAATATTAAAGTGGCATCTGACGGAACAGTCGAAATGGAAAAAAAACTGACAGAGGTTTACTCGTCAGGTTCATATGATTATATTTCAGCGCCGGGTCTTGTGTATTTTAATAAAATTGCGAAAAACGATAATTATGTCCTGAAAGAAATCACGGTGCAGAGGAAAGGGAGTGGTGTATGGGAAACGTACAGCTGCGAAAATGGAAAGGTGTGGCATTTTACCAATAAGCAGCAGACAAGAGATGAGTATCCAGATGAATTTATATTGATTACATCAGATGCAACAATTCGGCTAGTGCATACGGTGAAAACAGATACTGTGAAGAACGGGGCGAATTTCTATGACTATGATGTTTCAAATGGTAATCTGTATAAAGCTGCCAATGCCATCGAGGCGAACCTGGTGAATCGTGGGGATGCAAAGACGCATGACAGCGGTGCTCTGTGGTATATGTATACGAACCGACAGGGAATTAACAGCAATTCGCCAGATCAGACATTCGGATTCGGTAATTCGGAAGGATTAATGAAGACTACCATGGGCGATATCGTGGGAAACAAGGCAAATAGTCTGAATGCTGCCTATGGCAGCCCTACTTTCGGATTGGTTACAGGTTTGAAGGATGGAAAGATTCAGTATGCTGGCAACGTGAAAGCTCCTAATCTTTTCAATGATGGGAGTGCAAAGGGAAAGTCTGAATATGTCGGCGACCTTATTTTCAGTCAGAGCGGTGATACGTATACGCTGACCGGGGTAGAGGTGAAGGAAAAAGGCAATATTGTAAGCAGCCAATATGGCGTAGATAAATTTAAAAGGCAGAGACCTAATTGGAATAACACCTATTATTTTGCCGGTAATGACTTTTACCCGTTGGATGGTGTCAGCTCTGCGGGCACTGCAGGACATGATTTAATGTTTGGTAAGCCGAATGGAAAGAATGCTAGTGGAGGCGATATAATAACTACTTTAAGTAGTTTTAGCAGTGCTTCGAATACTTTGGGAGCGCCGGTATCCGATGACGGCGAAAACCATAACCACTACTTCGGAATGCATTATACAGTTGACTTTGATTTGGTGGAGGATTACGTAGGACCCTTGGAATACCTCTTCTATGGCGACGATGACATGTGGGTGTTTCTTGACGGCCCTGGATATACAGGAAAACTGATTTGCGATATCGGCGGTGTGCACAGCTCTGTGGGCGAATATGTGAACCTGTGGGATTACATCGAGAAAGGAACAGAAGGACATTACAAACTCACATTCTTTTACACAGAGCGAGGCGCTTCCGGTTCCACCTGCTGGATGCAGTTTACGCTTCCGTCCGTATCCTTCGCTACAACAGAACAGGATACAGGGGAGCTGAGAATTCAAAAGAAAGTAAATGGGTCAACGGGTGCTGGAACCGGCGAAGAGACTAACGAAGTGTTTGGTTTTGAGATTCAGTTCAGCGATGCTTCAGGAAATAGTTTGAAGGATGATTATTCCTATACCAAGTTTGATGCTGGGAATAATGTGGTTGGCAATGATATCCTGATATGGAATAACGCTAAGTTCACATTAAAGAAGGGGGAATATATCGTTATAAAATATCTTCCCCATGGTTCGCACTACACCATCAAGGAGGTAGGTCCTGTGACAAATATCTCCGGTGAACAGGGAGAAGGGCTTCAATGGGAAGAAAGTAGCAGCAATCCTTATCTGCCGGAGACTTCAGGCGGAAATGGCAATGGCTCAGGCGTTGTTACAGGCACCATATCCAAGAACAGCCAGGTGGAAATTGAGTACAACAATGTCCTTAAATTCGCACTTCCCGAGACCGGCGGCTCCGGCACAATTCTATATACAATGGCAGGCGGCATAGCCCTTCTGTTTGGCGCAGGCTTTCTGTATAAAAAGAAATTCAGAGAAAGGAGGGGATGAGGGGGATAACCTCTTGAATCTGAAAAAAGTAACAGTTAATTTGTGGGAGCTTACCCACGCGGCTTCAGACAAGTAAAGAATATGAAAGAAAAGGAGATTAAAGTTATGAAGCGTATGAAAAAAATAGTCAGCATATTGCTGGCGATGGTCATGGTTCTTGGAATGAGCCTGACTGTATTTGCTGCAGACAATAATCAGCATACGATTACGGTTACCCAGAACTCAGCTGATAAGACGGAGCACACATATGATGCTTACCAGATTTTTGCAGGTGACCTTGCTGAGAAAGAGGGCAAGAAAGTACTTTCAAATATTATCTGGGGTTCCGGTGTAAACGGAGATGCTTTATTGGCGGCTTTGCAGGCAGATAAGACATTTAATGTTGTTGCAGGCGAGAATGAGAGTGATCCTAAGACAAATGCATTTGCTGATTGTACAACAGCTGCACAGGTAGCACAGGTGCTGAGCGGTGATGCATTTACGAGTAGCACTGTAAGTACCTCAACATTGACAGATGCTTTCGCCAGAGTTGTTGAAAACAATTTAACGGATACTGTTGCAGGAACAGCAACTGGTACAGGGAACGTTGAAATTACGGTTACAGGTTCTGGATATTACCTGATTAAAGACAGAAATAATACTGTAGATACTGCTAATGGCGCATACAGCAGATTCATGCTGGAGGTTGTCGGTGATGCAACTGCAACCGTAAAATCCGAAGTTCCCAGCGGCGACAAGAAAGTTTATATAGATGCAGATACGAAAGGTGATGCTAACAATGCATCTATCGGCTCTCATGTATCTTATGAGATTACCAGTAAGGTTCCGAATCATGTAGGCTATAATTACTACTACTTCATCATGAACGATACTTTGAGCGAAGGTCTGACATTTGATGGAGTTGGGAGCGTTGCGGTTAAGGTTGGAGATGCTACGTTAAAACAGGGAGTAATAGGTGAGGATGGTAAGATTACGGAAGAAGGCGATTACTATGTTTATACGGGTGCTACCGTAGCACCGAAGACTTTCCGCCTTGCATTCGCAAATATCATGGACTATACCGTTGGCGCTGATATTGTTGTAACCTATTCCGCAACTGTAAATGATAAGGCAGTCGTAGGCACCACTGGTAACCCCAATACCTGGAACCTGCAGTACTCCAACAATCCGGATGACACATTTGACGGGGAGCGTCCCGATGGAGAAAATACACCTGGTCTGCCTGCTGACGAAGAAAATGAAGCTTTAGGCCAGACTCCGGATGAGAAGACCCTGACCTATGTAACGGAACTGGATATCACCAAGTATGCAAACTCTGTTGCAGAAGACCATCTGCTGGCAGGCGCTGAGTTCACTTTGACAGGTATCTCCAAACAGGTTGTCCTGAATACAGTAGATTACTATGAAGCAGCTGAGAATGGAACATACTATCTGCTGCTGGATGGAACCTATACTGAAACTGCTCCTACAGGAACTGCGTATGTGGAGATTGGTGTTGGTACAAAGGATACTACAACAGGCTATATCAAAGATGAAAATGGAGGCTATGTTGTTCCGACGGATAAAACTGCGTATGAAGGTCAAACTCTCTACAAGCTTGTTAAGGGCACAGCCGATAAGTATGCTGATGTAAACACAAAATACGAGAAGAAGACAGCAACAGAGACTACCTATGTAGATGCTGTTGTTTCCATCGAACTGACAACTGGAGAAGATGGTAAGATTTCCTTTAAGGATCTTGGTGCAGGTGAATACACCTTGACAGAGACCGTGACACCGGAAGGCTTCAATACGATTGAGCCGATTAAATTTGAAATAGTCTTCACGGCTCCGGATAGAGGGGTAGTCACTGGTGATGAAACCTGTATATGGGATATCGTAGTTAAAGAGGGTAGCTTTGAAGTGAGCGAAAGTGGCAATGGAAATTCTCTGGGTGGTGTTTTCTCAGCAAACATCATCAACCAGTCCGGTTCCCTCCTTCCTTCCACCGGTGGCATCGGTACCACAATCTTCTACGTAGTAGGCGCTGTCCTGGTAATCGGAGCAGGCATCCTTCTGGTTGCTAAGAAGCGTATGAGCAATCGCTAATCAGGATTGTTACGATACTTAAGTACATTTGAGAAGCAATACTTTCCGGGGACGGGATGTCCTGTCCCCGGTTATGCCATACTTAGCTGACACCTTCGCGTGGTGTATGGCGAGCAACGGATTTGGGCTGCTAAATCCGGCCAACGTCAGCAGGTGGGGATACCACCTTATAAATCTATTGTGGGGAAACCTATGAAAAAGAAAGAGTTAAAGGAAGAGAAGGGAAAAAAGAAGAAAAAGAGAGTCTCGTTTTCTACGATTATATTAGTAGTTATACTGCTGGTTGGAATAGGAATTCTGTTATATCCTTCTGTCAGTGACTGGTGGAATTCCATGCATGCCACACAGGCGATTGCCGGTTATGTGACCGCAGTGGAAGATTTATCGGCACAGGAAAGAGAAGAAATGCTGGAGCTGGCGAAAGCGTATAATCAACGCCTTGCCAATGGTGTCGATTTCACTTTGACAGAGGAGGAATATGAAGAGTATGAGAGTCTGCTGAATATCGGCGGCACCGGAATCATGGGTTATGTCCAGATATCGGCTATTGGAGTGAACCTGCCGATTTATCACAGCGTGGATGAAAGTGTCCTTCAGATTGCAGTGGGCCATATCCCAGGCTCCTCGTTTCCGGTAGGAGGAGAGAGGACGCACGCTATATTGTCCGGTCACCGCGGCCTGCCCAGCGCGAAGCTGTTTTCGGACTTGGATCAGATGGTAGAGGGAGATACTTTTACGCTCAATGTCATGGGGCAGACCACCACTTACATGGTAGACCAGATTCGAATCGTCCTGCCGGAAGAGACAGATGAGCTTGCCATACAGCCCGGAAGGGATTACTGCACGCTGGTCACCTGCACTCCCTACGGCGTCAACACCCACCGGATGCTGGTACGCGGAAAGCGCATAGAGAACATAGCCGGAGAGGTAGTCGTAGTCGCTGAGGCAGTCAAGATTCCGACTTATGTCGTGATACCTGCAGTAGGAATCCCGCTTCTGTTCGTCACGCTGACTGTCATGCTGATTGTCAGCAGTGCCAAAGGACGGAAGATGACAAAGAAAGAAATCCTGGATGCGCTCAGGAAAGACGGCCCAAAGGAATAAGTATCAGGAAAGAAAATATTCCTTATAGTTTTGGCAGGGAGCGCTGCAAGGCTATAAAGGAAGAGGATTGGCGATAAAAAAGGAGGAACTGCTCATGAAGAAAAGATGGATATGTCTGCTGACTGCGCTGACCCTTGCTGTCGGCATGTGCATCGCAGAGCCGCTGGCAGGTACTGCGGCACCCCTTGAGGCAGATGATAATGGCTTCGTAAGAGGAAGCTGTTCCCTGACCATCCATCCGGAAGACCCGAGCAAGGATGAGGCAGACAGTTTCGGGGAGGATTTGACGAGTGCCGATGTGGTGGTGGATTTATATCAGATTGCCCGGGCAGTGAAGACGCCGGGATACGATACCTATCATTATGAGACGCTGCCGGGTTATGATTTGGATATCCCCGGGAATGCAGAAGTCGGTAATGAGGATGACCTGAAGAAGATGGCGGGGGAATGGGAGGAGCTGGCCCAGAAAGCGGCAGGCATCGCGCTGGATGAACAGAAGCCCGGTACGCCTGTCCAGGGCAGCGGAGCTGCTGCAGGTACGAAAGTTTCCGACCTGGATGCCGGTTTATATCTGCTGGTAGCCAGAGGCAGCAAGATGACCGCTCTGGCTGACTATAAGATGGAAATAACCCAGAAAGATCCGGACACACAGGAAGAGACCACGACAATCGCAACCATCGCGAATTCCGACCGGTATACTTATGCTTTCCTGCCCCAGCTGGTCTCGATTCCATCAAAGCCGGCAGATGCAGACGGCGTGATCAATACCGCGAATCCCGGGGACTGGCTGTTCGATATGACTGTGAACCTGAAGCCGGAGCGTCTTCCTCGCTATGGTTCGCTGGAAATCATCAAGACCCTTTCCGAGTATGAGACCATGGGAGGCGTACAGGAGTCCGCTACGTTCGTCTTTGAAGTGACAGGCATGCTGGACGGGGAATCGGTCTACAGCAATGTGGAGAGCATCACTTTTACAGCCGCCGGACAGGAGAGAGTGACTCTGGACAGGATTCCGGCCATGGCGGAAGTGACGGTGAAGGAGGTCTACAGCGGTTCCAGCTATGAGCTGACAGTTCCCGGTGACCGGACGGCTACCATCGCGGCGGAGACGATAGTCTCCGTAGAATTTGAAAACGAATATGACGGCCGCCGGACCAACGGCCATGGAATCAAGAACCAGTTTGTATACGATGAGGAACGAGGCACATGGGAGTGGTATTCCAGCCCGGCACAGGATGCTCCGGGAAATCAGGGAGAGCCCAGGCCTGTGGAGCGGAACGAAGAGTAAGGCAGAAAGAAGGGGGTGAACGGATATGAAGAAAAGGAAATATTACCCTGGAGTCCTTGCCCTGGCGGCTGTAGTTGCTGTGGCATCCGCGGGGATTGGGACGACATGGTCCTACTTTACGACTTACACGGAAGCCGAGGGCGGCTATACCATCCACCTGGGGGACAGGACAGAGATTACGGAGAGTTTCACTGAGTGGACGAAACATCTGACCATTGCCAATGAGCCGGATTCCCAGCCGGTGTACATCCGGGCAAAGGCGTTCTGCGGAAGCGATTATAAGATTACGCATTCCGGCGAGGGATGGACATTGAATGAAGCAGACGGATATTATTACTATAACAGCGCAGTGCCCGGAGGAGGGAAGACTTCTGAGCTGAGCCTGAAGATTGAGAACATTCCGGAGGATCCGGAGGACATGGAGCGCTTCAATGTGGTGGTGATATATGAGAGTACACCTGTGAGGTATCATGAGGACGGAAGCGCCTTTACGGTAGAGGAGACGGATTGGGATGAAATCGTAGATACAGGCAGCACGGAGAGCACCGGCGGCACGGAAGGAGGGGGCGAGGCATGAAGAAGCAGAAGAAGCGGATGAAAGTGGTATCGCCAGTAATGACCCTGGGGCTGTTCGTCCTGGCTGTGGCCTTGCTGCTGGGCAGTTCCATCGGGGGCACCAGAGCCGCGCTTACTTATTATTCGGAGACATATACTTCCCGGATTCAGATGTATGACATCGGTGTCACTTTGCTGGAGAACGACAAGGCGATATCCTGGCGCAACTACAGCAGCGCCGGGGACGGGACCTGGGACATACAGCCGGGAGAGCTTTTAAAGGAGATGCTGGCCGAGGGGGAGGCATTGGCCCTTGGGAAGAAGTACCAGGAGGACTTGAAAGTCCGCAATACGGGAACCATCAATGAGTATGTACGCGTCAGCATCTATAAGTACTGGCTGGACGAGGACGGCAAGAAGCTCCGCGACCTTTCTCCGGATTTGATTCACCTGAACCTGGTAAATCTGGGGACGGACTGGATTGTAGACGAAGAAGCGGGTACAGATGAACGCACTGTCCTTTATTATAACAAGCTACTGTACGCAGAGGGCCAGGGGCTTTCGGAGACGGCGCCTTTTGCGGATTCCCTGATCATCGATGACAGCATCGCGAAGAAAGTGTCCCAGGAGACAGAGACAAATGGAAATTATACCACTATCACTACCACATACGATTATGACGGAGTATCTTTCCGGATTGAGGTAGAGGTGGATGCGGTACAGGAGCACAATGCGGAGGACGCGGTCTGGAGCGCATGGGGAAGAAGGGTAACGGTGAATGACGGTACCCTGAGCCTCATGGAGTAGGGGGGTGACAGGCATGAAGAATAAGAAGATTGGAACGTGGCTGCTGTCCGGCCTGATGCTCTTAGGCCTGGCGCTTCCGGTTCAGGCTGAGACATTCTATGGGGAAGACAGCTGGAATGTCACTTTCAACTCCAACAACGAGATGGTGAGCAGCTTCAGCACGGCTGACATCAATGATGTGGTAGGCGGCATGCAGCCGGGCGACAATGTAATCATCACGCTGCAGCTGAAGAGCGAGAACGCCACGGCTACGGACTGGTATATGAGGAACGAGGTGCTCTACTCCCTGGAGGACAGGAGCGCCAACCGCGAGACAGGCGGCGGCGCCTATACCTACCGGCTCTTCTATACAGATAAGGACGGAGAGGTGAACGTCCTCTTCGACAGCGACACCGTAGGCGGTGAGAACGATGAGACGGTGGACGAGATGCTTGCCAATATGGGGGAAGGACTGAAGGGAGCCACCAATGCCCTGAAAGATTATTTCTATCTGGACACCATGTACAATGGGGAAGGCGGGAGCATCACTTTGGAGGTGGCGCTGGACGGCGAGACCCAGGGCAACCACTATCAGGATACGCTGGCAGATTTGCAGATGGAGTTCGCGGTGGAGCTGAGGCCTGACCGGCCCAGCCAGCCGAATCCGGGAAATCCTCCGGAAAATGTGGATGACACCCAGCCGAATCCCGGGAGGAACACAGGGGTCGTAAGGACCAGCGACGATAGCCAGATGCCTCTGTTCATGGCAATCAGCGGGATCACGGGAGCAATCCTGCTGGTGTATTGCATCTACTGTTTCAGGGAAAATAAAAAGAGGGAAAAAGGAGGCGCGGAGAAATGAAGAGATTAAGATATGTCCTGTATGCTCTGCTCACTTTGTGCCTGTTTTTCCAGACGGCCGTTCCTGTCTCTGCAAAAGGGGAAGAGTACACCTACACCATCCGTTTTTTTGCCGGTCAGCAGGGGACTTTCACCAATGGGGAAGAGGTCATCGTCATCTCGAACTGCAGTTATGGAGAGCGCGTCAACTTCTATCAAAGTTCAGTAAAGCTGAACGACAACAGCAAGTATTATATCAGGGGAATCAGAGAGAGCGGCAAGGATAACAGCGAGAGCACCCAGTCCTCATCCTTTCTGGTGACCGAAGACCAGGACTATGTGATAGCCTACGGAATCCTCGGGGATGCCACGTCCTATACCATCAATTATGTGGACGGCGATGGGAACACCCTGGCCCCCAGCGAGACTTATTACGGAAACGTGGGCGATCAGCCGGTGGTCGCATATGTGTATATCGAGGGCTGGCAGCCCCAGGCCTACAATATGACCCAGACCCTGGAAAAGGATCCTGCGGAGAATGAGTTCACTTTCGTATATACCAGGATACCGGAGCCTGCTGCACCCGCGCCGGCACCCGCGCCTGAGCCTGTAACGCCTCCCGCACCGGATGCACCGGATGCGCCGGATGCGGAGGCGCCCGCAGATACCGGAATCGTCGTGATTCCTGCACCAGAGGACGATGGCGGTGCCCCTGATGACGGCGGAGCGCCGGATGACGCTGGAGCCCCTGATGATGGCGGAGAGGAGGATCTTCCCGATGAAGAACCGCCTCTGGGAGCGCCGGAAGAATTGGAGAATCTGGATGATGAAGAAGTACCTACGAGTAACTTCCTAACTGTTGCCGCTGATGCCAGGCTTCTGGGGATACCGGTTCCGGTGATTATCGTCCTGGTGCTCGGAGCCGTAGGGGCAGCGTGGTATTTCCTGATTATGAAGAAGAAGAAAAAGAAGGAAGAGGAACCGAAATCATGATAGAGGAATTGGAGTCAATTTCACGTCCCTCTGAAAAAAAGGGCAGGAAAGTTTTTCCTGCCCTTTGCAGCGTGTTTGGGACATTGATACTGCTGGGAGTCATTGCGGCATTTCTGCCGCTGACAGTGCCGCGTCTGATGGGATATGAAATCTATGAGGTGGTGAGCGGCAGCATGGAGCCGGAGATTCCGGTGGGGAGCGTGATTTACGTGAAGGCGGCTGAGCCGGATATGGTGGAGACAGGGGATATCATCGCTTTCCAGAAAGACGGCTCCGTCATCACCCACCGTGTGGAAGAGAACCACTATGTGGAAGGAGAGTTTGTCACGAAAGGGGACGCCAACAGGGAAGAGGATATGGAGCCCGTGCCCTATGAAAGCCTCATAGGCAAAGTAGAGCGCCATATCCCTGTCCTGGGCATCATCATGACGCTCCTGGCCAGCAATACCGGGAAACTCTACGCGGTGCTCCTGGCGGTCTGCGGGGTCATGTTCCACATGCTGGCGGGGATTTTGCGGGACAGGGAGAGGGATTAGGGCAGGAAAATGCCAGATGATAAAATTGTAGTAGACGATGACAGACAAGCCGTGGTAGAATAGGACTATATTCAATCAATTTCTTAAGGAAAGGAATTCCTATATGTATGTCCGGACAAAACATGACGGTAATGACGTCTGATAAGGGTTTAAAGGCGTGTTTGACGAAAGCAAATATTGCTTATTGGGATGCCTTTCAAGGTGGTATGGCGACTGTCTCATAAGAAACTTGACATTTTTCCTCTTGTGGCATATACTGAAATGAGAATGATTCTCAAATAGGTACCGGGAGGGACGATAGATGGCAGATATTATTATTATCGCGGTTCTGGCGATTATTGTATTCTTTATTCTCCGCAGTCAGCTGGGGAAGCTTCGCAAAGGGCAGTGTGCAGGTGGCTGCGCCGGTTGTGCCGGCTGCGGAAACGGCGGCAGCTGCGGGAGCCAGGGAAGCTGCGCTTCGGATGGTAGCAGAGAGGCGTGAGAAAAGAGTTTACAGTAACTTTCCAATATGTTACTATATTTTTATAGGGTTGATTATAGTTTCCGTACAAAAGAACGATATATCAAAACGAGGGAGAATCTTGCATGACAAACGGAAATACTATACAACGAAACCATAAGGACACGGTATTCCACGATTTGTACTCGGATAAGCGCAATGCCCTGTCCCTGTACAATGCCCTGAACGGCACGGATTATGAGGATGCCGAAAGCCTGGAGATTGTCACACTTTCTGATGCAATCTATATACATGGGAAGAATGATGTATCAGTATTGTTTCAGAATCAGCTGGCATTGTGGGAGCAGCAGAGCACTTTGAATTACAATATGCCGTTGAGGGGACTGATCTATTTTGCCCATAATATTGATGGGATACTGAAGTCGAAGGGCATGCAGCTGTATGGGAAGAAGCTGGTACAGATTCCGGCTCCGGATTACTATGTATTCTATAATGGCCGCGAAGATGCTCCGGACAGGCAGGAGCTGAAGCTTTCAGATGCGTTTCTGATGCCGAAAGAGGGATATGAATGGACTGCCCATATGCTGAATATCAATGCAGGCGGAAACCAGAATCTACTGGAGAAATGTCCGGCGTTGGAAGGGTACGTGACGCTGGTACAGTATGTCCGTGAGTATCAGGAGTCAGGAGGCAGCTTGGCCGAAGCCATGGATAAAGCAATTGACAGATGCGCCAAAGAAGGGGTGCTGAAAGAGTATCTTCTGAAAAAGAAGTCGGAGGTGATGCTTATGCTGCTTACAGAATTTGATGAAGAAGCTTATGCGAAGATTATGAGGGAAGAGGGAAGAGAAGAGGGAAGAGAAGAGGGAAGGGAAGAAGGAAGAGAAGAAGGAAGAGAAGAGGGAGAGGAGCGCTTGAGCCGGCTGTGGCTGAAGATGGTGGAAGAAAAAAGAACAAATGATTTGGAGCGGGCCATGCGGGATAAGGATTTCCGAGATATGCTGTATCAAAGATATGGTCTGTAATGAATAGAGAATGAGCCGCCTGTCTTCAGGCGGCTCATTCATTAAAATACTGTCATACGAATCCTATCAAATTTTTATTTTTATCTTTCCCAAAAAAGAGGAATATGCTATACTGAAAGCTGAGAGGGCAAAAATTGAATCAGGAGAGAATATGTCAGAACGGAATATGTCGAAAAACCATATTTCCAAAGATAAGATTCCGACAAAAGACATACAAAAGAATGCCGTATCAAAGGACAGAAAGCAAAAAGCCGCGAAGAATGGAGAGGAATCCCCTAAAAAGAGCGGCACAGCGATGTACAGGATAATGGCAGCGCTGTGGATGGTGCTGTGCGCGGTTCTCCTGGTCCGGATATGGAGCCTGAATCATACGATAGAGAGCCTGAAAGATAAAATCGGCAACCTGACCCGGATTGTGATGGAGCAGCGGGACAGGCTGGAGAAACTGGCGGAGACGTCGGATGCAGGGCCGGACAATTCTCCCGGACAGGGAGAGAAGCCGGGGCCCGGTGATGCCGGCAGAGAGGGCACGGAGCCTCATGAAAGAAAGCAGGCTGAAGGACAGGAGAATAGCCTGCAGGATGGGAATCCGCAGACAGACGTTGCTGCGGCGAACGGACAGGGGATTGCGGGCACAGCGGAACAGGATGCCGCCCACAAAGTCTACCTGACATTTGACGACGGCCCCAGCGAAAGTACCCAGGAGATTCTGGATATTTTAGATAGGTACGGCGTGAAAGCCACCTTTTTCGTGGTGGGCAGAGAGGGCAGCCAGGCGGAGGAAAATCTGCGGAAGATCGTGGAGGCAGGCCATACGCTTGGGATGCATTCCTACACCCACAAATATGACGAGATATACGCTTCGGTAGAGGACTTCGCGGCGGATTTCGAGAAAGAACAGGCCTATCTTCTGGAGGTCACCGGCGTGGAGAGCACGATATACCGGTTTCCCGGAGGGAGCTCCAATACAGTCAGTGAAATCGACATGCGGGAGTTCGCGGAGTATTTGGACAGCCAGGGTGTGCGCTTCTTCGACTGGAATATTTCATCCGGCGACGGGGGGAGCTTTCTGGTTCCGGTGGAGATGCTGATAGAAAACTGCACGGCTGCCGTCAAAGACCATGGCACATCCGTAGTGCTGATGCATGACGCGGCTGGAAAGACCACCACCAGGGAGGCGCTGCCGATTATCATCGAGACGATTCAGGCCATGGATGATACGGTGCTTCTGCCGATTACGGATGATACATTGCCGGTCCAGCACATACAGTGGAAGGAAGAAAAATAAGAAAGGATGTGGTTACAACGCAGAGGATACTATTGAAATTGAGCGGGGAAGCCCTTGCCGGTGAGAAGAGGACCGGCTTCGATGAGGAGACAGTGAGGAGGGTGGCCCTGCAGGTAAAGCAGCTGGCGGATGACGGCACCCAGGTGGGCATTGTCATCGGCGGCGGGAACTTCTGGAGAGGCAGGACCAGCGAGAATATCGACCGCACGAAAGCGGATCAGATCGGCATGCTGGCCACGGTGATGAACTGCATCTATGTATCGGAGATTTTCCGTTCCACAGGAATGAAGACCAGCATTCTGACGCCTTTTGAATGCGGCTCCTTTACGAAGCTTTTCTCCAAGGACAAGGCAGTGAAATATTTCTCGGAGGGACAGGTAGTGTTCTTTGCGGGGGGCACGGGGCATCCTTATTTTTCCACGGATACAGGAGTGGTGCTGCGGGCCGTCGAGGTGGAGGCGGACGTGATTCTGCTGGCCAAGTCCATCGACGGGGTGTACGACGACGACCCCGCGAAAAATCCCGAGGCGAAAAAGTACAGCGAGGTCACCATCGATGAGGTAATCTCCAGGAACCTCCATGTGGTAGATATGACGGCGTCGATTCTGGCAAAGGAAAACAAGATTCCCATGTGGGTATTCGGGCTGAACGAGGAGAACAGTATCGTGAACACCATCAAGGGAAACTTTAACGGCACAAAGGTGCTGGTATAAAAGAGATAGAAGGAGAGGACAGTACTATGGATGCTAGATTACAGCAATACGAAGACAAAATGAAAAAGGCCATCGACTTCCTGGAGGGGGATTACAACGGCATCCGCGCAGGACGCGCGAACCCTCATATCCTGGACAAGCTCCGTGTGGATTACTATGGGACGCCTACACCGATTCAGCAGGTGGGCAATGTCACCGTACCGGAGGCCCGCATCATACAGATTGCGCCCTGGGACAAGTCCCTGATCAAGACTATCGAGAAAGCTATCCTGACTTCCGATATCGGCATCAATCCCTCCAATGACGGCAGCGTGATTCGTCTGGTGTTCCCGGAGCTTACGGAGGAGCGCAGAAAAGACCTGGTGAAAGATGTAAAGAAAAAGGGCGAGGACGGCAAGGTGGCCATCCGCAATATCCGCAGGGACGGCAATGACGCCCTGAAGAAGCTGGGCAAGACCGATGTCTCGGAGGATGAGATTAAACAGCTGGAGGATCAGCTGCAGAAGCTGACGGATAAGTATATCAAGGAAGTGGACGCCATGATTGAGGCGAAGTCCAAGGAAATCATGACCGTCTAGTCGTGACTGTTTAAGGTAAGGCAAATGAGGGGGAGCGGAAGAGGACATCTGTTCCCCCTTGCTTCGTTGTAAACGGTAATGAAGATAGAAATAAACGACTGAAAGTTTACCCGGGCTGGAGGCCCGGCAAAGACAGATGGGAGCGGAAATGGGCGAGGAACTGACAATGCCGCGACACGTGGCGATTATTTTGGACGGAAACGGCAGATGGGCCCGGAGCAAGGGGATGCCGCGCAATTATGGCCATGTACAGGGGGCGAAGACGGTGGAGACTATCTGTGAGGATGCCTACCGGATGGGGATCCAGTACCTGACGGTGTATGCCTTTTCCACGGAGAACTGGGGCCGTCCCCGGGACGAGGTGGACGCGCTGATGAAGCTGTTGCGGAATTATATGAAGACCTGTCTGAAGACGGCGGAGAAGAACCGCATGTGCGTCAGGGTGCTGGGAGAGAAATCCCGGCTGGACGAGGATATCCGCAGCAGGATTCAGGAACTGGAGGAGGCTACGAAGGACAATGACGGCCTGCATTTCCAGATAGCGATTAACTACGGGGGCCGGGATGAAATCGTCCGGGCATCCCGGAAGATGGCCGAGGCGGTAGCGGAGGGGAAGCTGCGGCCGGAGGAGATTACCGAGGAGACCCTGAGCGGTTTCCTGGATACGGCGGGGATTCCCGAGCCGGATCTGCTGATTCGGACCTGCAATGAGCAGCGGATTTCCAATTTCCTGCTGTGGCAGCTGGCCTACACGGAATTTTATTTCACGCCGGTTCTGTGGCCGGATTTCACCAAAGAAGAATTGATAAAAGCTGTGGAGGCATATAATCATAGAGACAGGAAGTATGGCGGCCTGAAAGTGCGCTGAAAATGGGGGATAAATTATGTTTTGGACCAGACTGGCAAGCGGAATCGTATTGCTGATTATCGCCATAGGCTCCATGAGCTACGGTGGAGGCCCGCTGGCGGCGATTTTGTGCGGCGTGTCGCTGGTGGCGTTCCGGGAGCTGACAAAGGCGCTGAAATGCGCAAAAGATAACGAAAAAACGTCATCCATGGCCCGCGTTCCCAACGGACTGGAAAAGGCGGGGCTGATTGGAATCATTTGTTATTATCTGACGATGTATTTTGTGGGGGAGGACACCTATCTGCTGATGTGCATCGTAGGCACTTTCCTGGCGGTGATATTCGTCTATGTGCTTACTTTTCCGCGGTATAACGCGAATCAGACGGTGGCGGCGGTCTTTTCCTATCTGTACGCGCCGGTGCTGCTTTCCTTTGTCTACCAGACCAGGATGGCGCCTCAGGGCATCTATACGGTGTGGATGATTCTCATCAGCTCCTGGGGATGCGACACCTGCGCCTATGCGGTGGGGAAGCTGATTGGCAGGAAGAAGATTTTCCCGGCGCTGAGCCCTAAGAAGTCGCTGGAGGGATGTATCGGCGGCGTGCTGGGAGCGGCGCTGATCGGATGGCTGTATGGATACTTTTTCGTGGAGAAAGCTTTCCCGGACAAAAGTATCGCCTGGGTAATCGCGGTCATCTGCGGCGCGGGCGCGGTCATGAGCATGGCAGGGGATCTGGCGGCGTCTGCGATTAAACGGAATCACGATATCAAGGATTATGGGAAGCTCATCCCGGGGCATGGCGGCATCATGGACAGATTCGACAGCATGATTGTGACGGCTCCCATGACTTACTTTCTGACGATTCTGATGCTGGTGTAATACTGCGAAAAGAGGGCAAAGGTATTCATATGAAAAACATAGCAATATTAGGCTCCACCGGTTCTATCGGAACCCAGACGCTGGAAATCGTGCGGAACAACCCGGATCTCCGGGTGGTGGCGCTGGCGGCGGGAAGCAGCGTGGAGAAAATGGAGGCCCAGATCAGGGAATTCCATCCGTCTAAGGCCTGCATGTGGTCTGAGGACGCGGCGGCGGATCTGCGGGTAAAAGTGGCGGATCTGGAGGTGGAGGTTCTGGCCGGTATGGAGGGGCTTTTGGAAATCGCGGTTCTGCCCGAAAGCCAGGTATTGGTGACGGCCATTGTGGGCATGATTGGTATCAGGCCTACCATTGCGGCGATTGAGGCGGGCAAGGACATCGCCCTGGCAAACAAGGAGACATTGGTGTGCGCCGGGCATATCATCATGCCGTTAGCGGAGCGGCACGGAGTGGCCATCCTGCCTGTGGACAGCGAGCACAGTGCCATTTTCCAGTCCCTGAACGGAGAGCTGATCGGCAGGAGCGGGAGACGGGAGGCGCTGTACCGGGAAATCGGCATAGAGAAGATTTTGCTGACAGCCTCGGGGGGCCCTTTCCGGGGGAAGGCGAAAGAGGAGCTGCGGAACATGCAGGCGGCGGATGCCCTGAAGCATCCCAACTGGACCATGGGCCACAAGGTCACCATCGATTCCTCTACCCTTGTGAACAAGGGCCTGGAGGTCATGGAGGCAAAGTGGCTGTTCGGGGTGGAGCTGGACCGGATTCAGGTGGTGGTTCATCCTCAGAGCATCGTCCACTCGGCGGTGCAGTACAAAGACGGCGCCGTAATCGCTCAGATGGGCGTGCCGGACATGAAACTCCCCATCCAGTACGCTCTGTTCTATCCGGACAGGAGGCCCCTGGAGGGCAGGCGGCTGGATTTGTTCGAATTGGGGCAGCTTACCTTTGAAAAGCCTGATACGGAGACTTTCCCGGGGCTGGCGCTGGCCTACCGGGCGGCGGAGGCGGGAGGCAGCATGCCTACTGTATACAATGCGGCCAATGAGAAAGCGGTGGATATGTTTTTGAAAGGCAAGCTGACCTATCCGGGAATCGCGGAGCTGATAGGCGAGGCCATGGAACGGCATAAGGTCATCGCGGATCCGTCTGTGGCGGATATTCTGGAGACGGAACGGGAGACTTATGAGCATGTGGCCCATAGGGAGCAGCGCTGACTCCGGTCTGGCCTGCGCAAGACCGCGCGGCACAGATGAACTGCCTTGCCTGTTTTGCAGGCCGGCAGAATCGCAGTATGTTTTAGGGAGGATTGACAGATAAATGATGACTTTAATCTGGTTCATTGTGATATTCGGGGTGGTGGTCATTGCCCATGAATTCGGACATTTCCTGTTGGCCAAGGCGAACGGCATCCATGTGGTGGAGTTTGCGGTGGGCATGGGGCCTGCGCTCTGCTCTTTTCAAAAGAAAGGGACGAAATATTCGCTGAAGCTCTTTCCCATCGGCGGTGCCTGCATGTTCGAGGGAGAGGACGGGCTGATGACGAAAGAGGGGGAGCAGAGTGAGGGCTCTTTCCTGAATGCCAGCGTCTGGGCCAGGATTTCCACGGTGGCGGCAGGGCCGATTTTTAATTTCATTCTTGCATTCGTCATCGCCTTTGTCATGGTGAATATGAATGGAATCATCGCAATCCGTGACCCCGTCGCCTCCCAGGTGGCAGAGGGCGGCGGTGCGGAGGCCGCAGGTCTTCGGGACGGGGACAGAATCATCTCCATCAATGGAGAAAAGCTGGGGCTGTACCAGGAGATCTCGCTTTACATGCAGGCCTCTTATTCCGGCGGTGACGTGGAGGTGGTCTATGAGCGGGACGGCAGCCGGTACACGGCCATGGTGACGCCGCAGTACGATGAAGCGTCAGGACTTTATCTGCTGGGCGTAGTGAATGCCGATTTCGTGGAGCCGAAAGGCGTGGAGACTTTCAAATATGCCTGGTATGAGATGCGCTATTCCGTGAAGGCCACCTACAAGAGCCTGGGGATGATGTTCCGGGGCCGGGTCAGCCGCCAGGACGTGGCGGGGCCTGTGGGCATCGCGGTGAACGTGGTGGGGAAGACCTATGATACGGCCAAGGAGTACGGGTGGCAGAGCGTACTGCTGAGCATGTTGAATATCATGCTGATGCTGTCGGTGAACCTGGGGATACTGAACCTCCTCCCGGTGCCTGCTTTGGACGGAGGCAGGCTGGTGTTCCTGCTGGTGGAAGTCATCCGGGGCAAGCCGGTGCCGCCGGAGAAAGAGGGCATGGTCCATTTCGTGGGGCTGATGTTCTTCATGGTGCTGATGGTGGTGATATTCTTCAATGATTTGTCTAATATTTTTATGAAATGAGTCAGGCCATATTGTATTGATTCTGCTGACAGAATTTTGCTGCTGCGGGTATCGCAGGGCTGACGGAACCAGTTTTCCGTTGGCGCTGATGCCCCGGCGGCGGATTTGGAGGCATAGCGGCAGTGGCTTTTGGCTGGAATGAATTTAGCTGGAATGAGTTTATCTGGAATGAGTTTATCTGAAATGAATCTGATTTGTTCGAGATTTTCTGAATGATGTTTAATCAGTGATTTTAATCTATAATTTCGTATTATTTCTCATGTTTTTTAGTATATATGCGCTGTTTTGTATGGAAAGCGATTTCATGGAATTTGCTGCCGCCTTTTTGCGCAGGTGGTGTCTTCCGCGGGACGTTTTCGGACGGAGAGGGTTAGTTTTTATTAGGATTCTCTGTGCTGTATAGTAGCTTGATAAGAGTACATCTGCGGAGGAGAGGCTGGGGCAGCCCGGTTTTTGCGCAGAAGTAGGATGAAAGGGCTGGTATGGATGATAGAATATGACAGACTGGAACGGAGAGGAAAAGAGAAATATCTGGACAGGGCAGTGCTCGCCGGGCGGGGATATGTCCGGCGAAGGCTGCTGGGAACAGGGACATTTTCGGACGTGTACTGCGTGGAGGATATTGCGGATGGTAAGCGATATGCCTGTAAAGTCAGTTCACAGGTGGAGATGCTGGAGCGGGAGGCCAGGATTCTGGAGGGGCTGCGGCATCCGATTTATCCCGGATTTACTGCGTTTGTGCGGGAGGCAGGGCTCGGGCTGCTGCTTCGGGAGTATGTGGAGGGCTATAGCCTGGAGGAAGTGCTGAAGCGGCGGCGTTTTTCGGCTGGGCAGACTGTGCGCATGGGACTGATGCTGGCAGATGGACTTTGGTATCTTCATCAGCTGCCGGAGAGATTTTTATTCCGGGATGTCAAGCCTGCCAATATCATCGTCATGCAGGACGGCCGGGTCAGGCTGATTGACCTGGGCTGCGTCTGCTCCATGGCGGAGGAGGTGACTTCCCGGGCCGGGTCGCCGGGCTTTGCCGCGCCGGAGCAGCTGCAGGCAGGCGGTTGTCTGACGGCAGCATGTGATGTGTATGGGTTGGGGAAGACTTTGGAGGCCATGCTTGGGGAGGGGAAACAGGGCGGCCGGAAGTATCCTGCCGATGGGCCGGCAATGACAGGCTGGCACGGGATGATGCCCGCCTGCAGGCGGAAACGGACAGGTCTGCAGAAAGCCGGATTGCGCCGGAGGCCATTTCAGGAGCAACGGATGGAGAGGAGGCTGCGGCGCGTACTGGCATCTTGTACGGAAAAAGAGGTGGGAAAGCGGATCGCGGATATGAAAGAGGTCATGCAGGCGTTGGCGGCTAAATCGCTTTCATCGTGACAACCCCGTCCAAAGCCCCATAAGTTTCCACAATCTGCGTATACGCCGTCACCTCCGCGAAATGCAGAGTCATGGTCGCTGAGACGGAACCGTTGGGATTCGTGGGATTTGACCGATTCATTTCCAGATTGTTGATGATGCAGTGCTGGGTGTTCGCGAAAGTCATGAAAGCGCTTAAATCTGCGAGTTTCGTGAATTCTATATAAATGGAGACCGTCTTGGAATGGGTCTGGAGCCGCTTGTCCACGAAACGCAAAATCTGGATGGAAACCCATAGCGCGGCAAAACAGATAATCGCGCCGGAGTAGAAGCCTGCGCCCAGGGCCAGCCCGATACAGGCCACGGCCCACAGCCCGGCAGCAGTGGTCAGCCCTTTTACCTGATTCTGCCTGGTGACCAGTATGGTCCCCGCGCCCAGGAAGCTGATGCCGCTGACTACCTGAGCGCCGATTCGGCTGGCATCGGCGCTGCCGGTGGTCTCTGTCACATAGATGCCTGCCATCATGGCGAGAGCCGAGCCCAGGCAGACAATCATATAGGTCCGAAAACCTGCCGGAAGATGCTTTTTCTCTCTGCCATAGCCAAGGATGCCGCCGAAGAGCATAGCGAGAAAGAGCCGGATAAATACGGATAAAAAGTTGAGTTCATATAGCCACATGTATTGTCCATATTCCATTTGTATACCCCCATAACTGGCTTTTATGTTGCTTGCATCAGCCCGTCCCATCCTCCGGTCTTGCACAATCGCAGGAATTCCTGAACGATTTCCTGATTGAGGATAAATGCTTCACCGGACTTCCTGTCATAGGTCAGATAGCATGGGCGCATCAGGGGCGTCAGGATGTCGTCTTTGGTCCTGAAAGTAGACATATCGTTTTGGGATATGGCCGGATTGACTTTACAGCAGTGCCTTCCTGCGTCAATATTTTATCATGAAGCCGAAAGCAAAGCAACCCACAGATTATAGTTGAAGAATCCATCCATAGCGTTTATAATGAAATGGAAGACAAAAGAAAGGAGATTCAACGATGCGTTTTTTCATTGACACCGCAAAAGTAGAGGATATCAGGAAAGCAAATGACATGGGTGTCATCTGCGGCGTAACCACCAATCCTTCCCTGATTGCAAAGGAAGGCAGAGTATTCGAGGAGGTCATCGCGGAAATCGCCTCCATCGTGGACGGCCCGATCAGCGGCGAGGTGAAGGCCACCACCACGGATGCGGAGGGCATGATTAAAGAGGGCAGAGAAATCGCCGCGATTCATCCCAACATGGTGGTAAAGATTCCCATGACAGTGGAGGGCTTAAAGGCCTGCAAGGCGCTTTCCGCCGAGGGCATCAAGGTGAACGTGACATTGATTTTCACGGCCAATCAGGCGCTGCTGGCAGCCAGGGCGGGCGCGGCTTTCGTGTCTCCTTTCCTGGGGCGTCTGGATGACATCAGCCAGAGGGGCGTGGATTTGATCCGTGAGATTTCCGACATCTTTTCCGTGACTGATTTAGAGACTGAAATCATCGCGGCAAGCGTCCGCAACCCGGTCCATGTGACCGACTGCGCGCTGGCAGGCGCTGATATCGCCACAGTGCCTTACGGCGTGATCGAGCAGATGGTGAAGCATCCCCTGACAGACGCCGGCATCGCCAAGTTCCAGGCGGACTACAAGGCTGTATTCGGCGAGTGAACCGCGAAAGAGACAGGAACATAATAGAAGGCTGCCACGGCTTTGATTTTCAATCATTGCCATGGCAGCCTCTTGTCTCTAAGCGCCTGCATCTAAGCACGCATGCGCGTTACCGGCGCACGCATACCTTTCTGCGGCAGCTTAAGAATATTCTCTGTCAGTCAGGGAAGCCTTATTTCATCTGCTCTTCCTGCTTCTTGATCATACGGCGAACCATCTCGCCGCCGATAGAACCGGCCTCACGGGAAGTCAAGTCACCGTTGTAGCCCTCTTTCAGGTTCACACCCAGCTCAGACGCAACCTCGGTCTTGAAACGATCCATAGCTGCCTTAGCTTCAGGTACCTCTACTTTATTCGTTCTGTTTCCGGACATCTTTTTCACCTCCAATACTTTATATTTCGTTTATCTATCTTCAAGATAAGTGCCGCTCCGCACCTATCCTGAAGATCAGATATAAGTGTTTCGCTGCGACTTATCTTGGTCTTAGTATGACCCCGGGCAAAGAAAATATGTTGGAAAGATTTAGGGAAAAAAGTCCGGGGCGGCGCAGCGCGAAACAGATTGCATTTGCCCGGGCTTTGTGATAAAATCGTACTATTCGTACATGCTTATAAAGGTGCCGTATGGGCGCTTAAAAAATATATTGAATCTATATGGGGGTTATATGTTACAGAACATTATTTCCGGGGATTATTCCTCTTTGCTTGCTCTGGGCGGGATATTGTTCGCGTTCCTTGCCACGGTGACCGCCACGGCAAAGCTGTGTCAGTATCTTCCGAAAGATGCGGGGCGGGAATTCGCCCATGACGGAAAGCTTTCCGCCGGGAAGCCTAGGGGCGCGGGAATCATCTTCGTGCTGGCCTTCGTGGCATCGGCGCTTCTCTTCGTGCCTATGAAGGCGGAGCTCGTGATTTATCTGATTCTGACTGTCATATGCATGGTGACGGGTTTTCTGGACGATGCCTCGGAGAAGCCCTGGGGTGAATGGAAAAAAGGGCTTCTGGATTTGTGCGTGGCCATATTGGTGGCCATGACTTTCCTTCATTATAATGATAACATCATTGAGCTGGCTCTGTTCCATCATATGCAGCTGGTCATCCCGAAGATAGTGTTCGGCGCTCTGATTGTGGTGCTGGTATGGGTCTCCGTGAATGTGACTAACTGCGCTGACGGAGTGGACGGGCTTTCGGGGACGCTGACCATCATTACCATCATGACGATTTATCTGGTGGACAGGACCCTGGGAACAGGGCAGGATTTCTCCTATCTGATACTGCTCTTCGCGGCCTGTATCCTGGGATATCTGTGGTACAACGCCACGCCCAGCCGTCTGCTGATGGGTGACGCGGGCTCCAGGGCCATGGGATTGTTCATCAGTATCGCTATATTGAAGACAGGCAGCCCGGTCCTTTACATTCCCGTTGCGCTGGTGCTGATACTGGACGGAGGACTGGGCCTGATAAAAGTGGGGCTGATCCGTGCGTTCAACATCCGCATCATGACGAAGATACGTACACCTTTGCACGACCAGGCACGCAAGGCGTGGGGCTGGTCCAATACCCAGACAGTGTTCCGCTTTGCCATCATCCAGATTATCCTGGCGGTGGCTGTAGTATACGGAATCGGATTATAAATAAGAAGCATTCAAATCAGGAAAGGTAAGTTTTTGAGATGTATGATCAATTGACACCAAGCGATATCAAAAAAATGGAAGAGGAGATTGAGCACCGGAAGCTGGTGGTGCGGCCTAAGGCCCTGGAGGACGTGAAAGAAGCCAGGGCACAGGGAGACCTGAGCGAGAACTTCGAGTACTATGCGGCGAAGAGATTCAAGAACCAGAACGAGAGCCGCATCCGCTATCTGGAGAGGATGATCAAGACCGCCAGGGTCATCTCCGAGGATTCCGCCGAGGACGAGGTGGGCATAAACAACACGGTGACAGTGGAATTCCTGGAGGATGGGCTGGAGGAGACTTATAAAATCGTCACCACGGTTCGGGGGAATTCCCTGGAGAATCTGATCAGCAACGAGAGCCCTCTGGGCAAGGCGCTGCTTGGGAAGAAAGAGGGCGAGACGGCCCATGTGCAGGTAAATAATACAATCGGCTATGATGTGAAGATTGTCAAAATAGAAAATACCGCTGACGATGGCAGCGACAGGATTAGGAGTTTTTAAATGAAAAAATATCTTTTGTTCGACCTGGACGGAACATTGACGGACCCCAAGGTGGGCATCTGCACCTGTGTGCAGTACGCGCTTTCCTCTTTTGGTATCGAGGAGCCTGATTTGGATAAGCTGGAGCCTTTTATCGGCCCTCCTTTGAAAGACAGCTTCATGAAGTATTATGATATGGATGATGCCCGGGCGGAGGCGGCCATCGAGAAGTACAGGGAGCGTTTCCGGGATACGGGAATCTTCGAGAATAAGCTCTACGACGGCATCCCCCAGATGCTGAATGCCCTGAATTCCCAGGGGATGTTCATGGCAGTGGCCTCCAGCAAGCCCACGGAATTCGTGCGGCGGATTCTGGAGCATTTCGGAATCGCCAAGTACTTCAAGGCTGTAGTGGGCAGCGAGATGGACGGCACCAGGGTGCAGAAAGAAGAAGTCATTAATGAGGCGCTGAAGCAGCTCTTCGGCAACTGGCCTGTGGAGAAGAGCAAGGTGTACATGATCGGGGACAGAAGCTTCGACGTGGAGGGCGCCAGGAAAGCGGGCGTGGAGAGCGTAGGCGTTACATACGGCTATGGCAGCATGGAAGAACTGCGGGACGCAAAGTGCGATTACATCGTCCGTTCCGTGGAGGAACTGCAGAAATTCCTGCTGCGCGGCACGGAAAAGCCGGAGAAGGCCACTGCCTCCCAGAGAATCTGGCAGATGGTGCTTCCTTTCCTGATATTCTTCCTGGCAAGGAATATCGCCGTGAATATTGGAGTTGTGATTCTGGCAAATATCGGCGCCCGGATATCCGGCGGGGACTTCCTGTTCGTGCGGAATGCCGGCGGAGAGCTGGAGACCCTGACCGGAAACGGAGCGGTGCTGGTCTCTACCTTTGGATATGTGGTCGGCGCGCTCTGCATCATAAAGATGGCGAAGAGGATGCTGGCAAAGACCGCGGAGGATATGAAGCTTCTGCATATCAAGGCAGAGCCTGCAAAGAATTACGCGCTTCTGGCAGGAGCCACCGCGGGCCTGGCAATCGGCCTGAATGTGCTGTTCCTGCTGTCCGGTGTCATAGACGGCTCGGAGGCCTACAGCCAAGTGGCGCAGAATCAGTATGGGGCGTGGTTCCCCATTGGGCTGATCTGTTTCGGCCTAATCACACCTGTTGCGGAGGAACTGCTGTTCCGCGGAATCATATTCAATTGTATCAGACGCTACATGAAACTGTCCGCCGCAATGCTGGTGTCCGCCGTTTTCTTCGCCCTTTACCATGGGAATTCGGTGCAGGCGCTCTACGCGGTGGTGCTGGGCTATCTGATGGCGTATGCCTATGAATATTTCGGAGATTTCCGGATGGCTCTGGCAGTGCATATCGGGGCGAATGTGCTTTCCTATGTGCTGAGCTATCTCCCCGTGACTTCTGCCCTGACAAACTGGCCGGTATGTGCGGTGTGCCTGGCGGTGGGAGCGGCATGCGCGTGGATGCTGCATAAGGAGAAGAAGATATTTTGACAGAGTCGGAGAAAGGACAAAGGATAGTTAAATGAAGAAAGCATGGGAAATCGGGGTGCTGGCGTGCTGCATTGTTTTGTGCATTTGTGTTTATCCATTATGTCTGGTGAGAAGGGATGTCAACATAGATGCAGCGCCGCAAGTCCCTTATATAGAAACAGAGAATGAAGCTCAGGAGCTGAAACAGTTTTTTGTGGCTCAGACCAGCTATCTTTCGGAACTGGATTTTGATATTGCATTTCCGAATGGAAAGCCCGATACAGGGGAACTGACAGTCACCATCATGGATGGGGACGGGAAAGTGGTTGTGGAGAAAGCGGTTCCTCTGTGCGATGTAAATGATGGAGCATATACCCCGGTATCTGTCGGAAAGTGGATTAAGAAAGGTTCCCCGTATTCTTATGAGGTTTCGGGGGGGTAATATTCCGGGCAGTTTATGCGCCGGACGGAGAACCGGATGAATCAGGCAGTGAAGCGTTATATTTCGGCGGGGAGCCTATTGAGGGAAAAGCGGTTGCCAGGTATATATATGGCTTTCCGCTCAATGTAAAAAATGTAATATGTCTCTGGGCCTTTTTATGGATGCTGTGCTTTATCCTGACAGGGTGGTTTGGGGACAGAAATTTTCTGTGTCATAGTAAATGGATGCTGCAGGCGGAAAAGCTGCTGGAGAAATGGCAGATTCCCATTCTTGTGATGGAACTGGCGATAGTCCTGGCACTGATAATCAGGATATGCCGGAACGAAGCGGTAGACTGGGATGAAGCTTTCACATGGCAGATCGTGACGAAGAACAGTGTGGCCGGAATGCTGAAGGCCACGGCTGCAGACGTGCATCCTCCTCTATATTATCTATTGGTCATGGGAGCCATGGCCATCTTTGGAAAAAGTCTCTTTGTGGCAAAAATGGTATCGGTGGCCGGCATTGCTGCTACCGGCATTCTGGGAATTACTCTTGTCAGAAAAAGGTGGGGAGTGAAGACTGCCATTCCGTTCCTGCTGGTAAGCGGACTGGGAGCCCAGATGATTTATTATAACGTGAATGTACGCATGTATTCCTGGGTCATCTTCTTTGTTATGGCCGCTGGTCTGTTTGCGTATGAGATAATACAGTCAGGGAAGATAAGCTGGTGGATAGCGTTTACCATAGTTTCGCTGGGCGGAGTGTATACCCAGTATTATGCTGTGGTGCCGCTGGCATTGATTTACACAGGGCTGCTGTTATGGTTTATCATAAATGACAGGATTCAAATCAGGAAATGGATTTTTTGTTCCCTGGCTACGGTCATTGGCTATCTGCCCTGGCTGGCGGCAGTCATCGATACCCTGAAAAGGGATGCGGGAGATATAAGGACGGAAGAGGCCGGACAGAAAATCGGCGAATTGTGTACATGGGCTTTTAAGTGCAATATTGAGTTGTCTGAATACATGCCTGCGATACTGTTCTTAGTTATGATTCTGTGCCTGTTTTCTGAGTGGAAGAAATTGGAAAAAAAGCAGAAAGCATTTATTGCATTTTCAGGCGCGGTTTTCTTTGGCAGCTATGGGCTGTGCATGGTGGTTGCCTCGCATACGCAGCATTTTTGGGACAACCGGTATCTGGTAGATGTATTGCTGTTCGTATGGCTGTTCATGCTGATCAGGCTGGCAGGGAAAAGCCTGCTTGCCTGGGGGATGGGCGTAATCTGGCTGGGTATTATGGTGCTGTCTTCCTATACCATTGTAGGCTATATGGAATTAAAGACAGTGCCCTGGACGGAACAGACAAAGCAGCTCTTTGCCCAGATACAGGATGAAGAAAAGATAGTGTATAACTTCATCACGTTTGATGTGATTTATGAGTATTATCTGCCCAATGCGGAATTCATATGGTACGAGGATGTGGATTTTTCTGCTATGGGGGATGAATTCTATATGATAGAATCACCATGGGGATATGGATTTTCATCGTTGCTGTATGAAGAAGGTGTTCTGGAGAGGGAATTTCTGGGAGAGTTCCGAATGGAAGAGGCCGTAGGGGGAAGCCTGTGGAAAATAAAATACAAAGGGGCTGAAAAGGGAGAATAGCAGTATGGGTGACAGGCATTGCAAAAATATAAACTCAGTCTTGTTGTGTGGTGCGGAAGAGAAAAATAAGGGGTGGCTGTGCTGAATTTGGCTGGGCATACGGACAGTGGTAAGCTGTCTTGCCGTACAGGACAGCGCTTTGGTGGAGCTGGAATGGGGATATAAGACGGATATTCCGCTCATAAAGTATTTCTTTGCCGTTTTTCAGAAGATGAGCGGCTGGGGAATGGAAACGATATTTCTGATGGCCGGGATAGCCTGCATGTTTTATGCGGTGCGGGAGCATCCATTGCGGAGAAACCGTTGGATGTCTGCATTGGCGCTGTTCTTCGGGATATGCATGGTATTCGGGAGAAGCTATTATGATTTGGGAAACTGGAATTATATTTTCCATGGCAGGCTGCAGTTTGGGCTGGCCTGTTTCGTGGTGGCAGGATATTATTGGCTGTTCAAGAACTTCTTCCTTTTGCTGAAGACAGCAGCAGACAGATGGAATCTGGGAAGGAGTACGCCTGAGGGGAAAATAGGGCAATATATTGCCCTTTTGCTGTTCCTGCTGGTGGTGGTACATATCCTGATTGAGGATAGAATTCGTTGGTATCAGTGGATGCTCCTGATTGTGTGCAGCGTAGTGATATCCCATACGAGAAACAACGGTATATATGTGTTGGTGCTTTTCTGTGGTACCTTAGTGCTGGCATATAGAAAATATTGGAAACTGTGTATTCCCATTTTATTGAGCCTATTTCTGTCCTGTTATCTGGTACAGAACATCTACATGGTACAGAAAGGGATAGCATCGGGTGAAATAGGGGAAACGCTGTCCATTCCGTTGCAGCAGACGGCCAGATATGCAAGAGAACATTATGAGGATATTACTGAGGAGGAAATGGAAATTCTGACTCATCTGTTCCAGAAAGATATGAATACCCTTGCCGAGGTGTACGACCCGGAAAAATCAGATCCTGTAAAGGCCGGTTTCCTGCCGCATCCTACATCAGAAGAGCTGGCTTCCTATTTCAGGGTGTGGTGCGCCCAGTTGGTGCGGCATCCGGATACTTATATTCAGGCTTTTTTGAATCACATTTATGGTTACTTTTATCCAAACAGGGAGGAGTATGGGAACAGGATAGGCTATTACAGCCTTTTTCAGGGAAAGGTGGAGGACAGGAAAGTCCGGGATATGTTCGAACAGGGGGCATATTGGGTGGAAAGGCTGCCTTTGATAGGCATGCTCTATAGCTGCGGCTTTCATAATTATATCCTGATAGCCTGTGCTGTTTTTCTGCTGGCGCAGAAAAGGTATCGGGAAATGCTGGTTCTGGTTCCATCTATACTGACGATGCTGGTATGCCTGGTTTCGCCGGTAGATGCCTATATCAGATATATGCTGCCCGTGATGGCGGCTATGCCGGTGAACATCGCATGGTGTCATTATGCCGCAATGAAAGTGAAAGCAGATGAAAAGGAGGAAATCACATGAAGATATCTGTGATTACGACAGGCCTGTTTTCCAGAAGCTGTCATTGGCTGAGAGAACGGTTCCATAAAAGAAGGGCATGGCTTTTAGTGGCGGTTCTGTTCTTTATAGCAGAGATGGCTCTATTGGTATGGCCTGTGGGCTGGCTAAAGGAAGACAGGGATAACGCACTTTTGGGGCAAGGCTCATGGAACATGGAGCATCAGGGAGACCATTTTTCCTGTAGTCAGGAATTCTTTGCCACATTGTCAAGTGAAGAATTCATTCTTTTTGCTTTTTCATACATGGAATCTTGTATATGTTCCATAAATGTGCTAAGCTGAACGCAATAATAAATCGGGATTGTGCGCCCAGACGAAGGGCGGGTAGTCTGGCAGGTGAGAAGCCTGTCTGCTGAGGGCACATCAGCCGTACTCAGGGACGGAGATACTGATGGAAACGAAATTGGAGAGAATAGCAGACAAATCGGCCCATGAGCCGAAACCGGAATTCACATCTTTGTACCATCTGATAAATAAAGAACTGTTAATGCAATGCCACAGGGAACTGGACGGCAGCAAGGCAGTGGGGATTGATGAAGTGACAAAGAAGGAATACGGAGAGAACCTGGAACAGAACATCAAGGGGCTTGTAGAAAGGCTGAAAAGGAAGTCATATAAGCCACAGCCATCGCTGCGGGTATATATTCCGAAAAGCAATGGGAAACTGCGTCCGCTGGGGATTGCAAGTTACGAGGACAAAATAGTCCAGCTGGCTTTGAAGAAGATACTTGAAGCAATTTACGAGCCGAGATTTCTAAACTGTATGTACGGATTCAGACCAGACAGGGGATGCCATGGGGCAGTGAAGGAACTGTATAAGAGGCTGAACTTCACGAAGATATGCTACATCGTGGATGCAGACATTAAAGGCTTCTTTGACCATATGAAGCACGACCGGATAATGAAATTCCTGAATCTATACATCAAAGACCCGAACATCCTCTGGCTGGTGAACAAATACCTGAAAGCCGGGGTGATGGATGAGGGAAAGCTGGTTGAAAACGGAGAAGGTTCAGCACAGGGAAACATCATCAGCCCAATCCTTGCGAACATCTATATGCACAATGTTCTTACACTATGGTACAAGTTTGTAATAGCCAAAGAGAGCAAGGGCGAGAATTTCCTGATTGTCTATGCAGATGACTTCATTGCGGGATTCCAGTACGAATGGGAAGCGGAGAAATATTATAAGCTTCTTAAGGAACGAATGGAAAAGTTCGGACTGGAACTGGAGGAAAGCAAGAGCAGGATGCTGGAAAGCGGAGGATATCTGGCAAAATCGAAGCAGAAACGCGGAGAATCAACAAGGCTGGAAACTTTCGATTTCCTTGGATTTACATTTTATTGCGGAAGGACAAGGAAAGGAACAGCATGGATAATGCCGAAAACGAGCAGTAAGAAATTCCGGCAGAAACTGAAGGACATAAAAGTCTGGATGTACGCTAATCGAGACCAGAAACTAAAGAAGCTGATGGGAATGCTCAATCTGAAATTGACAGGGCACTACAGGTATTATGGTGTCAGTTTCAACGGCAGGATGATAAGCAATTTCGAACAACAAGTGCGAGAAATGCTATTTAAAGTCCTAAACCGTAGAAGCAACAGAAAGAGCTACACACGGGAAGGGTTTATAGAAATGCTGAAATATTATCCGCTGGCAATGCCGAAGATATATTTCAGTCTGTTCTGAAACTGTGAATGTTGTTATGAGGAGCCGTATGCGGAAAAGCCGCACGTACGGATCTGTGAGGGGCTGGCATCGTGAGGTGCCTGTCTACTCGACTGATAAAGGAGCATGATAAATATGTTATGGTGTATTTGCGGAGGAATTCTATTCATTGTATTAGGTATTTTCATTTTTTTGAAGCCAGATTTGATATGGAAAATAACAGAACAATGGAAATCTTATAGTGCAGATGAACCCTCTGATTGGTATATAAAAAGCACAAAATTTGGAGGTGCTTTATTTACTGTATTTGGAATCATAATAGTAATACTTCCGTTTGTTCTAGAATGATAACTTCCAGTTTGTCAACAACTCCAAAAAAGGCAGCCGCTCCCCTCAAAGCGTCTGCCTTTTCCTGTCCCCCGTCCTTTTACTCGTTCCTGAAAACCTCCGCCATCATCTTTGCCCCCAGCTTAAGACCGTCAATGAACATTTCCGAGAACTCAAACGGGATTACGTCAAGCTGTTCGTCCATGATTTTAATGAACTGCTCATCAAGGGGCGGCTCCAGCTTAGCCAGCACCTCAATAAAGTCCTCGTAGTGGTGGTAATGCCCCTGATGGATTTTACGGTATTCCTCACCTCTGGGGGCATACTGTTCCGCCGGGAAGATTTCGCCGTTATAAAGCTGTTCCAGTACATTCTTCACTTCCATGACCTCCTTTTCATTTTATAATACTATTATGTATTACATATTTGTATTTTATCATGTGTTATATAAAGGTCAAGAGGAATCGTTTATAATGGTTGCAGGAACGTAATACGGAGGTGTAACATGGCAGACAAGTTTGTGGTGCGTCAGAAGAAGCCCGACAAGAAGGAAGATAAGTCGGTGGTCATGACGCTGCGGATAGACCGGGAATTGCAGGAGGAATTTGACGCTCTGGCGGCGAAAAGCGACCGCTCCCGAAATGAATTGATGTGTATGGCTCTGCGCTATGCCTTAGACCATTTAGAGTTTATCCCGGAAGCCGGAGAGTAGGGAACCCGGCTTCTTTTTCGTGTACGGGCAAAAAGAAAACCCTTCCCCCGGAAAGAGGGAAGGGCATTGCCATTATTCTGTTACCGCCGGTATCTCCCCGACAAAGTTATAAATGATTTTGATTTCCTGAAATTTCTCCCCGCCAGCCTTTTTCACCTCACCCACCAGAATCCGGCTGATAAGGCGGTTCAAGATACCCTCGTCCAGTTCCCGGACTGCGGCGTACTGCCGGATTTCCCGGATAAAGGTGCGGACATCACTTTCCTGCTCATTGGAGCGGCGCAGGGAGAGTGTCAATTCTTTTAGCTGCTTCTGGTTTTCCTCCTGTTCCCGTTCCATTGCCGCCGTCAGCTTCACAAACCGCTGCTCGGACAGGATTCCCTTTGCCTTGTCGGTATACAGGTTCAGGAACATATCGTCAATCTCCCGGTTCCTTGCTTCCAGCCGCTCCCGTTCCTTCTCCATCTCTGAAGCGTCCGCCAGATACCGCCGCTCCATGCGGCTGCTAATCCGCTGGTAGAACGATTCCACGTCTTTCAACGCCATTGCCGCAAGTTCCTGAATATCCTTCAGCACAAGGTTGTACAAATCCCTCGCTTCCACCTTATGGCTGGTGCAGGCATCCTTCCCCAGCCGGTTATACGTCTGGCAGATATAATACGCCTTGTCTATCGGCTCCCGTTCCTCGCCGGTAAAGCGGTTCTTCCCAGTTCTGCCCACCTTCTCATAGCGTACCTGCATGGACTTCCCGCAGGTTGCGCAGTAGGTAATGCCGTGGAACAGGTTGTAGAAGGGGCAGGCGTTCCCCTCCATGATAGGCGGGCGGCGGTCAATGAGTTCCTGCACCTTCTCCCAGTCCTCCGGGCTTACGATAGCTTCATGGCAGCCCTCAAGCACTTCCCATTCCTCACGGGGAATGATGTCATAGGTGTTGGAGCGGATTCCTTTCTGGTGCGTCCGGCAGACTAAATGCGCCCCCTTATAAAATGGGTTCCGCAGGATATGGCTAATCCGTGCGCTCCCCCATGAGTAATAATTCACGTCACATTCCGTATTGCCCTTTATGAATATTTCGCGCTGAGAGAGCTATCGATATTCATTTGAGATCCACCAGTCAGGTGAGGGGATCCAGTTTATAACCAGTATTCAGAATAGATCCACCTGTCACACGAATAGATCCAATCAAAATTTATGGTCTGTACTTAACGACTGGTAAGTGTCTCCTGTAGAATCATGTTTGGAGAAATTGTCTCCGATTCTACGAAAGGAGGCCGAATATTATGGCCAAAAAAATCAATGTGAAGCTCATACTGGAGCTTCGGGGCAGCGGAATGGGAAGAAACGCCATTGCCCGGACAGGACACATTTCTGTCAACTCTGTTGGTGATGTATTTCACAAAGCAGATGAAAATGGCATCTCCTATGAAGAAGTCAGAGACATGGATGAGGACTCGGTTTACCGCATGTTCTATCCTGACAAGTTCGTACAGGAATCCATGTATGCCCAGCCCGATTACGGATATGTGCATCAGGAACTGAAACGGGTGGGTGTCACCCTGAAGCTCCTCTGGCAGGAATACCAGGACCAGTGCAGGGCATCCGGCAGCATCCCCATGGGATACACGAAATACTGCAAAGGATACAGCGACTATACCATTGTGAACAGGCTGACAAACCACCTGGAACATAAACCGGGGGATGCAGTCGAAGTGGACTGGTCAGGCCCGGTGATGGAATATGTGGATACGGCAACAGGGGAGGCCGTGAAAGTCTATCTGTTCGTGGCGACCCTGCCATACAGCCAGTATTCCTATGTAGAGCCCTGCCGGGACATGAAGATGGATTCCTTCATCCGCGCCCATGTCCATATGTACCAGTACTTTGGCGGTGTGGCCACACGCCTCATCTGCGACAACCTGAAGACAGGCGTCGTGTCCCATCCCGGGGAAGGGGAGATCGTCCTGACGGCTGATTATGAAGCCCTTGGCAGCCATTACCAGACAGCCATCATGCCTGCGGGAATCCGCAGGCCCAAACAGAAAGCATCCGTGGAGGGGACTGTCGGCAAGGCTGCAACCGCAGTCATCGCCAGGCTCAGGAATGAAATGTTCTGCTCCTTTGATGAGCTGGAGGCTGCCGTATCCCGAAAACTTGATGCCTTTAACCACAGCAGCTTCCAGGAACGGGAAGGCAGCCGCTATGAAGCTTACCTGGATGAGAAGCCTTTTCTCCATCCCCTGCCTTCCATTCCTTATGGGATTGCCACATG
>CAJTHM010000015.1:0-18831 GCA_910576125.1 Lachnospiraceae bacterium | reverse complement strand
CAGCACCGTGGAGATTTACAGCGGCAACACCCGCATCGCGACCCACAACCGCTTCCCATCCGGCAGGAAGAACCAGTATTCCACCCACCAGGAGGACATGCCGGACAGGTTCCGTATCTCTCCATGGGACGATGTACGCATCAAAAACCGGGCGGGCGCCATCGGGAAATATACGGCAGAAGTGGTCGGCCGGATCTTCGAGGGCGTATCCATAAAAGAACAGGGCTACAATCCTGCCCTGGCTGTTCTGCGGCCAGGCAATAAGTACTCCGGAGCGCGCCTGGAAGCCGCCTGTGAATTCGCAGTGACCAATGGGATCGAGAAGCCCCGCTACCACCATCTTAGCTCCATGCTGGCCGCCAATCAAGATGAAATCTACATGGAACAGAAGAAAGCCTCCGACAGGGCAAAAACACCCATGGGGTACCTGCGTGGCAGCGATTACTATGGAGGTGGCCGGAATGATCAATGATGAGGGCAGGCGCAAACTGCGCGAAATGAACCTTGGCGAAATCATCTCCGGGCTGGAGGCACAGCAGGCTGCCGCCTTCCTGACCTGCTCATGGAATACGGTGACTGTGCCGCCATCATAGGCAGCCCGAAGAAGCTGCTGAACCGGTATGGAAAAATCCCGCTCCTCATCCTGGATGAATGGCTGGTCTCAGACATATCGGACAGTGAGCTGTACTTTCTCTTTGAACTGATGGAGCGGCGTTCTGACTCCACCTCTACTATCTTCTGCACCCAGTACCGGAAAGATGACTGGATCAAGCGGCTTGGCGAGGGTGTCCAGGCGGAAGCCATAGTGGACCGCTATGCACATACCGCCTATTGGATAGAAACGGGCAGCATGAACATGAGAGAGTATTTCGCAAAACCCAGGAAATAATCCTACGGGGTGGATCCCAAAGGCGAACCGGTGGTTCGCTAAGGAAAATCAGTGGAGCGGAACTACGTTCCGCTCCGGATCCGCTGGCGCGAAATAATCAGCTGCAATATAATCATTTGTATGACAGGAATATAGTGGAATGGGGATTTTGAACAGATTTTTTAGTTCTTATGTGTAGGCGATAGATAAAAATATGAAATAACAGGGAGGATAAAAAGGTGAATGGTGCAAATAGACAGAATATTTGAATGAAACAAAAGAGTTGACGAATTATCTGACAATTTTTCTTAAAGTCTTTATTTACAAATGGCAAAAAATGTTGTATAGTAGGAAAAGCAAAGACGCAAAGGAGCGCATTTAGGCTCAGTTGCGTCTTTTTTATGTTTTTTGGAGACAGACCATAGGGAAAGGAGCACCACTATGTTTGATGTGAAGAGAGAAGTTCCACAGGCGCCCCTCTACAGGGAGGCATTTGAGCATGACAACTGCGGAATCGGGGCCTGTGTCAATATCAAGGGGAAAAAAAGCCGCGCCACCGTGGAAAATGCTTTGAAGATTGTGGAGAATTTAGAGCACAGGGCAGGAAAGGACGCGGAGGGCAAGACCGGGGACGGCGTAGGGATATTGACCCAGATTCCCCATAAATTCTTTGCCAGAGTGACGAAAGTTTTGGGGATGGAGCTGGGAGGAGAAAGGGAGTACGGCGTGGCGTTCGTGTTCTTCCCTCAGGAGGAGCTGCGGCGGAATCAGGCCAAGAAGATGTTCGAGATCATCGTGCAGAAGGAGGGGCTGGAATTCCTGGGCTGGCGGGAGGTTCCCACTTTTCCTGACGTGCTGGGGCAAAAGGCCGTGGAATGCATGCCTGCCATCCTGCAGGGCTTCGTGAAGAAGCCCGCCAATGTGGAGAAAGGGCTGGAATTTGACCGCAGGCTTTATATCGCGCGGAGATTGTTTGAACAGTCGTCGGAAGACACATACGTAGTCTCTTTTTCCAGCCGAACGATTGTCTATAAAGGAATGTTCCTGGTGGGACAGCTTCGCACTTTCTATGCGGATTTGCAGAGCGAAGACTACGAATCCGCCATCGCCATGGTGCATTCCCGTTTTTCCACCAATACCAACCCCAGCTGGGAGCGTGCCCATCCCAACCGTCTGATGGTGCACAACGGCGAGATTAACACCATTAGAGGCAACGCGGACAAGATGCTGGCCAGGGAAGAGAACATGTCTTCCGAATTCTTGAAAGGCCAGATGCACAAGGTGCTGCCTGCCATAGGCAAAGCGGGCTCCGACTCCGCCATGCTGGACAACACCCTGGAATTTCTGGTGATGAGCGGCATGGATCTGCCCCTGGCGGTGATGATCGCCATCCCGGAGCCCTGGGCCAACGACAAGGCCATGTCCCAGAATAAGAGGGATTTTTATCAATACTATGCCACCATGATGGAACCCTGGGACGGCCCGGCGTCCATCCTGTTCTCCGACGGCGACATCATGGGGGCGGTGCTGGACCGCAATGGTCTGCGTCCATCCCGCTATATGATCACCGGGGACGACACATTGATTCTGTCCTCGGAGGTAGGCGTGCTGGATATCGACCCCGCTAAAATCCGCCGCAAGGAACGGCTGCGCCCCGGCAAGATGCTGCTGGTGGACACGGTGCAGGGCAAGGTGATTTCCGATGAGGAAATCAAGGAAAAATATGCTTCCAGACAGCCCTACGGAGAGTGGATTGACAACAACCTTGTCTTCTTGAAAGACTTGACCATCCCCAATCAGAGGGTGCCTGAGTACACCGCGGAAGAGCGCCAGCGGATGCAGAAAGCGTTCGGCTACACCTACGATGAGCTGAAGACCAGCATCCTGCCCATGGCGAGGAACGGGGCGGAGGCCATCGCGGCCATGGGCGTGGATACGCCGCTGCCGGTCTTGAGCAAATCCGGCCATCCCCTGTTCCATTCCTTTAAGCAGCTGTTCGCCCAGGTGACCAATCCTCCCATCGACGCCATCCGGGAGGAAATCGTCACCTCCACCACAGTGTACATAGGCACGGAGGGCAATATCCTTGAAGAGAGCCCCAAGAACTGCAATGTGCTTAGGGTGAACAATCCCATCCTCACCAACACGGATCTGCTGAAGATAAAGAACATGAAAGCGGAGGGCTTCAGGGTAGAGGTGGTGCCCATCACTTATTATAAGAATACCAGCTTAGAGCGGGCCATCGACAGGCTTTTCGTGGAAGTGGACAGGGCTTACCGGGACGGCGTGAACATCCTGATTCTCTCGGACAGGGGGGTGGACGAGAACCATGTGCCCATGCCTTCGCTGCTGGCCGTGTCCGCCCTGAACCAGTATCTGGTAAAAACGAAAAAACGTACAAGAGTAGCCTTGATTCTGGAATCCGGAGAACCCAGGGAGGTGCACCATTTCGCCACCCTGTTAGGCTACGGCGCCTGTGCCATCAACCCTTATCTGGCGCTGGAGTCCATCCGGGAGCTGATAGACGTTTCCCTGCTGGACAAGGATTACTATGCGGCGGTCAATGACTACAACAACGCGGTGCTCCACGGAATCGTGAAGATTGCCTCCAAGATGGGAATCAGCACCATACAGTCCTATCAGGGCTCCCAGATTTTCGAGGCAATCGGCATCGCGCCGGAGGTCATCAGTAAATATTTCAGCAATACGGTGTGCCGCGTGGGCGGCCTTACGCTGAAAGATATCGAAGCCCAGGTGGATGAACTTCACTCCAAAGCTTTCGATCCGCTGGGGCTGGGAAGCGACCTGACTCTGGACAGCCCCGGCCATCACAAGATGCGAAGCGGCGGCGACGAGCATCTCTACAATCCCGCCACCATCCATATGCTGCAGGAATCCACCCGGCGGGGCGATTACGAAATGTTCAAGCGCTACACCGCCATGGTAAATGATGAGGCTTCTGTTAAAAACCTTCGCGGTCTGATGGATTTCCGGTATCCGGAAAAGAAAGTGCCGCTGGAAGAGGTGGAGCCGGTGGAGAAAATCGTCACCCGCTTCAAGACCGGGGCCATGTCCTACGGATCCATCTCCAAGGAGGCCCATGAGACTCTGGCCATCGCCATGAACAGGCTCCACGGCAAGAGCAATTCCGGCGAGGGCGGCGAGGATCCGGAGCGCCTTACCGCGGGCCCGGACGGCCTTGACAGATGCTCTGCCATCAAACAGGTGGCCAGCGGGCGGTTCGGCGTCACCAGCCGCTACCTGGTCAGCGCGAAAGAAATCCAGATTAAGATGGCCCAGGGCGCAAAGCCCGGCGAGGGCGGCCATCTGCCCGGGGGAAAGGTGTATCCCTGGATTGCGAAGACCAGGCATTCCACGCCGGGAGTCTCCTTGATTTCCCCGCCTCCTCACCATGATATCTATTCAATCGAGGATCTGGCGCAGCTGATATATGATTTGAAAAATGCGAATAAAAATGCGCGAATTTCCGTCAAGCTGGTGTCGGAGGCCGGTGTGGGAACCGTGGCGGCGGGCGTGGCCAAGGCAGGGGCCCAGGTGATTCTGGTATCCGGCTATGACGGCGGCACAGGCGCCGCGCCCAGAAGCTCCATCCACAACGCAGGACTTCCCTGGGAGCTGGGACTGGCGGAGACCCACCAGACTTTGATTCAGAATGGCCTGAGGGGAAAGGTGCGGATAGAGACGGACGGCAAGCTCATGAGCGGCCGGGACGTGGCTATTGCAGCCATCCTGGGCGCGGAGGAATTCGGCTTTGCCACGGCGCCTTTAGTGACCCTTGGCTGCGTCATGATGCGTGTCTGCAATCTGGACACCTGTCCGGTGGGCGTGGCCACCCAGAACCCGCAGCTGCGCAGGAACTTCCGGGGCAAGCCGGAATATGTGGAGAACTTCATGCGCTTCATCGCCCGGGAACTGCGGGAATACATGGCACAGCTGGGCGTGCGCAGCGTGGATGAGCTGGTGGGACGCACGGATTTGCTGAAAGTGCGGGAGGGCCTGACGCAGAGACAGCGGCAGATTGACCTGTCCCGTATTCTCTCCAATCCTTATGCGGGCCTGGAGCAGAAGATGACCTTTGACCCGAAACAGGTGTATGACTTCGAACTGGAGAAGACCATGGACGAAAAAGTCCTCTTAAAGCAGCTGAAAAAAGCCATTGACGCAGGCCAGAAAAGGAGCCTGGAAGTGGATGTGTCCAACACGGACCGCACTTTCGGCACGATTCTGGGAAGTGAGATCACAAGGCGGCTGGGCGACAATCTGGAGGAGGATTCCTACCGGGTGCTGTGCAGAGGCGCAGGCGGACAGTCTTTCGGCGCTTTCATTCCAAAGGGCCTGACGCTGGAGCTGGTGGGCGACAGCAACGATTACTTCGGCAAGGGCCTGTCGGGAGGCAAGCTGATCGTATATCCGCCCAAGGGAAGTACATTCAAAGCCTGCGAGAACATCATCATAGGAAATGTGGCCCTGTACGGGGCTACCAGCGGCAAGGCTTTCATAAACGGCGTGGCCGGGGAGCGCTTCTGTGTGCGCAATTCCGGGGCAATGGCGGTGGTTGAGGGCGTGGGAGACCACGGCTGCGAGTACATGACCGGCGGGCGCGTGGTGGTGCTGGGCGGCACCGGGAAGAACTTTGCCGCAGGCATGAGCGGCGGCGTGGCCTATGTGCTGGATGAGGGAAATGACTTGTACAAGCGCCTGAACAAGGAGATGGTCTCTTCCGGGGAGGTGACGGGCAAATATGATGTTCTGGAGCTTAAGGGCATGATTCAGGAGCATGTGGCGGCCACTAACTCCGCCCGGGGCAAGGAAATCCTGGAGCAATTTGAAGAGTATCTGCCGAAGTTCAAGAAGATCATCCCGCATGATTATGAGCGGGTCATGAAGACAATCGTGCAGATGGAGGAAAAGGGCCTGAGCGCGGAGCAGGCGCAGATTGAGGCATTTTATGCCAATACAGGACGAAAATAATCTAAGGCGGGGTGATGAAAATGGGAAAACCGACTGGTTTTATGGAATATGAGAGGGAAGTGAGCAGGGCTCAGGAGCCGCTGGAGAGGATAAAGCATTTCAATGAGTTCCATGAGCACCTGCCCGGAGAGAAACAGCAGCTGCAGGGGGCCCGGTGCATGGAGTGCGGGGTGCCCTTCTGCCAGGCCGGGATGATGATATGCGGCATGGCCAGCGGATGCCCGCTGCACAACCTGGTGCCGGAGTGGAACGATCTGGTGTATGTGGGGAACTGGGAGCAGGCCTATAACCGGCTGAAAAAGACCAACAGCTTTCCGGAGTTCACGTCCAGGGTCTGTCCTGCCCTCTGTGAGGCGGCCTGCACCTGCGGGCTGAACGGGGAGCCGGTGTCCACCAGGGAGAATGAGTATGCCATCATAGAATACGCCTATGAGCAGGGCTATGCGGCTCCCCGGCCCCCAAAAGCGCGCACGGGGAAGAAAGTGGCCGTGGTGGGCAGCGGCCCCTCCGGCCTTGCGGTGGCGGACCAATTGAACAGGAGAGGGCATTCCGTGACAGTGTATGAACGCTCCGACAGAATCGGCGGTTTATTGATGTACGGAATTCCGAATATGAAGCTGGAGAAGCGGATTGTGGACAGGAAGCGCAAAGTGATGGAAGAGGAGGGAATTGTCTTCGTCACGGGCGTGGATGTGGGGAAAGACGTGAAAGCGGAGCAGCTGCTGCGGGAATTTGACAGAGTGGTCCTGGCCTGCGGCGCTTCCAATCCCAGGGACATCAAGGCGGAGGGAAGAGACGCGAAAGGGATTCATTTCGCGGTGGATTTCCTGAAAGCGAACACTAAGAGCCTGCTGGATTCCGGGTTCGAAGATAAAAAGTACGTGGAGACTAAAGACAAAGATGTCGTCATCATCGGCGGAGGCGACACAGGGAATGACTGCGTGGGCACGGCTATCCGCCATGGGGCAAAGAGCGTGACCCAGATAGAGATGATGCCCAAGGCGCCGGATACAAGGGCCCAGGACAATCCGTGGCCGGAGTGGCCTAAGGTCTGCAAGACGGACTATGGCCAGCAGGAGGCCATCGCGGTGTACGGACATGACCCAAGAATCTACGAGTCCACCGTGAAGGAGTTCGTGAAAGACAAGGACGGGAAACTGACCGCGGTGAAAATCGTGAAGCTTTCCTGGGAGAAGGACTCCTCCACGGGACGCATGTGCATGAAAGAGGTACCGGGCAGCGAGCAGACCCTTCCCGCGGACATCGTACTGATCGCGGCAGGTTTTCTGGGGGCGCAGGTCTACGTGGCGCAGGCTTTCGGCGTGGAGCTGAATGAACGCACCAATGTGAGGACCGCCGCCGGGGCCTATCAGACCAGCAGGGAGAATGTGTTCACCGCCGGCGATATGCACAGGGGCCAGTCTCTGGTGGTCTGGGCCATCAGGGAGGGCAGGGAGGCCGCCAGGGCCGTGGATGAGAGCCTGATGGGGTATTCCGGGCTTACGGTGCAGTGAAAAGTAGACAAAAGACCATGGTCGGCTTCGGCTGACCGTGGTCTTTTAAATGAAATAAAGAATATGGTATGCGCCGGAATTTATCATACTGCGTTGGTTAAGTGTATATGGCTGGTGTTATGTAGTCGGGTTACCCGGAAATTTTAACTGTTAAACAGTATATAATCTTGGTCTTGAAGATGGAAAGGACTTGAATTATAATGTAGACATATGTCAAAAGTAAAAGAATTTGTTCAAGGAGGGAATCACTTGAAAATTTCTGTAATCACGGTATGCCTGAATTCCGGGGAGAAGCTGGGAGTCACCTTGGACAGCATCCTGCGGCAGGACTGTCAGGATGTGGAAGTGATTTTGAAAGACGGAGGCAGTACGGACGGCTCTGTGGAAAAGTGGCGCCAGGAGAACGCATCGATTCCCGGCATCGAAAAAGTCAGGATTTTCGTGGAAAAAGACAGGGGCATCTATGATGCCATGAACCAGGCCGTATCCCATGCCTCGGGTGATTTCCTGCTTTTTTTGAACTGCGGGGACAGATTCGCGGACGAAGGGGTCCTGAAGCGGACGCTGGATTATCTGGAGGAGGAAGAAAAGACAGGGACAGATTTGGACAGGCTGGTCCTGTACGGGGATACCTGCGGCGAGAAGAATGATGTGGTCATTGCCTCGGCGCCGGAGATTACAGGTTTCACCTGCTACCGCAACATACCCTGCCATCAGTCCTGCTTTTACAGCGCGGCGCTGTGCAGAGAAAAGCCCTATGACCTGCAGTACAGAATCCGGGCGGACTATGACCATTTCCTCTGGTGCTATTACCGGGCGGGAGCGAAAATGCGCCATATGGATTTCCCGGTGGCGGTCTACGAGGGCGGGGGCTTTTCGGAGAAGCGGGAAAACAGGGAGCGCGACAGACAGGAGCACAGGGAGATTACCGGAAAATATATGGGCAGGGGGGAACTGTTCCGCTACCGCGCCGTAATGGCCTGCACCCTTGCGCCCCTGCGAAAGGCCATGGCGGAGAGCCGCTGTTTTTCCGGATTCTATCATTGGCTGAAAGAGCGGGTTTATAAAAGAAAAAAATGGTTTTTAGCGGCGTTGCTGTTCTTTTTGGCAGAGCTGGCTTTATTGATATGGCCTGTGGGCTGGCTGAAAGAGGACAAGGAGAACATTCTGCTGGGAGAAGGCTCCTGGTACATGGAAAGTCAGGGGGATTCTTTTTCATGCAGCCAGGAATTCAAGCCGGAATACAGCAACCTGGAGAGCGTCGGCATTGTTGTAATGGGAGAAGAGGGACTGAGCGGAGGGGATGCGGTTGTCGTAGTCAGCGATTCTGAGAATGAAGTTCTTTTTCGGACAAAGATTCCATATGAACAGGTCGCGATAGACACCTACACTAATGTGGAGGTGAATCTCTCATTGCGGCCAGGGGGGAAAAGCTACTTTTTGTCGGTATATCTGGAGCCTGATGAAAGAGGAAGAGTTCCGGTTCTGGAGGCCTGCAGTATGGAGTATTTCATGCCGGAAAATATTGCGCTGCGTCAGGAAGAGGAATTGGAAGGAGCCCAGCTTTTGACCAGATATTCCTACAAAGATGGTCTTTCAGCAGGCAGAATCCTGCGTGCACTTTTGCTATGTGCTTTTACGGCATTTGGGATAGCGTTCGGCATTCCTGAGGAACGCAGGCTGCGGACAGCTGCCGGTATTCTGCTGCTTGTCCTGGGCCCTTATGTGTTGGGGAGCCGTTTGGAACTTCTTACGATTAAGACGCAATTTCTGTTACCATATTCCATGAAATGGAATTTAGGCCTGATGTACCTTTTGGAGCTGATTGTCCTGTTATGTACACAGTCAATCAGGTTCAGCATCTGTTTTTGCAACTTGGTACTGACTTTGCTCTATTCGGCGAATTACTTTGTGTTTACTTTTCGCGGGGTGCCTCTGCGCTTCAATGATTTATCCGCCATCGAAACGGCGGTCAGAGTAATGGATCGCTACAGTCTTCGTCCAAACCATCATATGGCTATGGCATGGTGCATTTTTCTGCTGATTTTCGTCTATGGGGTCCAGACAGGGAGATGCCGCAAGGTGAAAAGAGGGAAAAAACGGGTGGCAGGACGTATAGGGTGCTTTGCATTGGGCATTGTCCTGGCGGCAGTGAGCGGGTATCGGTTTTTGTATACGGATATTTTTGAAAAAGCCGGATTCCTGAACATACGTGGATTTGACCAGAATAAGAGTTATCATTTTGATGGATATCTGGTGGCGAGTTTCATAGACATTCAAAATTCACGGGTGACGGAGCCGCAGGAATATTCTGTGAAAAGGGTGGAGGAATTGCTGAAAGAGGCTGCCGGAAACCTGGAAGATGATTTGAAAGGGGCTCAGAAACCGCATATCATCATGGTCATGAATGAAAGCTACGCTGATTTGCGCGTACTTGGCAATCTGGAGATTAGCAAAGAGAACATGAGTTTTTTCTATAGCCTGAACGAAAATACAGTCAGGGGATACGTCAATGTGTCAGTGCTGGGAGGCGGAACATCAAATTCAGAGTTTGAGGTATTTACCGGCTGCAGTATGGGTTTTTTGCCGTCCGCTTATTATCCTTATCAGCAGTGTGTGGTGAAAGAGATGCCCTCCCTGATATCGGATTTGAAGAAAGCAGGCTATACCACATATTCCATGCATCCGGAAATAGCGGAAAACTGGAACCGTAACAGGATATACCGATATTTCGGATTTGACAATAGCATATGGCTGGAGGATTTTTCGGGAGCGGAAAAGCTTCATTATGGTGTGACAGATATGGAAACTTACAAAAAAGTGATAGAATTGTTTGAGAACAGACAGGAAGGAGAAAGCATGTTTGTTTTTGATTTGACTGTCCAAAACCACGGCGGTTATACCCAATCCGATGTAAACCGGTCAGTAGGAGCCGTGAATGTCTCTTCTGAAGAGGCGGACATCTATTTGTCGCTGATACAGGAATCGGATGATGCTTTGAAAGAATTGATATATTATTTTGAAAAGGTGGAGGAGCCTGTAATCATCTGTATGTATGGGGATCATCAACCGAAATTGGAGGATGATTTTTATGAGAATGTCTATAGCAGCACGCCGGGAATAGAAGAAAAGGATAAGACGCTGAATCAGTACAAGACCCCTTTTTTCATATGGGCAAATTATGACATTGAGGAGCGGGAAGAATTGAATATCGGAATGAGCTATCTGGGAGCTTTGCTGTTAGAAGTGGCAGAGGTTCCGGGGGCTCCGTTCTTTTCCTTTCTGCAGCAGTATATGAATCAATACCCGATTGTCACAGTGAACGGATATGAAGACGGGGAAGGGAACTTTTGTAATTGGTCCGGAGAGGATACGGAACTTATGGAATATCGGATGCTTCAATATAATCATTTATTTGACAGAAATATTGTGGAATGGGGATTTTAGGCAGATTTCCCAGTCCGGGTTTATGCAGGAAAGAACAGGTAAGGATATAGAATGATAGTGTTGAATGTGAAAGACAACTGGACATTGACAGTAATTGGAAGAAATATATACGATATTCCGAATGCTCCAATCGAGACGAAGGTTCCGTCTACAGTGTACGGGACATTGCTGGAGAAGAACCTGATGCCCGATCCCTATTACCGGGACAATGAGCTGAAAGCGACGAAACTCATGGAGAATGATTTCGCCTATGAGACCAGGTTTACCCTGGGCAGCCAGGACAGGGAGGCTGACAGGCTGTTCCTGTGTTTCAGCGGCATCGATACTCTGGCCGATGTTTATCTGGACGGTCGGCTGCTTGGAACCGCATGCAATATGAACCGTGTATGGGAATATGATATCACTGCCGAGGTAAAGGATGACGCAGAGGATAAAGTGTACCATCTGAAAGTGGTTCTCCATTCGCCGCTCCGCTATATCAGCGAAGAGAATGAAAAATGTCCCGTAGGCGGCTCGCCGGATGCCATGCCGGGTTTCCCGCACCTGCGCAAGGCGGCCTGCATGTTCGGATGGGACTGGGGCCCCAGGCTGCCGGATGCCGGACTGTTCAGAGAAGTTACAATCCACGCCGTGAAGACCGCGCGCATCGCACAGGTCTATATCACCCAGAAGCATGAGATTACGGGGAAAACCGTACACGGCAATACCGTGGCATCAGTGCGGCTGACAGCGGATGCCGAAATCGAGTGGATGCCGGAGGCAGGCGGGGAAGAGGTGAAACTGGTGGTGATTCTGACCGCGCCGGACGGAACCGTGCTGTCAGCGGAGAGCGCTTCTATAAATGCCGCGGCGGCTTCCTCTGTCGCCATGAACCTCACAGGGCTTTCCTGTGACCTGAGGAGCAATCACGTCCGGGCAGAGCTTACGGTCTCCGATCCCCAGCTGTGGTGGCCTAACGGGTACGGAGAGCAGCCCCTGTATCAGGTGGAGGCTCTGCTGGTGCCTGCAGGGAGCGACGGCAGCGAGGCTGGCGGAAAGACGGGGCCCCTGGATGTCTGGCGGAAGCGGATTGGTCTGCGCACCATGACGGTGAACACGGATCCCATGCCGGAGGAGCAGTGGGATGCCCACCTGACGAACCAGACGGAGGATCTGGATGACGGAAAAGATATTGTCATGAACCATGGCGACCGAAAAGTCCTGATGGTGGATCGAAAAGGCAAAAAACTGCCCGGCAGGAATTTCGCCTTTGAAGTGAACGGCCTGCAGATTTTCGCCATGGGCGCGGACTATATCCCGGAGGACAATATACTGACCCGCCAGACAAGAGAACGCACCGATATGCTGCTGGCTTCCGCCCAGGAGGCCCGGCACAACTGTATCCGCATCTGGGGCGGCGGCTATTTCCCGGATGATTTTTTCTATGATGTATGTGATGAAAGAGGGCTGGTCATATGGCATGATTTCATGTTCGCCTGTGCGTCCTATGAGTTAAGCGATGCCTTTGAGGCAAATGTCTGCGCGGAGATTCGCCAGAACATCCGCAGGCTCCGCTCCCATCCCAGCATCGGGCTGTGGTGCGGCAACAATGAGATGGAGACCGAATATGAGATGATGTTTTCAGTACAGTCGAAAAAGCAGTACTATGATTACATCAGGCTGTACGAATACATCATTCCGAAGATTGTGGAAGAGGAGGATCCCATGACTTTCTACTGGCCCTCCTCCCCCAGCTCCGGCGGAAACTTTGAGAACAGCAACGCGGAGAATATCGGCGATGCCCACTACTGGGGCGTCTGGCATGGCAATGAGCCTTTCACCGCATACAGGAAGCACCATTACCGTTTCCTGTCGGAGTTCGGTTTCCAGTCTTTCCCGGCGCTCCAGACGATTCGGCGCTTTACGGAAAGCCAGGACAGAAATGTCTATTCCCGGGTGATGGAGCTGCACCAGAGAAATACTTCGGCAAATGGTAAAATTTCAAACTATTTATCGCAGACCTACCTCTATCCGAAGAATTTCGACGAGCTGCTCTACTGCTCCCAGCTGCTGCAGGCGGAGGCAATCCGCTATGGCGTGGAGCATTTCCGGCGTTTCCGCGGCACCTGCATGGGTACGGTGGTGTGGCAGCTCAATGATATCTGGCCGGTGGCAAGCTGGGCCAGCCTGGATTATTATGGGAACTGGAAAGCGCTGCACTATGCCGAGAAGCGCATGTTCGCGCCTGTGCTTCTCTCCTGTGAGGAGCATGGGGAGATTGACCAGAAGCCGAATGTCAATACCCTGCCCGTTCCCATTGACTTCAGCGCGGATCTCCATGTGGCAAACGAGACGGGAGAGCCGGTGAGCGGCATCGTGAAATGGGCCCTCCGCCTGCCGGATTCCTCCGTGGTCCGGGAGGGGCAGTTTGAAGTGACGGCGCCGGCCTACGGCGGCGCCTGGCTCCCGCACCTTGACTGCAATGACATAGACCCGCTGAAGGTGCATCTGGAGTACGCGCTATATGTGGACGGGTCAAATGTCTCCTCAGGAACCACGCTGTTCTGCGCGCCGAAGCATTATGCCTTTGAGGACCCCGGGCTGCAGGTTTCCGTAGATGGGGATACGGTCACGGTGACAGCGGCGAACTACGCGAAAGCGGTGAGCGTGGAGACGGAAGAGGGAATACTACGGCTTGACGACAACTTTGTAGACATGGAGGCGGGCAGCAGGACATTCCGCATCCTGCCCGGCAGGGACTTTACCCGGGACACGGATGCCGCCGCCGAGGCTTCGGGGGCATACAGGGCCAGGAGCGTATATGGAATTTCCAGTATATGAGCCAGATTAGGAAGAAAGTATAGAAGCGAATCAGCGGGAGAGGCTTGAGCAGTGCGCTGCTTTCCGGCGGTGGCCTTTGGGGTGCGGCAGGAGAAAAGGGAGGAAGAGAATGATGGAAACTGAAAAAAATACAGAACCTGCTTTTCGCTTTTTTCACGTGACAGCGCTCACGGACGGGGAGATTCTGCTGATGCTGGACAGGACCGTTCCTGCCGTTCCGGAGGAGGAATGGCTGCCGTCCTATCATTTCACGATTTTCGATATGGCGGGGAACAGGGCGGGGACCTGTGATTTAAGGATAGGGCACAATCAGAAGACCTACTACGGCGGGAACATCGGATACCGGGTGGAGGAACCCTGCCGCGGGAATCATTACGCGGGGAAAGCCTGCCGCCTGCTGTTCGGACTGGCGAAGCGGCATGGGCTGGATTATCTGATCATCACCTGCAACCCGGACAATTATCCCTCCAGGAAGACCTGCGAGTATGCGGGGGGCAGATTGAAAGAGATTGTGGATCTGCCGGAGGATAACGACATGAGGCTGGAGGGGGAGACGCGGAAATGCATTTATGAGTTCATTCTGTGAACCGGCTTGCCGTATGTTCGGCGGAATTTAGGTTGAACCTCCGCCGGATATGGATTATAATGTATCCAGGCGGTCAGGCGCGGAAGTCTGGAAATGCCGGAAAAGACGGGGGGGCGCGCGCCCCTGGAAAGGATTGGTGGTAAGATGGAGGATGTGAGAGTGGAACTGGCGCTGAACACAGATTTCGCAGGGGAGGGAACGCAGCTGGAGCAGATCAGAGGGACGCTTGAAGGGATTGCCCGGGCGGGATTCACCCATATTCACTGGTGCCATGAATGGGACGGGGAATACATGTATTCTGCTTATGAAATGCGGCAGATCAGGGAGTGGATGGATGAGTATGGGCTGCGCTCAAAGGCGCTCCATGCTACCAAAGGAGGTGCCAGGGATGTGAATGTCAGGGAGAGGCATTATCGCAAGGACTACACCTCCAACTGGGAGTACAACCGAAAGGCCGGGGTGGAGCTGATTCAAAACCGCGTTGACCTGGCGGCGGCTTTGGGTGCCGGTGAAATCGTGCTCCATCTGTATGTGCCTTATCTTACGATTCGGCAGAAGCCGGAGGCAAAGGAGGATTTTTATACCTGCGTCTTTCGATCCCTGGATGAGCTGATGCCCTATTGCCTGGAGAAAAAGGTGCGAATCTGCATCGAGAACCTGTTCGACATGCCCGGTGAATATATGTTGGAGGCATGGGACAGGCTGTTTGACAGATATCGCCGGGAATTCCTGGGGCTGTGCTATGACACCGGCCATGCCAATATGGTGTGGAGAGAGCAGGCACCGGAAATCCTGGAACGGTATGGGGACAGGCTGTACGCGGTGCACATTCATGACAACAACGGAGCCATGGATTCCCACTGGATTCCGGGAGAGGGCAGCATCTGCTGGGAAAAGGTGATGGGCGTGATAGCGCGGTCTGCGTATGAGGGGCCGCTTCTGTTGGAGCTGAGCTGCCATGACAGGGATGCAGAGAGATATCTGAAGAGGGCCTATGAGGCGGGATGCCGTCTGGAAAGTATGAGAAGAGGTTAAAGGAAATCAAAGGTTAGAATGAAAAAACAAATAGAAAGAAACGGAATACAGAACAAAGCGGCCGCCCCGAAAGAGCGTATGGCCAATCTGGAACTATTGCGGTGCGTGGCTATGATGATGGTGGCGGCGCTGCATTTTCTGGGAAAGGGAGGTCTGCTGCCTGACCTGACGGGCAGCAATCTGGGGAGCGCGGGCCTGGCCGCGTGGCTGCTGGAAAGCTTCTGCATCGTGGCCGTGGATGTGTACATGTTCATCAGCGGATATTTTCTCACTACCTCCTCTTTCAAGCTGAGCCGCCTGCTGCAGCTGTGGCTGCAGATATGGTCATATTCCGTTGTCTTTGGGTTGCTGGGGGCGTTCACCGGAGTGCTGAGGGAGGCGGCATTTGACACGCATTATCTGCTGACGCTCCTGTTTCCGGTTACGATGGAGCATTACTGGTTCATGACGGCCTACGTCTTCTTGTATCTGCTCCTGCCCCTGGCGGGGATAGCGGTGAAAAAAATGACAAAGCGGCAGTTGCAGCTGACGATAGTGCTTTTGCTGGTGTTTTTTTGTATCGGCAAGAGTGTGCTGCCAGTCATCTTTGAGAAAGATGCCCAGGGGTATGACTGCCTGTGGTATCTGTGCGTATTCCTGACAGCGGCCTGTGTGCGGAGGTTCGGCGCTCCTTTCCTGGAGAAGAAAGGGCGCGGATTGCTGTTATATGCGGGGAGCTGCCTTATGATATTTGCGGGGACGCTTCTCTTAAGGCTGGTGTATCTGCGCACCGGCAGGCTGGAGGCGCGGCTGGGCATGTGCATGGAGTACAACCATATCCTGCCCTATCTGGCGGCAATCGGCCTGTTCGGTGCGTTCGCCAGGCTCCGCATACAGGGAAAGTTCGCGGCAATCGTCAACCGGGTGGCGCCATACACTCTGGGAGTCTATCTGCTCCATGAGAACCTGGGGCTTCGCTATTCCTGGCAGAAATGGCTGGGAGCAGAGCGGCTGGCGGCAGTGGCGGCTGGCGGAGGAAACGGCTTTGGGGCTGTGGGCAGTCTGCTTCTGGGGACGGCGGCAGCAGTGGCAGTGGTATTTGTGTGCGGCATTTTGGCTGACATGGTGCGGAAGTGGATTTTTGACAGGGGACATGGGATTATGCTGAAAGTCGGCCCATACCGCAAATTGATGGAAAAGATAGAGAAAGCGGATGCGATGTTTCGATAAAGGCTGGATAGAAAGGATTCTGGACGGAGATGGACATGAGGAAAGAAAAGGACAGGCTGTCCCGGACGAAATGGAATAATCTGCTGGAGAATCTGGCAATCGTGATTCTGGCATTCTATCCCCTGCGGCATATACAGCTGGGGCTGGATTTTTGGGATACCGGATATAATTATGCGAATTTCCAATATATGGGGACAAAGCACATGGATTCCATGTGGCTATTCTCCACCTATCTGACCAATGCGGTGGGGAATATGCTCACAAAGCTGCAGGGTGGGGACACGCTGATGGGGATGAACCTGTACACCGGATTGTTTGCAGGCGCTCTGGCGCTCATCGGTTATTTTTTCTGTACCAGAAAGCTGAAGATGCCGAAAGCGATTGTGTTCCTGGGGGAGATGACGGCGCTGAGCCTGTGCTGGTGCCCTACCGCGTCTTTCTATAATTATCTGACCTATCTGTTTTTCCTGCTTTCGTCCATCCTGCTCTACCTGGGCCTGACGAAGGAAGAAGGCTCCAGGGGCCAAAAAGGGTATCTTGTGGCGGCGGGCGCGTTTTTGGGCGCGAATGTGCTGGTGCGCTTTTCCAATCTGCCTGAGATGGGGATGATCGTAGCCGTCTGGGTGTACGACATCATCCTTTGGCTGGAGGAAAGAAAGCGTGGGACAGAGAGGACATCTGCCGGGGAGGGATTCTGGCGGCGGACTGTCCGCCATACGCTGTGGTGCCTGCTGGGATACGCGGCAGCGTTTTTGGCGATTCTCAGCGATATCCACCTCCGCTACGGCCTCGGGGAGTATGTGGCGGGAATCCGGAGGCTGTTCGCCATGACGGACAATGCGGCGGACTACAAGCCCACCGCCATGATCATGGGAATCCTGGGCGCCTATGTGGAAAACCTGTACTGGGTGGCGCGCATTGGGGGCATCCTGATAGGCGGCATGGCGCTGTTCGCGGTGGCTGGCTGGCTGGAGACGCTGCTCTTACGATTGGAGGAGCAAAAAGGGGCCAAAACGCCTCCCTCAACCGTCGCCAGGGCGATTCCTGCGGCGGCAAGGATTCTGTGGGCTGCCATCTGCGGTGCGGCGCTTTGGCTGCTGTATCGAAAGGGTTTATTTTCTTTCCTGTTCCCCGGCTATGATTCCGTAAGGCATCCCGGGCTTGTCTTTCTGGCTCTGGCGGCGCTGTCCGGCGCTCTGGCGGTGAACGCCAGGACGCTTCATGTGGGTGTCAGGATTCTGTGGAGCGCGGTCTGCGGCTCCATGGTCTGGTGGCTGTATCAGGGTGGTTTCTTTTCTTTCCTGTTCTACAGCTATGACCCCATCTGGCATCCGGGGCCTCTGTTCCTGATGCTGACCATGCTGATTGCCGCCATCCGCATCTTCCACAGGGACAGCCCCAAAGAGGAAAAGCTGATTAGCGGCATGATTATCCTAATCATCATGCTGACGCCCATCGGCAGCAACAACGGTGTCCTGCCCAGCCTGAACAACCTGTTCCTGGCGGCGCCCTATACCCTGTGGGAGAGCTGGCGGTTCCTGCGGCATGTGGGAGAAAAGCGGCTCAAGCGGGGGCTGGCGATTTCGGCCTTTCCCGCTAAGGGGGTTCTGGTATCTTTCCTTGTCCTGTGCCTGTTCCAGTTCGGCGTCTTCGGCGCGGTATTCGCGTTCGCGGAGGCCACCGGGATACAGGACGCGGAGGCCACGGTGGACAATAATGCTGTCCTGCGGAACATAAAAATGAGCCCTCAGAAAGCGGAGTGGATGACGCAGCTGAGCGCCTATGTCAATGAAAACGGGCTGGAGGGGCAGGAGGTCATCCTGTATGGGGGGATTCCGGCCTTGTCGTACTATCTGCAGATGCCCTCCGCGTTCAATCCCTGGAGCGATTTGGCATCCTACAGCTATGAGACCATGGAGCGGGATATGGCGCAGTTGAAGGCCATGATTACGGAAAAGGGGCAGGAGAAGCCTGTCATCATCCTGGAAGATGCCTATGCCTCTCTGTTCCCGCTTTCTGAGGAAGAGTACCAAAAGGTAGGAGAGGATCCCAAGTGGGCGCTCCTGCGGGAATTTATGAAAGAGTTTCGATACGAACAGACTTTCCGGAACGTCAAATTTGCCGTGTATCTTTAATTTTTGTACGAAACCGCATTTCCTGCGGAGTCTAGCGACAGTGGCGGAGGTGGAAAACAGCATGGTTCATATATCATGCTGTTTTTTTGGTTTGCGCGCCATGGGCGCGCTCTAATGGGTGAAAGTCCCTAACACGCCTAGGCAACGAGGAAGTGTATAGCTGAACAGCAAGGGTGTCCATCGTGAGGTGGAATCTGAAGGAAGCTGTAGGCAAACCCTTGGTCC